>CBFGUR010000048.1:0-38225 GCA_965652275.1 uncultured Polyangiaceae bacterium | reverse complement strand
GTCAGCGTCCGGAAAATTCCCGCTCGCGAAATTTTGTGATCAATGATGAGGCGAGAGTCCCCCGAGGATGATGAGGATGCCGACCGTGTGAAGGACGAGGGGATTGTCCTGGTAGGGAATGAGGCTTTCGGTTTGTAGTGCAAATCCGGCGTTGCAGAAGGCCGAAATGGACGTGAAAAGTCCTCGCCAAAGGGCTTTGCCCAGAGTGTCCCCGGCGCGCAAGAACAGCATCGTGAGAACCAGCGCACCCGCAGACTCGGTCGCGAAGGTGAGCAGAACGATCCTCCGCGCCGTGTCGAACAGGCGTCCCCTGTCGTGGGTACTGATGAGACTTGCGACGGCACCTTCGTGGCGCAGGCTCATTCGCCCCCCGACGGCCCAGAGGATCGCCGTGGAGAAGGTCATGATCCCCAGACCGCCGATTTGGATGAGTACGAGCACGACGGACTGGCCGAAGGCGGAGAGCGCCGTTTTCGTGTCGACCGTAACGAGTCCCGTCACGCAGACTGCACTGACCGACGTGAAAAAGGCGTCGATCCCATCGAGGGGCGCGGCTCCGTGGGCTGCAATCGGCAAGGAGAGAGCCAAGCCACCAACCAATGAGAGCGCAGCAAAGGTGCCGACCAGGAGTCGTTCTGGATGTCCCAGCAGAGGTTCCCACCAGGCTTCTTGACCCATGAGAACACGTGCGGGACGACGAAGGGACACCGCGGTGGCGGCGGCCAGGGCAGCGGGGAGCGTTCCCAACCAGAACGTATGGCCCCGGAGGAGGACGAGCGCGCCCACAGTTCCCGCGTAGAGCGCCACGATAGAAAGGGACCGTGATGGTTGGACTCGGAGCCTCTTCACCGCGCGCGTTGCGCCGAACAGCAAGGCGACGGCCGAAGCCCATAGAACCGGCGCCACCAAGCCAGCGTGACCTGGAGCGTCGTTGACGACCCAAACGACCTAGGAAAAGAGCGCTCCAAGGACGGCCCCCCGAAAGTGACCGGTTCCTCCTCCAAGACTCCCGCCCGTCGGCGAAGCTTCGCCGGCCGCGTTTGCGAACATCAACCTCCCACTTAGAAGCAGAAGCAGGATTGCGGCGAGTGTGGCACTTGGATGAGCCCTCCAGGTCGGCACGAGCGCGATAGTCACCGCCGACGTCGGGACCGCTGTGAGAACTCTTGCGCTCCGGGGGCGGGTTGGAACGAGCAGCGCTCCGACTAGCAGTAAAGCGATTGCTGCTCCGACCAAGACCGGTTGCGGCACCGGTCCCAGCGTCCAGCAGTGAAGTGGCCCGAGGAGCACGAGGGGCCCCCCCGAGAGCGCGAGCAAAAAGCCCGACGTGCCTGTTGCAAGGGTGGAGCGCTGAAAGCTTGGGACTTCTGGTGTCGAACGACCCATCGAGTGGTCAGAGTGTCATCTCAACCGAAGTCCAGGGCAACCTGAGCTACGTTCCTTCGCTGTCCTCCCTCTGCCCGTCACCGCGAGGGCTCGCCGTCCCGATACGCAGACGGCGCGGCCAGAGCGAGATCCAAAGGGTCAGCTCTCAGTGCGCTGGCGTCGTTTTGTTTACCGTGCAAGTCGATACTCCCAGCAGCGAATAGATGGGACATGTGCCGACGAGCCCTGTCACCAGTGGAACAATACCGATGAGCCCCCACAGCGATTCTGGACCCACAACCGTCATTGCCAGCAACGCGAGCCCAATGATCACTCTTGCGGTTCTGTCGCCAAAGCCTTTCTAACAAACTGGACATGTGGTCTCCTCCTTCTGAGGTTTCAGCGACGGTTTTTTCCTTACGTCGCGAGCTTGTTGGTCGAGATCACCCACCATTGGGTCGAGCAGAGATCGACCCCAGAGTGCTGCTGAGGATGCGACATGCGCCCTCTGCGCCACGAAGCGATTCGACGTAGCGAGCAACGTCGGCAAGTGCGACGATGCCGCGCAAATTCCTGTCGCCGTCCGTGATCACGACTCGACGGATTCGATTTCCGCCCATGCACATCAGCGCATCACCAACGGTGTTGGACGGTCCGAGCGTGCAGAGGAGCTTCGACATCACCGAGTCCAAGCGGATCTCCGCAAGCGGGCTACTGCGCAGATAGGCCGTCATGGCCAAATCCCGATCAGTGACGAGCCCCATCACGACGTTTCCTTTTCCGACGATGGGTACTGCGCCGCAGTTGTGTTCCCACATGATCTGCGCGGCTGCCTGTGCGGGATCTTCGGGTCGGCAAAATGCTACCTTCTGCGTCATGATGCTCTCGAGGGGAGCATCGAGTTCGGGAACGCCGTTGATGTGACGCCTGAGGAACTCACGCGCCTGTTTGCCGGCATGCTCCAGCGTCGAGACGACGGCGTCGGTCACGGGCGTTCCTTGCTGGCTAGCTGACCCCTCGGCCTTTCTCAGGACGTCTTCGAGCTCATCCCAACGCTTTCGGGCATCCATAGAAAACAAGTGGGCTTGGACACGCGCTGCGTCTCGCAAGGAAACGACTTCGTTCAGCGCGTCGTGGTACTTGTCGAGCATGGACATCGTGACCTCCGAGACCGAACATGCATCCCGCGTGCCCACTCGCCGAGGACTCACCAAGGACATTTGAAAACTCGTGTCCTATCCGGCCCCTACGTAGGTTCCCCCTCGCCGTCACGCAGTCGGACGCGCCGTAGGTGGCGTCAGATGATGCGCAAAGCCTGCGCAACGGCCGAGGTCGCGCGCAAGACGGACTCGGTTCCTGGGACTCGGGTTCTTCGTCGCGGCTGGGCGGTGGTCGTCCGATCAAGTCCGAGCGCGCCGTGAAGTGAGGCGATGCCAGAACCGTGCGGGTGGAAACATTGTGGCGAAGTGAATCGTGGACGATGGCGCAGCCCTGGTGCGGCGCGGGAAGTCTGACCAACTTGGTTCTGATGGATGACTAACATTCGGTGGGATCTTGTCGACTGGTTGCAAGTTTTCGCCGAGGGTCCCCCAAAGTGCCCGTTTTTGGCCAATCGCTACTGCTTTCGCGTGCACGGTCGGGCAGCGTGGCGCTAATTTGCTGTGCGTTACTGCCCACCTCCCAAGAAGACGATATGCGCTGCTCTCCGATTCTCACAGCCCCCCTGCTCCTCGCCCTCGCGTGCGATGCCACACTGGAGCCCAAAGGGACGTCGCCCGGAGCTCAGGGGCCTGCGCCCGGTACGCCCATCGACAACGGCGACGGCACGGTGACCGTGATCGATCCGGACACGGGTCAGCCGGTCGTTGGCGTTATCGATCCCGATACCGGTGAGGTCGTCGACCCCACGACAGGTCAACCGATCGGCTCTCCCCGCGACCCGTCCGAGCCCGCAGAGCCTCTCGCAGACTGCGACACGCCCGGTCCTCGGATGATTCGGCGACTGACAGCCGAGCAGTACAAGAACACTCTCAGGCAATTGCTCGGGGAGGGGGAGGACTTCCCCGAGGAAGTCGTGCTCTCCGATCCAGCCGTCAAGGGGTTCCACGTCGATGCCGACGCGGCTCTCGTGAGCGACCTGACCGCCGAGCTGCTCATGAACTACGCCGAGCGCGTCACGGCCTGGACCATGGAGAAGCAGCGCTGGAAGCTGGCCAGCTGTAGCAACCATGATGCCGCGTGCCACGAACAGGTGATCCGGGAGTTCGGTCGTCGCGCCTTTCGGCAAGACCTCACGCAGTCCCAGGTGGACACGTACATGGCCCTCTTCGCCGCGGAGGAAAGCTTCGATGCTGGGCTGCACATGGTGGTAAGCACGATGTTGCAGTCACCGTACCTGCTCTACCGACGCGAACTCGGTGAGCCCGATCCGGCAAACCCAGACCAGGTGCGCCTCACGCCTTACGAAATCGCGAGCGAGCTTTCCTATCTCATCACGGACAGCCCTCCCGACGACCAGCTGCTCGACCTCGCCGCCGAGGGGCGACTTTCGACGGATGAGGAGCTCACGCAAGCGGCGAACGGCTTGTTTTGGAAGGACGAGGCCAAGGCAAGCTTGACTCACTTCATCCACGGCTGGCTCGAGGTCGACACGCTTTTTCAGAAGGCGAAGGACCCGGAGATTGTCGATCTGACCGAGGCCATGCGACAGTCGATGCTCGACGAAACGAGCCATTTCTTCGTCGATCTGTACGAAAACGGCGGCACGATCGGTGAGCTTTACAGCTCGAACCACACGATGCTCAATCAAACGCTGGCCGACTTTTACGGGCTCGGTGGCGTGAGCGGAGACGCCTTTCAGAAGGTAGCGCTCGATGGCCGCCGCGCGACGGGCATCTTGGGACACGGATCGTTTTTGACCGAACACGCTCTGCCTGGCAACTCGTCCCCCGTGCAGCGCGGTGTGATGGTTCGGGAACGGCTCTTGTGTCAGGACCTCCCGCCGGTGCCGGAAAACCTGGACACGAACTTGGACACGACGGCAGTGTTTTCGAACAACCGCGAGCGGTACGAGCAACACAGCTCGGACCCGGCGTGCTACGTGTGCCACCAAACGATCGATCCCGTCGGATTCGCATTCGAAGAATACGATGCGTTCGGACGGGTGCGGACCGAGGAAGGCGGCGTGCCCGTCGATCCCTCGGGCGAGCTCGCCAACGTCGTTGCCGGTCCCGTTCCGCTCGATGGTCTGCAGGATCTCAGCGACTACCTCGCCATCAGCGACGAGGCTCGGTCGTGCTTCATTCGCTATTGGTCGTATTACGCGTACGGCCGCGACGAATGGGCACAGAAGGAGTGCAACCACGACGCGATCCGCGCCGAGGCTGCGGAGAGCGGCTACGCGCTCCGCGACACGCTGCTGGCCATCATTCACGCACCCCATTTCACCCGCCGCGTGGCCGACTGAAGGAGAGACTCATGCGACTCAAGCGACGAGATTTCATTGCCTCCGCGGGCCTAGCGACTTTGTTTGCCCCCTTCGTTCGGTACATCACGCCGACGCACGCGCAGACGACTCCAGGCTCCGCGAAATATCTGTTCATCTTCTTTTCGAACGGCACGGAGCCCTCCGTGTGGTCCCCGCAGGGTTCCACCCTGACGAGCCTCAATCACAGCGTGATGACCGAACCGTTGGCGCCGCTCAATGACAACCTCGTGCTCGTCGAGCGACTCGACAGCATGGGCACGGCCAACAGTCATGGCGGGCCCGGTGGTCTGACCGGTGCAGGTTTCAGCGGCAAGCCGTTGATCTCCCTCGAGCAGTACGTGAGCGACCAGCTTCGCAATTCGGGCGTACAAATGCAGATCCCGAACTTGGTGCTCGGTGGGGTGCAGTCGGAAGCGCAAAGCACGTTTTTTCGCAACAATCGCGCTATCACACCGATCTACTCGCCGACGGCTGCCTACGCGGCGATCTTCGGCGGCGGTGGTTTCGACTTCCCCGGCGACTCATCCGAGCCCCCGGCAGTAGCGCGCCTGCGGCGGCGAAGAAGCATGCTCGACACGCTCAAAGGCGAGCTCGATACCTTGGGGCAGACGCTCGGGGCGGAAGAGCGCATGAAGCTCGAAGCGCACGCCGAGTCGCTGCGTCAGATGGAGGAGCGCCTATTGCAGCAGGAAGAAGCCCTGAACAACCCCGATCCGGTCGCAGTCGAGTGCACGACGCCTTCCGATCCCGGGTCGGGCTCACAGGCATTGACGAATAGCGTGCTTCACATGGATCTCGCGATCAATGCCTTTGCCTGCGACCTCACACGCGTGGCCGCCGTGCAGTTTGGCCATCACCAGAGCACCCAGGTCGATCTCCCCGAAGTGGGCGCGCCGGGCGATTGGCACAACGGCTTCATGCATTCGGACAGCCCCAGAAACCGGCTCGTCAACATCGAACGCTGGCTCGCGGGTCAGTTCGTCGCCGCCGCAAACAAGCTGAAGGCAACTCCAGCGCCGGACGGGAACGGGTCGCTCTTCGATCAGACCCTCATGCTCTGGGCGCGGGACATGGGCGACGCGGTCGTGCACGACGGGAGAGACATGCGTTTTGCGCTGAGCGGTGGTGCCGGCGGCTACCTTCGCACTGGCGGCAGCTACATCAACGGCGGCGGCAAGGCGCACTCGAAAGTGCTCTTCAACGTGCTCGAGGCGATGGGCATCGACGATTCGTCGGGGCTCGGCGACGACACGACCGATCGCGAGCCCCTCGCGGAAATTCGCGCCTGATCCTCGACGGGCCGAATCGCTTCACACCGCCTCGGCCGCCAGGTACCCCACCTGGCGGCCATCGTGCGAGGGATCGCTTCATGGCCCAGTCGAGCCGATTACTCGGCGGCGACCGTGTCCTCCTCTCCGTTCGAAGAATTCCATTCGACCTCGAGCGCGTCCGATGTCTCCGCATCGGAGTTGTTCTCCTCATCTGCGAGGGAGGCCTCGGTTTCGGAGTCGGAGTCGGAGTCGGAGTCGGAGTCGTCTCCACCCTTCTTCCCGGTGAGAAATCCCATGGCCTTGAGGTAGCGGCGGTCCTTTACGGCGATGCGCGCGATGGCGCCCCACTCGAGATACCAATCCCAGAGGTGCGCGATGGCGGCCTCTTGCTGCTCTTTGGTGCCGGTGGCGGTGTTGTCGACTTTGGCGAACTTTTCGAGTTCGAGGGCGAGGCCTGCAGCATCGTCTACGATCGTTTCGCTCAAGCCGCGTTCTGCGAGCAAAGCTCGCGCTTCAGGACCGTTTTCGGCAAACGCGCCGGCGCCCGTCTCCATTTCGCGCAAGCGACCCAGAAAGGTGCGCACCGTGATGGCGACGTCGCGTCCCGTTGCTTGGGGGAGTTTGGCGAAGAGAGCCGAGTGGACGTCGGGATAACGGGACGCCAACGAAGCCTTAGCGACTGCGAACCAGACGTTTTCGAAGTCGTCCAACTTCTGAACGAGCTTCGGATCCGGGCTGGTGGGGGCACTCTCCGTCAACGTCGAGCGCGTAACGGCTTCCATCCGACTCCAGGCTTCCTGTAAATCCGCTTCGGTGAACCCGAATGCTGCCATCCGATTGGTAACGTGAGGGTGACGAACCCCCATCATGAACTTGAGTACACGAGCGGGCTTCTGCCCAATCTTGAGATTGGCCATGGTGGCCTCCTTTGCTGAATGAACCAGTCAGGCGGCTGCTACGGAGCGTGATTGCGCCGCATTTCCACCTGACGACGACTGATTCGGACCGAAGCCGGAGGCGTTGCCGAAAAAATGAATCGGGCGTCTCGATTTTTCGTCGGGTACCCGGAAACGCGCATCTTTTCTGCGGTTTCGAGGAAATGAGGCCCGTCGAATTTTAGGTAGGGGACCCCGCCGGAGAGGTTGGGACCCTCGAATTTTGGATGGGGCCCCTCGACTTTCGGATTGGGCCCCGCTTCTGGGGACATCCGGCCTCTCGATCTTTTGATGGGGCCTGAGGGTTTGCGATATTCCTTGGTGCGCTGACATGCTCAGGATGCGTGCGAACCATGGTAGATCTCCCGTGCCCAGTTCGCCGAACGCGCGTCCGAACGCCAATCATCGTTCGGGGGGCGTCCGGGTGGTCTCGAGTCATGTTGTCCGTATCGCGTCGCCAGAGTGCACTCCTGCTGCTCGTCGCCGCCGCATCGCTCGGTTGCTCGACTGAACGTCCGCCGGTGGCTCAACCATGGCCGGCGCCTGCCGAGGCAAGGGCCAACGTCGGAGATGCCCCGGTCAGACTTCACAGGCCATTGGATCACTACGACTTCGCCACCCGTCCTGAGCTGCTCGAGCGCCTTTCGGCCAGCCCCTTTCAGTACTTTCGCTTCACGAACCTCGGCTTCGCCGCAGCTATCTGCACCGCCTTCGAGGACATCCTCCCCGCCTTACCCACCGTGAACCTGCACGGCGACGCCCACCTCGAACAGTTCGCCGTGACCGACGCGAGCTTCGGACTGGTCGACTTCGACGACGCGGTCGGCGGTCCCGCCGTGATCGATCTGCTCCGATTCGGCGTCAGCCTACAAATCGCAGCCGACGAACGGGGCTGGACAGCCAATGGTGCGCTCGACCGGTTCTTCGCTGGCTACCGCGCGGCGCTCGAAGATCCTGCGACCGAAGGCCCTACACCAGCCTTCGTCGATCGTGCACGGCAGAGCTTCGTGCGTGACCCCGACGTCTTCCTCGCGAACTGCGACGCGCTCATGGATCCGCTACTCCCCGGCGAGCAACCGGAGGCTGACGCCGGCTCCGAGCGCTATGTAGAGATGATGCTCGAGCAGAACCCTGAGCTCACCCGGACCTTCTTCGAGATGAAGCGATCCGGCCGACTCCGCGGCGGCGTGGGAAGTGCGCTCGATGAGCGCTTTTTGGTCCGAGTCGAGGGCCCCACACCCGAACCGGGCGACGACGTGGTCCTCGAGGCGAAGGAGCTCCGCGATCTGAGCTCGGTTTCATGCGTGCAGCCGAGCCTCCTCGGCGGCCGCTTTCGCACCATCGTCGGCCAAGCCCGCTTCGGCGGGAGGAGCGATCCTTTCCTCGCGGTCATTCCACGGGGACCAGAGGAGACCCCCGACGACCCGCCATTTTGGGTCCAGTCTTGGCAGCCCGACTACCGGGAGCTCGACGCCGCGCACGATCTTACCTCTGCCGACGAGCTCGAAGAGCTCGCCTACCAAGTCGGCCTTCAGCTCGGCCGAGGCCACATCCACCAGATCGCGACCCCCTTCGACGACCAACTCCGCCGAGCGGTCCGCGACATGCTCCGCGACTACGGTCCGAGGATCCGACTCACCATCAACAGGATGACCGAGCGAACGCTCGCGTCCTGGGAGCACTTTCGCGACGAGGCGGCGCGGCGGGCGCTGTGAATTGCCGAGTTGCTCGGAAAGTCGCTACTTTCGAGCCATAGGGTGAGGCGTTGTGGCCTGGCGACGGCCTTGCTCGCTCCGCCTTTGTGCCGCCGAGTTTCGAGACTACCCTCGTACCGTCATGACCTCCGTCGGGCGCCCAATCCTCGTCACCGGAGCTCTCGGAAACGTAGGAAAACACGTGGTTGCGGCGCTGCTGCGCCGGGGACTGAGCGTCGTTGCTAGCGATCGACGCCCGGAGCGGGTTCGAGAGAAGTTCGGCGATGAAGTAGAGGCCGTTCGGCTCGATTTCCTCGACAGGACCACCTGGGCGGGAGCAGTCGACGGGATCGCCCACGTGTTCTTGATGCGTCCACCGGCGATTGCGGATGTCGAGAACACCCTCAACCCGTTCGTCGACTTCGCGCGGGGGCGGGGGGTGGACCATGTCGTTTTTCTCTCCGTCGCTGGCGCGGGAAAGAACACCTTCGTGCCCCATCGCAAGGTCGAAGACCATTTGCGAGCGCGGGGCGTGAACCACACCAGCCTGCGCCCTGGCTTCTTCGCCCAAAATCTCGAGTCCGCGTACCGACAGGACATCATCGAGGATGATCGCATCTACGTTCCTGCTGGCGAGAGACAGCCGGTCAATTGGATCGACGCGCGCGATATTGCAGAGGTCGCGGCTCTCGTTCTCTTGGAGCCAACGGCGCACCGAGGGGAGAACTACACTCTCGCCGGCGCCGGTGCCGTGCCCTGGTCGGTGGTCACCGACGCTCTGAGTCGAGCTTTGGGGCGGCAAATTCGCTACGAACCCGCCTCCGTCCTCGGCTACATGCGCCACTTGTCGCGACGGGGGCTTCCCCGAGGCGCCATCGCGGTACAGACCGTGCTCCACTTCTTGTTGCGATTCGGGCAAGGGAAGACAGAGGACCCAACTCTCGAGCGCCTCTTGGGGCGTCCTCCCACGACGATTCAAGAGTACATCGACGACCACGCGCAGTTGTGGCGACAGGAATAGGGAGAGGTGCGGGCCAACACTATTTCGCTCGCCATGGCAGAGCGCTAAGGGGAGCACCCATGGCGTCGTCCATTCCGAAACAAGAGCCGGTTCGATTCCCCTGGTATCGGGTCTCTTTGATTGCAGCGTCCGTACTGGCCGTGGCGGTGAGACTGGTCGCGCTTCGGCGAGACTGGCTGTGGTACGACGAGTTCTATTCGGCGGTGTTTGCATCCGCGGCAGATCAATCGAAAGTATTGGCGTCGATCCAACAGCACGACTTCCATCCGCCGCTCTACTACATGAAGCTCCGCGCTTGGGCCGCGATTTCAACCACTGAAGGTTGGATGCTCGCAAATAGTCTGATGTGGGGACTGGTGGCACTCGCCGGCGTCTATGTCGCTGGCTCCAAGTTGGCTGGCAGATGGGGAGGCCTGTTTTCACTGTTGCTCCTGTCTGTGCTCCCCCTGGCCGTGAAGGAAGCCAGCGAACTCCGCATGTATGCAGCCTTGATGGGGCTGTCGTCTTGGGCTGTGCTTGCAATCGTTCAGCAGATCACCACGGTGGGTTGGCGGAGTTGGGCGTGGGGAGCAGCCGCGTGTGCTCTTTCTTGTGCGTTGTCATGGAGCCACGGGGCGGGGTTCTTGTGGCTGCCTGTTTGGGCAGCATTCGCTCTGGGCGTTGCACTGCTGCGAGCGGATACCCACGAAGGCCTTCGCGGCTTCTTGGTTTGGTTTGGTGTGGCGACGGTTGGCTCCATCCCCTGCGTCCTCGAAGCGACGCGGCGCCGACCCGGCCACCTAATGGACAGCGAATCGGCCGAGTGGCTCGAAATTTTGGGGCAGCTCGTGCCTGGCGCTGAGGACGCACCGGGCACCGTGTCCCTCATCCTGCTTGTTGCTCTCGGAGCCGTCAGTGTCATCAACCCGTCAAAGACTCGATCCATCGTGGCTCTGGCGTTCAGTCTCTGCGTCGCGATGGGGGCCCTCTTCGTCGTGTCTCGACAAGTCCCTGCGGCACACGTGCGAACCGTCACTTTTCTAGCGCCGGTGTTCTGTATCGTCATTGGAGCGGCCGCCGGGACGGCGCTTCTGGCCCCACAGCGTGAGATTCGCATCATTGCCTTCCTCGCCCCGCTGGCTTTGTCGACACTCGCGTTCTTCCAGGGGCTCCCGCTCCTGGAAAATCCCAATCGCAGCCCCATCCATCAGAAGCTAGCAAAGAATCTGAGCCAGGAGCGACCGATTTGGGCCCCGCGACTCGGCTCCGCGTATGCTCTCTGCTGGCAGCTTTCGCTGGAGCGTCGACGGATTGATCCCGTTGGACCCGTCGTCTGCCAGACCGACAAAGGTGTCCCGATCTTCACCGGGAGTATGCATCCTCCCGGCCTGATGACGCCATACACGCTTGTTCTTCGCAAAGGAGAGCGCGTGCCACCGCTACGAGGGAACGAACGACGCGGTGCGTCGAAGAAATTGTCGGGGCATCTCGTCAAGGTGATCGAATAGCCCGCGGGCTCTGGCGAGGCGGGGTCGGAACGACCTCCGAGTCGTAGTCGAGCGAAAGCGAGACTCGCCGAGCCCGCAGGGCGAAGGCCACCCTTCGCTCAGCGGCGCCGTCTGGTCACCCTCGCCTTTTCTTTTTGTTGACGTCGAGGATTCGAATCCCTTCTCCTCGCTCGCTGCGCTCACTCGGTTCGGAGCCGGGGTCCGGTCGGGGGGATTCGCGAGTCGCCGGAGGCGACTCCGCAAGCGCGCCAGCGCGCAGCGCACCCTCGACGTACGTCGAGGCTGTTCAGGACCCCGCCTCCGAACCCGCTCAGCAACAGAAAACGCCCTCTCACTGCGAAGCGGAGGGCGTTTTCTTTTGCTGAGCGGGAGAAGGGATTCGAACCCTCGACGTCAACCTTGGCAAGGTTGCACTCTACCACTGAGTTACTCCCGCAAGCGGGTCCTTCGGGGCCCCGAGGGGCTCAAAAGGCCTTCCGGGACGGGCGAACCCGGCTCCCGAGAGGGCGACTGATGTACTTTCGAGGGTGGGGACTGTCAAGGGAAAGTGCAGGGGAAAAAGGTGGAGGGTTTTTGATGGGTTGCGGGTCGTTTCGGTGGGTGGTGGCGGGTAACCCGGCGCGGGGGTGTGCAGGCATTTACGCAATTCTCGGGGGAAATTTTCCAAATTTGCACTCTTGGAGTCTTGTCACCTTCCCGCCACCCCTTCATGGTTCAACCCGAGCTCTGAGGGTGGCGCTCGAACGGGAGCCACCCCCTCGCGCCGGAGCCATCTGGAGTTTTCCGAATGAAATTGAGGTACGCAGCCGACGTCCGCTCACTCGCTTTCGTGGCCTTCTATTTTGGCCTCGTCATCTTTCAGTGGATCTACGCGCCCGAGCAGCTCTGGCTCGCGATTCCGCTCTTCGCGGCGACCTGCGTGTTCTCGTTCTTCGGGGCCGTCATCACGCACAATACGATTCATTGCCCCGTCTTCGTCGGTCGGACGACGAACCGCGTGTTTCAGGTGATCCTTTCTCTGACCTACGGGAACGCGGTCAGCTCCTACGTACCCGGTCACAACCTCAGCCACCACAAGCACGTTCAGTCGCACAAGGACGTGATGCGGACTACCAAGGTGCGGCACAACTGGAACCTTTTGAACATGATCCAGTTCGCGCCCAAGATTGGTATCGCCATCGCCAAGAACGACGCGGTCTACGTCGGGGCCATGAAGGGCACCCACAAGAAGTGGTTCTTGCAATACCGGATCGAGATGTTCACGGTGCTCGGCCTCACGTTGTTGCTGTTCGTCCTCGATTGGAAGAAGGCGCTGCTCTACTGGTTCATTCCGCACCTGTACGCCGCGTGGGGCATCATCTCGATGAACTATTTGCAGCACGACGGCTGCGACATCGACCACCCCTACAACCATAGCCGCAACTTCGTGGGGAAGTTCGTGAACTGGTGGACTTTCAACAACGGATATCACGGCATCCACCACGACACGCCGGGCCTGCACTGGAGCCTCCTCCCCCAGGCTCACGCCGAACAATACCACGGCAAGATCGATCCGCGCCTCGAGCAGCAGTCGATGTTCGTCTACATCATCAAGACCTTCGTCTTCCCCGCCAAGAGGCGCACCTTCGATGGCAAGCCCGTCGTACTCCCACCGGAAGGCGTCGATGAGAACTGGATCCCGCGTCCGGAAGAAACACCGGACGATCTTGGCGCCGTCGCCGCTGGATGAGGGGCCGGATCAGAGGTCGTCGAGATACGGTTTGACGGCCGCAGCCCAGATTGCGTAGCCGGCCTCGTTCATGTGGAGGCGGTCGCTCGTGAAGAGCTCCGGGCGAGGAGCGCCAGTTTCGTCGAGCATGGGCTCCACGATGTCGATGAATTCGACATTCTCCGTCTCAGCAGCGAACGCTTCGATGTAGGCGTTGGCTTCCGCCATCCCGTCCAGCAGGGCGGAGCGGGCAGGGGACGGTTTCATCGAGATGTAGAGCACGGGAGCGTCGAGACCGGCCGCGCGCAAGAGCTCGACCAGCGCTTCGAAATCCCGGAAGACACATGGGGGACACAGACCCTCGTCGAGTTCGTTTTCTCCTGCGTACAGGACGACGCCCTGCGGATCGTACGGGAGGATGGTGGACTCGTAGTGGGCGAGGGTATCGCTGATCCGAGAGCCACTCAGACCATTTTCGACGACTGGGTGCGGAGCCATGTCCGCGGCCAGGTTCGTCCAGAGGGCGATGCTGGAGCTGCCAGTGAATACGATGGGGGCTTCAGGAGGAGGAGTTGCTGCGTCCCGCGAGCGAAACTGGGCCAGCTCGTCTTCGAACGATGCTGCGCTCGGGCGCTCGGTCGTCGGGCAAATGGCGTCGTCCAGGGACGTTGCTCCTCCGGCGCCGAGGCCAACACAGCCTGGCGAATCACCCTCCAAGCGGGGTGCAGGTGCATCGTCAGATGAACACCCCGCCAGGCCGATGAGGATCGGCGTCCGAGTGCCCCACAGAATCCCAACGATGCCGCTCCGAGCCCAATTCACCTGGCGTGTATCGTACCTGCCTGGCGGCGTCCGAACCACGGGCCGCCAATTCGCGATGCCCGAGTGTGTACGGTCGGTGAAAAGAGAAGGATTTCTGTCTCACAAGGGAGTAAAACGGCGAGCTAGTTGTGCCCGCCTGGGCGCGGCGGCATGGGTGAGGACGAGGGTTCCCCCATTCGTTCATTTGGAGGATGACAGTGACTCTTCGACTTCTTCATCAAGGTGTACTCCCCGCAGTAGCGGGTCTCATCGGCCTGACGTCTTCGGCGGCCGCGCAATCGAGCGCCGAGATCGTCACTACGCGCATCGTCGGCGGCGGACAGGCACAGGCGGGAGAGTATCCGTGGATGGTTTCGCTCCAGGACTCCTCCGTTCCTCCCGGCCCCGACGCTCATTTCTGCGGTGCCGTGCTCGTTGCACCGACGTGGGTGCTCACTGCTGCGCATTGTGTGGAGGGAGTGGCGCCATCCCAGGTGCGAGTCGTCGTCGGTGGCTACGAGCTCGACTCATCTCCGGCTGGGGTGACGCCCGCCGAGATCTTCCCCCACGCGGGTTTCGATTCTTGGACCTTGGAGAACGACATCGCTCTCATCGAGCTCCCGAGTGCTTCGAGCATCACACCCCTCGAGACTTTCGTGACGACGTCGACCGAATCGAGTCTAGCCAGCGCCGGGACGTTGGCGACCGCTATCGGGTGGGGCGTGACCCGCATGGATGGCGAGTTCATCCCCAACACCTTGCGCGAGGTCGACATCCCGATCGTCGAGGACTTCATCTGTGACTCGACGATCGAAGGCTGGGGCGACGACATCGAGTACGGCCCGACGATGCTCTGTGCTGGCGTTCCGGAGGGAGGAAAGGACCCGTGCTACGGTGATAGCGGTGGCCCCCTCCTGGTGCCCGATGGTGGAGGCTGGGCGCTCGTGGGGTTGACCTCGTTCGGCAATGGTTGTGCCTTGCCAGGGCAGCCAGGCTTTTTCGCGCGGGTGAGCCATTTTTCGGGAAGCGATGGCTGGCTCGCGAACTGCATGGCCGGTGCGTGCCAAAGCGGCGGCTCGAGCTCGGGTTTCGTTTGCGACGGGGATTACGAGATCCCGGGTAGCTGGGAATGCGATGGGTACGTCGATTGTGAGGATGGCACCGACGAGCACGACGCGTGTGCTGGGGACTGCAACCTGCCGTCGTTCCAGTATTGCGACGGGGTCGAGCAGTGCGCGGGCGGAGAGGACGAGTTCAATTGCCCGACGTGCGACGTCCCACCATCATGGATCTGCGATCTGGAACCAGACTGCCCGGATGGTTCCGATGAGCAATTTTGTGGTGTGTCGTGTGGCGTCGACACTGATCAAGTCTGCAACGGTGTCGCCGATTGTCCTGATGGATCGGACGAGGAGTGCGAGTGCGAGATCCCCGACGAGTGGTACTGCGACGGCTGGTACGATTGTCTGGGCGGGATCGATGAGCAGGACTGCGGGGGAGGGGGGTGCAACATCCCTGACGAATGGTACTGCGACGGCGAAGACGATTGTCCGGGGGGCGTCGACGAGGAGGATTGCGGCGGAGGCCAGCATGGGACGAGCCAACTCGTCGATGTGCAGCCGGTTGGGTCGGGACCCCAATGCTCGGCCGGTGGTGTGGCGATAGCCGTTGGTTGGGACGTGGATGAGAGTGGGTCTCTCGATGAGGAAGAGATCGATTCCGTCGAATTCGTCTGCAATGGCGTCGATGGTGAGGACGGCGACGACGGGAAAGACGGCATCAACGGTGAGGACGGTGTTGATGGCGAGGACGGCGAAGATGGCGTCGACGGTGAGGACGGGATCGACGGCGAGGATGGGATCGACGGCGAGGACGGGATCAACGGTCACGACGGACTGACGAGCCTCGTTGCGGTCACGGCGGTGCGCGAAGGTGAGGAATGTGAGGCCGGTGGTCAGCGCATCAGCACCGGACTCGATGACAATGGTGATGGAACACTCCAGGTGAACGAGGTCGACAACGCGGCCACGGTTTGCCGTCCGCTCGACGGCCTTTCGACTCTGGCTCTCGTTCAACCTCTACCGCCCAGCGACGTCTGCGAGAGCGGCGGGCAAGCGATTCACACTGGCATCGATGCAAATCGCGACGGAATCCTGTCCGAAAGTGAAATCAGCAGCACCGCCTTCGTTTGTAACGGCCTGGACGGAGCGGACGGAGAGGATGGATTGGACGGCGAGGACGGAGCCGATGGGAAGGACAAGAAGAAGGGCGGCTGTACGATGGCGCCCGGGCCCTCGAATCCCGGCGGTCCGCTTCCGTGGCTCGCTCTCTCGGGTGCTGCTTTGTGGATGTCTCGTCGACGCACCCGTCGGCTTGCCTGAGGATCAGCCGCCGCCGTCCCCAACGGGAACGAAATAGCTCCACTTGAGCATGATCACGTCGGTGGCACCGGCACGAAGCAGGTCCCTTGCGTCGCGTCCGGGGCTCACCGAGCCCGTGTCGGTACGCCACCCATTTTGCTCGTGGGTCCACACGGCGTAGGCGGAGGACCCCGGCAGGAAATCCCACCGCAGAACGACGGTCGACCTCGCCTGGGTGCTGAGGAACGAGGCGTCCCCATCGTATTGTGTTCGAGTTCGGCGCTCGCGATACGCGTCGGCTCGGGGATCGGTGACTCGATAGAAGTGTTCGTATCTGCCGGCGCTCACGAAGGGCATGGCGTACACTCGAAGGGTCAGCCCGAGCGCCATCGCCCAACTGGCTCGCAAAGTGAGCGAGTACGTTTCTTGGTTGAGCCGACCGAGATAGTACACATCTTGGCCGCCTTCGCTCCGTGTGTCGACGTACTGACGATCGTCCAGCTTGCTTTCGAAGCTCGGCGAGACGGCCACGTCCAATGAACTGGTCGGACGAAAGAACCCCTGGACGAGGAAGTGCAGGCGGCGAAAGCTGTCCTGGTTCATCAGGTCGCCGTTGAACTGGAGCTGAAGGTCGGCGCTCTTGCGCGGATCGGAATGGACCCCCATCCACCAGCCCGTCCCCCCGGGCAGGCGCATCGCCGGACCACCGCGTAACAGACGCGTATCGACGTTTTCGACCCGCCGCAGGCCACCGAACCAGGCCGAATAGTTGTTGTCGAACTGAAAATGGGAGTGAGTGGCAGCGCCAGCAGCCGTCACTTCCGGTCCCCACGACTTTTCGAACCAGGCGTTTCCGTCGATGCTGGCACGTCGAAAGACCGAGTTCGGTTCGTCGAAACGATACTGGACGAACATGTTCCAGACCTCCTGAACGGCCAGGCGCAGGAACCCCATGTCGTTGGGATTGAACCCGGGGCTTCGGATACGTCCACCCCACGACGCACGCCACGGACTCCCGTCATACTTCCCGCCCTCGAGGTGTGCGCTGTAGCCTGTCAGGTGCGTGCGCTCGGGATCGTAGTCCAGATACTCGGCATCGACCCGATGCAGGTTATTCGTCGATGAGCGTTGGACGATGTCGATGGCCTCCGCCGACCCCTCGATGTGAGTGGCAGCGACCTGCCCCTTGAGACCGATGTCCCCGAACCGTAGGTCGAAGTCGGTGGCTCCGCTCGAAGCTCTCCGGGTCTGCTCACTCACGAGCCCCTCGTCCAAAAAGCGTTCGACGTGGGTACCCGAAACCCCGAGCGCGCCCTTGCCTCCCTGTACCTGCTGGGCGATACGACCCACGTTGTAGCTGGATGGGGAGGCGACCGTTCTCCGCTCCAGGGCGCCGTTCGTCGAAAATTCGGCCGTTTCCCTCTCGGTGAAGGCTGTGAGGAGGTTCGCGGAGAGACCGCGATTGGTGCGACTGAGGACCTTTGCGGCGCCGAGGATCGTTGTTTGGCCGGGGTACGACGTCGGGCCAGCGTCGTCCAAACCAAAGTCCGTCGTAGGTCGGGCGCCGATACGACGAGAGTAGTAGAGTTGGTCCTGACTCCCGGCGGCGGGCGCGAGCGGGGTGAGGAAGTTTTCCTGGCCGTCGAGGAAGAACTGACGTCGTTCGGTTTGGTAGATCTCGAAAGCGGTGAGATTGAGTTGACTCGGATCTTGCTCGACCTGCCCGAAGTCGGGACGAAAGGTCGCATGCACGGTCGTGCTGCCGGTGGGCTGGTAGAGAAGGTCGCCACCAACCTGTGGCTCCCACAGGCTGGCCTCGGAGCTCTCTTGGAATCGGAACAAGCCGTACGGTCGCAGAGCGAGACCACCGCTGGTGGGCAAGTCTTCGAGCTGGGTCAGCCGTGCCAGATGCAGAAGCGGCCGGGCCGCGCTCTTGGGTAGAGGGCTAAAGTGGCTCCATTCGCTCTCTTTTGCCAAATAGCGAGCGAACTGGACGCCGAACTCCGATGCCTCGGAGACGTATCGGAGCTGGGTGAAGGGAATGCGGAGTTCAGCCGACCAGCCGTAGTCGGTCTTCGTCACCGCAGAGTCCCACACCGCGTTCCAGTTCACGTCGAAGATTTCGCCGGAGCGTGAGAATCTCCCATCCCGTTGTACGCCGCGCGCGTTGACGCCAAACATGTATCCCGTTTGGGAATCGTTCTGTGGGTTCAAGAGAACCTGACCCAGTCCGACATGCTCCAAAGGTCGCGCTGAGTGAGCAGCGCGCGTGCGTCAGAAGGATCGCGGTAGTGCGCCTCGATGAAGAAGTAGAGCGCATCCGCGTCGCGCACGACGCGTACGTAGGTCTGTTCGGTCGGTTCAGCTCCCTCGTCTGGATCGGTCTGAACGAACTGCCCCTGCCGGTCGGCGACCGACCAGCTCGGCTCGTCGTCCTTTCCGTCGAGAGTGATCGGCACGGCCCCGATGCGCGACACCGCGAGCCTCTTCACGTCGTCCACCGGCTCGTCCGCGTGTGCTTCGCGGGGCGAGCTGGATGCAAGAGCGAGACAACACAGGATGACGCGCGCTCGTTCGGAGGTCGGGCGAAGCCGGAAGGACAAAGCGACCCCAACCTAAAGAAAAGCGGCCAGGCTGGATACTTATAAAATGTGAAATAGTGCTCGCTTTTGTCCCCTAAGGCAGCGACAAGCTCGCCCGAATCACGCCGGCAATGCGCGAGCGCAGTTCGGGCTTCGATAGTTCCTCTGGTGCTGTATCCGCCAGCTGGCGGACGCCCCCGAGCGCCGCCGCGACGGCGGTTGCACTCGCTTGGCTGAGCTCTTCGACGCTCCGCTCCGGCAACAACACCGCGAGCCTCGCTGTGACGAGCCCTGAAAATTCGGAAACGACCTCCTGCAGATCTCCCTGGCGACCGACCTCCCGCATGAGCTCGACCATCGAGGTGAGGAATCGAGGGCGTTTGCCGTAGAGCCCGACGATGCCCAGGGCGATCAGATCGGGAAGCTGATCGGAATTGGACGTCTCGAACATCTCGCGAGCCATCTCCAGACTCTTCCGATCGTCTGCGATTTGTTCGTCGATGAGCGCGCCGACGAGAGCATGTCGGTCCGGGAAGTATTGATAGAGCGAGCCTGGACCTACGCCGGCGCGGGTTGCGATTTCCACGAGTGTGAAGTCGGCGCCGCGCAATTCGATGACCTGGCGCGCGGCCTGTAGGATTGCTTCGAAGAGTGCGCGGGAGCGTTCCTGCTTGGGGAGCTTCCGTGGTCCGGGTCGCGGGGCGTCGCGGCTTGCCATGAGGCGGAACATGGCCAAGGAGGATCCAAAACGCGAGACTACCCGTGGTCCAGCCGCGTTGTCGCTGCATTTTAGCCGTCTCGGCGGTTCGAAACGCGAGTCGCCAAGGTGCTTCCCCAGGGGGATCCTTGGGTCATGACTACGACACATTCAGGTCTTGCCCCCGTTCACGTTTCTGACCAGCTCCGGCGACTCGGGTCCCTTCCTCCGTCCTTCTACGACCGGTTCTCCTGGCTCTACGACTGGATTGTGGGCTCGGAAATCTACCATCGGTGCGTCTGGGGGAGCCCCGTAGGGGTACACGACGCTTTCGCTCGTGAGGTTCTCGAGCCGGCTCGCCGACACCGAGTTCTCGATGCGGGCTGCGGGAGTTTACTGTTTACCGCCGGAGCATACCGGGACTTGCGTGCCGGACTCGACGCCATGACCTTGTTCGATCTTTCGACGGCGATGCTCGATCGAGCGCAGAAACGTGTGGCGAGCGCCGAACATCAGTTTCGTTTCGTCCAAGGGGATCTTCTTGCCCTTCCCTTTCAGGATGGGGTCTTCGATACCGTCCTTCATTTCGGGGTGCTGCACTGCATGGAGGATGCGCACCTCGTTCTCAGGGAGTTGAGCCGCGTGACGGTCCCCGGCGGATCGTTTTCCTTGAGCTGTTTGGCTTTGGGAAGGCCGCGGGGAGATAGGTTTCTCGCGCGACTTCACCGAGCCGGACATGTCGCTGTGCCGCGTTCGGAGGAAACGATCCTGGATCTGGTGGCCGAGGCGGGGTTCGATATCGTAAGCAGTCGCCGCGTCGGCTCCTTTCTGCTCGTCCGGGCAGAGAGAAAGTCGGACTGATGTCCCTTGGAGCGGAAGGATGACAGTCGACGTCGCTCCGAGGACGAACCGCCGTCAATGGGTAGGTGGTGGCGGGGCCTCGGGAGGGAGTGGCGCTTCTTGCTCGGAGTTCGCCGCTGGTGGCGCGTAGTTTTCGTCTGGCTTCGGCAAACGGCTACGGCGAATGATCTCGATCGTATTGAGGAAGTAGTAGCCGATGAGTCCCGAAAGGAGCGAGCCCGTGAGAATGCCGATCTTGGACTGGGCGACGAACTGTGGATCTTGAAAGGCGAGACTGGAAACGAAAAGAGACATCGTGAAGCCGACACCGGCGAGGATGTTGGCACCGTGGATCTGCTTCCAGTTCACGCCGCGGGGAAGGTCCGCCACCTTGAACCTCACAGCGAGCCACGTCGCGAGGGTGATGCCGATCTGCTTGCCGAAGAGAAGACCGACGACGATACCCAGAGCCAAGGGGCTCATCAGGTCGTCGATGACGTTGCCGCCGAGGGTGACCCCAGCATTGGCCAGGGCGAAAACGGGGAGCACGAAAAATGTCACCGGGCCGTGCAGATCGTGCTCGATCCGCTGAAGCGGTGCTTGGGCGTGCTGTACGACCTCGCTCATCGCCACGATGGCATGCTCCTGGTCGTGGGAGTTCATCTTCGTGTCCTCGGGGAGACCGATGGCTTTGAGCTTGGACGTGATGATCTCGATGCGTTGCACCAAATCACGACCGTTGATGCGCGTCGTGGCCGGGATGACGAAAGCCATCAGTATGGCTGCGATGGTGGCGTGAATGCCCGACTTCAGGAAGCAGATCCACACCGCTATCCCCACTAGGAGATAGGCGAACGAGCTTCGCACATCGAGGTGATTCAACGCTACGCCGATGGTCAAGAATGCGAACCCGAACCCGAGCGCGATGAGGTTGATGTCCGACGTGTAGAAAAGCGCAATGACGAGTACGGCCCCGATGTCGTCCACGATCGCGAGAGCCGTCAGGAATACCTTTGCGCCGATAGGCACGCGATCTCCGAGCAGAGCCAGGACACCGAGGGCAAAGGCGATGTCCGTCGCCATCGGGATCCCCCAGCCGCCCTCGGTGGGAGTTCCGGCGTTGAAGATGGCGTAAAACCCCGCAGGTACCAGCATCCCTCCTATCGCGGCGATGGCTGGAAGGGTCGCCTTCCTGACGCTGGATAGCTCACCCACCAAGAGCTCTCGCTTGATCTCCAGACCCACCAGGAAGAAAAAGACGCTCATCAATCCATCGTTGATCCAGTGATGGATGGTGTAGTCGAGGCCGAGCAGGCCAGCGTCCACTTCGATGTGTTGGTGGAGGAAGTGGTGGTAGGCGTGGGACAGCGGTGAGTTGGCGATGATGATCGCGGCAATCGTCGCAATCATCAGAAGAGCCGCGCCCGCCAATCTGTGCTTCAAGAACCCGCGCACGGGGGACAGAACTCGATCGATCGGCCGGAGGGGCGGGGCGAGGATGTTCTGCACCGTGGTCGCTACGTCCATGGCGTCCAACATGGCCAGCCACGGTCACCCGGTCAACGCACAAACGGACGTTCGTCGGCCGATTTTGCCTTACATTCCCGCCCGGGGAGCGACTATGGCGAAACAGCCCCCTCAGGGAACGAAGCCGAACAGACGCTCGAAGTTCTCTTCGAGCTGTGCTCGTGCTGCGCCCGTGCTCGTCTCCCAGATTTCACTTGCATACCTGCATGTTCCGGCGACGTTTGCGGGCTCGTTCCGTGTTCCAGGCTCGGGAGAAAGGTAAGGACAGTCGGTCTCCAAGAGGAGCTGCGTTCGAGGGACGGAGCGCAACAAACCCGTGAAGGTTTCACTTCGGCGGGCGTTCGCTGGCACGGACAAATAATGTCCGGCTTCGGCGATTCGCTTTGCGAGTTTCAGTCGACTCGAGAAACAATGCCAATTCACACGCGGAGCGCCGAGCTCGAGCAAGACTTCGAGCGTTCTAGCTTCTGCCTTTCGTGTGTGAATGATGATGGGAAGCTCGGCGTCCATTGCCAGCAGGACGAGCTGCCTGAAGATGTCCTCTTGTTTTTTCCAGAATGGTTCGGGAACCCAGTGGTGGTCGAGTCCGATCTCTCCGATTGCGACGGCTCGGTCGGCGTGGTCTCTGATCCAGGCTATCGTTTCCTCGGCAGAATGCTCATCGACGTCCTCGCGCGGGTAGTCGACCCCCGCTTGGGTCATTTCGGTAAGCACCGCGTCAACCGGGTAGTAGCCGATAGCCGGACGAACGAGATCGCTCGCCTCGGAAAGAGCCAGCACGCGCTGGTTGTCCGCCACGTTGAGACCATTGGTGATGATGGTCGTCACCCCGACTTCTCGTGCGCGCGAGAGGACATCGTCGACGTCGGCTCCGAATTTCGGGCTCGTCAAGTGGGCGTGGACGTCGAAAAGACCCATGGCTGGGGAAGGTATAGTCCATCACGACGGCGGGAAAACCCGCATCGGCCATCACAGCTCAGGAGGCTCCAGGAGATGGGCTCGTCCGGGATCGACGAATGCTCGCCCACCGAGCGCATCCCGACCGATCAAGAGCGGGAAGCGAAGGCCGTCTCGATTCGTGAGTGAAAAGCACGCTTCAATCTCGAGTGGACCCAAAACGAGAGTCGTCTTGATGATGACTCGCTCTTCATCCTGTCCCATCGAGCTTCTCACGATCCGCTCCTCGACTAGGGGTGCGGTCACGTGACGTACGCCGCCTTCGGGCCAATCTTTGCAGGAGGCTTGGCGCCTGAGGAGTGGAGGCGTGAACTGGACGAGCCGTTCGGAACCCCGGCTCATGACGCGAATGTTGTTCGCATGCAGAGTGGAAGTGTCCGCGCCAGTGTCGATCTTTGCAAAGGCTCGCTCGATACCGAGGTCCGGCAAAGCGACGGGTTCGTGCCACCCTACCACGAGAAGCTCGGGTGACATCGATATGCCTCAGTTCGCCGCGGCCAAGGGCTTCCCGTCCGGCCCGAAAGGTCTCATGCGACGATTGATGAGTTCTATCACCTCTTCGTCCGTGCGTTCGGGTGCACCGGGGAGTCGTACGAAAGCTCGCGCTAGGGCTTTCTTTTGGCCGAGCATCAAGAACAACCAGACCGAGAAGAAGTCGTGCCCTTCGAACACGATGGCGTCTTGCCGTCCGTACAGATCCCGAGCCTTGTCGAATTCGTCGGCCATCTCCGTGTAGTGCATCGACGGCTTCAGATGATGAATGATGTGGTATCCGTCGTTGAAGCAACGCCGATTGTAGCGGCTGTTGATGCAGGTGATGCTGCTCTTGAAGTCGTTGTCCGGTTCGTCCGGGTCTACGAACGCGTGCTGGCCCCAGTTGCCCGCCATCATCAGCGTGCGGGTGAGGATCACCGGTACGACGAGGACCACGAGGGCGGCCTGGAAGCTCACGAAATAGGCGAGGAGCGCCGTGACGATCCAGTAGGAGCCCTCGCCGATGACGAGGCGTTTGAGCATCTTCTTGCGGCCCGCCTTGGCGTGATAAACGAAGAGTTCGATCGGGCCCCATGTCATGAATCGGAACCAATAGCGGAACCAATGCGTGAACTTGTCCCTCTGGAAACGCATCGTGCTGGAGAGATCGTTCATCAGGTTCCCCTCCTTGTGGTGCATGCCCATGTGGTGCACGAAGTACGACTCGGGCGTTTCCCCAACTAGAGGTCCGAGAACCCAAGGGATGTAGTTGTTCAAGAACTTGAACTGCCTCTTGAAGAGCGGCCTGTGGCACGTGCAGTGCAGCATCAGGATGAAGCGATCCAGGAAGAACGCGAACATGTACACCCAGTAGACGGGCGCCCACCACCACGGGAACCGTCCCACCACGAATAGGGCCACCGCGACCGGCAAGAGGAAAAGAGTCATCTGCAGCGAGAGGTTGATGAAGATGACGTCTCGGGGGTCGTTCAAAGCCTTGGACCAGAACCTCGACCAAGCGGTCGTGGTGTCGGCGGCGGGAGCTTCGAGAAAGAGAGTGGTGTTTCCCACGGGGCTGTTTTCAGCGAGCGTGTTCACGGCTGACCGGTGGATGCCACATCGAGCCCCATGAGGAAAGGGAAGGGATTTTTTGGACTTGCCCCATTTTCCTGAAAAACAGGTCTATGTTCGCCCACCCAGGAAATGGATCGCTGGATCGGTTAAGGGGGGGGCCGTGCGGCCGTTAATAAGTTCCAGGAGGCCCTACGGCTCACTCAGATGCGGCGATCAGACAGTACTTCAGAACGACCGGCTCCCCCGCCCGTGCAAACTCTCGGGTGCTCCCCGCAATCGGGCGTCCACGAAGCATCTAAGCCGCCGGAAAGCTTGGACTTCGATGAACGGCTCCTGGACGAGACGCGCCTGCGGCGACACCTCGCTCGTCTGTCCCGTTTGGCTGAAGATTTCGAGGTCACGCTCAAAAGGAGCCCTCAGGAGCCAGCAGAGCACGTCGACCTGGAAGAGTTGATTGCACCCCTGGTGGAAAACCGAGCCTTCGGGGGTCAGGTCGAATACACCTACTGGGGCCACCGCTGGCTCGACACGCTGATCGCGAGCCACGCAGGTGTGAGGCTCGTCCGGCTCCAGCTTTCGGGTTGAGCCCCGATTCGGGTACTTTACTTTTAGCGCGCCTGAGTCAAGGTCCGCGGTCCGAATGATCTGGGCCATCGCCGTCACGCTGGCGAGTGTGCTTGCCGGCACGCTTCTCGCTCTCGTCCCCCGCAGTCGGGACTTGTGGATGGGTCCCGTGCGGACGTTTGCGCTCATGGCGGCCTTGTCAGTCGTCGTGCTTCACCTTCTCCCCGAGGCACTCTCGGAAGCCGGCGCCTGGGCTATCTTGGTTTTCATCGTCGGTCTGTTGACCCCGGAGATGCTGGCAAAGGTGAGCATGTTTCTCTGGCGTGCGGGGCACGATGCCCCGCCGGGGCAAAGTCGCCGCGACTTGGCCCTCGAGGCCAGCTACGTGGGAGTCTTGGTGCACCGGGTCGGCGATGGGATCGGTCTCGGAGCCTTTACGGTCGAGCTCTTCGAGAGTTCCGCGCGCGGCGGAGTCATCGCTGCTCTCGCCGCACATTGCGTACCTGTCGTTGCAATCGTCGTCCTGACGTTCGACTCGGTGCGCGGGCGCGGCTCCGCTCTCAAGCGGGCCGCCGGGCTTGGTGTAGCCAGCCTGTCGGGCGTTCTCGTTGCGCATTCGGTGCCCGCCGAAACGTTCGTCACGGCGAGCGCCTGGGTCGCGGCCTTCGTCGGAGGGATGTTGGTGCACGTGGTCACGCACGACCTCGCCCTGCAGCTTCCTACGTCGCGGGGAGCGCGGGTTTCGGATCTCATCGCCGCGGGCCTGGGCTTGTACGTGAGTTTCCTCGGCCAGGGCGCTCACCACGGGGACGACGCGCACGACCATGACACGGTCAGTCACTTCCAACATTCTCTCCTCGACTTTGCCATCGAGACGGGGCCCCTGCTCATTCTCGGGCTCGGGGCGGGTGCGCTCTTGGCCACGCTCGGAACGAAACTTCCTGCGAGCTTCTTCCGGTCTCGGGGCGCAGTACTCGACGCCGCGAGAGGCACAATCATTGGTGCCCCGCTCCCCCTTTGCTCGTGTAGCGTCCTGCCGATTTCTGCTGCGCTGAAAGGTCGAGGTGCGGCGCCTGCACTCGTGGTCGCTTTTCTCCTCTCCACGCCCGAACTGGGGGTCGAGACCTTTGCGCTCAGTGTGCGGTTTTTGGGCTGGCCGTTTGCATGGTTTCGTCTCGGCGGGGCGCTGCTCGTAGCGTTCGTGGCGGCCCTCGTCGTCTCGGCGATGGTTCGTCGCACGTCCCTCGTCACCGACGAGGTCCCACCTTCGCTGAGCGCGGGAGTCAAACAGGGGCCGTGGCACCGCCGCGTGCTTTCGGCGTTCGATGAATTGTTTCAACACGTCGGAGCGTGGATGATCTTGGGTATCGTCGGCGCTGCCCTTCTCGAAGTTGCTCTACCCCAGGAAGCCTTCGCCGGGGTCAAGGGATGGTTTGCTCAGTTCGCCGTGATCTCTCTGGTCGCAGTGCCGAGCTATGTGTGTACTCCCTCGGCGACGCCGCTCGCGGCCGTGTTGATCGCCAAAGGGCTTTCGCCTGGAGCCGTGCTCGTGGGCCTTCTGCTCGGGCCCGCCACGAACGTCGCCACGCTCGTGTTCTTGCGTCGTTGGTTCGGGACTCGCGCGGCGGTCGTCGGCGTCCTTGCCGTGGTGGCCATGTCTTGGACGATTGGGTTCCTGATCGATTTCTTCTGGGCTGGCTCGGTGATTTCTGCCGCGGAAGAGGTTGCCCATTCCCATGGGATCATCTGGCAAGCTCTCGCCGCCCTGAGTGGACTCCTCTTGCTCCGGGCCGTGTTTCGCGCCGGCGTGCGCGGATTCCTTTCGACTCTTCAAGGGGAGCACGGACACTCGCATGGACACGATGACCACGGCCACGGTGGACACGGCCACAGCGGACATGGACACGGGGACCACCACCACGGGCACGCTCACTGATAGGGTTGCGGCGAAGCCTGACGCGATTGCTCCGCTTGATTTCGACAGGACGTCTTTCTATCCAGCGTCAGTCTCTTCAGCAAAAGCCGTTTTGGAAGATCTCAATCACGCCCTAAAAGTGCTCATTTGTGAGGCACTTCAGCTCGAAGACGTCACCCCCGACGACATCGATGACGCTGCGCCTTTGTTCGGTGACGGTCTCGGGCTCGACTCCGTGGATGCACTGGAGCTTGCCATCGAAATCGAGAAAGCGTTTGGTGTGCGGCTCACTCAGGACGAGGCCGACCGAGCGGCGTTTTCTTCGATTGACGCTTTGGCCGAGTTCCTCAGGCACCGAAGCGAGGTCTGAATGACTCGCCGCACCGTCGCCATCGTGGGAGCGGGGCCGGCCGGCTGTACTCTCGGAGCTCTTTGCGCGCGGAGCGGGCACGACGTCACCCTGTTCGAGAGGGACGACCCCGCGCAAGCCGTTGTCGGAGAGTCGCTCCTGCCTTTCGGCAATCGGGTGTTGAGTCAGCTCGGGGTGTCGATGGATGGATTCGTCGAGAAAAAGGGCGCTCTCTTTTCGTTCTCGGGGCGGAAAGTCCGCTACGATTTTGCCGACGCTGAGCGCCCTGAATTCCTGAGCGCGCATCAAGTGGAGCGCGCCGTTTTCGACGAAAGACTCCGAGCCGTGGCTCGCGAGAGCGGTGTGCGGTTCCGGCACGAAGAGGTCAAACGAGCACCGGAGGGTTACGATTGGGTGGTGGATGCCACGGGTCGCCGGCGGGTCTTGGGACGCCAACTCACCACCTACGTTTCTCACCCGAAATTGCGCAACGCGGCCGTGGCCCGTCATTTTCGAGGAGTAGCCTCGCTCGCCGAGAGCGCCCCCGGGGACATAGCCATCCACGCCACTCGCGGCGCATGGTTCTGGCAGATCCCGCTTGGGAACGACGTGACGAGCGTCGGACTCGTGACCACGCCAGACCGTAAGAGCCTTCGCTGGGAGACCGCTCTCGGCGAATGTGACGAGCTCCGGAATCTGCTCGTGGACGCGCCGGAATGTGGAACGCTTTCCGGACATCGCGACTTCACCGAGTACGCCGCCGCATTCACGGGCAACGGATGGGCTCTAGTTGGCGACGCGGCGATGTTCCTCGATCCGGTGTTCTCTTCGGGGGTCCTCTTTGCCCTGGAAGGGGCGGAGCGCCTGGCCCGTGTTATCGACGGCAGGCTCTCGCCCGCAGACTACGAGCAACAAATGAAAGCTGCAGCAGCGCTCATGGAGCCCCTCATCTTGGGCTTCTATTCCGGCGATTTCTTCGATGTGTCCTTCGTCGAAGCTGAGCTGCAAGAGCTCCCGCTACGACAGGGGATCGTCAGCCTTCTTGCAGGAGACCTGTTCGAGGGCTCGCCTCGTATGGCCGCTGTCGTCTCGCGTCGGCTTTCCGATCTCGCTTTTCGAATTCGTCGGCAGCGAGCCGAACGAGACTGAAGCTCATCTCGAGAATCGGTAGGACCCAGCATCGCACCCGCAGTGCACGAGAACACGCTTGGATCATCCTTCGCGACGCTCTTCTAGCTCGAGCCAACGCATTTCGACGATTTCGAGAGTCTTGCGCGCTTCGGCGAGCTCGGCCTCGATGCGAGCTGCTTCCTCCCTTCGCTCGGTGTAAAGCGCAGGATCAGCCATCCTCGCCTCCAAAGCGCTGACCGCTTCAGTTGCACATTCCACCTTCTCGAAGAGATCCCGGAGCTCGATCTCCTCGGCGTAGGTGAGCTTCTTCTTGGCGGGATCGGCTGGAGTCGCTTCGCTCTTCGGAGGCGCGGGCTTTGGAACGGGTGAAGAGTCTCTCGCGCCCTTTTTCTCTCTCTTCGCGGCTCGCTCTTCCGCGTACTGGCTGTATCCGCCTTGAATGTGATCGACGCCGCCTTCGCCATCGAGAGCCAGCACGGAGGTCGCGACACGGTCCAAGAAGTACCGATCGTGGCTGACGATGAGCGCTGCGCCTTTCAGGCCTAGGATGAGTTCTTCGAGCGCGCTCAGCGTCATGACGTCCAGGTCGTTCGTTGGTTCGTCGAGGACGAGCACGTTTGCCGTGGAAAGCATCAGCCTTGCCAGCGAAAGACGGGAGCGCTCTCCACCAGACAGCCCACCGACCGGTTGCCGAAGCACGTCACCTTCGAAACGGAAGCGCCTGAGGTAGCTGTAGCTGCTGTAGTCCGTGTCGCCCACGGTGACGCTCGGTCGCCCGCCCGTGACTGCATCGAACACGGTCTCGGACTCGTCCACACCGCTACGCATTTGGTCGAGGTACGCCACCTTCGTGTTCTTCCCGAGGAGGACCTCTCCCCCGTGCGGCGGGTGCTCCCCGAGGAGCGTGCGCAAGAGAGTCGTCTTGCCGGCGCCGCTTTTACCGACGATGCCGACGCGCTGGCCCTTGGTGAGGTGAAAATCCAGCCCGCGGACGAGTGTCTTCCCCCCGATGGAAACGTCCAGAGAGCGCGTCTCCAGAACATTGCCCCCGAGGCGTGTATCCTCGAGTTTGAGGTCGAGCGCTGCTGCCTTCTTGGGACCGGCGACCGATAGAGCCTGTTCGGCGCGCCCGATGCGCGCTTTTTGCTTTCCGGTGCGTGCCTTCGGTTGGCGTCTCAGCCACTCAATCTCTCGGCGGAGGAAGTTCTGCCGGTTGGCTTCCTCACGTTCTGCGTGGGCGCGGCGCTCCTCCCGGCCCATGAGGTATTCCTCCCAGCCGCCGTCGTACGAATGGACGGTGCCGTCCTCGATTTCGAGCGTTCTGGTCACGACGTTGTTGAGCAAGTAGCGATCGTGGGTGATCAAGATCAGTGCGCCCGCGAACGAGTTCGTGAGATATTCCTCGAGCCACTCGATCGTGTCCGCGTCCAGGTGGTTCGTGGGTTCGTCCAAGATCGCCAGGTCTGGGGATTCGATCAGCAGCCGGGCGAGGGCGACTCGTCGCCGTTCGCCGCCGCTCATCGTGCCCACATCCTGCTCCAGGTCCTTCATGTTCAGCTGGGTGAGGACACGTCGGGCTTCGTCCTCTCGATTCCAGCCGCCGAGTCGCTCGATGGCATGGGTGACCTCGGCCTGCTCCTGGAGCAGCTTTTCCGTTTCTGTCTCGGAACCCGCCTGGGCGAGCTGGGTGCACAGGGTTGCGTGACGCTCATGGGCCGAAAGCCATTCGGTGAGCCCGGAGAGGGCCGTTTGTCGAGCGTTTTTCCCGGGTTCGAGGTGCGGGTCTTGGGGGAGATAGGCGATCTTCGCGCCCTTTCGCGTCGTGATCGCGCCGGTGTCGGACTCGAGCCGCCCGGCCAGGATCCGTCCCAGGGTGCTTTTTCCCGAGCCGTTGTCCCCAACGAGGCCGACTTTTTCGCCCCGGACAACAGTAAAGTGCACGTTTCGGAGCAAAGTGCGGGTTCCCAGCGATTTATTCAGTCCGATCACATCGAGGACGGGCATCGACGGGGGCATACCACGTGCTTTTCGCCTTGACGCCCCCAGTCGGGCGCCTCATCGTTCCTCTCATGATGATTCGAACGAATCTGTGGGCCGCTGGCGCTGCTCTTGCGCTGGCTTCGTTCAGCACCTCCGCCTTCGCGTGTGGTGAGGACAAGGATGGGGACTCGGACGAGTCTGCACTTTGCGGAGAGGACAAGGACGGGGATTCGGATGAATCGGTCGTCAGCTCTCTTTGTGGAGAGGACAAGGATGGGGACTCGGACGAGTCTGCACTTTGCGGAGAGGACAAGGACGGGGATTCGGATGAGTCGGTCGTCAGCTCTCTTTGCGGAGAGGACAAGGAAGGGGACTCCGATGAGTCTGCTCTCTGCGGAGAGGACAAGGACGGAGACACCGACGACTCGGTCCGGACGCGTCTTTGTGGCGAGGACAAGGACGGAGACACGGACGAGAGCTGAGCTTCGGCTCTTCGACTGCTTGGTGCGGCGTCGAGCCGCGCTGACACGGGTTCCGGCTGCGGGGGTTGTCCCAGCAGCCGTTTCTGTTTTGTGACCAGGCTAGAATCGAGGGGAATTTCCAGCTTTCGCGGCCGCTAGGGCCTCCGCACTGGCTTACGCGAGCCATCCTGCTAGCTTCGGCGCCCCCTCCACGAGCCAGCTCCTCGTGGATCCAAGAGAGGCGCGCCCCGGGCGCGAAGTCTTTTCGCCCCCCGAACCGGCAGCCTCTTTGAACTTCGGACACAGCCATGATCACCGTCAACGACGTCACGATGAACTTCGCCGCGCAGATGCTCTTCCAGGAGGTCAACACGACCTTCCATCCGGGCGAACGCTACGGTCTCACGGGTCCCAACGGAGCGGGCAAGTCCACCTTCATGAAGATCCTGGCCGGTGACCTCGAGCCGATGTCGGGGCATGTGAAGCGCCCGAAAAAGACGAGTATTCTTCGTCAGGACCATCACATGTACGACTCGGTGCGCATCATCGACGTCGTCATGATGGGAAACAAGCCGCTCTGGGCGGCCATGAGCGAAAAGGAGGGGCTCCTCATCAAGGGTGACGAGCTCACGGACGACGACGGCGTGCGCCTCGCCGAGCTCGAGATGGTGATTGCCGAGGAGGACGGGTACACCGCTGAGTCGGAAGCGACGAGCCTGCTCAATGGTCTCGGGATCCCCGAGTACCAGCACGGGGAAACGCTCAGCGTTCTCACTGGTGGTGACAAGGTGCGTGTGCTGCTCGCGCAGGCTCTCTTCGGGCATCCCGAAGCTCTGCTGCTCGACGAACCCACCAACGCGCTCGACATCGGAACCATCCGCTGGCTCGAAGAGTTCCTCGTCCAGTACACGGGAACCCTCATCGTCATCAGCCACGATCGCCATTTCCTCAATGCGGTCTGCACCAAGATCGCCGACATCGACTACGAGACGATCATCACCTACCCGGGCAACTACGATGACATGGTCGAGACCAAGGCGGAGGCCCGGTCCAACGTCGAGCAGGACAACGCAGCCCGCCAGAAGCGGATAGAAGATCTCCAGACCTTCGTTCAGCGTTTTCGAGCGGGCTCCCGTGCGAGCCAGGTGAAAAGCCGTGAGAAGAAGCTCGAACGCGAGAAGCGCGAGATGGCCAACCTCAAGCGCTCCAACATCCAGCGTCCGTTCATCCGTTTCGAGATGAAACGTCAGAGCGGAAAGCAGGTCATCGGCATCGAGATGCTCGACAAGAAGTTCGACGACATCGTCATTTGCGAGCGCTTCAACCTCAGCGTGATGCGCGGCGACAAGATCGCGATCGTGGGCCCGAACGGCGCTGGCAAAACCACCATGGTCAAGATGCTGCTGAACGGGATGGAGCCGGCGGCTGGCGACGTGAAGCCGGATCACGGGAAGATCGAGTGGGGCTACGAGACCCACATCGGCTACATGCCTCAGGACCACGGGGACGCGATCGAAAAGAGCGACATGAGCGCGCACAAGTGGCTTTGGCAGTTCAATGAGACCGACGACGAGGAGAATCTCCGTGCACTCTTCGGTAGGCTGCTCTTCAAGAAAGAGGAGCCCATGAAGCCTACCAAGGTTCTTTCCGGTGGTGAGACCGTCCGGCTGCTCTTAGCCAAGCTGATGATCACCCGTCCCAACGTTCTCGTGCTCGATGAACCGACCAACCACCTCGATCTCGAAGCGATCCGTGCCCTCACGCAGGGTTTGGCAGCATTCGAGGGCACCGCGATTTTCGTCACCCACGATCGCGACATGGTCAGTCGCGTCGCTACCCGGGTGATTGAAATGAGCAAGCACGGTCTCCGTGAGCTCTCTCCGCGCGACTTCGACGAAGGACGCTTCCTCGAGGGCTAACCTCCAAGAATAGAGAAAACGATGAGTTCGGATCCTTCAACAGACGCCGAAATTGGCGGGTCCGGGCTCGCCCAGGACGACGAAATCCCCGCAGCCACTTCAGGCGATACATTTGGCAAGTTCGACACGAGCGAACTGCCGCCCCTTCTCCGCAGCACGCTGGAGAAAAAGGGGTTCGATTCACTGACCGCCGTCCAAGAGGCTGTCGTCCGTGCCGATACCAACTCGCGCGACGTCCGGATTTCGTCTCAGACCGGGTCCGGCAAGACCGTCGCCGTTGGGATCGCCATGGGGCGGGAACTGCTTCGTACTGGTCCTCGCGCCGAACAAAAGGCGGCCCGAACCGCAGTCGATACCAAGGCCCCCCAGGTGCTGCTTCTCACACCGACTCGTGAGCTTGCGACTCAGGTGAAACGCGAACTTGCTTGGCTCTTCGCGGAAGTCCCCGATGCCCTCGTCGAGGTCGTGACCGGTGGAACGAGCGTCGTCCAGGAGCGCAAGAATCTCGCTCGCGGTCCGCGCATCGTCGTGGGGACACCGGGCCGAGTGCTCGATCATCTCACCCGCGGTGGCTTCGTGGGAGACTTCATCGACCAGGTGATTTTGGACGAGGCGGATCAGATGCTCGACATGGGCTTCCGGGACGAACTCGAGGCGATCCTCGAGGCACTCCCGAAAGAGCGGCGCACCCATCTCGTTTCGGCCACCTTCTCCGGAGAGGTGAAGAAAATTGCCGAACGATTCCAGAGAGATCCGGTCTACCTCGAGGGATCTCCGCTCGGAAAGGCGAACGAGGACATCGAGCACGTTGCGCATGTCGTAGGTATGCGTCACCGCTACGACGCGCTCATCAACGTGCTGCTTCGCGCGAGGGGCGAGAACGTCGACGGGGAGACGAGCCGAACTCTTGTTTTTACGCGGACTCGAGCTGACACCTTGGAGGTGGCCGAGCGACTGCAGCGCGACGGCCTTCGTGCAGAACCCCTGAGCGGAGACCTTGCGCAGGCACAACGCACGCGGACGCTCTCAGCCTTTCGTGCCGGGCAGATCGAGCTCATCGTCGCGACCGACGTCGCGGCGCGAGGCCTCGATGTGCAAGGTATCGAGCTCGTCGTGCACTACGATCCGCCCGGGGACCCGGACACCTACACCCATCGCAGTGGCCGGACCGGGCGAGCGGGACGCAAAGGGACGAGCGTCCTGCTTCTTCCTCCTCAAGCTCGTGGACGCATCGAGCGCCTCCTGCACGTCGCGCGTATCAAGCCCCAGTGGGCCCCGGTTCCCACAGCGCAGAAGATTCGAAAGCTCTACTCCAAAGCCGGCAAGCGCCGCCTCTTTGCGGCCCTGGAAACCCCGGCGACCGAAGAGCAGCTCGAATACGCCAGGAAGGTTCTCAGCGACGCGAGCGCCGAACAAGTCGTCGCGCAACTGCTCTCGATGATTGACGTGGCGCCGCCGTGTCCGCCTCGTGAGATTTCCGAGCACATCGCTTCGGAGAGCCGCGGACGACGTGCAGCGCCAGAGCGTGGACCTCACCGTAAAGCGGGAGCGGGCCCGCGAGGAGCCGACGGCCGAGGCGCACCGCGTGGTCCGAAGAAGCCTGGGCGCGGGAAGTGGCGTGACGCCCCGAGTCAGGCCGCGGCGGCTCGCCGCCCTTCCAGGGCGGGGGACGACGAAGGGCCGCCGGGTGGGCCGCGCTTTGGTCGACCCAAACGCCGCTTCCGATAGTCGTGCGCGACGGGCTTGAGTGCTGAACCTCAGGCTCGGCTTCTCACCTGACGCTTCTTCGCGTCGAGGACCTGACGTACCTTGAGGCTGAGTCCGGCCACAGTGAAGGGTTTGCGCAGTACGTCCACTCCGCGAGGAATGATGCCGTGTTCGCCGAGTCGGTCGTCGGCATGACCCGTCATGAACAGGCAGGGCACTGGATCGATCTCGTTTACGGCATCTCGGATTCGAGGCCCGTCTGCTCCTGGAAGAACCACATCTGTGAGTAGGAGATCGATGGGCTCACTCTGGGCGATGGCGACGGCCATGGCGAGACCGTCTGCACTATGAACCGTGTACCCGAGCTGGGTGAGGACGTCGTGGATGAGGCTGCGCACCCCCGGATCGTCTTCGGCGACGAGGATCGTTTCCGTGCCGCGCGCGGCATCCGTGCTCGGGAGCTGCCTAATCGAGGAAGTCGGCGACTCTGCCGCCGTGGTGGGAAGCACGATCTCGATGCTCGTGCCTTCACCTGGTTCGGAATCCACGTAGATAGTCCCCCCGTGTTGCTCGACAATTCCGCGCACGGACGCAAGTCCGAGTCCGGTGCCCTTTCCTCTCTGTTTCGTCGTGAAGAAGGGTTCGAAGATGCGGGCGGAGACGTCCTTCGGCATGCCTACGCCGTCGTCGCGGACCTCCAGGCAACACTGATCGCCCTGGAGGCGTCGAACGCCGATTGTGATCCGCCCACCGCTTGGAAGCGCATCTCGCGCGTTGGCGGTCAGGTTCAGCAGAACTTGTTCGAACTGCCCCAGGTCGATGCTCACGCGACCTGCCGATTCGTCGATATTCATCGCAAGGGAGATCTTGTCTCCAACGAGACGTTCCAAAATCGGTCGAGTTTGGCGGACGAATTCGCCGAGCGGGACAACTTGAACGTCGAGAACTTGCTTCCTCGATAGGGCCAAGAGTTGGCGGGTCAGTCCGGCGGCGCGTTGGGCTGCGTCCTGTACGTGGCGCAGGAAACGTGAGGACTTGGAGTTCGGGGGCGCGTCGTTCAGGACGAGTTCTACGTACGAAAGAATGGGAGTCAGGAGGTTGTTCAAGTCGTGGGCCGCCCCCCCCGCTAGTTGCCCAATGGATTCCATTTTCTTGGCGTGCTGGAGCGTTTCGAGAGCCTCGTGCTGCAGCGTCAGGTCCCGAAACACCACGATGGCGCCGTGGACGTGCCCTTCGGATCCTTTCAGAGGCGCGCCCCCGACGTCGACGCGCCGCTCGTTTCCATCGGTGGTCACCAGTTGCGGGAGCTTTCCATACGGATTGGTCGGGCGTCCCACGGCGAAGCGGATCGGGTCCTTCACGATGCTGTGGGTCTCCGGCGAGGTGAGCTCGATATAGTCGATGAGAGGCTTTCCGATGGCCTCGTGCCGACTCACGGCCAGCAGGCGCTCCGCGGCTGGGTTCAGGAGGGAGATGTTTCCTGCCATGTCCGTCGTGACGACAGCGTCCTGGATGGCGGCCAGAGTCGTCGTCTCACGTTGCTCCGTCTTGAACAGCGCGGCACGCGTTTGGGAGGCTGAGAGTACCTCCTTCGAAAGCGTCCAGCTCATCGTCACGGCCACCATCAGCCAAGCGAACTCGAAGATGTAGGGGTGCGCAATGACTCCTCGTGCGACGAAAATATCGTGCATGATGGCGATCAGCAGTGCGACCCCCACGGCTACCAGCGGGGAAGACCGCTGTTCGCGGCGCTTCCATCCACCCCTCTGCGGACGTGGTGCTCCCAAGGCGACCCAGAGGCAGTAGATCGTCATGAGAGGCACCGTCGCCGAGGCCACTGTGAAGAGGGGACCCAAATCCACCTCCATCAACGTCCAATGACCCCATGGAGTGACGACGTGTTTGGGCAAAGGGGTATCCGTCACGACCCAGCCTCGCCGTTCGAGCAGGGTGACCAGCGCAAGTAGAGGAAACAGCGCGAGGGAAACCTTGGCCCAGGTCGGAAGCCTGACCTGCATCTGCTCGTTGACCAGGCTCAGGAACGGAACAGCCGTGAGGAGCGCACTGACGATTTCGAGGCGCTGCCAGAATTCCGCTTCATCCGGGGTGGTGGCCGAGTAATGAAATGCTGCGGCGCCGTCGTACCCGAGCATGCACAAACAGGTGAGGGCGAAGTACAGATCCGAGCGATTGGGCCGCCGCGTGTGGAGCCACAGGTGATAGAGCCCCACGTATGCGGTGACGGCGGCGGCCATCGCGACCGGTATCGAAAGGATGCTCATGGGGTGCATTCGCGAGAGCCGAAGGGCCCCCATATCTTCCCTACGTCCAATGTAGCCTCCACTTGCGAGGATGGTCACTCATTCGGCCGGGAGGCCATCCTCCAGCTGGTCGAATCCCCAGAACGTCGGTTCCGGTATCAGTCTCACTGAAAATCGCTCTTCGACTACGCTGCGGACGTGGTGCGCGAAGGCCACGACGTCCCGGGCGAGCGCTCCTTCATGGGCGACGATGCTCAGGGTGTGCTTGGTGGACAGGCCGGCGTACTTCTGGCGGATGCCTCTCGTCAGACCGGCGCGCTCGATCAGCCAAGCCGAGGGGATCTTGATCCGGCCCCCCTCCCCGGTAAACTGAGGAGGGGCTTCACCGACCGTTTCTTCGATTTCCAGGACGCTCTCCGGGGAAACCTGGGCGTTGACGAAAAACGAACCGCAGCTTCTGAAGTTCTCGTCTTCGGGGTCGAGCACCATCGACTTGTTCTTGCGAAGCTCGAGGACCGTCCGGAAGACGTCTTGTAGGTCGGGTATCTGACTTCCTTTTTCGCCCAAGGCCTTCGACAGCTCGCCGTAGCGAATTTGCGGCGGCGTATTTCTGGTGAGGCGGTACGTCACCGCAAGAACGATGTATCGGTCCTTTGCGTCAGATTTGAAGATGCTCCCTCGATAGACGAATCCGCAATCTTGGGCGGGGATTTGAGAGATTTCGAGCGTTTTCCGGTCGAGTATGCGGACGCTCGTGATCGTCTGCGAGACTTCCTGTCCATAGGCGCCCACGTTCTGAATAGGGGTTGCACCCACGGACCCGGGTATCCCCCCCAAGCACTCTATCCCCGCAAACCCTTCTGCCGTCATCTGAGCGGCGAAGTCGTGCCAGTTCTCGCCAGCAGCGGCCGTCACGAAAACTTGTTCGCCCTGATGGGTGAGCTCGATGCCTGTCATTGCGAGCTTCATGACGACGCCTTCCACGCCGTCATCCGACACGACGATGTTGCTTCCTCCTCCCAGGGGGTAAAGAGCAAGACCTTCTTCATTGGCCTGAAGGACGGCCTGCCGCACTTCGTCGTCGCTCACGACTTCTACGAAACGACTCGGGCGGCCGCCGACTCCCATGGTCGTCAAATCTGCGAGCCGCGGCGGGGGGGGCTTCCGAACGGAGCCGGTCGCCTTCGCGAGCGGCGGTGCATCCTTCTTGTGGGGCCAAGTCATCCTGCCTCTCCGATTGAGAGCAGACAGGAGGGCTGGGCTCAAGTCCCTTCCGGCGATCCCCAACGCTTCGAGCCCAATTGCTTCGACGACCTCGAGTAGGGCCCGGGCTCTTTCGGGGCGGCTCGCTCTCGAGTCGAGCAAAACGAGTTTCTGACCGTGCAGTCTGCACAGGCCCCCGGCAGACTCGGGCGGGTGCTTGAACGGCTCGGCACGGATCTCCACCCCCGCCGACTTCAGGACGGATGTCATTTCGTCCAGAAGCCCGACCTCGTCCATTGCTCCTAGTATGCAACCACTAGGTGGAAACCGCGACCCGTGTTAGAAGCTGCCTCGATCCCGCTACTGCCGGCGGCGGAAGCGACCCGAAAGGGCGCTTCCCAGGAGGAGTGGGAATGACCGATGCGAGAGGGGCCTTCGGCCCAAAAGGCCCGCGG
>CBFGUR010000047.1:0-38974 GCA_965652275.1 uncultured Polyangiaceae bacterium | reverse complement strand
TGCAGAAAATTCCTGGAACTTCCGAACATGGAAACAATCCTCAGAGCGTGCTGGACGGAGTCCACGGACGTCGACAAGCGAAACCCCGAACCCTGCTGACACGACGATGTCAGGAGGCGTCAGTTATGCACTCGTCATGTCTGAAGAGAATCCGAGCTGCATTCACCACGTGTCCATTGGGACGAACGACTTCAATCGCGCCGTCGCATTCTACGAAAAGGTGCTTGCGGCTGTTGGCTGCCACAAGGTCATGGAGTTTGGCGAAGCCGCCGCTTTCGGTAAGAAATTCCCCGAGTTCTGGGTGCAAACTCCCCAGAACGGAGAGCCTGCCAATGTTGCAAACGGCGTTCACGTCAGCTTCGTCGCGTCGAGCCCCGAGCAGGTAAAGGCGTTCTACGAGGCCGCTATCGAAGCCGGAGCCACCGATGAGGGCGCTCCTGGACCCCGTCCGGATTACGGCGAGCCCTACTACGGTGGATTCGTGCGAGACCTGGACGGCCACAAGATCGAGGCCACCTACTGGGACGAGGACAAGGCCCGAGAACTGGGGATTCACCCCTAGGTCCACTCCCGCAGGCGGTGCTACAACGTGGGGAGTGGACTCGCCCGCCCTGCCCGACCAAGCACTCCTCGAAGAACTGTGCCGCTACCGGATGCCGTTCGGAAAATACGAGGGGCAGCTCCTGCTCAGGTTGCCCGAGGCCTACCTCGCTTGGTTCGCACGGAAAGGCATGCCAAGCGGCAAGCTCGGCATGATGTTGGAGACTGCGCTCGTCGTGAGACAGAACGGCCTCGATCAGCTCGTCGCGCCGCTGATCGCGCGCGCGGAACGCGAGTCCAGCCGCTCGCGCCAGTGAGATGACCTCTAACCGTTCTTTTCGCGCTCCTCGAGCGTCGCTTCGAGCTGCAGCAGTGCCAACTGATCCTTGGGGCGCGAGAGCTTTCGCTTCACCTCGATGAGTCGCGGCAGCGACAGGACGCGCACCGGGGTCCCGTCGAGCTCCATCCAGTCCAAATGCTCAACGACATCTTCGAAAGTCGTGTCGTCCTCGATTGTGGCGAGGCAATCCATCCGGCCGAATCGTGTTGCAATCAGCTTGTGGCCGCGCGACTCCATGTGACTGAGCGTCGGTCGAAGCTTTCTCGCATCTCCCCAGAACTCACTGTTGAGCTCCTTCAGCGCATCGAGCAATCGCGCGGGATTTTCGCCCGATAGCGAATAGAGAATGTCAAGGTCCTGAGTGTGGATAGGCGCTCCCTGCATCACCCCCGCCATTCCACCGACGATCGCGAACTCGACTTCGTGCTCGACGAGCACTTTGACCAAGGCACGAAAGTTGAACATCAGCGCGGTGCGTCAATACGCCGGACAGTTGAAAGGGCCGCCAGCGTCTCCTCGACGGCCCGCACGCGCTCCGTCACGGTTCTTCGGAGATTTTCACGAATCAGCAAACGGTCCACGCCATTTTCGTCGTAGGCGGCTTCGAACCGTTCGGCGATTTCAGCATCTGCATGCTGCTGTTTGCTCGACCCGTGGGCGTCGGATTCCACACACGCAGTCTAGCTCGACGCCTCGGGGAATGCAGCTACCGAAAAATCCCCTGATTGCCGTTCCGGAAAATCCCGTCCGGATCGAGCGCATCCCGGGCCCGGCGGTTCCATTCGAGAGCCGCCGGGGACTTGACCCGTTCGAGATACTCCGCGCGGATCTTCCCGATGCCATGATGATGGGAGAGCGCCCCGCCCGCCTCGATGATTGCGACGCGCGCGTCGTGTTCCAGTTTGCGGAATGCTTCGAGGGGGTCCTTCGCCGCCTTGTAGTGAAACCCGATGTAGAAATACACGCAGCACCCCGTCTGATAGATCTGGCTGACACGCGCCGTAACGAATGGGTGCCCGGCGAGCCCGCTGTCCGCATGTGATCTTGCCACTGCGGCCTTCACCGCCTCCACCACGGCGTCCACCTTCCCCCACGGCACGGCCGTTTCGAACGAGTCCCCCAGGGTCCAGTATTGAAGGAGAAAATCACGAATGTACGCGATGCCGAAGGTGAGGTTGTATCCGTCCTTGCCTGCCGCTCCGCCCGCTCCAAAACCACCGTGTTTCTTCGCAAGCTGCATCACACGGGCCTCGAGATCTCGTTGCTCCTGGTCGTCCCCCTCGTACACGAGCGTGCAAGCGACCATTTTCTCCAAGTCGACGCCGTGGATCTGAGTCACGAAGAGCTTCTGCAGCTCCTGCATGAGCCGAGACTTGTTCGACGGTTTGAGAGCCCGCCCGAACTGAAACTGCAAGTTGTCGACGAGGCGCACGCTCGCCGGCGTCGCCTGCAAGGTCGAAAGCTCCTCCATGAAGGACAGCCCGGCGTTCCACTCCGGGAAGACGAGCGAGCCGTACCGCTGTACCTCGGGAGCGCGGTGAATCTTCACGACAGCGCGCGTGATGACACCCAACATCCCCTCGCTCCCGATGGCCAGTTTCCGCACATCGAGACCATGACTGACGCGCGCTCCCGAACCGGGATGATTCACCGCGCCCGCTCGCGTCACCACGGTGACGTCCTGAACGATGTCTTCGATGTTCCCGTAGCGGTTTTTCTTCATGCCGCTCGCGTTCGTCGCGATCCAGCCGCCGAGCGTGGAAAACTCGATACTGTCTGGTTCGTGCCCGAGAGTGAACCCGTGCTCCCGAAGCCCTTCTTCGAGAACGCGACCCACGGCGCCCGCCTGAATGCACGCCGTCTTGGTGATCGGATCGATCCATTCGATGGCTGTCATCTTGCCAAGGTCGAGCGAGACGATGGGGCGCTCCTTCTCGGAGCACGCGAGCGCCATGCTCACGCAGGTCCCTCCCCCGAACGGCACCACCAGCGCACCATGCTCGGCAGCCAGGTCGAGCACCGCCCGCACCTGTTCATCGCTGGAAGGAAAGACGACGACGTCTGGAACGCGCTCGAGCTGCCCGTAGAGGACATGATAGATCTCTTCGAGATGGTGGCCGTGCCCGTGACGCAGTCGCACGGCATCTGCGGTGGACACGCCTGCGGCTCCTAGAGCGTCAGTCAGCGCCGCGATCAATGCTTCACACGGAAGCGCCGCCGGAACAACTGCGTCGGCAATCGGATGAGTCTCGCTTGGATCGAAGGCAACCCCGATCGCCTTTTCGACGAACGGCGCAAAGTTTTCGAGGGGCGCGCCGCCGCTTGCGTAGCGGTGCGAATGGAGTCGTATCGTTCCTCCGACGACCTCGAAGTACGAGTCGGCAAACCCCCACATGCGGGCGTGGGGGCGATCGCGATCGAGGGCGGGTCGGGCGTCAGGGTAAATGCGGCGGTCGTCGCGACCAGACGAAGGCTTCATATCCCGCACGGACTAGGCGTGAAATGTCAGAGACTCAAGTTGAGCCGCGCGGTGGGGGCCCGGGGAGCACCAAGGGCGTTCCTGTCCCTTCATGGCAGCACCAAACGCGCTGTGGTATCTTTCCAGACATGGATCCCGCTGTCCCGGCCAACATCCCGTTCACCTACGAGATCTACGCCGCCCTACCCAGCGACGGGCGGCGATGGGAGCTCATCGATGGAGACTTCGAAGTGAATCCTGCGCCCTCCACGCGCCATCAGACCGTCTCCCGCCGCCTTCAGTACGAGCTCATGACGGCCATCGAGCTTCTCGGGCACGGCCAAGTGTTCAACGCTCCCGTCGACGTCATCCTCTCCGACACCAACGTCATCCAGCCGGATCTCTGCATCATCAAAAGCGACCGACAAGGCATCATCAGCGACCGGGGGATCGAGGGTCCCCCGGACATCATCGTCGAGATCCTCTCTCCCAGCACGAGCACCCTCGACCGGCGCGTCAAGCACCCGCTCTACGCGCGCTTCGGCGTCGGCGAATACTGGGTCGTCGAGCCGACGGGCGGGCGCATCGACGTACATCATCTCGACGGCAATCATTACGCCCTCACAGCTCGTCTCACTCGCGCCTCGATCTTGAAGACGCCCAAGTTCCCGGAACTGGCAGTCGAGCTTCACAAGGTGTTTCGGGACTGATCTCATGGCCGGGGCCGCACCGAAGCGCGCGACGTACGAGGACATTCTCAGCGCCCCCGAACACATGATCGCCGAAATCATCGACGGCAGCCTCGAACTTCAGCCGCGCCCTGCTGGACGCCACGCGGCGGTGACGAGCGCCCTGGGGGAGGAGCTGGGACCGCCATTCAAGCGCGGTCGAGGGGGACCGGGAGGTTGGCTCCTCCTCGACGAGCCCGAGTTGCACCTGGGACAAGACATCCTCGTTCCCGATCTCGGTGGATGGAGGCGCGAGCGCCTGCCGGGGATCGGCGAAGAAGCGTACTTCGAACTCGCCCCCGATTGGATCTGTGAAGTCCTTTCCCCAGCGACCGAAAAGCGCGACCGCACCGACAAGCTACGCATCTACGCGCGCGAGCGTGTTCCCCACGTGTGGTTGATCAATCCGGACCAGCGCACCCTCGAGGTGCTCCGTTTGCAGGGAGACAAATGGCTCACGCTCGGCGCCTACAGCGACACGGATCGAGTGCGGGCAGAGCCGTTCGAAGCGTTCGAACTCGATCTCGCCACGCTCTGGGCTGACTTTCTTCCGCGGGAGGAGTGAAATTCAGACTCTCACGGTTGGCCCCGTCTCCCAAAAGAGTCGGTTGAAGTTGTTCCCCACCAGGGAATGCCCCACGTGCAGTCCAGGAGTCCTGCGCCGAACCATCCTCTCGAAGGACAACGCCGGCGGCAGAAAGGAAGCAGCCTGCCGCCAGACCGGCGGCAACGTCTCCGTCGCAGCAAAGAGCCTCGGCGTTTCCCGCCCTATGGCCTACCGACTGATGAAGCGTCTCCCTGATCTCGATCCGGAGGGGATTCGCGTCAGCAAGCTCGAAAATTGACGAAGCTCAGCTTCGGAAAATCATTGTTTGCACAAACACATATTATCAAATATGCTTACGCATATGCGGACCTCGTTCGATCTCCCCGACGGGCTTTTGGAGCAGGCCAAGGCCGTGGCGCGCGAGCGCGGAGTCCCCGTCCGGGATTTGGTGATCTTGGGCCTGACTCGAGTGCTTTCGGTGCAGCGAGAGCCCTATCGACTGCCGGATCTCGCGTTCGAGGGAGACGGCCTTGTCGAGGGGCTCGAGCCGTGCGACTGGGACGAGATCACGCGACGTGCCTACGAGGGACGCGGCGCGTGATCGCCGTTGATACGAACGTTCTGGTGTATGCGCACCGTCGCGAGATGCCCTGGAACGACCGAGCGCAGCAATTGCTCCGCGAACTTTGTGAGGGAACTCTCTCCTGGATACTCCCCTGGGCATGCGCTCACGAATTTTTGGCGGTCGTCACGAACGAACGCATCTTTCGCACTCCCACGCCCACGGAGCGCGCCGTAGAACAACTACAAGCGTGGTTGGACGCCCCCACTTGCCTCCTTGTCAGCGAGCAGCCCGACCATTTCGACAACCTGCGTGAGCTGCTCGTTGACGGCAAGATCTCGGGCCCCAAAGTCCACGACGCACGTATCGCGGCGCTGTGTCTCGGTTCGGGAGTCACCGAGTTGTGGTCGGCCGATCGAGATTTCTCGCGGTTCCCGTCCCTTCGAATGAAAAATCCGCTCGTTGGATGAGTTCGAAGGGGAGTCGGAGCGCCCCCGCGGACTCACCACTTCCACAAGGCAGCGAGTTCCAGTTCCATGGCATCGAACGGGACAGCGCGGACCAGCGCATCGTTCGCAAAGACATCGATGACCCGATAGGTCGCTCCATCGAGCGCGAGCCCTTCGAGCGTTCGCGCCTCCGGGTCAACGAACCAAAGATGACCCACTCCCTGGGCTTCGAAGACCTTACGCTTGTCACCCCGGTCCAGGGCCGTCGTTCGCGGCGACAGGACCTCGCACACCCAATCAGGCGCTATCTCGATGTACGCCTTGTCGACAGGAAACTCCGAGACGCGCTCTCGGCGCCAACCAGCCAGATCGGGCACGAGCACGTGCTCTGCCAGATGAAGTTCCGGCTCGTCCAAGATCACCCAGCCGCCCGGCCCTCCACGACCGCGGTCGAACGGTGCCCCCAGCTCGCTCCCAAGAACCGAAGATGCCCGCGCGTGTTTGGGCGCCGGCCTCGGTGACGCATGGAGGACACCGAACACAATCTCACCCACGACATGCGCGGGAAGGTTCCTCAAATCCTCATAGGTAGCAGCACGCGTCGCCGGATCTGCCATCACGTCCAGTCTATCCGCACACGGGCAGCAGTGCCAATGAAGCCCCATTACAAAGAAGTGCGGCTTTCGGCAGCCACAGCCCCGCCACATCCCGCGCGCTGAACACGATCAAGGCAAGGTCCCCAAAAGCGCGTTTCGCATGATCTGAGCCAAATCGGCTTCGGATGCTTCCTTGGGGTTTCCGCCGAGCGCAGGATCCACCTTGGCCAGAGGCGCGAGCTTTTCGGGCGTGTCGTCTTTCATCCCGTCGACCGCCGCGAGGGTGTGCGGCACGCCCACTTCCTCTCGGAAGCGAAGCGTCCACTCGAAGAGCGCATCGTAGGTCGGCTTGATGCCAATGTGGCTGGCGACTCGGGCGCACCTTTGCTCGATGGCGTCTCGATTGAACGCCATGCAGTACGGCAGCAGGATCGCGTTGGCAAGGCCGTGGTGCACGTTCAGCTTGCCGCCGAGCGCGTGGGAGATGGCGTGCACGACGCCGAGCCCCTTTTGGAACGCCGTAGCTCCCATGCTCGAAGCGAGGAGCATGTTCGTGCGCGCTTCGATGTCGCTCCCGTTGACGACGGCGCGCGGGAGAAACTCGGAGATGAGGCGCATCCCTTCCAGCGCGATCCCATCGGCCATGGGATGGTACCCCGCGGCGCAATACGCTTCGAAGCAATGGACGTAGGCGTCGATCCCCGTAAACGCGGTCAAATGGGCCGGAAGCCCCACTGTGAGCAGCGGATCGGCCACGACGACCGGAGGCTGCATTTGCGGGTGAAAGATGATTTTCTTTTCGCTCTGCTCGTTGATGACGACGGAAGCGCGCCCCACTTCGGAGCCGGTGCCCGCTGTGGTCGGCACCGCGATCATCGGCGGGATCTTCTTCCCGTCCGCGCGCTTGTAGTTGTCCCCCACGTCTTCGTAGTCGAAGACAGTGCCCGGATTGTCGACGAGCAGCGCCACGCACTTTCCGACGTCGAGGGGTGAGCCGCCACCAATGAGAATGATCCCGTCGGCGTTGTGCTCGCGATAAGCGCCCAGGCCGTTCTCGACGTCGGCACCAATCGGGTTCGGCCGTACACCGGAGAAGACGAACACGGCAAGCCCAGCTCCCATCAACTGATCGACGAGCGGCTGAAACCAGGGCAGCCCCACCACCCCCGCGTCGGTGACGATGAGCGGCCGCGCGACGCCTCGATCGTGACACAGCATGGCGATCTCGGAAGCCCGCCCGGCCCCCAATCGGTAGTGACACGGGTAATTGAAGGTGGCCTGGATCGAACGGTCGGACATCTGGAGCAAAGGTAGCGCGGCAGCCAGAGTCGCAAAATCTCCCCGCTAGTGAGCCCAAATTGCAGCATGGAAGACGCTCTGGGATCCGCTTGCAGTTTTGGGGGGCCACCAGCACAACCACGTGGCGAGCCAGCCCTCCGAGCCATCCGGCCGGTTTCGCACCCCTCGACTGCCGACCCCCGAGCACTCTCGGAAAACCCAGGTTCCTCGGGCCCAGATTGGACATCTTGGAACAGCGGCCCCCGCGGAGCTCCTCGACCTCACCTGCCAGGGTCAGCCGCCGGCAACCAACGAGCCCTGGGACAGCAGGCTCGCAATCGCCCGAAGGGCGGCGGTGTCGTTCCCCTCCGCGGCGGCAGTCGCCGCGTCCGTCGGCGAGCCCTCACACAAATCGACTGCGATGCCCCGCGCGCGCGCTCCGCTTCCCAGTGAGTGATCCTGCCCGTCCACGAAGAGCACGATTTCTCCGTTGGCTTCGGCGTACAAGAAGCGACTGGCGATGTTCCGCGTCCACGGAGTCCCGTCGGCGAGAGCGCGGCGCACTCGTTCCTCCGTCCATTCGCTCTCCACTGGTTCCGTCTCGAAGTGTGGCTTCGGCATCGTCAAGTAACGACCGAGCGTGCGCTCGCTCTTCATGACCTGATCGAAGCGCCGCTGAACCATCTCGCGCGCACTGCGAAGCAAAGCGGGACTGAGTCGCGCCGGACTCGCCGGTGGAGCGCCCGTCCGCTCGGTGAGCTGAGCTTCACCCGCAAGCGCGAGCATTTCGTCCCCGAAAAAGCTGACCAGGGCCGCCTCCGTGGGCGCCCGGAAGCCGAAGGAATACGTCATGCACGCATCCTCGGCGACGCCCCAGTGTGCAACGCCAGGGGGCAGGTAGAGCACGTCCCCGGGCCGCGCGACGAACTCTTCCTCGGGTTCAAAATCGGAGAGGACCTTGAGCTCGGTGTCCGATCGGAGATTGGCTTCGTCACATTTCGTGCTGATCTGCCAGCGCCGGCTCCCTTGCGCTTGCAGGAGGAAGACGTCGTAGCGATCCGTGTGGGGGCCGACGGAGCCGCCCGGCGCCGCGTAGCTGATCATGATGTCGTCGACGCTCCAGCGCGGGAGGAAGCTCACGAGATCGAGCAGTGTGTGCACCTCGGGCACGAACTTGTCGACGTCTTGAACGAGAAGAGTCCAGGCTTCATCTCCCAGCTTTCCGAAACTGTCCTCCGAAAAAGGCCCATGGAGGAGTCGGTAGGGGCGCTCGACTCGTTTTCCATCCCGGTCGCGGTCCCGCGTGTGGGTGACGAGGCGAGATTCGACGCGTTCGTCGCAGGCCAGAGCGGCGAGCTCATCGGGGGACAGAGGCGAGCGGAAGTCGGGGAGAGCTGCCGGCAGGAAGAGCGGCTTCTTCCGCCAATGGACGAGAAGAAAATGATCGACAGAAGGTCCGGCAAGAAACACGGCGGCTGAGGTCATGACCGGGGGAAAACCTCTGAGGTCCGGCCGTCTTTGTCAACGGGGGGCCAATCCTGGCGTTGAGCGGTCCCCGCGTCGCTCAGATTAGAACTGAAAGTAGATGAAGGGAGTGTAATCCACCGGACCGACCGCATATGCCAAGATCAACACTACCGCACAGGCTGCTGCCACGAGGTAGGGAGAGCGACTCTCGACGAACGACGCATCGGAGAAGCGCGCGGCGCGCACGTGGCCGACGGCAAAGGCACCGATCACGAACAACAGCACGCCGTCGAGGAGCGTCTTCGTCCCGTCGCCCCCACCCACCATAGAATGCAGAGCCACGAGGGTCGTGCCGAAATCCGGCGCCCTGAAGAAAACCCACGCGATGAGGACGACGAGCATCGTGAGCGCCCAACCGAAGAGCCCGGTCCAAACGGATGCGCGGAGCGGAAAGCGGCTCACCCAATACTTGTGCGCTGCCAAGGCAACGCCATGCATCGCGCCCCAGACCACGAACGTCCACGCAGCTCCGTGCCAGAGTCCACCGAGCAGCATCGTGAGGAAAAGATTGCGGTAGGTTTTCATCGTCCCCTGACGGTTTCCGCCGAGGGAAATGTAGAGGTAGTCCCGCAGCCAACCCGAGAGGCTGATGTGCCATCGACGCCAGAAGTCGGTGATGTTGGTAGAAAGGTAAGGAAAATCGAAGTTGAGGCAGAGTCGATATCCGAAGAAGGCGGATGTCGCGATGGCCATGTCCGAATAGCCCGAGAAATCGCAATAGATCTGGATGGCGTAGGCGATGACGCCAAGCCAAGAATCGACGACCGAGAAGGCGCTGGGTTGGGAAAAAAACCGATCGACATAGGGAGCGAGGACGTCGGCGACACACACCTTCTTCACGAAGCCGACCACGAAGAGGGTCATGGCCGCCGGAAGATTCACATCCCGCGGTGAGCGCCTGCCCTGAAGTTGCGGCAAGAAGTCAGCGGCTCGCACGATGGGGCCGGCGACGAGTTGAGGAAAAAACGCGACGAACACGGCGACGTCGAGGAGGGACTCTTCCGCTCGAATCCTTCTCCGGTACACGTCGATCGTGTAGCTCAGCGTCTGGAAGGTGTAGAAGCTGATCCCCACGGGAAGGACGATCTTCAAGATCGGCGGGCTGAGGCCGAGCCCGAGATACTCAGAAAACGCCACGGCACTTTCGGTGAAGAAGCCGTAGTACTTGAAGAATGCCAGGGACCCGAGGTTGCCAAGCAAGCTGAGGTAGAGAAATCGCTTCCTCTTCTCCTCCCGCTCGCTCGCCTCAATCCGACGGGCCACCCAATAATCGAGCACCGTCGAGAAGACGATGAGCCCGAGAAAGCGCCAGTCCCAGCCCGCGTAAAAGAGATAGCTGAACGCGAGAAGCCACCACTTGCGCCACGTATTGCAAGGAAAGGCCCAATAACCTCCCAACGCGGCGACGAGGAACGGAAAGAACTGAAATTCGGAAAAGAGCATTATCGAGGCAAATGCCGCTCAAGATGTTCAGCAAGTTCTCTCGAGAATTGGCTCGCACCTTTCTTGTTCAAATGCCCAGCGTCGAACCAAAGCGGGAGCTGGTACAGGTCGGGGTGCTTGTCGATTTCGTCGAAAGCCAACACGGGAACTCCAAGGACTTCCTCCTCGCCACCATAGAAATCGGCGTTTGGCTTAGCCCCGGGCGCGACGAAGAAGACCAGGCCTATGTCGTGCTTTTGACATTCGAGGACGATGTCCTGCAAGAATTCCTGGTTCCGCACCACGTCCTTTCGCCGCGCCAGCCTCCTGGACTGCACCGCTCGCACCTTTTCGAGTCGCTTTTCGAGCAAGTCAGGATGTTGTTCCAATTCCTCCGCGCGCTTCCTTGCAGACTTCCCTTCTTTCTTACTGAGAGGTCGATAGCCCAAGACTTCGTTGCGAGGTGACGCCGCTTGCTCGCTCAGTTGCCCCCACCTCGAAGGCCTGAAGTAGCTCCGATTCAGCAATCGGTCTCCGAAGGCACCGATGTGAGAACGGATTCTCTCGACTTTTTTACTGATCGCCACGTCACCCTGCAGGTCAAGGCCAATCATCTTCCGCGTCTCGCCGAAGCCATGCCAATAGCGGAATCGCTCGCTTTTGCTGTTTCGCCGATCGATCCTCGCATGAAGAGAAAGCTCATAAGCCAGAAGGAGCGTCTTGTCGTGGGAGTGTTCGACCAGCTGCCGAACCCAGAACATCGATTCACCGGCTGTCATCGCTGGAAGTCCCAGGTTGACTGCCTGCCAACCTTGATTTCCCGAGGTGCTCAGTCGAGAGATGACCTCGACGGGATCGACCTGGCGATACACATGGCTGTTACCCAAGAAGACGATCGTCTTCCGGGGAAGGTCACGCACGGCCGCCCACTTCCGCCTCAAGATGTCGCCCTCCGGGCCGAGACGCCAGGCATTCAGGGACCAGATCAGTACGCCGGCCGCGAGAAAGAACATAGTCCAAACTCGGAGCAAGCGGCGAGCCCGGACTCGATTGTCGCCCCGAAGGACGGCCGACTGTAGTATATTTGACATCTAGTAGGCGCGATCCCTTCCTCTCGTGGTTGCACGCTAGAATCGGAGGCCCAATGCGTCCTCATAGTCTTTCGCGTAGCGACGCTCGAGCTCCGCCTTCTCTTCGGGGGAAAAAAACTGCGGTCGAGCACCCTTTTGGTTCGAAAAGTTCTCCTGAATGAATTTCCGGAACGCCTTCTGCTCAGTCTTTCCCGTGATGTAAGGGTTGGCCGCAAGGGCGACCTTGAGGCCCTCGGCCGAGACACTAGCGTTGTGAACCTCGTCGTAGCTCGGATCAATCCGAATCGAAGGGTCCACCGATTCGAAGAAGTACCGAATGAATTCGGTTTGACCTTCCTTGATCTTTCGAAAGTCGAGAACCCGAACGTTTTTCCGCCCGAAGATCCTCGAAGCTGTCCTCACGAGAGGCACCCATTGCATGTGCTCAAGATCGACGTCTTTGAGCCACTCTCGAAAACCTTTCGAACCACCCTGGTGAATCGTCTGCAGATAGTAAGACTCGAGGAAGCTCTCCTGCGGTCGAATGACCACAACGAGCGTGACATTCATCTGCTTGAGGGACTTCTTCAGACCTTTGAAGCTGTAGTCGCATTTGGGGTAGAGCCCGGGGGTGCCCACGACGATCGGGGGCCCGACCGCATTCTCCTGTGACAGGAGGACGTGCTTGACCCACGGCTTGGCGAACTCATTTTCGACTCGCTTTCGAAGCCGCCGCGGCTTCTCCACGACGTGTTTCCCATAGCCGATGAGGTTGTCGAGATTGCGGCGTCGAATCACTGAGATCCCGGCGGTTCCCGCGTTCTCGAACCGACGTCGCCACGAATACTGCTGCACCAAGGACGAAGCCGTCTTGTGAACCCCAACATGCAGGATCACATGCTTGTCAGAGTTGGGGACAGGCCTGATGTAGCGCGGAAGAATACCCGCAATCTGTCCATACCGATGGAGTTGTTCGATGAGGTTTTCCATGAGCCGCTTCGCGGAGGCTAGAATAGGTAGCCGACCAAATAAAGAATCTATCCAACGAGTTTGGAAAGCTTACGCCCCAACCTTCTGCGCTTGAGCAGCTGGTGCACGTACCCTCGCAGATGGAACGAAAGGTCCAGCTCTCCACGTTTCATCTGAGAAATGCGCCCGCGTACCATACGACGCGCCGCCTTGAGATAGATCAAAACCTTCGACTTGGCGCCATCTGATTCACAGTGCTGGGCTTCGGCGAAGATCCTCTCACAGTTGTTCCGATCATGAAACGCGAAGGCGTCCTCGTACTTTTGCACGAATTCTGGGAGCACCCCGTAGCCAGCCGCCCGCGACTTCTTGATTTCACCGATGAGAGCGTTGGCGTCTCCGACGGCCGGACCAATCAAGTCCTTGTCGAAGTTCACATAAGCACCCTGCCGGGCAAGGTAATCGTCTGCGTCGAAGTGGTAGAAGATGATCGGCTTGTCCATCTTCGCGAAATCCCAGATCACGCTGGAGTAGTCGGTCACGAGAAGGTCGGCCTGCATCAAGAGGTGATTGAGTGGGATCTGACCAGGTCGCACGAGCTGTACATCGTGATCATCTAGATCCATGTGTTCCACAAACCGGGCGAACATCGGGTGAAGGTAGACAATCAGCTTCCCCCCAGTCTCACGCAAGAGCTCCCGTAGCTCCGTCGACGTGAGCAGCGCTCGATACTTGAGGAAGAAGTCGGACTGGCGAAACTGGTCGACGGGTACATTTTGGAGCCAGTTGCGCCAAGTCGGCATGACCAGAATGTCGCCGCGCCCGGACGAGCGGTCTCGGAGGCGGTCCCACCGAGCCAAGCCGGTCACACTGACGACCGCGCGAGGATAACGCATGTGTTTGACGACGATCTCGCGTTCCCAGTTGGAACTGACGATGAAGCGGTCGACTCGATTGGGCCCCGTGCTGCGGTAGATGCCCGAAACGTTCTTGAGCGCCAGGACGCCGTGTTGGAGAAAGAGGACCTTCTTCTGTGCGAGAATGCGGGTGAAAGCACTAGGGATCGGGTCCAACTGAAGAAAGTGGATGCGACTATCGGAGCCAATCAACAAGCTGGCCCGCTTCAACAGGAAGAAGTGTCGTTCGCTATAGAAGTCTACGACGCGGTCGGAAAACTGCTGCACTCGATGTCGATCGGGGCTGTCTTCGCGCAAGAGGAAATAGACGGGTTTTTCGGGGTGATTTTCGTAGCAGTAGCGAAAAAAGTGGAACCCATTGTCCTGCGCACTATTGGCGAGCTTCTCAGTGACCAGCCATGCATCCCCATCGACAGTGGCCTCGAGAGATGCATCCAGCTCAAGGGCGGCGGCCTGGCGCCGCTCGTAGAGCTCGTCGTCGAATTGACTGAGCGCCCGGACGTGAAGAAGCAGCTTCCCCACCGTTGAAAACTCGGGCAAGAAAATGAGATTCTTCGATTCATCCCGCACCGTGCCAAGCCCACCAAACCGGTACATGGTTCCGATCCCAGAGCGCGATCCAACGGAAACGTCCAGCCGCCCCCCGGGCAAGCTCACCTTGAGAACGACCGTCCAGTGACCTTCATCCAGGCTACCCTCTTTGGACAGCTCGCGCAGAGGCACACGAACGTCAAACTCCAGTTCCCGTCTCTCCCGAGCGGAAATCGCTCCCGCTCGCGCTCGCACGTTGGCGGCGACTTCGCACACGTTCTGCGTATGACGCTTCTTCAGAATACAGGACGCTTCGATGATCCAATCACGAGGGGCCGTGAGAAGCAACCACCCAGAAAACCGAAGAACCCCATCCTCGATCTCGCACGCCGAGATCAACGTGCGGGGTTGGCTGGCTTCCCTAAGAAGTGCTGAAACTGCGGCAAGACGGACAGAAATTCTCCCATGCCGCGCCACATACGGACAGAAGTGAAATCCATCTTGTGTCCTCGGAACCCAGGGACCGAGGGCGTCGACAGTCGGAACGCACGTCTCGCCATTTCCCCCAAGTGGAACCCATTGCTCCTCACCATTGCTGGACGAATAGGCCACGAAAAGATCGAATCGGCGCTCACCCCCCGGTACGTCGCCGACATTCACGTGTGGATCGACACGTATGATCAGTTGGGCAGGATCCTCATCGTGAGCCTGAACAAGCTGGATCGCCAGAAAGACGACGAGAGGAGACTTTCGGGAGGCAGCGCCGGCCCTCGCACCACGCAGGAGACCTTCGACGTGGGGACGACTTTGTTCGTCCACTCGTATCTGAAACTCGACGAGCCCCTCGTGACTCACGACGTTCTTCACCATGAGGGGTGCGACGCCGTCGAGCCTCGCGTTGACTCGGCGCGGGGGGGGTGGGAGGGGAGTATCGGTGGAAGTTGAGGTCATCTTTGCAGATAGGCCACGTGAAGGCTTGGTCGGCCCGCGCAGGAATGTGGACCGGTGCAATTCACAGTCAAGCCTTAGCACACCATCCTGGGTATTTGGCTAGGGCTTGTTCGAGGTCCTCGCGATACCGCTGCAGAAGCGCCTCTCGCTGAGAAGGGGTGAAGAGTTCAACCCGAGTTCCACCACCGTTGATGGAAAGGTGACGCTGCAGCAGTGTCAGAAATTCAGGCCAGGCGTCCCGCCCGACGCGCGGCATGATCAGCCGCGCCAACTCAAGCCCCTCGGAGGTAAGACTCGGGTTCGCATTCACCTCGGGGATAGCCAGGCCCTTAGGGTTGATCACATGTTGAAGAAAATCGAGGGCGAACGGTTGGAACCCATGTCGAATCGATTCGAACTCGCGAACGGATAGATTGTCGGCGCCGACGACAGATGCGATTCGATCAGCGTAGTGCAACCAAGACAGGTCGCCCTCGCCGACGTCATCGCGCAAGTAATCCTCGAAGGTCGCCATGCTCTTTCCTTCATGAATGTCTTGAACGTAGCAAGATTCCAAAAAACGATCTTGGCGTCGCACGTACAGTATCACCCGCAGGCGCCTTTCGGCGAACACGCTACGGACCGAGCTCAAGAATTGTACGGCATCCGGATAGAGCCCCTCGCCTCGCGTCGGGCGTCCCCCTAGCAAACCTTCACTCGAGATGAGAATCGTCTCTGCCTGCTGACCACACGCTTCCACCGCATAGTGTAAAAACTCGCTCGCTGCCTTCCATTGCGCGGAACTCGGCTCCACCTGGCGAAGCGCCTTGAGACACGGCGCCAAGTGTTGGTGGAATCTCACCCGTGACGGTCCCAACATGCCACGTGGAGTTCGAGGAACATGACGGGCAAAGCAAAATACGTCTCTATTTCCGAGTTCAGCGGCGAGATGCCGAAGAACCTCCTGAAGGGACGAAGTGGCCGTCTTGTGCGCCCCCACATGCAACACAAGCGATTTTTCCCCCGTGGAGCCCGTGTGCCGGACTCGCACTAGTGGCCCCCCTCGGAATTCCGGTTCGCGCAAGAGAGCGCGACGAATCCGCCGCCTCTCCCGTGCATCGAATCGAGGCGGAGGCACATGCTTCACCTCGGCAGAACTCGCCGTCTTTCGCTGCGGTCGGGTCGTGACGGGAAGGAGTCGCGCTACCAGCCCAAACAATCTGTGTTCTCGTTTCAGCATAAGACGCCAACCTGGTTTTTTCGGTACCGAATCGTACGAACCTGCACGATGACTCTCAGGAGGCTAAGGCTCGCCCGCCTGAACGAGTTCTCTGAACAAGCGCGACTCCGCAAGCAGTTCTTCATACGTTCCTTCTTCTCGAATTTCTCCGGCCTCCAGGACGAGGATGTTGTCGCAATGACGGATTGTATTCAGCCGGTGGGCAATGCAGATCACCGTCTTTCGCTGCGAAAGCGCCTGAATCGCGTCCGTAATCTCACGCTCTGTCTTGTTGTCGAGAGAGGCCGTCGCCTCGTCAAACACGATCACATCCGGGTCATGATAAAGGGCCCGAGCAATCGCGAGCCTCTGTTTTTGTCCGCCGGACAGTCGTTTTCCAGCGTGCCGCAGTCTGGCACGGATTCCTTTTTTCATCGCGCCGACGAAGCCATCCGCCGAGGCCATGGCAAGCACCTGCCAAACCCGTTCATCGTCGATCTCTTCCGAAGGAACTCCGAACGCTATGTTCTCCCTGATCGTTCGACGCGAGAGGTAGACTTCCTGCCCCACGTAGCCGATGTTTCGATGCCAGGAGCGAATGTGGTGGAACACGCTCCATTCGTCGCATCGTATTTCTCCAGAAGTCGGCCGCATCAGGCCGAGAATGAGCCGAGCCAGAGTAGACTTCCCGCCGCCGGAGGGGCCGCATATCCCAACGGAAGTTCCTCGTTCAATTTCAAGATTGACGCCCACTAGCGCGGGGACATCACTACCCGGATAGGTGTAGGTGAGGTTTTCGAGGACGATTCTGTCATGAAGTCGACCGTCGTTGCCCCTGGGTAACTTCTTCTCGTCACTCAAGTAGTCCTCAGCCTGCTCGCCCTCTTCCCCAGCAAACAGGGTCGGGGCGACTTCTCGGATGGCGCGCGCGTACCGCTCGAACGTGTTCGCCTTGGAACGAAGTCGCTGCATTGCTCGATTCACTCGGCTAGCAAAACCCGTGAGTTTGAGCCCAGCGAAGGCGAAAACACCAAGCGTCGGAAGTGCATTTTCGACGCTCCCGCCCAAAATCGCGATCCGCCAAACGGCACCCACTACGAGCAACCCCAGCGTAAATTCATTGACCGCCTTCGGCAGTTTTCGCATCGCGTAGATCCGTCGCTGGATGGTCGCAGCCCTCGCCAGCGACGATCGATACCCCTTGATCATCGTAGCACGAGCATCCCTCAGTCGCGTTTCCACCGCCCCCGTGAGGCCGTCGGTGAGATACAGACGTCCAACGCGCTGGGCCCGCTTCTCGAGCTTCGTCATTCGCTTCACCTTCTTAGCGAGTAGACGATAGAGCCCCCCACCAGCAAAGCCGAATAGGGCAAACGCCATGAATGCCATCCACGGGTCGAGAAATGCCAGAAGACCGATGACCATCACGAGCGTCAGGCCGTCTGCAACGACCTGGACCACCGCCTGGAAGCACGCGGCGAAGACCTGGAAGATCCCGTGAATGTCGCGGGCTCCCCCCGAGGACTGAAGCCGCTCGTAGGGAGTCACGAGGTATCCTCTGAAAAGCCCCACCGAAACCCTCTGGTTCAACTTCGTGAGGAAACGGTTGAGTGCGTACTCGGCGAGGGACGCGAAGAGATTCTTGAACAGCAGAACGCCGAGAACAAACATGCCGAAGAAGATCACGTAGTCAGCCTGCGATATCTCGAGATTGTACCCGAGGGCCTGAAGCCCCTTGAAGAGCTTCCCTCCCCGTTCACCGGCCGGGTTGATCGAGAGGCCTTGAATGTACCCCAAGATCAACATCACGCCGGCCATCTCCAGGATGCCCGCCACGAGGAGAAGACTCATCAACAGCGACAGCATGAGCCGCTGAGGAAGTAGAAGCATCCTCCAGAGGGTGCGCAAAACGCGCAGTAGCGCGGTGGACTTCATCGAGCTTTCGATCCGATGGGCGTAGCAAGCAGGAGGTCGATCAATTCACGAACGCAACCTGCGCCGCCACTCCTCGACAATCGGCGGTGACACGCGGCCCGAACGTCGGGATGAGCATCATCGGGGCAGGCGGACAGGCCAACCCGTTTGAGGACTTCAAGGTCGTTCAAATCGTCCCCTACGTATGCGACCTGGTCCCAACGCAATCGCTTTTCTGCAAGAAGGTCTTCCACCAAGGAAAGCTTGTCACCCACTCCCAAGAAAACGTCGGTCACTCCTAGCTTCTCAGCCCGCCGGGAGACGCTCGGGGCGTTTTCACCCGTAACGATGGCGAACTGCCGCCCAGCTTCTCGCCACAGCCGGATCCCCATCCCATCTCGGGTACTGAACTTCTTGAGCACCTCTCCCTCGGCGCCGTAGTACATGCCGGCATCTGTGAGGACTCCGTCCACGTCGGAGATCAGGAGTTGGATGTCGGAAGATACGCGCAAGGCTTTCCCTTCTGACTGGAGCATTCTCTCCATGACGAACCAGTCCTCCTCCGTATCGAGCTCGAATGCCGTTCGTCCTGGCATGACGTACGCGCCAACTCTTCCGCTGAGGCGACAGCCAGAAGCGGCGAGAGCTGCGCGGCGGGTGATGTAGAGAGCTCCGTTCTCGACGAGTTCACCGCTCCAATCTTGGCGACGCGGGCGCTGCGTCGGGTGGTAATTTTCCGGAGTCACCCCCGATTCTTGGCGCTCCCACCGAAAACGATGCTCGCGCGTCACCGAAAGCACCGAATCGTAACCGTGCCGTTCCAGCTCCGAGAGCGCCTCAGAAATCTGCTCAGACGTCGTCAATGGGCTGGTCGCCTGGAGCAACACGACCCTGTCGTAGTCCACTCCCCGCACCGCGTGAAGCAAGGCAGACTCGGTACTTGCCTCGTCGGTCGCAAGTTCCGGAGGCCGCCTCATCGGAAGGATCTTTTCGCTGGAATAGGAGATCGCCACGTCGAGAATTTGCTGGCTGTCACTGGAGACGATGACCTGGTCAACCTCAGGACACTCGACGGCGGCTCCCAAGGTCCAATGGAGAAGCGGTCTTCCCGCCAGAAGACGGATGTTCTTGCCCGGAATGGACTTCGAGCCGCCCCGGACAGGGATCACTGCGAGGGTCACCATGTACTTCGCTTCAGCCGGGGTTGCGCCACTTCAACTTGTCACGCTGAGCTTCCTCGATCGGGAGAATCTCCGAATCCTTGGCCTCGAGCGCCTTGGCCACGTTCCGCAGATCGCGCACTAGTCGCCGCATCCCATCGGGTTCCAGGGAAGCTGCATGGTCCGTCCCCTTCCATGTGCGATCGAGGGTGTAGTGTCGCTCAATCCAAGCAGCGCCCAACGTCATGGCGGCGACGTCCGCGGCAATTCCCAGATGGTGACCCGAGAACCCCACGTCTGCGACGGATTGTCCGAACTTTTCCCGCAAGCGTGTGATTTCGAAAAGCCCGATATCCTCGAATGGCACCGGGTACCCAGACGTGCAGCTGTAGATCACGAGATCTCGACTGCGCTGCTTGCCCTGAAAGAACGAAATGATGCGCTCTTCCTCGGCATGAGTCGTCATGCCGAATGAAAGATGGATCTGACCAGGAAACTCGTCACACAAGTAGCCCAGCATCTCGAAGTGCAAGTTACAGGCGGAAGGGATCTTCAAGAACTTAGGTTTGAGCGGCAAGATGGCCTTGGCCGAGCCCACGTCCCAGACCGAGGTGCTATATTCCGCCCCATACTCCTCGCACCAGTCCTTCAGTTGCCGGTGCTGATCAGCGTCGAGCTCCAAGAACTCGCGATGCTCTCCGTAAGTTGCCCCGTAAGCGTGCATCGGGTTTGGGTGCGGGGCAGCGTATTGCTCAGGCGTCAGAAGCTCGCGCGGATTGCGCTTCTGGAACTTGATCACGTCGACCTTGCAGAACGTCGCGGCCATCATGATCAGTTCCCTGGCGACCTCCATGTCCCCTTTGTGATTACAGCCAACTTCCGCGATGATCTTCGGAGCCTTCATGTAAGTTCTCCAGCCAAAAACAGCTAGGACGGCCCCACGTCCGAGGCACCCCGAACTGAATCACGCGGCGGGGCACCCGTCAAATTTGACCCAGCCCACGCGTTTTTGAGGGAGCCGCTCTCTGGCTTGCCGCCCATACGGGCAACATGGTTGCCTTCGACTCCGACAGGACATCACCGTGAGCCATGATCTCAGCGTAACTCCACGTCGCGCCTACGCGACATTCTGCACGGACGACTTCGTCCCTGGGGTACTCGCGCTCGCGACCAGCCTCCGACGCCACAGAAACGCCCAGCCGCTGATCGTCATGCATCTCGGGGATCTCACGGACTCCTCGAGGAAGGCCTTGGCCACCGTACCTGACCTGCGGCTTCGTGAAGTCGCCCCCATCAAGAATCCGCACGCGTCGGCAGATCCGCGATTTTCGGTAGTGTTCGCGAAGCTCCACGTATTCGGCCTCACCGAATTCGAGCGTGTCGTCTTCATCGACGCGGATGCGCTCGTCCTGGCGAACATTGACGACCTCCTCGAACTTGACTCGACCTTTGCGGCGGCCCCCGATCATGGAATCGGACTCAGGAAGAACGAATTCAACTCCGGCGTTTTCGTTTGTCGACCGGATGAGAGACTTCAAGAAGAGCTGCTCGCCCAGGTCACTTTGCTCGATTCGAGAGACGGTGGGGATCAGGGGTTCCTCAACAGCTACTTTGGCACCCAAACAACCCGGCTCGCGCGGAGCGACAACACCCTCAAGCGAATCTACTGGCATCATCCACATATGTTCGACCAGAAGCAGGTTCGCATTCTGCACTTCGTGGGTGACAAGCCATGGCACACCCCGCCTAAGGATTTCGCCAGATACCATCCTTTGTACGAGCTTTGGTGGCGGTATTACCCGTCTGACCTGATGCCCATCCCTCGACACATTCCCACGCCCGATGAGGCTTCGATGATTCGATGGCACCAGCGCATCCGGCACGCCCGCGGGTTCTTGGCACGAATGACGAGACTCCACCACACTGCAGCGATCGGGAGGTCGTCGGGATGAGTTTGCTCTCACGATTTTTCGCGAATCCGCGCTTCTATCTGGAGCGCGAGTTGGGTTCTCTCGGCCCATTGATGAGACGCCCGGCTGAGGCTGACGGCGATGTCTGCGAAATCTTTCGCGCTCTGAGTCTCTGCGAGTTCGACCGTGGTCGTTCATTCTTGATTCCCGTGGACCGAGTTCCCGAACTCCTGGGGCGCGTCGACGACTGGAGTCGGACCTCGCGCGCAGCCGCATGGTGGGTCCCTTCGCCGGGGGCACCACGTGACGTCGAGCACTCGCCTCCCCCGGTCAACTACTTAAAGCTCCGGTCTGCAAAAAGTTTTCGCCTTTGGATTGCCGATCCGAAGCGCACCGCGCATGAAAGCTCCTTTCGCTTCGAGGTACTCGACTCGCCGCCATCTTACTACAGAAACCGCTTTCCCGAAGCACTGATTCGAGACGTCCCCAAAGCCTCGAGCGACGAGATTTTCGCCGAATATGCCGAGCGGTTCCAGCGATCGACGATGACGTTTCATGGCGACGTGGACTTCGTCCTCACTTGGGTCAACGGGAATGACCCCAAGTTCAAGAAACACTTGTTACAGTTTCGTGAGGAAGCCGAGATCGACTGGGATAGATACCTTGAATCGGATGAGCTCAGGTACGCTCTCCGATCCATTTTCTACAACGCGCCCTGGCACCGGCGCGTCTTCGTGGTCTCCAACTGTGATCCGCCAAGCTGGTTCGTGCCTGGGCGCGGGGTCACCTGGATCGGACACGAATCACTCATCCCGGCAAGCAGTCTTCCCACGTTCAACTCACACGTCATTGAAGCGCACCTCTTCGACATCGAGGGGCTCTCGGAGCATTTCGTCTATCTCAACGACGACATGTTCTTGGCTGACTTCTGTCCTCCCTCTCGTTTCTTCACCTCAGCAGGTCTGTCCGTAGCATTCCTCGAAACATGCGGGAATGTCGACGGTTATCGAGAGAACTCTGTCCAGATGGATGCGCCCTGGCAGCACGCGGCACGCCGCGCGGCGGCGTTGATACTGGAAGAGTTCGGAAGGCGACCCGGGCAGCATCATAGCCACTGTCCCTACTCGCTTCGCGTTTCAGTCGGCGCCGAAATGCGACAGCGCTTCTCGGCGGAATTCAAGAATCTCCAAAAGAACCGGTTTAGAGCCTCATCCGACATCCCCCCAACTTCCTTTCTCTACCCCCACTACTCGATCGCCTCCGGAGCCGGTGTCGGAACGACGGTGCCGCACGTCCATGCACAACGCCATAATTTCGGGAAGTTTCAGAAGCAAATCCTGACCGGTAGGGCAGGCGCGTTTCTCTGCCTCAACGACGGGGGAACGGCGGAGCGGGCAAAGGCATTCGACGCTTTCAAGCGTCAGTGTCTCGATGTCCTATTTCCCGCGGCCGCCCCATGGGAGAAGGGACCGAGTGGCTGAAGTCGGACACGTCTTCGTTTGCTATGCGGCCCTTTCTCTAGAATCGGCTCTTCGCATCGCGTCCCACGCACTACCCAGGGAGGAACCCAAACACTTTCTCGTCATGTTTGCTACCGATGTGAGTGAGGCAAAGGCACTAGGGAGTGTGTCCGTCATGTCGGCCCCCCCAGACGACTACTCCGAATGGACCCGCCCCTTCGCGATCGCTCGGTGGTTCAACGAAGCTTTGAATCGAATACGAGCTGAGTGGGGACCGCTCCCGGTGGTGGCCTACATTCCCCACCCTTTCGAGCATCCCGGAAACTATTTCGCCTACCAAGAAAGAGCGGCACTCCGCGTCGAGCTGCTTCCCGATGGTCTGATCAACTACAGTCACCGGACGCTCGATCCCGAATCACCGGGGCGAGCGCTCCGATACAACACTCGCGTTCTGCTCAGGAAGCTCGCTGGCCTTCGCTCAAGCTTGCCGTACAGACGACTCTCGCGTGGCCACATCACTCAGTACGAAACTTTGAACTACGCGCGCACTTGGCATCTCAGTGAAGCCGGATTGTTGACCCGCAAGGGGACACTTAGTGCAGTCCCCTTGCGAGAGATGCTCCCTCGAAACCGCGCCCATCCGGAAACACGACTCTTCCTCGATCAAGAACTCGGGCAGGTTGCAGCGCCGGCCCTCGAACAGCGCCTGCGAGAACGGTGCATCGAGCACCTCCGTCAGGGCTCCCGCCTGCTCTACAAGGCACACCCACGTGGAAAAAACCGCGCGCTCGAACTTAAGAATCGAGGAATCGACCTCCATGACGTTTCGTCTGGGTTCCCGGCAGAGCGTCTGATTGGCGACGAAAACGTCACTGAACTGATTGGATTCTACTCAACGCCACTTGTCATTCTGGCGGGGGACCCCGACCTCAAGAGAACTGCCATCTTCCCAAGTCGCATGTCCACGGACCTCGTTCGGCCTGATCTCGCATCAGAAGTCAGGGAGGCTCTCCTCCGTTCCCAAGCGACGGTCATTGAGGTCGCTTAATCCGGGAGTCTCCTGACCTGGAACTCTTGTGCTCGCCCGCACACGTTAATTTTGCACGGGAAAGCTTTCAGAGGGATCCCGCTTGTTCCGCTTCCGACATCGCCCGACACACCTTCAAATGATCTCGAAATACCGCGCCAAATCCCAATCCGTCACCGACTTCCTCGCCTGACGGTCCTCCCAATCCCGCGTCGCGGCGAAGTGGTCGACGAAGACGTCGCCGAACAGCTCGCGCGCCACCTTCGAAGCGTGCAACCTGCGCGCTGCCTCGCCCAGATTGCTAGCCAGCGGCTCCGCGTCCGCGCCCGGATCCTCGTAGGCGTTTCCCTCGACAGGCGCCCGCGAAAGCCTGTGCTCGATCCCGTAAAGTCCGCTTGCCAGAGCGGCCGAGAGCGCCAAATACGGATTCGCGTCAGCGGGACCAATCCGGTATTCGGAACGCGCCGAATGCGCCCCGCCCGGTATGGCGCGGATGGCCGTCGTGCGGTTGTCGATCCCCCAGGCGGCATGGGTCGGCGCCCAAAAACCTGGCACGAGCCGCCTATAGGCGTTGACCGTGGAGCACACCATCGGCAGCAGTTCGGGGAGGAGTTGCGTCTGGCCCGCGACGAAATGTCGGAATGTCTCGCTCATGCCGTCTCCCTCGTCCGAATGAAAGACGTTGTTGCCGTCGGCGTCTTCGAGCGAAAGGTGAATGTGCCCGCTCTGGCCCGGGTAATCGTTGCTCCATTTGGCCATGAACGTCCCCATGAGTCCCATGCGCTCGAGCAGCACCTTGCAGAAGGTCTTGAACAGGATCGCGCGATCGGCGGCTTCTCGGATGGGCGCGTGCACGATGGCAGCCTCGAGGACGCCGGGGCCAGTCTCCGTGTGCAGGCCTTCCAGGGGCACCTCGAGCGCCTCCATGTCGGCCAGGAGCGAGCGATGCAAATCACTGTGGACGCTGTTTCGCAGGACCGAGTAGCCGAACATTCCGGGCGTGATCGGTTTCAGGTTCCGGTACCCCTTTTCGCGGACCGAGTGCGGGGTTTCGTCGAAGACGAAGAACTCGTACTCGAGCGCCGCCCTCGCAAAGAAACCCATCGATTCCGCCTTGTCGGTCACTCGTTTGAGGAGCGAACGGGGGCAGGCCTGCTCATAGTCACCCCCAAAACTTCCGAGCAGGAAGACCGTGTCCTCTTCGAAAGGAAGTCGCCTCACCGTCGAGAGATCCAGATGGACGGGAGCGTCGCGGTAGCCAGTGTGCCAACCCGAGACGATCCCGTTGTCGTAGAGCTCGTCCTGACTGTCCCAACCGAGCACGACATCGCAGAACCCGAATCCCTTGCGCAAGGCACTGTCGAACTTCGCGCGATCGATGTACTTGCCACGGAGCACCCCATCGATGTCGACGACCGCGACTTTGTGAAAGCGGATGTTCTCGGTCCCGAGGTATTCCTCAAGCGCTTCAGCTGATTCGAACTGCATCTCGTCTCTTCGTCCTTCTTCTGTGCTCGATTCCTGCCTTGAACCCGCGCTCAGGACAGCTTCAGGTGATAACTCTTGGGTCGCGTCATCGACACGATCCCGTCCGCGGCCAGAGTGAACCCGAGTCCCGAATCCTTGACCCCCACCCAAGGCAAGTCCGGGTCCACCGCGTCACAACGATTCATGTAGACGGTCCCCACGTCCAGACGATCGCCGATTTCCAGGGCCTTTTTCTCGTCGGAGGTCCACACACTCGCCGTGAGACCAAAGGGTGAATCATTGACCAGCGCGATGCCGTCCTCGATCGCGTCATAAGCCTGGATCCCGATGATCGGGCCGAACGACTCCTCCATCATCACCCTCATGTCGTGGGTGACGCCGGTGAGCACCCTCGGCGGGAGATAGCAGGGTGAACTCGTCGGGAGCAGGAAGATTGCGTCGTCCGTGACCTGGGTCGCGCCCATTTCGAGCGCCTCCGCGAGCTGCGACTGGATCCGCCCGGCCGCGTCTTCGTTCACTACGGGACCGAGGGTCGTCCCTTCGTCGAGGGGACTGCCGACTTTGTACTTGTGGGTTTCCTCGACGAAGAGCCGAACGAACTCGTCGTGCAGCTTCTTCGGGACGTAGATGCGCTCCACGGCGCAACAGCTTTGCCCGGCGTTATAAAAAGCGCCATCCACGAGCACGGGAACGACCTGCTCTAGATCGACGTCGTCGAGCACGAGTGCCGCGTCCTTGCCTCCCATCTCCAGACCGCAACTCGCAAAGCTTCCCGCGGCTGTTCTCGCATAAACTTCCCGCCCACCGCGCACGGATCCCGTGAAGCCGACGTGCGCAATGCGCCCGGTCCGCAGGACCTTCTCTACGGTTTCGTGGTCCACCATGAAGTTCTGAACCAGGCCCGCCGGAGCACCTGCGGCCGCGAAGGCTTCCTCGAACTGGCGCCCGACACAGGCAGTTTGGGGCGCGTGCTTCAGAAGAACCGCATTGCCCGCCAGGATGGCCGGGATGACGACATTGATGGCTACGACGTACGGGTAGTTCCACGCCGCGATGTCCATCACGATTCCAATCGGCTCGCGACGGATGAAACGATGAAAGCCTTCTTTGGCCTCGAGAGTGACATCGGCGAGAGCTCTCTCAGCGGCCTGACAAAGAGCCTCTGTTCTCTGTCGTGCGCCCCCGATTTCCCCCTTCGCCTGTCCGACGGGCTTTCCCATCGCCTCGGCCACCTCGCGGGCATACTCCGAGGACCGTGCGTCGAGCTTTCCCAAAAACGCGAGGCAGAGCTTCACTCGCTCGGACACGGGCGTGCGCCGCCACACACGAAAAGCGCCCTCCGCCGCGTCGAGACGTTCGAGAGCTTCGTCCATGGACAAGAAAAACCCCGCCGAACGGGGTTTTCCGTCCACGGGGCTCGTGATTTCGAAAGGCTGAGCCATGGGGGCAGCCTAACAAATCAACCGGTGTCGGGCAGCGGGGCCACTTTTGGAGCCAATCGGCGCGTCGTCACGGCGGCCCGGCCCCGATGCACTCACGGCTTGCACTCGTCCGGGGTCGTCTTCCCCTTGAGTTCCTTTTCGATGGCCGGGAGCGTGTCGCCCAGCTCCTTCTTCTCCTCCATGGCGGCGCCGCAGACCTTGGAAGCTGCCATGTACTCGGGACTGCGCTCGACGAAGCCCTTCTGGCCGAGAGCGCGGCAGCATTCGGTCATCGGGTTTTCCTGAAGCTTCGCTTCGGCCGCGGCCGCCTCTTCGGCCTTCTTCTGAGCCTCTTCGATCGCCTTCTGCTCGGCCTCTTCCTTGGCCTTTTCTTCGGCGGACTTCTCGGCGGGGGCTGCGACTTCTGCCTTCTTCTCTTCGGGGGGTGGAGCCTTTTCTTCTTCACAAGCGAACGTCAGGTTCGCGAGCGCAATCAGAATGGAAAGTGTGCAAACGTTGGAATTCATTTCTTTCTGTTCCTCCTCCGAAATCTTCTTCGCCAACCCACGCACGTCGCAGGCGGGCGGAGTCTACACAACTCTCTGGGGCACACGACAGCTTTGACCAGCCCAGCGCCGCATGCTTAGGTCAAATCCTCTCCACTAGGATCTTTCCAGGGACGCGATTTTGGAGCAGTGCACTTTCGAGGGAAGCACGGGGCGAGCAAGAGCGACTTTACCGCTCGGCGGAAGCTACGAGCTCATTCCTTCCTCTGCTTCCGCCCGCGAAGCTGAGATCGAAAGCCTGATCGCCGCCTTCCCCTTCGAACAGCGCTCCATCGTCCTCTTCGGCAAACCAATCCTCCAGCCCCGCCTCATCTCCTGGGCCGGCGATCGCCCCTATACCTACTCAGGTGACACGCTGACGCCACGCCCTTTCCCGCCTGAGGTCCGCCCACTCCTTGACTCGGTCAACGAAACGCTCGCGTCCATCGCTCCGAGTGCTCCCCCCTTCAATCACGTCCTGGCCAACTACTACCGCGACGGCAACGACAGCATGGGCCTACATTCCGACGACGAAAAAGAACTCGGCGAAGATCCCTGGATCGCCTCGCTCTCCTTCGGCGCCGAGCGTTGCTTTCAAATCGTCCCCAAGCGAAAATACCGACGCAAGGGACAGCCCGCCGACAAGCTGAACCTCTCCCTCCCCTCGGGTTCGCTCCTGCTCATGGAGCCCCCGATGCAGAAGTACTACGTTCACGGTCTTCAAAAGACGAAGCGCCCGGTGGGCCTGCGTCTCAACCTCACCTTCCGCGCCATCGTCGACTGAAAATGGAGCTCGGATGGGGCCTTCCTGCCCCCAAGAGGTACTCGCCTGACCCGCCTGTACGGAGTTCAGACCATTTTCGCTTCCGGGGATTTTCGTGACAACCGAATCAGCCGGTCCGACGCTTCCGCGGATCCCGCCGTTTTTCCCTGGAATCTCTGGAGCTTGCGTGGCGGCCGGGCAAAGACGAAGTGCCGTTGGACTCGGGGCCCAAGAGAGATTAGAAGAGCCGCCCACGAGCCGTTTCGTGCCCAAAAAGGCGTCCCGGTACCCGGCGCCTCGCCCGTAACAGCTCAGGCCGACTCGAGCGGTCCCAAAGAGGGCCTGCCCAACCCCGCAGCCAAAGCCTGCAACCCAAACCACTAGCAAAAAAGAACCGCGCACATGACTGACCTCAGCAAGTACCGCAACATCGGCATCTTCGCCCACGTGGACGCCGGAAAGACCACCACTACCGAGCGTATCCTCAAGCTGACGGGCAAGATCCACAAGATCGGTGAAGTGCACGACGGCGCTGCGACGACCGACTTCATGGAGCAGGAGCAAGAGCGCGGCATCACGATTCAGTCAGCTGCGACGACCTGCTTCTGGAAGGATCACCGCTTCAACATCATCGACACCCCCGGACACGTGGACTTCACCATCGAAGTCTACCGTTCACTCAAGGTGCTCGACGGCGGCGTGGGCGTGTTCTGCGGTTCGGGCGGCGTGGAGCCTCAGTCGGAAACGAACTGGCGCTACGCGAACGACAGCAAGGTCGCGCGGATCATCTACGTGAACAAGCTCGATCGCATCGGCGCCGACTTCTACCGCGTCGTCGATCAGGTGAAGAACATCCTCGGCGCCAAGCCGGTGGTCATGGTTCTCCCGATTGGTATCGAGAGTGAGTTCAAGGGGATCGTCGATCTCCTCGAGCAAAAGGCATACATCTGGGACGACTCCGGACAGCCCGAGAACTACACAGTCGAGGACGTCCCCGAGGACATGCTGGAGAAGGTGGCCGAGTACCGAGCGGCTCTCATCGAGACTGCCGTCGAGCAGGACGACGACCTCATGGAAAAGTACCTCGAGGGCGAGGAGCCGAGCGCCGAGGACCTCAAGCGCTGCATCCGCAAGGGCACGATCAATCTCGACTTCTTCCCCACGTTCTGCGGCTCGTCGTTCAAGAACAAGGGCGTTCAGAAGGTGCTCGACGCTGTCGTCGATTACCTCCCCTCACCGACGGAAGTGAAGCCCCAGCCCGAGGTCGATCTGGAAGGCAACGAGACGGGCAAATTCGCCATCGTCGACCCGGACGGTCCGCTCCGCGCCCTCGCATTCAAGATCATGGACGACCGTTTCGGCGCCCTGACCTTCACGCGCATTTACTCCGGTCGCCTCAAGAAGGGTGACAACGTCCTCAACACGTTCACCGGCAAGACTGAGCGCATCGGTCGCATGGTGGAAATGCACGCCAACGATCGCAACATGATCGATGAGGCGCAGGCCGGCGACATCATCGCTCTGGTCGGTCTCAAGAACGTGCAGACGGGTCACACCCTCTGCGACGAGAAGAACCCGGCCACTCTCGAGCCGATGGTCTTCCCCGATCCGGTCATCTCGATCGCCGTGGCAGCCAAGGACAAGGCAGGCACCGAGAAGATGTCTCTCGCCATCGGTAAGATGGTTGCAGAAGATCCCTCTTTCCGCGTCGAAGTCGACGAGGAATCGGGCGAGACCATCCTCAAGGGCATGGGCGAGCTCCACCTCGACATCAAGATCGACATTCTCAAGCGTACGCACGGCGTGGACGTCATCGTCGGTGAGCCTCAGGTGGCCTACCGCGAGTCGATCACCAAGGCTGTCAGCGACCAATACACGCACAAAAAGCAGTCCGGTGGTTCCGGTCAATTCGCGAAGATCGACTACACCATCGAGCCTCTCGAGGCCGGCGAGGGCTTCGTGTTCGAGTCCAAGATTGTCGGCGGTTCGATTCCGAAGGAATTCATCCCCGCTGTCGAAAAGGGCTTCAAGGTCATGCTCGGCGAAGGTCCGCTGTGTAAGTTCCCCGTGGTTGACGTGAAGGTCACGCTGACGGACGGTGGCTTCCACGCGGTCGACTCGAGCCAGATGGCGTTCGAAATCGCCGCCAAGGCAGCCTATCGCCAGACGATGCCGAAGTGCGGACCTCAGCTCCTCGAGCCCATCATGAAGGTCGATGTCTTCGTCCCCGAGGACAACGTGGGCGACGTGATTGGCGATTTGAACCGTCGTCGTGGCATGATCCAGGGTCAGGACACGGGAGCGACCAACGTCCGCATCAAGGCCGAGGTCCCTCTCTCCGAGATGTTCGGCTACATCGGCGATCTGCGCTCTTCGACCTCCGGTCGTGGTCAGTTCTCGATGGAGTTCTCGCACTATTCGCCATGCCCCAACTCGGTTCTCGAGAAGGTCAAGGAGAAGATCGCCGAAAGAGAAGCTCGGAAGTAAGCCCGTTCGGGCCTTCTTTGTCACTACAAAACCCCGGCCCACCTCACGAAGTGAGGGCCGGGGTTTCTTCGTTCCGTGCCCCCGTATTGCCTTCGGGGCTTACTTCTTCCTTCTGTTGGGGTCCTCGGGCGCTAAGCGCCCTGCGGTCTTGCTCCCTCGCTATCGCTCGGTTTGCGCTCGGGTGAGCCTGGGCTCAGGCCTTCGAGGTCACTACGAAAACGCGAATCGAGAAAAGGCTCACCCTCCGGGTGGGCCTTTTCCTTTTGGGGCACCCCGATGTGTGGGCGGGGCAAGTTCGGCCAGCTCCACTGGCACACGCCTTGCTCCCTTTCGACCCATGGCGCGCCCTGAACCTCAAATTGCTCGTGATCGTCGAATCTCCCTGGCACAAGTTGTGCCACGTTCGGGCGCGCTTGCCCTGGTTTTGACAGGTCTCTCGCTCCTCAGCGTGACGGCCTGTGACGGCAGCGACGGAGATCCCGGTGGCAGCGACGCGCCCGGCGGCGCTCCCGGAGAGGGCGACGACCGCGCCGCCGCCGAATGCCTATCCCCGGACGAGCCCGAATGGGCGGGACCTTGGGACGATTGTGCCGAGACCGAGGACCCGGGTTTCCACGTCTGCACCGACGAAGCGCCGGGCAACGGCGCATGCGCCGGTTCGACGTTGCGCGAGATCATCGAGCTCACTCACGAGACTTTCCCCGATCTCGAGGCTGCCACGGATCTGTACGACATCAATGAAAACGACGGTGAGTCAGGACGCATCGTCTACGCGTTTACCGTAGACGACGGTGGCTTTCGCCTGGTGTTCCAGCAGGGTCGAGGAGACTGCCCCTCGGGCTGCACGGAAGGGACGTTCACCTACGTCGAAACCAACGAAAGCTGCGAACCCGAGATCGTGGGACAGTACGAATACACTATCGATGGTTGCAGTGGCGAGCCCATGTGGGGCCTTCCTTGCAGCGAGCACCGGAGTCGCTGCGACGAGTAGGAAAATCCGCGCTACGCTAGCGTGGTGACTCGCTTTGCTGCGCTCCTCGGACTGAGTTTGCTCGCCGTCTCGTGCGGCAAGCCACAGCCGCGCGCGCCCGAGCAAGTCGTCCGTGAGGCCCAAGAGAGCAAGGACCCAGAGTTCTTCGCTGAGCTCGAGCTCACTCGGGCTCAGCGCGACAAGGTTGTCGCCCTCATCGATCAGCTCTACGTCGACTTCGCCGAGTACGACCGCACACGCCTGCTCCTCCTCGACGCCACCATTTCTCAGATCCGTGCAGGCGAGCTCAACCGCGACGAGCTGCTCCCGCTCGCGGAGACCACCATCGTCGAATTCGAAAAGGCGCTCCCCCACGGCATCGACGCCATGCAAGAGCTCCACGACATTCTGACGCGCAAGCAACGCGAAGAACTCGTCGCTCTCTTCACGGAGGGTCGGGAGCTATCGGATGAGGAGCGCCGGGAGGCGCGCAACAACAAGATCAACAGAGTGCTCGGTCTCACGACGGGTCAGAAGGCCACCATCTATCCGGCACTCCTCGCCCTCTACATCAAGCACTGGGGTACACTTGGGCGGTTCCGGAGCGCTCTCCATGAAGCACAGGACGCGTTCGTGGAGGACCGGCTCGTAGCTCGAGAGCTCGCCATCGCCAGCGAGCTGGAACTGATGGCCCTCGGAGAAGTCATCTTCGATGCTCTGGAGATCGGGATGAACAACCTCACTCGGGAGCAGCACGCAACCCTGGCTGCCCTCCTCGATTCGCAGCTTCGCAGCCCTAACCCGACCAAGTCCGACGAGGTTCCGGAAAACGAGCAGCCAGATCGAGTCCACGAAGTTGAGGAGTCGAGCGAGACCCCAAAGCCCGAGGCCGCCGAGCCCGAAGACCCTCCGCAGGAGGTACCCTGACTCGGAGACAGCGCGTCACAAGGTTTCTAGGGCACGGGGAACGCCTCGGAGCGCGCTCTCCACTGCAGCACGCACCGCCGAGTTTTGCGCGTCGAACACGCTCCCCCCAGGGGCCGCAGCAGTTGCTCTCCCCTGCGTCGTGCCGAGCAAAGCGCCGCTGGTCTTGTGCCGCAGGACCGTGTCGATGACTGCCGTAGCTTCGACGCCGTGGTCACCGGTATCGGCACTCAATCGAACAAGGGAAGCAGACACCACGAACGGACCGCCTTTGACGCGCTTGGTGTCGAGGCGCGCCACGGACTCATGGACGCTCCTCTGAAACTCTCGCAGGACGAGCTCACCCTTCACCTTGGGTGCTTTCACCTCGCCGACTTCGACACTGGGGCTCGCCGCCACCGTCACCGTCGCAACGAGAATCAAACTCAAACATACTGCTAACAGACTGTTCCTCGTTTTGCTCTTCATCGTCCCGGTTCCTCCTTGAGACACAGCGGTACCGGCAGCCAAAGCATTCGGACAAGTTCGTGATGTCAGTTCGATAGGGCCTTAAGATGTAGGCAAAGGTAAGCCACTGTAGGCAAAAAGAAACGGGTCGCCGCAGTCCCAAGGACCGAGCACACCAGGTTTTCAGCGACCTACAGCATGCCTTCGTCGACATGGGACGCGCCGAAACATGTGAGAAAGGCCCAGGACAGGTCTTCCGAGCCGGTAGCGTCCACTTTACAAAGCCGCCACCCACGACCATGACTCGCCCCTCGTGGGAAACGCCATCGCATCCATGAACCCAGCGCTCCCGTGGCTCCCAGGGTTCGCCATGGTCTTGGGGACGAATCTCATCGTCGCGGCAGCGCGCCGCCCGCTGGGCAACGTCCGGTGGGCACTCGCGGCGTTCGTACTACTGACCCCGCTTACGTTCCCGGCACTCGGCTCCTACTCACCCACCCGCTGGGGCGTGCTGGATACCGTGTTGACGACGATGGCCATCATTTCCGCGGCCCGCCTGCCTGCGCTCGACCGCGTGGTCACGATTGCCCCCCGTAGTCGCGCGCAATTGTTCTTCTGGATGACCGTGCCCATGGCGCGTTTCTGGCCCGAAGATCGTAAGGTGCGCAACAACAACCGCCGTCGCGTTCCGCGCCTGCTACTCTCCGCGGCCCTGAAGCGGCTAGCGTGGGAGCCTCTGAGCTACGTCACGATGCTCGACGAGGGCACGGGCATCCCTTGGCCCTTGAAGAGCGCGGTACTCATCCTCTACTTCGTACTCAATACGACCGCCGCCGCCGATGCCCTAGCGGCTCTGTGTTTGCTGCTGGGTTGCGACGTGGACGTTCTCTTCGACGCTCCTCTGATTTCCTACTCGCCCCGCGATTTCTGGAGCCGTCGCTGGAACCGCTTCATCAGTCGCTTCGCCCTCAAGCACGTGGCCCTCAAGTTGGGACGACACTGGGGACCTTGGGGCACCATATCTGCGGTATTTGCCACTAGCGGTGTTTTTCACGAGTACTTCGCCTGGGGAGTCGGTGGGTCAGGCTCTCGCCCAGGCTACATGTCCGTGTTCTTTCTGATCCAGGGGGTGGCCGTATGGATCGGGACCCGGGTCAAGCTCCCAAGGCTGCCGCACCCCCTCGCTACCGCCATCACCTTCGTTTGGATGACGATGACGGCCCCCCTTTTCTTCGCCGCAATCGAACCTGCACTGATCGCGTTTGGGTTTCCTCCCGGTTGGCTCCCATTCACAAAGCTCGTGGACGCAATTGATGCGCTGGGCTGAGCTCGGCGCGCCCCTCTTCGAGAGTCTCCCGAGCCCGGCTGCGTCACGCCTACATTTTCTTACCCTCGAACGAAACTCGGCAAATCCGCGAAAAACTGTTGAAAATAGCGGCGCGAGGCGACCACTGATAGGGTGAATGAAGAATGGATGAGACTGAATCACAAGTCCTGGTCGTAGATGACGACCCCATCGTTCTGGCGCAGCTGGAAGAACGCCTCTCGGAAATGGGTTACGACGTCACGACTCGAGATCGAGCCTTGGGAACGTCGTCGTGGATCTTGAAGCACAAGCCGTGGCTCGTCGTCCTCGATTTAGAAATGCCTGCCCTCTCGGGACAGGAACTCGCGGACTTCCTCCGGAGCAAGGGGCTCGACACTCCCGTGATCATTCATTCCGGCAAATCGGAAGAAGAGTTGCGGGAAGTCGTGATGAGTACGGGCGCCCTGGGCGCCATCCAAAAGGGCCTCAGCGACGCTCAGTTCGGCCTCCAGTTCAACAACCTCGTGAGAGCCGCGCGCACCCGCAAGAGCGTCCCCGCTCGACGCCGAAGCGCATCGGCTACCCGCCGAGAATCCATCGGCGGACTCTCGCGGACCGAGAAGCGCTCCTCGACGGGCGCTCGACGCATCGGAGACCCTGACGATTCAGCCGAGACTCGCTCGTCGACACGAGCGAGTCGTCCCAGCGAGCGGGACTGAACCAAGCTGCGGATAATGAGTCATCCTCGAAGGCCAGGGGCCTCATGCCCGCTTTCCTGGACGTACTCGTCGTAGCCGCCGTGGAACACGCGGGGACCATCGGCGCTTAGCTCGAGCACGCGGGTCGAAAGAGCGCTCAGAAACGCCCGATCGTGGGAAACGAAGAGCAGCGTGCCCGGGAACTTGGACAGAGCCCGGACGAGCATCTCCTTGGTATCGATGTCGAGGTGGTTCGTCGGCTCGTCGAGCACGAGAAAGTTCGGCGGATCGAACATCATGAGAGCGAGCACGAGGCGCGCCTTCTCACCACCCGACAAAACCGCACATTTCTTCTCGACAGTATCTCCAGAAAACCCAAATGCTCCGAGTAGCGTCCGGAGAACCCCGAGGTTGGCGAGCGGGAAGCTCGTCTGGACCATCTCGAGCACGCTTTTCTCCGGCTCGAGGATCTCCATTGCATGCTGGGCAAAGTAGGCGAGCTTCAAACTCGCGCCGAGTTTCACTTCGCCAGAATCCGGCTCGCTCGTCCCCGCGACGAGTTTGAGCAAAGTGCTCTTCCCCGCGCCGTTTTCTCCCATCACGCACCACCGCTCTTCCCGACGAATCAACAGATCGAATCCGTCGTAGATGACCTTGTCGCCATACGACTTGCTCACCTGACTCAAGTCGACGACGTCATCGCCGGAACGGGGCGGCTCCTTGAACTCGAAGTCGACGACCTTTCTCACCTTGGGAGGCTCGACCTTGTCGATCTTCTCGAGCTTCTTCACCCGCGACTGGACTTGTGCCGCGTGGCTTGCGCGCGCTTTGAACCGATCGATGAAGGCTTGCTCCTTTTCGAGCATGGCCTGTTGCCGCGCATAACGAGCCTCCTGTTGCTTGCGGCGTTCCTGCCATTTTTCCTGATAAAAGTCGTAGTTTCCGGAATAGCTCACGAGATCGCCACCATCGATGTCCACGATGCGGGTCACGACTCGGTTGAGGAACGCGCGATCGTGGGACGTGATCACGAGCCCACCGTCGAATCCTTTCAAGAATCCCTCGAGCCAGATGATCGATTCGATGTCGAGGTGGTTGGTCGGCTCATCGAGCAGGAGGACGTCGGGTTTCATCAGCAGAACGCGAGCCAAAGCCACCCGCATTTTCCATCCACCGGATAGGTTGCCGACGTCTCCTTCGACCATCACGGTCGAGAACCCGAGCCCCGAAAGGACTTCCTGGGCACGAGCTTCGAGCGCGTACCCATCCAGTTCGTCGAAGCGCGCTTGAACGGTTCCGAACCGCTCGATCAATTGCTCGAGTTCATCTGCCTTGTCCGGATTGGCCATGTCGGCTTCGAGCTGAGCCATCTCGTGGCGCACGACAGACACCTCGCCCGCACCACCCATCGTGGCCTCGAGCGCGCTCTCCCCCGTCATTTCTCCCACGTTCTGATCGAAGAATCCGACCGAAACCCCCTTGTCGACATTCACTTGTCCCCCATCGGGCGACTCCTGTCCCACCATGAGCCGAAACACAGTGGACTTGCCCGCTCCGTTGGGGCCGACGAGGCCAATTCTCTCGCCTCGGAAAACGCCCATCGATGCATCGACGAGCAAAACCTGGCTTCCGTGCTGACGTGTGACTGAATCGAGCTGAATCATCGAAGGGCCGGGAACTTGGCAGGAAGAAGCGTCCGGGGAAAGCCCCCCTTGTCAGCGGGCCGAAGGCGGCCTCTCATGGGACCATGGAGCAGAACCCTTACGCAGCGCCAACGGTCGACCCGACGGCATCACCTCAAAGAAGCGCGGGCAACGGCCCACGCGACTGGACCATCGGTCACGCCATCGGCGTAGGCTGGGAGGCGACGAAGTCCAATCCTCTTCCCCTGGTCGGCGGATTCACGCTGATTCTGATCATCAATCAAGGCCTTCAGAGCGCCCTTCAATCGGTGCTGGGGATCGGGAGCGATCCGACCGACCCGATGGCGGCACTTTCCGGGGCTCTTGCTTTCATGCCGATCGCCATCGTCCTGAGCATCTACTTCACCATCGGTCAGTTTCGCGTCGCGATCGCCGCTGCACGCGGCGAAGAGTTTCAGTTCGCTCGCTTCTTTTCCGGGTTCGATCGACTTCTGCCGGGCATCTTGGTTTCGCTCGTCATGTATCTCGGGATCTTCCTCGGCATCATGTTGCTCGTCATCCCGGGCATCATCGTGTCGCTCGGATGGAGCATGGTGATTCCGCTCCTCGCGGACAGCAAGGCGGGCGTAGGTGAGATGCTTTCGGAGAGTTGGAGCGCGACGAAAGGGCAGCGAGGCCAAATCTTCCTGTTTTACTTCGCTTGTGTCGGCGTAGCCCTGCTGGGCCTCTTGGCTCTCGGCATCGGCATCCTGGTCGCGATCCCCGTCATCATGATCGCGATGGGTGAGGTATACATGTGCGTCACGGGACGGCGTACGCCGGAAAGCTGAACGCTCCGCGTTTCGGGCGACGGCGTCAGTCGAATCGACCGGACCGCTTTTGCTTCAGCTGGGCTCGATGACGCTTGTCATCGAGCCTTCTTTTCTTGGCGGCTCGGGACGGAGCCGTTTTCTTACGGATGCGCGGCGGCCGCCGGATTCTGAGGATCATTTCCCGAAGCCTGAGCCTGGTCGCTTCGAGGTTCATGGACTGGGACCGGTGTTCGTCGCCCGTCACGATGAGCTCACCCTCGCGGGTCACTTGGGAAGGAAAGCTCGCGGCGAGGCGAGCCTTCTGGGACGGTGAAAGCGCTTCCGTGCCGGCGAGATCGAGACGCAGCTCGACCTTCGTCGCGACCTTGTTGACGTTTTGTCCCCCCGGTCCGCTGCTCCTCACGAACCGAGCGGTGAGATCGCGCGCGGGGATCCACCAGTTTTCGTCGAGCTCAAGAGGATCCATGGCGGCCGAAGGATGCACGATCGCTGACGATATGCACGTTTTTCTGCGCTTCTGATCTGGCGAACCCGAAGTGCGGGTGGGACACTCCTCCAACGTGAGCACGAAAACCCCCCGCACCGAGGTCGACTGGCCGACGGTGACGGGCGTCCCAACTGGCACGCCCGTCACGACGTCTGGTGGGACGGGTCCTGCCGACGTTCTGAGCGCCGCCGACGAGCTGGTCACCTATCGAGATCTGGAGGTCGTGTTGCGACGAGCCGTCGAGCTCGCGCGTGACCGGATCGGCCTCGAGCGGACGACCCTTTTCCTCTACGACGAGGAGGGGGAACACCTCTGTGGGACTTGGGGAACGGGCCTGGCGGGTGAGACGACGGACGAACGTCACCTGTATTTCACCGCCGGGTTTCATCATCGAGAGGCGACGGCGCAGGCGATTGCCGGGGTTTCGCGCTGGATGGTGTTCAACGACGCGCCCCTGATCGTCCAGGTCGAGGGCGAACCCCGAGTTGCCGGCAAGGGATGGAATGCCATCACCCCCATCCTCGGTCGGCGCGGTCCGCTGGGGCTTCTCTGCAACGACTCGGCTCGGACCGGCTCCCCCCTGAACGAGGCGCTGCAGATGCAGGCGGCGATCTTCTGCCGCATCTTGGGCGGCATCATTGAAGACGTGCGCCAGGGGAGCGAGGCGCTTCCCTGGAAATCCCTCCTCGCTCGGCTGCCGCGAGTGGGGGACGACGATCGCGGATCATTGGTGATCTCCGTCGTTCATGCCCTGCACCAGGACCCGTCGCTTTCTGGACGCGAACTGGCCAAGCGCTTTGCCGTGAGCGCGAGCAAGCTCACTCACGCCTTCAAGGAGGAGATGGGCGTCTCTCTCGTCGAGTACAAGAATCGCCTCCGCCTCGAGCGCTTCCTGACCCTGGTCGCGCCCGGCGGCGGGAACTTGATGCAAGCCGCGCTCGACGCAGGCTTCGGGAGCTACGCGCAGTTTCACCGGGTCTTCCGCGAGCTCCTCGGCGCCACGCCGCGCGAGTACATCACGGGCCGGAAGTAGTATCTCGCCATGTGGATCGCTGCGTCGCGCACCCCCAAAGGGGGTGAGGGCGCGCGACTTCGCTCCTTTCCACAACTCTGCTTCGACTACAGCTGTTCTGTTGGGCTCTCGCGCTCCGCGCGCTCGCTGTCCTCGGCGCTCGCGCGCCTGCGGTGACGCTCACCTGCGAGCGTCACTCCGTCCCGCACCCAAAGGGGCTCGGGGCGCGCCAGCTGAATTGGGATGTCCCATGCCTTCTTTTCGGGGGGCGCGACGACGTTACGTCCCTCACGGGCGACTCGAGTGCAACACGTCATTTGGCTGGGATGCGGTTGAACCAACGACACGCGGAGTGCTGCATCACTCGAGCCCAGCATACCGCCTCGTGGAGCTCGAGGTTTGGCCAAACTTTGATTT
>CBFGUR010000046.1:0-41451 GCA_965652275.1 uncultured Polyangiaceae bacterium | reverse complement strand
GTTCAGGGCTCATCGCGCTTCAACAGGCGTGACAAGTTTTCAGACCGGCTCTAAGTCCATGTCCACATTGGCGAGCTGCGCCAAGACGCGCCTTCGAATGGAAGGAGTCTTCACCTTGCTGAGTTCGAAACGAAATGCCCTGACGATGTGCGCCTGCTCGACCTTGGATTGGGACTTCCAGAAGAGCGTCGCTTGGCTGTAATGATCGCTGAACCGTTCGGGCTTGCCGCGAACTTTGTCATCTGGTGAAGGGTCCGGAAACGATGTGAAGCCGGTGCTAGCGCCTTGTTGAAACGGGCAACCGCCCCCGAGGGAGTTCGGCTCGTAGGAAACCGCACCGCGGTTGATCGCCTGACGGTGCATGCCGTCTCGCTGATTGTTGTGCACCGGGGCAAGCGGAGAGTTGACGGGGATCTCGTGGAAATTCGCTCCACCAAGCCTCGATATCTGCGTGTCGACATACGAGTGAAGACGCCCGGCCAGTAACGGGTCGTTGGAAAAGTCGATGCCTGGGACCACATGCCCAGCGCAAAATGCCACTTGTTCGGTCTCCGCGAAGAAGTTGTCAGGGTTGCGATTCAGGACCATGCGTCCGATAGGCTCTACCGGCACCAGCTCCTCGGGAACGATCTTGGTGGCATCGAGAATGTCGAAAGAGAACTGATCGGCCTGCTCTTCGGTGAAGATTTGCACTCCGAATTCCCACTCGGGGAAAGCCCCTGACTCGATCGCCTCCCACAAATCGCGCCGGTGATAGTCTGAATCGGCACCGGAAATCTTCACGGCCTCGTCCCAGTCCACCGAGTGGGTGCCAGCTTTGGGAGTCCAGTGGAACTTCACGAAGTGAGACTTCCCTTCGGCATTCACAAAGCGGAACGTGTGAACGCCGAAACCTTGCATCATTCGATAGCTGCGCGGGATGCCGCGATCGGACATCGCCCACATCAGAACGTGTGTCGACTCGGGCATGAGCGAGACGAAGTCCCAGAATGTGTCGTGAGCGCTGGCGGCCTGGGGTATGCCATTGTGAGGCTCGGGCTTGACCGCATGGACCAAGTCCGGAAACTTCATGGCATCTTGGATGAAGAACACGGGGATGTTGTTCCCCACGAGATCATAGTTGCCTTCATCCGTGTAAAACTTGACGGCGAAACCGCGAATGTCCCGCGCAAGGTCGGTCGAGCCGCGCTCGCCCGCGACGGTGGAGAAGCGAGCAAAGACTGGTGTACGCTTGCCTTTTTCAGCGAGGAATGAAGCCCGAGTCACCTTCGTCATCGGCTCGTAACACTCGAAGAACCCGTGGGCTGCGGACCCGCGTGCGTGAACGATACGTTCTGGAATGCGTTCGTGATCGAAGTGGGTGATCTTTTCGCGCAGGATGAAGTCCTCCAGGAGCGTCGGACCACGGAGGCCAGCCCTGAGGGAGTTTTGGTTGTCAGCGATCGGTACTCCCTGGTTCGTGGTGAGACCTCGACCACTTTCGTCTACTCGAACGCGATCCAGCGACTCGTTCAGCGGATTTTCACCGAGTCGCGCTTCGCCGGAGCCGGTCTTCTCCGACGAAGCGTCCTCGGACAGCGTGCTGCCCGTCGCTATGGGGTTCGAGGGTCTTACGTGCTCGCCGGCAGCGGCCTCGGCCTTGGCACCATGCTCGGCCGCCTTGTGCTCGTTCCGCGGCATACGCGCTACCATTTCCTCAACGGCGGCGTCTTTTTCCCTACTGGGGTCGTTCGCGCGCATCTTTGTTTTTCCGGTCATGGGTTACACCATCTCTTGTCGCGCATTTTTCGCCCGGGCCGCGCCAATCGCGGTTTCGACTTTTTTCTCTTCCTCAGGTGGCGGTAAAACGGCAGGCATGCCGAGCGCCTGGATCCAGAGTTCCCGAGCCCATCCGCTCGTGTGATAGAGGTGGTGATCCTCCTGCTTTTCCACCTCATCCAGGGCTTCTGACATCGCGCGCCCCATATCTCCGTTGGTGTGCGCCGCCACGAGACCCAGTAGTTCCCAGTTGAGATGATCCTTGGTTTCGGCTTCTACGACGCATTCGGCGGCCGTCAGCTCCGCCTCGGATGGGCTGCCACTTTCTAGTGCCAGTTTCATCGCGCCGACCAGGGCGCCGCCGATGAATCGAACGGGAAGTCGCGCAGGCGTCTCCGCGTCTGGGTCGAGACCCGCTCTTTTCACGAGCCCCCGGGCAATCTCCACATGGCGCTCAGTCTCGCCGAGATACTTTTCCCATTCTTTCTTGAGACCGGGGTCCTTGGTGCAGAGAAGTGCCGAACGGTAAATTTGCACTCCCCCCAGCTCGCTTTCGAGGAGTTGGTAGAGGAGGGACTCGAATGCGATGCCTGAGGCAATCTTGGGCTCGTCAGTTTTCATTTTGAATATCCTAGCCAGCCAAGGAAGTCCTGGGCCGTGATCCTGTTTGTGTTTCGGAAAGCCCGAGCCTCACTTTGAACTAGGCGCGAGAACAATGCTGACCTCTGAAGGAATCATGAGGTAAGAAAGTGGAGCTGAAGAAAAGAAGTACGGAGCAAGTTCGCACTGAACCCGCTCCGCTCCGTGGACCAGCTGTACTAGTGCGCGGCGTGACCGACGCGCGGTGTGGTCGGGATGCTTTGTTCACCTACGGTGATCACATCATCCGCACCACTTGCAGTCAGAATGCGCTCGGCTTCCAGCCGTTGTTCGTCATCCTCGACGTGGACAGAAAGCAGGATGCTCCCGCTTTTCACCTTTCCCTCGTATTGCTTGGCCTCGATTTCTGGAATTCCCAAGCCAACGAGAGCACCGGTGACACCCCCAAAAGCGGCTCCGGCCGCCCCTCCGCTCAATGCGGCCATGATGGGACCCGCCGCGATCAAGGGGCCGACACCAGGGATGGCGAGAGCACCAATTCCCGCGAGAAGGCCGAGCGCACCGCCGACGGCGCCCCCCGCGCCAACACCGGCAACGGCACCTTCGGGGGCCTTGCTCTTGTGCTCATGCGCAAAGTCGCGCGTGGCCCCTTTGCCTGGCAGCACGACCGAGATGTTGTTGTTCAAGATCCCCGCGCGTTGAAGTTGCCCGACGACGATTTCCGCTTGTGACGTTGACGACACGAGACCGACGACTGCTTTTTTGAATGCCATGAATTTTCCTTTGCTCCCTACGGATTGACGAATGAGAACGAGACTTCGCTCGCATTCCCTACGTGACCGAATGGTGACGTTTCATTCTGCTGCACGAGATTTTCTCGATCGCGCATTGCCAAAGTCACGCGTTGACGTTCGAGCGCCTGAAACCGCGAGCCACGAGAAGTATGATGACAGCTCCCACCAAGCTTCCCACGATCCCTGCAGTGTGAAACTCAGTCACCTCGTGATCAGTCACCGTGCTGATCAGAGCGGCACCGAGAAACGAACCCAACATGCCCAAGCCTATGGTCATGAGGTAACTCATAGGTTGGCTTCCGGGCACCAGGGCACGAGCGATGAGTCCGATGATGAGACCAAAAATGATGAAAAGAATGAGGCCCATTGTGATCTCCTACTCCCGATGAATCGGGGCGAACTTGCATGAAAACCGAAACAGGATGTCCCGCTTCTCGGGAGCGAACACTGCAAAGAGTGGGCCACGCCCGCGCCACGGAGGCTGCGAAGCTCGTTTTCACACGCGCGGGAAAGAGATGCCGCGCGAGTCCGGTCACCGTGCTTTCTGCTCCGCCACCGAGTTCAATCGTAATGAACTCCCCGTCCAATCGTTATGAGTTTGGTGACGGCGCGGACACTCCACACCACCGAGCGTAAACGCTTGGTCACTCGCTGAACGGGTTGGCTTGAATGTTGCGTTCGGGAGTTCGTGAATCAATTCAAATCGAAAAAAGCCATCTGGTGGTCAGTCGGGCTCTCCTGCCTCCTCGTGGGAGTTCTCGTCTACGCGCTATTTGCTCCGCACATGGTCGAGCCTTTGGGTCACGGGGCTCCAGACGTGGAGGTCCCGAGCATGCGCAACGTGCCTGCAAATTCGGGAGCGTTGCGCCTCGACGTGCCGGCTGAAGAGGGCAAACAGCCTCCGCCGAGGCCCGAATGACGCTGCGGGCTCTAGCCCGTTTCTCCTGGATTTTTCGTCGGAGGCACGTCTTTTCCGTCCTCATGTGCTTGGGGCTCTCTCGGTCAGCGTTCGCTGATGAAGTCGTGATCGGAGCCCCCGGTCAGCACACCCCGTACCTCTTCGAGCTCGAGCCGCATGTGCTCGTTGAACCGTTTTACAACCCGCTACCTGGCGCCGGGTTTCGGTGGACGATCGAACTCGTCGACAACGGATTCATCCCCAGCATCAACAACACGGTGGGCGTGGGCTTCGGAGTAGACATCACTCGCGATACGCTGCGCATTCCAATCGTGATGCAGTGGAACTTCTTCCTGAGCAATCGCTGGAGCGTTTTTGGCGAGCCCGGAGCCGCGATCATCGTGTATGACAGCAATCGCACGCCGACTGCCCTCGACTACTTTGCGTTCTATGCGGGCGGTCGCTGGCATTTTTCCGAAAGAGTCACCCTCGCCTTGCGGCTCGGAAAACCGGCCCTCAGCGCTGGTCTCTCCTTTCTTCTTTGAGGAGAGGTCACTCATCTGAAGCGAAAGCACGTCAACATGGTACAAGACTGCCGTCTAGGTGGGGTCGCCGAAAGGCGTTCAGGTAAGGGGAGTGAGCTATGGCGCGTCTTGAACACTTGAAGCTGGTGCTCACGCGCCTTCCTCGGCGGGCCAGGGCGCTCCTGAAGCCCACTGGAACGCGTGTGTTGGCCTGGGGTTTCGCCGTCCTCTTGGCTGTCTATGCGCTGTATGTCGTGGGCGCGACGGCGTTCATTCATTTTGGTGGTTTGACTGCGCTCACCCGCAGCGAGAAGGACGTGCGCATCGATGTTGCGAGCGGATACTCGATTTACCCTGGCACGCTTCACGTCCGTGGTCTTCGGGTTCAGTTCAAAGACTACAATGTCGAGATGGCGATCTTCGCCGAGGAAGCGCACCTTTCTCTCGCTCTTCATCGGCTGTTCCAGAAGCGCATTCACGTGCACTGGGTGCGCGCTTCCGGAGTCGAGTACAAGATGCTTCACCGGGTGAAAGATCCAGTCAAAAGCGCGGCGCGTCTGGCGGCGTTTCCAGACATTCCTGCCTTTTCCCGCCCGGCTTACTACGACGCTCCGCGCCCGCCGCGCTCCGCGAAGAAACCGTGGAGCTTGCGCGTAGACGCCATTGACGCAGACGCTCGCTTTGCATGGGTCCTCGAGTATCAACTCCGCGGCAAGATGCGGGCGAGGGGCGCTTTCTATACGGACCCATTGCATGAGGCTGCGGTTTTGCCCTGTGAGGTGCTCCTCGAAGGCGCAACGATCTCGGTCGGCGAAGAGCAGATCGCTCACGACGTCCAGGGGCGACTTGCTTTTGAGCTTGCGCCTTTCACCGTCCGGGACGCTCCGTTCGAGGAGGTTCTGCCCAAGATCTCGTCACGAATCGGCGACTTCACCGCTCGAATCGATACGCTTTCTTTCGCCAAACTCTACTTTTCGACGGACCCGGTAGACCTCGAGGGGCGAGGGCATCTGGAGATCGATACGACGGTGACTCGCGGCAGAGTTGAGCCCGGATCGGTCGTGTCCCTCGAGCTCTCACCTTTGCTCGTTTCCGTTCACGGAAAGGGGAAGGACGGGCGCGTTCAGACCGTGCGTGGGAGCGCTCAGTTTTCCCTCGATGTCTCGCCGCGTGGGCACCTCGAAGTAGCCGCCCACGCGCAAGTCTCCGAGGCGAAAGAGCAGCCATTTTCCCTCGAGAAACTCACGACACGGGCGACCCTGGTGCAGAGGAACGTCAGAGAATTTGAGGTCCGCCGAGTGGAGATAGATCTGCAGAACCTAGCCTACAAGACACCTGAGTACCTCCATGCGCTGCTCGGAAGACACGCGGCGATCCCGATGTCGGGGAAGTTTCACCTGCAGGGGAAGATTGAACCGGAAAAGGGTGCCGCGGAGCTTCAAGCGCAACTCAGAGCGCTCAGCACGAGCTTCTACTTAGATGGTCACAGCTTTGGGGCCACCGCCGAAACCACGATGAGCTGTCACGGTACTCGCGAGGCAGCAGACTGCCGCATTGACGTTCACGCTCCGTACTTGCTTCTCGACCGACAGTCGGACGGAGAGTCCGAAGCCATTTGGGTTCGCCTCGAGACCAAAGGGCCGCTCGAAGTCAGCAGAGAGCGCGGCACGTTCACGGGCCTCATCGCCGTATCGGGAGGAGATCCCAAGGATGCGCTGTCTGAATTGATGGGCAAGGCATGGCTGCCCCAGTTGGGGCTCACGCTCGTCCCAACGGGACCGATCACCGGGTCATTCATCGTGGCGCGGGCACCTGGGCAGTTCTCTCTATCGAACATCGATGTCTCGGCCGGTCAAACACGGCTCGAGGGTGAGTTGACTTCGGGCACGACCTTCAGGGCTGTTGGCACTCTCGCCATGCCCGCGGGGCGCTGGGGGTTCGAGAGCACCTCTGCTGGAGTGCGGATTCGCCCGTTCATCGGTCGAAAGTGGCTCGGGAAGCAGGACGAAGTTCCGAACTGAAGCTTCGGTTTTCTGCGGTGCCTCGCGCTAGCGCGGCGTTTCGTCCGGGACCAAATCATCAGGAGACGCGGCACCCGGCGCGAGCGCTTCCCGCGGCGGTAGGTAGGATGCGAACGCGGCGCCGTAGAGTTCCCAGATGGTCACGAAGAGCGCGGCCACAATGGGTCCCACGATGACACCCGCCGGGCCAAAAATGATCAAACCACCCAGAGTCGACACTAAGATCAACAGATCTGGGAGCTGTGTGTCCCTACCGACGAGACGCGGACGAAGCAGATTGTCGACGGCGCTGACGACGAGCACGCACCAGGCAAGTAGGCCCGCAGCCATTCCCCAGCGTCCGCTCGCGGCAAGGAAGATCACCGTCGGTCCCCAGATCAGCATCGGTCCGAGGGGCGGGATCGCCGAAAGAATGGCCATTGCGGTCGCCCAAACCGCCACACCTTTGATGCCCGCGACCCAAAACCCGAGACCGGCGAGCGCGCCCTGGAGCACACCGATCAACACAGTGCCTTTGATGGTCGCGCGCGTCACGGACACGAAGCGACCCACCATCTGATCTTCATCTGCCGACGCAAGTGGCAAATAAAAGAGAATGCGTTCTAGGAGCGAGTTGCCGCGAAGCAGAAAGAAGAACATCGCGTACAGCATCACGAAGAGCGACAGGGCGAGTTCAACCACGCTCTGGGCCGCCGCGCTGACGCCGGCGATGACCATCGAACCTGCATCGCCCGCAATGCTCCCTAGCCTTTCGATGATCTGCTTCTGATAGGGCTCGACCGCAGCCCCGAGACGCGTGTCCTCGAGCTGCTCGAGGCCTGCGCGGTTAGCGACGGCTTCTTCGATCCAGGGACGCGCGCCCCTCGCCAAGTCCATCGCTTGAAAGCCTACGATTGTGACGAAGCCGAGCAGCGGAATGATGAGGACGAGAAATACCGAGAGGACCGTAACGCCGGCACCCCAGCCTTCGCGGCCGCCAAACTTTGCCGTGACGAGCCGGTAGAGAGGATAGCACCAGCCGCTCAGCACAGCCGCCAGCAAGAGCGCCATCAAGAAGTCACGGATCATCCAAAGAAACAGCGCCGAGACCAGGAGCGCGATCGCGACGAGGGCAAAGCGATTGAGGCGTTCTGACGATTTGTGATGAATTGCTGACATGGGAGAACGTTGTCGTTGCACATTCGGTCTCGAGAGACGAACTGGAGCGTGTCTATTTTTCAGAGCGTCCACCGTTACCGCATCCTTCGGGGTCGCGCGCCACGAGGTGCCTGTCGACTGCTGAGCGTTGCGGCATCAAACCATCCCGCTGGCCGTGAGCGGACCAATCAAAATGACGGACTCAACAATCAGGTGCAGACGGAATCTCTTCAACGTTTGTGCGCTTGCGTGAAGCACTCACAATGACGGTGCGCGCGCGATGTTTCCCCAGACCAAACGTGCATCCGCCCATAGAGAGAGTAGGGTGAATCTGTCTACTTCCGAAAGTTTCTGTCCTCATGCGTATCGAAGATCTCAACCATAAAAGTCTATTGGAATTCGATTCGGTGGGACCAACGCTTCGCTTCGCTGGACAGCGAGCGCTACTACTCGATGCAGTCGCGATGGGCATGCACCGCAAGTACCTGATCGAGAACTTCGGAACGACGGCCGCTCGGGCCATCTTGACGCAGTTTGGCTTCGCCCAAGGGTGGAGGCTGGCGGAAGCTGCAAAGGTAGCGTTCGAATGGGAGAGTGACGAAGACTGGCGGAATGCCGGGCTCACGATCACCAGTCTGCAGGGACTGTATTCGCCGGCTTCTGGCACCAAGAGCCCGCTTCCCACAGACGGCGCGATGATCGAATCTTCCTGCGAATCCGAACAACATCTCATGCACTTTGGGAGCTCTGAATCCCCCGTGTGTTGGACGATTTGCGGGCTCATGAGCGGGTACTTGAGCCGGAGTACCGGTAAGGAAATCTACGTTCTGGAAGATCGTTGTTCGAGTGGCGGAGGTTCCGGTTGTCATCTTTTGGGGCGAACCCGAATGGGGCGAAGCGCACGCCGAAGAACTCCGTTACTTTGATGAGAAGCGCTTGGTGGAGTGTTTGGATGTCTCCTTGCACCGTGTGACCAAGACCTTGAAGATGATGGAGGGGAAGCTCAAGAAGTTGGTGCACCTCGACCCTGAGACAGATCCGGCAAGCGGACTCGTGGCCAAGAGTGCGGAAATGCGTCAGCTGCTCGATTTGACGCGTCGTATGGCCATGGTGGATGTGACTGTCGCGATATCCGGCGAAAGCGGAACAGGCAAAGAAAGGATCGCACGCCTTCTGCACGACGAATCATCGCGCGCAAAGGGCCCCTTCATCGCCATCAACTGCGCAGCGATTACCGAATCGCTGCTCGAAAGTGAGCTGTTCGGTCACACCCGCGGATCGTTTTCCGGGGCTCTGCAAGATCGTCCGGGACTCTTCGAAGCGGCCGACGGAGGCACCCTGCTGCTCGATGAAATAGGCGAGCTGCCCCTCGGCATGCAGACGAAACTGCTCCGTGTTCTCCAAGAGAAAGAAGTGCGCCGGGTAGGCGAGAATAAGTCTCGCTCCATCAATGTGCGCATCGTCGCGGCCTCCAACATCGATCTGGAGACAGCAGTCTCGGAGAACACATTCCGTCAAGACCTCTTCTATCGACTCAGAATCGTCGCTTTACACGTCCCTCCTTTGAGGGAACGGCGGGAGGACATACTTCCTTTGGCTCGAGTGCTGATGACGGAGGCCGCAAGGCGCATGTCCCGACCCATCAGGAACTTGTCGACCGCCGCCGCCGACCGTCTGCTCTCCTACCAGTGGCCGGGGAATGTGCGCGAGCTGGAGAACGCGATGGAACGCGCGGTTGCCCTCAGCGAAGGGCCGCGCGTCGAGCTTGCGGATTTACCCGAGGAGGTACGACGCTTGAAGACAATCCCTCCGCCCGCGCATCAGCACGACCGCGCGCTGCATGAAGTGGAAAGAGAGTACATCCTCGCTTCTTTGGAGAGGAATGGCGGCAATCAAGCGCGCACCTCAGAGCAACTCAAGATCGGCTCCGCGACTTTGTATCGCAAGCTGAAGAGTTACGGAGCGCTGGGAACCAAGGGCTCGTGAAAGTCCTGCTCCAATACGACTATCCTCCGTCTCCCGGCGGCCTCGCCACGCAGGGGCAATTATTGCAACAGGGTCTGACTGATCTCGGTGTCGAGGCGCTCTCCGTCAATCTGGAGAACGAGAACGAAAAGGAGTGGTACTACAGGTGGTTTCAGCCGGATATCGTTCTCGGTGTGGGCTACTGGGGGCACACGCCGGAGCTGGTTCTCCACCCCCAGCGCCACGGCGTGTTGCCGGTCCCGTGGCTCGTCGCGGACGGCTTCATTGCCAACTATCAGAACGAGCTCGCGGAGCTGCCTCTCATCCTTCTCACGTCGAATTGGGTGCGTGATACGTACATGCGCGATGGTATCCCGGGTGCAAACCTCGAGGTGCTGCCTGTTGGGTGTGACACGAACGCTTTTTTGCCCCGAGCACGCACGGATCCCAAGGCGCAGGTCATCCGCAAGTCTCTGGGTATCTCAGATGAGCAACTCATGATCTTGACGGTGGGCGGTGACGCCGCGTCCAAGGGCGGACGTGAAGTCATGCGGGCCCTGGCCCTTTTGGGCGACGACGTGCCGGACTACAGGTACGTGTGCAAAGTCTGGCCGCAAGACAGGACCACCGCGCAGAATCAAAGGGACCTCATCCTGGCCAAGGAGCTAGGCATCGAAGACCGGGTCATTTTCACGACCAGCCGCAACTCCCGCAACTTCATGCCCTACCTCCTTTCGGCGTGCGATATCTACGCCGCGCCCTCGCGAATCGAGGGCTTTGGGATGATTCAGGTCGAGGCCAACGCGTGCGGAAAGCCTGTCGTCGCCATCAATGCGATGGCTTTCAAGGACACCATGATTCACGGCGAGACGGCTTATCTCGCTGAAGTCGCCAGGGAAAACAAAATTGGGAGCGCCCTTTTAGGTCCTGCCCAAGGGTTCGAAGAAGGACACCGCGTCGTGTTTCCGTACGAGAGGACCGTAGACTTTCGGGCTTCGGTCGAAGACTTGAGCGCACATCTACGGCTCCTCATGACATCTCCCGATGAGCGTGCGCGACTGGGAAGCAATGGCAGAAGACATGTCGTCGCGAAGTTCGACTCCGAGGTTGTTACCAAACAGTTCATCGAAATCGTCGGGCGCCGACTCAGCGTTCTCTAAACTGAATACTCCGAACGAGCCCCCATGAATCTCCCAGAGAACGTCCGTGCCGCGCGACGCGCCGCGATCGAGATCCTGAAGTGCAACGCGGTTGGCCCTTTCGAAGGCCTGCCGAGGACGGCCGGATGGGGCTACCCTGAGCCGTATACCCGCGATTTGATGATCGCCCTGCCGGGGTTCTTGCTTACGGGAGATGGAGAGTGCGTCGCTCAAATGCGGCGTACTCTCGAGCATCTGGCCAAGAATCAGACCGAGCGAGGACATATCCCCTCGCTCGCTCATGACACGGATCATCGAGGAGCCTCCGATACCACTCCGCTCTTCTTGTTTGGTTTGGCCGTTTTTCGTCAGCACGCTGGCGAACCGGAGTTTCTAAAGGAGGCGGCCTACAAGGCCATCACCTGGATGCGCTATCAAAGCGATGATGATCGGGGCATGGTGACGCAGCTTCCAACGAGTGATTGGAGGGATGAACAGTGGGTTTTCGGCTACGGACTGTTTGTGAACGCGGTCTGCTACGCCTACATGCGTCAACACCAACTGCACAGCGAAGCCGCCGCCCTGAGCGATCTCATCAATCGGCTCGACATCGTCGAGCCCGATCCCCGGCACCACGTCCATGCGGGGTTGGCTCTTCCGAACAAGCCCTATTACGCAATCTGCACTTACAAGATCTATCACGATCGGCGCTTTGATCTGCTGGGGAATTCCCTAGCTGTCTTGTTTGGAATCGCCTCTCCGACGCGAAGTCAGGAGATCATCACGTGGATTGAAGGGGAGTGTAGTGCGATGCGTGTGCGCGGAGAGCTGGCGCTGGATCTGCCGCCGTGTCTCCTGCCGTACATCCGTCCAGGCGACCAGGACTGGCTACCCCGTTATGAGAGGTTCAATCAGCCTGGCGAGTACCACAATGGGGGGATCTGGCCCTTCATCTGCGGCCTGTACATTGCGGCATGTGTGGCAATCGGAAAGAACGAGCTCGCTCTCACACGTTTGGAAGCGCTCGCACAAGCGGTTCGACCCTGGCACGAAGACGAAACCGAGTGGGGCTTCAACGAGCAGCTGAAGGCGCAAACGGGCGCGCCGATCGGGCGAGATTGGCAAACCTGGTCCGCCGCCATGTTCGTGTATGCTGCGTTCTGTGTGGAAACAGAGACGACCCCGTGGCTCGACGTGATTCGTGCGCAGAGGGGCCGCAGCTGAAGCAGGAAGCATGTGAAGAATGGCCCGAGGTGAAATCTACACGCGTGAGATCCAGGAGCAGCCGCAAGTGCTCAAGGAGCTTTATTTGGCTGGCCGAGCGGGCATCGAAGCAATCGCGGAAGAGATCCAGCGCGTCCGCCCCGTCTACGGGCTCCTCGTTGCACGGGGCAGCTCCGACAACGCGGCGCGCTATGCAGCGTACGTTCTTGGCGTGCGCAATCGACTGATGTGCGCGTTGGCTACGCCCAGCGTCTTTACAGCCTACGCGTCGCCACCCTCTCTAGCAGGTTCGCTCACCATCGGTCTGAGTCAGTCCGGACAGTCGCCCGACGTCGTCGGGGTCGTGGCGGAAGCCGCACGGCAGGGCGCGCTGACGGTTGCCATCACGAATGACGAAAACTCACCGCTCGCGCAGGCGGCGAGGTGGATCATCCCGCTTCAGGCGGGGGTTGAGGCCGCAGTTCCCGCGACCAAGACGTACACGGCGCAGCTCATGGTCGTCGCGATGCTGAGCGCGGCGCTCGGGCGGAACGAGCAGACCTGGGCAGTTCTCGACGGAGTGGCTGGAGCAGTACAGAGGACCCTCGATGTCAGCGCGTCCTTCGTAGGGGTCGATGCCCTCGCCGAGGCGCCCCAAATGATAGTCATTGGTCGAGGATTCAACTACGCCTCGGCTTGTGAAATCGCGCTGAAAATCAGCGAAGCGAGCTCGATATTTGCGCTGCCTTTTTCCCTGGCGGACTTCCTTCATGGCCCTATCACGCTGCTTTCGCCCGCGACGACCGTCGTGCTCGTCGCTCCGAGCGGGGTGCTGGATGCCCAGGTGGCTGACTTCCTCCGCGTCGTGAAACGGTGCCAAGCCCGATTGATCGTCATCAGCGACAACAGAGACATGCTCGCCTGTGCGGACATTGCGCTCGCGATCCCGTACACACCGGAGTGGATCTCACCCATCTGCGCCGCTGTGATGGGACAACGCTTTTCATTGGCCCTTTCAGGTGCCAAGGCTCATGACCCGGACGTTCCACGAGGGCTCAGAAAGATCACTTTGACCTACTGAGTTTGCATCAGATAGCGGAAGACTTCGCGGGGCGCCTTTACATCACATTGACTCGATGACGCGTCGAATTGACCGTCAACGGAAATCTCGGGAGCGGAAGCTCGCAACGGGACGGGCAAACTACGCCTGGTACAATGCGTGCATGAGCATTTGCAAATGCCCAAGATCCAACCTCGCCGTAGCGTGTTCGAAGAGGACGGTTCCCCATGATTATCGTGCGAAGCGGGCAGAGTCGTGGCGAGCAAGCGAAACTGAACGAGCGCTGGTCCACGTTCTTTCCTCATCACAACGGTGAAGAAGAACCTGGCAAACCGGGCATCTTCGAGTCCCTAGGGGAGGGTCGCGTCGCGCCCAACACGGATCCGCGCCGCGATCGCGAGGTGGGTGAGGTCGTGACCTATGTGCTCGAGGGGTCGCTCGTTTACCGAGACTCCGCGGCTCGGCATGAGGTAATCCGCGCGGGTGAATTCCACCGGACCACCCTCGGGCCCGGCTTTCGCTACAGCGAAACCAATGAATCGACGAATCACTGGGCGCACATTTTTCAGATCTGGTTTGCACCCAAGGCGGCAAGCCAGCCGGGACACGAGACCAAGCGTTTTGGCTCCGCTGAGCGTCGCCACGGACTTTGCTTGGTCGCTTCCCCTGACGGGAGAAACGGTTCGCTCACTGTGCAGCAGGATGGTTTCCTGTATTCCGCGCTGATGCCCGAGGGCCGCCAGATGGTACATCCCCTTCTTCCGCATCGCACTGCCTGCCTTCACGTGGTGCAGGGGGTCGTCCGGGTTACGGGAGGTCTCGTCGTGCGCACCGGCGACGTCGCGGTTCTGACAGCCGAACCCGTAGTGTCTTTTTTTGCCGAGGAGCGCTCGGAGGTGCTGCTTCTCGATCTCCCCGGGGACAAGCCAACGAACGGCGGGGCTTCACCCGGGGCAGGCTGGCTCGATGGCAAAACCACTCCCTCATGATGATGCCGCCGCACTCCCTTTCGGAGCGACATCAACGAAGGCTTCGACTTCCGGAGTGGTTCTCGCTTCCCAGCTCTGTTCAGAAAATCCATAGATCTCCGTGATAATGTGGCGCTTCTTGGCGAAGATGTGTGGAGGGAGGTGATGGCGCTCATCTGCGTGGGCTGACGCTCGAGGGAGGATGGTCCCGTTGAGGTCGTCGTACGAAAAGAATTTCATCTTTCGGGCTCCTAGGCGGCCCTCCGTCCAGAGCGAGATGACAGCACGACAACACTCCTCGTGGCGCAGGTGACGCGTGTATTCCCCAGTGGGGCCATGGGTCAGAACGAAGTCGTATGCGCCCTGCAAAAGCCCCTCGCGGATCACGTGCCGAACCGCGCTGGGGTCGAGCGGTTCTTGCTCGGGACCGTCGTCAAGATCGGCGATCGCTCCTTTTGCTCCTAGGTATTTCAAAGCGTTCTCGAAGCGGGCCGCTCGATCCGCGTCACTACTTCGACAAAGCGCCAGAACGAACCACTGCCAGTCGGGGTGTTCGAGGATGAATCCTCCACACCAAAGCGTTTCGTCGTCCGGGTGCGCTACGATGACTGCCGCGCTCGGCATCAGAGGGCTCCGTGGACCGATAGATGTCTGGCTTGCACTTGGCGCGAGAAATGACCTAGGTCGAGTGGCAAAATTTCGGTGGGCTCGAGGACGACCGAAATCATCGCTCCTCCGCAGTTCTGCTTCTACCCCGCCAGGGCATGCCTGCATGGTCGAGTCCATCCTGGTCCGCCTTGTACAATCTGTGCCTTGCTGAACCGTGTTCGGCACAATGATGCATTTTCCGTGAGCGCACCTGTACCTCGAACAGCCGGCTGCCGACTCCGCGGAGGGTCGTGTGAAGCGCTTGATAACCGTTGGGCTTCGGATTGTTGATGTAGTCGTCGTAGCGAGTCATCACAGGCTCCATCGAGGTGTGCAGCTCGTTGACCACAACGAAGCAGTGCGCAGTGCTCGGGACGATCACCCGGATCCCCACCTTGTCATGAACCTCGCTCCAGTCCGCTGCGATCCTTTTCGCCTTGGCCGCCGTGGATTCGACGGTCTTGATGCGCCCCAATACTCTTGGAGCGGGCACGACGAGCCGCACGATGGTTTCGACCTCCGCCAGCATCTGCGCGAGAAACTGCGCCTCGGACAGGTCTCGGGCCCACGGGGGGGAGGACCGAGTCCTGGCGAGGTCCGAGGGGCAGCCGTTGGTTCTCTCGAGGCCGTACTTAGCGCTCTTCATCTTCGTTTCTCGTCTCTTGTCGACGGAGGAATCCGCTCCGTAGACTCTCGAGCAGCATCCGCTGTGCGGTCACCGCGTCGACTTCAAAATGTGTGGCGAGTTGGACTACGAAGTCGAATTCCGGCGGCAGTTCTCGCCGGCACGGTTCGAGTCTCCTCCGCATCACGCGCGGTAGCATGTCCGCCCCGGCGCTCGATCTGGATGGAGGTAGCTGCTGCTAGGGGCCTGCATGGATCCCCTCAGAGCGATGGTTGTCGTCCATGGCGCTCATCCGCACCTGTCGGTCGGATTCTGGTGCGAACGTCCCCTCCGGTACGCCGGCAGCTTCGAGGTTTTTCACGATGCGCTCGCGAAGGGTACCTGCGGCTGACGGAGCCAGAAGGAGAATGGCCGAGCCACCCACCACAATCCCGGCACCGAGGACGGCGAAAGTGGGACCCCAGTTGACGCCCCGCCGAGCCAAACCCATCGGCTGCAAGATGTCGTCGATTTCGATTTTCGAGATGAGACTGCGGGCCTGGCTCCCAACGAGAGCGACGGCCACGGCTACGAGACTTTTTTTGAGAAGGGTCATATGCATATTCTCCATGTTGAACTGCTGACGAAGTAGCAACTTCCGTGCCGGTACAATTTCCGGCCGACGGAGCACCGCGTTCGTGCATGGGCTCAGGTGAGCGAGTCAGAATGGAAGGGCCGCAACATTAAATCGATGGCCCAGTGGTGCCTGCTCCAGGGCGCGGCTCTGAGCTGGTTGGCCACTTGTTCGAAATGACGCACCTCATCAAACGACAGGAGGCGTGGACGCATGTCTCGCCGCCGCAGCGGCTAACTCAGCCGTCGGTGCTGTGTAGTGAAAAGAGAGCTGGCACGTTCAGTGCAGCTTGGGCCGGCTGATGGCGATCACGGACCCGAATCGAGCGACCCCCATGACTGAAACCGCGTGGCATGCACGCTCTCCCGAGGAAACGGCTGAGATTCTTCAAGCGGACGCTACCCGTGGGCTCAAGAGCGTCGATGCAGGCGAGCGCTTCGCTCGACATGGGCCGAACGTTCTCAGTGAAAAGAAGCAGCGCTCAAGCTTTTCGATTCTCGTCCATCAATTCCGCAGTCTTATTGTGGCTCTACTCGTGTTTGCCGGCGGGGTGGCAATCGCCCTGGGTGACGTTTATGAGGCCGCTGCGATCCTGGTCGTGATCTTATTGAATGCCGTCATCGGTTTTCTGACAGAGTGGAAAGCGGCGAAGGCTCTCGAGGCGCTGCGTCAACAAAGCGTATCTGTGGCCCGGGTGGTGCGAGACGGTGTCGAGGCCCAGATCCCGGCGGCGGATTTGGTTCCGGGCGACCTGGTGCTGCTTTTTGCGGGTGACCGTGTGCCCGCCGACGGGAGGGTAGTTGAGCAGGCTCGGCTTCAGGTGGATGAAGCTGCGCTCACTGGTGAGTCCCTTCCAGTCAGCAAGTCCGTCGATGCGGTGGCGGCCGATGAGACGCCCCTTGGCGACAGGACCTGCGTGGTCCACCTGGGGACGGGGGTGACCGATGGCAGAGGTAAAATCTTGGTCACGGCGACGGGCGCCCAAACGGAGATGGGGAAGATTGGCGCGCTCATCGATGGGGTGGATGAACACAGCACGCCGCTCGAGGGGAAGCTTGCCGAACTGAGCCGAGCGTTGCTCGTCATCGTATTGGTGCTGTGTGCGGTGATCGTCTTTCTCGGATGGCTTCGAGGGAACGGTCTGCTCTTCATGGTAGAAGTCGGTGTCTCCCTTGCGATCGCTGCAGTCCCCGAGGGCCTGCTCGCCGTGACCACCATGACGCTCGCCGTTGGAATGCAGCGGATGGCGAAGATGAATGCTTTGGTTCGGCGCCTTCCAGCTGTCGAATCGCTCGGCTCCACAACGGTGATTTGCTCCGACAAAACTGGCACTTTGACGCGAAACGAGATGACGGTGCGGGCCTACGACATCGCCGGGCAGCGCGTTGAGGTAACGGGTACCGGATATGAGGCCGCTGGCGAATTCAGGGTCGAAGGGAAGAAGTTCGAGCCCTTGAATCATCCGGGTGTTGAGAGGCCGCTCCAGCTCGCGCTGCAGATCGGGCTCCTGTGCAATGATTCCCGACTCGAACCCTCTGACGACGGCGTTACGGTGCTGGGCGACCCGACGGAGGCCGCCCTGGTCGTAGCGGCCGAGAAGGCTGGGCTCGACCGAGGCGCCCTCGAGCGTGACTATCCGCGACTCGGAGAGGTACCGTTTAGCAGTGAGACCAAGCGGATGGTCACCGTCCATGCCACGCCAAGTCGCTACCCTGTCGCCTACGTCAAGGGTTCACCGGGGAAAGTGCTCGAGGCGAGTGTGTCTGTTCTCGCATCCTCGGGCGAATTGGTTCCGATGACCGAGGCAGAGCGGGAGCAGAGTCGTTCCAGGAACGACGCGTTGGCCGCGTCCGCGTTGCGCGTTCTCGGCCTCGCTTATCGCGAGTTGCCGACAGATTACAGCGAGGAGGATCTCTCTCGTGAGCTGACTTTCGTGGGATTTGTGGGCATGATTGATCCGCTCCGCGATGGCGCCCCCGAGACGGTTGCCGTTTGTCGCGCGGCCGGGATCCGTGTCGTCATGATCACCGGCGATCAAGAGGGCACCGCAGTGGAGATTGCGCGCCAGCTGGGGCTTGACCGCGGCGCCCAAGGGAAGCCACTCGGCGCTATCCACGCGCGCGAACTCAGTGGGCTGGATGCCGACGGTTGGTTGAAGGTGGTCGCCGACGCTGCGGTGTTTGCGCGGGTTTCGCCAGAGCACAAGCTTCAAATCGTTGATGCACTCCAACGCGTGGGTCACGTGGTGGCGATGACGGGGGATGGGGTAAACGATGCGCCGGCCCTACGTAAGGCCGACATAGGTATCGCGATGGGCATCCGGGGCACGGAGGTGGCCAAGGAGTCGGCAGCCATGATCATCACCGATGACAACTTTTCCACCATCGTTGGCGCGGTCGAACAAGGACGCATCATCGTTCACAACATCTTGCGTTTCATCCATTTCCTGTTTTCATGTAATTTTTCCGAGATCATGACGGTGTTCGTTGCGATCCTCGTCGGCTGGCCGTTGCCACTTGGTGTGCTCCAAATCCTCTGGCTCAATTTAGTGACCGACATCTTTCCTGCAATGGCCCTTGCGCTCGAACCAGCGGCCGTCGATGTGATGAAGCGGCCTCCGCGTGACCCTGAAGAGCCTCTGATGACGTTCCGCTTCGGGTGGCTGATAGTGTGGCAAGGGCTGCTCCTCAGCGGCTGTACGCTCGCGACCTTCGCGGTTGGAATGTCCTGGTATGGTTCAGAAGGCAATGGGCTCCGGCATGCTGTAACCATCGCGTTCATGTCCCTTGCTCTGGCCCAAACCTTTCACGCTTTCAGCGCTCGCTCGCGCTGGCACTCGGCTTTCACATCGCGCTTGTTCACGAACGGCTGGCTCTGGGGGGCGACAAGCGTCTGTGTGCTGCTGCAAGTTGCTGCCGTGTACGTTCCGTTCTTGCAGAATGTTCTTCGTACCGTCCCGCTCACGGGCGCTGACTGGGCGCTCATCGCAGGAGGATCCCTCATGCCGGTTGCCGTTGTCGAGTTGGTGAAGCTCTTGGAGCTCTGGCGCCGCAACGCAGGCCGAACGCGCGCTGCCGGGGGGGCGCCCCATGAGGCCCCGGGGCTTCGGTAGGAGAAGCGTTTGCGCAGAGAGCGGTGAGGATTCAACTCGGTTCGCGTTTGGTCGGAGAAGCCAACTCTCCCTTCGCCTGCATCACGTCCGCCAATCGATTGGGTTCCCCACCGCCCAGCCCCTCATCGTCAGCAATCGCAAGAGCTCTCGCGTCTTCAGCCCACCGCTCGAGAATCTGTGCCTTCTCAGCGCGTGAAAGGCCTCGCTCGACGAGCACGTCATCGGGATGTTCAAAAGCACGCCATGGTTCCCCAAGCGCGACGGAGATCGGTTGCTGACTCCGCCCGACGCGCCCCCAGTGTGGAAAAACGGAGTGGCTGACCTCGAGAAGCTTGTCGACCAGTCGATCGAAAGGTCCGGAAGGTCCCGGTACGTAGGGTTTTTGTCGTTTCGGATCAGACGCGGCAACGCCGGAGTTCGAGATTGTCATGCCCAGTCAGGAGCATCATTCATGCCAAGGAGAGGTGCGACCCCAGGGCTAACCTTGGCTGCCGTCGGAGCAGGCACCGATGGGCGGGCTATCAGTATCGACTCGATCCATCACTTTGATGTCCTTCGACGTGAGGTGACCCACGGTTTGGGAGGACCTTCCGACCCAATCACGCTGGCACTCTTGTTGCAAAATGGGCTCCATGAAGAAGATTGAGGGATCTGGGGCGGGGCGCTCGGAAATGGGCGCTTTCAACGTGCACGTTGAAAAGGTCGAGAAGCGCCTGAAGCACTGGACCGCCGAACTCGACAAGGTCGCAAACAGCGCTCTTTCAATCGAACTGCCAGAAAAGGAAGAGTTCGAGCGTCGATTCGTCGACCTTCGGTCGAAGCTCGACTTTTCCCGAGCCAAGCTCGAAGCGCTTCGTGGGGCGGGCGAGCACAGATGGGAGGCGTTCAAGGACGATCTGGAGGTCGCCATCCGTCGTCTCGAAAAGTCGTTCAAAGAATGAAAGCGTTCGCCTCAGCCAACCCTTCCGCAGAGGCCGAATGGGTCTGTCCGATGCACCCCGAAGTCGTTCGGGACGCGCCAGACGCCTGTCCGATCTGTGGCATGGCGCTCGAACTCAAGGTCGCGTCCGCGTCGCCAGAAGCAGAGAGCCATGAACTGCGCGACATGAAGCGCCGTTTCTGGTTCGCGGCAGTCGTGACCGTTCCCCTCGTTGTTCTCTCCATGGGGGACATGCTGCCGGGACAGCCCATCTCGAAACTGCTCTCGCCCCGGGTGCGCACGATGCTCGAGCTGCTGCTCGCTACGCCCGTTTGCACTTGGGCAGCCTGGCCGTTCTATGTGCGAGCAGTCCAGTCGGTGAAGAACATGAGCCTCAACATGTTCACGCTGATAGGGCTCGGCGTGAGCGTCGCGTTCCTGTATAGCCTCGTCGCCGCGCTCGTGCCCGACGTTTTCCCGCCTTCGTTCCGCACCGAGGGCGGCGCGGTGGCCGTGTACTTTGAAGCAGGCGGCGTCATTGTCACACTGATCTTGTTGGGTCAGGTGCTCGAACTTCGAGCGCGCAATGCGACGGGCACCGCCATCAAGAAGCTTCTCCGCCTCGCTCCGAAAACGGCGCGTCGGCTCAAGGACGACGGCTCGGAAGAGGACGTCCCGCTCGACGCCGTGGTCGTCGGTGATCGGCTGCGGGTGCGTCCGGGCGAGAAGATCCCCGTCGACGGTATCGTACTCGAGGGTGCGAGCGCCATCGACGAATCGATGGTGACCGGTGAGCCAATCCCCGCTGAGAAGCACGTAAGCGACCGCGTTGTTGGCGGCACCGTGAACGGCACGGGAGCGCTAGTCATGCGCGCCGAAAAGGTTGGCAGTGAGACGCTGCTCGCGCGAATCGTAACGATGGTCGCTGAGGCACAACGTAGCCGAGCGCCCATTCAGAAGCTCGCCGATCTCGTTTCCGGATACTTCGTCCCCGTCGTCATCGGCATCTCCATCGTCAGCTTCGTCGTGTGGAGCCTCGTCGGCCCAGACCCTCGCATGGCGCACGGCCTGATCAATGCCGTCGCCGTGCTGATCGTGGCTTGCCCCTGTGCCCTCGGCCTGGCGACCCCCATGTCGATCATGGTCGCAACGGGCAAGGGCGCGACGATGGGCGTCCTCTTCCGGAACGCTGAGGCCATCGAGGTCATGCGAAAGGTCGACACGCTCGTCGTAGACAAGACGGGCACGCTCACGGAGGGCAAACCGAAGCTCGTGTCTGTGGTGCCAGGCACGGAGTTTGACGACAAGACGCTCCTCTGCCTCGCGGCAACTCTCGAGCGCGGGAGTGAGCATCCGCTCGCCGCCGCCATCGTGCAAGGCAGCGAAGAGCGAGGTGTCGACCTGACTGAGGCGACAGAGTTCGAAAGCGTCACGGGAAAAGGTGTGCGCGGCAACGTCGATGGCCGCGCCGTGGCACTCGGCAACCTCGCCTTGATGACCCAGCTCAAGATTGAGCTTGGCGATCTCGCTCAGAAGGCCGAAGCGCTCCGCGTAGAGGGCCAGACCGTGATGTTCATGGCCGTCGACGGGAGGGTGGCAGGTTTTGTGGGAGTCGCAGATCCCATCAAGAGGAGCACGCCTGAAGCCATCCGGGCGCTGCACAAGGAAGACATCCGTATCGTCATGCTCACGGGCGACAGCGAAACGACTGCGCAAGCCGTCGCGAACAAGCTCGAGATCGACGAGGTCATCGCGGGCGTCCTTCCTGACCAGAAGGTGGAAGCGATCAAGCGCCTCCAAGAAGAGGGACGCTTCGTGGCGATGGCGGGTGACGGCATCAATGACGCGCCGGCGCTTGCTCAGGCACACGTCGGCATCGCCATGGGGACCGGAACCGACGTCGCAATGGAGAGCGCATCGGTCACCCTGGTAAAGGGCGACCTCGGAGGCATCGTCCGCGCCCGCCAGCTGTCGCGAAAAACGATGCGCAACATCAAGCAGAACCTGTTTTTCGCGTTCTTCTACAACGCCGCCGGTGTCCCGATAGCAGCGGGTGTTCTCTACCCATTTTGGGGCCTGCTCTTGTCCCCGATGATTGCTGCCGCCGCGATGAGCTTCAGCTCCGTGTCCGTGATTGGCAATGCGCTCCGCCTGCGGCGCGCGGACGTCTGAAACAGAAAATGGCTGCCCAACGACGCCGCCGCCGCCAAGGAGAGCCCTGCTGAAGCCGTCAGCTGCTTTCGAGCGGTGTGGGAACAAGCCGCTCCTCACCGGGGTCCGTGACTGCCTTTGTTGCCAGGACTTGGGGAGGCAGGTCTTCGAGCTCGATGCGGCTCCCCTCGGCGAGCGCCACAGCGCGTTCGATAGCGTTTTCTAGCTCGCGCACATTCCCCGGCCAGGTGTGGCGCAGGAGTTGCTCGGCCACCGCCGATGAGAATCCGTTGATCTTGCGCTTCAGTTTATCGGCGGCGCGCTCGACGAGAGTGCGGGCGAGCGGAAGGATGTCTTCGCGCCGTTCGCGCAAAGGCGGGATCTTCACCTCGAGGACATGGAGCCGGTAGTAGAGATCTTCTCGGAAGGTGCCCAGCTTTGTCTGCCGGGCGAGGTCGGAGTTCGTTGCCGCTAGCACGCGAACGTCCACCGTCCGGGTCTGATTCTCACCCACTCGTTGCAGTTCGCGTTCCTGGAGCACGCGGAGCAACTTTACCTGCATCGCGGGCGAGACCTCGCCAATTTCATCGAGCAAGAGAGTGCCGTGGTCGGCCGCCTCGAAGATTCCGGCGCGCGCCTGGACCGCGCCAGTGAACGCTCCGCGAGCGTGGCCGAATAGCTCGCTTTCGAGCAGGTTTTCGTTGATCGCGCCGCAGTTGACGGCGACGAAGACTTGGTCGGATCTGTCAGAATGAGCGTGGATGAAGCGGGCCATCCGTTCCTTTCCCGTCCCGCTTTCTCCGCTGATCACAATGGTTGAATTCACTCCGGCAAACCGTCTTGCAAGCTCCACAGCCGAGAGCATCAGGGGACTTTGGGTAACCATTTCAGGGCTCTGCTCCGACTTGTGGGAGGGAGCCCTTGGGTCTTTTTCTCGCGGAGCCACGGGTCTAGTGGGGATGTCGTTTTTCTGATCGAGGAGCCTGTCGACTAGGTCCTTTCTCCTGCCCGGATCGAGTCGGAGGTTCTCCGCTTCCCACTCTGCGCGTGGCCGCGCAACAAACCGACACGAGGCGTCTCCACAAGCGACGCATTTGTCTTCAAGAACAAGAATGTCTGCTTCTTCGGTACGACTGAGGTAACCGCTCATGAATCCGCTCACAGTCCAGCAAGCCGCATCGCTCGCCGTGCCGCGGTGAGAGAGGTGCTGCTCGGCCTCGTATGAGTGATCGAGCTCCGAACCGTCGGGAAGCAGAGCATTGCCGATGCCTTCGTGTGACTGGATCAACTCCGATATCCAGCCCAGGTGCGAGCCCGCGCTTCGCCAGTCCTCGGCCGTGGGCCACTGGAATTGTTCCTTCATCTGAGCCGCAAGGCGCCATCCCTGAGCGAATCCAAACTGGGTCAGAACAGCTTGCACGGCGAGAGAACCGAGCCTCTCGACGAGATCTTCACGCAGATCTCCCATTGCGTCCGCGTTCACCAGTAGGGCGCGCTCGCCCGCGAAGCGCAACAAACCGTTGCCTGGGTCGAGCTGCAAGAATTCCTGAACGCGGAGTTCTTCGAATCTCATGCGCGAAGGTTACCACGCGGCACGAGACGCGCTTGGTATTCGCAGAATGAAAGTGAACTTCGACCCGGAGCAGGCGGCGTCGAAGCAGGCGAACTCCCACCATCAAGTGGAAGTTCAGCCTGTCGAGTGCGACGGTTATTCCGTTGCCGGATCCCCATCGACCTCGTCTTTCACTTCGTCCGCAACCTCATCCATCTCTTCTTCAGCTTCTTGAAGAGATTCCTCGGCATCCTGCGTTTGCCCATGGCGGCGATGATCGTCGTCGTCGGCTGAGCCGTCGTGCATGTCGTCGGCCGAGTCGGCTTCCTTGTTGTTGTGGCAGCCCGTGAAGGCTAGGGCGGCGAGGGCCAAAAGCGCGGTGTGATTGGTTGGTAACATGAATGATTTTCCTCTCTTGATTCTGAATGAGTGTCGTGATCGAGAAATCCGTCGAGACTCAGTTTCCGGCGTAGTACACGCGCCAGAGCTTCCCGCCTTGATCGTCTGTCACGTACAGCGACCCGTCGGGTGCGACGGCCACGCCCACGGGTCGTGATTCGGCTTCATCGGGTAGAGGGCGACTTGCTCCAGCAAACCCTGAGGCAAACGTCTCGAAATCATCGCCCACGTCGTTGCCGTCGAAGGGCAGAAATCCGACTTGGTAACCAGGAAGAGCGCCTGTCGCATTCGGCTCGAAGCGGGAGCCGTGGAACGCGACGAACAAGCCTCCCTGGTAGTGCGTCGGAAACTGATCTGCGTCGTAGAAAACAGCTCCGAGCGGCGCCCAATGTCCGGGAAACGCGAAATCAGGTTCGGAGTACAGATCACAAGCGCCCACCACCTCGCCATCGCCTCCGTACTCGGGCGCGCGAACCATGCCGATGGCCGGGTCGTGGTAGCAGTAAGGCCAGCCATAATCGCCGCCGTCCTCGAGCCGCAGAAGGCTTTCAGAGGGCAAGCGCATGTCGACTTCGGGGGCGTAGAGATCGGGCCAATTTTCGTAGAGCTGATCTCGACCGTTCGTCACCGCCCAAAGAGCCTCGCTTCCGGGCTGGATTGCCAAGGCATTCGCGTTGCGAGTTCCGGTAGCGTAGCGCTCACCGTCCGCAGGGGTCTGACCGAGGATTGTGGGGTCGAACACCCAGACTCCTCCGCGTTCCTCGAGTTCTAGGCACGGGTCCTGGCCGAGTGACTCGAGCTGACGATTGTTCATCTGACAAGAGTTCGTCGCCGAGCCGATGTTGACGAACATGGTACGATCATCGAAAAACGCGATCGTTTTGCTGCGGTGATCCCCGTCCGCGGGCAAGCCGGAGACGATGACTTCAGGCAACGCAGTCGGCACGAGTTCTCCGTCGGGAATCGCGTATTTCACGATGCGATCGTTTTCGGCAACGAAAAGTTCCCCATCGCGCCAAACGATTCCGTTGCCGCCTTCGCTATTGAACCTCGCACGGACGTCGAGTTTGCCGTTATCGTTCGTGTCGCGAAGCGCGATGATTGACCCAGGTACTGAGCCATCGGGTGAGGGATTGACCGCTACGAAAACGTCTCCGGACGGCGTCACAGTGAGATGGCGCGCGCGCCCCAGGTTTTCGGCGGCAAGCACCGCACAGAATCCGTTCGGCAGGTCGAGTCCGCCGTCATCGTTGTCGCAGGGCATGTCCGATGGTGAGCCACCAAGTCCCTCGCCGCCGAATCCGCCCGCCGCGTCGCCGTCACCGTCACCATTGCGACCCCCACTTACGTCACCGTCGCCGTCGCCAATGCGACCCCCACTTGCATCGCCGTCGCCGTCGCCATTGAGACCGCCGGTTGCGTCGCCGTCGCCGTCGCCATTGCGACCCCCGGTTGCGTCGCCGTCGCCGTCGCCATTCGAGTTGTCGTCGTCAGTACACGCTGACAACGCCAGGACGCCCAGAAGCGTTGTCGAGAAGAGAGAAAGGGGGAGCCGTGCTCCTCGCCTCGAAAGTAAAAGTCGTCGTTTGATGGCATTCGCTGAACTTGCAATCCGTCGCATGGAGCTTCCTTCTGATGAAGTGATTGTGTGTGCGAGTCTGCAATCGACGTGCCAGGAGCGTCGCGAGCGCTGGGCAAGCGAAACAACACACTCCCTAGCGGATCGCTGTACCGACACGACGAGACGAGCTGGGTATGAGCCGCTCGATGCTGTGCGTCATCAATCAAGTTAGTGTGTCCTGCCGTCACTTTGATGTAACGCGCACTTCGCCTTGAGCTATCTCGCGTCCAATCGCTGGGAGACGTCGATGGGCGCCTCTCGGTCTGCCGTCGAGTGTCGGAACGGCGTGATACACACCGGTCGGGGCATCATCGAAGTCATCGTACCGGAGTTTGCTTTCAGGAACGCGGAGGATGGCCGCTGCTGAAAGGTCGAGCGTACTCATCGAGCGTTCCTTGCTCCCTCCACTTGGGGTGGCAGAGCGCGAGCCGGCCGCATGGCCTGCATGCGGAGGCGCGAAGGGAACCTCTGAGGTTTCGCGACGCGATGAAAGATGAGCTCGATTTGGGCTGGGAAGGAAGGGCGGAGGAATGGCAACGCCCGCGGGCAGGCCTAGACCGCTTGCTGACGCCGCGCGCGAGATGGCATGGGCCTGACCACGTTCGAGAAAGTTGGCGAACGCCAGGCACCAGCGCATCAGTGTGCCACGCGCGACGTAGGCAAGTCGAAAAATGGCGTAGCGAGTGGTGTCGAGGGCATGTGTCAGAGCCCATCGTCTAAACAGAATGTGTGTTTCCATGCTTTGCCTCAGGCATCAACCATGCCGAAACTGGTGTCCTGCCAGCGAGCCGACTTTCATCACCTTCCGGTTGGCACGCGGGCTGCGTCATTCCATAGACGAGGGTGCTCACCCATTATCGCTTCCGGAGAGAAGAAAGCTCGGCTCTGAGGGGTGTCACCGGCAATTGCGTCAAAGGTGATATGATCGGAAGCGTTGACGGGAAGGACCATTACGCCAAAATCGACGAGAGCGAGCCTCTGATCGTGAAGGTGATGGTGCTGCGCCCTCCCGACCGACGACAACTACCCGGACTATCTGCATCGGTTGGGCGATGCGTTTCGTCGGCAAGAGCGATTTGGGATGCCGTCCTGTCCGAAAACTCGATCACCAGGATCTGAGGCCAAACTAGCTCATTCTCGTTGCCCGCGGGTTCCTCGATTCCCGCCGGAGTTCGCACATGAACGCCGCGCTACAACGGTGCAAATGAGCAGCTTCGCCAAGCACCTTCCCTTCCAGTTTCTCGTTTTCACGGTCGCTGGTTTCATCCAGCGTCACCAACAGGACGTCGTCGAGTACTTGCTCGAGGAGAATCGCGTTCTTCGACAGCAGCTTCACGGGCGACGTCTCATCCTCACCGACGCGCAGCGCCGCAAGCTTGCGGTCTGCGCGAAGAAGCTTGGGCGGGCGACGCTCAGTCATTTCGCAAGCATCGTCACGCCGGACATCTTGATGCGATGGTATCGGCGCCTCGGCGCCCGAAAGTACGACGGTTCCTCCCTGAGAAAAACGGGACGGCCACGCGTGGGGGGCGAAATCGAACGACTGGTTCTGAAGTTTGCTCGCGAGAATCCACGTTGGGGCTACACGAGAATCGGAGGGGCACTATCGTCCCTCGGCTACCAGGCCGCTCGCAGCACGATCGCTGGCATGCTGAGAAAAAACGGCTTCGATCCGGCTCCAAATCGAAAGACGACGTGGAACACTTTCCTGAAGTCCCACTTCGGCGCCATCGCTGCCACCGACTTCTTTCTCCGTGGAGGTGCTCACCCGCGCAGGGCTCGTCCGCTACTTCGTGCTCTTCGTCTTCGACCTTGAAACAAGGCACGTGCACCGTACAGCCCTGCGGAAATCTCCTTGAGCAAGTTGCTCGCAACCTCACCCACCCCATCGATGGTTTCCTCCGCAGGCATCGCTACCTCATCCACGATCGCGATCCCCTATTCAGCTCAGCGGTCGGAGTCATCTTGTGCGACGCCGGGGTTGAAACCCTGAGGCTTCCCCCCAAGAGCCCCAACCTCAACGCCTTCGCCGAGCGCTTCATTGGCAGCATCCGCCGCGAATGCCTCAACCACATCATTCCTCTCGGCGAGCGCCATCTCCGGCGGGTCGTCCGAGAGTACGTCGAGCACTACAACCGCGAGCGGCATCACCAAGGAATCGACAACCAGCTCATCGAGTCGCGCCTCCACCCCGAGAACGACAACTCCTCGATCCAAAATCGCTCCAGGTTGGGCGGGCTCCTCAACTTCTATCATCGCGGAGCAGCTTGATTTGAAGTCGATTTGGTTTTCGGACAGAACGCCCTTGGACGAAGCGATCCCCGAACTTCGTGACCAAGCCGAAGAGAAGGACGCGTCGGCCGACTGAGCTCTATCAGGGGTGGTGCAGGTACCTGGTGCAGCTGCACCACCCTGCGTGAGATAACTGATTGAATTGATTGGCGCGCCCGGCACGATTCGTGGTGAGGAGCAACGCGACTCACCCGCTGCCCGAAAGGGCAGCCACTTCGAATGGCTCTTGTCGCTTGAGGGTGGGTCGCATCAATAAGAAAGGGCAAATCCAAATCCCGTAGTCTTTGGGTGTCTAGCTCAAACACAACGGAGACAGGATTTGCCCGAAGACATCTTAGCGCAGCATTTGTTGCTGCCGGAAATGAAACTGCTTGGCGTCAGAAAAGTGGCGCTGGGCGTAGACCTCGTGGTCGAGATGACGAGCAGGATGGAGGTGTGCCCGAAGTGCGCGACGCCATCTCGGAGCGTGTACGACCGGCGCTGGGTGCTCATCAAAGACGAGCCGCTGCGCAAGAACCAGGTGCGCTTTCGAATTTGCAAGCGTCGCTTCTCTTGCAGCAAGTGCAAGCTGCCCTTCACCGAGCCCATCGGAGGCGTCGTCAAAGGCAAGCGCACAACAGACCGCTTGGCACGAGCGGTACAGAAGGCGTGCGAACAATACGTCGACCTCAAACGCGTGAGGTCGCATTTTCGCGTTTCAGGCGGCTACGTTTACGCGGCTCCGTATCGACATCTCGAGCGCAAACAGCGTGAGAAGAGGAGCGACTGGCCAGAACGTGTCGGCATCGACGAGCACTTCTTCAAACGCGGCAGGGCTTTGAGAGGAGGCGTTTCGTGACGATGGTCGTCGACCAGACCAACGGAAGACTCATCGAGGTGGCGGACGGAAAGAGCGGCGCTGACGTGGAGGCGGCAGTCGCGCGTTTCACGGGGCGCGAGAACGTGCGCTGGGTGAGCATCGACCTGTCTGGAAGCTACAGAAGCTTCGTCGAGGGCTATTTCCCGAACGCGCAAATCGTCGCCGATAAATTCCACGTCCTGGCGCTGCCGATGGGCGCTTTGATGAAGTATCGAAAGGAAGCAGAAGGCGGAAAGACGACAGCGTACCTGCGCAAGATACTCCTTTCGCCCGGCTACCAAGTGCTCGACTACTGGCGACCGCGTCTGAAAGAGTGGCTCAAGAAGCATCCACAGCTCGAGGAAGTCTACTGGGCCAAGGAGCGCCTCAGTCGCTTCTACCGCATCCGCTCGGTCACGCAGGCGGCCAAGGAGCTCAAGAGACTCACCGACGACCTCTGCCTCAGCTCGGTGCCGGAGCTGCGCACGCTGCGCCAGTCGCTCCATCGCTGGCGCTCTGCCATTTTGAACTACTGGACAAGCCGTCAGACCAACGCGCGCGTCGAGGGCTTCAACAACAAGGCCAAGCTCGTCAAACGACGAGCCTACGGCTATATCTCTTTCGACAACTATCGACTGAGACTCCTAAATGCCTGCGGGGGCTAGCCTTTTCACAAAGGCCCACCATGGAGTGTGAAGAGCCGCCCACCATGGAGTGTGAAGAGCCTCGAATCCTCTCGGTTCGCGCTGCTCTTGCAGCGCGCCCGGGAGGATTCGAACCTCCGACCGTCGGATTAGAAGTTCTGTCGACTCGAACCGGTGCCGTCGTGTTCCGTCGGAGAGCAGAAATTCCGCTAATTTGCGCTCGCTGCTCGGAATACGTCGGCACCGTTGGGCATGAAATCCGGTGTTGCACCACCTGCACCAAGGAGCACCAGTGGGTCCGGCATTCGTAGGGCGTGGCGAGAGGGACGACGTTGAACCTTTGGCCAGCGTCTAGAGCCGCCTCGGTCCCTAGCCGCGACAACGCAACTCGCACCGCTGTCATCCCATCGCCTCAATCACCTCATACGCGAGTCCGTCCACCCAATCATGATCCACTTCCGCCGGAAGCGTCGACTCTTTCGCCGCGTCCTTCATTCGTTCTTCCAGTCGCTCAGATTCCTCGACCAACCTTTCGTAGGACCAGGCCCCGTCGCGGATGGTCTTGAGTTCCTCAGCGTCCGCTCGACGGACGAGGAGCTCTCCGGATTCGACGACCTCCAGTCCGGTACGCATCAAGCGAACGAGGTGAGCGCCGTGCTTGGTATCAAATCCGTGTTTGGCTTCCAGCTCTGCTCGAGCTGGGTTCCGGTTTCTTTTCCAGGCCTGATAGGCGTCCCAGTGCTTCATTGCGCCTCGATATTTCTTTTCGGCGTTCAGTGCCTGAACCACACCAACTGGGAGCTGGAGACCATGGCTTGCTACTGCCCGTAGGCGCTCCTCCAAGTCGTCCGAACTTGCTGCAACGGCATCGGTCATGAACTCGTCGAGATGAGCCTGTACTTCGATTCGGAGATCGGCGGGCATGTCGATGTTGTTGAGGCCGTAGGCGCGCACACGATCTGCGAGAGCTTGCTCAATACGATTCTGGTCGTCTCTGCCCACGGTTCCACTCTCCGGGAGGCCGAACTCGGCCCGTGTGGGTTTTCGCTTGGGCGGCGCGAGTAGCCAGGACCGTTGAGTCTTTATCTTCTTGAGCTGCGCCGTGGCGTACCCAAGGTATGTCTGGTGAATGCGCATCGTCAGAAACCGGTTCCGCTCCTCGACCAGACGTTCCCAAGGCGACTTCGAGTAGACCCAATCTCGCTCATCGGCGAAGAGGATCTCCAGTGCATTCGGGTTCGCCGAAGCGCAGAGCTTGAGGAACTTCGCGATGTCGAAAACGACTGACTCGACCTTTTTGCTCAGCCCGTGCCGCGCAGTTGCATGGGCCTGAAGCTTGGGAAGAATCTTGGCCCAGAGTTCACCAAGCAACTCCCCCTCGCTTTGCTCGAAGCTTCGGAACAGGGAGCAGCGCACCTCCAGCGGCGCGACGCAGACCCCTCTGAGGTCCACGTCGCTGCTGGAAGTCGCCGTTCCATGGGCCTGACTCCCTGCAAGGGTGACAAAGATGGTTCTGTCATCGACGTTCTTCACTTTTGCCTTTCGAGACGAACCCGAACGACAAAGTCATTGAGCGCCTCCTTCGTACGAGGCTCGTCCGGGAGTGAGCTCGAATCGTGCGCCTTACACAGACGCTCTTCGAGGCGATCGAGATGCTTCTCATGGATCTCGACCTCCCCCTGCGCGAGCTTCATCTTCTCAGCCCCGTGACGCTTTCGCCCAACGAGCTCGTCAATCTCCCGGAGGCGATAAGCCTCGTTGAGCGAAGTGAGGTTCGCCTCGATCCCGCCGGTCTCCATCAGGTGAATCCCGGACAAGTACACTCGGTAGGCGTAGAGCAGATGCTTCACGGTTGGCTCGGGCTCATGCAGCCGCTTTCTTCGTCCTCGGGCAAAGCCCTGATAGTGGCGAACCATCGGACGAGTGATGCAGCCCATCCCTAGTTCCATCAGCTCCTCGTGGAGCTTCGTCGTCACCACAACAAGCGGTGAGTAGAGCTGCTCCATCACATACCCGTTGTGGCTCACCATCATCTTCGCGAACTTCCGGAGGTCGTGCGCCACCCAATCGAGCTCGATCGTCGAGTTGTCCTCGATAGTAATGGTTTCCTTGGGTGGGTGGATGGAAAGCAGTTCCTTTGCGCTCAGAAGGAACGCGCCCCGAAGATCGACGTCGCTGTCAGGCGAGGCGAACCCGTAGAGATGGGCACCGCTGATAGTCGCGAACACCGGAGACGGACCTTCTGCGGTGATCTTTGCCAGATGGCCCTTGTCGAGCATCCCCCAAACTTCTTGAACATCTTCATTCTTCACGACGTGTCTCCCTCACTCTACCGCATTCACTGTTGGCTCCTAGGCGCTTCGCTTCCCAGCCCTGTTCCGAAACAGCCCAGTCATGGTTTCACTCCATCAACAGCGAAGTCGAGCAGCGCCACGCCAGAGCGCGGCGCTGCTCCCTACTTCTGATTCACAACCCCAGCTCCCAAGAATTGCGCTGGCACCAGAGACGCGAGTCCATCGGTACCCACCACCACGCGGACTTCGGCGATGTTCTCGGCGATCTCCTTCATGGCTTCGAGCTCCTTGAGTCGGAGCAGGACTGGTTCGGCTGCCATCACCTTGGCCGTGTTCGCGAGGGACCGCGTTGCGGCCGTCTCTTCACGACGGAGGATGACGTTGGCCTGTGCTTCCTTTTCCGCTTCGATGACGCGGTTGAGAAGCGTCTTCATTTCACCGGGCAGGACGATGTCCTTCACCCCGATGTGTTCGACGCGCACCCCGATGGCCTGAGCCTGAGGCAAGACCTGAGCGCTCATTGCACGGGTGAGTGCGTCGCGACCCTCGAGCAATCCGTCGAGCGTCACTCCGGCCACGTAGTCACGAGCGGCCAGCTGCGCAGCCACGTAGACTGCGTCACGGACGCTGGTCACGCGACGACTGAGCGCCACGTCTTCCACCGCGTACTCCACAGAAATGCTGAGACGCAGCGTGACCTTGTCCCGAGTCATGAGTTCCTGACCGGCGATCGCAAGCTCTGTCCGACGGACATCAACTTTGTCGATGACCACTGGACGGTCGACCGTGTTCCAGAACCGGTAGAGACCTGGTTCAAGAACACGCTCAAGCTTTCCGCTCACCTTCAAGACCCCACGTTCGTGCGGCTGGATGGTTGCCTGAGTGTACTGTCCGGTTGGAACCACTTCTTCCAGCTCTGCGGACAGAGCAGGAAAGTCAGCTCGCGTGTCGAAGACCTGGGCGCGCACTGATGGGTCCACGGTCCAGAAGCGAGTCACTCCGGAGCGGAGAAACTTCACCGGACGCCCTCGGGCAAACAGCACCCCTCGCTCATGATCGGCGATCTCCACCTCCCGGTACCACCCGTCCGGGAGGACAGCGGTCACCTCGGGGTAAACATCGAAGATCAGATCTTCCACCTTGAAGCGCTGCTCAGTGAAACCGTGTCCCCACAAGACGTGGCGACCTGGACCAAGCGCGCGCTGGGGCAGGCTGTTCTTGAACAACACGACTCGCTCATTCAGCTTGACTCGTAGTGTCTTGTAGATTCCAAACATGGTTCTGATCTCCTTTCATTGAGATTTCTGAAGCAACTACCTGCTTCGGGAAGTAGAGCGCCTCGCGGACCATTTTCCGCCGAGGCGCCAGGCGACGAACTCCGAAGAGAGTCGCGCCGTAAAAGTGGAATCCATTCATTCGACGTGGGGAGCTGCACGGGCGAGCCCGATTGACTCCGCCGCACCGTGTGGACTCGACGCATTCCGGTCCCGAAAGACCATCGCTCGCCTGTCGCCCGGGCGTCGTGGGGAGTCGTTGGCCGGGCTCAACTGAGAGCTCCCGAACGAGTCAGGATGCCGTCAGCGGGCTGGGCGAATGAGTCCTCCGCGCGCGCAGAAGGAGTCGACGTTGGCGCGGAGCGAGACGACGTTTCCACCTCGAAAGGCGGCAGGCGCCTCGCCGACGCTAAGTGTTTGGATTCCTGTTTTGGGTAATTCGCTACCTAAAAGCGTTGCCTTTCGGCGAAGGGTTAAAAGCCCTGTCTCATGTTCTGACCAACTGAACTACTTGGGCAAGAGTCGCCCAAGACCGGAATCGAACCGGTGACCGTGAGAGTCTGGTGGACGATACGTTCGCCTAACGGTGACCACACCATCACTCCTCAGGACACGAACCACGGACACACAGGGAAGACTCCAAGGAGTTCCAAGCGCGCGCCGTCGCACTGACTAAAGAGACGAGAGGGAGTCGAACCCTCTGCCCGGAAAGCCCGCCCCGATTCTCTCGAATCAGAGCGGGCTAGCCTTAGATCATGCCGTAGGCTTCCAGATACGGGAGCCACTCTTCCGGGACGCGACCGCGTCGCGCATCGACCATCCCAATGGGGAGGGCCTTGGGCCGCACTGGCTGGGAGAGCGGGAACATCCCCGCTTCGTCGCAGCTCAGATTGGCCTTCTTGTTGTTGCAACGCTTGCACGCCGCAACGATATTTTCGAACGTTCTTGGTCCACCGTGACTCCGGGGGACCACGTGGTCCATCGTGAGATCACTTCCCGGCAAGTGCGCGCCGCAATACTGGCAACGGAACTTGTCACGGATCTTCACGTTGTGGTCCGAGTACCTGATCCCCTTCTTGAATCGAGGAGTCATGTGCTTAAGCCGAATGACGGCTGGCACATTCCAAGTCACGGACGGCGAAGACACCGTCTCTGAATACTCAGCAACTACATCGACCGTTTCCTCGTAGGTCATCTTGATTGCGGCCTGCCAAGGAACCACCTTTATCGGGAAGTACCAGGCCGTGAGGAGCAGTGAGTTTCGCATCACGGCCTCCTTTCCATAGTTGGTGCGATTGGATCGAAGAACCGAGTTCTTCGGTGCTCATCGGAGGAGTCGAACCTCCAGAATCCCGGGCTTGAGCCGAGCGCGTATGCCAGTTCCGCCAGATGAGCGTGGACTCGCGCAGCTGCGCTGCCCGCTTGCGCGGGTTCGTCGACCTTCATGGACTCCGTCCAGCAAGCTGGACTTCGTCCACTTCGGTTGAGCACATGGGAGTCGAACCCATCGCAGGTCCCTTATCAGGAGGCCCAGATCAAACCGGATCGTCGTGCTCAGTGCTGTCGGCGGGAGTCGAACCCGCAATGCCGTTCGGCACGCCATCTCAAGGCGCTGTGTATTCCTGTTCCACCACGACAGCTCAGTACACGCCCTCGGATTCGAACCGAGACTTCCCGGGCTTAAACCGGGCACCTCTACCGATTGGGTTAGGCGTGCTTGGCGGAAGGTAGAGGACTCGAACCACGCACCTCGCGGTGCCCCTGGTTTTCAAAACCAGTTTGCCTCCATAGGCGGTACCTTCCGGATGAGGAGGCGGGACTCAAACCCACAACTTCTGCGTTCAAAGCGCAGCGCCTCTGTCATTGGGCCACTCCTCAGTCGCGACGGAAGTATTCGAAACTTCACGCGAGCCCGTATGAAAGGCTGCTCCGACCCTCGGTCGCCGCGGTTGCGGCGCTGGTAACGCTCCAGCTGGTCTCCGGGACATGAACCCGACAAGGCACTTTTCCTCCGTTCCGGCGGCGCTCCGGTCAGGACTCGAACCTGAATTTCAGCCTTCGCACGGCTGCGTCCTTTCCAGTTGGACGACCAGAACAATCGCGTTCTCGGCAGGACTCGAACCTGCACCCATCCGCTTAGAAGGCGGCTGCCCGTCCAATCGAGCCTCGAGAACTTGTCTTTCAAGGGAGCAGAGGCCCCCTTCGTCGTCGCGAGTGAATCGCGACTCCTCATCCCCACCCAGGCGACGTCGGTGGCGGTGCTCGCGCTCTCGTCCTCGCTTCGCGATGCCTCGTCCTGACGGTTGCCGACGGTAGGGGCGCCGCAGAACCCGTGAGGGTTCGAGAACCTCGACAGAAGTTACGGCACGCAGCACACCCGTGGAGGAGAGCCGAAGAGATTTCGCCCTCACTTGTGATGGGGCGGAAGCTCGTAGGCCTCCCCCACGGGCAAGCAGAGTGAAGCGCCATCGTGCACAGTTCGTCGATAAAGGCCGACGGACACGCTGCGCTCGGAGATCCGAGTGAGAGTCAAACTCACCCTCGCTGCTTTGCAACCAGCGTCGTCCTCGGGACATCGGATCATTCGTGCAAGTGGAGGGAATCGAACCCCCGTATCCTGGGTGGAAGCCAGGCATCTTCGCCGCTGGATCACACTTGCTTGGAGCCTCTATCGGGATTCAAACCCGAGTCTCTGCCTTACCGGGGCAGCGTTCTGTTCGACTGAACTATGGAGGCGCAGAGCCCCGCCCCGGAATCGAACCGAGTTGGGTTGAGTACGAAACAATCCTCTTTCCAAAAGCCAGGGCACTACTTGGTACACGCTCCCAGATTCGAACTGGGACCTCTCGGGTCTGAGCCGAGCGCCTCTGCCAGTTGGGCTAAGCGTGCATTGGTGGAGCCGTCGGGAATCCAACCCGCGAACTCTCTGTGCAAGAGAGAGCCGTAGCGCACTACACAACCCCATCAGCAGGCTCACAAGGAATCGAACCCTGTCGACGATGGCTCTGGAGTCCATCCGGCAACCATTGCCCTGAGCCCAAGGCGCGTCGCGCGTCCTGCCGCAGCAGGCCCTTTTCAATCGCACCGATCAGCGACGCGCGGGGTGTTGCTGAGAATCGAACTCAATAACCAGGGTCACAACCGAGTTTGCCCCCAGGGCGACAACACCATGGCGGAAGCTGGACGAGTCGAACGTCATTCCTTTCGGAACGCACCGATTAGCAGTCGGGCCAAGCGCCACCGCCTGTTCAGCTTCCGTAGTCGGAGACCTGGGGGTCGAACCCAGCAGCACACGGTCCCAAGCCGCGCGGCACACCCCGTGCCTTGACTCCGAATAGTGGATCCCCTCAGTTTCGAACTGAGCTCTCCTGTTCTTCAAACAGGCGCTTTCACCAGATTAGCTTGAGATCCGCCGTACTCGGGGCCGGGAACGATCCGGCAACCGTCTCCTTGTAAGGGAGCTGCGCTACCAATTGCGCCACCCGAGCTTGGCGCTTCGTACGGGAATCGAACCCGTCTCCAAGTGATCGACAATCACCCTGCCTCCCCAGCGGCATCACGAAGCTTGGCACCCCCTGTCGGTATCGATCCGACTCTTTCAGGTTGAAAACCTGACGACCTAGCCAGTAGTCGAAGGGGGCATTGCTCCGGGGGCAGGAATCGAACCCGCATTTGCTCGCTTAACAGGCGAGTGCCTTACCAATCGGCCACCCCGAATCATGCGAGGAGGCCAGCCCGGCCACCCCGCGTTTGCTGAGTATTCAGTTGTCACGGATCAGGAGGAGCCAATGCTCCTGTGACTCGCGAAGCAGGGCGTTTCACCTTGTTTCGCAGTGGATCTGGAGGGACTCGAACCCTCGCCCAACCGGGTAAGAACCGGCGACTCTGCCGCTGAGTTACAGATCCAAGGCCCGGATGAGGTGCCTCCTTGTGTTCACCTCATCCGGGGAAACGACACTGGATGTGCCGTGAAATTGAGTGGGACCAGGGGGCTTCGAACCCCCACCCCCTCGATTAAAAGTCGAGTGCGCTACCTGTTACGCCACAGTCCCAAGTCCGAGCTTGTGGCTGCGTTTCTTCATTCGATACACAGTTCTCTCCTGTTCGCGCTCCGGACGGAGCGCGCAATTCACCCTTCGTGGAGCCCCCGAGATTCGAACTCGGCAAGCGCGCTGCGCAGCGGGGTTACAATCCGCTTGAGGTCCCAAGCCTCATGAGCTCCATGCGACACTTCGGATGCGATAAAGGCCGCCTTGGTTTCCCAGGGCGGCCCTTCTGCGACACGAATGTCTCAGTGAATGCCAGCCTAGGTGTGCTCTCCTCCGAGGGAGCCCAAATCCGTAGCCAGGATAAAGCCCGAGGGCTGTTCACACGCGGCGAACAACAATGTACCGACGAGATCCTTCTCGTTCAGATACACGCGGTTCCCAAGGGACCCAGCAGGCCGAAGCTCTGCTTGCGTATTTCTATGGTTCGTCGATTTCGTCATTGCGCTTGAGCTCCCCCGAGCCGAAGGCTCAAAAAGGAATTGGAACAGCCGGACGCCCCCATTGGCATCACACCGCCGAACAATGCGAGACCCGTGCCAAGTTTCGATGGGGCGAATTTCCGCTGAGAAAATGCCTCCGACCCCTGGCTCTACTTATCTCCAAAGATAATTTTTTATCTATTGTGATATATCTGACCACGACAGCGAGAATCTCCCAAGATACTTACGCACTCGATCAGCGTCGTTGACGGAAGAGCGCCGCTTTCGGGATTCGGCGAACAGAGTACGCCCCGCTTCCGAAAGCGAGTTCGAGTCCACACACACGCGCAAGACCTCCGCGAGCTGAACCCGGTCGAAGAGATCCAAAGCAGCGATGACGTCAGCTCCCAAGAACCGGGGGAGGATATCGTCGCCACTCTCACCACCCGGCCGCTCCCATGACTCCTTGAGTCTCCCAATCTCCTCCTTGACCCCCGAGGCAGTGATGCGCCCTCCCTCGGCAAGCGTCGCCATTCGTTCGAAAGCCGCGGTGTAGTCGCGAAAGTTCCCAGCCCAACTAGTTGACGGGGACCTCGCAAAGTCGAGAAACAGCTTTCTAGCTTCACGATTCATCGTGACGCGCTCTCCGTGAGTCTCCGCCCAGCGCTCCGTCTCGTACTCGAGGTTGGGCTCCATATCCTCGGGGCGCTCTCGGAGCGCGGGAAGATTGAACGCCCAAAGGTTGATTCGAGCGAGCAGATCGTCTCGAAACGTACCGCTTGCGACCGAACCGCGGAGGTCTCGATTGGTGCCACTGATCAGTTGAAAGTCGCTCTCCGATTCCCTGTCAGCCCCTACCGGAAGGAACCTTTTCTCTTCGATGGCCCGGAGGAGCATCGCCTGTTCCTCGAGGCCAAGTTCACCGATTTCGTCTAGAAAAAGGATCCCGCCGTTGGCTTCCCTAAGCAGTCCTTCTCGAGGGCCAGACGCCCCCGTGAACGCCCCCTTCTTGTGACCAAAGAGCGCGCTCATGGCGCCGTCCCCTCGAATCGTCGCGCAATTCACCTCGACGAAAGGTCCCGTAATCTGGCCTCGAAGCTTCTTCAGCTCGTAAACGCGCCGCGCCAGTTGGCTCTTTCCTGCACCCGTGGGTCCCATCAAAAGCAGTGGTGACTTGGAAGCAATCGCAACTTGCTCAATTCGGTCAATCTGCTTGTTGAACGCCTTGTTCTTCGTGGCAATACCCGACTTGAGAAAATCGCGACTCTCCCGTTGTTCGAGTTTGAAACGCGACGCTAGCCGGTCGTACTTGGACAGATCCAGGTCGATGACGCTGTAGAATCCCACCTTTCCCTTTTGCTTCGACGGGCTCGTTTGAAGCAGCTGGCCGGGGATGTGTCGGGACTCAGTCAGTAGGAACTGGCAAATCTGCGCTACGTGTGTCCCCGTGGTGATATGAACGAGGTACCGCTCGCTGCTCTGCTTGAACGAGTACTTGGAGGCGAAATCATGCAGCGCCGCGTAGACCTCTTCGAAGTCCCAGGGGTCGGCAATCTCCAAGTGATGCGGACACACCTGGGTTTCCGGTGAAACGGAGCGAATGTCCTTGGTGATCTGTTTCGCGAGCGTCTCGAACTTGGACTGGTAGAGGAGCTCGAACCTGTCGACGACCAAGTCCTCGTGGCGACACACATCCACCGTCGGGCGCCATTGAAGCCAGCGGTCGCCGCGCTTCTTCATGGCATCCAAGGTGACGCCCAACATCCCAATCACGACTGTCCTCATATTATCCCAAAGGATACACTCCTATCTCCTCGTATCCACAGGTATCGGCGCGAAATCGTCCCTTGCTGCGGTGTTTCCGCCGATCGGGCCTCCAATCCTTCGTGGCACCCGAGTTGGCACAACGTCTGCAGAGCTCGGATCACGCTTCTGAAGCTCAACGCGGCAGAGCACCGGAAAAACACATTGGACAAGCCGGGCCTCGAAAGAGGCACGTAGGACTTGGAGAATCGATCGAAAGAATCTCGAAGGAGCAGCAGCGGTTAACAGATTGCACCGAACAGGGTCCGAGAGGGTTCTGCAGGGAAGCAGGTTCCCGAAAGGCTGCATCGTCTACGTGGAGCCGGTTCGATCCCGGCCAGAAGCACCAGCCATCAAGTTGATTGTCACTTAGACTGGAGAGAAGAAATGAGTACCTATGAACTGCGCGAGCCTCACGGCGGCGTTCCGATCAAGACCTGGACCAAGGGTGTGCCCGTGGAACCAGAAGCAATTGATCAGCTGACCAACATCGCTCGCCTTCCCATCGTCCACAAGTGGGTCGCGGCCATGCCTGACGTTCATCTCGGAATTGGCGCGACGGTAGGAAGCGTCATCCCTACCGTCGGAGCGGTCATTCCCGCGGCAGTGGGTGTCGATATCGGATGCGGAATGATGGCTGTCGAAACGACTCTCAAGGCTAGCGATCTCCCGGACAACCTCGGGCCGATGCGAAACACCATTGAACGAGCCGTGCCCCATGGGCGCGGACGCTCTGGGCGTCGCGGGGACAAGGGTTCTTGGAGCGATGTCCCGAATCGTGTGGGAAAGGTTTGGAAGGACCTGGAAGCGGGCTTCAAGGCCATCGTGGACAAGCATCCCGGTGTAGAGAAGAGCAACAACGTTGTTCATCTCGGAACCCTCGGAACGGGCAATCACTTCATTGAAGTGTGCCTCGATGAAACGGATCACGTCTGGTTCATGCTGCACAGCGGATCACGCGGGGTCGGGAACCGCATCGGTTCCCACTTCATCGCGTTGGCGAAGAAGGACATGCAGCGGCATCAGCAACACCTTCCCGACGCCAACCTCTCCTACTTTCAGGAAGGGAGCGATCACTTCCACGACTATGTGGAAGCCGTCGCGTGGGCGCAGAGCTTCGCACGTCACAACCGCGAACTCATGATGCACGCGGTGCTCGATTCGGTTCGTCGACTGCCCAAGTTTCCCTCGTTCCAAACGGCCAAGAGCGCCGTCAACTGCCACCACAACTACGTCTCACGTGAGTTCCACTACGGAAAGAACGTCTTCGTGACCCGCAAGGGAGCTGTGCACGCAGGAGAGGGTGTTCTTGGCATCATCCCCGGAAGCATGGGAGCCCGCTCCTACATCGTTCGGGGAAAAGGAAACCCTGAAAGCTTCTGTAGCTGTAGCCACGGCGCTGGGCGCGTGATGTCCCGTACCAAGGCGAAGAAGAAGTTCTCTCTGGAGGACCATCGCCGTGCGACCCAGGGCGTCGAATGCCGCAAGGACAAGGACGTCATCGACGAAACACCCGGCGCATACAAGAACATCGACAAAGTGATGGAGGCCCAAAGCGACCTGGTCGAAGTCCTCCACACGCTCAAGCAAGTCGTTTGCGTCAAGGGATGACCATGTGGAGATACAGCTTTGGGGAGGGGGTCCCACCGCTGGTGGGGGAGGGGGCTGCGCAAAAGCCCCCTCAGAAAGAACCAACGAGCAGGCACAATTATCCCTTGGGTAAGCATGCCTCGCCTCACCCTCTCTGGGGTGAGGCATGCGATCCCAGAAAGGAAGGCTTGTGTTAGTGATTGACGGCTCAATGGGCGAAGGCGGCGGACAAGTGCTGCGCACTTCACTGGCCCTCTCGGCGGTGACGGGGACTCCGTTCCGCATCGAAGGGATCCGTGCAAGACGAAACCGCCCGGGTTTGCTCCGCCAGCACCTCACAGCTGTTCGGGCCATGGCCGAAGTTTGTTCAGCGCGCGTCTCCGGTGCCGATCTTGGTTCGGGTCGACTCACATTCGAACCAGGACTGACCAAGCACGGAAGCTACGAGTTTGCTGTCGGAACGGCGGGGAGCGCGACGCTTGTGTTTAACCGTCCAGCAATCACCCACTTCTCGCGGGTGGTCATGAGGGTCATCCTGCGG
>CBFGUR010000045.1:0-46039 GCA_965652275.1 uncultured Polyangiaceae bacterium | reverse complement strand
CGCTTCGTGAGCGGACTTCCGGGCTACGACATCAACTGGGGTGAGCGGGAACACCCGTCACCGCCCCTCCCGCCGTCTCCACCAGTCTGGCTTTCCGCGCTATCGGTCGAGGAACCTCCGCCACAAGCCCCAGCGACCAGGATGCCCCCAACCAACAACACTACCGAACCTTCCCGGCGCCGAACTCTCATCCTAACCACCTTCCTTCAATCGAGAGTCGTCCGCAAGATTGTTGACCCCGTTTCAATCGACGTGCGGTCACGCATCCGGTTCCCATTGGGCGTGCCTCCCAAGCCGTTGCTGCTGAAGCGGGTTGTGCAGGCTTCCGTTTCACCCCTGAGTAGGTGCTCGGCCGCGCCACGCCTGCTCTCTCCTGCGCGATAGCTCCCAGCCAAGAGCGATCGCCGGATCCGCGGCAAGTACTCTTCGAGACGCTCGCGCACCAGGGCGACACTCATTCGATCCCGTCCAGCCGCTTCAGGACTGGCTGCGACTTTGAAAACGCGGACCTTAGATTCGCTTCATCTGCCATGCTCTCCATTGTCATCGGCGACAGACTTGCGCTCTTCCCATTCGTCGACCTCGACACCCTCTCGGATTTCTTCGCTGGTGCGCCAGCGCCTACGACTCCTCGCGGAGCCGCCCTTGCCTTCAATGTTGAGTTCCATCTGTCTGGTCTCAGGAGGACTTTCACCTCCGGTGCTGTGCCCGCGCCGGCGCGCCGCTCCGCTAGGAAGCCGTCATCTTCATCGTCACCATTCCTATGGTGATGAGAGCCGCCGCGACTGCTCGAGCGGGGGTGAGGCTCTCCCCCAAGAAGGCAACCCCGACCAGCAAGGTTCCTACGGCGCCGATTCCCGTCCAGATCGTGTACGCAACCCCGAGGGGAAGACTTCGCATCGCGAGCGCCAGGAGTCCAAACGACGCTGCCATCCCAAGAAGCATGAAGACCGTTGGCAAAGGGCGCGTTAGCCCCTCGGATTGTTTCATTGCGAGGGCCCAACCAATCTCGAATAGGCCGGCAAGACCCAAGAACAACCAAGCCATCACAACTTCTCCCGTTTCAGTCTCGGGTCGTCCCGAGAACTTCACCAATCCAAGAGGTCGTCCTCTGCCCGGAGTGTTGTCCACGGGAGCGCCGAGTCAAGGGAACGTGAGGTGCCCGACGCTCCACGCTCGAGCACGCAGACCTCCGAGCTTTACCGGATGCCCCGCTTCCCTTAGCGTCACGACATGATTCGCTCCGTCGACGGTCTGCGTTACGTCATGCCGTTTCGGGAGGGCGGTTCGGTGCCCGTTCTCATGGAGGCGGACGACTTGGGACTGTACGTCGTGAAGCTACGGGGGGCCGCCCAGGGTAGCAAAGCGCTCATCTCGGAACTCGTCGGCGGGGAAGTGGGCCGCGCGCTCGGGCTTTTCGTTCCGGAGCTGGTGTTCGTCCACCTCGATGCATCTCTGGCGCTCTCGGAACCCGATCCGGAGCTTGCGTTGCCCCTCGAAGGCAGCGCCGGGCGCAACTTGGGTCTCGACTACTTGCCGGGCAGCGTCACATTCGATCCCGCGGTCAGTGAGCCACTCGATGAAGCTCTGGCGTCCCGCATTGTCTTGTTCGACGCGCTCATCCTCAACGTGGATCGAACACCCCGGAACCCGAATCTGTTGGTTTGGCACGGACGACTTTGGCTCATCGACCACGGGGCGGCGCTCTACGTCCACCATGGCTGGTCGCCGAGCACGGTCGTCTCGAGCGCGAGCGATCCGTTTCCCCACATCGCGTCGCACGTCTTGCTTCCGTTTGCCACCGAGCTCGAAGGCGCAACTCAGCACATGCGCGAGGTCCTCACGGTCGAGCGCATCCAGACAATCACCGAGGCGATACCCGACGACTGGTTGGACGAGCGCGATGGCTTCACTGATTTGGTCCAACACCGAAGCGCCTATGCCGAGCTGATCCGCCGCCGCGTCGAAGCTCTTCCTTCGCTGCTCGAGGAGGTCGAACGTGCGAAAGCCCTATGAATACGCCCTCATTCGCGTCGTTCCCAGCGTCGAGCGCGGAGAATTCGTCAACGCCGGGGTCGTGATCTTCTGTGACTCCCTCTCGCTGTTGAAAGCAACCGTCGAGCTCGACGAAGCCCGACTCCTGGCGCTGTGTCCTCGCGTCGATCTCGACATGGTGCGGAGACACCTCGCTGGCTTCGACTGCGTTTGCCAGGGGGGCACCGCGGCCGGACCCATAGGAACCATGCCAGTTCGAGAACGCTGGCGATGGCTCACAGCGCCGCGCAGCACGATCCTTCAGACGAGCCCAACTCACGGCGGTCTTTCCGATGATCTCGATGCGCTCGTTCAGCACATCATGAACACCATGGTGAGGAGCCCCAGCTCGCACGATTCGGTGAGAAATTCGCAGGGCTCTGGCCCGGGCAAATCTCGGCACTGATACCGCCTCCTCGATCGACCGCTCTTGTCCGATTTGATCGCAACACGGGCGATTTATTGCAGTGATCCGTACGATTCATCACCCCGGTGGAGGGGCCTACCCCTGAGGATAGGTTGGCGAACGGCATCGGTAGAAGTCTTCTCTCAGTGCAATCGCGATGATGGGGCTCGACGTTGAGGGGCTTCGAGGCTTCAAGAACCGGCTCGCAGCCGTTAATGTACCGAGGCTCTCCGCCAGAGTGAACCTCACCCGCTGTGGGTGAGCGACAGCGGGGACCCTCCACTGTTGATACCTAGCTAGATGAACTCTCTCTTTCTTCGCGCCCTCTTCATCCTTCCGATTGCCTTCTTCGTGCCGCTCGCCTGCGGCGGAGGGGAGGACGAGCCTTCGGGCAACGATCCTCCAGGCGACGGAACCCCGAACGATGGACCGTGCGAAACGAACGACGATTGCACCGGGGCCGCGGCGCCGTACTGCGACGGTTTCACCGGGTGCGTCGAGTGCGTGCTGGACGACCACTGTGCGGACGGACAAGACTGCGAGGATCACACCTGCATCACGCCCCAGGCTTGTTCGACCTCCCCCGACTGCACGGAGGCCGACCGCCCGGTGTGCAATTATGTGCTCGGCGAATGCGCCGAATGCGTCATCGGCAGCGACTGCGGCGACAGTCACATCTGCAACCAGGGCACCTGTGAAACCGTCACGGGGTGCGTCAACTCGCTCGACTGTGCGGAAGGGACGGTGTGCGACCGCGAGTTGGCCTACTGCGTCGAGTGCATCGCGGACGGTGATTGTCTGGAGACCGAGACCTGCGTCAACAACGCGTGCATTCCTCGCTGCGACTCCGACAAAGACTGCACGGCTGCTGGTGAGCTCTGCAACGGAGAAGCGGGGTATTGTGTGGAGTGCGTCGAGAACGTCGACTGCCCGGAGCTCTATCACTGCGACCAAGGCAGCTGCAACGTCGACATCTGCATCGCGGGAGAATCGACTTGCGACGACGTGCTCAATGGTCGACACATCTGTGAGACCGACGGTGCCTCGACGTACCTCAGCGAGTGCATCTACGGAACGACCTGCACCGAGAACGGCAACTACGCTCAATGCACCCCCTGGGTCTGTCAGCCCGGCACGGCAAACTGCAGCTCGGACGGGACGACGCTCGAGATTTGTGGTGCGGATGGCCTTGGAAGCATGGCGGAGGGCGACTGCACCGCAGCGGGCGGAATCTGCGAAAATGCAGCCTGTGTGCAGGTCGTCTGCGAGGCCGGGTTGCGGTTCTGTGACGGCTCCACCGTCATGCAGTGCAGCGACTCGGGAACGTCCTTCACCTCCATCAATGTTTGCCCTGCCGGGCAGCATTGCGACGAGGCGGCCCAAGGTTGCACGCTCAACGTCTGCTCGCCGAGCACGAACTCTTGTGACGGCAACGTCGTCAAGACGTGCAATGAAACCGGCTCCGCCTTCGTCGATACGGAAACCGATTGCGAAGACGACGGCAAAGTCTGCTTTCAGGGCGCGTGTGTGGCCAAGGTCTGCGAACCGCCAGATCGGCTCTGCAGCAACGACGACGCCTACAGCTGCGTCGACAATGGATCGCGCATCCAGCTCTTCGACAACTGCAACAGCACGACCGAATACTGCGAGGATGGCGAATGCAAGGCACGGGCGTGCACCCCGGGTCAGCCCGCCTGCGACGGCGAGGTCGCGGGAACTTGCGACGCGCTCGGCAAATCCATCGACACGAGCGCAGGCACGGACTGCTCGAGTCTGACCGACAAGGTGTGCTGGAACGGCGCCTGTGTGGACCAGATCTGTGATCCGGCGGGAGGCTTCTGTCAGGGTCAGAGCCGCTACAACTGCACCAACAACGGCTCCGGGTCTTCCCTGATCTCCACGTGCAGCGCGTCGTACTATTGCAACGATTCGGGGGTGGACCCCGTGTGCACGGCGCGGATCTGCACGGCGAACTCCCCCGCGTGCGACGGCAATCGGGCGACCACCTGCAACGCCAACGGATCAGGCTACGAGACCGGCGGCACGACGTGCGACTCCGACGAGCAATGCGTGTCGGGGACCTGCCTCCCCGTCATCTGCACGCCCAACGCATATTACTGCCAGAACGGGAGCGTGCAGCGCTGTGGAGCCGATGGGACCACCTCTCAGCTGTGGGACACCTGCTACTCGTACGAGTATTGCGAGGACGGGGTGAGCACCTGCCGGGCTGACGTTTGTTCGAATGGCGCCGCCACTTGCGACGGCGAACTCGTGACCACCTGCGCAGCCGACGGCTCCGGTCCACTTCCCGGGGGGACTAGTTGTCCTGAAGGCCAAACCTGTGACAGCGGCGCCTGTGCAGTCGTCTTCTGCACGCCCGGCAACGAGTACTGCGACGGCAACTACCGGCGCACCTGCAACGCAACGGGGACGGGCTATAGCTCCTCCACGAGCTGCGGCGCCGGCTACTACTGCACTCAACTCAGCACCGAAACGACGGCTTGTCATCTCGATATCTGTAGCCCATCGAGCTCAACCTGCGATGGAGAGACTCTGGCGACCTGCGCGTCCGACGGCGGCAGCTATACCTCACCGGGCACGGACTGCGGGGATACGAACCAGCTGTGCGACGGCACTGGGTGCGTCGACACGCTCACCGAGACCGTGGGCGGCATTACGACCTCCACGAGCTCGTACTGCAACAACTATCGTCTGGGCAACCGCTACCGCTTTGCCTCGGCGAGAACGCTCACGGAAATCAGACAGTATCTGAACATCACCGGGACGAGCCAAGTCACCTGGCTGATCTACGAGCTCGACTCGGCTACCAACCCCGGCGGATACTACGACCTCGTCTTCGAAAAGCTGACGACCAGCACGGGGCTCCAGTACCATAGTAGCGGCACGATCGACTTTACGGTTGATCCGGACAAGCACTACGTCATCGGCGTGCGTGTGGCGGGAACTTGCACCGCGTACTACGCGAACTACAGCAAGACGTACCTCGCCTCCGGTGGTTACTTCTATGGTCGCGAATACGAATCGGACTCCAGCACAATCGATTCACAGTGGTACTTCTCGACATCGAGCTACGCATATGGGCAACAACTCGTCTTCGAGTGAGCGGTGTGCCCGAGCCGAGAACCGGCCAGATGCCGATGAACTTCTCCTCGCCCGTGAGGGGTGAGACCTCGTCGCGCCTCAAACAGGGGCGCGCCTGAGGACGAGGTGCGCCTCAAAGCCGACGAACCCGGATGTCCACTTCCCGCTCGACGTACTGCCACTCTTCGCTGTCCCTCAGCTGTCCGAGCAGATCGTCGAACTTTGGGGTGTCCTCCTCGCGGAAGTCGAACCAGGTGAGAAAGTCGAAGGGCTCGGGCCCGGGCAAGTCTCGACAATGATGGAGTCGTCTGGCGACTTCCGGGAGGGCGTTCATGCCTAGCTTGATGTGCTGGGAACGCTCTTCGAAGATGCTGCGACGCTCGTCCTGGGTGAGGTCCCACCAGGCCTGCGATTTCTTGATCGGAATCAGAGCGCCCACGCTGGCTGCCGATCGACCAATCGCCTCTTGATGCGCGACGAGCGCCTGCTTCTCCGGTCGCGTCGTGTAGCGCTCGTTGCTCACGACGCCAGCGAGCGAAAAGATGGTCCCGACATCGGGCCGCGCCTGCGACACGCGCAGGAATGGCGCGTCAGGAAGCGTGGCCCCGACAACGGGACGAATGGACTCGATTGAAAATTCCCCGCGCGGCGCGCCTGAAAAAACCCAAAGTCTACTGTTCACTTCCGTGACCTGCACCCGGATGTGCTTCGGCCAGGTTTCGTGAAGGCGGCGCCCCGGACTCAGACGTTCAGATCGACGACGAGACGGGTGCGGCCGACGAGGAGTTCGTCGCCACTGCTCAGAGCCGTTTCGCCGCGGACCCGAACGAAGACGCCCGTGCGCGAACCGAGGTCGGTGAGCACGAGCGAGCCGGCCTGCTCTTCGAGGAGACAGTGCTGTTCGGAGACAAGGGGATCGTCGGGGAAGACCAGATCACCGACGGCCGAGCCCACCTGGAGAGCGTTGCCACGGGCCACGGCGCAGGCCCCGAGGCTTCCGCCTTCGAATTGCTGCACGACGCGGAACGACGAGGGCCACTTGGGGGATGAATAGAAGTACGTCGGATCGGGCGCAGGGCCGTCATCGGGGATCGGGTTCTTCTCCACCCGCAGGAGCTGATCGCCGACGATGAACTCGTCGCCGAGATCGAGCTCGACCGAACCCTTGATGCGCAGGAAAACCCCGTTGCCGCCATCGAGATCGTCGAGAAAGAGCTCGCCGTCCCGCATGCTGAGGACGGCTTCCTCGGGATGGCAAAAGCGCTCGCCCTCGAGCGCAATCGCTCCCTTGGCGCCCACGATGGCCTCCGTCCCCGAAGGAGCGTAGCTCTCGGGACCACCGGTGAGACTTCTGAGGACGTTGAGCTTGAACAGCACTGCCGCCTTGGCTTCGGCAGCAGGCGGACGGACGGACGGCGTCGACTTTTCGGCGGAGGCGGCCGCCTTTTTCTTCTTGAGCTTGAGAACGTCGACGTTGGGCGCCTCGGTGAGGAGATCCATGCCGCCGATCTCCTTGCCCGCGATGATGTTGTCGAAGGTCCCGTCACGGAGCTTCATCACCATCTCGAGGTGCTGCGCCTTCATCAGGCCACGCACGAACTCCGCAACGTCGCTCCTCTGCACAGCGTCCTCGTAGCTGCGCTTGTGGCTCTTGATGATGCGGCCACCGTCCGCGAAAAGATGCGTGATGATGTGGGGCGAATCGAGCCCGCTGTCCTCGGTCTGCACGTGGTAGACGGTGTCGCGGAACTTGATGTTGTTGTTGAAGCCCATCTGAGCGCGCCGAAAGCTCGGCTTGCGCATCTCGGCGAGAACCTTGGCGATGTACTCCTCGCCGAAGTCGACCATCGCTTGCTCGAGCTCGGCGTGGTCTCCCTCCATGCCCTCCATCCGCTCGAAGGCTTGTTGGGCGAGCTTCGCGCTCGGATCGACGCGGAGCGCCTCGGCCAACAAGGATTGCCCCGCGCTATCGTTTCCGCAGGCGGCCGCCCAAGCTGCCAAGAGACTGACGGCCTCGTCCGGCCTGCCTTTTTCGATGAGCCAGGTGGCTACCTTTCCCGCCTTTTCACGGGATTCTGCGACTGCTGCCACGAAGCCCATCATCCCCATCCGGCCGCACGCTCGCAAGCCCCGAGAGCTTTTCCCACCGGGATAAGGGGCGCTCAGCCGAAGGTGCTCGTGGCGTCCTCCGGAACGATGACATTTGACTTCGAACGGGAGCCTCCGGCGCTCGTTACATAAACGTCGCGCGTATCCACCAGGTGGCATACCGGACGCTCCTCCACCGACCACTCACGCGACCCACGTGATGTGGCGAGGTGACGCTCCGGGGCATCTACGACGTGTGGCGAGTTCACGCACTTTGAACCTGGAGGCGAGTTAGGAGCCGCGTGCGGCATCCGAGGCCTCCCGACCGACTGGCGGCATCCGCTCGATGCCGTAGCTGGCGACGGCACCCAGCAAAGCAGCCCCCACCAAAAGACCGAAGAAGGCGCGATAACCATCCGGACCCGAATTCGAATCGAGGAGGAGTCCCGCGAGCGTTGGAAAGAAGAAGTCGGGCGTGAACCCGATCACCGAGATGATTCCGACGGCTGTTCCGGTGCCGTCATGCGGGACTCCGCGTTCGGACACGATGATGAAGTAGAGCGAACGAAAGGCATAGACCATGAGGCTCGTCGAAAGGACCATCACGACGAGGAGACTCACGAGGTCGTGGCGGCCGGGAATCACCATCGCCGGGAGGTAGCAGGCGCCAAGGGCGACAAAGGCGACAAAGGTGAGGCGCGACGCGGAGATGCGCTCGGCGAGGATCCCGGCTGCGAGCGCCGCAAATGGACGAATCCAGACGCTGAGCGTCGCAAGGGACGACGCTCGTACCTCATCGAGCCCAAAGGCCTCCACTGCATACACGGAGTAGAAGTCCACCGCCTTGTAGGAGCAGTAGGCACAGACGATGACGAGTGAGAGGAGCCAGAGCTGAGGGTGTTTGAGCCACACGAGGCTTCTCCTCAAGAGAAACCGACCCGAGGGACCATCACGCGGAGTCTGTGGACCCGAGTCGCTCAGACCGAGATACGTGGCAACCCCCAAGGCTCCTGTCACGGCCGTGTAGACGAGGATGATCTTGGACAGAGCGGCTCGCCTGGCCTCTCCCGGAAGCGAAGCGGCTGGTTCCCAGGCGAGAAGCACCACGCCCCCCGTTGCGACAGCGGCCGCGAGGATCCCGCGGCCCCCTTCGAGAAGTCCAAAGGCTCGTCCTTGTCTCGACTCGGAGAAGGTACTCCTCGTGGCGCGAATCAGAGCTCCCCAGAAGAGTAAGATCGTCGTCAGCCCAAAATACAAGTGAAGGACGAGGAGCCCAGCATAGGAAGGGAGCGTCGCGAAATAGACGCCGCCGACCGCCGTTGCTCCGAGGGCGATCGAGAGGAGCAGACGGGGCGAAAATCGATCGGCGAGAACGCCTCCCGGGAAGTAACAGAGTAGCGCCATCACACCGTACGCCGATTGAAGCGTCCCGAGTTCGGTATGAGTCAGGTCGAGCGCCACGAGGAGCGTGGGTCGAAAGAAGCGCGCTACGTGAAAGGGCAGCGCGAAGATTGCCTCGCCGCACAGCGCGAGCAAGAGCACATCCCAGAGGGCGCCTGGTCTACGCTGGCTTTTGGTGCTCTCCATTTCTGCTGACGATGCCTCGAAGGGCGAGGGTCTGCGCTTTTGCGAAGTTCGGCCGACTCCGGGCGAAGCTTCAGCCAGGGAAACCAAAGAGCTTCTTGGAGATGATCTCCTGAGCGACCTCGTCGGGTACGCACTTTTCCCAGGCACCCCGGCCCGCCTGGATCTGTTCCGCCAAGCTTCGCGGCGTGATGTGCAGGTTCGCCTCGTTGTATTCGTCGATGGCGACCATCTTGCCATTTTTGACCAAATGCCGGAGCAGATGTTTCACGTTCTCCGGCACCTCGACGTTGTCGAGAGTGACGACCTTGCCGTCGATCTCCGCCGGATACACGAAGACGTTCGTGTCGTCCGAGAAGAGCATCCCGAGAGCCGCGAGGATGCCTCCCTCGAGACCCTCGTAGAACTTCTCGTCGAAGATGTTCCCGAGATCGTGCACGCTCACGATGATGGCCAGGCGGTTCTTGGTGAAGTTGCGGATCCAGGATCTGAGTCGGAAAAAGCGCAAGTAGTCCGAAATGAGGACGTGGTAGCCGAGTCGAGCAAGCAGGTCGGCCCGGGCGAGAAACCGCTCGTCGTCCACCTTCCCGTCAGCGCCCAGCTCGGACATCGTGAGCTCGGCAACGTTGAGGATGCCCCGACCGCTCAGGCCGCCAAGCTTCTCGAATTGCTTGGCGGCGGCCTGACTCATGTCGAGGTGAAGCTTGGTCGGCGGCTTGAACGAGCCGCGCAGCACGACCACGTCCTTTTTGCGCATGGCGCTCGACGGGGCCACGGAGGCGCCGTTTTCGTCGAACATCACGGCTCGGCAACACCAGCTTCGCACCAGATGCAGGTTCATCAGGCGGTTGTCGGTTTCCTCGAAGTAGGGCCCGGAGAAATGGATCAAATCGATCTCGAGACGATCGCTGTCGATGTTGTCGAGGAGGCTCTCGATGATTTTCTTCGGCTTGCTCTTGTAGTAGCAGGCGCCGTAGATGAGGTTCACTCCGAGAATCCCGAGCGCCTCGCTCTGACTCTGGTTGTCTCCGTCGAGCATCCGAACGTGGAGGATGATTTCGCTGGGCGGCGCGCCCGGGTAGAGCTGCAGCCTGACTCCGAGCCACCCGTGACACTCGTTCTTCTGCTTGAAGCTGCGGGCGGTCACCGTCGCCGCGTAGGTGAAGAATTCGGTCGTCTTGGGCTTGGTCGCCGCGAGGCGCTCGACCACGAGATCGTACTCGCGGCTCAGCATCTGTTCGAGACGCTCCCGGCTGACGTACCCGGACGCCTTGCCGTAGATCTCGTCGCTGACCGTCATGTCGTAGGCGGACATGGTCTTGGCCACCGTGCCCGCCGCCGCTCCCGCCGAAAAGAAGCAGCGCGCGACCTCTTGCCCCGCGCCAATCTCGACGAAGGTGCCGTACTTGGACTCGTCCAGGTTGATTTCGAGTGCCTTTTGCTGAGTCGAAATGCTCGTGTTGCGCTCGGTCATGACTTGAGCCCCTTCGTAGCACATTGGGAGGAAACCTGGATTGCGGGACGGTTTCCGAGGACGGGTAGGCAGCGCTGTACAGGACCATCCGGACACGACTGACCACGACGGCGAAACGGTTCAGGAAGTCCGCTCGGCCAAAGCCTTGAGCTGGCTCTTCAATCCGCGCGCCGCCAAAGCATAGCCGCCGTCCGAACCATCGACGAAATGCACGTGGTCCCCGGAGTAGCTGCGCACCATGCACGTGATGAGCGCCCGCTCGGAAAGATGCATGCCATAGGCAAGATCGCCCGCCTGGTATCGAGCCGCGAGAAACTCGTCGAGGCGCTTCACTTCGTCGGTCGTCACGTCCAGCACCATTCGAAGCGCCTCGTCGAACTTACGGTAGTCGGTGTTTTCGACGAACTCTGCCTGGTAGTTCTTGGCGTTCCACCCGCCGGCCGTGAGGCCCGTGAGCTGAAGGAGTCTGGCAATGCGGTTTTGTTTCACGGCCCGCGCGACGACCGCGTCGTAGCTCTCCCCCGATTTAGAGCGGGAGACGATGCGCGCCTCGGTGTCGAATTGCTCCGGGGCGCGGCTCAGTCGAAGACGTTTGGCTCCGATGGGGGAAGCGTCACTCGATATCCCCAAGTTCTGGAGTTCAGCGACCACTTGTCTGTACGTTTGCTCGCGCGCGTCGGAGTCGTTCCCGACAGCGACGACCAAGAGGCTCAGGATTCGACCCCGGCGGCTCGGCGCGGGCTCCCAGCGGCACTCGAAGCCTTCGAGCTCGACCTCGCATGGTCCCTCCGCCGAGACGGCGAACCGCCTCCCGCCATCTGGATCCTTGATCCATTCCTCGGCGAGGGAGTACCCAGCGCCGGAGAAGACCGCCAGGGAGATGTGCGGACTCGTCCGAAACCGTCCGAGGAGACACTCACCTCCGGCGGCCCGGAGCTCTCGGACGGAGACTCGCGCACAGCGAAGTCCCATGTCGTAGACGTCGTGAGCGAGCTTCGAGAGACCTCGCAGAGCGCAGTCCGTCTGCGCGAGATGGCTTTCGGGAACGAGAAGGGTCGCGCCGTCGCCACCGAAGACGTAAGGGATTTCGACGTCGGGCAGAGAGTTGCGGAGGCCGACGATGGTCGCGACCCCCAGCGCGTTGACGTCCTTGTAGCGGCCCGATTCGATCGCCTTGGTGGAGCCCTTCACGTCGGTGACGACCACGTGCCAGTCGTCCGGCACCTCGTGCACGCTCTTCCGTGACACGACATCTTCGAACACCGAAATCTCGGGGAGGTCCGCATAGAATCGCAAGCTACTCATCCGCCGTCCCCATCAGCCGACGAGCGTACCATGCCGAGGGCCCCGGCGGCACGTTCCCGCCTTGAACCGCCCGCGCGCGCCGGGGGCGCCCGCGAGGGGAAGCTCACTCGATGGCTGGCGATGAAGCGCGAGAGGTGTACTGCTGTCGCCCCTTCCGCAACCATTCGTCGAACCATTCACTCGTCATCACGCTGCGCTTCGTTCCGTACGGCTCTTCGGTGAGCTCGAAGCGCTTCATGCGGTCGACGCGAAAGAACCGATAGTCCTTGCGCAGACAACAGTAGGCGGCGACGATTTGCTTGCCCTCGAAGTACCCGAGCTGCACCGGCCAGATGGTCCGCTCGGTTGCGTCGCCCTTGGCGTCTTCGTACTCGATCAACACCGCAACTTCGCGCCGCATTGCCTCGCGAGCTCGGCCCAGGATCGGCTCCGCGGGCTGCGAGTCCCCCAAGTTGACGGGCCAAAGTCCCGGGTCATCGATGCGTGATCGCAAGTCCTCGGGGGAAGCCGTAGCGATCTTCGCCAGGGCATTTTTCGCGGCCTCGCCGAGTTCCGCATCGGGGAGGGTTTGCACCCAGCGAGCGCCGAGAACGAGAGCTTCGAGTTCACTTGGATTGAACATGAGAGGTGGCATGAAGAAGCCGGTGCGGAGCAGGTAGCCGAGGCCGGCTTCTCCTTCGATGGGCGCCCCCAAACCGATCAAGGTCTGGATGTCGCGGTAAATGGTGCGTACGGACACCTCCTGCTCGGTGGCGAGCACCTCGGCCGTCACCGGGGCGCGACGACGACGCAGGGAGTCCAAAAGAGAGAAGAGTCGCTCCGTCCTATCCATGACACTTCTGGTAGATGCTAGAAACGGTGAGCAGCGGCGGCAAGCTGGGCGGCTCCCGGACCGACCAGCTCGCGCCCCGCTCCTCAACCCGTCTTTCGAGCTCCAGATGCCAGACTGGCGATCAGTCGTTCGTCGAGCTCGGCTGCGCGATGGTGGGCGGGGCGATCGGTGGCGCGCTCGAGGTACGCCAGGAACTCCGGTTCGGAGGGCACGGCATGAAGCACGTTCATCGTGAAGCCGAGAGCCGAGGCTAGGGCCGTATCCGCGGCCGTGAAGCGAGACCCCGCTGCAAAATCGTGCTTCTTCAAATGGCGCTTGAGGTAAGCGACCATGTCTTCGTAGGCGCCGAAAGAGTGCGCAGCTCGCTCGACACGAACGCCCACGTGGTTCAGCGACACACACGGATCGAACACCGCATCGTGATAAACGAGCGCCGACAGGTAGGCGGGGCGCATCGGATCACCGAGCGCGGGAGCTAGCCCGGCCTGGGGGAACTTGTCCGCCAAGTAGATGGCAATCGCGGCCCGCTCGTGGACGACCAAGTCGCCATCGACGATGGCGGGGACCTTCTTGTGCGGTTGGATCTGTCGATACGATTCGTCGGGTTCCCCGCCCTCTCCCCCGTCACGACGAATGTGAACGAGGCGCACTTCGTAGTCGACGCCGAGCTCCTCCAAGAGCCACCGGATCCCGACCGAGCGGGACCAGGGCGAATGATAAAATACGATCGATGAAGGAGTTTTGGCTTGAGGTTTGTTCTGTTCGTTGGACATGCACCCGATCTATTCGGGTCCAGTGTCAGATCGTGTCAGGAGTGGTGAGGCGGTCGGGCTCACCCGTCCACGAGCGCCGAAATGGCGGCCTCGAGGGCGCTGTCTCGTCCGGACTCTCGGTCTTCGAGGGAGAAGACGTCCGTCTCGACGTGCGGGGGCACCCCGGCGCGTTCGTACACCTCTCCGTCCGCGGACGTGTACTCCTCGTTGGAGAGGGAGAAGTAAATCCCGCTCGGTAAGAACTTGGGCAGGCTGTCGGACAAGATGCCGTACGTCGCCTCTCCGACGACGGTAACTCGATCCAGGCTGCGCATCCCGAGAACGAAGGTCTCCGCGGCGCTGATCGTGGTGCGCCCCGAGAGCACCGCGACGGGCCCGTCGTAGCGCTCGCCGTCGTAAGGCTCGACGAAGATCGGGACGCGGTCGGTCCACTCTCCGGAGAAAAACGCACGCTTTTCGTACGCGAGAGTTTCCTCTTCGACGAAGTGGCTCATCAGCGCTCGTCCCAAAACGTCCCACCCGCCTTGATTGATGCGGACGTCGACAATGACGCCATCGATGTCTCCCCAATCTGAAAGGGCATTTTGGATCGCTTCGTGGAGCGCGTCGATGCTGTCCTGCGTCCCGCCCGGGACGACATCGGCGAACGTCGTCATCCAAAAGTATCCGAAGCGATGATCGCCCTCTTCGATGAGCGCCCAAGCCATCGGATCTTCGAGGGTGCCATGCAGGGAATCGGGCGCGAAATGCGCCACGAGCGCGCTCTCCATGCGCATGAATTGTTCGCCCAAGTATTCTTCGATGTAAGCCTCGGGGTCTTCTTCCGGAGCGTCCGGCTGTGCGAGCGCCTCTTCGATGAGCTGCGTCTCGATGTCCTTGCGGAAGTTGTCGTTATAGCTGAGTCCTTCACCAGCCTCGATGTAGATATGGCCATCCTGAAGGGGCGCGACGCTGGCGCTCATGACATCGAAGAAGGACTCGATGTCGGTGACGTCCGAAAGAGCCGCTTCGCCCTCGGCAACCTGGTCGTCCCAATCGACGCCCCTCAAGTCGAAGAACGCGTAATGCTCAGTAAAAATGCGCTGAAAGAGCTCGTACTCGAGCTCGAGATCGGGAACGTAGTCGTCATCGGCTGCCGTCGGGATCGTACCCTGTGGGCACGCGTCCTCGAACGAGCCCACCCGTTCGAAGAGGATGGGCGGCTGTTTCTGGCCCAAGTAGTCGAACTCTAGCGTTTCGTCGTCGCGAGGCGATGCCCACCAGATGTCTTGGGGGATCGGTTGCTCCCAGCATCTACCATCCACCACCGAGTAGGCGACGGCTTCTTCACCGTCCTCGTCCAGTGTCACCGCGTAGCCATAGACTTCCGACAGATACACCTTTTCGCTCGGTGTCTCTTCTTCGGATGGTTCATCGTCCGCAGAGTCGTCCGTTTCGCTGCAGCCTATCGAAAAGGAAAGAGCGACCACCAAGGTGATGGATGACGAGAGAAGGCGCAGCGGTGCCGCTACTCCGAAATACTTCGTGAGCTTCATGAGGGTCCTTTGAAATGAGGTACCCTTGGTGACCCGAGCGCGACGAAGCGTTCATGACAAAATGAAAAAGTGAAAACGCCGAGCTTCCGAGCGCGTGCTAAGACTCTCATCTTCCTCACATCTGGCGTGCGCCCGGCGGCACCCCCGAAGAGCGAGGTCCACGCGCGAGGGGCAAGACGCCTGAGGGGCAAGAAGCGCCCCTCGATGACGGCGGAACGAAGGACAATCTTGCTCCCCCGTGCACCTCTTGGGGCGCACCACCGTTTTCGCTCTCACGAGCGAGTCGGGATCGGCCGGAGTTTGGCCGCCTTGCCGCTTCGGACTTCACGAGGTCCCGAGTGCGGAAACGAAGCGGATTCTGGACGATTGTTAATATTTTCTTACTAATTTGTCCCACTTTTTGGACTATTCATTAGATAAACTTATAACTAGTGCTGATGCAGCGCCGCCTGCGGTCGAGCTCGCTGCGAGCGCGGGACTCGGCCGAACGGCGCGGCGATCTGCATCTGGGCGAAATCAACATCGACGGGACCGCAGGCATCGGCATTCGCATTGACAACAACCCCGAACCCAACTGTTGGGGGCGGTGCAACCGAGTGACGGAGATCCGCCTCGACGACGTTTCCGTGTCGAACACGGGTGGGCACGGGGTGGAGACGTACGGCGTCGACGGGCTGACCATCGGGACCGTGACTGCCCGCAACGTGACCAACGCGGGTCTGCTCCTCAACGCGACGATCAACGCCACGGTGGGGACGGTCGATGGCGAAGACGTGGCCACCGGTAACGGCTACGCCACGTTCCGCGTCGCCAACGAAGCGGGGAAGATCGACGATGCGTGGCCAGCAGGCAACATTCACGTGGGAACTGTGCGTGCTAGGCGCGGGGGTCGGGGTATCTTCTGCGTCTCGGACAGCGGCGGGACCACCATCGACCACGTTGATCTCGCCGACACCGGGGGCGATTCGATGCTGCTCGAGAACTGCCACAACATGCGCCTCGCCGCCGTGAGCGGCACCGTGAATGACGGCGGCGGGATCTGGATCACGTACCGTGACGCCGAGCACACTCCCTCGACCAACGTGACCCTTCAGAACATCGAAGCGAACGGCATCTCGATTGGTGAAAGCAAATGCGGGACGAACATCCTCATCTGCAACATGAGCGGCGACGCGTCCATCAACGGATGCTCCGGAACCGTGCAAGAGAGCTGCCCCTGAGCGTCCTCTCTTGCGCCGGGCCCACTGGCCGAAGTACGGTGAAAATCCGTGCAAAGTTTGAAAAATTCGAGGCCGACGTGGATGCTGATTTCTCTCGTGGGGCTTTCGGGCTGCAGCTCGGAGGCTCCTACGGCGGACGGGCGCGACCCCGCGCAAGATAGCGGCGGAGCGCCGAGCTCCGACCCAGTGCGCGGGGAGGACACCGGGGTCGCCTGCGAGACCGATTACGATTGCTCCGACGGCGCCTTTTGCAATGGGGTCGAGACGTGTTTCGAGGGGACATGTCATCTCGGCCAGCCGCCGAACTGTGACGACGGGATCGACTGCACGGTCGACAGCTGCTCACACGCGGCCAACAACTGCGTCTTCCGTGCGCCCGATGAGGACGGCGACGGTCACACCGATGCCCATTGCCTGGGCCCGGACGACGCGCCTCTGGGGGACGATTGTGACGACGAAGACCCGGACAGGTACCCCGGGAATTTCGAGGTGTGTAGCCCGGAAGATCCGTCCCACGACGAAGACTGCAATCCCGAGACGTACGGCGCCGTCGACTCGGATTTGGACGGCGTGGTGAGCGACGCTTGTTGCAATCTGACCGAGGACGGCGACTCGATCTGCGGCGAGGATTGCGACGATGACGACTACCGGCGCTATCCGTCCCACGTGGAGATCTGCGACAACATCGACAACGATTGTGACGGCGAGGTCGACGTCAATACGAGCGAAGTGCCGTGGTATCCGGACGAAGACGGCGACAACTTCGGAAAGGTGGACAGCGACGATTCGGTCCTGAGCTGCGTCCCCGTCGAGGGCTACTCACTCCGCCCGTCCGATTGCGATGACGGGAGCGCGGCGGTCCACATCGCTGCGGTAGAGGAGTGCGACGGATTCGACAACGATTGCGACGGGGACGTCGACGAAGACGGCGTGTGCGCCTGCGCGCCGAGCGGAAACGCGCGTCCGTGCGCTTGTGGGAGCCAGCGCACGGGGATCCAAATCTGCACGAGCGGTCTTTGGGGGACTTGCGACTGCGACGAGTGCGTCGATGGGGAGATGGATTGCGTGGCGGGGATCTTGCCGCGCGTTTGTAGCGCAGGGCGGTGGGAGTTTCTCAATGCGTGCACGGGGCAGTTTTCCGAGTGCAACGACGGCGTGTGCACGTGTCCCGGAGGCGGGATGGACTGCGTCGGCGGCGCCGGCGGGGGGACTTCGGCTGGAGGCGCATCGGGGACGGGCGGCATTGCGTCGGGACTCGGCGGCACGAGTATTGGTGGCCAGAGCCAAGGGGGACAAGGGGGCTCGGACGGCGGCGTCGGGACCACCACGGGTCTGGCTCCCATCGTGATCTCATCGACTCCCGCAAGTTCGACGACGGGCTACGACGTGTCGAGCTCCCTCACGGTCACTTTCGACCAGGACATGGACGGTCCCAGCTTGAGCTCGGCGGGGCTCTACGACGCGTGGAACGCGCCCGTCGTCGGGAACCTGTCGGTCAGCGGCAACGTGCTGACCTTCACCCCGGACGAGCCGCTCGAGTACGGCATGCCCTACACCTTCCCAATCCCGGCGGGAGCCAAGGACCTCGACGGGGAGCTGCTCGCTTCGGCGTTCACGCTCGAGTTTTCGACCGAACTCGCCGAAACCTCGGTGCCTCTCACCGTCGACTCCGATCTCAACTACAACGAGGGCCGGCTTTCGATGAGCCCGGCCGGGTACCTGACGGCCATCTTGCGAGAAGAGGACACCCTCGCCGCAAGCGAGCGCGCTGTCGCCCTGGACTGGACGGGGATTTCCTTCGGCCCCGCCGAACAAGTCTCGAGCACGTGGCCCGTCGGTGGATTCGAGCTCGCCGCGGACGATAGCGGCTGGGTGATGGCCACGGGCTACGACGGCGCAAACTTGGGGCGCTACGATCGTCAAGGTGCCGGTTGGGTCGGCCCCTCGAGCGTCACGAGTGTGAGCGGCGCAACAACGCGGAACCTGGTGGCGGTAAACGGCAGCGGACGCGGGTTCTTCGTGTTCGAGAATTCAGCGAATGAACTCGAGATTCGAGTGCGCCAAACGACCGGGACCTACCAGGCTCCGGTCAGCTACGCGCTCAATACGGGTGGAGACACCGAGCGCGCCATCTCCATCAACGAGGCGGGCGACGGTCTCCTGACCACGCTCCTCGGGACGACTCTTTGGGTCGTGCGTTCTGGCGCCGATCTCACGGGGTGGACCACCGAGGTGCTCGAGCCGAACATTTGGGACCAGGACAGCGCAGTCGGACCGAATGGCGAGCTCTACGTCGCCTACAGCCAAAATGGCTTTGGACAACCTCTCGATCAGGTTTTCGTGCGGCTGTACGACGGCGGGTGGCAGGGGGCGATCGACGTCATCACGGGCACGACGAATGGCGACGAGTACCGTCCCCAGATTGGCGTGGACGACGTCAATGACGTGACTGTCGCGTTCGTCAAGAACGGTCACCTGCAGGCTGCGCGGATGACCTCCGGTTCAGGAGTATTTTCGCCCGCGATCGGCTTCAGCCTGCCGACGGCGACCGTGGACAAGCACGAGCTGGAGGTCGCCAAGGGCGGCGACGTCGTCCTCGCCTACACGCAGACCGAGGACGGTACGACGGATCTGTGGGCCGTGCGTTACCGGGCTGGATCGGGGTGGCAAACACCCGGGCTTCTCGAAGACGGAGCCGAAGACGTGGTCGATTTCGATCTCGCGATCGACGAAGCGGGCAACGCTTACGTTCTTTTCGAACGAACCGAGATGGACGGCAACGAGTCGTATTTGATTCGGGTGCCGTAGGGGCCGAACGGGGCCGCTCCCCGACTCGCTCGTGAGAGGTGCATCGGCGTCGCGCCACCACTTCACGTGTACGCGGTGTCTTCAAGAGTACGCGGTGTCTTCGAGAAGAATCACGTTCGTCTTCGAGCGGGACTCGCCCGCGCTCGTGACGTAGACGGCGGGCTGGTCCACCACGGGGCACACCTTTTCACAAGCGCCGCAGCCGATGCACAGATTCGGATCGACGTGGGGGCGCTTGACGCGCACGGTTTCGAGAGGTCGCTCCTCGCCCACCTGCGCGACTCCGGTGCGCTTGGGCACGTCGACTTCCTCGACCCAGATCGCTTTGGGTGACGTGGGGCAAAACTCTTCGCACACGGTGCACGGCGTCGCCATCGCCCACGGAAGACAACGCCCGCGATCGAACATCGCCGTGCCGATGACGATGGGCTCGGTACCGATCCCGAGCTTGTGCTTCTCCTCGATCTTCTGGATGGCGCCGGTCGGGCACACCTGACCGCAGAGGACACACGAGTGTTCGCAGTAGCCGATTCTCGGGATCAAAATCGGCGTCCACACGCCTTCCGGGCCCGCCTCGGCGAAGGCGGGATGAAGCGCGTTGTTGGGGCACACTTTCATGCACTCGGCGCAGCGGATGCACCGCTCCAAAAACTCGCGCTCGGCTACGGCACCCGGAGGGCGAATGACTTTCGGGGAGTAGGCTTTGTCGGGCCAGTTGGCGATACGACCAGCCGGCACCAAAAGGGCTCCCGCCGCCGTGGACGCGAGCGTAGCCCTGCGATCCATCTTGGGCTTCTCTTGGACGGAGCGGAGTCCGGGGAACCAACGAAACTTGATGACGTCTTCCGGGCACGCCACCTCACAATTGAGGCACAGGTGGCACTCGTCCTTCCGGTGCTTCACACCGCCCTGGGGGCTGTCCGCTCCCTGGCAATCGACGAGGCACAGATTGCAGTCGGTGCATTTGCTGTGGTCCTTCTCCATCCCGAAGATGGAGAAGCGCGAAAGCACCCCGAGCATCGCCCCCAGGGGACACAGAGCCCGACACCAAAAGCGCGGGATGACCCTATTGAGCGCGACGATGAAGGCGAAAGTGAGGAGGATGAGCCACGTTTGATGAAAATACGCTTGGTGCGGCGTCCACACGTGACTCCCGAGAAAGTCGAGCGCCCCGTCGCTCACCTGTTGCGCCGAGCGGGAGCCGCTGAGCGCCACGCTGTCCATCGACCGGAAACCGAGGTACTGAAGCGCCGGTAAGACGCCCAGCCCGATGGCGCGAACAGCGATGCAGATCGGATCGAAGATCCCGCCGATGACCGATCCGAAGAGCGCGGCGCCGAGGAGCACCACCATCCCGTAGTACTTGTAGATCTGCCAACCTTTGGTCGTGTTCGAGTCGACGCGCGTTTTGCCCTTGAGTTTCTTGTTCGGGAAAAGCCACGCCGTCAGATGGTGAATCGTGCCGAAGGGGCAAATCCAACCGCAAAAGGCGCGCCCCACGACCAGCGTGAGCAAGACGATCGTGAGCGACCAGAAGAGCCCGGAATAGATCGTGTGCGTGGCGAGGAAGGTCATCAAAGCCACGAAGGGATCGATGAGGAGGAAGGCCTCCACGGTCCAAGGGAGGCGGACCGCCTCGCCGCTGCTGGCGTCGAACGAACCACGAAACGCGGTTTGAGTCAGGAGGAAGAGGAAGAGCAGGAGGGTGACCGCTTGGGTGATGCGCCGCGCCCACATCGCTCCCACGATGACCTTTCGCGCGGGGATGCCGGATCCGGGGCGCGGCTTTTGCCTGAAGAGGCCGAAGAGCTTCTTCGGCCGGGCGCGCTTCGACGCCGCGCTCGGGGCGCCGGATGCGGCGACTGAAGCTCCCGCCGCGGCGACGGACGTCGCTTGCAGGATGGGAAGGTGAACGCGGCCGCGCGACGAAGAGCCAGTGAGCGCGGTCGCAGCCCTCGGGGCAACTGGAGCAGGCGCCGGGCCGTCGAGCGCCGGGACGAGTCCGGGAACGTCGAGCCACGGGATCGGGCGGGGCAGATCGGAAGATGCGGCCATCAGACCTCCACCACCTGGGTGAGTTCACTCACACCGAGGCCGCGCTCCTGTCCCAAGGCGAGGTATGGCACGCGCGCCGGATCGACACCGATCAGCCGCGCCCCGTAGGTGTCGACGGCCACCTCATCGAGGCTCGCGATGACCTGGTGCATGTCACGCGCGTCGGCGATGTTTCCGCCTTGAGGGCCGTTGCGCACCAGTACGCGCGTCGCGTCGAGAACCGTGAGGGTCGGGCGCATGAACGTGGCCAAATCGGCGATGGAGAGATGGATGTTCTGGTGCAGGCGGTTTCTGCGACCGCCGAGCACGCCGTACCAATTCTTCATCGCGCCGGTGTAGTTCGAGAGATTGTGGTGTTTGGCCACCGGCACGTTGATGACTTTGTCCGCCTCGATGAGGGGCGTGTACACCGGCCATTCGTCGAGCAAATCGCCACGCAAACGCATGGTCCGGAATCGGTGTTCGGCGGGGAGCACGACCTTGGCCCCGAGTTCGTGCGTGGCGCTCCAGATGCCCGAACGTTGGAAACTCCGGCGCGCTTCGTTGCACGACGCGTCGGTGACGACGACTTGGTGCGCGCCAGCCTCGAGACAAAGCCGCACGACCTCTGCGACCACGCGTGGATTCGTGTTCGCCGCGTGCACCGGCATCCGATCCCATCCGATGTTCGGTTTGATGGCGACGTAGTCGCCGCGGCTGATGAAGCGCTCCATTCCGCCGAGGGCTTCGACGGCGCGGCGGGTGAGCTCTTCGGGGACCTTCGATGACTTGGCGATGGCCATCTTCGGGAGCTCGTCGCCCGGCGCTTTGAGACGATAGTCGCGCACCTGGCGCGGACCTTGGGGGCGCTTGCCTTCGTAGCCCGCCGCATCGAAGGCGTAGTTGTAGCCGAGCGCCGCCGCACCAAAGACGCCGCCCACCTGAGCCAGGCGCACCAGCGCCTGACGGCGACTGGGGCGCTCGTGCAGGTCGGTCGCCCGAACGCGATCGTTCTCGGAAAATTCTTCCTTTTTCGGTGACATAGGCCGGGCCAGGCCGGCCCACCCGGGATCATGCTGCTTGCGCCGCGCCGGTCAAACCGGCTGCCCTCGTTCCGGAGATCGTGCAGGCACGCGTCGAAGACTCGGTGCGGTTGGCACGGCTCCTGCTTGGCACAGTCCATGAGAAGATGCGCGCGCTTTTGGGGCTGGGTCACGGCAGCGGTGGCTCTGTCGGGTGTCGCCGGGTGCGAGCCGCATCGATGGAGCGAGTCGTCACCGACGTCGTCACCGCCCCGCCCAGCGAGCACGAGTGCGGAACCCCAAAAGCCCGCGCGCGACTCGGGACCCGTGCGCGTCGAACGACTCGATGAAGTGGAGCCCCCCGTCTTCGTGGTGCGGGGGGACGCCGTGGATCCAGATGGGAGATTGGTATTCCTGCACGGGATGTGTGGACATGGGATGGGGTATGCGCAGTCGTTTCAGCGCGCGTCGGCGACGAAGGGGCGCCTCATCGCGCCGCAGGCGGACATCGTTTGTGGGGACGGCCCTGGCGCCAAGTGGACCTTGGACGTGCCCGCCATCGATGCACGCATCACGGCAGCCTTCTTTGAGCTCGAGCCGGGCGAACCTGTCGAGGATATCTGCGTCATTGGCATGTCCCAGGGCGCCACTCGAGCAGCGGCGCTCGCTCGAGCGTTTCCCGAGCGGTACACCCGCCTCATCTCCATGGGTGCCCCCACCGAAGTCGATCCCGCGGGGCTCGAACGCCTACGCGGGGCCGTGCTCATGGTCGGTTCACGTGAGCGGAAAGATCTGATGCTAGCGAGCGAAAGAAAGCTCGAGCGTCTCGGTGTCCCCGTGACGTCGATGATCATCCCCGATGCCGATCACGCGGGAATGGGGCCGACCCCAGAAAAGACGATGGGCGAGGCGCTCGACTGGCTCTGGGAAAACTCGCGACCGGCAACCGCAAGTTCGGATGACGGTTGACGCAAACGGCCCGCCCGCCTCGTCCTGCTGATTGAAAAACCCGTACCAAACTGGAGACTTCTCTTCACAGCACCTTCACCATGCAAAAACCCATCATCCATCACATTCCCGTTTGTCCGTTTTCGCAGCGGGTGGAGATCCTTCTGGCGGAAAAGGGGCTCTCCGACGCCATCGAGTTCAACGTGATCGACATCACCCAGCCTCGCCCGGATTGGCTCCTCAGGCTCACGGGCGGCACGACCAGTCTGCCCGTGCTCGTCGATGAAGAGGGCCGAACCCTCAAGGAAAGCCTGGTCATCCTGCGCTACATCGAGGAACGCTTTTCGGGTCGACAGGTCGCTCGGCAGGACCCGTACGAGCGCGGTTTGGAGCGCCTGATGATCACCCGTGAGAGCTCCTTCGGGATGAGTGGCTACAGGTACGTCATGAATCGCGATCGCTCAAAGACGGCGGACTTTCGTGGCGCCCTCTTGAAAGAGTACAGATGGCTCGATGAGTTTCTCACCCGTCACAACCCGCGCGGAGACTTTCTCTTCGATTCGTTCGGCCTGCCGGAGGTCGTATTCACGCCACTTTTGATTCGTTTCGCATTCCTCGAGTACTACGAAGGCTTCTCGCTTCCCGAGACCGACGAGTTTCGTCGCGTGTCGCGCTTTCAGCAGGCGTGTCTCGCGCACCCGAACACGAAGCAAGTGCCGGTCGAGAAGGTGATCAAGCTCTACTACGACTACGCAATCGGTGCGGGGAACGGCGCCCTACCGGAGGGGCGAACGAAGTCGACCTTCTGTTTCGACCCGGACTGGCCGAACCGGCCGTGGCCGCCCAAGGACAAGTACGACAGAATTGCGAGCGACGAAGAGCTCGGCTTGATCTGATTTCAGTCGGATTCAAGAGCCTGCTCGCTCCGAGTTCGCACGCGGAGTCGGAGGATGGGGGGTGGTGGACGTGGCGGAATGCCACAGGTGTTGATTTTTGCACCACCGGGTGGAAGCGACCCCCGGCGTTTTTCGCGGGGGAGCGGGCGAAAAACGGCGCGCCACTTTCCGTCTGTCGATCGGCGTCCCCGGTTCATGACCCCGTTTCCGCGTCTTCTGGCGCGCGTGAGCTTCCACGTTCGAGCTCCGGGCGTCTCGACTGGCACGACCGCTGCACGTTCAGAGGGAAACCAACCAATGGACTTTGAGAAAGGAGACCGATGAAGACACTTTTTCCTCTGACTGCTCTGGTTGCGCTGCTCGCTTCTGGGTGTGATCACAACTCACAAAACAAAGGCACCAACTCGCCAAACTCGAACGACGATTCGGATGCCATCGGCTCGTACGACGCCGACGGCGACGGCAGGCTTTCCGACTCGGAATTCGACGATGCGGTCGGTGACGCTGGCTATTTCTCGACCTGGGATTCGGACGGAAACGGCGAACTGACCGATCTCGAGTACCAAACCGGAATGTACAACGCCTGGGATACCAACGGCGACCAGATCGTGGACGAATACGAGTTCCGGGACGCCACGAGCACTTGGCTCCCGCAGATGCAGTTCGTCTACTCCGATTGGGACTCCGACGGTGACGTCGAGCTCTCTTACGCCGAGTTTCGAGAAGGGCTGTCCTCCACCGGCATCTACTCGGACTGGGACTCCGACGGGGACGGTGAGCTGATCGATCACGAGTACAATACGGCTCTGTTCGAAGCCTGGGACACGAACGGCGACGAAGTGGTCGACACCTACGAATACCGCTTCTGAGCCCGGGCGCCTCGCGGCGCCGACCGCCCCGCGCGAGGGCCCCAGGCTTCGGGGCCCGGCGGGGGCGAGCCAAGGACGATTAGAAGCCCAAGGTACTGGCGACGCCCGCGGCATCCTGAATCGACGAGGCGAGATCCGCCGACGCGTCGGTCAAAAGCTCGACGCCTTCAGGCAGCTCCTGCAGCACGCACGCGAGGCGCGCCGCAGCCAAGGCATCTCCGCCTCCGGATGCTTCAGCCGAAGCACGCACCGGTCCCACGGACGCGGCCGCAAGATCAGAGGCGACGGCAAGGACGATGTCGGCCTTTTGTCGTGCTGACAGAAGAGCCGAGTAGTGCTCCTTCAGGTCGTCGAGCCAGGCGACGAAGGCGTCCTCCTCCGCAGCGCCGAGACCTCCTGCGAATTGAAACAGCACATCGAGGGCGGGAGTGGGACACTCGGCCTCGATGGCGGCGTCTGCTTCGGCGCTCGCTTCACACTGGGGCGCCGCGTCCGGCGACACCACGCGCCCGTGACAGAGCCCCGAGCACTCGACGCTGGCCCCTGCCCCGGTATTGGCCTGACACATCGCGCTCGCTCCCGGCTGGCACGCGGAGCCAGGAGGTTCGTACGTACAGTCGCCGAGGCAATCTCCCGCGCAACCACCGCCCGCCGAGAGGACGCAGATGCCGGTGCAGTCCCCGTCGCACGGTCCGTTGCATCCGCCCTCGCCGTCCTCGATCGCACAGGTCCCGCTACAAGTCCCCTGGCAGGTGCCGCCACACGCGCCGGGCGCTTCGAGCTCGCACGCCCCGGTGCAGGTCCCCTCACATTCGCTCTGCAGTCCGGTCACGGTGCATTCGACCGTCGCCTCGGCGTCGCAGCTCACGTTGCCCTGGTCGTCGACCTGCGCTTCGCAGCCCCCCTCGCACCCCACACTTGCCCCGTCTGCGCCGACCTCTTCATCACACGCCGCTACCGCGAGAAGGGTGGCAGCAGCCGACACGGAACACACGACGTTCTGCGCTTCGATGTCGAGATCGCCGTCCACGTGGGCCGCAAGGCGGGCCTCGAGGGAGGCTTCGATTTCGGAACCCAGGCTACCTGGTGCGAGGCCGAGGGAGGTGGCGATTGCGTCGAGCTCAGCCCGGATGGCCTCACTCGACTCCCGAGCGGCAGCATCCGTCGCGACGACGGATGCGAAGAACGTATCGTACGAGGAGATCCCGGAGATCTCGGAGTTCCCAGCCTGAACCCCCTCGCCTTCCGCCGGACAAGACCAGCCGCCGTTCATCGAGCCGCCCATCCCATCGCCACCCGCGCCGCCGCTCCCGTCTCCGGAGCCGCCACTGCCTTCGCCTCCAGAGCCGCCCGTGCCGCCCGCCCCACTGCCCTCACCGCCCGTAGCGTCGCCACCAGTGCCTTCGCCACCGGTGCCTTCGCCCATCGTCCCGCCGCCACCCGCCGAGTCTTCCTCGTCGGAGTCGCTCCCGCCGCAAGCGGTCATCATCGAAAAGGCTCCGGCGAAAAGCAGCGCCGGTGCGGTCCAGGTCGTCGAGATCGTAAGTCGTGCCATTTTATTCAACTGCTCCTGTTTCGAACCCAAACAGCTCGAGCAAAGTCCAACTCGCGCGCGCCAGCTCTGGGTGCAGGTTCGGGACAATAGGCAACGGGGGACCAGAGGCCAATCCCCGGGTCTTGCAGAGCATTGAAAGTGAGGCAAATTGCCTCACCTGAGGCAATTTGCCTCAGCTCCGGCGCGTCCGGCGCCACCTGATTGGACTCTGGGGGCGGCGTGCGAATTGCTACGGATGAGCATGTCACGAGGACAGTAAGACCCATGAAGATCAAATCGTTCGAAATGGACCCGAGTGTTCCCCTGGAGCGCGCCGTCGTCGACGTCTGCCTGGCTGAACTCGGGCGAGCACAAAACGCGCTGCGCGAACGCCCTGATGGAGACGAGGAGGCCGTCCACGAGTACCGAAAGAGCATGAAGAAGCTGCGCAGCTTGATACGGCTGGTGCGTCCCGAGCTCGGCTCGAAATACGACACGTTGAACGAGGGGTTTCGGGATGCAGCGCGAATGCTTTCGGATGCGAGAGACCGAACCGTGATGGTCGAAACGGCGGAAGCTCTCGAAAAGGCAGCAAAGTCCAAGAAAGAAAAAGCGGCAGCCGGCGAACTCGCGCGGGCCGTGCGGCGCCGCATCTCGTCGCACCAGGGAGGAGACGTCCCCGAAGACCGCATCGCGGCGGCCCTGGATCTCGCGGCGGGGGCGGGCGTTCACCTGCACAACGTCGATGTCAGCTCGACGAAGACCGCCGCAAGAGGCTTCGAGAAGGTCTACCGAAAGGCGAGAAAACGGTACGACAAGGCGCTCGACGGGGGCGATGAGGCTCTTCACGATCTGCGAAAATCGATCAAGCATCATCGCTATCACCTGCGGTTCCTCCGGCCGACGTACAGAGAGGTCCTTTCGGCGGAACGGGACGTGGCCAAGGAAGCCTCGAGTCTGCTCGGCGACGACCACGATCTGGTCGTCATCGGTGGAAAGCTGCGGGACCTCGAGATTTCGAAGAAGAGCCGCCCCATCCTTCGACGCCTCGTGTCGCGGCGCCGCAAGGCGATTCGGCGACGGGCACTTCGCCTCGCCGGGTTGCTCCTCCAGGAGAAGCCCAAGGAGCGGCGCAAGAGAATGATGGGGTACTTGAAGCGGGCCAAAAAGGAGCACGGGTGAGGGCGCCCTCGCCCGCCCCGGGTCTCGCTGCGGCGGTTTGCGGAGGACCCGAGGTGGACTGGACAGCGCGCGCGGACGCCGCCACCGATGGCTCAGAGGCCCACGCAATTCGGCGCGACGAAGGGCTGCGGCGTCGGGAAATTGCCGCCCACCGTGAAGGTCACGGAAGCTCCCGGGGCCAAAGGCGGCCGGTACCACTGTTGGGTCAAAGTCACGCTGCTGCCGTCGTAGGTCGGTGACACCTCGCCGTTTCCGAACATGCTCACCTGCTGGTTGAAGTCCATCCGTACTTGCCAACCTCGGGCGGGAGCGGCGGTGATGTTCTGGACCGTGAGGGTCGTCTCGAACCCCGAGCTCCAATGCCTCGTGCCGGACATCGTACAACTCACCGATCCCTGCCCTGGATCGCTCGGCTCCTCCCAAGCGGACGCAGGCAGATCACGGATCATCTGGCGCAGCGTTCCGTCGAAATGCGGCTCGATTTCGACGTTGTTCTCGTACTTGGCGAACCTCAGCTGGCCCGAAAGGTTGAAGAAGGCGGCGTAGCTGATCGTCTTCCCTTCGTGGGGGAACTGCCCGCCTACGGTTTGTACGCTGGGGAGTCCCCCGTAGGACACGCCCCCGCCCCGGTAGTGCTGCAGATAGCTCACGAAAGCCTCGGCCGATCCCGACAGACCGGTGTAGTTTTCGAAGTAGACCCAGAGGTCCCGCGGCTCGTAGAAGTGCGCGTACCAGGGCTCCCGGAGCGTGCCATCCGTGTATTTGGCGCGGTTCTCGAGACGTTCGGCCGCGATGAAAATGTCGGAAAATTCGGTCGGTGCCAAAAAGTCGTTCTGGATGTAGCCGAGAAGGTCGCCGGTCATGAGCTGCACCACGTAGCGGAGCATCATGTAGCCCGCGCTCGAGTAGGGGTCGCTCACCGTCGGACTGCCCGGTGTCCAGAGGAGCGGCTGACCCAAGATCCAGCGAATGTTGTCCTCCCGCGTCGAGGTGCCGGGAGCCACGCCCAGATCGGCGTAGAATTCGTCGAGATCTTCCTCACCCGGAAGCTCTCCAATCCCACCGGAGTGGTCGAGCAGATGCTGGATCGTCACGTCGTCCATCTCCTCGTCGACCGGACCGACTGGAACGATACCGTACGCGTCGAACACGCTGAGCACGCTCGTCGAAAGCTCGAGTTCCTCGTTCGTGTTCGCGATCGTCCTGTTCTCGGCGATGAGACTCCGGACGACGTCTTCAGTGATGGGCTTGTCCAAGCTCGCCAAACGGAACACGGCGTCGTGAGGGACCGGGCGAGAGAACTGCTTGTCCATGTAGCCGAACCCCTGGCTGAGAACGATGCGGGCGTCCTCGTGGACCCCGACGCCAATCGCCACGGCTCCGGCGGGCACGCCGTGTTCGCTCATCTCCTTCCGTACGAACTCAGTGATCGCGTCGAAGGCAGCGGGAGCCTCACCCTCCACGGGTAGGTCTGCCATCTCAGGGGAAAGCGTCAGCCCGACGTCCATGTACTTCCCGCCGCCCGTGTCCTCGACGCGCACCGCGATGTTGTTCTGCCCGACTCGAAGCGCGCCTCTCGCTTCCTGGCTGAGGCCGACGTAGCGGTAGGTGCTCGCCCAATTGCTCAAGTTTGCGGCCGGTTTGCCGTTGATGAAGATCGAGATCTCGTCGTCCCAACGTGCCCACAGCATCAAGTCATCGATTTCTGCCGCGGTCAGGGTAAACGTTGCCCGCGCCCAAAGGGTCGAGGCAGACTCGGGCCAGGCAGTTGTCGGGTGATCGCCCGGTTGGTTACCCCCATATGTGAAGCCTCCTGATGCCGTGGGCCAACCGCTTGGAACGTAGGCATCAGTTTCCCAGCCTGGTCCCGGATCCTGAAAGGTATAACTCCAGGAGAGTCCGCCCTGCCCTGGCGCTTCGAGGAACGACGCGGGCGTCACGAACGCTCCGTCGACCTCCTGGATGGTCAGCGGTTGAACATGCGTTCGGGACGCGGGTTCGGGTGGGGCTTCACCGCAAGCGAAGAGCAGCCCACCGGTTGCCATTAAGAGTCGTGAGTTTCGTTTCATCTGAATCCAGCCTCCATGGATCTGAGTTTCGTCCAAGAGCCCGCCGACATGCCGGGCATCAAAGGAACGGAACCAGCGCGGCCGAAGTCGCGGGAGGTCACGACTTTTTCGAAAGAAAATCTCGACCCTCGGAACAGCCTCGCCCGGGCCTACAGCGGCGGGAGGAACCAGACCGAGCTGTGCCAGCCTTCGCCGATGGTGGCAGCTTCCAGCTCACCCCACTCCACGTGTAGGTAAAGATCCGGATTTTCGCGGTTCTGGATACGGTGCGCAGCTTGAGTCTCCGAGCCGTACGTTTCCGTCACATCGATGAAGAGCCACTGCGCGCTGAGCCAACTTCGTGAAATGGGCCCCGCCTGGAGCTCGCCGCCCTCGACGTGCAAATATTGATCACGCTCGTAGCGATTGCGGATCCGATAGTATCCATCAATGGGCTCCAAGGACCATTGGGCACCGGGAAGGCTCACGTTGACCGCTGTCGCCTGCGGGGCCCCGTCCTCGATGTGGATGTACCATTCATCCGCCCAAGCGTTTTGAATGGGACCGAACGGCGCGCAGATCCGTTGTCCTGCAACGATCTCGTCGGGAAAGCAGAGCCCACATTCCCGATCTTCGGTAGCGCTGGGCGCGACGGTTTCGTACTCGTTCGCGCCGCAAACGGAGAGAGAGACACATTGTCCGTCTTGCAAGAAAGTATCGGTATCGCACGCCACGCAGGTTCGATCGCGCACAGAACTTGGCGCCTCCTCGGGGTCCTCGCTCGGGACCCGATCTCCGGGGCACTCGCTCCAAGGCTGGCAGGATGCCGAGTTCTCTTTCGTCGAAAACGTCTCTTCCGGGCAAGGTTCGCACAGACGATCCGAGCTCGGAGTCCCCTCGAGCGCGACGTACATGCCGGGCGCACAGGCGGATAGAGGTGAGCATTGGCTATCGAGCACGAACTCACCCTCTCCACACGGGGAACAGACTCGGTCGCTCTCCTCCGAGGGCGCGCTTCGTTCAGCGTGCCCTTCTTCGCAGACGGACCAAGCCTCACAAACCGGAGCGTCTTGCGTATCGCTGAATGTGCCGCTCGGGCACGGTCGGCAACGCCGATCGGCATCCGCACGAGGTGCCGAGTGTTCGTACTCACCCGGCTGGCAATGCGTGGTTGACCGACACACGCGATCACTCGTGGTGGACGGCGACTGCACTTCGTACTCGTCGTCGCCACAGGTCGTGTGCTCGAGGCACTCCCCTTCTCGAGAAAATTCGCCACTCCCGCAGTCGAGCGGTTCCTCGGGCTCCTCACGACTACAGCCCTCGAGCTCCGATCCCGCGGAACAGCCCTCACCCAGGCTCTCCACATCGAGCGCGAGGCTGCAGCTCGAACAAAGGAGTAGCCCGGCGAAGCCCATCACCAGCTGCGCGCCGGTCGGGCCGCGAAAAAGAGGACTTCGGTGGTGTTCTCGGGGGAGCATCAATCGGTTCTCCGTTGCTTCGCTTCTTAGAAGTGGCCCTCGATGGCCAGAGATTGAGGAGTCATGACCAGTGCGGCGCTCTTCTGCGCCTTCGTTGCCAGGATCAGGCGCACTGATCCGGTGACCACGCAAGCGGCGGACAGAGCAAACAGGGCGTCCGCCGCGCGGGATTTGATGAGAATTCCGTTCATCCTCCGATCACTGCAGTGCGGCGAGCACTCCTCGCGCGCTCGTCGAAAATCAGTAAGGGCCCAGACGCTCAGGACGACACCGCCCACTCCCAGGACCGCGCCCGATGAAAAGAGCCCGTACTCGATGGGGCCCCACGCGGAGTCGGTGCCGGCCCGTGGCCCCTCGCTCGTCTTCGCCTCGTTCTTCGGTGGCGCCGTCGTTTCAGGTCGGGTCGGCGCAAGAGCCTTGGGGTCGCGCTCTTCGGTCTTGGGCTCGACCGCGAGCACAATGAGGCGATTTTTTTCCCCGACTCGCGCGACAATGGACTGCGCCCCGGGTTCGAACCCGGGCGCTGTGAACCGGAGGCGGTGCGGTCCCGGATCGATAGGGACGGCGACGCCGCTCAGCGCGCCGTCAAGAGGGTTATCCCCGTCGTACACGACTCCGTCGACGAGATCTTCACCCCCGTGTTGAACGGCAACGATGATGGACGGTGTGTCGGCCTCCACGCTGCGGAGGCGGGCGTCGCATTCTTCGCGAAGCACCGGGCTGCAGGCCGGCCGCAAGCATTGTCGATAGGCTCCTTGCGCCGCAAGAAGCTGCCCATCTCTTTCCAAGCGCTGCCCCTCGCGGTGGCTCTCGACGCAAAGCGCGCCGCTCTCCTCTGATGACCTTGCTGCGGGCTCAGTCTGCTGCGCATCGTCAGGCTCTTCCGCTAGCGCGCCGAGAGGCGCCAGGGCGGACAGCCAGAGAAAGGCGAGCGAGACACGCTTTCGAGATGAGACCAAGATCGGCATGGGCACTCACAAGCATTCCTTACGGAACGTCTTGATGCCTTCATCGTCGAAGAAATACGGAGGCGTGCAGTTGTCGGCGACGGCCTGCGCCGATTTGGAACGTGCCGGCTCGTGCGGCTCACTCGCACCTCCGGTGGACGACGGAACTCTGACGATATTTCTTTCTAGGGGCGTCCCGCCAGACGAAGATGTTCGGTGTCGGCGGGAGTCGGGGCCGCTGGAGTTGGGTGGGAGCGTCTCGAGAGCCGCACCGCCGGAGGTCGATTCAGCTGTAGGGGGCGCGGCAGATGTCGTCGGGTTGGACGCCTCCGAATCCAAAAGAGCGCGTTTTTGGGCGGGTGCGGGCCGTGCGCGGAAGGCAGGGGGCGAAAACGTCAAAAACCTCGAAAATAGCGCCAGAGCTCCCATCGCGAGTATCCCAAAAGTGACGGCAGCAACGTGTCGCGAGAACCATGTACGCACCAGTCTGCTCGTCGAGGGAGACGCCTCATGGCTCTCGCCGATCGCCTGTCTCCTCGTGAGACGGAGAAGGGCCTCCTGAAGCTCCTCCGCGCTCCGAGGACGACAAGCCGGATCGGCACGAAGACACCAAGCGATGAGACCATCGAGTTCGGCAGAAACATCTCCGGCGACATGTCCATACTCGTCGCGACGACTCGGCCGCTTCCCCGTGCACATCTCACCCAGGACCACCCCGAGCGAATAGAGATCGGTCGCGACGCTCAGCGTCCCGCCAGAAATCTGCTCCGGGGCCATGTAGTGGGGCGTACCGACTGCGGACTGACTCGTCCAGGTCGACGTCAACGGTTGCTCAGCGGGTGCACCAGCGTCTGAAGCATCCTGCCCGCCGAAGCCCGCAAGAGCCCGAGCGATGCCAAAGTCCAAGAGCGTAGCGACGAAGTCGCCGTTTGGTCGTTCGGGTGGCTGCAGCATGATGTTGCTCGGCTTGATGTCTCGGTGCAGCACTCCTGCGCGATGAATGGCCCCCAGCCCCGCGCAGAGCTGCACCCCGAGCTCGGTCACCAGCTGTGGAGCGAGAGCGCCGTCTCGCTTCAGCTTTTGGCTCAATGTCTCGCCCTCGAGAAGCTCCATGGTGAGGAAGTACACGGCCTCGTCGCCTTCTCCTTCCTTTCCCAGCTCGAGCACGCGGCAAACATTGGGGTGCACGATCTGGCGCGCGAATCGAACCTCTCTCTTGAATCTCAGAAGGACCGGGTCCTTGCGCGCCAGGCGAGGGAGGACGGTCTTGAGAGCAACGCGCTCGTCCAATTCGAGATCGCGGGCCTCGTACACTTCCCCCATCCCGCCTCGACCGAGCCGACGATCGATACGGTAGCGACTCGCCAACGTGGCCCCCAAGAGACCTGATGAGACCAAGCCATCCGGTTCTTCACCATCGACATCCCCAGCCTCCTGAGCGATCGCGAGCCCCGCCTCGCTCAGGAGCACCATGCAGTCGGGACATTGCTCGATCGCACCGAGGAACCGCGCTGCTTCCCCCGAAGTCAGCTGTCCCTCGGCTAGCTTCAGCAGTTGCCGAGTGTTCAGACATTCGTGCTGCGAACCCGTCGCGGTCACGCGTGGTCTCCGGTGGACGGATCGGTGGTGACCTGCGCCCCAGTAGTGGCAAACAGTTGAGTGAGGCTCAGGTCCAGACGACTCGGAAGCTCGGACCATGCTTCACCGGTATCATCGAAGGCCGCCCCTTTGCGTCGCGAGAGCTCCGCACGCATCGCTTCCTTCACCTTGTTGCGTGCAGCGACGAGCATCCGTGCCGCAGTCGATCGATGTACGGAAAGTGTGCGACCAATTTGGGAGATGTTCCATCTAGACACCAGATGCAGACGCAGGGCGAGTCGCTCTTCCGTTGGCAGCGCACGCACGGCAACGCAAAGGGCGCGTCGCAGCTCGGCATTGATTTCCGCACGAGCATAGCGAGCCTCCGGTCCAGTCGTGAGCTGAGCGAGTCGATCGGTCAACTCGTCCTCGCGCGCAGCGCGTCTCCTTGATTCGCGACTCACTTCGAGCGCGGTGCGTACGGCGACCACACGCATCCAAGCCCGAAAGCTCCCCACGGGCCGATAGGCTGCCAGCTTGGACGACGGTTCGGCCAAGAGCACGCGGAACCTCTGCAACGCCAGGTCGGCGGCCTCGGACGATTCGCTCACTCTCAGAACGCTCGCGCGGAGCGGTTGGATGTACTCCGCGTCGAGCACCTCCCATGAACCAGGGCGCTGAGCCAAGCACGAGAGCCTGACATAGTCGTCCTGGCTCGCCCCGACCTTTCGGTTGGATTCATCGCCGAGCGCCCACTTTCTTTCGAAGTCGTCCCAAGACCAATCGATGCGCGGGTAAGCTCGAGTTCCCAGCTCGAAGCAGATTCGTTTTTGATCGCCCATGGGTCGCGCCTCCGAGCAGTCCTTGGGATTGTGAGTGCATCGTGCGCTCGCCCAACATCCCCAAGAAAGTGAGCCACCGAAATCCTACTCGCAGTCTCCAGCGTGTACCGCCTACCGCTCCGTCAGTCACGCTTCCTGTCAGGCGGCTCCGCAAATTGCAGCAACCACGGAACCAATTCGGGGGTCGGCTGCATTCATTGGCGCGAGTCGCGAAAGCCCCTGTTGGGCGGACGAGGTGGGGCAATTTTCCACACTTCGTTCGCGCAACCTGAGACGCCGCATTCGCTCACCTCTGGTGAAAAACCTGGACGATCCGCCCATGCGTCCCGTCCGGGAAAAATGCGGCCCGAACTTTGCAAAGCTCCTTTCATGTTCTCACGCGTCGACGAATTCAACGATCTTCCTGAACCGGCCCGCTCCAAGGCCGTGCATTTTTACGAGGAGCTTCTCAAGGCCGGCGAAGAGGACAAGGACGCCCTCAAGAAGGCTCACGAGCTCGCCGAAAAGTGGATGCGGGAGCGTGCTCCCGGCTGATGGTTCGTTCGCAAGGGCAGTTCGAGGGAGCGATAACGGGACACGCCCCGTCTCGCTGTGTGTGCTCACGCGCCGCTCCTCTCACAATCGACTCCTTACTTGTCCCTTTTGCCAAGCGGAGGTACTGCGCTCACCGTGACGGATCTTTCCCCGGACAGCGATCGCGAGGAAGAGCGAGTTCGACATTCGACCAGTGAGTCGGAAGGGCGCATTTCGAATGGTTCTGCGCTCCGTCGATTCCTCGTCGGAAAGTCGCACAAGGGCACCCGTTGGCCCGTCCTCAGCCTCGTCTTTGCTCTGACGCTGGGCGCGCTCGGAGGGATCGCGAGCTACACCTTCGACTACGCCGAAGGGTTTTCCTACTTCAAGACGGATCCGAGGGCGTGCGTGAACTGTCACATCATGCAGCCCCAGTACGATTCCTGGCAAAAGGCCAGCCATCACGCCGTCGCGGTTTGTGTCGATTGCCATCTCCCCCACGAGTTCGTCCCGAAATACATCGCCAAAGCCGAAAACGGCTGGCGTCACGGCAAGCTGTTCACGACGGGCGGCTTCAAGGAACCAATCGAGGTCCAGGAGTTCGGCAAGCGCATTCTGCAATCCAATTGTGAAAACTGCCACCGAGAGATGATCTCGGAGATGAAGCGCACGGACAGCCTCGACGCATCACACCCGGTGCTGGACTACGTCGCGTCAGACCAGCCCCTCGAAGGGCAAGTGCTGTGCATCCATTGTCACAGCACCGTTGGCCACGGTGTGCGCGCCGCGGTGGGAGGCCCAATGACCCACATGGAGATTGAGAAATGACCGAGAAGAACGACGACACCGCCTGGTACCAAACACGCGCTGCCTTCGGCGCGCTCACGGCCATCGTGGCGCTGGGTGCGGCCGGCGTGACGGCGCTCCTCATGAACGTGTCCGAGCGGAAGGCCGAAGCCCGGGTGCCATTCGTACCTCTCGTGAACGTCACGGAAAACGACACGGATCCGAAGAAGTGGGGACGCAACTGGCCCATTCAGTACGATCTCTACAAGAAGACGGCGCTGTCGACTCGCACTCGCTTCGGCGGGCACGGGGGCAGCGAAGCCCTTCCCGAACAAAAGATCGAACGCGATCCGTGGCTCAAGAGGATGTTCCTCGGCTACGCGTTTTCTATTGATTATCGCGATCGGCGGGGGCACGCCTACATGCTCACCGATCAGGAGAACACGGCGCGTCTCCTCAAGCCCCAGTCGGGATCGTGTCTGCACTGCCACGCGTCCATCATGCCCGTGTATCGCGAGCTCGGGGGCGGCAATGCGATGAAGGGCTTCGAAGAAACGTACAAGTATTCGTACCAAGAACTAAGCGAGAAGCTGCACGAGATGGGCCACGCGCATCCGGTCAGCTGCGTGGACTGTCACGATCCGGAAACGATGCAACTTCGAGTGACGCGGCCGGGGTTCATCATCGGTATCGCCGAGCTTGCTGCGTCGGATGGGCCCGTCCCGGCCATCCCCTCGATCGAAGCGTGGCGACAGGGTGCGCGGAGCAAGAAGTATGATCCCAACGAAGATTCTACCAGAAACGAGATGCGCAGCTTCGTCTGCGGGCAGTGCCACGTCGAGTACTATTGCTCATCGAAGATGCCGCTGACCTTCCCGTGGGGGAACGGTCTGAGCGTGGAAGCTGCCGAGCAGTTTTGGGACGAAGCGAAGTTCGTCGACGGCTCGGAGTTCGTCGACTACACCCACGCGGAAACCAAGGCGCAGGTCCTCAAGGCGCAGCATCCGGAGTTCGAGCTATGGAGCCAGGGCATCCACGCGCGCGCGGGTGTGAGCTGCTCCGATTGCCACATGCCGTACATTCGTCAGGGGGCGAGCAAGGTCAGCGACCATTGGGTGCGCAGTCCCCTGCTCAACATCAATCGCGCCTGCCAGAGCTGCCATCGAGCGGGTGAGGGGGAACTCGCAGCGCGAGTCGATGGAATTCAGTCGAAGAATTTCGAGCTCATGCAGCGCGGTGGCGACGCCATCGTGGATCTGATCGAGGCCATCCTCGAAGCCCGCGACGCGGGAGCCACCGAAGAAGATCTACAGCCTGCGAAACGTCTGCAGCGCAAAGCCCAGTGGCGCCTCGACTACATCGCGGCCGAAAATAGCATGGGATTTCACGCACCCCAGGAAGCGGCGCGCATCCTCGGCGCGGCGACGGACTACGCACGTCAGGGCCAGGTCGCCGCTCTCCAGGCGGCGATGGGCAAGAAGCCCGAGGAGGGTGACGAGCAAGAGAGCGCGCCCGAGCCCTCCGAGCCCTCCGCGCCCTCCGAGCCCTCCGAGCCCTCCGAGCCCTCCGAGCCCTGAGCCACGCCACCTGGCTCGGCACGGGCGCACCAGCGCCCGCCCATTTTCGAAACGCATCGTGGTCATGGGCAAGACCGACAGGCATGATGCAAAAATGACGACGCCGATTCGACCGGGGTATCGGGGCGCCCTTCTGGGTGGCCTCGTCGCTCTCGGTTGCGCGACCGGTCCCTCGGTGCCGACACGAACCTCCGATCCCGTGAAAGGATCGGGTCGCGCCGAGGTCGGGGACATGCCCTCCCCACCCGCTAACCCAAACGCCACCGTCCCGTGTGCGCAGAGCCCCGTCCGGGCCCGGTTCGAGCGGGGCGATTGGGTCGACGCACTCGGAGAGATCCGAAGTGGGTCACTGCCGAGCGTTGCTTGTCCTTCGGAGGAAGAGCGAAAGGCCTTCATCACCGAGATCTTGCTGGTCCTTGGCGAGTGCGCCGCCGTCGCTGCTGAGCGAAGCTGCATTCCGAACGAACGACTCGAGCCCCTCGCCGCGCTCGAGCGCGTGGCTCGACTGGATGAAGAAGGACGCTCGGAGGAGGCGCAGCGCTTGCTCGAGCGCGCTCGCTACGCCGCCCAAGAAAAGGGTCACGAAACCCGCGTCGTTCCATCGTGGTTGACGCAAGTCGAATCGATCTCACGATTCTCTTCCCATCGCCTGGTGGTCTTGCACGCCGAGGGGACGTCCGTTTTCGACGAACGGGACATGAGCGAGGTGGTGCGGTGCGCGCACCGAGCGCAACCGTACGAATTGATGAACGAAGGGCGGCTCGCGTACCTCCGCGAGAGAGACGGGCTGCTGTCGCTCGACACGTGCGAGATCGCCCACGAAGGGAGGCCGCTGGCGGCTTCTCCAGACGGTTCGCGGCTCGCCCTCCTCCACGACGGTAGGCTGCGAGTGACTTCGCCCGACAGCGAGGAGGGCGACTTCGAGAGGAGATTCCCCGTGGGCGAGACCCAGTCCGAGGTCAAAGGCGCGTGCTTCTCACAGGGGGGCGACGAGCTTCTCATTGCGCGCGGATTTGGCTCTACCGAACTCATATCGATACCCGAGGGAAAAACGCTGTGGAAGCTCGACGTCCCGCTCTCTCGCTCCATTTCCAATCACGAAGGGACGATGATCGACCCCTACGACCGGCGGTGCGAGTTCTCACCGGACGGCAGTCGGGTTACCCTCGCGGCCGCCCCTGGAGCGGGCCTCTTGGGGATCAGCTTCGTCGGACCCTGGGTGATCGACGCCGATCGTGGAAGCCTCGCTGACGAGCCGACAGGGTCGGACTTCTCGAAGAAGATCGAAGAGTGGACGGGCCTCCCCCAAGAGCGCGTCATGGCGCTCCTCTCACGAGGCCGGACGTTTTCTGGTCCCCAAGGAGAGCAGGTTTCGGTTCAGGAGCTGGAGAAGAAGCTTCCCGTCGCATTGTCGGATTCTCCAAGTCTACGATTCCACCTGAGCGCCTTGTGTGCTGGGCACCGCTGCTTTTTCGAGGAAGGCCAGCTCCTCTACAGGCCGGGGATCGACGATTCGGAGATGTCGTCGAGCGATCACGTGGTCAGTGATTTACAGTATCTGGGCCGCATCGACGTCGAGCGAGGCCTGCGCATCAATGACACCGGGATCTACCAGCTGCCGTGGAAACGGATAGCGGCGTGGCAGTTTCCCAAAGACGCGCAGAAGGACGCGCGAAGCGGGAAGCCAGTCGTGACGGGTGCCGCCTGGGGCAAAGATGGCGATGTCGCGTGGATCTTGATCGACACCGGGCGCATGTTCGCATTTTCGACCCAGACTGGGCGACTGGTCGAGGAGGTCGAATTCGACGGGGCTGACGCTTGCCTCCCCTCGTCGGGATGGGTCGCCACGGCACCGCGAATGGCGGATGCACCCGATGAAGGACTGCTCCTCGTACGCCTCGCGGGGAAGGAAGGGTGCACATTTCTCGTCGACACGCAGTCGGGGACGACTCGCCCCGTCCCCCTGTCCGTGCCCGAAGATTTCGTCCTCTCACCCGATGGTCGTCACCTGGTGACCGACGCGGACGGACGGATCTCATCGTATCTGCTTTCGGAAAACGCGAAGGTGAGCTCGTTTCAAGCATCGGCGAATCGGATTTCAGTCTCCGACACGGGCGAATTCGTCGTGGGGATGCGCGGCGGTTACTACGAGGAGATGCCAGGTGGGTACGTGCACAATCACCCTGGCTCCGTTTGGTACAGGACGAAAACGGGCAAAGAAGCCGGCACGGCTCTGGAGTTTCCCCACGACCCGTACCGAGACGAAGAGACGCTCCGTCTCGAGGCGAGCGGCCGACTCGTTGCTCACGAAAACCGCCTGATGGATTACACCGGTCGACAAGTCGCGGTCGTACAGATGCGAGAGCGAACTGCCGTCGTCCGGTACACGGACGGCTCTGTGGAGGTATTTGGAAAGGGGCGCGATGCGATCAAGTGCCTCGTCGGCGGCCAGCCGGTCCCTCATCGGTTCTGCCAATCGAAGATCGTGAAGGGCCGCCTCGCCGAGCTCTTGGGCGGCCTCCCGACAAACCGGGCCGACGACGAAAGGTACGCGGATCGGCCTCTTCCCGCCCGCTGTGAAGCACCGATTCGCCCGTGCGGCGAGCCGGTTTCCACCGATATCGATGAGATCCACTGCTCGTCGCGCGACACGGTGGACTCTTCGGAGCTTGCCTGTTTGGGGCACCCGCGAAATCTGAACTTCGACGAAACGAATTTCGACGGCTTCGCTTCTGATCAGAACTTCCGAGACCTCGAATCTCTCTCGCTCGACACAGACCGTCCGATCGATCTGTCACCTCTGAGAGCCGCGCCGCAGCTCGGCTATTTGAGGCTCCGGGGAGCTTTCGTGAAGAGTCTCGACGTCATCGATTGTTGTCGACACCTCACGCAACTGGACGTGAGCCGTACGGCGGTGAAGGATCTCGGTCCGCTGGCAGCTGCCGCCCAGTTGCGGGACCTGGATCTCAGCCGAACCAACGTGACCGATCTCACTCCTTTGTCACGCCTCCAGCACCTCGAATCCCTCGACATCAGCGACACGAAGGTCCTCGACCTTTCACCTCTTGCGAAGCTCCCTCAATTGAAGAAGCTGCGAATGTTGGGCTTACGCCCGAAAGACGTGTCGCCGCTGCTTGGTGTGACCGGGCTCGAGGTCGTGGAGGTGAACGTCGACTTTCTCACGGCTTCTCAACTCGAGCTCCTCGCGCAAGCCGGGCTCGAAGTCGTACGCATCTATCGCTGACGCCAAACCCGCCGAGAGACGGGTCGAGCGCCCGCGCACGCAGCACTCGAAAACCGGGCTCACCCCACGCAGAGCGGCGAGCCCGAGCTCTAAGCAGCAAGCCGCTCGAGGATTTTCGCCGAGAAGGCCTGGAGGTCACCCGGTTTGCGTGAGGTGATGAAGGTGCCGTCTTCGCAGACCTCTTGATCCACCCATTTCGCGCCCGCATTCTTCAGATCCGTTTTCACCGACGGCCACGAGGTCAACGTTCGGTCCCGCACCACGTCCGCCTCGATCAAGAGCTGCGGGCCGTGGCAAACCGCCGCAATCGGGCGCTTCAGCTTTTCGAACTTGCGGACGAAGTCGACCAGCTTCTCCGACGTCCGGAGGTGATCGGGTGAATATCCTCCAGGGATGACGAGCGCATCGAAGTCCTCGGGGCGCACCTCGCTGGCCGTGGAGTCGACCGCAGCCGTTTCCTTCCCCTGCTTGCCGGTGATTTCCTTTCCCTTCTCGAGGCCGAGGATCACTACCTCATGACCCGCCTTCACGAGCGCGTCGTAGGGGACCCTGTATTCGCTGTCCTCGAAGTCACTATCCAAAGGCATCGCTATCTTTGCCAAAATTCTCTCCCTTTCGTTTGGTGTGTGAGCGACAGCAAAGCAACGGATGTGCCAGGGACGCACCGCTTCGGATTGGACCTCCAAGCGGCACGGGGCCTCCCGGAATTCGTCAGGGATCCTCCACTTGTACATCTTTGCCCCGGGGGCGCGATGAATTGTGGCAATTCGCCTCACCCGACGACAGATTGCGTCGAACGACGCAACGGCTGCTCGCTGCCCGAAAAAGGTGACGGCACGAAAAGCGTGACGGCACGGCATTTGCCGCTCACAGGGGAGACGCGATGCGACAAGGAGCAGCATGAAACTCGAGCGGATAGAAACACCTGGCATCAGCCACTACGCCTACCTCTTGGCGGATGATGGAGGCGACGCCTTCCTGATCGATCCACGCCGCGACATCGATGAATACCTACGCGTTGCCCAGGCGATGGGGGTGCGCATTCGCTACGTGGTGGAGACGCATCGGCAAGAGGACTTCGTCATGGGTTCGAGCCACCTGGCCGCCGTCACGGGCGCGCGAATCGTCAATGGTACGCACGATCTCTTCGGCCACGGGGACCTCCGCCTGTCCGACGGCGACACGGTGCGTCTCGGCAAGGTGTGCCTCCAGGCGTTGCATACCCCCGGGCACACCCCCGAAAGCATGTCCTATGCGGTCTACACCGAACAGGGGAGCGACGCGGCGTGGGGAGTGTTCACAGGGGATACGCTCTTCTTCGGCGAGACCGGACGCACCGATCTGGCGGACCCGGGCCGTGCCGAAGAAAACGCCGCGCTCCTGTATGATTCGGTGCACGAGAAGCTGGGCGGGCTCGACGAGACCACGACGATACTTCCCGCGCACGGACCTGGGTCGGTCTGTGGAAGCGGGATGGTGGCGCTCCCCTCGTCGACCCTGGGCGCCGAGAAGAGATACAATCCCGTCTTTTGTCTGTCGCGGGAGGACTTCGCCAAGAAAAAGGGACGCGAGCGTCTACCTCGGCCGCCCTACTTCGAGCACATGGAACGGATCAACCTGAAGGGCGGCCTCGCGCCCCCGGGATCTCCGGAAGCCACTGCGCTACTCGACGTCGCTACGTTCGCGGAAGCCGTCGTGGATGAGATCTGTTTCGACACCCGAGAGCCCGAGGGCTACGCGGGCGGCCACGTTCACAACTCTTACTCGATCTGGCTCGGAGGACTTCCGGTGTTCGGTGGCTGGTTGGCGGGGCCGGAGACCCCCATCTATCTCGTCGGGGATCGCAACGAAGACGTCACGACCGCCTGTCTCCATCTCTCACGCATCGGCATCGACGGAGTGAAGGGGGCGCTCGTGAATGGATTCGGGACGTGGCGAAGCTCTGGACGCCCCATTGCGAGTTCGGGAACCATCACGCCGCGGGAGCTCGTCGAGCGGCGGGAGGAGTTTCAGATCCTCGATGTTCGTGACCAAGACGAGTTCGCCTCGGGTCACATCCCCGAAGCGCGCAACGTGTACGTGGGGTACCTGCGAGAGAAGCTGCCCGACCTGAACCTCGACGAGCGCCGCCCGCTGGCCGTGACCTGTGGAGTGGGCCACCGCGCGGGCGTTGCCGTGAGCATTCTGCGTCGCTTGGGATTCGACGACGTGAGGAACCTCTTGGGCGGAATGAAGGCCTGGAAGGCGCTCGAGTTTCCGATGCAAAAAGAGACGTGATCGAGGAGACATGGTTCGGCACCCCGAACTTGCCCCGGTGACACGATGGGGTGCCCCCCCCATCAAGACCTCCCGACACGATGTGGCAAAATGCCACACCAACACAGCTCGATGAGGGCTGTAAGCCGACTTTTGGGTCCGACGATGCGTGCTAGCACACAAACATGATTGCATGGATCGTCGGTTGGTTGTTGGCCGCTGCGGCGCTCCTCCTCTCGGATCGCTTGTTCGATCGAGTCGAACTCCGAGGAGGATTCGTCACCGCTCTGTTCATCGCTGCGCTCTACAGTTTGCTGCACTTTTTGCTCAGCTGGCTCATCTTCGGTGTTCTGGGAATCGCTACGCTGGGTCTCGGATTCATCTTCCGACTCGTCACGCAGCTCGTGACCGCCGCCATCGTGCTGAAGCTCACCGCGGCGCTCAGTTCGCGATTCGACATTCGGGGCTTCGGATCGGCCTTGGGGGCGGCGATACTGCTCGCCATCTCGGCGCAGATCGCGGTGCATCTTCCCGTGTGAGGTCGGAGGGCCGCATCGAGCGACCTCCCGCGCTCCCTCATCCCCCCGCGAACACCGCGATTTCTGCAGCTGTTTCGTCTCGGCGGCAGGACTCCCGGCTGAGGTTTGCTCCGTGGGTCGGCTTCTGGGAATGTAGCGCTCCGCCAGGCGGAGTCCCTTTGCCGAAGCCAACGACCCAATGATCCCCACCGGAAAGCTCCAGCAGTCGAGTCGCCGACTCGAAGAGGTCAACGACCTCCTTTGCGATCCCAACGTGCTCGGCGACCCGCGGAAACTCAACGACCTCAACCGGGAGCGCTCGCGCCTCGAACCAATCGTCAGCGAGTTCAATCGCTACCAGGCTCTCACGTCGCAGATCGCCGACAACCGGGAGATGCTTTCCGATCCGGAGCTCGGCGCACTCGCCAAGGAGGAGCTTCCGGGCCTCGAGGAAGAGCTCGCAGCGCTCGAACACTCGCTGCAGATCCTCTTGCTCCCCCAAGATCCGGACGATGACAAGAACACGGTGCTCGAAATCCGCGGCGGGACGGGCGGCGAAGAGGCGGCGCTCTTTGCGGCGGACTTGTTCCGGATGTACTGTCGCTACGCCGAGTCCGAAGGCTGGCGAGTCGAGATCTTGAGCCAGAGCGAAGCGAGCGCGGGCGGCTTGAAAGAAGTCGTGGCGCTCGTGAGCGGACAACGTGTCTACTCGCGCCTCAAGTACGAAAGCGGCGTCCACCGGGTGCAGCGAGTGCCAGTCACCGAAGCGCAAGGGCGCGTCCACACGTCGACGGCCACCGTCGCCGTGCTCCCCGAGGCCGAAGAAGTCGACATCGAGCTGCCCGAGAAGGATCTCCGTTGGGACTTCGCCGCAGCGAGCGGCCCCGGCGGTCAGGCCGTGAACACGACCAACAGCGCCGCCCAGGTGACGCATTTGCCGACGGGCATTTTCGTAAAATGCATGACCGAGCGTAGCCAGCTGAAGAACAAAGCCCAGGCGCTCAAGATCTTGCGCAGCCGCCTCCTCGACATCGAACGCACCAAACAAGAGGAGGCCATTCGCGACGAGCGCCGCAGTCAGGTCAAGGCCGGCGACCGTTCGGAGAAGATCCGCACGTACAACTTTCCCCAAAATCGCCTCACCGATCACCGCCTCAACCTGACTTTGTACAAGCTCGATCGCATCATCGAAGGCGACCTCTCCGAGCTCATCGATTCCATCGTCAGTCATCACCAGGCCGAGCAACTGACCTCGATGCAGCAGGGGGCCATTCTCTGATGACCGCGCCACATTCCATTCCTGATCCCGACGCGCTCTGCTTTCAAGGGGGCCGCGCCCCCTTCGTCCTCGGGAATCAATCCCGACTCCTCATCCCCTCTCTCCCCTGGAAATCCGGCGCCTCCTACCTAGTCGGCGGCGGTTTCCAGCGCCCCACCCTCGACGAGCGCGGGGCCCCGGTCGCTCACTCGCTCTCATGATCGCGCCACATTCCATTCCTGATCCCGACGCGCTCTTGGTTGCGCTCGTGTTGGCGCCGGGGACGTTTTCGCGGAACAAGTTCTTCGACATGTTTCAGGAGCACCAACTCTTACGGGCGCGGCGGCGGGCAGGCCTGATCCGTGCGCTCATCAAAGATCTCACCGATCCTTGGCCGCATCCGGGTGAAATCCCGAGTCATCCTGCGCCCGTGATCGAACGGGAAGAGGAAAAGGACGGCGAGCTGCACCTGGTGTATCGCATCGACGAACTCGATTTCCGCCGATCGGCCGTTCTCACCAAGATCGAAGCCGCCGCCCTTCGTTATGCTCTGCACCGCGCCGGGAAGCGACCCCTCGAGCCCGCCGATCGCGCCTTGGTCGAAGCCTGCCTCGCAAAGATGAATCCTATCTCCTGATCGGAACGCCCCCCTTGTCGGATGCCCACACGGGCCCCTATACCCAAGGCATGATCACCGCTCGACGCACTCTCTGCGCGACGCTCGTCGCCCTCGGCCTGGCTGCCTGCGGCGGCTCCGGCTCGGACGCCAAAAGCCCAGACGGCGCGGGAAGCGCAGGCGACTCTTCGAGCGGCGACTCGGGTTGGACCGGTGAAAGCGGCTCCTCCGACGCCGACGGCCCGAGCGGCCCGGACTGCAGCGACGGAACCTGCTTCGAGTGTGGCACTGGGATTTGCCCGAAGGGTGCCTACTGCGATCAGGACGTCGATGGCGGGGCGGCATGCGCGTGGCTTCCCGAATGCTCCGGCTCTCCTTCGTGCGGCTGCATCACCGGCGTCCTCAGCGGATGTTCGTGTGACGACGCGTCGGGCGCACCGATGGTGACCTGTCAGTAGAAGCCCGGCGGTTGGCGAGCGCGACAGCCGAAACGCACCGTCGCCTGATTCGTAGAATCACGCAGTAGACCGAAGCGACGCGAGTCGCGCCGGCTCCGAACGACCTCAAAGACGCCACCCGCTGTGCAGCGCCCCTCCTGCTCTCGTCTCGAGAATGGGAAAGACCGCCGCCGCTCACCTTGAGCCCGGCGAGGCGAGGCGCGACGAGGCAAGGCGAGGCGAGGCGAGGCGAGGCGAGGCGAGGCGAGGCGAGGCGAGGCGAGGCGAGGCG
>CBFGUR010000044.1:0-46887 GCA_965652275.1 uncultured Polyangiaceae bacterium | reverse complement strand
GTGGCCGCACCGTCGGCGCTGGCGTCGTCTCCGAGATCATCGAGTGAGACAGGCTGAGGGCTACTTCGCGAGTTAGATCGGTGTGGCTGGGCCAAGAGGAAAGAGTCTGAGGACTCCAGTCGCGCTCAGCTGCACCAAATGCGGAAGTCGAAACTACAAGACAACCAAATCAAAAACTGCGCAGCAGCAGCTCTCGCTCAAAAAGTTTTGTCGAGTGTGCGGTGAGCACACCATTCACATCGACAGCAAGTAAGAAAACAACGAATCCAGCGACCGAGCCTTCGGACTCAGTCGCAAAGCAGGGCCGGAAATTCGTTCTCACCCAAGGGTGAATCGGATTTTCGGCTTTGCCGCCCGAAGGAAACGGGCACTGCACAGGGGTATAGCTCAGTCGGTAGAGCAGCTGATTCCAAATCAGCAGGTCGGGAGTTCAAGTCTCTCTGCCCCTGCAAAGAATTGTTCCCCAAACCTCGAAACTCTCATGGCTGATTCAGACGACAAGAACAAAGACCTCGAAGCCGACTCATCGGCTGCGGGGTCGGGTGAGCAGCCTGAGGCGTCCGAAGCGATCGAAAGGACGGATGGCGAAGCTGCGGAATCCGAGGTCGTCGGCCAGGAGGGCGCAACTCTGGAGGATCCGGAGGCCGGGCACATCGGCGTCCAGCGATATGTCCATGCTTCGTTCTTCGTGGCAGGGATTCTTGCCGCTTATTTAAGCGGTAAGGTGCTCCTTTCGGCGTGGAACGCCCTCGCGGATTGGCCGGACGCGGTGCGCTCGCTACCGGTTCTCATCGAGTACACCGAGGACGAACGGGCGAGCATGACGCTGGTCATCGGTGCAGTTGTGGGCGTTTTGCTCGTTTTGCGCTACTACCGCCGGCCCGCTGTGAGGAGCTGGGCCACGGATGTGGCCAGCGAACTTTCGCGAGTCACTTGGCCAAACAAGGACACTGTGACCAATGGAACCATCGTGGTTCTGGTCGCTGGTGCTGTAGCAACGCTCTACATTGCTCTCCTCGATCGACTCTGGGGCTACCTCACCAATCTGATCTACGGAGCTTGAGCTCTTTCTTCACTCGAGCTGTCGCTTCTCATCCACCCTTCACAAATCATGTCTTCGGAAAACGCTACTACAGAGCACACTGAATCGGACGCCTCAGACGAGGGGCGTTCCATGAAGTGGTACGTGGCCACCACCTACTCGAACTACGAGAACAAGGTGAAGGCGGCGCTGCAGGAGCGCATCCGGCAGTACAAGATGGAGGAGCGCTTCGGGGAGATCCTCATTCCGACCGAGCAGGTCACCGAGACTCTCAAGAGCGGCAAGCAACGTGTGCGCAGTCGCACGACGTTCCCTGGCTACATCTTCATCGAGATGCTGATGGGGGAGGAAGCCTGGCACTTGGTCAAGGACACTCCCAAGGTCACTGGCTTCATCGGCAACAATCGTCCGCAAGAAGTCCAGCCCCCGAGCATCGACGGTCTCCGCAAGGGGATCAGCGATGGCGCTTCGAAACCGAAGCCCAAGTACGAGTTCCACGAAGGCGATGAGGTTCGCGTGGTGCTCGGTGCGTTTGCGAACTTCTCCGGCACTGTCCAGGAAGTGAACGCGGACAAGCAAAAGCTCAAGGTCAAGGTCAGCATTTTCGGCCGCGACACTCCGGTCGAACTGGCCTTCTCGGACGTCGAGAAACGCTAGAGCCCCGTCTCTCCCACCATCTATCAAGCGCGCTCGTCAGCGCCCCCGAACGAGCGCTTTCAAACGAGCACACCCCAAGTAAGCGAGCACAAAAATGGCTGCCTCCAAGAAGAAGATTTCCGGTTACATCAAGCTGCAGATTCCTGCAGGCAAGGCGAATCCCGCGCCCCCGATCGGCCCTGCGCTCGGTCAGCATGGCGTCAACATCATGGGATTCTGCAAGGACTTCAACGCCAAGACGGCGAAGATGGGCGACACCGTCGTTCCCGTGATCATCACGGTGTATGCGGACCGCTCCTTCAGCTTCATCATGAAGTCGCCCCCGGCGAGCATCCTGATCAAGCAGGCGTGCAAGATCAAGTCAGGTTCGGCGGAGCCGAACAAGAACAAGGTCGGCAAGCTGACGTACGCTCAGATCAAAGAGATCGCGCAGCAGAAGATCCAGGACATGAACGCCACCGAGCTCGATGCAGCCGCTCGGAGCATCGCTGGCACCGCCCGTTCGATGGGCGTCGTCGTCACCGATCTGCCCGCCTAACCCAGTTTACTGGTTCCTTGCCGAGGCGAGAAGGACGAGTTCTTCGTCCCTCTCGTCAAAGCCGCCGATTCACTTCGATTCGGTGAAGGTCCCAGGAGTCGAAAGACGAACCAATGCCCAAGAAAATCGCAAAAAAGAGAGCGCAGGCTCTCGCCGGCTTCGAACGCGAGAAGTTTTATCCAGTGGATGAAGCTCTCAGCGTCGTTCAGAAGCTGGCCTACGCCAAGTTCGACGAAAGCGTCGACATCGCGGTGCGCCTCGGAGTCAATCCGAAGCACGCCGACCAGATGGTGCGTGGTGCGGTCGTGTTGCCTCACGGCACAGGAAAATCCGTCCGCGTAGCTGTCTTTGCCAAAGGCGAGAAGGAGAAGGAGGCGCTCGATGCGGGTGCCGATTTCGCCGGCGCCGATGAACTCGTCGCGCAGGTCCAAGGTGGCATGCTCGATTTCGATCGCGTGATCGCGACGCCCGACATGATGGGCGCCGTTGGTAAGCTCGGTCGTGTGCTCGGTCCGCGTGGCCTCATGCCGAACCCCAAGGTCGGCAGCGTGACGATGAACGTCGCGCAGGCTGTCGCCGAGGCCAAGGCCGGTAAGGTCGAGTATCGCGTGGACAAGGCTGGTGTCGTGCATGCACGTATCGGTCAGAAGTCCTTCGATCAGACCAAGTTGACCGAGAACGCGCGAGCCATGGTGCTCGAGCTGATCGCCAAGAAGCCGGCAACCGCCAAAGGCACCTACGTGAGGAGCGTTACCGTCTCGACCACGATGGGCCCTGGGGTCCGTGTCGACACGAGCACGCTCGAGAGCAAAGAGGAGGAAGCCCAATGATCCGTTCGGAGAAAGAGGCAGCTGTCGCATCGATCCGCGAAGGTTTTGCGGCGATGAGTTCGGCCGTATTCCTCGACTACGCGGGACTCACGGTCGAGCAGGTCGACTCTCTGCGAAACAAGTTTCGTGAGCGCGGCGTCAAGTACAAGGTCCTCAAGAACACCCTGATCAAGAAGGCTCTCGCTGACGAGAGCTACATCGAGACCCTTTCCGAAAAGGCTCTCAAGGGGATGACGGGAGTCGCTCTCAGTTTCGAAGAGCCGAGTGCAGCAGCCCGCATTGTCAAGGACTTCGTCAAGGACAACGAGAAGCTCACCATCAAGGCTGGTCTGATGGACGGCGAGGTACTCGACGCGAAGGCAGTCGAGAACCAGCTGGCCACTCTGCCGAGCAAGGATGAAGCCCGGGCCACTCTCTTGGCTCAGCTCATGGCTCCGGCACAGACCTTCGTCCGGTTGATCAACGCACCCGGTCAGAACTTTGCTCTCCTCTTGGAAGCGAAGCGCGCAAAGGACGCAGGCTGAGTTCAGCCTCTGTCGTCCCCCACCAACCCAACAACTCCCTCAGTGTTTCCTCCCTTTTGGGAACACCGAAGTTCAACTGAAAACCAAAAATACGAACGATACCGACCGCGTTGGGCCTTCCCTCTGCGGCAGTTCAAGGAGCAAATAAAAAATGGCCGATATTAGCAAAGAGCAGGTCGTCGATTACCTGTCCAACCTCCCCGTCATCCAGATCGCAGAGCTCGTCAAGGAGCTCGAGGAGAAGTGGGGCGTGAGCGCAGCACCCGTGGCAGTGGCTGGAGCAGCCGCACCGGGTGGAGCACCTGCTGAAGCAGCTGAAGAGAAGACCGAGTTCGACGTCGTTCTCGCAGACGCTGGTGCCAAGAAGATCAACGTCATCAAGGTTGTTCGCGAGATCACCGGTCTTGGCCTCAAGGAAGCCAAGGATCTCGTCGAGGGTGCTCCCAAGACCCTCAAGGAAGCCGTCTCCAAGGACGACGCAGCCGAGATGAAAAAGAAGCTCGAAGAAGCTGGGGCTAAGGTCGAGGTCAAGTAACTCGATTTTGGCTCATCAGTTGACTTCGTAAGCCGCACAGGACCCTGCCCTCCCCGCCCCCAAAGGGCGTAGTGGAAGGTGGGGCACCTGTGTTTGGCAAATATCCGTGGGGGGATTGCCTCATGGGACCAAGACAGAAAACGCGGCGGGGAGAGCCGTGAGTCGAGCTCCCAGAAGGCGTGTTTGGAGAATCCGAAAATGGCGTCCAAAGTTCAGTCAAATTTCCGGCATCGTATCAATCTCGGGAAAGTCCGTTCCATCGTGGATGTGCCGAATCTCATCGGCATTCAGAAGCGAAGCTACGACAAGTTCCTTCAGTCCGACATCGACCCCAAAGTGCGGGACGAGATTGGTCTCGAAGGGGTCTTCAAGAGCGTTTTCCCGATCAAGGATTTCGACGGCACGAGTGAGCTCGTTTACGTCGGATACGCGCTAGAGAAGCCCAAGTACGATGTGGACGAATGCCGCCAGCGCGGCATGACCTTTGCCGCACCGATCAAGGTGACGACCCAGCTCATGGTTTACGACGTGCGCGAGGGCGGCCAACGCATCGTGCGCGACATCAAGGAGCAAGAGGTCTACTTCGGCGAGATCCCGCTGATGACCGACACGGGCACGTTCATCATCAATGGTACTGAACGGGTGGTCGTCTCTCAGCTTCACCGAAGCCCGGGCGTGTTTTTCGATCACGACAAGGGCAAGACGCACTCATCGGGGAAACTCCTCTACAGCGCGCGCGTGATTCCCTACAGCGGCTCGTGGCTCGACTTCGAGTTCGACCACAAGGACGTCATCTATGTGCGCATCGACCGTCGCCGGAAGATGCATGCAACGGTGCTACTCCGAGCGCTCGGACACAGCGTCCAGGACCTTCTCAAGTACTTCTACGACACCGAGACGATCACGCTCACCGAGGGTGATACCGCCTACAAGAGCGTCGAGTTCGACCTTCTGCAGGGTCAGCGCGCCACGCGCGACATCAAGCACGACGGGAAGATCCTCGTTCGCAAGAACACGAAGTTCACGCGCGCGAGCGTCAAGAAGCTGCGTGAGTCTGGCATCGAGAGGCTCCCCATCGACATGGACGAGCTCATCGGCAAAGTCTGCGCCGAAGACGTCGTCGACAAGGAGACGGGCGAGGTGCTCATGGAGTGCAACGAGGAGGTCACCGAGTTGGCTCTCGAGCGTCTCCGCGAAGCGAGCATCGACTCGTTCCAGGTGCTATTCATCGACGGTCTGAACGTGGGTTCGTATCTCCGCGATACGCTCATCGCCGACAAGACCGAGACGACCGAAGACGCCATCATGGAGGTGTACCGTCGTCTCCGTCCGGGCGATCCACCGACCCTCGAGACGGCGAAGCTTCTCTTCAACAATCTCTTCTTCAACCCCGAGCGCTACGATCTGTCGGCGGTCGGTCGACTGAAACTGAACTACAAGTTCTACCGTGACATCCCCGAAGAGGAGCGTCCCGCGCTCGATCAGCGCACCCTCACGGAGCGCGACATCTTCGAGACGGTCCGTCACCTCATCGAGCTGAAGAACGGTAAGGGCTCGGTCGACGACATCGATCACCTCGGCAACCGTCGTGTGCGTGCCGTTGGCGAGCTGATGGAGAATCAGTATCGGATCGGTCTGGTTCGCATGGCCCGCGCCATCAAGGAGCGCATGAGCGTGTCGCAAGAAATCGACACCCTGATGCCGCACGACCTCATCAATGCGAAGCCCGTAGGTGCCGTCGTCAAGGAGTACTTCGGTTCATCTCAGCTCTCGCAGTTCATGGACCAGACGAATCCGCTCAGCGAGGTTACGCACAAGCGTCGACTCTCGGCTCTCGGACCGGGTGGTCTCACCCGTGAGCGAGCGGGCTTCGAGGTGCGCGACGTTCACGCGACGCACTATGGCCGCATCTGCCCAATCGAGACGCCGGAAGGTCCGAACATCGGTCTGATTGCGTCCCTTTCGACCTACGCTCGCGTGAACGAGTACGGCTTCGTCGAGACGCCCTACCGTCACGTGAAGGAAGGTCGCGTCACCGACAAACTCGAGTGGTTCAGCGCTCTCGAAGAAGAGGGCAAGTTCATCGCTCAGGCATCCGCCCGCGTGGACGCGGAAGGAACGTTCGCCGATTCGGTGGTGTCCTCCCGTCTGAACGGCAACTTCCGGATGACCCTGGCGGAGCAGATCGAGCTCCAGGACATCGCCCCGAACCAGATGGTGTCCGTTGCTGCGGCGCTCGTGCCCTTTTTGGAGCACGACGACGCCAACCGCGCTCTCATGGGCGCGAACATGCAGCGCCAGGCCGTTCCATGCTTGCGCTCGGAAGCGCCGTTCGTCGGTACCGGCATGGAGCGCAACGTGGCGATTGACTCGGGCGCTTGCGCCGTGTCCCGCCGCGACGGTGTCATCGAGAGCGTCGACGCCGAGCGCGTAGTGGTGCGTCCCACCGGCGATGAAGGCAGCGGCGTTCCGGACATCCACCACCTGACCAAGTACCAGCGCAGCAACCAGAGCACCTGCTACACCCAGAAGCCGCTCGTCCGTCCGGGCGAGGTGGTGAAGGCCGGGGACGTTCTCGCGGACGGCCCTGCGGTCGACTCAGGTGAGCTTGCCCTCGGCCAAAACGTGCTCGTCGCGTTCATGCCGTGGCAGGGTTACAACTTCGAAGACTCGATTCTGATCTCCGAGCGGATCGTCAAAGAGGACGTGTACACCTCGATCCACATCGAGGAGTTCGAGTGCGCGGCCCGCGACACCAAGCTCGGCAAGGAAGAGATAACCAAAGACATTCCGAACGTCGGTGAAGAGGCCCTCAAGGATCTCGACGAAGCCGGTGTCGTGCGTATCGGCGCGGAAGTGAACCCGGGGGACATCCTCGTCGGGAAGATCACGCCGAAGGGCGAGACTCAGCTTTCCCCCGAGGAGAAGCTCCTGCGAGCGATCTTCGGCGAGAAGGCGGGCGACGTCCGCGACAGCTCCCTCAAGGTGCCGCCGGGCGCGTCTGGTATCGTCATCGATGCTCGCATCTTCTCCCGCAAAGGGACGGAGAAGGACTCTCGCGCTGAGGCCATCGAAGACGAGCAGCGAGCGAAGCTCGAGCGGACCCGTGACGAAGAGGTCAAGGTCATTCGTGACAGCTTCTACCATCGTCTGCGGCGGGTTCTCATCGGCAAAGAGACGACCGGGAAGCTCGTCGACGACAACGGAAACACGCTCCTGGACAAGGGCGTCAAGATTGACGAATCGGCTCTCTCCGGTGTTCCACGCAAGTACTGGGGTGAACTCCCCATCGACAGCGATTCGGACAAAGTGGCTCAGCTGCTTCACGATCTCGAAGAGGTGATTCGCACGCGCGAAGAGCACTTCCGCGACAGGATCGAGCGGCTCAGCCGCGGTGATGAGCTGCCTCCGGGCGTCATCAAGATGGTGAAGGTCTACATTGCCATCAAGCGCAAGCTGCAGATCGGCGACAAAATGGCAGGACGCCACGGGAACAAGGGTGTGGTTTCACGCCTGCTCCCCGAGGAAGACATGCCGTACCTCGCTGACGGCACCCCCGTCGACATCGTCCTCAATCCGCTCGGCGTGCCGAGCCGCATGAACGTCGGTCAGATTCTCGAGACGCACCTCGGCTTGGCAGCACGTCAGCTCGGTCAGCGCATCGGGCAGGCGATTGACGCTGGTTGGGGCGTGGAGAAGGTGCGCGAGCGCATTCTCAAAGCCTACGAACAGGATGCGGACTTCCAGGAGTTCGTGAAGGGTCTGAACGAGGACGAGGTGATGTCCCTCGCCAAGAAGTTGCGCCGCGGCGTCTTCATGGGGACTCCGGTGTTCGACGGTGCGAACGAAGGCCAGATCAAGGATTGCCTCACCGCCGCGGGCCTGCAGCGTTCTGGTCAGCAGATCGTGTTCGACGGTCGTACGGGTGAGCCTTTCGACAACGAGGTGACCGTGGGCGTGATGTACATGCTCAAACTGCACCACCTCGTGGACGACAAGATCCATGCTCGTTCGATCGGTCCGTACTCACTCGTCACGCAGCAGCCGCTCGGGGGTAAGGCTCAGTTCGGCGGTCAGCGTCTCGGTGAGATGGAAGTGTGGGCGATGGAGGCGTACGGGGCGGCCCATGCGCTTCAGGAGTTCCTCACGGTCAAGAGTGATGACGTCCAGGGTCGTACCCGCATGTACGAGTCGATCGTGAAGGGCGAATACACTCTCGAGGCGGGCCTTCCCGAGAGCTTCAACGTTCTGCTCAAGGAGCTTCAGTCTCTGTGCCTCAACGTCGAGCTCGTCGAAGGCACCGGGATGCAGCCCGTCGCGGCAGAAGACTGATGTCTTCGCGGGGTTCGGGGCGCGCTGTCAGCGTGCCCATGGGGCCCCGCTACCCGCGCCACCCCAGGATTTCTCTCTCAATTTTCAAGTCAGTAATACGGAGCCACCACCATGCGTGACATTTTCTCGTTCTTCGAAAAGCCCAAGGATCCGCTCAGCTTTTCCGCGATTCGCATCTCTCTCGCGAGCCCGGAAAAGATCCGCGAATGGTCCAACGGCGAGGTCAAGAAGCCGGAGACGATCAACTACCGTACCTTCAAGCCGGAGCGTGAGGGTCTCTTCTGCGCCAAGATCTTCGGGCCGGTAAAGGACTACGAGTGCATCTGCGGGAAGTACAAGCGCATGAAGCACCGCGGCATCGTGTGCGAGAAGTGCGGCGTCGAGGTGATTCAGTCCAAGGTGCGTCGTGAGCGCCTCGGCCACATCAATCTGGCCTCGCCTGTCGCGCACATCTGGTTCCTGAAGAGCCTTCCGAGCCGCATCGGCAACATCCTCGACATCACCTTGAAGGACCTAGAGAAGGTCCTCTATTGCGAGGCCTACATCGTCACCGATTCCGGTGAGACGGCGCTCGAAGTCGGTGAAATCCTCAACGAGGAGCGCTACGCACAGCTCCTTGACGAATACGGGGACGACAAGTTCGAGGCGCAGATGGGCGGCGAAGCCATCATCGAAATGCTGCGGCAAGTCGACGTGCATTCGCTGTCTGAAACCCTCCGCGTGGAGCTCGACGAGGCCACCAGCGAAGCGAAAAAGAAGAAGCTCGCCAAGAGACTCAAGGTCGTCGAGGCGTTCCGTGGGAGCGGGAATCGCCCCGAGTGGATGATGCTTCACGTGATCCCGGTTCTACCTCCCGATTTGCGCCCTCTCGTCCCGCTCGACGGTGGTCGCTTCGCGACATCGGACCTGAACGATCTCTATCGTCGCGTGATCAATCGCAACAATCGTTTGCGTCGACTTCTGGAGCTCAACGCTCCGGAGATCATCATCCGCAACGAGCGACGCATGTTGCAGGAATCGGTGGACGCGCTCTTCGACAACGGTCGGAGGGGCAAGACCATCACTGGTCCCAACAAGCGCCCCCTCAAGTCCCTCTCTGACATGCTCAAGGGCAAGCAGGGTCGCTTCCGTCAGAACCTTCTCGGTAAGCGCGTGGACTACTCCGGTCGTTCCGTGATCGTGGTCGGGCCGACGCTCAAGCTGCACCAGTGCGGTCTTCCGAAGAAGATGGCGCTCGAGCTCTTCAAGCCGTTCATCTACAACAAGCTCGAAGAGCGCGGCTTCGTCAACACGATCAAGTCGGCGAAGAAGATGGTCGAAAAGGAGCGTCCCGAGGTTTGGGACATCCTCGACGAAGTCATCAGCGAGCATCCCGTGATGCTCAACCGTGCTCCTACGCTCCACCGATTGGGCATCCAGGCGTTCGAGCCGGTTCTCATCGAGGGTAAGGCACTTCAGCTCCATCCGCTCGTCTGCGTGGCGTTCAACGCCGACTTCGACGGCGATCAGATGGCGGTGCACGTGCCACTTTCGATCGAAGCTCAGATGGAGGCTCGCGTGCTCATGATGAGCACGAACAACATCCTCTCACCTGCGAGCGGTCGCCCGATCATCAACCCCACCCAGGACATCGTTCTCGGTCTCTATTACGCGACTCGAGAGAGGAAGTGGGACAAGGGTTGCTACCGTGACGGCCTCCGTCTCAAGGACAACAAGCTCGACGGGCACCTTCGTGGCATCTTCTCTTCACGAGAAGAAGTGCGTATGGCCTACGACGCGGGCACGGTGGGTCTTCACGCCGGGATCAAGGTGCGCATGCCGCAGCTTCAGGCCGACGGAACCACCAAGTACGACGCCGTGCACACGACGGTCGGTCGCGTGCTCATCAGCGAAGTTCTGCCGCCCGGCGTTCCGTTCGAGTACGTCAACAAGGTTCTCGACAAGAAGGCTCTCTCGGCCCTCATCGACATCTGTTACCGCATCAACAAGAACAAGGAGACGGTGCTTCTGGCCGACCGCCTCCGCACGCTCGGGTATCACTTCTCCACGCGCGCCGGCATCAGTGTGTGCATGGACAACATGGTGATTCCGGACAAAAAGAAGGTTCTCGTCGACGCGGCCCAGGCCGAGGTGGAGCGCGTTCTGGAGCAGTACCAAGAAGGTCTCATCACTTCCGGCGAGCGCTACAACAAGGTCGTCGACATTTGGGCAGGCGTTGCCGACAAGGTGACCGAAGAGATGATGAACGGCATCGGCAAGGAGACCCTCGTCGACGCCGAGACCGGCGAGAGCTCGGAGGAGTCCTCCTTCAACCCGGTCTACATGATGGCCGACTCTGGTGCTCGTGGTTCGACCCAGCAGATGCGGCAGCTCGCTGCAATGCGTGGTCTGATGGCCAAGCCGTCCGGTGAGATCATCGAGACTCCCATCATCGCGAACTTCCGCGAAGGGCTCTCGGTGCTCCAGTACTTCACCTCGACGCACGGTGCCCGTAAGGGTCTTGCCGACACGGCTCTCAAGACGGCGAACTCGGGTTACCTCACCAGGCGTCTCGTGGACGTGTCGCAGGACTGCGTCATCGCGTCCAACGACTGCGGCACTTTCGATGGCATTCGCGTCGCGAAGCTCGAAGAAGGCGGCGAGGTCATTCAGCCTCTCGGCGACCGTATTCTCGGCCGCGTGACGCTGGAAGACGTCATCGATCCGCTGACGGGTGACGTCGTCGTCGGTGCGAACACCGTTCTCGAGGAGGCCGATGTTCGTAAGATCGAAAATGCCGGCATCGAAGAGATCGTCATCCGTTCGGTCCTCACCTGTCAGGCACGCCGCGGAGTTTGCGCGATGTGCTACGGGCGCGACTTGGCGCGTGGCTATCGCGTCAACGTGGGCGAGGCTGTCGGCATCATCGCGGCTCAGTCGATTGGTGAACCGGGAACCCAGCTCACGATGCGTACGTTCCACATCGGCGGTGCGGCAGCTCGCGGTAAGATCGAGGCGAATAAGCTCGAGCTTCGTCACGAAGGCACCATCAGCATCCGCAGCGCCAACTTGGTGACGCGTGAAGACGGTCAAACCGTCATCATGAATCGCCATGGTGAGATCGTCGTCGTCGATGATACGGGTCGTGAGCGAGAGCATCACCGACTCTTGTACGGCGCGATCCTCAAGGTGAAGGAGGGCGAGAGAGTTCAGGCCGGGGCTGCTGTCGCGGAATGGGATCAGTTTGCTCAGCCGATTCTCACCGAGGTGGGCGGCATCGTGAAGTTCGGCGACCTGGTCGAGGGTGTCACCGTGGTCGAGAAGGTGGACGAGGTCACTGGCCTCAGCCGCAAGATCGTCATCGAGTCACGCGCTGCCGACCTTCGTCCGCGCATCACGATCTCCGATCCAGAGACGGGCGAACCGGTGAAGCTACCTGGTTCCGGCCTCGACGCTCGCTATCTGCTTCCTGTGGGTGCGAACATCGTTGCCAACGAGGACCAGGCCATCACCCCTGGTGCGGAGCTTGCGCGTATGCCTCGTGAGACGACGAAGGTGCAGGACATCACCGGTGGTCTGCCTCGTGTCGCCGAGCTTTTCGAAGCTCGGCGCCCGAAGGATCACGCGATCATCGCGGAAATCGACGGCGTCATCGACTTTGGAAAGGACACCAAGGGCAAGCGCAAGGTCACTATCACCCCACTCAGCCTCGACGGAACGCTGCTCAACGATCAGACACGCGAGTATCTGATTCCAAAGGGCAAGCACATCCAGGTGCAGCCGGGCGACCATGTGCGCGCGGGCGATCCGCTTCAGGATGGTCCGGCCAACCCGCACGACATCTTGCGCGTGAAGGGTGAAAAGGAGCTTGCTGCGTGGCTCGTGAACGAAATCCAGCAGGTCTATCGCCTGCAGGGTGTGACCATCAACGATAAACACATCGAGACCATCGTGCGTCAGATGCTCCGCCGCGTGCGGATCAAGGATCGCGGAGACACGAACTTCCTGCCCGACGAGCAGGTCGAGAAGTACGTGTTCGAGGTCGAGAACGAGCGCGTTCTCGCTCGAGGTGGTCGTCCGGCCGTCGCAGAACCGATGCTCCTCGGCATCACGAAGGCGAGCCTCTCGACCGAATCCTTCATCAGTGCGTCTTCGTTCCAGGAGACTACGAAGGTTCTCACCGAAGCGGCGATCCACGGGAAAACCGACGACCTCACTGGTATCAAGGAGAACGTCATCATGGGTCGCCTCATCCCGGCCGGTACGGGGCTTCCCGCTTACAAGCGGCTCCGGGTCGTCACCGAGGATGGGGAGCGGTTCCACCCGCCGGCGCTGCAGCGCCCGGTTCCGGTGCAACAACTGGCAGAGGAAGCCTAGAGCGCCGACCAGTGTCGCTCTAGGGGCTCTTCGGCCCATGAAAAAGGGCCACGACGCGCGAGCGTCGTGGCCTTTCTTCTTTTTGGGGCCAAACGCCCCTCGTGCTCATCCCCAGGATTCGGAAGACCCCGCCTCCGCGCCACCCGCGAAGGGTGAGGTTCGCGCGGGTCGTGCCTTCTCACCCATTCGCTCGATGAGCGGGCCTGGCCTGCGAGAGCGCATCTCAATCTTCAGATGTTTTCTCGTCGACCGGAGAGCTACCTCGGGAGCGGCGATGAGGCTCTATTTCTCCAGCAGTCCGACAAGGTCGTCGGCATGCTCTTCTTCCACGGCGAGAATCTCTTCGAGGAGACGACGTGTGGTGGGATCATCGTTGCCGAGCCACGCGATGACTTCACCGTAGGTCTCGATCGCGATGCGTTCGGCAACGAGATCCTCCTGAATCATCTCAGTCAGGGAGTTGCCCTCCACATACTCCGCGTGGCTGCGCGTGAGCAAACCCTCCGGAGAAAAGTTTGGTTCGCCTCCCAGTTGGGTGATGCGCGCGGCGATCTGATCGGCGTGCTGCTGTTCCTGGGTTGCGTGTTCCAGGAACTCTGCTGCAGCTGCTTCGGCGTGCAGGCCAGTTGCCATGTAAAAGTGCCTCTTGTAGCGAAGCACGCACACGATTTCGGTCGCCAGTGCTTCGTTGAGCACCGAGATGACCTTTTCACGGTCAGCTTTGTAGCCGGCCGTGACGGCTCCGCTCTCGATGTGCTTGCGTGCCCGCTGTCTAATGGTTTGGATGTCGCTGAGGAAGGGTTTTTCCGCCATGCCTGGGACCATAACAGGTTTGGCGGCTGAGGCCCGGCAGCACGTCGGATCCGGGCCAATCGTTGCCGAAAGGTAAACTTGCCCTTTCCGAACGTCGGGGTGCCCTCAAATCCGAAGGGCCATACCGGCTAGGGCGCTAGCGATCACGACCTGCCACGCCGGACGTTTCCAAACGGACAGGAGGAGCCAACTCAGGATCACGATGGCCACGCTGAGACGGGGATCGGAAGAGTTCATCGCCTTGGTCCAAACGGGATCATACAAGGCGGCGCCCAAAAGTCCGACTACCGCAGCGTTGATTCCGGAGATCGCTTGCCGGGCGCGCTCCGAAGAGCGAAGCGCATGCCACAAGGGGAAGAGGGCTCCCATGAAGCCGAACGACGGCATGAAGATGGCGAGCAGCGCTACCAGGGCGAAGGTCATGAAGCCTCCCGTCGTGGCGGTAGCGTGCGTGCCGACGGTCGCTCCGAGGAAGCTCGAAAGGGTGAAGATGGGCCCGGGCATCGCCTGAGTGATTCCGTAGCCGGCCAAAAACTCGTCCCCGGTCATCCAACCGGGTTCCACGACCTGCGCCTTCAGCATGGGGAGCACCACGTGCCCGCCCCCGAAAACGAGTGCCCCCGTCTGAGCAAAGGAGGCGTAGACCTCGAGTAGTAGGGGAGCGTCGCCCAGCGCGAGTCGAGCAAAAATGGGCGCTAGGACCAGACCAAGGAGGATGAGCCAGCCAACCGCCATCGTACTTCGTCCGAAGTGCACATCGTGGCCCGTGTCCTCTCGCTTGTCGATGCGAGGTAGCAGCGTGAGGCCGGCGACGGCACCAGCCACGATGACCACGAGCTGAGCGACGACTCCCGGGACGAGCAGCATGAAGATCATCGCGACGGTCGCCGTCGTCAGATGGCGCGGCGTGGGGCACAGCTTCTTCCCCATCTTGAGGACCGCGTCCGCCACGATCGCCACGACACCCGCGAGGAGACCATGAAGCCAAGCGTCGTTGTCACCGGATATGAATTGGACCCCAGCGGCTGCCGCGAGGAGCAAGATCACCGACGGCAGGGAGAAGGCGAACCACGCAGCGAACATGCCGGGCAGCCCGGCCCGCAGGAGGCCCAGGCCCATGCCGACCTGACTCGAAGCCGGCCCGGGGAGGAACTGACAAAAGGCGATGAGATCGGCAAAGTCCTCGCCGGGGAGCCACTTGCGTTTGTCGATGAGCTCCCGCTCGAAGTGGGCCAAGTGTGCGACGGGGCCCCCGAATGCCATCGTGCCCAAACGGAGCATCACCAAGAACACTTCGCCGACGCGACTCATGCTCCATGCCTTAACGCGGGTCGGCCAGTTGCTGAAGTCGGTCGTGATTCGAGCGTCTTGCCGGCGGGTCATTCGCTCCTATTGTGAAGCCCATGGCTCGCATTCAGTGGGAAGGGACGACCGCGCTCGTGACGGGAGCCTCGTCTGGACTCGGCGTTCAGTTTGCCAAGCAGATCTCGGCTCGTGGTGCGCACGTCGTATTGGTTGCGCGGCGAGAAGAGAAGTTGCGCGAGCTCGCGTCCGAATTGGGTGAGGGGCGGGCCACGGTGATCGCCGCGGACTTGAGCCAGCCGCAGGAACCTGGACGCGTCGTTTCGCAACTCTCGGCTCACGGCATCGTCATCGACCATCTCATCAACAATGCGGGGTCGGGCAGAGCATCGCCATTCATCAAGGAGGAAACCGAGACGCTTCTCAAGATGGTACGGCTCAATTGCGCGGCGCTCGTCGAACTCACCAGCCGCTTACTGCCGTCCATGATCGAGCGAGGAAGCGGCGGGGTACTTCAAGTGGCATCCATGGTGGCGATGAACCCTTGTCCCTATCAATCCACGTATGCGGCGACGAAGGCGCTGGTGCTCAGCCTTACCGAAGGGCTCGCCGTCGAACTTGCGGGAACCGGAGTGCGGATGACGGCACTCTGCCCCGGGCACGTTCGCACGGGCTTTCAGGTGGCGGCGGGTTTTTCCACCAACGATCTTGCAGTTCCGGGTGAAATCAGCGCGGAGAAGACGGTGGCCATCGCGCTCAGAAGCTACGAACGCGGAAAGACCGTGGTCGTACCGGGCTTCGTGAACAGGGTCGCGGCGCTGTTCGGGAGCCTTTTGCCTCGTTGGCTTGTGGCCCGGACGTCGGCAAAAATGGTGCTGAAGCTCGGGCGATTTTAGCTGTTTTGTAGCCGTTGCTCGTTTTTTTGGGGGATTTAGCGTGCCATGATGCGCGCCGCTTCGGTAAGCCCGAAGACGATCGATGGCGATGACATTCTTCTTCAATCTACCGGGCGCGGTCAGGCTGCTTTGCCTGACGCTTCTCATTTCCCTGCTGGCCGGTTGCCGCGGCGGGTCGGGCGGCTCTGAGGGGAACCTTGCCGGCCTCAGGCCGATCAAAAGCCAGGGGGTGCGGAGCGTCGACCGTCTCACCGACGGTTTCGTACCTCGACAGGGCGGAGCCTGGAACTCGAACCGCACGACTGTGTTCTCCGGTCCCGAAGCCCATGTCGATTTCGACATGGGACAGGAGCGGCCCATCGAGGCGGTCGCGCTCATGGGGGACAACAACGACATCTATCGTGTGCTCGGCTCGAGTGACGGGAAGAACTTCGAGCAGATCTACCTCGCGCCGCGTTCGCCTCAACCCGGAATGCGCTGGCGGCACAAGAAGGGCATCGGAAAGAAGGCGCGGTACATCCGCATTCAACCGGGCCGAGGGGACGCGTCCCTCAGCGTCGCGGAGGTGAACGTCTACTCCGAGGATCCGGGGAGTCTCCCGCCGCGACTCAAGGTCGTCGAGGCGGTCGACGTGGCGCTTCAGTTCCGGAGCGCGCTGCTCGTTTTCGCCACGCTCCTCGTTCTTGCCTCCGTTTTCATGGTCCAGGGCGGGTCGCTTACGCTGAATCTCGTACTCGGTGCGGGTGCCCTCGGTGGCCTCGGGTATCTCGGTTGGGCTGGATACGAGGCGTATCCGATTCAGAAGCTCGAGGTCAGCCTCACTCGCGGGGTCGTTGCCGGGGTCGCAGCGGTCGTTGTGCTCCGACAGGCCTTTTCGCCAAAACAGTTCCCCGCTGCGCGTTGGTTCTTGGTCAGTGTGCTCGGGATACTGGCCGCGCTCAGCATTTCGTCCTTCTACAATCTCGGGACTCCGCAGTTCTTCGATCACAAGGAGCGGAAAACGAGCGTGGTGCACAACTACGACATGCGGGTCTACTTCCCGGTCGCGAAGTACTTCGACGAACTGAAGTACGACGGGCTTTATTTGGCGAGCGTCGCGTCCTACGCCGAGGAGCATGGCGGCGTGAAATCACCGCAGGTGCAGCGCGCCGAGCTCCGCGACCTTCGTGATCACCGGATGCGTCGTGTCAGCGACATCGAAGCGGAGGTGGTGGCCATCAAAGAACGCTTCAGTGAGGCCCGTTGGAAGCAGTTCAAAGAGGACATGCGCTATTTCTGGGAGACGATGGGGACGTCGGGGTATCTCGGAAGCATGGCCGATCACGGCGGCAACGCGACGCCCGTATGGCTCTCGGTAGCTTACCTGATGTTCAAGAACGCGCCGGCCAGTAACGAAGTGCTCTTGTGGGCCGGTCTTCTCGATCCGCTGCTTCTTCTCGTCTTCGGCATCGTGGTGTTCCGGACCTTCGGGGCTGCTACCGCGTTCGTCTCTCTCATCGTGTTCGGCGCGAACGACTTCTACATGTTCGGATCCAACTGGGCCGGAGCGACGCTGCGCAACGATTGGATGGTTTATCTCGGCCTGGGTGTGTGCGCGTTCAAGGCAGAACGGTATCGACTCGGGGGCGCCCTCTTGGCGCTTTCTGCTCTCATTCGGGCGTTTCCCGCCATCACTCTGTTGGCTCTGGGCGTTCCAGTCGCGCACTATTTGATCACTGAGCTCAGGGAGAACGACAAGCTCCCGAGTCTGAAGACGATCTACGAGAAACATCGATGGTTCGTGGATGCCGCCGTGGGCGCGACGATCTGCGTTTTGGTCTGCGTCCTCGGGTCGTCGCTCATCATGGGGATGGACTCCTGGCCTCTGTGGGTGAAGAAAATTTCGAGTTTCACCGCGTCGCCCCACGTCAATCACATCTCTCTCTTGACCGTGATTGCTGGCTCGGAGGGTCGACAGGCGCTCGTCCTCCAGCAACGCATGTTCGTGTACTACGCCGCCATCGTGCTTTACTTCGCTCTGGCGATTTGGATCGGAGCGCGGGAAAAGCCCCATCGAGTCGCCCTCTTGGGTCTCATGATGATGCCCGTGACGATGTATCCGGCGAACTACTACATGCACTTCGTGTTCCTCTTGCCCCTTCTGGTCACCGATCCCGCTCTCATCAAGGAACGGTTCGCGAGGGAAGCTGCCGGCAAGGCGTGGGCCATCTTGCTCATGATCTGCGCGGCTCAATACTTCACCGTTCGAGAGGACGACCTGGCGATCCATTTCTACAACGCGAGCGTGATCCTGATGGCCGGTCTCCTTGCGGTGCTCGTCGTTCTGCTGCCTCGGGACAAGCAGGGTCGGGTCGATTTTTCTACCGTGCCCTTTTTGTACAAATAGGGCCGATTTACGGCCATTGAGCAGGGCGGTCGGGAGGCGTTGCCTTCTGCGCGTCTGCTCCTTTTTCAGTTCGCGGGGCGATGGTACACCCGGGCCATGAGTTCTCGGGCAGCTCTCGTGACTGGTGCCAATGGTTTCTTGGGCGCACGCCTCGTGCGGCAGCTCGTCGAGCGAGGCGACAAGGTCAAAGCGCTCGTGCGCGCGGGTGCGGACTTGACGGAGCTTCGCGATCTGCCGTTCGACCAAGTGAAGATCGCGGTGGGCGACGTGCGCATGTGTGATCGAGTTTATGCCGCGCTTTCGGGATGTGATCGGATGTATCATGTCGCGGCCACGTTCTCCGTGGACGAGCGTCGTCGCGAAGAAACCTTGGCCGACGCTGAACAGGGTACAGTCGCGGCGCTGGAAGCTGCTCGTCGCGCCGGGGTCGATAAGATCGTGGTCACGAGTAGCGCTGGGACCCTGGGAGTGACCCGTTCGCCCGACGAGATCTTGGACGAGTCATCGGAGTTCAACCTCGACTCGCCCAACACCTACGTTGCCGCCAAGGTGGCTCAGGAGAAGCGAATCCTCGAGGCAACGCGCGCGGGGCAGCCGATCACGATCGTGAATCCCGCGAGTCTGGTCGGTCCAGGCGACCGCCGACCGACACCGATCGGGCAGCAGATCGTCAACTACCTCGGGTTTTCCCCCAGTTTGCGCATGCCCGTTCCGCCCGGGGGCTTTTGCTATGCCGACGTCGATGACGTGGCCCAGGGTCATATTCTTGCCATGGAAAAGGGGAGGATTGGCGAGCGTTATGTCCTCGGCGGAGACAACCTCGAAAACCGCGCCATGCTGCAGCTTCTTGCGGACATCACGGGTCTCGCCGAGCCTGGTGCCGACATGACCCGCGGCAAGGCGAACATGGCGGCGTTCTTCTACGAAATCTACTCGGCTTGGACGGGACAGCCTCCGCTCATGACGCGGGCTTTGATCGACGACTTTTTCGACCGTTTCGTGTTCGTATCGAGCGAAAAGGCCAAGAAGGAGCTCGGCTACACGCCCCGACCCGCGCGCGAAGCGTTCATTCGTTCGTGTCGCTGGTTCTTGGACAATGGCTACGTTCCCGAGCGAGCTGCCCGGCGAGCTCGTCTCGAGCTGCAACCGGCTTGAGGTCTGCTGTGTCCGAATCGAGCACCAAGAACGTTCGCGGAGGTTTGACACCCGCGCGTGCGAGTTGGCTGAGCGCCATGATGCTGTTCGCGCCGCTCGCCCTCGTCGCCGAGTTTCTGATCGCGCGCACACACCATCGCCCACTTGGCGCGGCGGTGTTTTCGACCCTGGCCGTCGTGGCGTGGATTCTTGCCGAGGTCACCTCGCGCCGGAGCCTGGACCCAGGCGCGGGTCAGGTCCGCGCCCGCAACCGGAAGATGGCCTGGTTCACGAGCGGGTTTTTCAGCCTTCTGGTCCTAGGTCGCGGATTTCTGTGAAAACCCGGCGACTCGTGGCGTTGACGTACCGATGATCCATACTTAGCTTGGAAAAACGCTGCGGTTCTTCGCCCGGGCGTCTGATTCATCCATGCGACCTCGGGAGCCGAAAAGTCACCGCGCCGCTCGAGGCGCCTCGCGTCGCAGCGGGTTTCGTCTTTTGAGTTGGGTTGCGGCAGTCGCCGTGATTCTGCTGACGGTGGGCATGGCATGGGCGGGTGAAACTGGGGCGAGCGCGCCGCCGGTCGAAGCTCTCGAGCAACCGGTACCGGCTGCCGCATCCCGCGGCGGAGACACGCCGGCGGCTGGTGCGCTCGAGCGGCCTCCTGTGCCTTCCGACTATTCGACCTACGACGGCGGATGGATCAGGATGGCGTATCATCCGTCGTTGGCCGCGCGCGCTCAGGTCCTCCGCGAAGAGGCCGAGAAGGTGCGTCTAGAACTGCAGCAGTTCCTCGGTCGGCCGGTTCTTCAAGACGTAGATGTACGCATCGGCCGGACCGCGGGCGAGATGGAGACACTTGCACCCAAAGGCGCGGGTTTTCCTCGTTATGCCGCTGGCGTAGCGTTCTCGGAACTCGGACTGGTCCTGCTCACCGCCGCGCCCCGATACCCAGGCGCTCACCACGACCTGAGCGAGGTCTTTCGGCACGAGCTGGCTCACATTGCGCTCCACGATGCGGTGTCGCGTGAGAACGTCCCACGATGGTTCAACGAAGGGTTTGCGATTCACGCTTCCCACGAGGCCGAAACGTCCCGCATGCAGGCGCTTTGGACGGCTACTCTTTCCGGCAACCTCATCCCCTTCAAGCAGATCACGCGGAGTTTCCCTGCGGACGGACAAACGGCATCCATCGCCTACGCACAGGCGGCAGACATGGTGCGTTTCTTGATGCGTGGGGGCGAGGAGCACCGCTTTCAGGCACTGATTCGGCGGGTGGAGACGGGCCAGACGTTCGATCAGGCGCTTTTCGATGCGTACGCCACCGACATGTTCAGCCTCGAGAAGGGTTGGCGCGAAGATGTCGCCCGACGGTATACGTTTTGGCCGGTACTTTTTGGTGGCTCACTCATCTGGGTCGCCGGCTTCGGCTTGTTGATCTTTGGCTATACCAAACGCCGCAAGCGGGCAGCAGCGAAGATGGCGCGCTGGGCGCGAGAAGAGGCGATCGAGGATGCTCAACGGCAATGGGCGCAGGCGCTTCTCGCGCGCTCTGGCAGAGTTCGTGTCGTCGTGAGCGAGAGCGGGTCAGGCGCGGAGGAATCCAAGCAGAACGGCACCGTGATCAGTCAACCCGTGCCTTCGATCGAGCACGAAGGTCAAAGGCACACCCTGCATTAGTCGGCCTGCGTGTCACTGCTTCTGCGACCGCCCACGCTCGACCTTCCGCTCGCTCCCGAGTTTCGCCCGGCGTGGTTGGGCGATCGGGCGTTTCGGGCTGAGGTGCGCCGTTCCGGTCGTCCTGCTCTGGTCGAGCTGGCTCTCGAACGCGATGGAGGGAAGGTAGCAAGGCGCAGTGCCGAGCTTCTTCCGCAGGGGCATCCCGCGGCTCTCGACAATCGCTTCTACCTCGAGCGCCTCGTGAAGATGCTCCTTTGGCAAAAGGGCGGCTTCCGCCTCTGGGTGTCGGGGCCGCGAGATCTGAGCCAATTCTTGGTGCGTGCCTACGACAAGGGAGGTCTCAGGGAGTTCGATGCTCAGTTCATGGCGCGCGTCTACGGGGTGGAGCGTTTCGAGGTTCGGCCAGTTTTGGGTGCCGATGACCTGCCGGACGAGCGCGAGGCGGCCACCGCTGTGGGCGGTCACCTGAATGGGTGCCGGATCGGCTTCGATGCGGGCGGCAGCGATCGAAAGGTTGCGGCGGTCGTCGATGGAAAAGAGGTCTATTCAAGTGAGATCGTTTGGCACCCCAAGGAGCACGCCGATCCGCGCTATCACATCGAAGGTATCGCCGAGTCGCTCCGGCTCGCGGCCGCACATCTGCCGCACGTGGACGCGGTGGGGATCAGTTCGGCCGGGATCTACGTGGGTAACGAGACCCGGGTCGCGTCTCTCTTTCGTAAGATCAAGAGCTCGGATTTCGAGGAGCACGTCCGGACGATCTATCTCGATGTTCCGCGAAGATTGTTTGGCGACGTTCCCGTCGAAGTCTGCAACGATGGTGACGTAACGGCTTTGGCTGGCGCCATGAACCTGGGTGGAGCGAAGAAGGTCCTAGGGATAGCAATGGGAACGAGTGAAGCCGTCGGCTACATCAACGAAGACGGACTCGTTACCGGCTGGCTCAACGAGCTGGCTTTTGCTCCATTCGACTACTGTCCCGAAGCGGCGCACGATACGGACTGGTCAGGAGACTTCGGCGTTGGAGGGCAATACCTCTCGCAAGACGGCGTGGTGCGTTTGGCACAAGAGGCGGGCATCGAGCTCGAGGACGACCTTTCCTCCGCTGAGAAGCTGCGCAGCGTCCAGGAACTGGCCCGGAATGAGGACCCTCGGGCTCGATTGGTCTTCGAAACGATGGGGGCGTTTCTCGGATACGGGCTGCTCTACTACTCTCAATTCTACGACGTGGATCACATCTTGTTGCTCGGGAGAGTCACTTCCGGGATGGGGGGCAGTATTTTGCAGAGCGAGGCCGAGCGGGTGATGCGAGCCGAGTCGCCGGACTGGTTCGAGCGGGTTTCCATCTCTCTTCCCGATGAAGAAAAGCGTCGAGTGGGCCAATCGATCGCAGCGGCGAGTCTGCCCGAACTGAGACCGAAGGATGGGGCGCGATGAAGTTTTCGATGCCGGGCTCCGAGCTGTATTGCTGGGATGGTGGAGATCCGACCCAGGCTCTTCAGCGGACGACACATTTGGGGGTTGGGGCGCACCAGGACGACCTCGAGATTGCAGCAATTGCAGGGATTTTGGAGTGTTTTCGCACTCCAAATCGCGCGTTTACGGGAGTGGTCGTCACCGATGGAAGCGGTAGCGCACGAAGCTCCTACTACGCCGATTTGAGTGACGAGGACATGCGCCTCGTCCGACGTCGCGAGCAAAAGAAGGCCGCTCATGTCGGAGAGTACGCGGCCTTGTGTCTGCTCGACTACGACAGCAGTGCGGTCAAGAACGCCGAGGAGACGAGGGTCATCGGTGATCTCACGCGAGTCCTAGAGCTGGCGCGTCCACGGATCGTCTACACTCACAATCTTTGCGACAAGCACGATACGCATGTGGCCGTCGCGCTGCGAACGATTTCGGCAATCCGCGCGCTACCTGTGGAGATCCGACCATCTCAAGTCATTGGGTGCGAAGTGTGGAGGGATCTCGACTGGCTGCCGGATGACCTCAAGGTCGAGATGGACGTCACTCCTCGCGATAATCTATCCTCAGCGCTTCTCGGTGTTTTCGATTCGCAGATCTCCGGCGGGAAGCGCTACGATTTAGGTAGTCTCGGGCGGAGGCGTGCTCATGCCACGTTCAGCGAAAGTCACGAGATCGATCGGGCGGAAGGCGTGGTCCTGGGAATGGATCTGACGAGCCTCGTCACTGGTCCCGAAGTCGATCCGATCGAGTTCGTCGAAGGGCTGGTTTCGCATTTCGCCGCGGATGTTCGACGTCGAATCCGGCAATTTGCGGCCAGCTGAAGCCTCGCTAGGCTCCCGCGCATGACTTCCCATCGCGGCGTTACGTGGTTCCTGCTCGCGGCGTGTGCCCTCGTCGGGGGCGCCTGCTCGCCCAATATCAAGACGGCCATCGGTCCGAACAACTCGCACGTCATCACTTGTGGGAACGGGATGAGTTCATGCGTCACCAAGGCGGCGAAGATTTGCGGCGAGGATGGCTACACGGTGCTGGAAGGGGTGAGCCGCCCCAAGCGTCTTGGTGGTTCTTCGAGCTCCTACCAAACGATGAGCGAACTCGCGGAACTCACCGTGCGCTGTGGACTGCCTGAGGACGTCGAAGAAGAGGAGACGGAGATCATCTACAAGCTTCCCGAGCGCACGGACGAACCAGTCGAGGTTCCCGACGCTCCGCCGCGGGCCCCCGCCACGGCATGCACGCCGGGTTCGACGCTTGCCTGTGTGGGCCCTGGTGCCTGCCAGGGCGGCCAGATCTGTCTCGAGTCCGGGCAGGGGTACGGCCCCTGCGATTGCGGCGCGGGCCAGTCAGACGCACCCGCCGAATCCAACCGCGCTCCGAGCGAGAGCGGACAACAGGAGCCCAGCACCATCAAAGGATCGGGAGGTGGGCCCGGGGCCAGTGAGCCCGTTGTCCCCGGCGCAGCCCCGGCCCCGACGCCGCTCACCAAGTAGAGCCCGAGACGCAGGCCTGCCGTCTCGCAGCGAGCCGGGGCGGATAGGAGCTCAGCCCCCGTCGTCGCCGAGTTCACCGAGCACCGTGGCGACGTCCTGATCACTGAGCCGAAAAAGCGTCTTGAGCTCCACGATCAGGTCGCTCTCCGTGTCGGTGACCTGGTTGTCCGCCAAGGCTACCGCCGCAGCTAGAGCAAAAGTGCTGAGGGCTTCTCCGGAGTCGAGCGTCGCCTTGGCGACTTGTTCCAGGCGGGCTGTGCGTCCCTCGTCGCGGAGTTTCGTTGCAAATTGCTCCATCAGGATCTGGACGATGTCGTCGCTGAGGACGTCTCCCGTCAGTCCGCGAATTGCGCCCCGAAGTGCCGCAAGTTCCGTGTCGGTGACTTGTTCGTCCGCGGCGATGACCAAAAACATCGCTTCCGCAGCCGGACCAACCCGGTCCAAGGCCTCGTTCTCTGCGTCGGATAGGAGGCCCTGCTTTGCCAGAGTGCGATAAGCGGATGAAGTGACTGCTCCCTTGCGTTTCCCGCTGGCGAGGAGGGCATCCCGGAGGCGTTCGATCGTCTTGGTGCGCAGCTGCATGAGCAGAGATTACCCGAGAGCCGGGGAACGAAAAAGTGGAAGCAAAAGAGGCGCCCCGGGGGGCGCCTCTTTCGTCGGCTGGAGGACGTCGTCCCGAGCTTTCGCTCGACGGTCAGACCGCGATCAAGGGCGCGATGACGAGTGCCACGACGCTCATCAACTTGACGAGGATGTTCAAAGACGGACCCGCCGTATCCTTGAAAGGGTCGCCGACGGTGTCACCGACTACGGCCGCGTTGTGCGCCTCGGTTCCCTTTCCATGAACGGAGCCGTCCTTCATCTTGAATCCGGCGCCTTCCTCGAAGCTCTTCTTGGCGTTGTCCCAGGCGCCCCCAGCGTTGGACATGAAGAGAGCCAAGAGCACGCCCGACACCGTTACACCCGCCAGGAGGCCGCCGAGCGCTTCGGCACCCGCCAGGAAACCCACGACGACTGGGCTCAGGACGGCCAGGGCGCCCGGAAGGATCATGCGCTTAATGGCTGCGCTGGTCGAAATGTCGACGCAGCGGGCGGTGTCGGGTTTTGCCTTCCCTTCCAGGAGACCCTCGATCTCACGGAACTGCCGTCGCACCTCCTCGATCATGTCCATGGCGGCCTCACCAACGGCGGCCATCGCCATCGACGAGAAGAGGAACGGAAGCATTGCACCCACGAACATCCCGCCGATGACGATTGGTTTGGAGATGTCGATGCCGGTGATGCCCGCCTGCTGGATGAACGCAGCGAAGAGAGCCAAGGCCGTCATCGCTGCCGATCCGATTGCGAATCCCTTGCCGATGGCGGCGGTCGTATTGCCGACGGCGTCCAGCTTGTCCGTGCGTTTGCGCACTTCGGGGTCCTGACCACTCATTTCGGCGATGCCGCCGGCGTTGTCGGCGATGGGGCCGTAGGCGTCCACCGCAAGCTGGATTCCGGTCGTCGAAAGCATGCCCAGCGCCGCGATCGCGACCCCGTACAGGCCTGCGACCTGTGCGGCCCCGATCGTGCCGGCCACGATGCACAGAATCGGCATCATCGTCGATTCCATACCGAGACCCAGGCCGGCGATGATGTTCGTTGCCGTGCCCGTCTTGGATTGGTCGGCGACACCATTGACGGGTCCTTTGCCGAGTGAGCAGTAGTGGCTCGTGATGAGCCCCACCGCGACGCCGGTAGCGAGGCCAATCACCGTTGCCATCCCGACGTTGGTCGAAGTCACCATGACGTCGCCGAGCTCAGTTCCGCCCTCCGGCCAGAGCATGTTGGCGAGGACGAAGGTGAGGGCAGCCATGATGCCAGCCGAGCCGAATGCGCCCGTATCGAGAGCGTGCTGAGGGTTGCCGCCTTCCTTGGTGCGGACCACGAAGGTACCCAGGATGGAGCAGATGGTCCCGCCCGCCGCGACTGCAAGCGGTAGGACGATCGGGCCCAGGTGACCGTCCTCTTGGACGGCTGTTGCTCCGAGCCCCAGCACCATGGCGCCGATGATGGCACCGACGAAGCTTTCGAAGAGATCGGCGCCCATTCCGGCGACGTCACCAACGTTGTCGCCGACGTTGTCCGCGATGACTGCCGGGTTTCGAGGATCGTCTTCGGGAAGGCCGCTCTCGACCTTGCCGACCAGATCCGCGCCGACGTCGGCCGCTTTGGTATAAATACCGCCGCCCACGCGGGCGAAAAGAGCGATGCTGGACGCGCCCATCGAGAAGCCGGTGAGAACATTGATGGAGGTGGCCAGTCCTGCCTCACCTGGGAAAAGGGTACCCGTGTAAACGAGGTACAGCCCCCCCAGCCCCACCAACGCCAGGCCGACGACGGACATTCCCATCACGGAACCACCGGAGAACGCGACCTCGAGGGCGGGAGACAGGCCCTTGCGGGCAGCGGCCGTCGTTCGAACGTTGGCGGCCGTGGCGACTCGCATCCCAAAGTATCCGGCCAGACCGGAGGCGACGGCGCCCAAGACGAAGGAAAGCGCGATCATCGGGCTGCGATCTTCTCCGCTCATGTTGGAGATCGCGAGAACACCCGCCACCACGACGACGAACCCCGCCAGCACCTTGTACTCGCGGGCCAGAAACGCCATGGCGCCTTCTCGAATGAGGGCACCAATTTCGACCATCTTCTGGTCGCCCGGATCCTGCTTGTTCACCCAAGCCGATTTCAGGTAGGCGAACGCTAGAGCCACGACTCCTGCTACAGGGGCGGCGTAGACCAAAGATTCCATGTGTGTTGTTTCCTCTGTCCCTTCCAGGGCAGGATCCACCCCACCCCATCTCCACCCGTGAGTCACGGTGCCCCCGGAGCATGCACTCCGAAATCCACCGGAAACACCAATGGAAGCGGCTAAGCGTATACTCGATGAGGAGCCCGAGGAAAAGCCGGCGGCCAGCTGGTTTCCCTTGCCTTTCGCGGGTCCGTGATCGCTTCCGGGGTGGGCCGCCAGTGGTTCGACTCGGTGAACCCAATCAGGCGTCGAGGAACCGTGTCCGCGTGGCCGCGGGGGGCACCAGACACGCCGCGGGTGCGACCTTCAATCGATGCTTTGCGAAGAATCGATACGCGATGTCAGCCAAAGGTGTTGGAACGAGACGAAACAGGGAAAGCAGCCTCCACGGTCCGCCGACATATCTAAGGGTGGCAAAAAGCGCGCTCGACCAGAATCGAGCTACGATACCATTTTCCGTGCGTTCCACCCAAAGTAGCGAATCGATGTCCTCGGGCACTTCAGCGAGCGAAGCGAGCTTGCGACCAAGCGGACTTTGAAGGGCCGCAAAGCGCAGCGAGTCGTTCCTCTCATGGTTCAAGATCCACTGGACCGAGTGGTTACAGACCCCGCACTCCCCATCATACAGTAAGATGGGTCCCTCGCTCAGTAGGCGATCGGTTTCCTCGGCCATGAATCCTCGCTGTCCGCGGGAAGCATACCACTAGTTTCGCGCTTTGCCCGCTTGAGACCAACGGGAGATCACGGCGAGCGCATCTTCCACGTGGCTCGGATGGCGCATGCCGACGAACGCCGTGCTCAGTCGCTCCTGCCGATAAATGAGCCCCAGAGCGCGCCCGAGCCACGTTTCGTCCTTCGGCGCCGCGCGAAAGCCGGAAGCGAAGATCTCCGAGCTCGACAGGTCTTCCTCGAGCTCGTTCAAGAGCTGCCGGTTCTTTTCGACGGCGATCTCGCGCACCGCAGCGAGCCAGTTCCCGACAGCTCGCACGTACTTTTCTTTGAAGCGATTCCACTTCTGATCTCCAGAAAACGCTCGATCGAGGCTGGCCAACAACGTGCGCAATCTGGGGGTGACGAGCGTCGTCTCCGCCATGTCGAATTGCTCGCGGGTTGCGGCCTGTTCGAGGGCCTGTCCCAGTGGCCCGCTGAGTGGGAGAATGGCACCTTGTGGAGCCTTTTTCGCGAGCCGAAGTTGCGCCGCGAAGGTGGTCTCGAATTCGGCCTCCAGGGACGCAACCGTGTAGCGCGCCTTCTTCAGGGCTTCGGTCGAGGGAGATTCGGGTGCAGCGGGGGGATCGACGAGTCGGAGCAGCGCGCCATTTCGGATGGTGCTGAGCGGTCGAGACGCCACGATGCTCAGGCCGAGCGAGCGAGCCGTCGATACCACTCCCGCCGATGGGCCGTCCGTGAGGGCGCTCGGATCGGCCACGCTGACAGGAATCTCGAGAACGCGGAAATGGTGGTCCGATCCGACAACCTGCTCGGCCAGCTTCACGAGGCCGCCGACGTCGACGTGGAGGGGGTCGTTCTCGTCCCGTATGGCCGTGTTCGAGAGTACGCCGTAGCGCCCCACACGACCCTGTTTCACTTCTGCTTCTAGCGCGGTGAACGCGCTGGTCATGGCGGCCTCTAGGGTGGACCGGTCCGCACCGGCTGCGAGAAAATGTTCCGGGCTCTGGATCAGGCATACATCGAGGTGCTCCAGGCGCAGGCGCTCGAGGGAGCTCGTGATTTGCGACTCGATCGCGCTCCGGTCGAGACAGAACGCTCCCTTCTTCAGGTCGAGCTGCCCTTTCTCGCTCCCCTTTTCGTCGAGGGCGCACACGTGAGCAAGAGGCTCGCTCTTTTGCTGTTGTTCGAGCCGCTCCGCGTCTGGGCCGACGAAGACGCCGACCTTCGACAGCACGACGACTTCTTCTCGTGCCACAGCTCCGCTCGAAAAGAGGTCCTCCAAGACCTCTCCAAGAAGACGTTCGCTGTCTCCGAAAGCAAAGGTGGGAGACGTATCGATGACGTTGATGTGGGCCGACAGCGCCTTCCGAACGGCAGCGCGATGATCGGGATTGTCGAGCCCGATCCGATGACTTCCGAGTCCGAGACGGCTGACCCACAAGCCATCCAGCTCCGAGAACGACTCGGGAAGTGGAGAGCGATCTCGGAGAGCTAGCGTGGCGCTCGCCGTTGCTCGCCCGGAGGTCGTTCTCAGGCCGAGTTCGCGGGATCGCTCCATTACGAGGAGGCGTTCGTTTTCCTCGAGCAGAGCGCGCAGGTCGTCGACCGACTCGGCTGGCCTTTGGCAAACGTAGTTTCGACAAACGTAGGTTCGAGAGGGGCTGTCCGGGGAGAAACGTCCACTCGTCAACTTCGAAGGTCGATCGGGGGACTCGGTGAGTCTTGCCTCGATTCGCGTGGGCAGAAATCGACTGCCGAGACAAGACGCCATATCAGAATAAGAATCGTCGGTCGGGTTCCCGGAGAGGACGATCTCGAGCGGCGGCTCGAGGAGGGCATCGAGCCCAAGGAGCATCGTCATGTGCGCTCGAGGCGTGCGTTTGATCGGCTCAGCGAAAGAGCGCACGAGCCTTACGCTGCGTTCGCGGAGCTCCGCGCGGTCCAAATGGACGGCAAGGCGATTGAGCACGAGGCTCGCGAGCGCGTTTGCGTTGGGCAGCGCGTTGTCAGATGCAGAGCGGGGGCGGGCGATGAGGCGCTCGCCATCACTCGGCGTGGAGAAGAAGGTCCCGTCCTCGGCAGAGAAGTCCGACAGAACTCGCTCCATCAGACGTTCGGATTCCCTGAGGTAGCGCTCGAGTCCGCTGACTTCATACAGGGCGAGGAGACCGTCGATCAGAAATACGTAGTCCTCGAGGAATGCGTCCTGGTGCGCCTTGCCGGCTCGGCTGGTTCTGAACAAACCACCGTCTTCCCGCCGCATGCCGCTACCGTCCTTTGCCGGCCCCAGGAGGAAATCCGCGGCTCGCTTTGCCGAGTGAAGATAGCGTTCCTCACCGAATGTGCGCGCGGCGTGCGCCATGGCTCGAATCATCAAACCGTTCCACGAGGTGATCACCTTGTCGTCGACGTCCGGGGCTATCCGCGTCGAGCGATAGGCGAGGAGCCTTTCACGACCGACCTCGAGGTTCTCGACCAACTCGCCTGGGTCGATTCCGAACTCCCTGGCCACGGTGGCGATCTCTCGCCGTGCCGACAGAACGTTCTTTCCGCCGAAGTTGCCCTCGTCCGTGATCCCGTAGAAGGCGCAGAAATGGGTTGCAGCGGGCTCTCCCACAGCTTGGATGACTTCGTCGCGTGAAAACACGTAGTAGAGGCCTTCGCCACCATCGCTGTCAGCGTCACACGACGAGAAATAGCCGCCGCTCGGCGCCTGCATTTGTCGAACGACCCAGTCGAGGGTCTCGGTCACGGCCCGACGGTACGAGGAAGCGCCCGTGATTTGGTAGGCTTCCATGTAGACGTCCGTCAGCTGGGCGCTGTCGTAGAGCATCTTTTCGAAGTGCGGCACGAGCCACTCCCTGTCGACGCTGTAGCGACAGAATCCGCCCCCCAGTTGGTCGAAGAGGCCGCCGGACAACATGCCATCCAAGGTACGCGTCGCCATCTGAAGCAGCTCCGCATCCTGAGTGCGCCGATGTGCACGAAAGAGGAGGGCGAGAGAGTGCGGGGCGGGAAACTTCGGTGCCGTACCGAATCCCCCGAAAGCGGGGTCGAAGTTCTGCCTCAAGGAGCGACACGCCGCACGAATCAGGTCCTCCGAGAGTCCACCCGGGAGCGTGGGCCGCTGAGCGTTTCGCACGTATTCGGCAAGACCGGAAGCTTGATCGAGCAGCGTCTTCCGGTCGCTCTTCCACATCTGCCCGATGCGCTCCAGGAGCGACGTGAATCCCGGGCGTCCCTGAGTATCGCGGGGTGGGAAATAAGTACCCGCGAAGAACGGCTCTCCGTCGGCGTTCAAGAAAACGGTCATTGGCCAGCCACCTTGGCCCGACAAGGCTACGGTGGCGGACATGTACAGTTCATCCAAGTCGGGACGTTCTTCCCGGTCGACCTTGATGCAGACGAAGCTTTCGTTCATCTGAGCTGCGATGCGCTCGTTCCGAAACGATTCGCGCTCCATCACGTGGCAGTAGTGACACGCCGAGTAGCCGATGCTGAGCAAGATGGGCTTGTCCTCGGTGCGCGCCTTTTCGAAGGCCTCCTTCCCCCAAGGGAACCAATCGACCGGATTGTGTGCGTGCTGCAGGAGATATGGACTCGTTTCCTGAGCAAGACGACTTTCCTTCTTCGACATGGGCCGGGGGTAGCGCAGCTCTCAGCTGCTGTCATGAAGACTTCCCTGCTTGGAGTCGTTTTCGCGACCCGGGGGGCGTCGCGCGCGATGAGGTCCGGCTAGGGTGCTCCGCCGTCGACGTGGGGGGGCGAGGTGCTCTTGTCACGTCGTTGCTCGCGTCGCTGACTGCGCAAACGGGCACGTTCCTCTTCGGTCATCAATGCAGCTAGGGTAAGGATGCCTTCTTGGGCGCGCGCTTGAGCCTCGAAGGCCGTCTTGCGCAAGTTCTTGAGAGCTTCGCGAAGCTCCATGTCGTCGGGTTTTTCGGAGGTGAGGGCTTCGTGCACGCGGCGATGGGCGGCCGCCATTTCGGTTCTGATTCGTTGGATTTCGTCTTTGCGTTCTTCGCGCAGTCGCGCGATGCGGGGGTCCTTCGGCCCGCCCATGATGCGGACCATGCGTCTTAGGAGAGCGAGGTCGGATGGTCCATCGCCGCGCTCTCCGCGTTCGCCGCGCGGGGGATGTTGCGCACGCGACGCGTGGCGCTCGTGGTTTGCGTGCTCCCGATCGGACGGAGGGGTCTTGCCCATCTCCATGTCTTTCGGTCCAGGCGCGGCATTGCCCGGCCGAACCGAAGTCTCTGTCGTTGCGGCTCCCGGCGCTTCCGGACGCAGCATTTTCCCGACGAGTATGCCGCCGAAGAACACGTTCAGTCCCAGGGACGCGAATGCGACCAGGGTCATCGTCTTGGTGCGGGTCATCAGAACGTCTCCTCGTCGAGAGTGCTTTCGGGGGCGCGAGAGAGATCCCAGTCTTCGGCGGAGAAGTCCCCCGCCGTTGCCAGTAGGAGCAAGTCTTCCAGTTCCGCGTCCAAAGGTTCTCCTTGCTCTTCGTCGAGTGCGACAATCGCGACCGCCCGCGAACCGCTATCGTCGGCATCGTGAACATCGATCTCGACCTGTGCGCCGGCCGAAGGGTCTCCCCCCGGCTGCGTCGCCTCCCAACTGCGGCCCAAGAACAGCCCGAGAACGGCTACCGCAGCCATCGAGAGGCTCGGCAGCCAGATCCCAGAGAACGGCCACCAGGATTGTGCGGAGCGGGCATGTTCGATGGGGATTTGCGCAACCATGCGGCGGAGATTGGCCGAAGGCTCGATGGGAGTGAGGCGAGAGATGGCGTCCTGCGTGAATCGTTCGTCGTCGGTCATGAGTTTTCTCCCGCCTGGTCAGCGCCTTCTACGAGAGCTCTGAGGCGCCTTCGAGCCCTCGAGAGCAGGGATTCGGTGGCTTCGACGCTCGTTTCCAAAACCTCCGCGATTTCAGGGTTGGAAAGCCCCTGTTCGTGGCAAAGCAGGATTGCCGAACGCTGACGTTCGGGAAGCTGGTTCAGAGCCTCCTGCACTCCGAGCTGCTCTTGCTTGCGCACGAGCAGACGGCTGGGGCGCCCCGAAAGGGGCGCCTCGTCTCGTTCGTCGTCCAGCTCGAAAGCTTCTTCGTTGCGGCTCTTCTTGCGCAGACGGTCGATGGCAACGTTGCGAGCAATCCTGTGGAGCCATGTGGAGACCTTGGCCTTGGGTTCGTATTTGCCAGCGTTCTGCCAGGCCCGCAGAAAGGTTTCCTGAGCGATCTCCTCTCCTTCGGCTTGGTTTCTCACGAGGCGGGTAGAAAATGTCACGATGGCTCCTAGGTGGGCGTCTGAAAGTTCTCGAAATGCGCCCGCGTCGCCGCGGGCGATCCGCTCCATGAGAGCTTCATCTTCGAGAAGTTGGGATTTCACTTTTGCTTCTTGTCGTGGCCCTTGCCGCCGGGCCGCTTTGGATCGTGCTTTTTCATCTGCTGCACTTCGGCGCGCGTGATGACGTTATCGTTGTTCTGATCGATTCGGGAGAAGATGCGGTCTGCTGCACCTTTTGCCTCGGCCTCGACGATCTTTCCGTCGCCGCTCGTGTCGACGCGGTCGAAGGGACTAGCGTGGCCCCTACGGTCCTTCTTCGCTCCTTCGTGTGACTTGCCACGTTTTTCGTGGTCTTTCGAGCCGTGATGGCCGTGGCGCTTCGAGGAGTTGGCCATGCGGTTCTTGTGCGCTTCCAGGGCCTCAGCCTTGGTGATGCTGCCGTCCGAGTTCGAATCGATGCGCGCGAAGATCTTGTCGGGCAGCTTGCTTTCGCTGCGTTCGATCTTCCCGTCGTTGTTGGTGTCGTGCGCTTTGAAGCGAGCTTCTACGAAGGCTTCTGGATTTCCGCGTTCCTTTCTCTTGGCCTCGTGGTGCGTCTTTGCCTCGGCCTGGGTCAAGACCTTGTCCTTGTTCGCGTCCGCAGCGCGGAAGTGCTTGAGAACAAGCTCGTGGGCTTCGGCGCGTGTGATCTTGCCGTCCTTGTTGGCGTCGACCTCGTCGAACATGTGCCCAGGGCCTCGAGCGAAAACCTGCGGGGCGACCAGCGCGCTTGTGATGATGATGGCGGCAGTGGATACGGTGGGGAGGATCTTGAGTTTCATGGGGACCTCGCTTTGAGACTTTCTTGGCTGTTGAGGGTGTTTGCGGGACTTGCCAGTGCAATTCCCGGGTTCACTGGGTTCAACGAGGGCGCCTCGGATTTCCGTCGTCCGATGAGTCGATTTTTCGCAAGTATCGAATTTTGCTTCCGAAAGAGGTTCCGGTCTACGATGTGAAGCCTCCAGTCGCGGGGGCTTTAGACCGAAAGATCACATGCGGCCCCTTTACGACGACACCTACTATTCTGCCTTCATCGATTTGGAGGCTGAGCGCATCGAAATGGTCCGCAGCAGCGTGCCGTTTCCGGGCTTGCCTGCCGTGCTTACGACCCTGGAAGGGTTCATGGCGAAGGTGCGCGATGCCCACGCCGAACGATTCGCCCTCCTCGTCGACTCGACTGCTGCTCCGACTCCTGCCGGACCGAAGTATGAGAAAGGGTTTTCGACGCTGGCGAAGTTTCTCGCCACACATTTCGAGAGAATCGCCGTAGTCGTGTCGAGTCGCGAAGCGGCCTTGCGAGAGATCGAAGTCGCCCCAGGCGACAACGTCGATTTCTTCACCAATTGCGCTGCCGCCCGAAATGCTCTCTCACAGCCTGCGGTGGGCAATCCGGAGCTCTGACCCCGGGCGCGCCAACTTTTCGACGCTTCCCGGGCAGCGCTCTCGAGCGCTCGGCATCCCCGCGGGATGCAAGCCGTCAAAGCTCGGTGCGAATCTTGCGCCCGCCGCTCGTGGGTGCCGGAGCTGGAGCCGCGGGGCGAGGACGCGGCGCGACGTAGCGCTTCGCGGCCGCTTCCTTCTTGGCTTCCTCCTCTTTCTTTCGTTGCTCTTCTGCCCGACGAGCCTGCTCTGCGGCGGAGAGCTGCGCTTCGGCGGCCGCCTTTTCGGCTTCGCTGCGTGCAGCATCCGCTCGTGCGCGCTCGGCTTCCGCCTTGGCCTTTTCGGCCTCGAGACGCGCGAGCTCTTCCTCTCGCTTCCGCTCTTCGTCGGCCTTGAGCTTTTCCTCCTCGGCTTGCGCAGCGGCGGCTTTTGCATCCGCAGCGTTCGACTGCATCACGTAGATGCCGACCCCTCCAAAGAGCACGACCGCCGCGACGCCGATGCCGATCCACTTCTTGGGGTCCTGCGTTTTTTGGCCTTCGGAGTGCGTGTTGGCCCAGGCGCCGTGCGTCTGCATGACCGTTCCGGCGTGGGTAGCCTCGAGACCGATCTGCGACGCCATCTCGGAGCGGGCGGCCGTTGCAGCGCTCGCACTCGCGAGAAGTTCGGGTGCGGCCGGCTGGCCTTGGAGCCAAGCAGACAACGCCTGTTGCATTTCCTCGGCGGTTTGGAAACGCATCTTGGGATCGCGTGCCATCGCTTTTTCGACGATGGCTGCGAAGTGTTCGTCGATGTCGGGGACGTACGTCGACAGGGGCGGGATGGGTTCGAGGACGATTTTGAACAAGAGTTCGTTGAACGTTTCGCCATCGAACGGCACGCGACCGGCGGCGGCCTCGTAAAGAATGACTCCCACCGCGTACAGATCGGAGCGGGCGTCGAGTTCTCGTTCACCCTTGGCCTGTTCGGGCGAGAGATAATACGGTGTGCCCATGACAGCGCCCGTGCGCGTCATGGAGAACTCCCCGCCCAGGCTCGAGAACTTCGAGATCCCGAAGTCGACGATCTTGACGAAGTCCTTCTTGCCGTTCTTGTTGGCCAGCAAGAAGACGTTGTCGGGTTTCAGGTCGCGGTGGATGATCCCTGCGTCGTGGGCGGCCTTGAGACCCTGGAGCATGTCGATGATGATGCTGGCGGTGGCCTGCGGGGACATGCGCCCAGAATTGGCGATGCGATCGTTCAGCGCCTCGCCGTCCAGGTACTCCATGACCATGTAGCGGTCGCCTCCGGGCAAGTCGCCGAGATCCAGAACCTCCACGATGTGTTCGGACCCGATCCGGCCGGCCGCTTGGGCTTCGCGCTCGAACCGTTGAACTGCATCTTCGGATTGCGCGACGCTCGAGTGCAGGATCTTGATGGCGACCCGCCGGTGGATGCGAATATTCTCGCCTTCGTAGACGGCCCCCATCCCGCCTTCGCCGAGGAGTTTTACGATGCGATACTTGTCGTCAATGGTATCGCCGATTTCGAGTCCCATGCTTTTTCCTTAGAGTGTCCCGCTGCTCGTTTTCTTCGAGACGCGCGTCCCCGGGGCGCAGAATGTTAGTTTGGCACACTCGCGGCGGTTCCGGCCACATGGCGCCCGCCAATGGTGCACTTAATGACCCATCTCCTCGCACAGGTGAGCGGATGGCCCGCTCGGGACCCTCTTCTCGAAGCGGATTGAGCAACTCAGCGGCCCGCGCAGGCTTTCGGCGAATTCTAGTGAGAGTGCAGAAGACCAGTCACGCGCCTCGTCCACCCGAGCTCGGATCACGCCCTGTCCATCGATGAACCAAGTTTCCGGGTAGAGCTTCGTGCCGAACTTACCCGTCACCACTTCGGCTTCGGAGTCGATGAGTACCTCGAAAGGGGCTTCCGTTCCCAGAATGGATTGGAGCGTGTCCCGAGCGTCCTTGGCGGACTCGTCGGTCGTAATCGTCAGAAGGACGATATCGTCGCGATGGGCCAACGAGTGCCCGAGCGAGGCGAGTGAGGGCATCTCCTCGAGGCATGGTGGGCAGCTCTTGCTCCAGAAATTCAAGATCACCACTCGGCCCCGGTAGTCGCTCAGCCTGACCTTCTTGCCTTCGAGGTTCGGTAGCTCGAAGTCGGGTGCGCGCCTGTTGTTTGCCGCGTAGTTCGGCTTCATCGCACACAGGGAGGCGCAAGCACGGCGCGCTTCGCCATCTTTTGCCATTGAAACGAAGCCGTAGACGAAGAACGACGCCGCAACGATGAACAGCATTTGTGCGACTTGAGCGATCTTCATGGCCCTTCAGTTGCCGTCGTACTCGCAGGCGGCGTTGCAGGTTTCGTGGACGATGACTCGGCTCAGAGCGGGCAGAGAGGGTGACAGTCGCTCGAAGAGCCACCTGCAGAGGATCTCACTGGTCGGATTCTCGAGCCCAGGGACTTCATTGAGGTAGTTGTGATCCAACATGTCGAAGAGTGGAGCCCACGCGTCGTCGATCACTGCGTAGTCGATGAACCATCCCGTCGTTTCGTCGACCGGCCCTTCGACGATGATCTCCACGCGGAAGCTGTGGCCGTGAAGGCGCTGACATTTGTGGCCTTCGGGGACGTGGGGGAGTCGGTGGGCGGCCTCGAACCCGACTTTCCGAACGAGTCTGACGTTCATCTTGAACGTGGGTTAGCCGCCTTTTGGTGGCCGGGCAACTTGGGAAAACGGGCCAGCTACGGGCCGATGTTTTCGGGCGTTGTTCGCTACTGAAACTCGAGTCGCCAACGAACGTCGCCACCCAAATTGCCACCCGCTGCGGAAGACACATCGCCCGCGTTGTCGTACGAGCCTTCCACGCTCAGGTTTTCCGTAGCGCGGTATTCGATGTTCGAGCGCACTTCCGAGGTGTCACTCAGACTGGTGGTCACGCTGGCGCGAATGCGTCGGCTCAGTCGTTTTCCGATTGTCACCGTTGGTTCCGTGCGTCCCGAGCGCGAAGAGTAGGAACTGCCAAAGCGGAATTCGTCGACTGGCACGGTCTTGGTCACGGCGCTCTCGGCGCCAGAAAGGCTTCCGAGAGCTTCCAGGGCTACCGAGCTACCGACCCCCGAGCTTTGGGTTTGATCGAGCTCGGTTCGGGTTAGACCCACTGTGAGCAGCAGGAAGATGTCGTCTTGGGCGAGCGGTGGGTCGCTATTGAGGTCGACCTTCAGATCATCTGGTGGCCCGTAGGCGTGCAGCAGAATTCTCCAGTTGCCAGCGACCGGGGCGCCGCCTGGGGTCGAATCCGACGCTTGCTGCTGTCCTTCGCCTCCTTGAGTTGCGCCGCGATCTTCGTAGCGGCGGTATTCGGTGACCGCAGTTACGTCTACCTCGGGGCGGAGCCTGGTCGGGTCGTTGAACCGCACGAGCCCCCGCTGCACTTCGAACTCGTTCTGCCGTAGGAAGACACGGCCCCCTTGTTCGACCTCTACGGTACCGACTGCACCGAAGCGTTGATTCGTCCCGGTTAGCCGCAAACCCGCAGGATCAATGCGCAGCACCGCGACGACCAGCTCGTTTTCGACCCGCAGGGGTTTGCTGGAGCGAACCAGAACGTCGATGCGCAGCTTGTCCTTCGCTTCGTCATAGCCTTCCACGCGCGTCTTCTCACCGCGGGCTGCGAGACTCGAGATGTCGGCCGTCACGCGCATCGGCTTCTTGTAGGAGGCTGACAGAATGTCGATGGTACCCGAAAGGCTCGGCAGCTCTGCCTCTTCGGTAGAAGGGGCAGCCAGACTCATCTTCAAGTCGGCGTCGAAACCTACACGCACGCCCTCGTCGACTGGGAGAGTCACACCGGACACGAGGATGTTCAGGTTGGTCTCGCCAATCTGGCCTTGAACCAGAGGCGCTTCGCCCGAAAGCTGGAGGGTACCGCCCCCCCACTTGGCGTGTCCCTTGTCCACGTGCAGCCCGCCCTCGTCGAGGCTCACGTTGACGAAGAGATCCGTTACCGGAGTGGAGAAGCCATCCAGAGCGAGCTTGCCGTCGTCGATGCGGACGAAGCCACCGATTTTGGGGGATTTCAAAGCGCCTGTGAGCGTCAACCGCGCCGATAACTGTCCCTCCGCACGCGAAAGCCCGCCGATCGCAGGTGCCACGACGCCGAGGTCCGTCGGACGTAGATCGAAGACCGCGTCTACTTCGTGCTCACGCCCCAGGCGGACACGCGCATCCAGAACACCCTTCTGGCCGCTCTCCGTCGTGGTTTCTAGGATCAGGTTCTCGGTTGAAAATTCCCCATCGCGAAGGACGACGCGTGCCTGATCGCTGTGTAGGGCTACCCCGAGCTCACCGACTGCGAGCTTGGCTTCTTCCAGGGTGAAGGAAGCCTCAGATGCGTAGACGTCGTCGATGAGAAGTCGTTCGATGTCGAGCTTCCCCGAAAAGTGTCCGCGAGGAAGCGTTGCGGTGCTTTTGGTTCCGACCGACAGCGCACCGAGCGCACCCACGTCGGCTTGGTAAAACGCCGCCTTACCTTTGATCACCTTCCTGTTTTGTCGCGTGATGGACACACCATCCAATGAGATCTGTCCGCCGAAGAGCTGCCCGTTTACGATGAAGTTGCCGTCGGGACGATCGGCTTCGTAGTCGGCCATCGTGTATGGCGGAGGAATGGGGCGGCCGCAGCCCGTGGTGCCCAGGCTGTCCGCACCGCCGCCTGCTGGTGTGGGGATCAGTTCCACGCTGAGCTGCGAGGGCGCGAGAGTCGCGTCCCCCGCCTTGATTTCGCTGATCTGAATGTTTGCTGAAAATGCCAACGCGTCGGCCGTGCCGCTCAGCTGACCGGCCCCCGACACGAATCCATCGGCCTGGCCCATGAGCTCCCCCAAGGCATCGATCCGTGAGACGGGCACCCGTGTACCGACGAACTCTCCCGAGAGGATTCCCCCTGGGTGCATCTCGATGGAGCCGAAGATCGACCCGCTGCCCTTGCGGAGCGAGAACGTCGGCACGTTCACGCGCATGCCGCGGGTGCTCGCGTCCATGTCGAACCAATCGAACTGAAACTGAGCGCTCCCATCGTGGTACTTTTCGTCGAAGATCGAAGAACTCCCAATCTGGGCCGTTCCCCCCACGATCAGGCGTCCCCCTTTGCAGGCGTCTTCTGGACCGCCCAGCACATAGCGAACTTGTCCCTCGACTTCGCCAGTCCCCGAGATGTCGTTGAATCGAGGATCTTCGTCGAAATGAAAGGCAGAAAAGAACTCTCTTAGGTCGAAGTTCTTGCTCGTCACGGCGGAAGTGAATTCCACGGACGCGGCGCCCCCGAAATCCAAGCGTGCAGACGGCAAGAAGTAGTCCATCGTTCCTTTCTGGCCGGAGAGCTCCGTGAACTCCACGAAGAGTGGTTCGAAATGAACGCTCGAGCGCTTCACGTCTCCAGCAGGGAATCCTCCCACGACCAGGTCATCGACCTCGAGGGTGCCCTCGAGGATCGGGTGATCCATCGGGCCGCTGAGATCGACGAAGATTCGTGACTCTCCTGCAAGCTCGACGTCCGCGACGGGACTCACGTCAGCGAGATTGAGTGGCCCGCCGCCCTCTTTCAGGCGCACCACGAGGGGAGCTTTCCAGAACCCGATGCTGACGAGATCCACGGGGAGTTTGCTCTCTCCGAAGGTGACATCGGTATCGTAAAACTCGAGAGCCTCTCCGTGCGCCCGCCAGCGTCCGTCGACGTGCGCGCGTTTGAGCCCCACCATTCGTTTGCGAGCCGGATCGTCGAAGCCGCGATCCCAGACGACGAAGTCCCGGGTTTCGGCGACCACGCCCCCGTCGATGTAAAACGGGGAGATGGTACCAGCCACCTTCTTGACGATGGTCTCGCCGAAGTTCCAATCGACCCAGGAGTGCTGGGTCACGTCGACGTCACGCATGACCCCCGGAAAGTCGACATCTTTGGTCACAATCTCTTCGATGGCCAACGGTACCTTGTCCTCGAACGGCTCGATTTTGAGGCCAGTCAGATGTGCCGAGCCGTTTCCCCATTTGGCTCGAAGAGTCGGAACCTGGACCACGTCTCCCGTGATCATTACCTGGGCGCTCAGTTCTTGGGCGATGGCGTAGCCGCTCAGGGACATGTCGGCTCCCGAAAGCTGTCCACTGACTTCGGGGAGCTTCGAGTCCGGGGTCACGGAAATATCTCCGGAGAATCCAGCCCAGCCGGTCCCACGCAGAGAAGGACCCGCACGGTTGGCGACCTGGAGAGGCACCCGCGCCATCACGTGACCGAACACGCGCGGTCGCTTGCCTTCCTCGGGGTATATTTTCACTTGCGAAAGGCGCACTGCGACCTGGTTCGCCTCCTCGTCGTTGCAGTCGGGGCGAGTGTTTGCTTCGCCATCGAGATCCATGGCTCCCAAGAGGGAGAGACGCCGAACGATGACCTGCTCACGCGACAGAAACATCCGCACGTCGAGAGCGCAGAGTCGATCCTCGTCGCGCGCCTCGTACGGCGGACGAGTGTCATGTCGATCTTGGGGCTCGACGTGATGCGTCGAGTCGATTTCTGCGCCCGCCGTCCGCAGAGCCACATCGAACGAGAGGTTCTTCTCGGCGAAGGCATCGATGTCGATGGCCTGAGTCGACACGCGAGTTCCGTCGATGTCGACGTCGATGCGAGCGTTCGTGACGGCGAGGCTTCGAAAAGGCGCGCGTTTGAGCTCCGGTCGATCTTCTGAATCGCTGTCCGGCACTCGGTAGGATAAATTCTTCAGTTCGCCGTCTCGTACGACGAGGCGTACCTTTGTGTTTTCGAGTTCGATGTCGCCAATGTCGATGCGGCCTGCCAAGAGGGAAAAGAATCGGGGGCTGACTGCGATGACTGCAGCCTCGACGGCCGGGGTGCCGCCGTCGGTGGCCGGGACGGTCAAATCCGTGATCGCCAGGCGAAGAGGGATGAGGCTGAGATCTACGGAGAAGGCGGCTTCGAGGCCGAGCTCCTGCCTCAGCAGGCGGGATGTCTCGCCAGCCGCCCAGACTTGGAGCGGTTCGGACCTGAGCAGCAAGCCTCCGCCCAGCGGGACCGCTCCCAAGAATGCGAAGATGATGCACAGCAGACGGGCGAAGATCCGCCCCCAGTCGCGATGGCGGCGCCCTTTGAGCGCTGCTCTCGCCTGATGTTGTCCGCTTGCCATACCTCAGACCTTACCATTTAGGTGGGTTGTGCTAGTTCCAGCGCCCCTTCCGGGACCCTCATCAACCGTACGAGCAAAGTGGGCGATACTCCCTCAAAGGCCGATCAAACGGCAACTTCCAGACCGCGTTCGCCCAGGCGTCGTCGTGGCGATTCCGTGCCTCGAAGAAAGCCACGCGCGATAGATCCAGCCCCAGCTGATCCTAGCCGCGCGATGGCCGCCCTCGAGCGTTCGGTGGAAGCCGCCCGTGGAGGAAAGCCGGAGGCCCCAATCGTCCTCGTCAGGGCATCCGACCTCCAGGGTCTCGGCGCGGCCGATCTGCGTCCACTCCTCGACGAGCTGATCGTGGCGAAACATGCAGACGCAGGTTTGGACAGCCTCCTGACCACTGGAATGCTGGAAGCGCTCCTTCCCGAAGTCGAGGCCATGGTGGGGTTCGGCGACGGTGAGTGGCGGCACAAGGACGTTTGGAAGCACACGAAACAGGTCGTGATTCAGACCGTCCCCAAGCTCGAGGTGCGCTGGTCGGCGCTCTTCCATGACATCGGCAAGGTCAAGACGCGCAGCATCTCCGAAACGGGGGAGGTCCATTTCTTCGGTCACGCCGAGGTGGGGGCGCGGATGTTCGACAAGCTCGATCGGCGCGCGCACCTGTTCGAAAACGACGAGCATCTCAAAAAGGAGATCCGGTTTCTCGTACTTCACCACCTGAGAGCGAGCGGATACGAGGGTCAGTGGACCGACAGCGCTGTGCGTCGATTCACCCGAGAGATGGGTCCTTACCTCGAGGATCTCCTTTGTCTTTCGCGCGCCGACATCACGACCAAACGTCCAGAGAAAAAGCGCCGCGGGATTCGGCAGATTCACGATCTCTCGGAGCGCGTCAAACAGTTGGCTGAGCTCGATGCCAAAGTTCCGCCACTTCCGAAGGGAGTGGGCGAGTATTTGGTGAGCGAGTTCGGGTTGCCGCGCGCCAAGATCATCGGCGACATCAAGCGAGCGCTCGAAGCGGCTTGCGATGCCGGTGAAATCGAATCTGGCCGGGAGAGCGAGTACTACGTCGATTTCGTGGCTCGACATCGCGGACGCTTCGGTCTCGGTGAGTGAGTTTTCCTTGTTTTTGATGGGGCGGGACCCTAGAAACCAGCGCGCGAGAGCCGACCAGGCGCGACGTTGATTCCGCCGCAATTTGGAGCTTCTCGCCAGCGGGAGTTCCCATGAAGATAGCGATCGTCAAAGAGATGCGCGCAGATGAGCAGCGCGTGGCCGGCACACCCGATACGGTGGGGCGCCTCATCAACAAGCAGGGTTTCGAGGTCGTCGTCGAGGCGGGCGCCGGTCAGCGGGCTGGCATCAGTGACGCAGCGTTCGAAGCGGCTGGGGCGCAGATCATCTCGGGCGCCGCCGCGGCATGGAGCGCCGGGGACATCGTTCTCAAGGTGAACCCTCCTACTCTCGAGGAGGCAGACCTTCTCAAGGAGGGCGCAACCCTGATTTCGTTCATCTGGCCTGCCAAGAACGGCGATTTGGTCGAGAAGCTTCGCGCCAGGAACATCACCACACTGGGGATGGCGTGCGTGCCGCGGATCAGCCGCGCCCAAAAGCTCGACGCTCTCTCGTCGATGGCCAATATCGCGGGATACCGAGCGGTCGTCGAAGCCGCGAACCTGTTCGGGCGATTCTTCACGGGGCAAATGACTGCCGCCGGAAAGGTGCCGCCCGCAAAGGTGCTCGTCATTGGGGCGGGCGTGGCAGGTCTAGCGGCCATCGGCGCAGCGAGCTCTCTCGGAGCCATCGTGCGCGCATTCGACACGCGGCCAGCGGTGAAGGATCAGGTCGCGTCGATGGGCGCGGAGTTTTTGGAGCTCGACTTCCACGAGGACGGAACCGGTGAGGGCGGCTACGCGAAGGTCATGAGCGAAGAGTTCATCAAAGCCGAGATGGAGCTTTTTCGCCAGCAAGCCAAGGACGTCGACATCATCATCACCACAGCTCTCATTCCAGGGAAGGGCGCCCCGAAGCTCATCCTGAGAGACATGGTCGAATCCATGAAACCGGGGAGCGTCGTCGTCGACTTGGCGGCGGAGGCGGGTGGTAACTGCGAATACACCGTTCCCGGTGAGCTCTTCGTCACCGAAAACGGCGTGAGCATCGTTGGCTACACGGATTTGCCGAGCCGCATGGCGCCGACTGCGAGCCAGCTCTACGGCATGAATCTGGTTCACTTCTTGAGCGACCTCGGCGGAGCGGAAAAGTGGAACGTGAACCTACAGGACGAGGTCATCCGGGGCTCACTCATTACCCACGCCGGGGAAGTGATGTGGCCTCCGCCCAAGATCGAGCATCCGATCGAGGTGAAGAAAGATGAACCGAAGGCGCCTACCGCCGTCGCCCTCACACCGGAGGAAAAGGCAAAGAAGGCTGCGACCCGTTCGGCGCTGGTTCTGGCCAGCATGGCGGCGGTCCTTCTCCTTCTGGGCGCCGTCGCGCCGCCGGCATTCGTCGGTCACCTGACGGTGTTCGTTCTTGCCGTATTCGTCGGCTGGCAGGTGGTCTGGAACGTGACGGCTGCCCTTCACACTCCCTTGATGAGCGTTACCAACGCCATCAGCGGCATCATCATCGTCGGCGGCATGCTGCAGATCAGCGGACCAGTCGACAGCTACGTCACCATCCTTGGCGCTCTGGCCATCTTGGTGGCCACCATCAACATCGCGGGCGGCTTCCTCGTCACCCAACGCATGCTGAAGATGTTCAGCAAGTAACGGACGAGCGGAGACGAAAACCATGACACCGACATTGATCACCGTCGCCTATCTCATCAGCGGCATTCTCTTCATCCTCAGTCTGGGCGGACTTTCCAAACAGGAAACCGCCAAGCGAGGCAACGTCTACGGCATGCTGGGCATGGGTCTGGCGATCGCCGTCACGGCGCTCGATTCTCAGGTCACCGGCTACAGCATTCTGGTCCCCGCGATTGTCGTTGGATCCGTCATCGGCGCGATCTTGGCTGCGAGGGTCGAGATGACCGCGATGCCGGAGCTCGTCGCAATCCTCCACAGTTTCGTTGGCCTTGCTGCGGTGCTGGTGGGATACGCTAGCTACCTGGATCCGAACAGCCACCTGGAAGGCGTCGAAGGGACGATCCACGAGGTCGAAGTGTTCGTCGGCGTCTTCATCGGCGCGGTTACGTTCACCGGTTCGGTCATCGCCTTCGGCAAACTCCGGGGCAGCATCGGGTCCAAGGCCCTCACGCTTCCCGGTCGCAATCTGTGGAACATCGGCATGATCGCGGTCTGTGTGTACCTCGGGATGGGCTTTGTGGGACAGCCCGACCACGGTGGGCTCACGAACCTCCACATCATGACGGGGATCGCCTCGATCTTCGGCATCCTCATGGTGATGGCCATCGGCGGAGCCGACATGCCCGTGGTCGTCTCGATGCTCAACAGCTATTCGGGCTGGGCGGCTTCGGCCGCGGGCTTCATGCTTGGAAACGATCTTCTGATCATCACCGGGGCGCTCGTCGGTTCCAGCGGCGCGATCCTCAGCTACATCATGTGTGCTGCCATGAACCGGAGCTTCTTCAACGTCATCTTCGGATCGTTCGGTGGCCCCGCCGTCAGCGCGAAGAAAGGCGACGCTGAGCAACTCGAACACACATCGGTCGACGTGGGCGAGACGGCTCTCATTCTCAAGGAAGCTTCGAGCGTGATCATCGTGCCCGGGTACGGGATGGCGGTGGCTCAGGCTCAGTACCCTCTCTACGAGATCGTCAAGACCCTCCGGGAGAAGGGGACGGAGGTGCGCTTTGCCATCCATCCGGTCGCCGGACGGTTGCCGGGCCACATGAACGTGCTCTTGGCCGAGGCCAAGGTACCCTACGACATCGTCCTCGAAATGGAGGAAATCAACGAGGATTTCCCGGAGACCGACGTGGTCATGGTGATTGGAGCAAACGACATCGTCAATCCAGCAGCACTGGAAGACGAGTCGAGCCCGATTTATGGAATGCCCGTTCTCGAGTGTTGGAAGGCGCGCCAGACCATCGTCATGAAGCGCTCGATGGGCAGCGGATACGCTGGGATCGACAATCCCCTCTTCTACAAGAGCAATAACGACATGCTTTTTGGGGACGCGAAGAAGAACATCGATGCCATTCTCGTTGCCCTCAAGGGCGAATGAGCCCTCTCTTGCCTTTTGCTCACCCCCGACGTACCAGCTGAGCTATGAAGGATTATCGATCGTCGCTGAACCTGTCACTACTCATCCCAGTTGCCATGGGCACCATGATCACATCGGTCGGTTGCTCGCAAGAGGGAAGCATCGCGCGCAAGTACTGCAAGAACTGGGCTGACTGCGACGATGACTCGTTCGAGGAGTACTACGATTCGGTAGGAGAGTGCACCAAGGCATTGAAACTTCAGCTGAAGGCCGATCACTACGAGCTGAAGATCTCTGAAGCCGGGCCCGAGTGTCTTCGCGCGACGAAGAAGGTCGAGAAGTGCATTTCGAAGCTCATCGACTGCGACTACTGGGACGAACGCGCCGACTGGCTCGAAGACGCAGCGGATGAATGCGAGGACGACTACGAGGACCAGCAAGACGCCTGCGAAGACAACTACGACAACGGCGACGACTACTACTTTTACTACTACTAAGAGCCCCAGCTGAGCTTGTGGGGTCTCTCGACCCTCAAGCGAGGCGCGATCGAAGGTACACAGCGAGCTGCCCGAGGGCGGCTCGTTTTTCTTTGGTCCTTTTCGATGCTCATACGCAACCCGACTCCGCGGAAACGGATCTCGACTTACTCCGGCTTCAGGGGGCGGTTGTCCGCCTTGTCGAGTGGTGGAGAAAACACCGCGTACGCCTCGCTTGCGCCGGGCGCGATGTTCTCGGCGAAGTGTGCCGTCCCTCGCGGGATGTCGATGACCTGCCCGGGACCCACGATCTGAACCTCATCTCCGAGATTCATACGGACCTTTCCCGACAGGACCGTCACGGTGAGATCGGAGTGGTCGTGGATGTGGGGAATCTCTGCGCCGCTCAACCGCACGATGTGGTGGCTCGCTGTTTCGGTGCGGCGAAGATGCACTATGGCGATGTCCTTGCGGATGTCGTCGTCCGTCCACGAGATGGCCTGCATGCCGTCGGGTGTCATCACGCGCGGCGGAGTCGTGGTGCATCCGAGTAGGGTGAAGGAGCTAACCAACAGAGCCACCGGTCGAATCATGGCGTGGAATCTAAGGCGCCCGCCCGAAAGATGAAACGGTCCTGCCCCGAAGGCTCCGGGTTCGCACGTCTCAAACGAGTGGAGGTAGATAGGCCAGAGCAGGTCGCGGGAGCGGAAGTGGTTGCCCTCACTTCGTGACGGGGCAACGCAGTGCAAGCAGCACCGTTTGCATCTTCAGCAAGCCGCAGGCGCTTCGCGCCGAGGACTGAGACAAGGGGCGTCGGGGCCCCTTGTCTCAGAAGGACAGGAGGTAGCGAGGCAACAGCAGGTCGCGGGAGCGGAAGTGGTTGCCCTCACTTCGTGACGGGGCAACGCAGT
>CBFGUR010000043.1:0-48971 GCA_965652275.1 uncultured Polyangiaceae bacterium | reverse complement strand
CGGCCGCCATCAACGAGCGCGTCGACGAAATCTTCGCTGGCTGAATCGGGCTGAGGCTTTTGCCGATGAAGATCTACACGCGTACCGGCGACACGGGCGAAACGGGACTCTTTGGCGGCGGGCGGGTGAAGAAAAACCACCTGCGCGTCGAGGTGTACGGAACCATCGACGAGGTGAACGCCCTGCTCGGTGTGGCGCGCGCGTCCAATCTTCCGGCGCCGCTCGACGGCTATCTCGAACGGATGCAGGCAGATCTGTTCGTCATCGGCGCCGAACTCGCCTGTGACCCCGACAAGCTCGACAAGCTGCCGATGGATTTGATCACCTCGTCCGAGAGTGAGGCGCTCGAACGTCTCATCGACGAGACCGAGGCGCACCTGCCCGAGCTGAAGAACTTCATCCTCCCCGCCGGGTCCCCCGGCGGGGCAGCGCTCCACCTCGCTCGCACCGTGGCCCGCCGTGCCGAGCGCCGTCTCTTGGATCTCGAGGGAGTGCGGTCCGAAGTCCTCGTGTACCTCAACCGCCTGAGCGATTGCCTTTTCGTGCTCGCTCGTCGGGCGAACCAACTCGACGAAGCCCCGGAAACGCCCTGGATGCCGCGGGGGAAGTAAGGCCCCCGAGCGTTAGCGTTTGCCCAGACTCGAAAGAGCGGCCGCGGTGGGGGAACTGGTCTTCAGGAGCGCGTCTGCCGTTCCTTGGAAGATGATCCGACCGCCTTCCGGACCGCCCTCCGGCCCGAGCTCCACGACCCAATCCCCGGCGCGAATGACGTCGGGCTGATGTTCGATGATGACGAGCGTGTCTCCGCGCTCGACGAGACGACCGAGGACGTCGATCAACCGTCCCACGTCCGACAGGTGGAGGCCCGTGGTGGGCTCGTCGAGGACGTAGAGGGTGGGCTCGTGGCGCGAACCCGCGGCGAGCTCCGCCGACAGCTTGAGGCGTTGTGCCTCGCCGCCCGACAGTGTGTGAGAACCCTGTCCCAAAGTGATGTAGCCAGCTCCCAGATCACAGAGGATTTTCAGGGGCGCGCAGATCTTGGGATGCGCCGCAAACACCTCCAGCGCCTCTTCTGCCGATAGAGCCAGCACTTCCCCAATGCTTCGTCCGAGGTATTTGACTTCGAGGGTACGCTCCTCGAAGCGCAGCCCGTCGCACGTCGGGCATGTCGTGATGGCGTCCGGGAGGAAGCTCATCTCGTGGGAGAGCACTCCCTGACCTTCGCAAGCTGCGCAGCGGCCGCCTGCCGCCGTGTTGAAGGAGAAACGTGCGGCGGTAAACCCGCGCATCTGCGCGTCTGGGCTCTTCTCGAAGAGTTTGCGGATGAGATCGAAGATGCCCAAAAAGGTCGCGGGAACGCTGCGTGGCGTGCGTCCGATGGGCGATTGGTCGACGGCGATGGCGCGCTTGAGCGGTTCCGTACCGGTCAGGCGCTCGAAAGCTCCGGGCTTGTCACCGACTCGCTCCAGCCGTTGCTGCAAGGCGGGCAGCAGCACTTGGCGGACGAGGGTGCTCTTGCCCGAACCGCTTACCCCAGCGATCACGGTCATCGTCCCGATCGGGATCGCGAGTTCGTCACCTTTGAGGTTGTGTTCCGTTGCTCCGAAGAGCCGTACGAAGGGGTGATCCTTTTTCAGGGAGAGCTTGTTCCTCGTGGGCGCAGGCGCAGACAGAGCCGCTGCCGTAGGAGACGCTCGATTGGCGAGGACTTTCTTCGGAGGGCCGACTGCGACGACTCGCCCTCCGTGGGTTCCTCCGCCCGGGCCCATGTCGATGAGATGGTCGGCCGCCAAGATAGCGTCTTGGTCGTGCTCGACCATCACGACGGTGCTGCCGGTGTCGACGAGGCGCCTCAGATTTCCCAGAAGTCGACCGGTGTCGCGAGGGTGCAGACCGATTGTCGGTTCGTCGAGTACGTACAGAGCCCCCGTGAGTCCAGCGCCGAGCTGGGCCGCCAAACGAAGGCGCTGGAGCTCGCCGCCCGAGAGGGTCGAGGCATCGCGATCGAGACTGAGGTAGTCCAGCCCAACTTCGCCGAGGAAAACCAGGCGTCGTGAGAGCTCCTTCATCAGGGGGCCCGAGATGAGTTCCGCCCGCTTCTCGAAATGGAACGTGGCGATGAGCTCCCGCAGCTCCTTGACCGAGAGCCGTGTCATCTCCGGGTAGGTCATGTCCTGAAACCGGACGCGCCTCGGGAACTTGTCGAGGCGCGTGCCTTGGCAGGTGGGGCACACCTTGCGCTGGGCCGTGTTGGCCTTCTTCCCGCGGGTCTTGGGGAGAGGCTTGAGGCCTGTCCCCTCGCAAGTCGGGCACTGGCCCTGGACCGTGTTGAACGAGAAGAATCGCGGATCGATCTCACCGATCGAGAACCCGCACACGTGGCAAAGGCTCCCGGTAGAAAGCGTCTTGATCGATGCTCCCGTTGTCAAAGATACCGCGCCTCGCCCCCAGGACAGCGCCTCGTTCAACTGCTCGGCTGAGACGTCTTTGAACTTCAGATTGTCGGCGACGACGATGGAGATGTCGTGCTCCCGTGACTTGGCGAGGCGAGGGGGAGAATCGGTGCTCACCCGCTTCCCGTCGGCGATTGCCCACTGGTAGCCCGCTCGGGATGCTGCGTTGAAGACGTCGAGATACGTTCCCTTGCGAGCCCGTACCACGGGGGCCAAGAGTTCTCCCCGCCCTTGCTCGCGCCGAACGTGAAGGAGCACTTCCTCGGCCGAAGAGCGGGTGATGGGGACGTCGTGATCCGGACAATACGGCGTGCCGAGCTTGGCGAAAGCCAATCTCAGATAGTGCGCGACTTCCGTCACGGTCGCGACGGTCGAGCGGGCGCCGACGCGAGTCGTTCGTTGTTCGAGGGCGATCGATGGGGGGACGCCGTCCACCGCATCGACGTGGGGCCGCGGCATGGTGGGGAGAAATCGTCGCGCGTAGGGCGTGAGGGTCTCGAGGAATCGTCGCTGTCCTTCCGCGAAAACGACGTCGAATGCCAACGTGCTCTTGCCCGATCCGCTGGGCCCTGTGACCAGAGTCAGCTTCTGGTGCGGGATCTCCACGTCCACTTGCTTCAAAGTGTGTTCGCTGGCTCCGCGCACGGACAGCACCGGCGCGGCGGGGGTCTTCTTTCGTTTGGCGGTTCGGCTCGTCGTCTTCTGAGAGCCGGCTTCGGCTAGGGCGAGCCCCGTGCGCGTGTCTCGTTTTTCGAGGGCGGCGACGCTACCGGAGAACACCACTTGTCCCCCCTGTCGCCCGCCCCCCGGACCCATTTCGATCACGTGGTCGGCCGCCGCAATGAGCGACAGATCGTGGTCCACGAACACGACAGTCCCCCCCGAGCGAACGAGCACGCGTAGCGCGTCCACCAAGAGCACGATCTCGTCCGCGTGAAGTCCGGCGCTTGGTTCATCGAGAACGTAGAGCGTTCTCGGTTTGGGGGAGGCGAGGGCGCGGGCGAGTTTGAGCCGCTGAGCCTCACCGCCCGAGAGGGTCGAAAGCGGCTGACCGAGACGCACGTAGCCGAGGCCCAGGGCGACGAGCGGCGACAGAGCGCGCCTCACCGGGGCGGAGCCGTCGAAGAGACGCAGAGCGTCGGAGATGGTCATCGAGAGGACGTCCGAAATCGAATAGCCTTGATGGCGCACTTCGAGGACTTCGTCCTTGAATCGGCGTCCCTGACATACGGGGCACTCCAGGGACACATCGGCGAGGAATTGCATCTCCACCGTCTCGTACCCCTCCCCGGCGCAGGTCTCGCAACGACCGCCCGTGACGTTGAACGAAAAGTGCGAAGCTTCGAATCCGAGCGCCTTCGCTTGGGGTTCGGCCGCGAACACCTTGCGTACCGTGTCCCAGGCCTTGGTGTAGGTGCCCGGATTGCCCCGGGACGTGCGGCCCAGAGGTGATTGGTCCACGAGCTCTACCTGAGAAAAAGCGTCGAGCCCCTGGCTGCTTTCGTGTGGGCCGGGGCGTTCGGCATCCGTTACGCCGAGGTGTCGTGCCACCGCCCGGTAGAGCACGTCCACGACGAGGCTGCTTTTGCCCGACCCGGAAGGTCCGCTGACCGCGACCAGGCGCCCCGTCGGAAAGGTCACATCGACGTTCTTCAGGTTGTGCACGGACACGCCGGAGAACGTGACCTCGTCCCCGGTGAGCGGCGGCGGCTCGGGAGCGATGTGGGGGCGGGCCAAAGCTCGACTGGTGGCTGTCTTGGCCTTCTTGGCCTGGGCAACCGTCCCGTCGAAAACGACATGTCCGCCGCCTTCGCCGGCTTCGGGGCCGAGTTCGACCACGCGATCGGCGCTCTCGATGATGAGAGGCTCGTGTTCGATGACGACGACGGCGTTCTGTCGAGCGGCGAGCTCGGCGATGAGCTCGTTCAATGGGGCGATGTCCGCGGCGTGGAGGCCGACCGTGGGCTCGTCGAGGACGAAGAGCGCGTTGTGCAGGGACGTCCCGAGAGCCGCCGTTAGCGTCACCCGTTGCGACTCGCCACCCGAAAGCGTACGCGCCTGACGATCGAGGGTGAGGTACCCGAGCCCAACGCGGGAGAGGTAGCGCATGCGAGACAGCAGTTCTTTTTGAACCAGCTGCCCGTGTGGTGTCGCGCACTCGAGGGCGGCGAGCGTTTCGAGGGCCTGATCCACCTCGAGACCGTGCCACTGTCCCAGATCGAAACCACCGAGTTTGTACCAACGCGAAGACTCGGTCAGACGTGTGCCTTCACACACGGGACACGGATCGTACGAGCGATAGCGTGCCAAGAACACGCGCACGTGCATCTTGTAGGCCTTCGACTCCAGCCACGAAAACCACTCGACGATCCCCCAGTAGTTCTTCCGGCCGCGCTTGCCCGTCCCATCGATGACGGCGCGCTTTTGCGCAGCGGGGAGACTTTCCCACGGCGCGCTCCAGTCGATGCCCTCCGCGTCGCAGAAGGCCTTCAGCTGTTTGCGTTCCCAAGCCGTCTTCGGGCCGCGCCAGGGGCGGATTGCGCCTTCTGCGAGGGACAGACGTTCGTCGGGGATCACCTTGTCGAGATCGATTCCCATCACGCGCCCGAATCCGCGACAGTTTTCGCACGCGCCCAGGGGGGACTCGTAGGAGAAGTAGCCGGGCCGCGGCGGCAACAAGCTGCGCGCACAGGTGGGGCAAGTCAGCCCTTCGCGCAGATGCAGGGGCTCGCTCGTCAGATCGTCGGCATCGAAGATCCACGAGTGCCCCGCCGAGAGGATGCCGCGACTGCGCTGGAAAGCCGCCTCGAGAGCCTCTCGAACCCGGCTCTGCGATTCCTTCGTGGCTGTCAGGCGGTCGAGCACGACGTGCACCCGGCCTTCTTTTTCCGCTCGAGAGGGTTTGAGTGAATCGAGATCCGTGAGCTTTTTCCCACAAATCAGCCGGCGGTACCCTTCTTGGGCGAGCCTGTCGCGAAGGGCGAGGTATTCGTCCTTGTCACCGACCAGCACAGGCGAGGTGATGAGAATGCGCCGCTCCGGATATCGAGCGAGCACTTGGGTGGTCGCCGTAGCGAGGTCCATTTCCTCTGCGGGGATGCGATGCTCCGGACAATGGGGAATGGACTCGGTGGCGAATAGGGCGGCGAAATACGCTTCCAGATCGGCCATGGTGGCCACGGTCGAGCGCGAGCTCTTGACCGGCGCACTCCGATCGACCGCGACTCCGGCTCCTACCGATTCCAGCGCGTCCATGGGCGGGCGCCCGAGTCGCTCGAGGAACTGGCGGGCGTAGGGCGAGAAGCTCTCGACGAATCGTCGTTGTCCCTCCGCGTAAAGAGTGTCGAGGGCGAGAGAGCTCTTGCCCGAGCCGGAAACCCCGGTGAGGACGAGGACCTCGCCGGGCCGCACCTCCAGGTCGACGCTCTTGAGGTTGTGGGTGCGGGCACCGAAAAGGCGCGTCGGAAGCATGCGCCGCAGCATCGAGAATGCCGTGCCAAATGGCAACAGACCAACTCCGGAGGCCGAGGTCACCGCGCCGTCGCCGCTTCTGCACATGATCCTCCGCGACGGTATGCCTGGGACGCTGGGGCTCTTGGTGTAGCGTCGAGCGGCTCCACGAACGGCGCCGATTGCGACTCGTTGAACGAGAAGGAATCGGGTAGGGTTTTCTTCGAGATGGCCTGGTCACGGGAGCGCGCAGTGATTGTCCCCCTGGTCGGGGTGGTCGTGCTGGCGGTCATCGTGCTCGCCACCATCATGTTCCGCTCCAGCTTTCAGCTGGAGCAGCTGCGCGAGCGGTCCATCGTGGAGGCGACTCTTTCGCTCGCCAACGACAAGGCCGACCGCCTGGAAAAGCGGATCATCGAGCAAGACAACGCCGTCGCGACCCTCACCGAAGGCGAGAGCGCCCTCAAGTTCGGTCAGCGCTGGCTCATGGCCGCTCCCGCGCAGACCCCAACGATTCGCGCGCTTCTGCTCATCGATTTGGAGTCGCCGTCGCGTGAGGTCGTCGGGTTCGTCTCGCGCGCTCCAGGCGGCGACGACGATGCCTTTCGTCGCGTCTTGCTCTACCAGCTCTGGCCCGAACTCAAGCTAGGCGGACCCGATCCGGAGCAACTCCGGCACCTGCACGCTTCGATCGAAGAGAAGAGCTACCTCATCAGCCACTTCGAGCGACGCGAGGGAGGGCAGCGGCGTCTGGTAGTCGCTTGGCACGATGTGCCCCGCATCGTTCACGAGCTGTTTCCGCGGCTGTACGAAGCCGCCGCGGGCCCGCCCAATCGCGTGAATGTCGTGGATTCCGAAGGACGCATCATCTTCGGACCGCCGCTCAGTCGCGGCGCCCTCACCTTGGGACGGCAGTTCGCGACCACCCTGTACAAGTGGCGCGTCAACGTGAGCATGGTCGCCGCCGAGGAGCTCGCTGTAGAGGTCGAGCGTCGCCGCCTGCTGGAGATGGGGCTCGTCGCGCTCAGTAGCCTCGTGGTGGTGGGCGGACTGATCATCATCATGATCGCCGCCGCGCGCGAGCGTCGCCTCGCCATGCTCAAAAGCGAATTCGTGGCCAACGTCTCCCACGAACTCAAGACGCCGCTGTCTCTGGTGCGCATGTTCAGCGAGATGTTGCTCTCCGGACGCGCCCCCGAGGCCAAGCAGCAACAGTATCTCGAGATCATCGTCAAAGAGAGCGAACGGCTGAGCGCTCTCATCGACAACGTGCTCGACTTCGCGCGCATGGAGCGCCGTAACGAGGCCTACGAGTTCGAAAAGGTCGACATCCGTGAGCCCATTGCCCGAGCGGTCGACGTTTGCCGCCCGCGAGCGGAACGTCAGTCGGTCCCTCTCGAACTCGATTTCCAGGTGGAGGGCGACGCGACGACCGAGCTCGACGAGCGCGCTCTCGAGATTGCTCTCATCAACTTGATCGACAATGCGCTGAAATACGCTCCTCAAAGTGACAAGGTGAGAATCTCCGTCGCGCGCGATGGCGACAAGTTTCGGATTTCCGTCACCGATCGAGGGGTCGGGATCCCGCGCGATCAACGGAAAAAGATCTTCGACCGCTTCGTGCGCGGCAAGACGACCTCGGAGGGCACACGCGGCAGCGGTATCGGGCTCTCCCTCGTCGCTCAGATCGCCGAGGCCCACAAGGGCAAAGCCTGGGTGGAAGAGGCGCCGGGGGGTGGCGCTCGTTTCGTGATGACGCTCGGGCGGCCTGCTTGAGCCCGAGAGGCGCCAGGCCGGACCGTCCTATTCGTTGACCTCGCCGTCGTCGGTCATCGACTGCATCTTGAGGAGTTCGCTGTCGCTGAGAAAAATGGCCGAAGGTGCCTGAGCCTTGGCCGGATCACTGGGGGGAGCATCAGCCTTCGCCGGTGGGGCAGGCGCAGGGCGGGGAGCCGGCTCATCGTCTGGCATCATCCCCGTGTTTTCTTCCGCGTCGTCCTCGTCTTCCTGGGCTGGATCGGAGGTGGGTTCGGCTTCGGCCGTGGGCTCCGGCTCGGGGTCGGCGGCGAGGGGCTCTGGGAGAGGGATCTCGTCCAAGATGGGGTCGTACTTGGCCCGAACCGAAGCAAACTCCTCGCGGTGAGCCTTGGGGAGGACGCGCAGTCCGTCGAGATTCAGCGACTCGGCGTCGATGAAGACTCCGTCCTTTTTGATTTCGAAGTGCAGATGCGGGCCGGTCGAGCGCCCCGTCGAGCCACAGTAGCCAATCGTCTGCATGCGCTCGACGCGGTCACCCACGCTCAGCCCCGATTCGAATCGAGACAGGTGCGCGTAGCCCGACTCGTAGCCTCCCGAGTGCTTGATACGGATCAGATTGCCGTAGCCGCCACCCTGCCCACGGAAAGCGATGGTCCCCGGTGAAGTCGCGCCGATGGGGGTCCCGGTGGCGCATCCGAAGTCGGTCCCGTTGTGCGGCATCACCCTCTTGAGAGTCGGGTGCATGCGCTTGGGATTGAACGGCGACGTGCGCGGCGCGTCAGGGACTGGCTTGCGCCAGCCGCCTTCGTACGGCGCCTTCGCATTGGTGTCGAAGTAGCCCCCTTCGACCGGGTGCGGGTAGTAGTAGATGCGTCGTGGTTCTTCCCCAGCGCGTAGGATTTCCATCGCTTCGAGGCCCGAATAGCGTGCAAATTCGCCAAGGACGGTGACCTCCTGAGCGATGATTCGGACGCGATCGCCACGCTTGAACTCGTCGAGCGCGGAATGACCTCGGAGCGCTTCCTCGGCGATACCGGACACGCCCGGGTCGAAGCCGGCGCGTCGGGCTGATTCCTCGAACGATTTCCCGTCGTGGACGAAGGAGCGACGGATTTGGTTGCGCTCGACCGCGAGATCGAGCTTGCTTGCCGAAAGCTTCCCGTCCTTGTCCTCTTTGACTTGGTAGACCTCCTCCTTGGACACGATGTACTCGAAGGCGACGAGCTGCTTCTCGGAGCCCTGCACCAGGGCGAGGAACGTGTCCGTCGATTTACAGTGATCGAGGTCGAGCTGTCCCTTGAGGGCGCCGTAGGCGCGGTACGCTTCGCTCTTCGGGAGGCCGGCTTCCTGGATGGCGGTGAGGAACGCTTGCTTGCCGATCTTTCCCGACAACACTCGATGTCCTGGCTTCGTCGCGTCATCCTGGATCCGCCACGGTCCGGGGATCTTCTCGCGCTTGGGGCGCTCGACCTTCGGCTCGGGCTTTGGTTCCTCGGGGGCCTCCTGCTTGTCCTCGATGGGCGCAAGTTGGATCGGATTCATGTCCGCGTTGCCCAGGAAAAGCCCGAGAGTGGTGATCGCGGTCAGGCCCAAGAGCCCGCCGATGATCGCGATCATGTTGGGGGAGAGCCCCGGACCGGAGGGCCCCGGAGGCCTTTGTCTGCGGCGGGCGATGCGCTCCAGCTCTTCGGCGATGGCTCCGGGGTGCGGAGTGGGTGCGGGCGCGGAGAAAGGCTCGGTCGACGAGGGAGCCGGCTCCTCGAACGCGGTCGGGACCGGAGGTACATCGGCAGGAGCCGGACCCGCTTCATCCTCCTCGTCGAGGTGGGGGATCTCCGCAGCGCTCGTCGGCAGGAAGGGGGCTCGTGTCGGTTCGACTCGGGGAAGAGTCGTCGAGTCCGCTCGTGTCGAAGCCGCCGATTCTTCGAGGACCTTGTCGGCCTCCCGGGCCTTCTCCAAAAGCCGCGCCCGGACGGGGTGCTCCTCCGGACCTTTCTTGCGGGCGCCGGGCGCTCCGGGGCCCGTCAGACCCAGGCCGTCGTCGGCGCCGGGGTCGACGATGGACCCCACCATGCGCACCTTCCGGGCGGGTCGCTCCGACGGCGTAGGGCCCGCGGGGTCGTCGCTCGAAAGCCACGGGCGGGACGAACGCGCGTCACCTTGGTCACCGGGTGGCTCAGTGGACACAGCGAGCGAGGTAGCAGCGGGTCCCCATGGATTCAAGGAGCCCCGCGACGGTCTTTGTCATGGAAATCCCAGGAGAGTTCAAATCTTTCGGAGGGGGCCGCAATTCGCTGGATACTGAACCGGTGCCAGGACCATATGGAAATGAGTGGGTTTTCCTGAGTTCGAATCTGTGGAGTCGCAGCACGGGTGCGGCGACAGTGGGGAAATGAGCGGTTTCGAGCTCTCCCAGCAGAAGTGGGTCCGGCTTTGCACCCGCGCTGGGATTTCCCTCGGCTCGAGTCTATGGGATCGCAGCACTAGCTGAGCGAGCGCATTCTCGCTCGCGCAGCTTTTGAGATGTCGCGGGACTCGGAGCGCCAGGAAACCCCCAGGGGCCTCAAATCGAAGGTCCGGAAAATCCTTGCGCTTCTGCATGGAGGTCGTCTCACGGCGCGTCGTCTGGGACTTTCCGTGGCCCTCGGACTCTTCGTGGGGAGCTCGCCGCTCTTCGGCCTTCACGCTCTTCTTGCCGGCGCCCTGGCGCTCGCTTTTCGCCTGGACGTGCTCGTCGCCTATCTGGCGACGAACATCTCTCTTCCGCCGCTGATTCCGGTGTTGCTCTTCTTGCAGCTCCAGGCCGGTAGCTTTCTGCTCGAAGGACGCTTCCGCGATCTCGGCGTCAGCGACCTGGATCCGGAAAAGGCTCTCGAACTCGGCACGTACGTATTCGTCGGGTTTCCTCCGGTTTCGGGCCTGATTGCCGTCTTCGGTGGCTTGAGTGCGTATGCGGTTGGTCTGCGCTTCGAGGCGCGAAGTCGGGAGCGCTAATCCGGCCAAATGCTGGGCAGGGGCGACTCGCCCGTGAGGGACGTAACGCCGTCGCGCCCCTCCACACGAGCTGAATCGAAAGCGAGTTCAGGTGCGGACGTCGTCGCGCGCGATCGCAAGAACTTCGTCCAAACCGAGCGAACCACAGTCGCGGAGACTCGGCTGTCCCGTTCCCAAGAGATCATTGAAGTGCGACAGCGCGCGCTCGGCTTCGGTGGCCACATCCGGAGCTTCGCCCGTGAGCCGTGAGACGGAGGTCACCGGGTACTCGGAAATGCCGCAGGGGACGATTAGGCCGTACAGAGACAGGTCCGTCGTTAGATTCAATGCGAATCCGTGAGACGTGACCCAGCGAGAGATCCGCACGCCAATAGCTCCGATTTTTGCCGGCATCTCCGCCGACTCTTGTCCCCTCCAGGAGCCGGGGCTGCTCTGATCGGTCCACAGACCAATCAACTTGTCGATCGTCCCACCATCGATCCCGTACGCCGAGACGAGGCGACGCATCACCTCCGTCAGGTGCTTGACGTATTTGCGCACGTCCTGGCGGTCGGGGCTCAGCTTGATGATGGGGTAGGCGACGAGCTGTCCCGGAGCGTGCAAAGTGACGTCACCTCCGCGCCCCGTCTCGGCAACCGCAACACCGATCTTCGCGAGTTGATCCTCGCCCGCCAAGAGGTTCTCGCGGTGCGCGCCGCGTCCCATGGTGATGACCGGTTCGTGTTCGAGCAAGAGAACCGTGTCGCCGATCTGGTCGGCGCGGCGCGCATCGAACAGATCTTCCATGAGGCGCAGCGTGGGGCCGTAAGGCCGCTGGCCGAGGAAATAGCCGCGCAGGGGTTGAGCCATGAGGTCGACTTACGACGTCAGTCGGGATTGTCGAGGCCCTCGGCCTCGCGCTCTTCGCGGAACCGATCGATGTTCTCGATGAAAACACCCGCCGCATCCGGATCGAATTGAGTCCCGCTGCAGCGCTCGATTTCACCCATCGTGACTTCGTGGGGGAGCGCCTTGCGGTAGGCGCGGTCGCTCGTCATGGCGTCGTAGGTGTCCGCGACGCTGATGATGCGAGCAATCAGGGGGATGGCATTGCCTTCGAGACGGAGTGGATAACCTCGCCCGTCCCAACGCTCGTGGTGGAGGTGCACGCCGGGGATGACCGGTTCCAAGAAAGCGATCGGGTCGAGGATCTCCTTGCCGTAGGTGGGATGCTTCTGGAACATCTCGTATTCGCCGGCGCTCAGCTTCCCCGGCTTGTTCAGGTTCATCACGCAGCCGACCTTGCCGATGTCGTGCATGAGAGCGGCCTGGCGCACGACTTCGATCTGCGCTTCGTCGAGGCCGAGCCAGCGCGCCAGACGAACGGCATAGAGCGCTACGCGCTCCGAGTGTCCCGCCGTGTAGCGGTCCATCTTGTCGATGGTGTTGGCGAGACTCTGGATCGTTTGCTTGAACGTGGCTTGGAGGTCTTCGTAGAGGCGCGCGTTTTCGATGGCGGCCGCCGCGCGCGAGGCAATGATGCTGAGGAGCTTGCGCTGACCTTCGGTGAAGTGTTTCCCGAGGGTGTAGGACGCCACCGTGATCCAGCCGATGAGCTTTTCCCGCATGCGCAGGGGCACTGTGGCCGTGCTGACGAGGGGCTTTTCCGGCTTCTCTCCGAGGAGCTGAGCGGCGGCGACTCCGTGGAGCACGAGCGGTTGGTCTTGGGTGAGACGTTCGGCGACGACCGCGGGATCGAGGCGGCCCGGGCTGAAGTCGGCTTTGCCCTTGGGATTCGTGCGGGGCGGGGCCTGTTCGCGGAGGCGTTCGAAGTAATTGCCCGCGCCGTCATCGAGCCAAACGAAGATGGCGTCCGCATCCATTTCGTCGAAGGCGCTGTCTCTGACCGTTCCTACGACGTCGTCGAGCGAAAGGCTCGCCGTGATGGCCTCGCTCACCTTGTAGAGAGAAAGGGCCTCCCGCAGGCGGAGGTTTTCGGCGGCGAGACGCTGCTTTTCGAGTCCTCGCTGCACCACGTGCACGATCTCTTCGACCTTGAACGGCTTGAGGATGTAGTCGTACGCGCCGTGTTTCATCGCGTCGATGGCCGTTTCGACCGTGCCGAAACCGGTCATGATCACCGTGAGCGCTTCGGGTTGCATCTTGGCCACGTGCTGGAGCAGCTCGAGTCCGCCCATCTTCGGCATCTTCAGATCGCTGATGACGAGCGCGAAATTCGAGCGGGACAACTCCTGAACCGCTTGGGTCCCATCATCGGCCGTGCGAACGGCGTAGCCTTCCATCGTGAGGAAGTCCGCCAGAATGTCGCGGATGAATTTCTCGTCGTCCACGACCAGGACGCGCGGCTGTTCCGCGGGAATCGAACTCGGTACTGCCATCTCAGGTGCGCTGTCCCAAGATACCGCCCATGGTGCGGGCTTGGGTTTTGGACGTCTGATGACTTTGAAGAAAACGCAGGTTCATCGCGTTGATGGTGGCGTGGGCGACGAGCGGTCCGAGGAGCGATCCCGTGGCTTGGAAGAGAGCCCCGAACACCAACCCCATGATCGTGGCCCAAAGAGCCCAGGTCCAGCGGGCCTTGCCCGGTAGCTGATGTGCCAGTCCGAAGACGAGCGCCTGGATCCAGATGTTGGTCGAAGTCTGGAGAACGGAACGGAAGAGCAGTTCTTCTCCCAGTGACGAAAACACGGCGAGCGCGAAAATCCCGATCGGGGGGAGGCCCTGGGCGAGGGGGCGGAGCTCCGCGTGCAGGGTGCGCGCCCAGGTGGTCTTTCGCACGAGGGTGAACGTCGTCGCTACGACGAGCAGCCCCAAGGTCAGGCCCAAGAGAGCGCTGTAGAGGTGGGCCGTCATCGCGTCCAGCTCGAGCCATGGCTCGGGGTGCGTCCACGGACCGCCGCGCAGGTAGGTGGCGAGACCCCCAAAGAGTAGCCCGACCGCGGCGTAAATGGCTGCCAGTACGACCCACCGGTTCATGGTTGGGACTATGGCATGGTCGCCGCTCCCTGGGTATCGTCCCCCTCCTAGTGGGCGACAGCAGCCAAGAACAGCCACAGCCGCGGACGGCCGCCGAGGTCGAGGCGCTCGTTTCGAGCTCGGAGGACCTCGTGGGCCGAGTGATTGGTCACCTCCTCAATTCGGGGATCGCGGGCGACCGAGGCGAGATGGAGGCGTACGGGCGGCAGGGGCTCCTCGAAGCCGCGCACCGATTCGATCCCTCGGTGGGAGCCGACTTTCGTCGCTTTGCCTACTTTCGCGTACGCGGGTCGGTTCTGGATGGAATGCGCAAGATGAACGATTGGGGACGTCGGGGTTATGAACGCGTCGCGCTTCTGCGGGCGGCCAACGAAGCGAGTGCTTCCCAGTTGGGCGAGCTGTCCGATGCTGGGGCGCTTCGCGCCAGCGAAGCCGACGAGATGCTGCGGCGCCACATGGCGGCGATGGTGACTGCGATGACGGCCGGCGTGTTTGCCGATCACACCATCATGGGTGACGGCCAGGTCGTCGCCCTCGATGCCTCTCAAACGGCCGAAGAATTGCTAGCGGACAAGGAGCTGTCCTCGGTGGTGCGCGACGCCATCGACGAGCTGCCGCCACCGGAGGACGAGGTGGTGCGGCGCTTCTACGTCGAGGGGGACAAGATGGATCTCATCGCCCAGGACCTCGGGCGCAGCAAATCCTGGGTGAGTCGTGTGCACACCAAGGCGCTCAAGCGACTCGGTGCCCGGCTCCGCTCGGTCGGACCGAGCTGAGTTTCCCCATTGTCGAGACTCGTTTAGACTCCGGCGCCGATGAGCCGTAGGAGCACTGTCGCATCAGCACTCGTGTTCGCCCTCGCTTTGGGTTCCTGCGATCCGTTCGGCACGCTTTTCGATGACATCGAGGTCGCCGACTCCTACCGCGCCGCTTCCATTCGCGAAGTGCCCGAAAAGTCCCGTCTCAAGGTCATGACCTACAACGTGAAGTTCGGCGGCGGACGTCTGGACTTTTTCTTCGACTGTCATGGAGACGAGGTGCTGATGAGCGAAGACGAGGTCATCGGGCACCTCGAAGGGCTTGCCGAACTCATCCGCGCCGCCGACCCAGACTTGGTTTTTCTGCAGGAAGTGGACGTGCTGTCCAAGAGAAGCGCGTACGTGAATCAAGTGCAGTGGCTTTTGGATCACACGGATCTGAACTACGGCGAGTATGCGTCTCAGTGGAAGGCGGACTACGTCCCGAGTGACGGCATCGGGGCCGTGGACTCGGGGAACGCCATCCTTGCCAAGTGGCCGCTCGAAAACGGAACACGCCGCGCGCTCGCCCTGCGTACCGATCAAGGTGCCCTGGAGCGGTATTTCTACCTCAAACGCAACGTGCTCACGGCGGATCTCGCGCTCGTGACTCCCGTGCGCGTGGCGGTCGTCCATGCCGCTGCCTATTCGACGGATGGGACCAAGGCAGACCACATCGCCGAGTTCGAGCGGGTGCTCGATGATGCCGAGGGCACGGTCATCGCGGGAGGTGACCTCAATACGCTACCCCCGGGCTCGGACAAGCAGCACGATTTTCCCGATTCGGCGTGTACCGACGACTTCGTCGCCGACGACTACCGCGAGGAAGAGGAGCTGCTCCAGAGTCTCTACGACAAGTATCAATCTGCCATCCCTCTCGAAGAGTATCAGGCGGACAACGCCCGCCATTTCACTCACACGACCGACGGCGACGACTTCTGGAATCGGAAGCTCGACTACATCTTCACCAATGCCGACGTTGTCCCCGGCTCGGGAGTCACCCACCAGGACGCCTCCACCTTGGGCATCGCAACGATGCCGCTCAGCGATCACGCTCCCATTACCGTGGAGATCGACCTTTGACCACCGCGCTCCCCAGGCGACTCATCGCACTCTGGGTTGTCGTCGCGCTCGGCCTTTGCGGCACCTCCGCCTGGGCTTCCGATACCGATGAAGAGAAGGACTATCTTGCTCATCGAAAATGGGCGACGAAGAGCGCGCTGACCCTCGAAAAGGGGCGCCTCGAACTCGGCGCGTTCAGCAGCGCCGCCTACGGCTTGACCGACCGGATCGAGCTCAGGGCTCACCCCGTGGGAATGTTCTTGTTCCCGTCCGCGCGCGCGAAGATCAATTGGTGGTCGGCCTACGCTCAGGGACTTTGCTCTTGCCGCGTCTCCAAACGCGCCTGGTGGTTTTCGACCGGGCACAGGCTGTTCGCTCCGCCGCCTCTCCTCCATTTGTTGGCGCGCGAGGGCAGCGGGGGTCTTCTCCCCGCAAACACGCAGGTCCCCTTTTCGATGGGGATGACCAACGAAGCCATCATCAGTCGTGATCTCTTGGGTCATCTGTGGTCGCTCTCGGCGGGTGTTTCCTTCGCTCTAGGCCGCGACGACGAACTGCCGATGGTAGAGTTTCCGTTCTTGTACTCGACCCTTGCGCCGCTTCATTCGCCCTTCGTCGTGCACATGGGGCTGTCGGTCGAGGGCACGATTTGGGGGCCGCTGGACTACGAGGTTGCCCCGCGCATGGTGATGTTCCGCCCGGACGAGGACATCCCGTGGCCCGGCGAAGACACTCCGATGGCATATTCACAGGAGACCAAGTTACAGCTCCACTTGCGGCTCGGAGAGCACCATCGCGTCACCGGCGGAGCTGCGCTCGCCGTTGCGAGGTATCCCATCGGGGTGAGATCCTTCCTCGTCCCAACGCTCGATTATCGCGCGGCCTTTTTCTGAGACCGTCGCGGGTGAAGTGCCGGGGCGGCACTTTGGCAGCCGTCCCACGCCCGAGGCCACTGAAACTTTCCGAGCGGGGCGAGCAATCTTCGGGCGGCGCGCCCGATTTCACCGCGCATGGTGCGCTTTTGGGCTTCTTTTCGAGGCGTAGGATCGATAGACACGTAAACCTTTCGTGACGTTTCGCTTTTTTCTTTCCCTTTCGCTCTTGGCGACGGCCCTGACGGGCGTTCGTGTGGCTTCTGCCGAGCGTTACACCCTCGTCGAGTCCGAGGACGAAATCGGATACACACTGGACGAGGAGTGGCGCAGATGGTGGCGCCGTATTTCCGATCGCGGGGGGCGCTACGAGCCGGCGGGCCCGCTCCAGCAGCGGTTCCCCATTCGTCAGTACCCCACGCACCAGAGCGACATGGCGACCGCCGAGTATCCCATCGGTGATGAATACCAATGGGCGCGCGCCACGGGCGGGGCGCGCTGGTGGGTGCACAGCTACAACGCGGTTCAGCTCGGCAACAACGTCTCCATCAAGATGGGGCGCCGCATCGGTCCGAAGGAAAAGTGGAGATACGACATCCGCTACGATCGGCTGTACACGCGTGATACGTGGAGCGACTTGGTGCAGGCAGACTTCACCTGGCAGCCCAAGGAGGACAGAACACCATTTTTCGTCGTGAGTGTCTTTCCGCGCATCGAGAAGCAGGACAGCGACATCGCGCTGACTCTGGGTTACAAGGACTCGCGTTTGGGGGAGGCTCGCCTTCGCTTGTGGGCCCTCGATCCTTTTTCAAGTGCGGCCTACGCCGTGGCGACTGGTCGCGGCTCACCGCTCGACTACTTGTGGAAGAACACGAGCGTCCCGCTCGCCGTCGCCGCAGAACTCTCGAGCGTGCGCATCGGTGGGCTCCGTTCCGAGCTCTATCTCGGCGCGGTGATCCCGCAATCGCGGGAGCTTTACACGGAAGAGCTGAAATACGTGAGGAAATTCGAGGAATCCGCGGCGCTCTTCGGAGGGCTACTCGAGTACAAGTTCGAGCACTTGCCGCTATGGGTCGGCGTTGCTTCCACGATGGTAAATAGCCATTTCGAGGAAGAAAACGTCACCGAACCCGAAAAGAGCACGACTTTCAACGAGACGAACCTCCAAGCGCGCCTCTATGCCCTGAGCGTGCCGCGCAAGGACATGCGCCTCGAGGGTTACTGGCGTCTCACCGCTCGTCCGGAAGAAATCATCACCGTCGACGATCCCACGAGTTATCGGAAGGACTACGGTTCGATGTTCTCCCTGCGCTGGCAGTGGTTGCTCGCGAGGACCACTGGGTTCGAGCTTTCCTATTGGAGATACGATCGGAAAACCGAAGGCCCTCCCGACATGAACGTCGACGGTACGGGGCATCGGTTTGCCACGCGCATGCTCTGGCACCTCAAGGATCTGACTGCGACCTTTGGCGTCGGATGGGATCCGGCCAACGCGGGCTTTTACGACGGTTCCGGCGGGACACTCTCCGTGAAATTCTGAGAGCTTCGAAACCGCTCATTTTCAAGCGGTCGTCTGTTCCGGTCGGGCGGCTCGGCCCGGCGCGACTTGCGACGCCGTCTTTTTGCGACCAGCATGTGCGGTGTGGGGGAGCTTCTCCCCGGGGAGCACCATGGCCAGCCTTGTCGACAGATTGGCCCACTTAGGGCCCGTCATCGAGACGCATTCCGCGTGGGTGTTCCTGGGTGAGCGATTCGTCATCAAGACGAAGAAGCCGGTCGATTTGGGGTTTTTGGATTTTTCGACGCTCTCGCGCCGAAAATCCATGTGTGATGCCGAGGTCGGGCTCAACCAGCGGCTCGCACCCGGCGTGTATTTGGGTGTCGTTCCCATCCTGGAAAAGGACGGGGAGACGTTCGTCGACGATGAGAGCATCGATCCTCGCAGACCGAGTGACACACAGGGCGCGAAACTCGTGGACTACGGCGTCAAGATGCGTCGCCTCTCGGACGGTCATCGCGCTGATCATCTCTTACAGCGAGGGGCGCTAGAGCCGTCATTCGCCGATCGCGTCGCCGAAACGCTGGCGGCCTTTCATCACAGGTGTCCGTCGGATCCATCGATGGCGCACCATGGAAGCCATGAGGCGATCTCACGGCAGGTCAGCGACAACTTCGTGCAATCGAGGCCTCTTCTTTCGGACCTATCCGAGTACGTGGACGCGGCGGAGAGCTATCAGCGCTCGTTCCTCGAAACGCACAACGAGCTTCTCACGCATCGCACGAACAATGGATTCGTCCGCGACGGGCACGGAGATCTCAGGCTCGAGCATCTCTATCTCGAGGGCGACGAGCTTTTCATCATCGATTGCATCGAGTTCAACGATGGATTTCGTTACGCCGATGTGGTCTCGGACTTGTCGTTTTTGACGATGGATCTAAGGCACCAGTCGCAGCCCGGGGTGGCCGAGCGCCTCCTCGGCTCTTACGTGCGTCGAACCCGCGATTTCGAACTGTACCGTCTCGTCGATTTCTACGAGAGCTATCGGGCCTTCGTGCGCGCCAAAGTGACGGCGATCTTGCGCTCGCAAATGGACTCTGGGGCGGACACGGCTTCGATGGACGCCGAGATCGCCCGGTTCTGCGAACAGTCGGCGGCGCCTGTGCTCGGCAAAGGGTCAGAGCGGCGTCTGATTCTGGTCGGCGGGATGATCGCTTCGGGGAAAACGACGGTGTCAGAGCGCCTGCGCACCTCCGGGGTCCCCATCGTCATCGACTCGGACACCACCCGAAAACACCTGCACGGTGTGCGCCCCGATCAGCAGTGTCACGAGCCAGCCTTCCAGGGGATGTACTCCCCCGAGCAGTCGGCGCGCGTGTACGAGAAGATGATGAGCGACGCGAGTTTCGTCCTCGGCAGCGGACGCTCGGTGATCGTCGAAGCGAGCTTCAGCAAGAGGCAAAGTCGGGCTCTCTTCGCGCAGCTCGCAGCGGCGTTCGACGCCGAGCTCCATTTCATCGAGTGCCGCGCCCCCGAAGCGGCTACTTTCGAGCGGCTCGAGCGGCGGGAAGGGGCGGGGGGCGTCAGTGACGGCCGCCGGGAGATCTACGAGTCATTTTCCCAGGGCTACGAACCCATTGGCGAGGGAGAGTTCGAGCGGCACCTCGTGCTTCGAACAGAACGTTCCGTCGAGCAGCAGCGCGAAGAGCTCGAGGCGTTCCTGCCTTTCGTAGACATGGGCGAAAATCGGCCCCATTGACGCTCTGTCCCATGGGCGAAAACCTGCCCCATTGGCGCCCTTGTCCCATTGACGCTCAAAGGGGGCGATGGGATCGTCGTATCCCATGAAACTCCTCATCGCATATGTCCGGATTTCCAAACGGAGCGCTGTGGGATTGGCGCTCCGCGATGCCGGCTTGAGCGGATGGTCCGAGTCCATGGTGCAAGGGCACGGTCGGGCTGCGGACGGGCATGCGGTCGAGCACGTCCGCGTCGAAGTCGTCGTCCCGGACGATCGAGCGGACGAAATCAAGCGCATCATCGCGGATGCTGCGGCGTCCGTCGAGGGGATCGGCGACGGGCTGGTCATCGGGCTCCCCCTCGACTTCGCCGAACGGATCTGAGCCTTTCTAGCGCCCGGCCTCGCCGCGGCTCCCCGCAGCGAAAGCCGTCGCGCGCATTCGTCGCGGATTGTCTTCGTCGTCGCGAAGGCCCTGTCGGTCTTTGTACCTCCCTAGGGGCCCTGTCGGTCGTTGCACCTCCCTAGGGGCCCTGTCGGTCTTTGTACCTCCCTAGGGGTGCAGAGCGAACGGATCATTGTGGCGAAATGCGACGTTTTCGCCGCAAGTGTGGCATTTTGCCACAGTGCGCGGCTCTCCTGACCCAGCGCCGTGCGCTCCCGCTGCCAGCGCGAGCACGGCGCGAGATGGATCGACTACCCGGTGGCATGGTGATTGCGTCGCCACTCGTAAAGGCCGGAGCGCGCGGATCCGCGTCGCGCACGGCTCCACTACGAAAGGAGACGAAAATGAAACGGACGATCAAAGTAACCAATGCAATCTTGCTCGCTTCCTGTGCCGTGATGGCGACCGGAACGAGCAGCGCGGCGGATCCGAAGGAAGCGAAGGACGACTCTTGGATTTCGGTGAGCGGCACGGTGGTCGCAACATCGCCCGATTCGTTTCGTCTCGATTACGCGGGTGGCGTCATCACCGTCGAAATGGACGATTTCGACTTCTTCGAGGAAGGCCGGCTGATGATGGAGAACGACAAAGTCGTCGTTCATGGGTTCATCGACAACGATCTGTTCGAAAAGAGGACCATCGAAGCCAGCAGCGTCTTCGTGGAGGATCTCGGGACTCACTTTTATGCGAGTGGCGTCGATGAGGAGGACTTCGTGAATTGGACCGTGACGGGGCCGATCGTGCTCGGGAGAGCTGAAGTGAGTGGCTACGTCACCGAGATCAGTGGGCGTGAGTTTACCATCAACACCGGTCTCCAGCGGATCCAGGTGGACACGGACGAGATGGGTTACGATCCGATGGATGACAAAGGATACCTGAAGATCGATCTCGGCGACTTCGTGAAGGTTTCCGGGGAGATGGATCCGGGAATCATCGAAGACCACGAGATCAAAGCCGACTGGATCATCGAGAAGGGCTGAGGGGGGACGACATGACGAAGAGCCACATTCGATATTTTCCGCTGACTTGCATGGCAGGTCTGGTTTTGCTCGCCGGCTGTGGACACAAGGGCGCGACCGAGGCCGAAAGTCCCAAGGACATCGACCTCGAGCATCCGGTGCGGGAGGCGGACAACAACGACTTCATCTCGGTGTCGGGTACGGTTGTCGAGGCACGCGATGACGAGTTCGAGCTCGATTACGGCAGCGGGCGCATCACCGTCGAGATGGACGATTACGACGACTATCCCGAGGGGCGACATCTCTTCGAAAACGATCGAGTCGTAGTCTACGGGTACGTGGACGACGAGTTTTACGAGCGGCGGACGATCGAGGCGCAGAGCGTGTACGTCCGCAATCTCGGAACGCAGTTTTACGCCTCCGGAGTCGACGACGAGGACTTCCCGGTGACTTTCTATCACGAATATTATCCGGGCGTTGCCTACCGGGGGAAGATCGTGAAAGTCGATGGTGGGGGCTTCACCCTCGATACCGGGATCAGACAAATCCAGGTCAACACTTCGGCTCTCCCTTACGACCCCCTCGACAAGGAGGGGTTCCAGCGTCTCGAAAGCGGTGATCGAGTGTTCGTCACGGGGACGCTCGATGGTGACTTGTTCGACTTGTACGAGCTGGATGCCGGAAGCGTGACCGAGCTGACGCCCCAAGGGTGAGCCCGGTCACGGGGTCACCATGTTGATGGAGCCGTCCGCGTTGTGAGTCAGTGAGGCGTACTTCACGCAGCGCTTCTCGGTGACGCCGCCGGAACACGACGAGTCATGGTAGAAAAGGTACCAGTTCTCCTCGAACTGTACGACGGAGTGATGGGTCGTCCATCCCGATCCATGGTCGGGGAGTAGAACGCCTCGGTACTGGAACGGGCCGAGGGGCGAATCGCCCGTCGCGTAGTGAAGCCGGTGTGAGGGGCCGTCCGAGTACGAGAAGTAGTAGGTCCCGTCGTGCTTGTGGACCCACGCACCTTCGAAGAAGCGGGCTGCCCCGCCGGAGAGAGTCACGTCCTCGACCCCGCCCGAGAAGCTTTTCATGTCCGCTCCGAGACGGACGACACGCGGCTTGCCATCGCCGCTTCCGCCCGCGCCGTTGTCCGTTGCGCAGTCGGACGCGACATACGATCCGCTGTTGTAGCACTCCAGCTGACCGCCCCATTGTCCACCGAAGTACATGTAGGACTCGCCGTCGTCATCAGTGAAGACGGCCGGGTCGATGCTGAAGCTTCCGGCGATGGGCGTTGGCTCCGGGGTGAAGGGTCCGGCTGGATGGGTCGCCGTGGCGACGCCGACACGAAAGATCCCCTGGGCGTCCTTGGCCGGGAAGTAAAAGTAATAAGTTCCGTTCTTGTGGGCGGCGTCCGGTGCCCAGGCGTACTGGGTCGCCCAGGGGACGTCGTCGAGGTGGAGGATGGTGCCCTCGTCGGTGAAGTTCCCGTCGTCGCCGAGGGAAAACACGTGGTAGTCGACCATGTTGAAGCCGTTTGCGTTGTCCTGGTCGTGAGACGGATAGAAGTACAACTTGCAGTCGAAGACGTGCGCGGAGGGATCGGCCGTGAACTGACCCATCACGAGTCGCGTGCGTTCGGGCGGCATGGGCGTTTCGACCATCGGGCAACCTTCTGGCTCCCCCTGGCCGCCGGTCCCGAGATCGCCGCCGGTCCCGAGATCGCCGCCGGTCCCGAGGTCGCCGCCGCTGCCCCCGGGGACGCCGCCCGTCGAAAAGTCGCCGCCAGCCGCCGGTACGCCGCCGCTCGCAGGCGCGCCCCCCGTCGTCGGCGCGCCGCCCGTGGCGAGCCCACCGCCGCTCGCGAGATCACCGCCGGATCCGGCGCCTCCCGTCGATGCGGCGCCGCCCGTCCCCGTGTCGCCGTCCTCGGAGCCCGCCGGGCCCTCCGAGGCGCAGGCAGAGCCCAGGAAAAGAACGAAAAATGCCGAGAAACCGAGGAACCGATGTGTGGTCATGCCTCGCGTTGTGGGAACGTTTGCACAAAATGGCTCGGAAATCTTTCTGGGTGCACCGATGCGGCTCGGTGGCTGGGACCGGCGGGGCCGTCGCGCTAGGTTTCGGGCCATGCCTGAACGCGTCGTGGTCGCCATGAGTGGGGGAGTGGACTCCTCGGTGGCGGCCGCACGCCTTCTGGACGAAGGCTACGACGTCGTCGGCGTCACGCTTCACCTGTGGGATTACCCGGACAACGGAAGCGTCAAGGGACGTTGTTGCGCGCCCGAGGACGTCCACGACGCACGCCGAGTTGCCGACGCTCTGGGGTTTCCGCACTACGCCTTCGATCGTCGGGAGCTCTTCGAAAGGGAGGTCGTGCGTCCGTTCGTCGAGGGCTACATCGAAGGCATCACCCCCAGTCCGTGCGTCCGCTGCAATCGGGGCGTGAAGGTCGCCGAGCTGATTTCGTTGGCCGATCGCCTGAGCGCCAAGTACGTGGCGACGGGGCATTATGCGCGCATCGAAAGGACCGCCGACGGGCGCCTCGATCTGCTGCGCGCCATCGACCTCAACAAGGATCAGAGCTACTTCCTGCACATGCTGCCCGATGACATCCTCGGGCGCTTTCTCTTCCCCCTCGGACATCTCGACAAGCAGACGGTGAGACAGCAGGCCGCCTACCTGAAGCTGCCCGGCGCGAACAAGGGCGAGAGCCAAGAGCTCTGCTTCGTTCCCACGGGGCGCTACGACGAGCTGGTAGAAAAGCGAGCCAAACAGCGCGTGCGTCCCGGGCCCATCATCGGCCCGGACGGCAAGGTGCTCGGCACTCACGCAGGGATGCACAAATTCACGCGCGGCCAAAGGCGCAACCTCGGGGTCGCGGTGGGCGAGCGAGCGTATGTCGTCGACATCGATCCGGAGACAGCCACGGTGCGCCTCGGCGACAAGGACGAGCTGCTCGTCTCGGGTCTCGATCTTACCGAGGTCGCCCTGCGAGACGGCGTCACGCTCCCGCTCAGCGCCGACGTGATCATTCGCTACCGCGGCGCGCGTTCTCGGGCGCACCTTCAGACTACGGATGGTGGCCGCGCGCGGGCCGTCTTCGAACAGCCCGTCACCGCGCCGTCCCCGGGGCAATTCGCCGTCTTCTACGAGGGTGAACGCGTCCTCGGTGGAGGGCTCATCACGGGGAAGGTGTCATGAGCACGACGCTCCGGGCAGGGCTGCTGGCAGCAGCTGTGCTCTTACAGCTCTCCTGCGCGGTCGGTCGGGGTGAAGGTCAGGTAAAGAGCGATGATCTCGTCGTGCTCGATTGTCGTAGCGGTGCCTACGCCATGGACCCGGACTTCTTTGCGTCGAGCCCCTACGAGGACTCGCAAACGATCCGGATCCAGCGCGGCGACAGCCCCCAACGGAACTCGGACGCGCTCATCGTCGCGCTCCATTCGACGGACGCTGCTTTGGAGCAGCTCGGTGAGCCGATACAGGTCAGGCTCCCGGCCGGATCGATTCCCGAGGGAATCGAGGAGACGTACCTCGGTACGCCGCTTCTGACGATGGCGCTTCACCTGGGACGAACCTGTGAGGACGAGGTCGTCACCCTCCAGGCGATCTCCGGCAGCATCACGTTTTCGGAGCTTTTCGATGGCGAACCCAACCGGAAGAAAAAGGATCGCCTCATCGAAGCAGAGTTCGACGTATCGATGGGAGATCCGCGTGACGTGGTGCCCGATGCCGAATCTACTGCCGGATATTCTCATCCAGATCCGAGTCGCGTCACGGGATGGTTCCGATTCTACTACCGGAGAGGGCAGCCGGCGCAGGCTTTCCCCTGAGGCATCGTCATGAAGACGCGCATCGATGATCAACTGAGACGAGAAGCCGAGCGCTTTCGTCTTCGTTTTACTTGTGACAGCTGTGCCCATTTCGACGAAAGCGGGCGACGGTGCGCGGAGGGTTACCCCAACGACGAGCATGTCGACGGCTCACTCGAGGGTGAGGAGGTGCTCTTCTGCAAGCTGTGGGAGGGCGCCTGATGGCGCGATCGCATCCCCCGAGTTTGCTGAGGTTCGTGCGCACGACCCTGAGCAAGGAGTGCGGCGTCAAGCGCGGGGACACCGTGGCAGTTGCGGTATCCGGAGGGCCCGATTCGCTCGCGCTTCTTCATTGTCTCTCGCTCCTTCGGAGCGAGGTCGGATTCGAGCTTGCGGGGCTGAGTATCGATCACGGTCTGCGGCCGGAAGCGGCCGAAGAGGTTCGGGTCGTCGAGGCGTTTTGCCGCAAGGAGGGCATCGCCTTTTGGAGTCGCCGTTTACAGCTGAAAGATGGTGCGAATCTTCAGGCCAGGGCTCGTGACGCGCGCTACCGTGCGCTCTGGGAGCTGGTTGACGAGCATTTGGCGAAAGAGACTCTCCTTGCGACCGCCCATCACAAGGAAGATAGAGCCGAAACCATCCTCATGCGGATCCTCCGCGGGACGTCCTTGGAAGGGCTTTCCGTCCTCGCCCCCCGCGTCGAACGCTTGATCCGACCGATGATCCGCGCCAGTCGCGCCGATGTTTTGGCGCACGTCGAGCGCCATGGGCTGACCCCGTGTCAGGATCCATCGAATTTCAACCCTCGATTCTTAAGAGTTCAAACCAGGACAGAGCTCCTTCCCCTCATGGAAAAGCTGGGACCGGGGGCCGTCGACCATTTGGTCGAGCTTGCCGACGAAGCCTCCCACTTACCGGAACCCCTTGGGCTCAATCGCGAGCAGCGACAGCAAATTCGGCAGGCTTTACGCGATCCCGCAGTGGGTTTGGACCTGAAACTTCCCGGGGGTATTTCTTTGACCCGGATTCTGGGTAACAAATCCGAGAACAAAACCGCTAAGTGAAGAAATGCGGCCCAAATCTAGGGCGCATTTCCGGAAGATCGCTAGGATCCACGTGGGGGGTAACTCTGAGCCCCTCAGATTGAACCAAACCCCTGATGCGTCTGTCGTATTCGAGGTCCGCCAAGTGAAGCAACCCCAAAAGACCTTACTCCTCTGGGTCGTCGTCATCGTTTCTCTCCTCGCCGTTTGGCAACTTCTGGGTCCCCAGAACAAAGCTCGACAGGCGATGGACTACAGCGAGTTCGTGGAGCTCGTGCAGGCTCCCGAGGGCGAGCGACGCATCACCGAAGTGAAGATTCGTGAGCGGAAGTACTCCTTCCAGATCAAGGAGCCGTCTGGGCAGCTCGTGCCCGGTGAGACCGTGGGACCGCCCGATGCCGATCCCGAGCTTCTCCTCAAGAGCGGCGTCACGGTCAAGTACGAGCAGGATGATGGCGGCACCTTCTGGATGAGCGCGCTGACCATCATGCTGCCGATGCTCTTCCTGCTGGTGATGTTTTACCTCTTCATGCGCCAGCTTCAGGCGGGTGGCGGTAAGGCGATGAGTTTTGGCAAGAGCCGAGCACGTCTTCTCAACGAAGCGCAGAACAAGGTGACCTTCGTCGACGTGGCTGGGGTGGACGAGGCCAAGGACGAGGTCGAGGAGATCATCGCGTTTCTGAAAGATCCCAAGAAGTTCCAGCGCCTCGGGGGACGCATCCCCAAGGGCGTTTTGATGGTGGGGCCGCCCGGAACGGGCAAGACCCTGCTCGCGCGTGCCATCGCCGGCGAAGCGGGCGTTCCGTTCTTCAGTATCGCCGGGTCGGACTTCGTAGAGATGTTCGTGGGCGTGGGCGCCAGCCGCGTGCGTGACCTCTTCGAGCAGGGCAAGAAGCACGCGCCGTGCATCATCTTCATCGACGAAATCGACGCGGTCGGTCGTCATCGCGGTGCCGGTTTGGGCGGCGGCCACGACGAGCGTGAACAAACCCTCAACCAGCTTCTGGTGGAGATGGATGGGTTCGAGTCGAGCGAGGGTGTCATCATCATCGCCGCGACCAACCGTCCCGACGTCCTCGATCCGGCCATCCTCCGACCCGGTCGCTTCGACCGGCGCATCACCGTTCCGGCGCCCGACATCCGCGGTCGTGAGGGCATCTTGGCCGTGCACACGAGCAAGGTGCCCCTCGGGGATGATGTCGATCTCGGCATCATCGCCGCAGGCACGCCGGGATTCGTGGGTGCCGATCTCGAGAACCTCGTCAATGAGGCGGCCCTTCTCGCCGCGCGGCAGGACAAGGAAGCCGTGTACATGGAGGACATCGAGCTCGCCAAGGACAAGGTCCTCATGGGCGCCGAGCGGCGCAGCATGGTGATGGGCGAGCAGGAGCGCAAGACGAGCGCTTGGCACGAGGCCGGCCACACCATCGTGGGCAAGCTGGTCGAAGGCAACGATGCCGTGCACAAGGTCTCCATCATTCCGCGCGGAGGAGCCCTCGGCGTGACCATGTTCCTGCCGACCGAGGACCGTCACCTGATGACCAAGCGTCAGACGCTCGCTCGCATCGCGATGGCTCTCGGTGGTCGTGTCGCTGAGGAAGAAGTGTTCAACGAGATCACCACCGGAGCGTCCGACGACATCAAGCGCGCGACCCGTCTGGCACGGGCCATGGTGTGCGAGCTCGGCATGAGTGAGAAGATGGGTCCGGTCGCCTACACCGAGGCAGAGGGCAACGTCTTCCTCGGTCGCGAGATGGCGCAGCGACGGGAGGACTATTCCGAAGCGACTTCGCGCGAGATCGATCAAGAGGTGCGGCACATCATCGATTCGCAGCTGGCCCTCACCCGCAAGGTGATCCGCGAGAATCGCGACAAGCTCGATCGACTCGCCCAAGCGCTGCTCGAGCGTGAGACGCTCGACTCCGAGGAGATCGACGCCTGTATCGAGGGCCGCGAGCTCCCCAAGCGAACGCGCGTCGTGATCCCGACGTACGCCGACCGCAAGAAGAAGGAGAAGAAGGACCGCGGGCCGATCTTCAGCGGCCCGGCCAAGCCAGCGACGGGCGAAGCCTGAGCGTTTTGCCTAGGATCTGAGCACAGAAGGCAAGAAGGCCGACTCTCGGGAGTCGGCCTTCTGACATTTTGGCGGGGATTTGGAATCGTCCTACAGTCCTGGGCGTCAACGTGGCGATGCGTATCGAGAGAGGATGGGTCTTTGTTGCAGCCCTTGCTGCGCTCGGGTGTCATGCGCCTTCCCCGGCCGAAAGCCCCCCCGAGCCAGAATCGGCGGGCTTGCCGGATGCTCCTACCGATACCGGTCCGTCGCCCCAAGGCAAGGACTTCGAGATCCATCAGCCCCTCGCCGCGCTCCTCGCGGAGCGTCGACTCAGTGGGTCGATTGTTCTCTACGACGTCGAAACACGCCAGCTCCTGTGCAGCGCCGAAGGCGCATGTGACGTACCTCTCGGGCCGGCCTCGACCTACAAGATCCCTCACAGCCTCATCGGCCTCGAGCTCGGCGAGCTCGAGTCGCCCGATCACTCGTTCAAGTGGGACGGAAAGGAGTACTCCGTCCCCGCTTGGAATCAGGATCACACCCTCCGTTCGGCGATGGAGGTATCGTGTGTGCCCTGTTTCCAGCAGCTGGCACGGAGGATCGGCGAAGACCGCATGACCGTCGCCTTGCGTGAGCTCGACTATGGCAACGGGACCCTGGGGGGGCCTCTCGATCAATTTTGGCTCGAGGCGGGCGGACTTCGGATCACCCCCCGTCAGCAAGTTGAGTTCCTCTACCGTCTTCAGACCCGACAGCTGCCCTTCAGCGCGTGGGCGATGGACACGACCGTCGAGGTGATCCCCAAGACCGAGGGGCAAGGCACGACTCTCCGGGGCAAGACCGGGATGTACGGAAGCCAGCCGCCGGTGGGCTGGTACGTTGGCTGGCTCGAATGGAACGGGGGGGTGACCTTTTTCGCGACCGCTCTTCATGGAGACAACGACCCCGAAAAGCTCGTCGAGGCGCGCCGGGAGGTTTCCGTCGCGGCTCTGCGCTCCTTCACGGGAAACGACCAGCTCGAGTAGTGCGCGCTGGCGTCCGGGCGATTAGGATGTGTCTTCTGCGAGGTGGCGCCACAGGCGCTCGATCTTGTGCCGGGTGCCGGGCGTCAGATCCCTGCCGGGATGGACGGGGATGACCGATTGCCGCCGTCCCACCCGGACGATGAGGTGGGAGCCCCGCTGACGCACCTCAATACCCCCGAATTTCCTCAGTATTTTCCGTGCCTCGCGCGATGTCATCGAAGATCCTCCAACCGGGGCGACCGTCGCCCTCTTGTGGACTTCGGACGCAGCGGAGAGGCGTTGCGGATTTCATCGGAGTTTTTCGAGACAGTGCCCGTGGCGCGCCGCTCACCGGATGACGCGCTGGGCATGCCGTCACCCGCCGGTGGATACACGCCGGACTCATTTCAGCGCGATTGACCGCAGCCGAGTCTCGAGCAAGATGAGGTGCGAGAATGGCTCAAGTGAAGTTTTACGGTTTGACTGAGCCCTTGGCGGCTCGCCGCGCACAACTCTCCGACGTGGTGCACGCCTGTTTGGTGGAGGTCTTGGGGATTCCGGCCGACAAGAAGTTCCACAGGTTCATCGGATTGGGACGGGAGGAGTTCATGTTCCCCTCCGATCGGAGTTCCGACTACACCATAGTCGAGATCTTCATGATGCAGGGACGGACCAAAGCCGTTCGGAAAAAGCTCATTCAGATGCTCTTCGAGCGCTGCGAGGACCGCCTAGGTTTGGCCGCATCCGAGCTCGAGATCTGCATCATCGAAAGTCCCCCGGAGAACTGGGGCTTCCGCGGTCACACGGGGGACGAGATTGAACTCCCTTACCGAGTGAAGATTTGATACCGCGCGCGACGGGTCTACTTCTCCACGAGATCGACGAGGAGGTTCAGAGCGACCTTCTTGCCGACGACGATGCTCACCGTTTCGACAGCGCCGTTGAAAACGAGGTCGTACGGCTCCCGCTCGATCTCACCTTGTAGCTCGAAGACGAGATGTCGCGAGCCCCCGCCGAAACCAGCAGATGGTCCCTTGACGGTTCCGCTCAGGATGAGCTGATGCTCCTTGTCTCGGATTTTCAGGCGCCCGCTGACCGAGATCTTCTTGCCGCTGAGGCGCACCGACGTGCTCTCGTACTCGATGTGAGGGAAAACGTCTGGGTTGAAGAAGTTCTTCGAGACGAGGTACTCGTCGCGCAGGCTGTCCCGGGTGGAGACGCTTCGCGCTTGGATGCGCGCCCTTGCCGAGCTCCGGGCGAGGGCGTCCGGGTCGATGTCGAGCTCCGTCTCGAATTCGGAGAACGTCCCGCGCACGGTGTGGATCATCATGTGCCGGACGGAGAACTCGAGCTTCGTCCGGGATTTGTCGATTTCCCAGGCCATCTATCGCCTGCGCCTACTGGATCTTGCGGTACTTGATGCGCTTCGGCTGATCGGCATCCTCACCCATGCGCCGCTTGCGATCTTCTTCGTAGGCTTCGTAGTTGCCCTCGAACCACTCGACGTGGCTGTCGCCCTCGAATGCCAAGATGTGGGTCGCAATGCGATCGAGGAACCAGCGATCGTGGCTGATGACGACGGCGCATCCCGGAAACTCGAGGAGGGCTTGTTCGAGGGAACGGAGGGTATCGACGTCGAGATCGTTCGTCGGTTCGTCCAAGAGGAGCAGGTTGCCGCCCTGCTTCAGCAACTTCGCCAAGTGAACGCGGTTGCGCTCTCCGCCCGAGAGCTGGCCGACCTTCTTCTGTTGGTCGCTGCCCTTGAATCCGAACCACGAACAGTACGCTCGTGACGCGACCTCGCGCGTGCCGAGTTCGATGGTGTCCTCGCCGCCCGAGATTTCCTCCCAGATGTTCTTGTCTCCGGAAAGCTCTTCACGAGACTGATCGACGTACGAGATCTGCACCGTCTCGCCCAGCTTGAGCTCCCCCGAGTCGGGTTTTTGTTCGCCCACGAGCATGCGAAACAGCGTCGACTTGCCCGCCCCGTTGGGGCCGATGACCCCGACGATGCCGCTCCTTGGCAGCCGGAAGGAAAGGTCGTCGATGAGGAGCTTGTCCCCGAACGCCTTGCTCAGGTTCTTGGCCTCGATGACCGTTTCCCCGAGGCGCGGTCCGGGCGGAATGGTGATGTCGCCGCCGTCCTTCTGCTTCGCCTCGGACTGATTCATCAGCTCTTCGTAGGCGCTGAGGCGGGCCTTGCTCTTCGCTTGGCGAGCCTTAGGGCTCTGACGCACCCAGTCGAGCTCCTGCTTGAGCTTTCTCTGGCGGGCGCTCTCCTGCTTTTCCTCTTGGGCGAGGCGCGTCTGCTTTTGCTCGAGCCACCCGGAGTAGTTCGTGTGGAAGGGATAGCCGCGACCTCGGTCGAGCTCCAAGATCCATTCCGCCACGTCGTCCAAGAAGTAGCGATCGTGCGTCACGGCTACGACCGTGCCCGGGTATTCCTTGAGGAACCGCTCGAGCCACGCCACCGACTCGGCGTCGAGGTGGTTGGTGGGCTCGTCCAGGAGCAGCATGTCGGGGTTTTCGAGCAGGATCCGACAGAGCGCGACCCGGCGCTTCTCACCGCCCGACAGGACGTCCACCTCGGCCTCACCCGGAGGCAAACGAAGGGCATCCATGGCGCGCTCGACGCGCATGTCCAAGTTCCAAGCATCGATGGCGTCGATCTTGTCCTGGAGCTTGCCCTGCTTCTCGAGGAGCGCAGTCATCTCGTCGTCTTCCATCGGCTCGGCGAACTTGGCGCTGATTTCCTCGAACTGAGTGAGGAGGGCGCGCGTGTCGGAGACGGCGAGCTCCACGGCCTCACGCACCGTTTTCACAGCACCGAGATCCGGCTCTTGAGCGAAGTATCCCACCTTGATTGAAGGATGAGGCCGCGCCTCTCCCGTGAAACCATCGTCCTGACCCGCCATGATGCGCATGAGCGAGCTCTTTCCGGAGCCGTTGGCTCCGATCACGCCGATCTTGGCGCCCGGGAGGAAAGCGAGGGTGACGTTGTCGAGAACCTTCTTGTCAGGGGGGTGAACGCGGGTCACCTCCTGCATCGTGAAAACGAACTCCGGCATGGCCGGGACGCTAGAGCGTCGATCAGTTTGCCGCAATGAGCGGCAGAAAAACGCTCCGACCCTCTACGATGGTGCGTTTTTCGCGTGCTCTGCTTGCATTTGCTGCACGAAACGACGCTCACGAAACGACGCTCTAGTGCTGCGACCATGTAAGTTTGAGCACTTCTTGAGTCTGTCAGCGCCGAGTGACGCCTGGGCCCCCCGGAGGGGTCGCGGCACAAATCGGAAGAGAAAGTGCGGAGAGAAAGGAATCGATGCGCGGTTTCGAAGCCGACCTCACCTTCTTTGGGAGAGCTTCGAAACCGCTCGTTTCTAAATGGTCGTAGCACTAGTGCCGCGACCATGTAAGTTTGAGCACTTCTTGAGTCTGTCAGCGCCGAGTGACGCCTGGGCCCCCCGGAGGGGTCGCGGCACAAATCGGAAGAGAAAGTGCGGAGAGAAAGGAATCGATGCGCGGTTTCGAAGCCGACCTCACCTTCTTTGGGAGAGCTTCGAAACCGCTCATTTCTACATGGTCGTAGCACTAGTTTCCGTTGAATCGCGACGACCGACCGGTCGCCGCTCTAGCGACGTGTCGGCTCGGTGGCGAGGCGCAGCAGCGCATCGCGTCGATTCAGACTCGGGTCGCGGAGCGTCGCCTGGAGTAGGCCGGAAAGCACCTGCCCCAGCCGCGGCCCCTTTTCGATCCCGGCCTCGGCGATGAGATCCGCGCCCGTCACGGCGAGCTCCTTGAGGCTCAAAGGGGCGCCCGAGTCGAGCTCCGCCCGGAGTCGTGCGACTCCTCGTTCGAGGTCAGCGGAACCGGTGGAGGTCGGCCGGGCGAGTTCGATGAAACGCAGCATTTCCGGGGCGTCTTGGCGGCCCACTTGCCCCAAGAAAACACGGGCCGTGTAGCCGCTGGCATCCTGGGTGACGTCGGGCGGGAGCTCGGCAAACGAGCAAAGGCGCGCGAGGGTTTGGGTCTGATCTTTGGAGAGCCGCAGGCGTGCGGCAAAGTCACGCGCCACCGAGCCCGGGTCCGTTTCGCTGCGCGTGCCGGCCCGAACGAACAGCCCGAGGCGCAACATCGGTGAAAGGGACGCTTGATCGATGCGCGCGAGCGTTTCGTCGAACGAGAGGAACGTGTCCTTGCTCGACCAGAGTTCAGGGGCCGTAATGTCGAGCATCCCGTGCTCCCGAATGGCGCGAAAGAAGCGGCTCGGAGCCGCGCCGCCCAAAGCCTTGAACCATTCGTCCGCGACCCGTTCCTGGGCCACTTTTTCGAAGCTCGACAACGAAGGTCGGATGGCCGAGGCCGTCTTCGGTTCGATCTCGAACTTCAAGGTGGAGCAAAACCGCGCGCAGCGCAGCACGCGCAGGCCGTCCTCTTCGAAGCGTCGCTCGGGCTCGCCGACCGCCCGGATGAGGCCGCTCTTCAGGTCATCGAGTCCAGAGAACGGGTCGAAGAATTCGCTGGACTCGACGTCGAACGCCATGGCGTTGACCGTGAAGTCTCGTCGCGCGAGATCTTCTTCGAGGTCGTTGACGAAATACACCTCGTCGGGCCTCCGACCGTCCGAGTGACCCTTCTCTCCCCGCAGCGTCGTGATCTCGAAATGCTGTCGGTTCAAGACGACCGTGACGGTGCCGTGTTTGACGCCGGTGGGGATCACCTTCCGGAAGAGCTTCTGAGTGTCCTCGGGGCGGGCGTCCGTGGCGAGATCCCAATCGCCGATCACCTCGGGTCGCTCGTCTTGGAGGGCCGAGGAAGCGATGTCCCGCACCGAGCCGCCCACGACCCACGAACGAAAACCGGCCTTTGCGAGCGTTCGACTGAGCGAGCGCACTTCGTCGGGAATCGAGCGCTTCAGCGCTTGGATGATGGAGTCCATTTTCGGACGAACGATGGCGAGACGAAGGCGAAAGTCAGTCCCAGGGATCGACCAGCTCGCTGTCGCCGAGAGGTTTGGGTTTGGGTGCCGGGGCGGCGACGGGACGAGGCCGAAGCGCCTGAGTCGGGGAGACGACGGGCTCCTTCTTTGCCTTTTTCTCCAGCTCGACGGTGACTTTGGATCTCGAGCCGTCGATCTCGATCTCGCGGGCTTCGTAGCCATCGAGACGAGCGGTGAGACTGAGCGGCTCTTTGCCGACTTCGACCATGACGGGGCTCTGGCCCAGGTCTTCGTCGCCGCGGAAGACGTGGGCCGACAGGGGAGCCACGGCGATGGCGACCTGGGTCGTGGGAGGCTTCTCGTCGTCCTCCGAGGCTGCCTTCTCGGCGCCGGGATCGGTGGAAGAGGGCGCGGCCACGAAGGAGGGTTCGGCCGTGGCCGGGGGCGCGGCGCCTGCGCCCGTCGCGAAGTAGACCGCCGTTCCTGCGGCCAGAGCGGCGAGCGCCCCGATGGAGGCGTAGAGCAAGAGGTTGGGGGGGCTCTTCGGGGGTGGAACCGAACCGAGGCCGGAGCGCCGTTCGAAGTATTCTTCGGGCGATGCGTAGCCCTCGGTCATGCTGCGTCTGTCCCGGGAGGCGGTCGGCAGCGTTCCCGCGAACACTCGTTCGATGTCCTCGCCGAGTGCGGTCATCGTTTGATAACGCTCGGTGGGTTCCTTGGCCAAACAGCGGAGAATGACGTCCTCGAGTCCGGGGGGGAGGACGAGCCCTTCGATCATCGAGGGTGGCAGCGGCGACTTGTACATGTGCTGCGTGAGGATCGCCATGAAGTTGTCCGCGTCGAAGGGGAGCTGTCCCGTGCAAAGCTCGTAGAGGATGACTCCCACCGCGTAGATGTCAGAGCGCAGGTCGACCGGTGAACCCGACGCTTGTTCCGGCGACATGTAGTGCGGCGTCCCGAAAACCTGACCGGCCTGGGTGAGCCGAGCGTCCTGTGTCGAGGCCTTGGCGATGCCGAAATCGAGGATCTTGACGAAGTCGTCATGGGAGCCGCGTTTGACGAGGAAGATGTTGTCCGGCTTGAGATCCCGGTGAACGATACCGGCGTCGTGTGCGGCGGACAGCCCTTCGGCGAGTTGAAGGATGACGTGACCGGCCCGGGGTGGAGCCATGGGCTCGCGCGCGGCGACCAAGTCGGCCAGGGAGGTCCCGGTGAGGAACTCCATGATGAAATAGGTAGCCCCATCGGGGAGCCGACCGAAGTCGCTGATGTCGATGATGTGTGGGTTTCCGATCGACGACGCGGAGCGCGCTTCGTTGAGAAAGCGCTCGGTCACTTCCTCGTTTTGCGCCATGTCGGCCCGCAGGACCTTCATCGCGACCTTCTTGTCGATGATGGTGTGCCGACAGCGATAGACGACCCCCATCCCGCCCTCGCCGAGCTTGGTTTCCACGAAATAGCGGCCGTCGACGGTCTTGCCGATGTAGGGGTCGGCTGCGCCTTGCGCGGTCGGGCTGGTCGGGGAGATCCGATTACCGGCTTCGGCGGGGTCCTCGGTGAGAGTGACCTGTTTGAGCCCCCCGGTGTTCTTCGACGATGGACCGCTGGCCGGGGGATGCGGCTCCATTTGATCGTCGTTGGGCTCAGGTTCGTTCACGGCACTCTTCAGTTTACCCGTGCGGGGTGGAACGGGAAACTTCTGCTGATAACGGAATGTTCAGAGGGCGCTCGGCCTCGCGCGCTTTCCGTCGCTGGGAGGCGTGACATTCGCATTCTCCTGGGGATTGCGCATCCCGATCGCGATTGCCGCAGATTTTGGCCAGAATCGCGGCCTCGGTCCGCGTCTTTTTCGAGAGTTTTGCTTTCGGGCGCCTCTTGGACCGGTCTTTCGAGCGGTTGTCTCGGGCCCAGCGCTGGGGGATTTCGGGGTGCAATGCTACATGCGCGGCCGATGGGATTCCCCTTCGAATTGGCCCGACGGTACATGGCCTCCAAGAAGCAGGCCTTCATCTCGATGGGGACCTTCTTTGCCGTACTCGGGGTCGCCCTCGGAGTGGCGGGTCTCGCGACGGCGATGAGCGTCACGGGAGGATTCCGCAAGGAGTTCCGCGACAAGGTTCTGGGAGTCAACGCGCACGTCCTCGTGCTCAAGCGGTCGAGCTACTTTGGCGAGTATCGCGAATTGATGGATGAGATGAAGGACGTTCCCGGTGTGACCGGGGTGGCTCCCTTCACCATCAATCCGATGATGGTGACGCGGGGCGATCGCACGGCGACGGGCGTTTTGCTCAAAGGCGTCGACCCCGCTCGCGTCAAGGACGTTCTCGACCTCCCCAAGCACATGGTGGAGGGGAACCTCGAGGGCCTCAGGCTACCGGGCTCCAAACCACCGACGTCGCGCCGGGACGGTGATTCACGAAGTCGCAGCGACATGGTGATTCCCGGCGACCTCGATTCCAGGACGCTGGACGAGGACGATGCGGACGAAGGAGCCGACGAAGATGCCGATGAAGGAGCGAACGAAGAGGAGCTCGATCCTTTCGATCGGATTCCGGGAGATCTTCTCGATACGTTGGGTGCGGCGGACGAAGACGAGATAGCGCCCGCCGATACCGAGCCCGGGCCCCAAGAAGATGGAGAGCTCGAACTCGAAGAAGACGCTCCCGTAGGCAGCATCGTGCCCGAGGGCGGTTACGAGAGCGAGCTCCCCGAGGACGACGTTCTCCCCGAGAGCATCAACTCCGATCCTTGTAAGAAGGGGAGCGAAGCTCTACCCGGAATCGTCATCGGCAAGACCCTCGGGGAGGACCTCCGCGCGGGGATTGGCGATTGCGTCCAAGTGACGTCGCCCACCATCGGGTTTTCCTTCGCCCATGACTCGATTCGCGCACCGGTGGCCAAGCAGTTCCGGGTGACGGGCATCTTCCATGCTGGGTTCGATCAGTACGACGCCAAGCTCGTCTATACGGACCTCTATCAGGCTCAGCAGTTCGCCGATTCGGGCGATAGTGTGACGGGACTCGAGATGAGCGTGGCCAACATCGACGATGCGCGGTCCATTGCTCGCAGCATCGACAAGAAGCTCAAGAACGGGCTCCATTACACGATGGACTGGGAAGAGCTCAATCACGGACTCTTCACGGCGCTGCGCATTCAACAGATCTTGATGAGCGCGGTTCTGGCCCTCATCATCGTCGTGGCAGCCTTCACCGTGATCGCGACTCTCATCATGGTGGTCCTCGACAAGAAGAAGGAGATTGCCGTCCTCAAGGCCATGGGCGCCGCCGATTCGGCCATCCTGCGGTCGTTCCTCTATCAGGGGATGATCATCGGCGCCGTCGGTGGTGCGGTGGGTATCGTGCTTGCCGTCATCGTGTGCAAGCTTCTCATCGTCTACGCGATCCCCCTCGATCCGAAGGTGTATTTCATCTCTCACCTGCCGGTCGACATGCAGCCTCTCGATCTCTTGCTCGTGGGGATTTTTGCCGTGGTCGTGTGCCTCTTGGCAACAGCCTGGCCCGCCATGCACGCGGCGCGGCTGCGGCCCGCCGAAGCTTTCCGCGAGCAGTAGAGCGCCGCGGACCGTCGCGAGCCCGACCGGTCTATTCGGGCACGCGAAGCAGCGTCGCCAAAGTCCCGACGATCGCGATGGCGTAGAGAGTCAAGAACGAAACCCAGCCCCGGAAGGGGAGCTCGGTCCCCACGCCAATCAGGTGTCGCACGTGCCCCGTGGGCACGGCTGCTGCGACCGGTAGATCCACCGATCCCAGGATCCAGCACGCGAGCAGGGCGACGACCAACCCCGGTTTACCCAGCCACACGCGGCTCCACGCCAGAAACGCCATGAGACCCAGGGAGCCCGCGAACGCGACGGGAATGGTCGCTATCAGATCCTTGAACACGAGTGGGTCCCCAGCACCTCGGTAGACGACGATCGAAAGGCCGCTTCCGACGATGGCAAAACCGACCACGAGAGCGGTGGCTCGAAAGAGTGCGTGAGCCGCGCGGCGGCGGCGGCTTTCCCCGTAGCGGACGTCCGGATGATCCATCGTCAGACGTTCGGTCCACAGCAGCATCACTCCGACCAAAGGTAGCGTGCCGAGCAATAGCGACGCGAGCGCTTGATTGACGACCTCGGTGCGCGTTTCGGCCGCCCAGGTCGCCGACCAAGTGAGGGGAATGGCGCACAGAACTCCCAACACGATCATCCGGAGGTCACGCATCGGCACCCTCCAAAAATGGAGGGAACACGCGCCGCACCTCGAAGACATCGACCTGCGCGGCGCACAGCGCTTGGGTGATCTCGTCGGCCGCAGCCGATTCCGAACGGGCGCCCAAGAGCAGGTCGCCGCTCGGCTTGAGCTCCGTGGAGATGATGTGTTGGCTCTTGGAGAGGAGGCTGGCGACGTCTCGTACTCGCTCGCTACGGATCAAGAAGTGAGCCGGAGGAGAGGTGACGGGTCGACCCTGAAGGTCGTGGACCCGGTCCGAGAGCTGACGTGCGGCGCGTTCGGTGGGGACGATGCAGGCGACGATGGCTCCGTCGTCCGCCTTCTTGGACATCTCACCGATGAGTGCGTGGGCCAGATCGGCACCGACGTCGGTCAATGGATCGTGCAACAAGATCATCGCGGGACTCTCCAAATGGAGCGCCAATCCCAAGGCGACGAGCCGCCGCTCCGTCGCGCTGAGCCCGGCGGCGGGACGGCCGAGGAGCTCGGCGACGTGCGGAACTTCTTCCGGTGCCGGAGCGTTGCCCTCGCGCCCCATGCTCCGGTGGCGTAGACCGAGGACCCGCTCGAGATAGCTTCGAACCGAGCCTTCGTGATCGAGTGGAGGTTCGTCGCGGAGCAGCGTCCCGATCCGCGCGCGCAGTCGGGGGGTACGGGCGGGCTCCTCGGAGCCGAGTAGCACCCTCCCTCGGTGGGGAAGGGTCATTCCGGCGCCGCACCGCACGAGCTCGTCACCCACCTCCGTCGAGGGGGCCAAGATGGCGTGCACTCGAGGTCGCAGCTCGAGCGAGATGGGTGGCGTTTTCTTCTCGAGGCGCACGGCCTTGAAGAACAGGTGCGCGTGACGGGCGCCTGCATCGGACATCACGCGGCCCCCCACTCGATCATCCGCGAGAGTCCCCAAGAATAGATGCCGATGATGCTCGGGATCTCCTCGGCAAAGAACGAGAGGATGAAGGGTCCGACGACCAGCCCGAGCGCGGACGTGCGCGGCGCTCTCGGGAACGAGTTCGCACAAAACGCTCCCAGTCCTCCGAGGAGCAAACCGAGGCTTACGAGGTAGAGCGTCGCGACGCCGAGAAGCAGCGTCCGATGCAGGACCGTCCCCATCGTCGGGCTCACGATCAAAGCGGTCACGAGTCCCGGCAGGGACGCCATCAACATGCCGAGGACGAGGCGTCGCGCAAAGCCGAGGGCCCTCACCCCTGTCGTGCCGAGCTCTTGTCCTCTCATGCGCGCCAAGAGGCTGGGCTGCTGAAGTAGAGCCTTGGGGGAGAGCAGGGCCCACAGGCCGAGGCCCCCGTAGAGCCAGCACGAATACGCCAGGATACGCAAAGCGACGATGTCCCCGACGTCGGCGGCGCCCAGCTGGGCCACGAAAAGGACGGACACCACGCCGCTCAGCGCGAGAAAAATCCCGCTCATCTCCAGGGAACGGAGCCGCTGAGCCGAATAACCGGTCGCCGTGACGGCCGCAGAGAGGCGGAGCAGGCGCGTCCAGCCAGGACGCCCTTCTTCAGCAGCGCCAAATGGGGCGGAGCGAGCGGGTGGGGATGCGACCTCCATGGAGCTCGAGCATACCCGAAATCCCGGTTGCGCAAGACCGCGCGTGAGGGGATGCTCCCGCCCCGATGAGCACTGACGAATCCAGCTCTTCGACGGCTCGCAAAGACGAGCCCGAGGAGACCCAGGAGGGCCGAGGAGCGTCCCAAAAGAGCGCCAAGAAGGACGGCCCGGGTTCGGCCTCCGAGCCCCTCGACGAGAAAAAGATCAACGCGCCCTCACGGCAGGACTTGGTCATGCTCGGAGTGATTTGCGTCGCCACTTTGATCTTCTGGGCGGCGGGGCGAGCCGCCTGCAACTACCAGGTCCCGGGAGAAAGCCTGACGCCCCGGCGCGTTTCCCTCGAGGAGAGGACGCGAACGCCCAAGCACGTGGGCATCGAGTTTGCGCAGACGCTCAGCGGAGGGGACTTCGACATCGCTCGTCAGCTCGCCCGGGGCGAAGCTTTGGCCTTCGTGAAGAAGGACGAACAGAGCTGCGGGGCGTGTACCGAGCGCAAGAACGCTTCAGGTGAGCTGCTCAGCGTGGGCACGGTCCTCAAGTCCAACTCCGTCGACTCGATCGTCAGCGTTCGTACCACCGGGTCCGGAACCGAAACGGTGCGAGTCCTCGGCATCGAGCGGGAGGGCCGCAAATGGTTCGTCACGCGCATCTACGACTCGGCGGCATCGGCGGAGCTCAAGCCAGATCCGACGCAGAGTCAGCCGCCGCCTTCGCTCGAGCGCCCGGACGAGCTTCCGCCCACGGAGGTGCCCACGGAGGAGGCACCGAAGAGCCCCGCGCCCGCTCCAGCGCAAAGCCCCGCCTCCCCTTGAGGTCGCGCCGGTCTACTCCTCGGCGCTCAGCCAAGCTCGGATGTCCGAAGCGCCGGGGCTCCCCGACGTGACGCGCTTCACTTTGCCGTCCGTCCCGATGAGGATGTAGGTGGGGAGGACGTCGACGCGATAGTTGCGCGAGAACTTCCCCTCAGCGTCGTGCAGGACGTCCACCGGAATCGGCCATTTTTTCTTGGCCGAAAGCGCCTGACTCGGATGATCGTCGACGCTCACCGCTACTACGTCCAGTCGTCCCTCGTCCCTGGCGGCGCTGAGGTCGCTCAATAGGCCTGCATTGCGCCGACATGCTCCACACCAGCTGGCGAAGGCTTCGATGAGCATCGGTCTCTCACCGTTTCCGGGGATGGTGACGGTTTGGTTCTCCGTTCCCACCACCGGCAGGCTCATTTCGGTGGCTGGCTGCCCCACGTTGGGCCCGCTCTTCTTGGGGAGAACGGCGAGCACCAAGACTCCGAGGACGGCTGCCCAAAGGGCGATGTCGATGACTCTGGAGAACGTGCGCCGCAGGGGGGAAGGGCTGGGCGGCTCTACGGGCTCAGCCATTTTCGACCTGCGAAAAACCCGACGAGGGTCAAAATCAGAAGTCCGGCCCCGTGCCCCACCGTAAGGTGCAGTCCCTCCGTGCTTTGGCAAATCAGGGTGACACTCGTGGTTCCCACGAGGCCCCCGAACAGCGCAAGGAGGCTCCCGGTCAGCCCCGGGGAAAACGGATCGGTACGGCGCCACAAGAACAGCAGCGCCGCTCCGCCGACCACCCCGCTCATCAACGAATGCGCCACACACGCGCCTGCCCGGTGGAGGGATTCGTCTCCCAAGAATTCCGCAAACGGGGCGAAAGATTCCGCCTTCAGAGCGAGCGCGACAAGCGCGCCGATTGTGAGTCCCCCAACCAGGGAGCGGCGCCACGAGCGTCCCATCGAGTGGCGCTCCCCCGGTACGGCACCGGCCAGGAGGAGTGCTCCCACACTTGCGCTCAGGACCGCCGCGGCGACAAGTACGGTTTGCGGCGCGCGAAAGACGGCCGTGAGCGTCGTCAGAAATAGTCCCACGCAAAGCGCGACAGTCGAGTAGACCGCGCGCTGAGCTCGGGTGAGGCTGACCTTTTCAGCCGGGGCGTTTTCGAACTCCTGCCGAAGCGCAGCGAGCACCGAGTCGCTCGGACGGGGAGTCTGAGCGGCGAGCTTGGAGAAAGGATCGTTCATCGTCATGATGGCGTCTCCTCGCTGAGGAGGTCTCGCCCGTAGGCTTCGAGGTTCTTGCGCAACAGCTTGTAGCCCCGATGTATCCGCAGTTTGACAGCAGTTTTGCTCGCGCCAAGCACTTCGGACGCTTCCGCGATGCTAAGGCCCGTGATCTTCGTCAGCTGGATGGCCTCGGCATACGACTCCGGGAGCTGCTGCATCGCCAGTTCAAGGGCCTCGACCACGTCGTTACCCAGAATCGCCGGCTCCGTCTCGGGCTCGGGCATCGTTCCGTCCGAGCTGAGGTATTCGGGGCGGACCTTGGTGCGCCGACGGGCATCGAAGAAGGAGCGGCGGGCGATGGCGAGCACCCACGGGAGCAAGGGGGCCCCCTTGAGATAGCTGTCTCGAGCTCGGTGGACCTTGCTGAAAGTCACCTGGACGAGGTCCTCGGCTTGTTCTCGTTGGCGGGTCATCCGGAGCAGGTAACCGAAGAGTTTGGGGGAAAGCCGGCGATAGAGCTCCTCGAAGGACGACGTGTCTCCCTCCACGTAACGCACCATGAGCGATTCCAGCGACCCGGACTCCAGCTCTTCCGAGCCGCTGTGGGCGTCCGCGTTCCCGGTCGTCACATTCACCACAGGTAGTACGACAGCCGCCGACAAGCCAGAGAGGCGGCGCTCGAGGGGAGGCGACACGAACCACACGCCCAGTAGTACTCCCGTCGGGCTGTGGAGGTTTCTCGGCCGAGGATGGCTTCCAGCCGGCCCCGAGGGGCCCTGCGCCGTGCTTTGGCGCATATTGCCTCAGGGCCATGGGTCAGTCGCTGGGTAGGGACTCGTGCGGAAGCACAATTTGGCTAAATAAGGCTCCAGACTTGACCTTTGGCGTCCGCGGGCGCCCCCTCCACCGGGGTGAAAGCGCATGGTCCCCGAGTTTCCAGATAGGAGCCCCAGTCTCTCCGTCACCGTCGTTCGGGGCGTCGTGTTGCTCGTTCACTCGGCACGCGCCATGGGGGATGCCGAGTGGGATCGCGTGGTCGACGCCATGTGGGAGGCCGCGCGCGTCGCCGGAAAGGTTGGAGTGCTCGTCTACACGCCCGGACCGGCCCCCAATGCCAACCAGCGCCTCCGCATCACCGAGGTGTCGAGCAAATACCCGATGCGCGTGGCCGTCTGCACCGAGTCGCGCATTGCTCGCGCGGTGGCGGCCGCCATCGACTGGGCATCGCGGATCGACATCCGACCCTACCGGCCGAGCGAGGTCGAGGCCGCGTGTGAGTACCTCGAGGTCGCCCCGGAGGATCGCGAGGCGGTGCTCGAAGAGTTTCGGAGGATGCGCAGCGAGCTTCGGTAGGGGGAGCGCCGTGGGGCCCTGAACACCGAGGCCGCCGAGATCGAAAGCCCAGCTGGCCAGCTCAGCGCTTGGTGTAGATGTCGAACCCCGAGGCTACCCACGAGCTCGTGCTCGGGGGCTTCGTTGTCGTCTTGCTTGGGTCGAGACGGGATGGACGGAGCGGGCGCGGGTGGAGCGAGGAGACGGCGCGGGGGCCGGGCCGTCCCGACGTGGTCGGTGGAACGACGTACACGGGCTGATGAACGACGATGGGCGCTGCGGGTCCCTGGGGCTCACCCGCCGGAGCCTGGGTGACCGGCGCTTCGACGTACACGACGACTTCCGTGGCTGCACTTGGGCGCTCTGTTGGACTGGATGCGTCGTTGTCCGTGTCTGCACTCGTCGAATCCCATTCGCTCGCCGTCGCCGTGAGCTGCGCCTGGGGGCTTTCTTGCTCCGGGGCGTCGTCGGCGCTTGGCGCCTGGATTGCCTCCTCGATTTGTTCTTCGGCGAGGCGCTCCTGGAGCAGTCCTTCGAGACGTGCGATCCGCTGCTCCTGACTTTGGTAGGCTCGTTCGAGCGCCCAGAGGATGTCTGCAGCGGAGCGCGCTCCCGGCAGGTCCTCGTCGAATGATGGGTCGTCCTCGTGCGCGGAGTCGAGCTCGATTGCTCCCGGCTCATCGAGCTCGACGGGCTTTGTCGCCTGCGGCGCGGAGTCAATGTCGTCGCCTGGATCTGCATCGTCCACTTTCGACTCGACCTTCGGCAAGTGGGACGGCGGCTCGGACCCAGAAAGCGTCGACCAATACGCTCCAGCTCCCCCACCCGACGCGAACACGAGCGCGAGCAACACCCACATCTTGCCATTCGTCATGCCCTCAGCATGCCACGATCGAGCGAGGTTTCACTCCGTTCTTCGAAGGGGGTGAAGATCACTCCGCTTTCCTTGGAGATGCTGGGCTTGCCTGCGCCGGTCGGCGATGATGTGCTGACTTCGGCGGTTGATAGGCCTCCGAAGGCGTGTTCGCCAAGCTGGGTTCCGCGCCCTCGCAAAGACCACTTGATCAGGAAGTTGGGCCCTCCGACACTGAGTAACATGGCGCAGATGGAATTCGAGATGGTTGGGGATGTCATGGTGGTCGTGCACGACGCGGAGGCCCCCACCACCGGTGCCTGGTCGGATTACGTCAGTGCGATGGAGGCGGCGCGTCGTCGTGGCAGGTTGCGGGCCGTCATCGTTCGGTCCCCCGGCGGCGGGCCCAATGCAACTCAGCGAAAGCAGGTTGCAGAGATGTGGGAACGCGTTGGAGGCAATCCACCTGTGGCCGTGGTGACTGAATCAGCCTTGACGCGAGCCGTCGTGACGGCGCTGTCCTTCTTTCTCTCGAACGACATCCGAGCCTTTTCAGGTGGAGATCTCGAAGGTGCTCTACGAAGTTGTCAGCTTCCCGAGGGCGAATGGCGTTCGATCCGGTCCAAGGTTGCCGAGCTTTCTCATCGGCTTTCGGTGCGGCAGGCGAGTTGAACATCGAAGGCGCAGCGCCCGTGAGTCTCTCCGATCGGGTCGGACGGATCTTGATCGAAGGCACCGCAAAACGCCAATCGCCTCGCTCACTGCTCCTGCGCTGCATTGAAGAATTGAGCAGTCGGTTTCAACTTTCGGGCACTCTACTTTACGCCTACGACTCTTGGGGGCGCTGGCGAGAACCTGCAGGCAGCTTGGCAGCAGATTTCCGTACCCCGCCGCCTTGGTCTTCTGACGATCCCTCACAAGATGGACCTGGGGGCGTTTCGGGTATCCTCGTGCGCGCGACGGATCTCATTTCGAGAAAACGATTCGAGTCCAGCGCAGCCTACCGCGAGTACTACGGGGGCTTGAACGTGGAGCACATTGCCTGTCTTCGCATCAAGGGTCGCCGTCACGCGCAAGCGAGCAGTTGCGGTCTCATGATGGGTTGGGGCCCGGGCGGGGGTCTGGGGCGGGATGGAGAGGATGCGCTCCTGTCTTGTCTACCGGCCCTTCAGGCGCTTCGGCACCTGGACGAGCAGCACGTTCAGCAGCGGACTTGGGCACTCGGTATCGGCGCAGACCAAAGAGCTGCACTACTCGTCTTTTCTGGAGCAGGGGAGCTGATTCGGCAATCTCGTGCAGCACGCGACCTCTTTTCCGGCTGCTGTCGGCTCGACCTCGTCCGTTTTTTCGACCGGGTGGAGCGACGTCTCCGCGACGGTTGGGACGACACCGCTCGCTACATCGAACTGGCTTGTCCTTTCCCTCATTTCAGCCTTCGCCTTACGGCTATCTACGATGAGGGCGGGCAACTCGCCTACATGGGCACCTTTCACTCGGTGCTCGATGCCGAAGCCTACGTCGCCAAACAACACGCGTTGACTCCGACAGAGGCGGCGGTGCTCGGGTGTCTCGGTGAAGGAATGTCCAACGCCCAGATTGCCTCCTTCTTGGGTGTTGCGGTGAGCACGACCAACACCCACGTCAAATCGATCCTCGCCAAGCTCGGCGTCGAATCGAGACTTCAAGCGGGACTTCTCATGCAGAAAGCGCGCCTTTTGGCCGATGCCGAGTCAGGGTTTCAGGACATCTGAAAGCCGAATGCGCATCGGCCAGCTCTTGTCGAACGCTCAGAAAACCAGCGGTACGGCGCAATCCGTTGGACACGTGTCCACGGCTTCGCCGGGCTGACAGACCGTATCCCCGCATTGTGGAGAGCAGTCCGCGCTACACGTGTCGGCTGTTTCGCCCCGACTCGGGACGCAGACGGAATCGCCGCACCACGGCTCTGGAAAGGGACCGGAGTTCGGCCAGACAGAGGCTTGCCCTTGGTCCCCATCTTCATACGGAAGCCAAACATTGAGAGTGAAGCTCGTACGGTCGAGTACGGTACTAAGGCCCAGGTCGTCGAGCATCTCCGCCAGCGGGGGCCTCGAGATCAACGAGCCGAAGGCGGCCCCGTCCGGAGCGATCCCGTCGTTCGGAGTCAGGCGAGGGGAGTAGTAAACCAGTTGAACTTCGTGTTCGGAAAGGTTTTGCAGAATCTGGATCTGAGCGAAGCCGGCCGACTCGGCCTCGGACACGAGGTCGGGCGCCCGCCCGAGCAGCTCACCGGTAAGCCGAAGCTCGCTCCAAAGTGAGTCGCGGTTCGTACTGAAACGTTCCGTCCGAAACGCGGTGCTGTCGTCAACTGGCGAAAACTCCCAAGCGACGAGCGTCGTCCAATCTTTGCAGTCGGGGAGTGAAAACTCCGGTCGGTCGAGAAACTGCGTGGTTCCCGGATACATCATGCGCTCGGTGATGAACTCCTCGTACTGAGCGGCCTGAACACGTCCTTGGAAGAGGTAGCGTCCACCCGCCCAAGCCGTGGTCGGCGACGACGAGACGAACGGAATGTGTTTTTGAATCATCCCGGGGCTTTGGGGACCCGTAAATTCCTCGGCGAAACGCTGAAAGAGGATGCGGTCGCGCTCGATGGTCGCTCCTAGTGGTTCGGAAACGAGCTGGAAGTCGATCGAGAAGTCGCAGGAAAATGCGCCGAGCGAGTGGATTCGGTGTCCGGAGGCCGAGATCGTCGGTGCCAAACCGCGAAGCTCCAGAACCCGTTGCTCCACGTCAGCCGTATCGGGCTCTGCTGCACAACCCGACGCAAGAGCCAATGATCCCAACGCCGCGCCCATGTACTTCTTCATCGTATGATCTCCTCCGCATTTCGGTTCTCGAGGACTTCTCAGGAGTCCCAACAGTCGCATTAGGCCTCAGGGACCGCTTCGCGTCTTCCCCCAAAATGGGGAGAACATCTGATCAGACTCGTCACGCGTAGGAGTCGGAGAGGTGGATCCGAATCGGAGACGGTGATGGTGCGGCCCAGCTGACCCCACGCCCTCAACTCACAGTGGCCAATTCACCGCCTGTGGGACGAACAGTTGAGCACCGTACGACTGGCACGCGGCGAGGTTCAGATCCGAGTTGCTCCCGGTCGGGTTGAGGCACGTGCCGGAAGCGACGTTTTGAAACTGGAAGGTTGTGTACGTCCAGAGGTACGAATTGCTCGTGCCGCAGGGCCCCACCCAGACTTGGCTGCCGGAGCGGTAGGCGCACTCGCCTTGTGCCGGAGAACTCGGGTTCGCGTTTCTGAGCCGGTATCTGGAGTTCGGCATCGGCTCCATATACCAGCGATCTCGGGTGCTATTCGCCGTGGGTGCGGTGGTCGACTCTCTCAGGCGGGCCGGCGACGGGCCCGACGCGCGCATGAGGTAGGTGCCAAAGTCAGCGGACTGGAGCGTGTTGTGGCTCCACGGCGCAAAGAACTGGTCTACGTACACGTTTAGTGCGTACGCCGTGGTCGCGCTCGTGACCGTACTACCAGCCTGGTCCGATGTGGTGGCCAACGCCCCCTGACTTCCGCCGACCACCGGCTCGATCTCCCGCAGCGTGCGACTGCCGTTGAACGTGGCGGCGGGCAAGCCTCGACCACCGATGGAGGTGACGACCCACGGGTAGGGAACGTTGACGGAGGCGTTGCCAAAGCCGGAAGTGGCCGCGCCAGACGCCTGCCGCGCCGACACCTTCAAGTCCAGCCCGAAGTTTGTCAGGTGGTAGACCTTGATGCCCGCATCGACGCCGTTGGCGGAGACGCCAGCCGCACGCCATGCGTCCCCGTTCCCCACCGGGCGAGATTCGGTGAGGTACGCCGCGCTGTTCGCGAGCATATTGGCGCCGCCGCCGATGACGTTGCCCGGATTTGTCGTCGTCTGCCAAGAAGGAGCGAGCGACGGCGACGAGGTTTCGTCACCCCAAATCAGGACGTTTCGCAGTTCCGTGGTCGTGTAGTCCTGGATCTTCATCCCGATAACATAGGCGCGCAGTTTGTGACTGTGCACGCCGTTGGATCGTGCCGCCCAAGCGATGAATGACTGATCCACATCGTTGTCGGGCGAATTTCCAACGCAAGTTTCTGTCCCGGTGCCGAAGTTCTCTTGCGGTGGGTTGAGAGAGTTGGGGAAGGGGAAGCTGCCGAGCAACGAAGCGCCCGTGTTCGCCTGATTCGCGTACTGGATTTCGGCGCCACCACCCACCATCACGTAATCGTCGTCGACGGCGCAATACGCGCAGCGCAGGCCGGTGGTGTATGAGCTCGGCCAATCGCACGTGCGCACGACGATGGACACCTTTCCAGAGCCATCCGTGTAAAAGCGATCGGCCTGCACGAGACCTTGCTGCACCTCCGCGACATCGTCGAGCTCCGTGTGGTCCGCACCACACGCCACCACGGACATACAAACCGCTAACCCGAAGGACGCGCGAATCTGGCTCAAAACTCTGGGGATTCCGTTCATCTTACCCGACTAACATTCCGAGGGCCGGGCGGACAAGGACCTCGGGACTCATCGCGTGCCTCGAACGAATCGAAAGCCCCGAGCGTGTCGTCAGTGCGAGTCGTAACGCCTCCGAGACTCTGAACACGGGAAATTTTCTGGAGGAGTTTGCAGATGCGGAGCGGCTTCTCGAAAGCTCCGCCCGAGCGACGCCCGTCAAAGCTTCGTGAGTTTGATCTAGTCGAGATACAAGTAGTAATAGAAGGTGGTACTCTGGGGGTTTTGCCAGTCACCAAAAACCGGAAGCATTTCTGACCCGTTGAGCTCAGGTTCACATTGCTGGCGAGATTCAACTCGGCAAACGACTGACTGGACGCGTAGAGATCCTGCTCGCCGCCGATATTCGTCCACGGTCCGGTAGGGCTATCCGAGACAGCGAGTCGAAAGCGTGAACCGAAGTGATTGCGCTGGACGCGCACCTTCACGTTGTAAATGCCAGCTTCTGGTACGGGCACATCTGACAGTGCCGCGTAGACAAGGGCCGTCAGAGGCGAATGCTCACTTTGCGTATCTACCGCAGCGAGCAAGACGGCGGTGAGTGTCAAGGAAGTTGCCGCGTGAATCACGCGGCGTGAGCCGTCGTGAA
>CBFGUR010000042.1:0-49295 GCA_965652275.1 uncultured Polyangiaceae bacterium | reverse complement strand
CCCCGCGCGCGGATTGCGCCCTTCGCCACCCTTAAATTTCGCCTACCCCAGCCGGCGTCGGGCCACAACTCGGCGGGGGCTCGGGTGAGAATTGCCCTCGGAGCTAGCTGTGTTTCCGGTTCGAGACGTCGCAGCGGTCCCCTGACGCGAAGCTGGGCCGGTTCAGAACTCCAGAGCGAGGCCTGCGCTCCAGGTGTTCGTGCCGACCTGCATCCCTTGCCCGAAGCTGTTGATGTCGCTGTACCACCACTCTGCGAAGAGATAGGCGTTGTTCACGCCAGAGGAGGTGTCCATGTCGATCGCCCATTGGGGATGTAGCGGGTTGAGATGCAACATGAGTCCGAGCTGCACTTGATAGCCCGTCTCGATTCCACGAGCCTTCCGTCCATCGGCGGCGACGGAAACGGAGCCGGCGTCACGGGACTCCCAAAGGGCCCACGCGAACCCACCCTTTGCGTAAGGTACGATCGGGAAGCGCAGGTCCTGGGCGAGAACGTCGACCCGCAAGACGGCTACGCCGTACATAGGCAGGATCCAGAAGCTGTTCGGGTGGGCCGAGCAACAATCCCCGCTCGTGAACTCGGCGATCCCGCTCTTGCGGAACCAGTGAACCCCAAGTCCCGGTCCCAAGCTCCCGAAATGAGGAATACGCAGCACTTGCCAGCTCCCTTCCGCTCCGACGGAGAAGCCAGGCTTCGTGCCGAACGAGTCCTCGTAGGGCGTCGCGCCGTCGAATTCGCTGTCGACGCGCGGACGATAGGGAGCGAAGCGCAGCTCGATAGCGGCATACTGCGGCGAACGGTTGCGAGTGTAGTCGTAGTCGAGGACGCCGTGGGTGTGATCGCCCGGTGCATCCGCCTGGTGGCAATATCCCGAGGAGGTGACCAAGAGCGTCGCGGCGATGGTACGGAGGGCGAACGTCTTCATGCGGCCTTCTTCCGGCGCAGAAGTGAGGCTCCGAATGCGAGGATGAGGAGCCACCAGAGCGCGCTTGCCCGACCCCTGCCTAGCTCGCAGAATCCGCCGCCGCCCTTTCCGCCGGCCTCGTCGTACCCCTCGAAGAAGGTCGTGACCTCTTGCGGCATGAGACACTCGTCGAAGACCGTGAGCTGCCCGGAGTTCCCGACGTTGTCGATGGCCGCCACGCCGACGGCGTAAGTCACGTTGTTGTCGACTTCGCCCTCATTCGATTGACCACGGCGCGCCGAGCGTCCGAGGACCTTGCCGCATTCGAAATCTTCGGCTTCGGCCCTGGCGAACTCACCGTCCAGGATGACGTTTTGTTCGCAGGCGAGCTCGGGTCCCGCGGCTCCCATACCGCCTTGCGCGGTCTCGCCACCGGATGCCGCACCTCCCGATCCATCGCCTCCCGATCCATCGCCTCCCGATCCGTCTCCGCCGGTCCCCGGGTCTCCGCCCGATCCGTCTCCGCCGGTCCCCGAATCGACGGGTTCTTCCTCGGCTGCGACGGTGCCGCTGGGAACGCAATAGAAAACGAAGCCCAGCGTATCCAGGTCCTCGCTCTCGGAGTCGATGTCCCACTCGAAGAAGAGGTACTCGTCTCCCGCCCCCACGGAAACGTTGTCTGGAGGTGGAGGTGCCGCCAGATCTTGTCCTGTCTGCGTCCAGGTCAGCGACGCACCGACGTTGTCGGCCGCCGTAAAGTAGAGGATGTAAAACGTGAGGCTGCGCTGGACCAGGTTTGCAGGAGCCGAGCAGATGCTCTCGGGTCGGTCGGCTTCCGGGTTGTAGCTCGTCGTCCCCTTGTTGGAGGCGACGACGTCCCGCGGGTTGATGATCAGGGTGTTGTTTCGCGCAACCTGGGACTCGGAGTACACGAGCCAGCACTGGGGGTTGTTGATGCGAGCGCTATCCTTCGTGCAGTCTTCGGTTTCACTGACCCAGACCTGGAGGGAGTCCGCGCTGGCCCGACTGTTGTCGAGGCCGTCGATCCGTGGCTCCATGACAATCCACGTATGGTCATCCAATTCGGATGTGTCGCGCCCCTCGGTCGCCGCGTTCCATCCCGTGTTGCGTGCATCCAGACAGTCCTGACGGCTGATGTCGTTGGGTCGTTCTTCTTCCGGCCGATCGTTCTCCCGAGCGATGTCGAATGCGGTATTCGGCATCGTGATCGTTTGGGCTTCGGCCGAAGCAGCGAACGACAGGATCGAGATCCCGACCCAGAAGAAAAGGAAGCGCGCGAGCTTCGTCATCACCCGTTTCTTTGAGCACAGGGCGTGCCAACGGGCAATCGAATCAACCCAGGCAAATGCTCGACGTCCGGTGCCACGCTGACCGCTGCTCGGCCGGAGTCTCGTCAGCCTGTCGAAGAAGCGGAGTCGAAGCGCTCGCGATTGCCAATGTGACAATCGGACTCAGCGCGATCGGAGCGCGGGACCGGCGCTCTCAGAGCCGGATTTCGACGTGGGTTCGGCGCCGCAGGCCGTCCAGCCAGTGCTCCCGAGCGCCAGCCATCTTCTCCATGTACACCTGTTGGTGCATCTCGGCGCGGACATCCTCGAGCGGCGGGAGCTGTGACGGGGGACGTTCAATCACCTGGAGAATCACCCAATCACCACCGTGCTTCACGGGGGGAGACGTTTGTCCCACATCGAGGGTGAGGGAAGCGCGTTGAATCGGCTTCGGCTCCTGAATGGGTGGCAGGGGTGTTGCGAGCCCCGAGCCGGCGGAGGTCGCGTACCTCTCCACCAGTTCGCGGAAGTCCGCACCATTCTGCGCTTGATTGGCGAGAGATTCGGCGAGGGCACGCTGCTCGACCTGTTCGGCCTGCGTCCGTCCGAACGGGATCCTGAGACGCATGGTGCGCTGGGTTTGTTGCAGGCGCTCCTGCACGAGGAGTTCGCGATAGGCCGACTCGACGTCTTCTTCGGTGACGCGAACACGGCCACGCAGGCGGAGTTGAGCCATCTTGGCCTGCAGGAGCTGGCGGCGCAGTTCATCGCGATAGTTCTGGATCGAGAGCCCGCTTCGCTTCGCTTCGACCAGGACTTCGTTGATGCTCAGTTGGTTCTGCCTGGAGACGCGAGCGAGTGCCTCGTCGACTTCTTGGGTCGTCACGGTGATGCCCGAGTTTTCCGCTGCCTGTTGTTCGAGCTCCTCGTCGACCATACGCTCCAGGACGGTTTGGTACACTTGGGAGATCGTTGCCGAACGCTGGGGTCCAGCTGGCACCGACGCATAAACCCTCAAGAGTAGCGGTAGCGCTCGCTCCCTGAGATCGGTCAGCAGGATCGCCTTTTCGCCGACGACAGCGACGATGCGCTCCACGATGGCCGCTTCTGCGGCCCGAGGCGCCCATGTGAACGCAGCCCCGGAGAGGAGGAGGCCGGCCGAGACGAGGAGCGCGCGCGGAGCCGAGAGCGCGAAGCGGCGGAGGGCCGGGGGGCTCGATTTTGCGGTGCGGGGGCTCATGGGGGTAGGCATCATGGTGACGAAAGAGCGTTCGGCAAGGGGCGCGGGCCCCGGGCTCGTTTCATGGCACGAAAAGCGAGTTCCATCGCGCCCAAAATCAGGGCCAAGAGGGCGATTTCCCTAGAAATCCCGACTTTCGTGAGGGCGGCCTGCTGTTGGCTCTCGGCGCCCGCGTCGAGGTTGGTATTGGGCTGACTGACCTGCTCCTCGCGATCGAACATCGCGATTCGTGACGTCCGCGGTTGATTGGATTCATCGTTGCCCGAGGAGATTGTGTAGCGACCGGCTAGATGGGGCTCGACATACGAACCAGTTGCCGACTCGTCCAGGTTGCGGTGGGTCAGGACTTCACCGCTCGGCCCTTTCACGATGGCGCTTTCATCGACGTTCCATTTCTGTCCGACTGGAGTGGCCTGCGCTCCCCGACGGACGGCGCTCTGCGTCACGGCATAGTCCATGAGCTCCAAAAAAGCGGGGCGCAGCGCTAGATCAGACCGATCGACCGATGCCGGTAGAGCAACGGTGAGCAGCAATCCCCGCCCCTTGATGCGCTCGATCACGAGGGGGCTTCCGTCATCCCAGCGGACCTTGACGGTCACGTCTTCGTCGAGCGCGATCGTCGCCCGATGGTCGGCGCCCAGTTCGTCCCATGTCGTCGTGAGGGGGCCCAGAGAGCCCGGCGTTTCGGCGTCCGCGCCCCTCGACGTGGTCCTTTCCCATTTTACCGGGCCATCGACGAACGGAGAGAAGGTTGATCCAAGCGGCGTGCTCGAGACGCTCGGTCCAAGCAGGAGGACGCCCACGCCGCCCCGCTCGGTCCACCTGGAGATCGCTTCGCTGATCTCAGGTGTGAAGCCGCTCGGGTCGTCGATGACGAGTGCGCCATACGGCTCCAGGTCGCTATCGCTGTCGGGCAGTAAGCTCAGAGTCTGGACCCGAGTCCCCCGATCGAGAGATTCGATGGCAGCCTGGACCACGGTCGTGGACCCCGTCTTGTGCCCTGCTTTTCCTTGGTCTGCGCGCACCGCCACCGAGAGCGCCGCGGAACTTTCGAGCACGTCCACCCGGTCGTCCGTGGCGATCTGGTCGAGCTCGGGACTCTTCGGCGGCGTGAGGTGAGCGACGAGACGGGGCGGGGTGTCCTTCTTCGATTTGTCCAGAAGAGGGATGCGGACGACGCCATCCTCCGCGTCCTTTTCGGCTGAGACCGGCTCTCCTTCGAGCGTCTCGAGGAGCACCTTTCGGGCGCTCAACGCTCTTGCGCTCGTGCAGGCGACCTCGACTTGTACGGCATCAGTGATGCGCACCGCGCTCAGCAGCGCGCAGTTTTCGAGCGGGGAGCGCAGCCCCGCTTCCGGAAGAACGACGCCCGAGAGATCGAGCGCGCCGGAGTGGGACAGATCGCTGAGCAGGACGATCGGACGGTCCGTTTGGGGAACGTCATCCTGTAGGCTCTTGGCCAGCGAGAGCGCCGTTTCGAGATCCGTTCTGCGGTCCGTCGGCTCGATCTCGGATAGTGCGTCGCGAACGCTCCCGAGTTCGGTCGTCCAAGGAGTGAGGACTCTTGCCGGGTGGCCAGCCAGGATGATGGAAAACGAATCTCCAGCTCGCGCGGTGTCGAGCAGTTGTTCCGCCCCCTCGACGGCCGCCTGAAGGCGCGTCTTCCCGTTTGGAAGAGCGGCTCTCATACTCGCCGAATCATCGATGACCAATGCGGCGGCGACGGATGCACCGTCTGTCCTGCTGAGGGCGAGACGCGAGCATCTGACGAAGGGTGACGCAGCCAGGAGCGTCAGGCACACGAGCATCAGGATGCGCAAGAGGAGCAAGAACCGGTCCTCGATCCTATGCCTCTGTTGGGCTGATGATTTTTGCTCCGGGACCAGGCGCGCTGCCGGAAAATCGACAGTTTCCGCGCGCCCTTTTCGGAGGGCATGGGCGAAAATGGGGAAGATGATCGTCCCCGCGAGGAGCAGAGCCAAAGGGAGCAGGAAGCTCATCGAGCTGTACCTCCACCGTCGAACTGTCCGCTCGCCAACTGCCTCAGGCTGATATCGACAGAATCCGTAGTCGAGAGTCGGAGAAACTGGCCCCGCTGAGCCGAGATCTCGCGCCTCAGGCTGCTTTCCAAGTCGGCGAGGGCCCGCATGTAGCGACCCCGAACCGATGCCGCTTCGGTTTCGACCTCCGTCCCCGTTTCGAGATCCCTCAAGCGAATCGACCCATCGAAGGGAAACGCGACTTCCTCGGGCGTGAGGATCTGAACGGCGCGGAGGGCCCTTCTTTGGGTAGCAAGAGCGGCGAGCGCCTTCGTTTCTCCCTCGGCAGCGTCGAGGAAGTCCGAAAACGCGAAAATGAGTGTACCCCTTGGAAGCCCGCTACCCAAGGAGGCAAAGGCTTTCCCCCAATCGGGTCGCCGCTCCGTGGGTCGAATCGCTTGCGGCGGCTTTCGGGCTTCCTCGTCCAGGGCTTCGAGTCGGTGAAGGAGCCGCTCGAAGGTCTCGCGGCCACCCCGCGGAAGGATGGAAAAGACCTCGGTTTCCGAAACGGTGGTGAGACCGACCCGGTCTCCCACGTTTTGCGCGATGAAGCCGAGAGCCGCGCTCAGGAGTAGCGCGACTTCCAGCTTGCTCGAAGCCTCCGCGGCACCCGCGCCCCGGTAGAGCATCGACGTGCTGGCGTCGATGATCAGATGGACGGAGCGTTCCGTGTCCGAAAGAAACTCCCGAATGAGGAGCCGGCCATGGCGCAGGAGAGCATGCCTGTCGAGCCTTCTGAGATCATCTCCCGGCGTGTACGCGCGGTGTCCGGCAAACTCGACGCCGGAACCCTTGCGTTCGGCCCGATGCGCACCCGCCGCCCACCCGGATGCCAGCTCTTTTGCTCGCAGAGTGAGACTCGACGCTTCCGCTCGAGCTAGGTTCTTTCGTAGACGGGAGGGTTTCGGCAAGGGAATGCGGGTTGTGCTAACGGTGCTCGAGTCTAGCGGAAGAAAGTCGCACTGCTCATGATCCACCCACATCCTATGCCTAGTGCGACGGCCAAGATGCCGACCAGTACCCAGCCCGGGGAGAGACGAAATGCCTCTTCGCCGTGTTGAGGCGCGTCGGTAGTTTCGGGCTTGGAAGAGGTCATGGGCTTGGAGGAGCTTTTGCCGTTATCGGCTCGTCTGGGCAAACACGTAGGATCTTCGGGCTCGTCGTCAAGGGATCCAGCTTGGTTTGTGGTGTCAGGGAACGGAAAGCCTCACACGAGGTCCGCGCCAGCCCCCGAGCGTCGAGCGCCACGTACGCTTCGAGGAGGAGGCGGTGCACTTGGGCGCGGCCGTCCTGAGTCAGCTTGCCCGTTTCCAGCAGCCGGATCCCGCGGGCAACGGCGGCAACGTACCGGCCACCCCGAATGTCGTCGCCTAGCTGTTTCGCCTCGAGCTTTGATTCTTGCTGTTGTCGAAACAGGTTGCCGTGGGATTGCTCGGAGATCTGAGCCGCGGCGGTTTCTGCTGCGGCCCGGCCCTCGTCCGTGAGGGAGAGTTCACTCAGCGGCAGGAGCAGAACCTCCCCGCGCTCCAGGTCGCGGTCACCGAGATCGTTGTATTGAACGATCCGGTACGCGTGCTTCGTGCTTCCCAAAAACCGGTACGCAAGGGTGGCCAGGCTTTCTTCGCCAGTCGCGATCCATGCGAGATTGTACGGCACGACGATGAGCTGTCCGAGCTCGGGCTCGATCCACGGTTGATGGCCGTTGACCTGGGCCAAGAGGATGTAGCGCTTTTCGTCACCGAGAAGTTCCTTGGCGAGCGACTTCCAGGTTTGCCCCTGGTGGACCTGCCGATACGTGACGGCCGGGATCTCCAAGATCATGCCGGGCGTCAGTCCTTGAGTGCGAGTGCCGTCCAGTAGGTTCGCGGTGGCGACGACTCGCTCCATCTGAATACGCCCGTAGAACCGCTCGGCCAACGAGGCGAGGGTCTCTCCGGGCTGTACGACGTGCGGAAACGCCGAGGCCGGCGTCACACCGAGCGTGATGAACGCACCGAAGGAGAGGGTGGTCAGGACGCTGCGGAGTGCGGCTTTCTTGGCTCTGCGGTAAAAGGCAAATCGCGGCAGTTTCATGGGCTCAGGCGCTGCTTACCCCGCGCATCGTGCGCGGGGTGTCGCCAGGATACTCGTGAACGACGCTATTGGGAGGGAGACTGGCCAACTGCAGCTCGAGATACTGAGCGTCTTGGGGTCGATCCTTGGGGTTTTTGGCCAAGCAGCCGAGAACGATGCGGTCGAGTTCTTCGGGGATGTCGAGGTCCGAGCGTACTTGACGCATCCGGCGGGGTCTGGACCGCTGGTGGTGTTCAAGCAGCTCTTGTCGGTTCTTGGCGTGGAAGGGGAGTTCGCCGGTGAGAGCCTCGTACATCAAGACGCCGAAGGCGTAGATGTCGCTTCGCGCGTCGATCTTTCCGCCCACGCACTGCTCGGGGCTCATGTACTCGGGGGTTCCCAGAGTATAGCCATCTTGGGTGAGTGATTCTTCCTGGGCGAGTTTGCTCATCCCAAAGTCGAGGACCTTGATGGCGCCGCCCTCACAGAGGAAGATGTTCCCCGGCTTCAGATCACGGTGAACGATACCGAGCCTGTGTGCCGCGGAAAGAGCGCGACACGATTGCATGAAGATGGGGATGGCGAACCCCGGAGGAAGTGGGCTCCGTCGTTTGAGTTGTTCCTGGAGGCTCAAACCCTGAAGTAGCTCCATGACGACGTAGAGCGTGCCGTCCGGCATTTGATCGAGGTCGAATGTGCGAACCACATTGGGGTGCTCCAGTGACATCTGCACTCGAGCTTCGCGCCTCAGGCGCGCCACCTCGGCTGCGTCGGCAGCTGCAGCCCCGCGAAGCACCTTGACCGCAACCTGAAACCCGAGTCCCAGGTGTTCCGCGGCGTATACGGTCCCAATTCCGCCCGAGCCGACGCTGCGTAGAATGCGGTATTTGCCGCCAAGAACGCTATGGGTGAGGTCCCCGGCCATAGCCTGGAGCTGACCCCGTTGTTCCAGTCCGTGCTCCAGCGCGAGGATCCGAAACCGTTCGTGGCTGCGCGCCGTCGCGTGGCTGCGGAGCCGGGTCGCCAGATGACCTGCCGCTCCGCCGAGGAGTGCACCCAGTCCCGAAGCGACTCCGGCCGCCACGAGATTCCCGGTCAGAGAAACCGCGAGTCCGACGCCAGCCGCGGCGGCGAGGGCGGTCCATGGCGCTAGAAGTGGCGCCGATTTTTCCCACTTGAGATGGTATCGACAGAAGAGGTCCCCCTTGGAGAGACAAGTCTCTTCCTCGAGCGTCGCTTCGGGCAGCCCCCACAAGGTCGGGTACGCCTTGAGCTCCGCCTGGCGCAGGAGGCAGAAGCAGCGAGGGCGCTGTTCTGCCTCCATCTCGGGGAAGGGGCTGTAGGTGATCGTCGCGGAAGATTCGGTCGAATCTTCGAGGATGAAGTTCCCCACCCGGATCTGTTCGGACGAAGCGTTGACGGCGTACACATAGGCGTCGCGAGGCCATTGCGCGCGACGAAGGAGCCGCATGTGGATTCCGAGCACGGCTGGGTCGGTCGTGAACTCGCCGCGTGACGAAACGGCTTCTTCTCCGAGTTCGTGAACGACCGTTTCCAAGACTTGCCTGGTACACGAAAGCGAGATCCAGGAGCTATCGTGCCCGACTTCGTCCTGATAGAGGCCCGCTTCGGAGAGGCAGTGGGTGACCGCGCCTCGTCCGCGCGACTTCTCCAGATGGAGCAATGCCGGGCGCAGCAGGGCTGCACGGACTTCTTCGCGACCGCCCCGTGCGGGGCCGAAGGAGGATACCGACTCCATCACCGGCTCATCCTACGACAGAATGCCCAGGGCGGTAGTCCGCCTCAGCTACTCGGAGAACACGCGGGAAACCGAGTTTCGTCACCCACGGGCCCATTGAGCGGGGGTAGCTTTGAGGCGGAGAGCGCCGGCTGCTAGGATGCAGAGCACTGGTGAGATGACCAGGTGATATCGGTCCTCCCCGAAGAACACCGCGTGCGTCAGGGTCGTCACGAGGAGTAACGCGAAGAGGACTCGGCCGGCGGGGCCCGCACTGGGTCGGCCCGGGAAGGGCAGCATGGCGACGATGGGTGTCATCACCATCAGAGCGAAGAACGGATGCTCGGGACTCGCGAAACAATAGGATGCGTACGCGGCCGTTGCGAGCAAGAGCACGCTCTGGGTCGCGGCGCTGATCCGTCTCCGCGCCGAGGTGACGAGGGCGATGGGGCTCAGCGCAGCAGCTGTCATCAGGAGCCAATGAAAAATCGTGAGGAGCTCACGACCCGCCTCACGACGCTCGTCGGGCCAAAGATCCGGCGAAGCTTCCCGCAGGTACTCTATGGGAAACGACTCGTGGTCGTAGGTTTGAGACAGCTTCGCGGGGATTTTCTCGAACCAGGCTTGGGGATCGCGCTTGATGATCTCCACCCCGACCTCTGCCCAACAACGATCCTGTTGAACCTGGCCGGTGACTACCGGGCAACCGTCGCTCGCTCGCAAGGTGCGGAAGCGGCCGGTCTCCGTGAGGGCACCGATTGCCAGATTCCATCCCCCATTGGTCGAGACCAGAGAGCAACCGTCCATGACCTTGCAGTTTCTGTAAGTCCAAGGGGCGATGGTCAAAAGGGCGATCAAGGCCGCCGCGCCTGCGCGCAGAGCCGCCTTGTGGAAGGGGCGCGGGCCGATGAACAGGAGTGCCGGGAGCACCAACAAGGAGGCGGGGCGAATGAGGGAACCAATTCCGATCAGGAGGCCAGCGAGCGCGTATCCCCAGTGCTCGGTTCTCTGGGCAAGGGCTGCCCAAACGGCGGCAAGCACGAAGAACGCGGCCGCCGGTTCGGTCATCACGACAGCGCTGTAGGCGATCAGACCCGGGTGGAGTGCACAGAGTGCTCCAGCGATCCGAGCTCGCTGCTGGTTCACGGCGTAGCGGGCCAGGCGGTGCACGATGACGACGATGCCTGTACCGACGAATGCATTGACGACGGGGGCCGTGAGGATCCCCGCGCCGAAGATCTTGTACGCGATCGCAAGCAGGGCGCTGTATCCCACCGGATAGTGAGTCCACGGCTTCCAAACGGAAACGCCTCCGATGGTCACGTCCTCGGAGTATCCGAGGCCTTCCGCAATCCGCTCTGCACCGAAATGGTAGTAGTGCCCGTCCCAAACGGGCTCGCGCGCCCACGCGAGGGCAACGAAGAGTCTCGGAATCAGGGCGACGACGAGGAGAGCCACCGTGAACCCGACGTCGCTCAGCTGATTCTGGCGAACCTCGGGAAAGTCGTCTTCAGAGAGGTCGCTCGGCACGCGGGACTGCTTGGGGACGGCCTGCAGCAGAGCGTTCGCATCCGGAACGGGTGGGGGCGGGGGCGGGCCCGAATTGACCGGATGCATCAGCGCGGGGCCTCGGACGACGAACGACGCGCGGCGCGCACGCGGCGGATGTATGTTCGAGTCGCTTGAGTCGCGTCGAGTCCTAGCAACTGAGCCACCTGACTGACGAATCCGCGCGCATACACTTCGGCGGGAAGCTCGTGATAGGCGTCACTTTCGATCGCTCGGAGGTGCGAAAGTGAGATCTTCGTCTTCTTGGAGATTTCCTCGAGGTCGATGCCGAGAGACTGACGGACTCGTCGCAGCAACTCACCGGTGAACTCGGTCTCGGAATGGATTTCGTGCGCGAGCTCTTCGCGGAGCAGCGCGCGCTCCGCCAGCTGCGAAGCGTCGGGCAAGGGCTTTCTCTCTTCGTAGTCGCTGGCAGCATCGGGAAAGAACGACAAATCGTACGCGCGTCGCCTGACGGGGTCGAGTAGGGTTTCCTGAGCCTCCTCGACTCGACCCCGTTCCCTCTGGATTTCTGCGTCCGTGAGCAGTGAAGTCAGCGCCAAACCGCCGGGTTGAAAGACCTCGCGCTGCCTCTTGTAGGCCCGACGGAGCTCTTCGTCGCCCGCCCCGCGATGGGTCCAAAGTACGTCGTAGAGGCTCCGGTCTTCCTCCTTCTTCAGGTCCAGGGGCTCCCGTTTCATCATGTCGCGGCTCGTCGCAACCGCGACGACCCGGCGAGCGATGCGCTCCACGTTGCGGGCGTTCTTGGAGGTGGGGTTGTCGATCAGGAGGGGGCGGCGGCGCACCACTGAGAGCCAGATGGCTTCGTCGTGTTCGACGTGCCCCAGATCGTCGAGTTGAACACCGAGGTACCGTTGAGCCAGGTCGACCATGTGTTGGCCTAGCTTGGTGTCGCCTCGCATGCGCGTCATGTTGGTGACGAGGTATGGACGCATCTCCCGCAAATGATTGGCGGCGGACTCTGCGGTTCGTGTGTCGTAGTTTCCGATCGTTCGGACGAGTTGGAGCGGAGTGGGGAGCGGAGGGAGTTCGGAGAGGGCCCGCTCGACTTGTCGCATCCGGAATCGATCCTTGAGGAGCAGTCGACGTACCTGGCGCTGGTATGCAGCCTTGACGAATCTGTACGTTGCCTCGACGCCCGGTGGATCCGGCGACGTGACGCAAATGCCGAAGTCGGCGTTGAGGTACAGGTCGATCGTTGCCGTCGCGGTTCCAGGCCCGAGATCGAGAATGATGTAGTCCGCGTCGAGGTGCCGCAGCCCCTTGGCCCAACGAGGCTTTCGGCCCGGCCTCAAGGGAACGGTCGAATTTTGGACGAACTGCTGCGCCAGAAGCGAAAGGCCGGGTATGGGGGTCGGCTGGGGTGCCAATTCCTCGGGCTCGAACGGGTCCGGGGCTTCCTTCGGAACTGGCATTTCCACCCCCAGCATATTGTGGAGGGAGGGTCCGATGGGGTCCGAGTCGACGAGCACGACCTGGCGGCCCAATTGCGCCAGGTAAACGGCCAGATTGACGGAAATGATGCTGTGTCCGACGCCTGGCCGCCCACCGGCGACCGCGAAAACTCGGCGAACGCCGTGGGGGAGAGCCGTGCTGAGGCCTTGAGGGCTCGGGGGGGGTTCGCTCACGTCCGCGGATTTACCACAGAGAGCCGGTTTCGCGATGCTTCCGAGCGATCTAACCTCCCGGCCCCATGCTGACGGCCCGTCTTATGGCTGCCCTTCTCGGCAGCGCCTTCATCAACCTCAACACGAGCTCCTGCCAATCTCCCGGAGAGGGAAAGCAACCTCCGAAGCAGGAGGATTCGGCGCCGAGCCGCGTGAAGCTCCCGGGAGTCGATACCTCCGACCTTTCGCCTCGCGAAGAGTCTCAATGGTCGGCGCACGTGAGCGAACTCCTTTCGCCGTGCAAGGAGACGCCCGTCAGTGTGGCGAAGTGCGTGGAAGAGAAGCGTGACTGCAATTCTTGTCTCCCGGCGGCGGACTTCCTCGCTACCCAGGTGCGTCAGGGCAAGACCCGGGCCCAGGTCGAGCTCGTCTACAAAGAGCGTTTCGCTCCTGACACCGTGGTCGAGATCGATCTCAGCGGTTCGCCATCCAAAGGCCCACCGAACGCACCCATCACGATCGTCGAGTGGGCGGATTTCGAATGTCCTGCCTGTCAGGCAGCAACCCCGGTGCTAAACGAGTTCGTGAAGTCGAACAAGGACGTGCGTCTCGTCTTCAAGAACTACCCGCTGGACATGCACGAGAACGCGGAAGCCGCTGCGCGAGCGGCGATGGCGGCCGACAAACAGGGCAAGTTCTGGGAAATGCATCAAGCGCTGTTCACCTCCCAGATGCCGCTCACCGAATCCACGTTGGAGAAGATCGCGACCGATCTCGGGCTCGATCTGGAGAAGTTCAAGAAGGATCAGCGTAGCGAGGAAGTCGCGGACGCCGTCACTCGGGATCGTAAGCAGGGCGAAGAGGTCAAGCTTCAAGCCACTCCGACGATTTTCATCAACGGGCGCCGCTTCAGTTATGGGACGGACCTGAAGGTCGGACTAGAGGAGTGGGTCGACCTCGAACGAAAGATCGTTTCGAAGGACAAGAAGTGAAAAGCTCCCTCGATGCCGGAGGCTGTTTCCCGACGGGGCGGCACTACCCGGGCATCGCCCATCTCATCCGCATTACCGTCGAGGGCTTGGCGGACGATTGGGATGCGGGGGTGGATATCCGCGAAATCCCCTGGGTGTCCATCGATACCGAGACCACCGGTCGAGACGCTCAACAAGACCGAGTGATCGAAGTCGGATGTGTTTTCTTCGAGAAGGGACGCGTCGTCGACCGAAAGGGATGGTTGATCAACCCGGGGCGCCCGATTCCCGAGGATGCGTCGAGCGTGCATGGGATCTTCGACGCGGACGTTGCCGACAAACCTTCGTTCGAAGAGGTGCGCGCCGAGATTCTCGCGAGCCTCGCTGGATGTTTGCCCCTCGCCTACAACGCCGAGTTCGATCGGAACTTCCTGCGTGAAGAAGTGGCGCGCACCGGGGGTATCTCGAAGAGCGAAGCGCCGCCGGCAATCCGCGATTCAGTCACTTGGATCGATCCGCTCGACTGGGCGCGGGAACTGCACAAGGAACACAAGAGCCGCGCCCTCGGTGACGTGTGCGAGCGCCTCGGGATTTCGCTCGAGAACGCCCACCGCGCGACCGACGATGCCGAAGCCGCGGGCCATGTGATGGCTGCGTTCGTCAAGGATCCGCGCGTCCCGAGTCCCTACGGTGCTTTCATCAAGGAACAACGACGTTTGGGCCGACTCTTCGAGTTCGAGCGCGTCCGCTGGCGATGACTCTCGAGGCGGCCGACACTAGGCGGCCAGCCCAGGCCGAACTCACCCTGCGCGCCGTCGTGCTCGGTATCGTGCTGAGCGCCGTGTTGTCCGGAGCGAACGCCTACCTCGGTCTCTTCGCTGGCATGACGGTATCCGCGTCCATCCCTGCGTCGGTAATTTCCATGGGTCTGCTGCGCGCATTCGGCGGTACGATCTTGGAAAACAATCAGGTGCAGACCGCGGCTAGCGCCGGAGAAAGCGCCGCTGCGGGCGCCATCTTCACGCTCCCGGCGATGGTGCTGCTCGGTGCTTGGGGGCATTTCGATCTGTGGCTTTCCGCGATTCTCGTTGGCCTCGGTGGAGTTCTTGGGGTCCTCTTCACGATCCTTCTGCGGCGCGCCCTCGTCGTGCCCATGGACCTCCCTTTTCCCGAGGGGGCGGCCACGGCGGAGGTGCTGAGGGCCGGCCATGCTCGCCGGACGGACGGCGCGCCCTCGGCCGGCCTCGGATTTCTCGTCGCCGGTGCTGTTTGGGGTGCTCTCTTCAAGTTGGCCGAGTCCGGCCTTGCCCTGTGCAAGGCGACCGTCGAAGGAGCGTGGGCGGTCGGCTCCAAAGTATTTTACGTTGGAGCCGGGGTTTCTCCGGCGCTGGTCGCCGTCGGCTACATCGTTGGATTCGAGGTAGCGCTCGTCGTTTTCGTCGGTGGAGCCATCAACTGGCTCTTGGTCTTGCCGTTTGCCGCCACGGCGCAAGCTGGGTCCGAGCCGATTGACGTCGCGTGGACGACTTGGTCCGAAAGGACGCGATATCTCGGTGTGGGTGCGATGACTGTAGGCGGGATCGGAGCGCTGGTGCAGGTACGCAGGACCGTCCTCACCGCGCTGTCCGCCGGGTTTCGGGCGCTGCGCCAGGGAGGAAGCGCAAGCGAGGGAGAGCGGCTCGAGGACCGCGACCTGTCATTTCGGTTCGTGCTGCCGGTCGTGGCTCTTTCGGTGGTTCCGCTCTTCATCGTGTTCTTCCGGATGACCGGAGGTGCGCTCCTCTCTTTTCTGCTTGCCTGTCTCGTCCTGGTCTTCGGATTCTTGTTCTCGTCGGTTGCTGCCTACATGGCTGGACTCGTGGGCTCTTCGAACAACCCGGTGAGCGGCGTCACCATCGCGACGATCCTCTTCACATCGCTATTCTTGGCTGTTTACGATTCGTTCGGTCTTGGTGGCGTCGTGGGCCCCGCGGTTGCTATTCTGGTGGGGAGTGTCGTTTGCACGGCCGCCGCTATCGGTGGTGACAATGTGCAGGATCTGCGCGCGGGACAAATTCTCGGAGCGACGCCCTACAGGCAGCAGATCATGCAGCTGATCGGGGTCGTCGTTGCGGCCGTCGTCCTCGGTCCGGTGCTCCAGCTTCTGATGGATGCCTATGGGTTCGGCGCAGCGACACCTGAGCACCCCAATGCCCTACGCGCCCCCCAGGCCACGTTGATGGCGTCCGTGTCGGAAGGGGTGTTCGGAGGGAGGCTGCCTTGGGGCTACTTCGGAGCAGGGGTCGTTCTGGGTCTCTTGGTGCTTGGGCTCGACGCTGTGCTTCTCGCGCGACGAGCATCCTTCCGAGTTCCCGTTCTCGCTTTTGCTCTGGGCCTTTACCTTCCCTGGGAACTCAGCGTTCCGGTGCTGGTGGGCGGGCTGGTTTCCCACAGAGCGTCGTCCTCGGAGTCGACGCGTACGGGAGTCTTGGCGGCAGCTGGTCTCATCACTGGTGAAGCGCTGATGGGGATCCTCCTTGCCACCGCGGTAGCAAGCTGGGGAGACCTGTCCGCACTTAGGATTTTTGGACGTCTCGATTCGATGTGGTTGTCGATAGCCCTACTCATCGTGACGCTCTTGCTGCTCCATCGATCGGGTATCGGGCGCAGTCGCACGTCCTCAAGGTGAGTTTTCCTCGGGGGGAGGCTCGGGCTCGTCCAGCTTCAATGGAGGTTCGACATGCATCTGAATGTTGAGGAGGACCGCTTGTCCTGGGGCGCCTTCCACGACTCGCTCTTCCGCGGGCGCGTGCGGATGTTCCAAACGAACGATATGTCGACCCGGCTCGAGCTGAATGGGCTGGGCGAACGGGGTCGTCTCACGATGCCTTCCGTCCACCAGTACATGCGCCCAAGGTGAGGCCACCACGCGCAGTAAAAGCGCGCGGTCGGTGGGTAAGCTCTCGGCCGTGGTGGACGACGCCTTCGTCTCGGGAGGCTGCCGCATCAAGCCGTAGATCGCAGTTCCAGCGATGGTAGCCCCCAGGATTGCGGCCAGCAAAGGCAGCCCATAAACACGAAGTGAGGCCGGTACGGAGGCACGTTCGTCTTTTTTTGTTGGAAAAACCGAACGCGTCTCGTCGGCGCCTGAAACGGAATACCCGAGCCGAGCTAGCTCATCACGAACGATGGGGAGCGTCGCGCTGCCGATCAGGGTCTCCAGGGTTTCGGCGATTTCAGCTCCATGCGCGGGACGTTCCGACGGTAGCTTCTCGAGACAGCGACTGACGATGTGGTCGAGAGCCGAGGGGAGATCGGGTCGGAGCAGGAGCAGCGGTTTGGGTCGATCGTTGCGCACACGCGCCGCGTAAGACGTGTCATCGGGATCCCCGAAAGGAGCCACGCCCGTAAGGAGTTCGTAGACTAGGGCTCCCCAAGCAAAAAGGTCACTCAGTGGCCCCACCGCCTGTCCAATGCTGGCCTCGGGTGACAGGCCGCCCCGCGTTCTGGGCTCCAGTGCCTCGACCTCGTGCCCCTCTGGGCGAGGGAGCTGCCCGAAGCCAGAGAGTTTGGTTCGGCCACTCTTCGTCAACTGGACCGAGCCCACGTGAAGGCGGCCGTGAGTCTCACCGGCGCGGTGTGCATGAAGTAGCGCCCGGGCGAGGTCCAGACCAATCGCGGCGACGCCTTGCCACGAAAGCTCCGACCCTAGCAGTTCACTCAAAGGCGGACCGTCGACTTCCTCGAGAACGAGCCAGATGTGAGACTCATCGCGTCGAAGATCGTAGAGACGCAAGATGTTCGGATGATCCAGCTTTGCGAGAGCTTCCCCCTCGTGTTCGAGCGTGCGTGCGAGCGGGGATGATGTGAGCACACCCGGCGCCAAACCCACGAGCTGCACCGGGCGACCCAAGGGCATCTGAACCGCTCGGTACGTGATCCTCACGGGACCTTCGTGCAGCGTTTCGATGATCTGAAGGCCAGGGGGCGCTTCGGGCATGGGCGGAGGCTACACTCAGTCCGTGCCTGCTCCGAGCCCTGGGCGACTGTTTTTGTGCTTCCTTCTCCTGAGCGCCCTCGTTTTTCTGCGTCCTCCGACCACCAATTTCATCTTCGACGAGCAGGAGGCTCTCTTGGGCAATCCGTATTTGAATGGTTCGTCCGCTTGGATGGACGCGTTTCACGTCGACTTCTGGGGCAGAGTTCCGGAGCGCACCATCGGTTCGTACCGCCCGCTGCCCAACCTCCTTTGGTGGCCTCTTCGCGCGACTCTCCAATGGAACACGCCATGGGTGCTTTCCCTGCTCAACTTGTTGCTCCATGCAGCGACAGCGACCGTTCTTTCTTTGTCTCTGGTGAGGTTCGGCAAGAGCCAGCGCCGCATGGACGCCCTATCCCCTACCGTCGTTTGGTTGGCCGGGGCGTGGTTCGTCGTCAGTGCGACGTCCGCTGAAGCAGTGTGCAGCGTGGTCGGGATCGCCGATGTGCTCGTGGGTTTTTTCTCTGCGGGTCAGCTCATGCTCCTTCTGACGTGCAGAGGGAGCAGCGGGCCGTTGCAATTGGGGCGGTTTTCCTTGGCAGTCTTCTTGTGCACGCTCCTCGGACTTCTCAGCAAGGAAACGATGTTGGCGAGTCTCATCTGGGTTCCGTTGCTGAGTTTTCTTCTCGGCACCACAGGACAGCGCAAGCCGGCCCTGTGGGTCTTGCCCTTGATTTCTGCCCTAGCAACGAGTGCGGCTCTCGGCGTTTTCGTTTTCGTGAGGGCCAGCTGTTTTCCAGCAGACTCCGCGACTGCGGAGACTTTCGTGCCCGTCGGCGGAGATGGCCTTCTGGGTGAATGGTTCACCTGGTTCCAGCAACCGAAGCTGCCCGTCGATCCCCTCAACAATCCGCTGCTTCTGGCGACCCCGGGAGAAAGCTGGGCGACGGGTCTGCGGCTCACCTTCGAACAAGTAGTTCAGATCGTGGCCCCGTTCGGGCTCAATGCGGATCATTCGTTTCCCCGTGAAACAGTGACTGGGTGGGGCGTCGCGGCGATGTTGGGAGCAGGTATCCTCCTTTGCGCCGCCGCCATGGTCGGGGTGTCTGTCCTTCGCGCCATGAGCGCGCGCGTGTTGCTCGCCGGGTGCGGCGCGGCCTTGTTTTTGGCTACCTACTTGCCGATCTCCAACCTGCTCATTCTGCTACCGACGATCCGTGGCGATCGGTTGCTCTACACGCCGAGCCTCGGCATAGCCTTGGTGGCCGCGGGGCTCATCGGCAACCTCTCGAAAGCGAGACGGTCGGCGTTCGCCGCGCTGCTTGCATACCTTGCCTTCCACGCGGTGCTCGGTCGCCTGCACGCGCTCGATTACCGCGATGACGTCTCCTTCTGGAGAGCGACGAGCGCTGGAAATCCGGCAAGCGCCAAGTCACACCTGAACCTCGGTGTCATGATCGGCGCCCGCGGTAACGAGGCTGGGCGACTTCTGCACACGGAGCGCGCCGTCGAGCTCGCGCCGGATTGGCCAATGGGTTTGGTCTACCTCGGGGACGTACACTGTCGTCTGAAGAATTTCGAAGCAGCATGGAATCACTACCGAAGAGGGTTCGCGGCGGCGCCCAACTCGAAGGCTCTGACAGCACTAGGACTTCAGTGCTTGTGGGACGCGGGGGAGTTTTCACGGCGGCGTGCCGCCCTTCTCGAGCTCGCTCTGCGCTATCCGGACACCTGGCTCGACTACTTCGTGACGGAGCTATCCCTGCACGGGGAAGAACATGGCGGCATTGTCGAGAAGTACCGGCCTCGCAAGTACAACGCCCGTGCCTCGGTCAGGTAGTCCCGAGCGCACGCACCATACCGATGAGGCAGCCCGCCAGCACCACCAAGGCGATGGCCGCCACGAACAGATCCGTTTTCCACGGGGGGTGCCGATCGTCCTCCGAGAGTGCGGCGACACCCAATGGGGATGGCTCGGGTTCGGGCGCGGGCAGCTCGACCTTCTCTTCAGGAAGCGACGTGAGCTCTTCGAGCGTACGCTCCACGAGCTCCGACGTCGGCTCGAGTCCCGCCGCGGCGAGTCCCGCTGCGACGAGAGTGGGAGCCAGCTCGTCGTAGCCGGTCGGGGCTCCGCGTTCGGCGGCTTCGAAGTGTGCCATGAGCTCGATCTGACCGATCCAGATCCGTTCTCCCTCTTCGATAACTCGCGGCGAGTCGGCTGCTAGCCACACGGGATCCGGTCTGTGCTCCGATGCTACGCCGGTCCCGTGAACGCTCGATTCGTCGGTCAAGAGGTAGGCGTTCCCTCGTTTCGCGATGGTCGCGTGGTGAGGGCTCACCGAGGGATCGGGCAGCCGAACATCTACGTCTTCTGCCCGACCAATCACGGCGCGGCGCCCTTTGATGAGCACGCTCGGTGGGGGATTGAGTCCACCCGTCAATACGAACAGCCGAAGAGCCATGGGCCGGTGATTACCACGGGTCGTTTTCTTGGCCCAAAACTGTTCACCCACGTAGTTCAGCATAGGGCGTGGACCTGCGCTCACCTCCTCGTCCCCTCTGACATTACATCATGAAGCCATCCGAAGATCGCCGGGCACCCAACGTTTCACGAGTTTCACTCACGACCCTCGTAGACATATGTTCCCAAGAAGGCGCGGGCTTACCGTTTCAGGCGCACAGTGCCAACGTGAGCGGCCGCGGAATGCACGTCAGGACCAGCTACCTCCCGGACGTCGGGGAGCAACTCGTCTGTCGTCTCAACCACGACGACCACGAAATCCTGGTCGAGGGTCGCGTCGCTTGGCGCGCCGAGGGACAAGACAGCGGCGAGTTCGGGATTCAATTCACGGCTCTCGACGCTGATTCAGCCGATGTTCTTCAGTCGCTCGGAGAACCGGCAACCAAAGAGACTGCGCGAAGTCCCATTGCCCCAGAGGTACTGGACGAGGACTCCGGAGGCGCCGAATTGTTCGCCGAGGGCGCCCGGGTGAAGCTGCACATCGACGGACTGGGTGCGCCCATGAAGGCCTGCGTTCACCAAGGGAGCACCAGGAAACTGCGCGTCGGCTCGTCCCTCGAATTTCTCAAAATGGGCCGGGACCTACAAGTCGAGGACGTCTTGGAAGGTGAGAGACGTGGCGCCACGGTCGATGCCGTGAACGTCGTCATCAACCCGACGACTTCCGTGCCAGAGCTGGTGGTGCAGCTGAGATACGAGGGTGTGAGCCCAACGCCACCCCCGGCTCAGGTCGATCGCGGCGTCCCCGACTTTCAGGACGAAGCCTTCACCTCCGCGGCCTCTGAAAACGAGGACGACGACGCCGACCCGTCCGGCGAACTCCTCGACGACGATGCCGCTCCCTGGGAGCCGGCCGCCGAAGCTCTGCGCGCGCGCCTGGGCGGCGCAATGAAGAGCGCTGGCGCTGCGGCCAGCAAAGCGACGAGTGTTCTCGGTTCCGTGGCTCACTCCGCTCGGGAGTCGATGATGCAGGCGACGCGAGGAGCCAAGACGAGTTCTCCTCTTCGCGCTCAGTCTGCCGGTGCAACCAAGCGGCGCCAGACGACGCGGCGCGCGGTTCGAGCAGCACCCACCCACCTGAGGTCGGGGATCCACGACTTGGGATTGGCTGCCGGCAAGAAAAAGAGCTCGGCGGCGCGGGGTGTTCCCGCGTCTTCCCCGGAAAAGCCGCGCAAGAAGATGGCTTCGGCCGTGGTCTTCGGCGCTGCGTTTTTGGTTTTCGGGGGGAGTGCCTTCGCGTTTCGGACGTGGGGTGGAGATCCCCCTGCTGTCGCGGAATCGAGCGCCGATGCGTCCGAGGTCGCTGCAGGTCCCGCGACGGCCGCGGTAGCCTCCACTTCGAAAAAGGGGGCCCCGAAGAAGGAGGAGACCGAGGGCGGCGTGGTCGCCGAAGTCCCCCTCTTCGGACCTCAGGCGATGGCCGTAAAACCCAAGGAAGAGCCCGAACAGATCGACCTGGCAGAGGCGGAGAAGCGTTCCGCAGCGGCCGCTGTCGAAGATCAGAGTTGGGATGACGCCGAGGCGGAAGTCCAGGAGCCACAGGACGCTCCGTGGGGGAAAGGGAGACTGTATCTTCCGACCATCCACCGGATCCGGCTTGATGGTGTCGGAGCGTCCTTGGCAGGCGCCGTCAATCCGGACGGGTTCACCGTGGTCGTCCCCGGTCGGAAAGCGATGGAGTCCGGGAAGACGATTCAGAAGCGCGACAAGCGCATCGCTCTAGTCTCGACGAGCAACGGCGCCCAGGGAGCGACCGTCAAGTTCGAGTTTCGGGGAGCCGTTCCGCCTTATCGGGTGCGCCTGCGACAGGATTTCGTGGAGTTCTTGATCAGCGCTCCCGAAGATACCGTCGCTCGCCTGTAACTTGCTCCGGGCCGCGTCAGTCGCCGCGGAGCCGAATGGCTCTCACGACGTCAGGATGGAGTAGAGCGAGAACGGTCACGACCTCCAGTCGACCGATCCACATGGCGAGGATGAGTACCGATTTGCTCATCGTCGAGAACTCGGCGTAGCTTCCCATCGGGCCGGCGAAGCCGAAGGCGGGGCCGACGTTTCCGAAACAAGCAAGCGCGGCCGAAAACCCGAGCACGAGCTCGTTGCCGAGGAGCACGAGCAGCACTCCGCAGGCGAAGTGCCCCACAAGGAAGAGCACGACGAGCATGAACACCGAGCGCATGATGTCGTCGGACACCGGCAAACCCTTGTAACGTATTGCGATGACGGCCCGGGGGTGCAGCGTCCGGCGGAGCTCACGCGCAATGTGCTTGAATACGAGAACCCAGCGCACTGCTTTTGGCCCACCGCTGGCCGACGCAGCGCAGCCACCGATGACCATGGCCACGATCAAGAGCGCCCGAGCATGATCCGACCATAGATTGTAGTCTTCGCTCGCGAATCCCGTACTGGAGATGAGACTCGTGATCTGGAAAAGGGCGGTGCGAACGTCATCCACTGAGGGCGTTCTGTCCATCAGAGCCACGCTCAAGAGTGCGGTCACCACGACCGTGACCATGAGGTAGAAGACGAACTCACCATCCTTTGCCAGAAACATTGGTCGCCCCGTGAAGGCTTTGTACTGCAGAGTGAAGCTCGTCCCCGAGAGCAACATGAATACGCAGAGCACCCATTCGACGGCCGGGTTGTGGTAGCCCGCGATGGACTCTGCATTGGGAGAGAAGCCTCCGGCTGAGAGCGTCGTCAGCGCGTGGACGATGGCGTCGTAGGTTCCCATCCCGAACACCCTCAGGAAAAGGGCCAGAATCGCGGTGAGCAGGACGTACAGGATCCACAGACGCCGAGCGCTCAGCTGTGCCGACGGGCTCACGGCTTCTGCAGGAGCCCGGGAGGCTTCGGCGAAGAAGAGCTGTCGACCTGCGATTCCGAGACGTGGCAGCACGACGACGAAGAGTGCAATGACGCCCAGTCCGCCGAACCATTGAGTCATTGCGCGCCACAAATAAAAGGCTCGCCCATGCTCCTGGAAGTCGGTCAGAATCGTGGCACCCGTCGTCGTAAACCCCGACATGGATTCGAAGAGCGCATCGATGGGCGAAAGTCCTGAGAAGGCGTACGGCAAGGCGCCGACCAGTGCGATGGCCATCCAAGTTCCAGCCACCACAGCCAGGGCTTCCGGGCGTTGAATCGCACCATGAGGTTGCGGCGCTCGCGATGCAGCCGCACTGATGGCCTGGGTGAGAAAAAGGGGGCCGGCGAAGTAGGCGAACTCGGCCCAGTTCTCGTCCCAGACGGCCTGCAGCGTGGGCGGCAGAAACGCCAGGGAGAACAGGCGGATCAGCTGTCCAATCACTCCCAGGACCAAGAGAACACGCATCGTCGCTGCCTCACTCGTCCGAAACGGCCGGGGTCGGCCGTTCGAAGTAATCGAAGATGGCTTCTTGATCTTCGCGTGAACTGAAGACGAAGAGGTGATCGTCGGGGCGGATTGTGTCACCACCCGCCGGAATGATGGTGCTGTCGCCCCTCAGAATTGCCCCGACCACTGAGTAGGCAGGAGGCGCAAGGTCTGACACCAAGATCTCTTTCGCGTCGCTATCGACCTGGATCTCTTGGACGCATGCTGCCCCGTGCTCGAGCTCCGCCAGAATCTCCGAATCGCTCTCATCTACGGTGCGGAGCACCGAACGAATGGCGGCCCCCTTTGCCGACCGAACGACGTCGACGCCCACCTTTTCGAAAAGCCGTTCGTTGGACAGCCGATCGGCGCGCGTCACCACACGGGGATTCCCCAGGTGCTTCATCACCAGCGACACGAGGAGGTTCTTTTCGTCGCTCTCGGTAACGGCGATGACGACCGGCTTCTCTCCGATGTGCTCCTGTTCCAGAAACTCCACATCGATGCCGTCACCGTGCAACACCAGAGCCTCGGTGCGCTCGGCGATTTTTTGGCACCGCTCGTAGTCGGAATCGATGACGGTCACCTTCCAACCCGCATCCATCAGCCCACGTGTGACGGCGCGCCCCACTCGACCTCCTCCGATGACGGCCGCTTCGCGCACGTTTTTCTTCTTGCCGGAGAGGAGCGTCCCGAGCTTCGCGCATCGGGTGCCTTCTCCCATCGCGATGACCTTGTCGCCCGCTTGTAGCGTCGTTTCACCGCGCGGCATGATGAAATCGTCACCGCGCCGGAGGTGGACGAGACGCGTACCGGACGGGAGCCGCAGGTCCGCGAGATTCTTGCCCACCGCGGGTGAGCGTCGATCCACTGCAAACCGAAATAGCGCCAGGCGCCCGTCCGCCACCGGCTTCAACTCGAGCGCGCCCGGGACCATCACGATGCCGATCAGTTCGTCCGCGAGCTGTTCGATGGGCCGAACGACGTGATCGATGCCGAGAGACTGGGCCATCTCCTGGCCTCCCTCGCCTCCCGTGAGAAAGCTTCGGCCGTTGACGATACAAACCGTCCTCTTTGCGCCCAGCTTCTTCGCGGCGATGGCGGCAACGATGTTTTGTTCGTCTACCGTGGAACAGGCGATGAACGCGTCGCAGGAATCGGCCCCGGCGCTACTCAAATCCTGTGGCGACGTGATCGTTCCCTGAAGAATCTCCGCGTTCAGGTGATCGGACTTCCAGTCCGCCCCCTCGTCAGGATGGAGGCACACGACCTGGTGACGGTGCATCAGTGCGTCGACGATGCGCATCGCCATGAGGCTGTCACCTGCAACGAGAACTTTCATTTCCCTTCCTCCGGCAGTGGCCCGAGCGACGCTCTGCTACTCCGCGCACTAGAGTAGGGCAAGGTCAGACATCCAGAAAATCGGTCTGAGGCACTTTAGAAACCGAGGCGCTGGGCCGTTCTGTATCCCGTGGTGCGCTCGGCTACCCTCTCCTTGTTCCTGATACTGGCAACATTCGGTTGTGCCCCTCGGGTTCAAGGGAAAACTGCCCCCAATGCCCCGCATTCTGCGAAGGCTTCTCTCCCGCCTGCCGAGCCACCACGACCTTTTTCCACCATCACGCCTCCGACCTACCTCGTCCCTGGGGAGCCGCTCGTCTTGGTGTTTTTCGCTACGTGGTGCGATCTGTGCTCGCACAAACTCGATACGGTCAGAAGAGCCACTCGAGAAGTCGGGGGAACGGATCTGCTGCTGGTAGCCGTCGACGACGACACCACGAAACATCACGTGCCTGGATTCCTCAGAGAGCATCGCTTGGAGGAGGCAGATGTCGTCGACGGCCTTGCTCATCCCGATTTCGTAAACACGTACAACCCCTCGTCGGCCATTCCCTTCGTCGTGGTCATCGACAGCGACGGGACGCCCTTGGATGCGCAGATCGGCCTTCACTCCGGCGACGGTCAACGGCTCGAGGAGTCGCTGCGCCTCGCGCTTTTGGATTGAAAGATGTCGGCGCCGACCTAGGGCCTCGGCAACCCGAGTCCGGGTGGTTTCGACGCCTTCCCCAGAAGGGTGAGGGCGTCGCCAACACTAGGCTCGCGGACCACCACCTTTGCGTGTCACGCGGGGGAGAATGGTCTTCGGAGAAATCTCGAGCGTGGTTCGGTCGTTTTCACCTGCTGTTGCGCGGAACGAACCTGCGTAGGCGATCATCGCGGCATTGTCGGTGCAGGCGCGGAAATGGGGCACCACGAGGCTAACGCCTCTTCTACCGCACAGCTCTCGACCGCGCTGTCGCAAGCTGCTGTTGGCCGACACCCCGCCAGCGAGCACGATGGTCTTCAGGGACTCGCTTTCGGCCGCCAGGAGCGCCTTGTCGATCAGGGTGTCGACGACGACGCGCTGGAACGCCGCCGCTAGATCGCGCAGAGTCTGATCGTTCTTGGGGATGCCGTTTTCGTGCACCCACCGTGCGACGTGCGTTTTCAGTCCTGAAAAGCTGAATTCCAGTGAGTCTTTGTTCGGCATGGGCCTGGAAAGCGTGATCCTGGAAGGGTCGCCCTCTTGAGCCAGTCGATCGATGATGGGTCCGCCCGGGTACCCGAGGCCGAGAAGCTTCGCGACCTTGTCGTAGGCCTCACCGGCGGCATCATCACGCGTCGCTCCTAGTTCCGTGATTTGAGTGTGCGATGGACCATCGACTCGGTAGATCGCCGTATGACCGCCACTGGCGACGAGTCCAATGAATGGAAACGTTGGCGCTTCTGGACACTCGAGCCCAGGGAACTCCAAAAAGACCGCGAGCAAATGCCCCAAGAGGTGGTCCACGCCAATGAGGGGCTTGTCAGCCGCCCAACACAGGGCGCTCGCTAGTTGAGTGCCAATCAAAAGCGCGCCCGAGAGCCCCGGACGACACGTGACCGCGACAGCGTCGATGTCGGCCAGAGTCACACCGGCGTCGCGCAGGGCTTGGTCGATCACCGGGCGCGCGTTCTTGAGGTGGTCGCGCGAGGCGAGCTCTGGCACGACCCCGCCGTACTCTGCGTGTAGTTTCACCTGCGAATGAACGACGTCGCTGCGGACCAAGCGGTCGTCGACGACCGCAGCGGCTGTTTCGTCGCAGGAACTTTCGATGCCGAGAATCAGCATGGCGAGCCTATAGCACGAAGGGGATGAGCGCCTTGCGCGCCTTCGGATAGTCGGGAAACTCCCGCAAGTAGAATCGATGATGGCTCAGCGCTCGCGGGACGAGATTGGCGGCCGTGTACCAGGCGAAAGCTAGGCCGGGCAGCGACCATGTGGCGACGGCAAACCCGCACCACTGGATGAGCTCCCCCAGGTAGTTGGGGCACGAGACGTACTCGTAGAGACCTCCGCGGGGGATCAAGTAGCCGGGGCCGCCGTTCTTTCGGAGCTCGAGCAGCGCGGCATCAGCGCTCCGGTTGATGTAGTAGCCGAGTGCAAAGAGGCCCGCGCCGATCGAGAAGCGTGGATCCGAGAGCCACGCGAGGTCGTAGCTTCCCAGCTCGGACAGGTGACGCGCGATGAGATAGGCGTTGAGGGTGTTGAAGAGTGCTCCCAAGAGCGAGATCACGACGGGCACACGCTTTGCGTTCTTGTCCAGCCGAAACGGGTAAATCAGCGTGCGGTGCACGTAGTGGCTGAGCCACATGCCGAACAGCACGAGCGGTACAGTGCTACTCGACTCGCTCCCTGCGAGATAGACCGGCACGAATACGAGGAGGGTTGGCGACTCCATCGAGATCCAGCCCACACGGCTCGGCAACGTGGGACCCCAGCCCGGTCTCGAATGGCGGCCGTAGGGAGCATCGATGAACAGGAGCGCGACCAGGGTGAGAGCACCGAGTCCCATCAGCGAGAGCGTCGCGAGCGTGTGAAATTGGGCCTCGGGCATGATCAAAGGATTGTGGCCGCAGGATCGTCCAAACTTGCGTAAATGTCTCGAATCGTTTCCGGCAGAGGCCGAGGGCGGTAGTCGAGCTCGCGCGCCGCGAGGCTGGTGTCGGTGGGGCGTCCGAGGCGGAGAGTTTGGATGGACTCGGGGGTGTAGAGCGGCTCTTGGTTTCGGATTTTCGACCAAGCTAGCGCTAGCGGGGCGCTCCACCGGGCCACACTCAGCGGCGCCGCGAAGCGAGGCGCGCGAACCCCGACGTAGTCCGCTGCCATTCGGGCGAGGCGTGCGATGCTGATGAAGTGTCCCCCGAGGACGTAGCGCACGCTCGGTACCGGCCGCTCCATTGCGCGCATCATTCCCAGGGCAACGTCGCGGACGTCGACGAAGTCGAAGGCGCCATGGGTGAGGGCAGGTAAGGATCGGTTCCGGAGGGCAACGAATACGCGGCCCATGCTCGAGGGGGCGAAGTCGTGCGGTCCAATCACTCCCGTGGGCAGCACCGAGACAACGGACAGCCCTCGCCCTCCAAGGGCCTCGACTTCCACCATGCTCGCCGCCTTCGAACGGTCGTAGGCCGGACGTCGACCCCGGACGTCGGTGAGCTGCAAAGTTTCGTCGAGGCTGGCGGTCGACGAAAGAATCTCCAGCGCTTGGACCGAGCTACAATGTACCAAGCGTTCGACCCCGGCGCGCAGACAAGCGAGGGCGACATTTTTCGAGCCCTCCACGTTCGTCTTCCAGACGCTGCCGTCAGGATCTCCCAACAGGGAAATCTTGCCCGCTAGATGAAACACCCCGCGTACTCCCGATAGTGCTCCAGCCAAGCTCTCCGGGCTCAGCACATCGACCCTGTGGTGGGACAGCCGCTCGCGTCGTTCCAGGAGAGGCGGCACGCTCCGGCGGTGGTAGAGCGCGCGGACCGTATGCCCTGCCTCGAGAAGCTGCAGGACCAAGTTCACACCAAGGTGTCCGCCGGCACCGGTGACCGCATGGATCGTCTCAGCTCTGCTCGTCATCAGGGCTGGCGGACAGGATGTGCGTCACGGCTTGCTCGAGGGCCAGTCGAGCTTTGCCTCGCCGTTGTGGTGAGGCTGCTGTCACATTGCGGACCAGCGTACGCAGACGCTTGCGGTCCGCATGAGGGTATTCCTCGACGAACCGAGCCAGTCCAGGATCGCCCTGAATCAACAGCTGCTCGCTCCAATCCGTCGTTTCCTGGTTCGGTGCCTCCACCTGAATCCCCATCTTTCGGAGATCGATTCGGCGCCTGAGGCTCACCCAATCCATGTCTCGAAGCCTGGCCCGAATCAGGCGGAGGTGTCGTTCCCGAGCGCCGTGGCTCTTGATCTTGCGTGCGTCGAGCAGAGCGTCGACGACGAGCTCGGGTACTTCGAGGCTTGAATAAGTACCCTCATTGAGATCGATGAGTTCGTTGACGAGTTCTTTGAGTGCGTTCTCGTTGTTGACACGCTCCCGTTTGAGAGAGGTCCTTGAACGCACGTCGGCATCAGCGTCTTCGCCGATGATGGGGACTTCCACGCGTTCTTCTTCCTCGCGCCTGCGTCTTCTCCTGGGGCGATCGTCGCCGTTCATGGTCCCCACCATAGTCGGTTTGGTGTCGAGACCACCCCAACTCAGCACGAGAAGGTTGTCCAAATTCAAGCCAGACTGCACGACCCCGCGTCCCGTCGCGTGCTTATGAAAACGCCGTAAGTAGCCGAATTGTGGCCGGTCGAGGACGGGGCTTTGTACCCCGTGTGTGATACTTTGAAAGTAGACGGTTGATGGCGGAAGGAAACCAGACGTCGCTGCGCCTCCGGGTGTGGGCGCACAGCTGCTTGGGTTTGGGGGTGCTTTCGAGCCTACTCCTCAGCTCGTCTGCATCCGCCGAGGAGCAGCAGCCGCACGAAAGCGACAGAGCGCTGCCTTCATTGATTCGGGTTGGGGTTCCCGTGCCGTCCACGGGAAAGATCGCCTTCGCCGGATCCGCCGGCTACGGATTCATCGATCGTGCCCTGCGGCTCGAGGACCCAGGCTCACGTTTGCGTGGCTCTTTGGGCGCGGCCTTTCAAGTCGTCCCGTTTCTTTCGGTGGGATTGGACGCGCGCGGCCACCTGGACACGTTCAGTTCAGCGGACGACGACAGGGCCAACCTTTATGGCGAGCCCCGCCTCACGACGCGGTTGCAGATGCCGGCAACGGACTCGCTTCATTGGGGCGTTCAGCTCGACGCCCGATTCGTCGGCGCGGAAGCGCCCGATATCGATTTCGGTGCGACGAGTCCTTCGATTCGCGGCCTCGTGGCTACGCGTCTTGCCGAGCGCACCTGGTTCGCCGCGGAATTGGGCTTCCACTTGGACAATTCGGAAAACGCTCTTCCCGACCCCGCGTTGATTTCTTCTGCAGACCGAATCACCGTCGGCGCCAGCTCTTCTCCGGGCGTGCCGTGGGGGTTCGGTGTCAGTCATCGGCTGAATTTCGGCCTCGAACTACTCGGTGAATTGAGGGGAGAAATCCTGGTGGGTGGGGAGGCGCCTGATTTTTTGGAGTCACCCATCGGCCTGGGACTCGGTGCGCGGCACCCGATCACTTCATCCTTGGATGCGATGCTTTCTGCAGACGTCAGCTTGAGCGCGCGTCCAGACTTCGATCCAGGGGCGTTCGATCCGATCGAACCGAGGGCTGGTGTTCTGCTGACCGCTGTTTGGCGCCTGGGTGTGAAGAACCCCAAGCCAGCCGCGGAAGAACCGGTCGAGCCCCCGGTTGAGGAAAAGAAGGTAGAAGAAACGCCCAAGGAACCCGAGATCCCCGTTTCGCCCGTGAAGGGGTCGGTAGTCGACGAGGGCGGCCGTCCGTTACCTGACGTCGCTGTCACCCTCAAACACGAAAACGGACAGACATTCGAGGAACGCACTTACGCCGACGGCACGTACGAGTTCAAGGACGTCCCCGAGGGCGCTGTCGAGATCACGATCAAGACTCCTGGGTACGATGAGGTGAAGCATTCGTTCGAAGCGGGAGAGGAACGCAAGCGTGAGGCTGTGCTCTATCCTTCTCTCCCCGCGGGCCAGGTCAAAGGCGAGGTGCGAGACCTGAAGGGAAATCCCGTTCGAGCGACCATCACGATCACACCCGGCGACAAGGTCATCGAAGTCGGACAGGACGGCACGTTCGATCTCGAGCTTTCACCGGGAGCCTACACTGTGCGCTTCGAGCATCCGGATCTTTCGCCGCAAAAACGCTTCATTCGCGTTCAGGACCGAGGTGTGGTGATCTTGAACATCGCGCTCGCTCCTTGAAAGCTGGGGCCAGCCATCTTCGAAGAGCAATTTCGTGACTGACGAGCAAAAGGGGGCACCGCAGGCCGGCGTATCAGGAGGCACTCAAGGAGCTTCCACCCCTGGGCCTGCGCCATCCGCTTTCGGGCTCAGCAAGCGCCATCGAGCTTACGCGGCTCTCGTGCTCTTGCTGTTCCTCGTACTCGGGGTCGTTGGCTATCGCTGGGCGACGAACGACGCCCTCGCGACTCTCGTACAGTTCTCCGGGCAGCCGCAGCGCGACACGGCTGCCGCCGTCAAAGAATGGTTCCGAGCAGAGAAAGGCGATGGTTTCGAGGACGGCGACGGGGCGAGAACTCCTGCCGATTCGGAGGCCCATTTTCGCATCGCGGGCGGAGCACATCTGCGTTTGAAACCGTCTTCCCAGATCCGCTTCAAGCGCAACGAATCGGGCAAGCCCGGATCCATCGGGCTCCAGGTCGAGGTCGGTGAGGCGGACGTGCGCACCGACGCGGGCACTTTGTCGTTGGATTCGGATTTCGGACCCATCGTCATCGAGGCGAACAGCTCCGTCACCCTCTCGCGAAAAGGCGAGAATCTCGTTCTCAACGTCGACTTGGGAACGATCGAGATCGGTGATCAGGGCCGCTCTCTCGCCGCTGGCGAGTCGATCGAGCTCGAAATCGGAGGAATCGAGGTGGATCTTCCGGAGGAGCCCGAGCAGGCTGCCGAGGAGCCCGAAGAGGTGGAGGAGGAGCAGGGGCTCGAGTTCGGCGATGGGGTGAAATCGTTCGACCTCACGGTGGACGCTGGTGCAACGTTCGTGGTCCATGACCCGGACCCGCCTTCGGCCATAGGTTTTCGGACTCAGGGAGTCTGTAAGGGGCCCGCCCGGCTCACGTCGGGCTCGTTGGCGACTGAAGCCAAAGGGACGTTGGGCCTCGCCTTTGCCAGGGGGCGCCACGAATACGAGGTGCGTTGTATCGATGTTCCCGACAAGATTGCGGCCAAGGGAATGGTGAATGTTCTCCAAGACTCGGGGATGCGCAACTTGCCCGCCTTTACGCCATCGGCAAGTGTCGCCACGGACGGAAGGAAATACACCGTTCTCTATCAGCAGCGGCTGCCGCAGGTGAGCGTCACCTGGCCCTCGGCGCCCGAAGCAAGCGGCTACACCCTGAACGCTGGGGGACGCGTCATCAACACGGCTTCGCCGAGCTACACGTTCCGACCCGGGGCCTTGCCGCCGGGCACCCACAAATTGACCTTCGCAGCGGCGACCGATCCGCCACGTCAGTCGAGGACGACTACGGTGCAGGTCGTGTACGATACGCAGGCCCCTGCGGCTCGCGTTTCCGACCCACCGAGCGGCTATGCGGCCGGCTCGAGTGTGACCGTAGCGGGGCAGGCTCTCCCCGGCTGGACCGTGTCAGTCAACGGGAAACCTCTGGAAGTGGACGGTCAGCGTCGATTTTCCAGCAAGATTTCTGCGGGGAAAAGCCTTCCCATTGCGTTTTCGCATCCGACCCACGGTATGCACTACTATCTGAGGCGCTCGGGGTCCCGATGACCCGGGCCCGCCTTTCATGCCCGAATCCGCCGATCAATTCGATTCCAAACTCCTCCTAGGACGCTACCGCGTCGTACGGCTTCTGGGGGAAGGCGGAATGGGTACCGTCCATCTCGCCCGGGTAGAGGGCGCTGAGGGTTTCACTCGACCCGTCGTGGTCAAGCGGATGAGATCCGATCTCAAGTCGACGGATGAGGGTAACCGGCTCTTCATTCGAGAGGCTCAGATCCTCTCGAAGATGCAGCACCCCAGCATCATCAACATCATCGACTTCGGTGTCGAGGACGGGGCGCACATCATGGTTCTCGAGTACGTGCATGGGTACACCCTCGCGCCATGGCTCGACTATCATTACATGAAGCGCACGAAGCTGCCGGTCGACCTGTGCATCTTCATCGTCAGAAAAGTCCTCGACGCCCTCCACTACGCCCATCAGTTCGATACCGAGGACGGGAAGGTCATCGAAATCGTTCATCGCGATATCGCACCCGACAACGTCCTTTTGAGCAAGAAGGGGTACGTCCATCTGCTCGACTTCGGTGTAGCCAGCATGACGGGGACCGGACGAGGGATTTCCACGAAGTCCGGGGTCTTCCGAGGAAAGCTCGGGTACGCAGCGCCCGAAACCGTGGAAGGCGCCGTCGCTACTCCGCGCTCCGACCAGTATTCGGCGGCCATCTTGCTCTTGGAACTCCTGATTCAGGAGACTCCGTTCTTCTCCGACTCCATCGGTGAAACCGTCATACGCATGGTAAATGAGGTGCCGCCCGCGCCGTCGAGCAGGCGCAACGACATCCCCGATGGACTCGATGCGGTCCTTGCGCGCGCCCTCGAAAAGAAACCGGCAGATCGCTACGAGTCCGCGCTGGAGCTTTCGCGAGAGCTGCGCAAATACCAAAGCCTCGACGATGAGGACGCGGCGCAGCTTCTCAGGAGACGAGTGCAAGAGGACTTCGAAGCTCTTCCGTCAAAGGTGGATGTAGAACCGCTCAAGGTCAGAGAAGAAGCGCTCGCGCGTATCTTTCCCAAGGGGCTGCAATCCACCGTCATGGATGCTCACCTCGCTGCCGAGGAACGCGCCGCAGCCCAGGCAATCCTGGCCGAAGCTCAGGCCCGCGCCGTGGCCCTCCCTCAGCAGCAAAAGAGGCTCCAGGGCTTGCTACTTGGGCTTCTGATCGTGGGAGGGCTGATCGCGCTCGGCTTGGGGGCTGCAGTGGCATTGCTTTCCAAGGGCGGCGACGGCGGCGATCAGGTCGTGGTCGTCGGGGGGGAAGACAAGGAGCTCACCGAAGGTCTTCCGCCTTCCGATGCGCCCTTCAAGGCGAGCGCAACCGACACGTCGCCATCGCAGCAGGGGCAAGCAGCACCCGGAACGGCTCCCTCATTGCGGGAAGACGGCAAGGATCTCACCCAACAACAGAAGCTCTCACTCGCCGTTCAACAGAAAAGCACCGACTTCCAGGAATGCTTTTTGAAGCATATTGATGCCGCGGAAGCGTCTCCTGAGGTCATTTTGCATTTTTCGGTCGGAGCCATGGGAGGAGCACCTGAAGTCAATATCGAGCCACCGCAAGTTGCTGGAAAGCCGCTTGGTGAGTGCTTGAAAAGGGCAGCCACGGAGGTTCGGTTTCCTAAGCTCGAGCGAGGTGTCTCGTTCCGCGTTCCAGTTCGAGCACGCGTTGCACGCTTCAAAGATTGACCGGGCGATTGCCGCTGAGCGTGGGGCGCTGCTAGCCTTCGCTCGATGACTGAAAAGATTCAGCTGAGCTCTTCCAAGCCCGAGTCCGCGAAGGTGGACGCATTGGTTGTTTTGGTAGATTCGGCCCCCGCAGAAAGCAGTATCTTGAAGCGCCTGGATGGGGTCGTCGGGGGCGGCCTTTTCGAGCATCTGACGAACATCGAGTTCCAATGGGACAAGGGTGGCGTGGCTCAGGTGCCTCTCCTGGGCAAGGCGCCGTTCGCGCATCTCATCTTGACTGGGCTTCGAACCGCCGATGGAGGTGATGGCGCCCGGTTCGGCGCTGAGGCGCGTGTGGTGTCTGCAGTCGCCACGGGAGTGCGCTCGGCACGTATGCTGCGCGCGACGACCATTGCCGTCGTCCCCGGGTCGGACACCGATATGAAAACGATCGGACTGGCGGTGAAGCTCGGCGCCTACGAGTTTACGAAGTACGTCACCGCGACCAAGAACGACAAGCCGCTCCGAGAGCTGCAAGTGCTCGTAGAGCGACCTTCCGCCAGCGACAAGCGAGAGTTCGCCACGGGTCTTCGTGTGGCAGAGGGAGTCTGCCTGGCGCGCGATTTGGTCAACGAACCCCCCAACGTGCTGACGCCCGCTGAGCTCGCCGAACGAGCACGTACGGTGGCCAAAAAGCACAAGCTCGCCGCCAAGATCCTCGACCACCGCGGCATCGTCAAGGCCGGAATGAACCTGCACTATGCGGTCGGCAAGGGCAGCGACAACCTTCCCTACTTCATCCACCTCACTTACAAGCCTGCCAAACCACGCGGGCGAGTCGTGTTCATCGGCAAAGGAATCACCTTCGATTCGGGCGGCCTTTGCATCAAGCCTGGCCCGGCGATGCTCGACATGAAGACGGACATGGCGGGCGCGGCGGCGGTCCTGGGGGTGATGGAGGCGGTCAGCGCTCTCAAGCCGAATGTCGAGGTTCACGGGATCATCGGTGCTGCAGAAAACATGCCCGACGCCGGGGCGTACCGTCCGAGTGACGTGATCCAATCCCTTTCTGGTAAAGGTGTAGAGGTCATCAACACCGATGCCGAAGGGCGCATGGTCTTGGCGGACGCGCTGACCTACGCCTCGCGGCTTTCTCCTGACTTCATGGTCGACGCGGCAACCCTCACAGGGGCGACGCTCCTGTCTCTCGGGCCATCTTTTTCGGCGTTCTTCACGGGAAGCGAGGCTATTGCGGACTCGATGAAGAAGGCCTCACTTTCGGCGGGCGAGAGCTTTTGGCACATGCCCTTGGTCGAGGAACTCGTCGTCCAACTCAAGAGCGACGTGACCGATCTCAAGCACACGGGCGACCGAATGGGTGGGGCGATCACCGCCGCACTCTTTCTACGTGAGTTTACTGGGGGAACCCCGTGGATGCATTGCGACATTCCCGGACCAGTCTTTCGGGATCGACCGATTGGAATGCACCCCAAGGGTGGGACTGGTCACGCGGTCCTGACGTTTCTCAATCTCATCGAGATGCACGACCAATCCCCGATCGTCAAAAGCCCGACGAGCAGAACCCGCAAGGCACCCCAAAGCCCCCAAAAGAAGACCTCGTCCCGGCGCAAGAGGACGCGGGGCTGAGCTTTCAGCTCGAAGCCGCCCCTCGTCGCCATCATCGACGAGAGGTGGCTTCCCCTCGAACGAGAGGGTTTGCGTCCCGAGCCAGCAGCGCGAGAAGATGGTCGACCTCCCGCAGAACCTCTTCGGGGAGAGGGCGGCTGACCAGCTGCGCCAGAGCCGTGGCCGCGCGACGTCGTCGCCCCCAAGATGTCTCGGATTCGAGATAGGGGGAGAGCGCGCGCAGCGACTCGACCGTTGGGTTTTCCAAGATCGCGCGTAGGGCGGCCGCGTGGATTTCGGTCGACTCGCTGTCGAGCTTTTGAGCCAGGATACGAGCCGTTTCGCCACTATCCGCGGGGCGCAGAGTGAGCAGGGCGCGCGCCGCGAGGCTGGGATCGGGTCCCGTTGCCAAGGCCAAGACCTCGTTCTTCAGCGAGGAACGGATACGTTCGGCGCTCTCCAGGGCGGCGTCGAGGCTTCTGCTCGAGCTGTCCAAGTCGCCTCGCACCAGAAGTCGCCCGAACAGCACCTTGCCCTGCTCCGCACTCAGCTGTTCCAATACCCCAGCCGCGGTCGCAGCAGACGCGCGTAGCGCCACACGCGCTTGGGAGATGATGTCGTTTTCGAGGAGTACGAGTGCTTCGTGCCGCCGCTCTGCCGTGGCTTGTTGCAACGAGAACCCGAGCGCCTCCTTGACGCGGCTTCGTGCGTCCATTTCCGCGGGCTTGAGCTCGTTGGGCAAGAGGGGTGGAAGCTCGTAACGGGACTTCCGATTCAAGATTGTCGCGGCGTGAGCAGCAGTGGCTCGGAGCTCCGCTTCGGGGGACAAGAGCCCCGTCGCGATGCGCGCTTTCACTTCCGCCCCCGAGTCGTTTTGAGAGAGAGCGATCAGAGCGCTGCGCTGAATCATCGTGGATGGAGAGAAGAAGGCATCGAAGAACGCCTCGTTGTTCCGGCGACGCTCCTTTTCATCGAGATCGGTCGCCTGGGCGAGTCGCCCGAGCGCTAGCGCAGCGGCGCTGCGAGTGACGTTGCCATGTTCGACTCCTTTGAGGGTTTCTCTGAGCAGCGAAATCGCGCGCCGACGCGAAACGGCCGAAATGTCGTTCAGGTCGGCGAGCGCCAACGCGGCGTAGGCACGAAGCTCTGGGTCTCCCAGTTCGAGTGCCTCGAGAAGAGTCGGTAGCCCGCGTGTGGCGCCGGAATGCGAGAGCGCCCAGACTGCCGCACGCGGGATGCGTCCCCGACGCGGCGTTCCTTCGTAGGAAACCATCGATGAGAGTCGCTCGCTCAACTCGGGCGAATCGTGTTGCCCCAGGGCCAGGATGGCGAGAAGACGTTGATCTTCCGGTCCAGCTCCCTCCGCGAAGGCTAGGAGACCCGAAGCTGCGCTTTTCTTGCTGCTGTGTGCGAGCAGCGAGATGGCAATCTGCTGTTCCCCCAGGTTCGTCCCGGAGAGCGCCAAGAGAAGGGGACCGGTCGAGCGATCTGCGAGCTCTCGAAGATCCGAGAGGGCCTCGTTTCTTCGGTCTTTTTCACCGTGATTGCTCTTGAGCAAGAGCGGATACATCTGGGAGCTCAGTACCTCGAGGAGCACCGAACGATAGATCGGAGTGCGTGGATGGCTGATGGCAAGGGGACGAAGCACGTCCTCTACGCGGCGAGCTTCCCCCATGGGCACGCTTACCGAAATCGCCCGTCGAGCGGCTGTGCCAACGGCCTCGAGGTTCCGCGCGCTGCGTGTCACGTGGAAAAGGACGTCGAGTGCCTCCGCAGAGCGACCGGTCTTGGCGAGGATGTCGGCGAGTTTCAGGCTCACGGCGTGGAGCCGGTCGTCTTGCGCGAGGGCACGACGGTAAGCAGCCTCGGCCTCGTCGAACTTGCCCTGGTTGAGATAGAGGTCCCCGAGAGACGCTTGTGCCGCGGGATCAGTCGGGCTTTTCTGAACAGCGAGCTCCGCGTATTGCAGAGCTTGAGTGCGGTCATTTCGGGCCGCCGCCGCCCGAGCCATGCGTTCGTAGTACTCTCGTGCTCGGCGAGGGTCCGCTTCGACGAGCCGCTCGAGGACGGAGATCGCTTCCTTGTGGTGGCCTGCCCGGGTGTGCACGGATTCGAGCAGGAGTAACGAGTTGCGATCTCCGGGCGCCGACTCGAGAACCGCCTTGAGCGTTTCGATCGCCTTCTGGTCCGCTCTCGAAGCGATGTAGGCCTCAGCGAGAAGCCGCCCCGCTTCGAGATCTGGGGGAATTTTGCGGAGCCTCTGCTCGAGCGGGCGAAGAGCCTCCCCGAGTTGTCCGGTCCGTTTCCACAAGCGAACGATGTGCCTGCGGGCAAGGCTGCGCGTCGACTCTGCGGTTGGGTCTTTGGTCTGCGTACCGGTCTCCAAGACTTGGTGCCACGCTTTCAGCGCATCCTCTTCGAAAGTGCCGCGCGACCCGGATTCTTCCTGGGCAGCCGCACGTTCGAGCCCCAGAGCGAGCGCCTTCTTCGCCCGCAAGTCGTCGGGGGCGAGTTTGGTAGCTTCGCGTAGAGCATCCACGCCTTCTTCGGCGGACTCGTGATCAATCAGTACCTCACCATAGGTGAGGTAGGCCTTTGCCTTGTCCTGGCCCAGAGTGAGGATCTTCTTCCAGGTCTTGTGAGCCGTCTCCGTGTTGCCATTTTGGTAGTAGCGGGATCCGAGCTCCACCAGGAACCGTGGGTCGCTGGCGCGAGCACGCGAGAGTCGATCCAAGATGCGCCGGCTTCGGTCCTTTTCCTCGAGTCGTTCGGCGAAGTCCAAGAGAAGCAGTCCCGCTTCGGGATCGCTCGAGGTGATTCTGTCGATGCGGTCGAGTTCGGCGATTGCGTTCTGCCGTTGTCCTTGGGCCAGAAGCATCTCGGCGTACCTGAGCGAGAGCTGGACGTCGCGCGGGGAGCTTTTGGCTAGTTGGCCATATTCGACGACGGCCTTTTCGATGTCTCCGGTCACCTCGTAAAGGCGCACCAGACGGAGCCTCAAGTCGATCTCGTGAGGGCTTCGCTGGAGCGCTCTTTCGTAGGCTGCGATGGCTCGCGCGGTGTTGCCTTCCTCCTCCAGCAATTGCCCCAAAAGACCGAGTCTTGGAGCCGTGTTGGCGCTCGTCTCGAGCTCCTCGAGAAACTGCCCCAAGCTGCCATCTTTGCGATGGGCTTCCGCTCGAAGGGTATCGATCGCCGTGCGAAGTCCGGGGCTTGCCACGGAAAGACGACTTGCCTTCTCCAGACTCGAGATCGCGTCTTTGATTTGTCCGGCTTCGAGCTGTGCTTCTCCGAGGTCTTTGAGAGCGGGAGCCTTGGCGCGCGCGTCGCCGTGGGCCTCGTCGACGACCCGCTTCAGTTCCTCCACCGCACGGGCCGTTTGGCCGCGACGCAGGAGCTCGCGCCCGAGCTCCCCTTTGAGGAAGAGGTTCCCCTGGGCCTCCTTGGTGAGGGTACGGTGGTACTTCGATGCGGCTTCGTAGTCTTCGGAGTCGAGGCTCAGGTCTCGCAGCGTCCGTACCAAGATGCTCCGTTCCGGGCCCGAAGCGAGAGGTAGAGCCTTCTCGTAGCTCGCCCGGGCCGCCGCGGTGTTTCCGCCCGTCTGATGGAGCTGACCTAGCAGCTTCCACGCTTCCGGGCGGTCAGGCCGTAGCTTGCTCGCTTCGGTGAGGCGCGAGATGGCCGCGTCGAGTTGCTCGTCCTTGGAGAGGATCCCGCCCCATGCGACCAGGCTTTCGTATTGGTCCGGGCCGGTCTGCGCCTTTTCCTCGAGTGAGGCGAGCAGGCTGTCGAGGTTTCCGTCGCGCTTGCGCACCAGTTCCGCAAGACGAGTCAGCGGAACTTCTTCCCCCGGACTTTCGATGATGAGTTTTTCGTAGCGCGCGATCAGTGTCGCATCTCGATCAGCCGGCTCGACCGCCGCCTTCGGAGTGGTTGCCGAGGGACGGGGTTGAGTCGCACTACTGCCTCCGCCGCTTCGCGGCCCCCGACCGCGGGCGTTGAATTGTGCCGCCGCTTCGCTGCTCACGAGAGCAGCGAGGAGGATTGCCGGCAAGAACGCTCGTCGGCGGAGCCACCGCGTCGCTCGTCCAGCTCTCGACGACACCTCTTGACACACCTATCAACTCTAAAGCCTAGTTCTGGGGTCGTCGAGGCGATTTCGCATGCCCATTTCAGCGCCCTCGCGGTACAAAGCCGCTGATGGCGGACGTTACAGGACTGAAACGCGCCGTGCGTCCAATCTTCGGCCTCATTGCCGCAGTCTTCGTCGTTTACGCCGTACTGGATCTGCATCGGAGGTGGGATGGCGCTCCTCTTGACGTCCACCTCGGATATTTTGCCGGTGGCGTCATTTTGGCGGGCGTCGCTATGTACGTGCAGCTCATCGCCTGGCGAGTCCTCATCAAGACGCTCACGGGGCGCGAGATGCCCCCGGTGCCGTCGGCTCGTCTTTTCCTCGACTCGCAGATGGCACGCTACACACCGGGGAAGGTCGGGCTGCCGGTCGTGCGCATCGGAGGAGCGGCAGAGATCGGAGTCTCTCCGCAAATCATGGGTGCCGCCCTCGTCATCGAGATCATATCTTGGACGGCGAGCGGGAGTTTGGTGGGGGCGACGGTCCTTGCGCTCGTGCCTCGCGCAGCCCACGTGACCAGTGCCATCTCCTACGGGATCTGGGTCCTCGTTCTCGGCTCCTTCGCGTCTCTCTTGCTTTCACTTTCAGTGGATCGCAGTCGATATCCAGAACGGGTGCGGCGCTTCCTTTTCAGCGCTGGCAGCGGTCCGCTCTTGCCTTGGAGGCTGCCTCTGGCTCACGTGCTGCACTTTTTGGTGTGGATTGGTTCGGGTGCACTCATAGGAGTTTCCGTGGGCGCCGACGTGGCCCACTCTCTCATTGCGGGTGGGCTTCTCTGCCTAGCCATCGTCGCGGGGTTCCTCGCCTTCCTCGCTCCCGCGGGGGCGGGCGTTCGGGAAGCCGTCCTTGCCGCGGGGCTCGCCCCAGTACTCGGCGCTTCGACCAGCCTTGCCGTCGGAATCTTGGCGCGGATTGCTTCGCTGGTTTCCGACGTTGCTCTCTGGAGCTGGTTTCGATTGCGAGCCGCTCGGCTGAGCGACCGCACCTGAACACGTCACGCGCTGGGTGGCGATGAACCCGAACCCTGATGGCGCTCGCGCACGTAGTAGGGGCGCTTCCCCTGTGACTCGTGATACGTACGAGAGAGCACGTCAGCCACCAACCCGAGGGACAACAGCTGCACGCCTACCACGATGAGGAGGATGCCCAACATCAGCAGCGGGCGGTTCCCGATGTCCTCGTTGTACACGAGCTTGACCACCGCCAGCCATCCACACAGGGCGAAGCCAACGAAGCCACAGACGATACCGGCCAGTCCGAAGACCTGCATCGGGCGGACCAGATAGCTTTGCATGAAACGCACGGTGATGAGGTCCAAAATGACGCGAATCGTTCGGCCGATGCCGTACTTCGTCGTTCCGAACTTTCGTGGCCGATGGTTGACCTTCATCTCGATGACGCGCACGCCCATCCAATTCGCGACCGCGGGGATGAATCGGTGCATTTCGCCGTAGAGGCGCAGCTCCTTGGCGACATCGCGGGTCATGGCTTTGAGAGTGCATCCGTAGTCGTGCAGTTGCACCTTGGTGGTCATGCTGATGATGCGGTTGGCTATCATCGAAGGAAGGCGACGATTCAAGAAAGCATCCTTGCGCTCGGCGCGCCATCCCGCGACTAAATCGTAGCCGTCACCCAAGAGCGAAAGCATGGATGGAATGTCCGCCGGGTCATTTTGGAGGTCGGCGTCCATGAGGACGACGTGCTTTCCGCGCGCCGCGTCGAGGCCCGCCTGCAGGGCCGCGGTTTGGCCGAAGTTGCGGCGCAACGCGACCAGGCTCAGGGCCGGATCGATCTCCGCAATCGACTTCATCACCGAAAGGCTCCGATCCCTCGATCCGTCGTCGACCAAGATGAGCTCGTAGCGCAGGCCAGCGCCAAAGAGCGCGGCGTGCACCTGCTCGACCAAGTGAGGGATGCTTTCTTCCTCGTTGTAGATCGGTGCGATGATCGAAAGATCCAGGACCGGTGCCTCACTCAGGGGGAGCCCGGCTGGTGCTCCGAGCACCTTTGCGATCTCATTCATCCTCTTCTACTTCTTTCGATCCCGCGGACTTCTTCGGCGCTGGCGAGTCGTCGGAGTGATCCTCGTCGTCTTCGGCCTCTTGTTGTTCGGCCATGGCCTCCTCGAGCTCGTCGTTCTTGTCTGAGGTCTTGCCGCGGAGCTTGGGCTTTCGTGATCGGCTGCTACGGCTCTTGAGCCCCCACTCTCCCATGATGGCGTCGTTGCCCTTGGTGTCGGCGCCTTTCTTGAATACCGCAAACTCACCGTAGCGTCCCACCAGGCCGTATTCGCCCGAACTCAGAGCCTTGCGGACCGTATCCTTGGTGCGATCCAGTCGCAGTCCGGACTTGCGCGCGACGATGTACTCGACGCCATGAGAGCCTCGGCGCAGGGTGTAGAAGCCCACGCGCGACGACAGGTGGGCTCCAATTCGCTCGGTTGAGCCGACCGACGCGCTGACGGGGATGCTGGCTACGAGGCGTTTCACGTCTTCGTAGGTTTTGCGCTCTTCTTCCGAGAACGAAAAGGTGATCTTGTGATACCCGGACTCGAGAGCCTTGTCCCTGGCGGTAAACGCGCCGTAGTTGTACGTCAAAGCCAGGGACGCGAGGCACATGGCCGAGAGGGCCGCGAGTGCTCGCTCGGGAGCGCCATCGTCGGAGATCATGCGCTCGAGGACGAGGGAGGCCGCGATGAAGAGGTAGGGCGCCCAGTGCATCACGTACTGGAACGAGAACATCGTCGGTGGGGCGTAGTCCGTGACGAGCAGCGTCAGAATGGCGCCCGGGACCATGGCGGCCCATCCCCACCAACGTCGGACGGGAAGGAACGCCATCGGCACCAGGAGGTGCATCAAGTACCAGAACTTCTTCTCGACGAAGATGTGCTTGAGCGTGAACGTCGGGTTGGAAATGAGCGTCTTGATGACGCCGCGAAAGCCCTTCTCCGGATCGGCCCAGAGGTCTTCGTACATGTTCGGGAACCACCAGGCGCCCACGTCGTTCATGAACCGGAACCGAAGGAAGACGAACCACGTCGAGGCGATGGCGGCCATGGCGAGACCCGCCTTGGGCCGATGCCCGCTCAGCAGGAACACTGCACCCACGACGGCGAGGGGAACCGGCATGTCTTCTCGCATGATCATTGCCCACACGAAGAAGATCCCGCCCGAGACGAATCGCTTGGTGTCGATTGCCCAGATGCAGGTGAGAACCAGAGCCGCCGACGTTGGGACGAGCTTCATCTCGTAGAAGTTCGCTCCATGGAGCGGATAATACGCAAGGTAGACCGCCGCGAGCGCAACAGCCCACCACTCTGGGATACGGCGGCGCGCAAAAAGGAAGAGTGGAATGGCTCCCAGTCCGAGGGAGATCGACTGGATGGCGAGGAGAGTTTCGGCCTTCGGGTATAGCGCGTAGATCGGGAGGAGGGTGTACAGGCCTATCTTGACGTGGTTCGCCAAGTACTTCTGGGGATCCTCGGGGAAGATGACAGAACTCTGATTGAACTTCCCCTCCAGGCCCCCGTAGAGCAGGTTGTTGTTGATCCCGAGGTCGAACGTGGCCGTGCCGAGTTTATGGTGCCAGCGGATCGTGTAAAAACTCATGAAGGCGCCGTAGGCCACCGCCATGAGGCAGACGATGATGAGGGCGCTGTGACTTCGCCAAAGCAGCGCGAGTCGGGAAGGAGCGTCGTCGTCCTCTTCTTCGAGGAACTTCTGGACGAGAGTTCTGACCAGCTCCGGGACGTTCTTCAGCGACTTGTGGAGCAGAACCTCGCAGATGAGCGCGCCAAAGAGCACAATGGGAAGCAGCTCCTCGTGTCGCCGCTCCCAGACCTCGTAGCGTGTCATCACCGGAATGGCGGGTAGGAGCATCAAGGGCGAACAAAACCATGCCCACTTCTCCCAAGCGTCGGGTGAGAAGGCGCGAACCTTTCTCCAAATCGTCAGGCCCAGCGGGATCGCTGCCAGCACCGCCCCGCCGATGAGGGACTGGGCGATGAAGTTCATCCGATCGGTCATCGGAAACTTGTTCTTTTCGAGCAGGTCCGTGACCCATTCGCCACCGACCGCGAAGCGAGCGAACACGACGAGGGCCATCCCGATCAGGAAGGAGAGGCAGGTCGCGCGAGCGGCTGCGCCCCACGCCTCGGGGGCCAGAGGGGCTTTGCTGGGCGCGGGTACGGATCCCTTCTCGGAACTGCCCCCGGCATGGTCCGGTGTCGCCGTCGGCGATTCGCTCGGGGCGATCTCTGCCTCATCGGCAGGTGGCGGGGAGGGCGATTCGTCCGACTTCATCGAGTGCCCCTCTACCACGCTCCGGGAGGGGGTTGGTAGTCGCAGCAAGCCGCCTCGGCGAGGTTCTTTCCCTGAACCGGAGGCCCATGTACACCAGCAGGGTGATGTCCGACAAAGGCCCGGAAAAGGTGCGCGTTGGCCTCGTGCAGCGCGCAGTCAGAAAAACCCAGGAGGAGACGGTCGCCGTCACGCTCGACGGCATTCGTGATGCAGCCGCCCAGGGGGCGGAGCTCGTCTGTCTTCAGGAGTTGTTCGCCGGCCCCTACTTCTGTCAGACCCAAGATCCGTCCGCGTTCGAACTCGCCGAACCGTCCGATGGTCCGCTGTGTCGTCAAATGGAAGAGACCGCGAGAGAGCTTGGTGTGACCCTCTTGGTGCCCTACTTCGAGAAGCGGACGGAGGGTCTCTTCTACAATAGCGCATGGATCTTCGGACCCGGGGGAGAGCGTCTCGGACACTACAGGAAGATGCACATTCCCGACGACCCCCAGTTCATGGAGAAGTACTACTTCACTCCAGGAGACACGGGGTTTTTGTCGGTGAAGTCCCCGGTCGGAAAGCTAGGCCCACTCATTTGTTGGGACCAATGGTATCCGGAGGCAGCTCGGTTGACGGCGATGAAAGGGGCTCGCATTTTGCTGTACCCAACGGCGATTGGCTGGCTCCCGTCCGAGAAGGCCTCTGAGGGTGCGGCGCAGCTCGATGCTTGGAAGACGGTGCAGCGCAGTCACGCGATTGCGAATGGCGTCTTCGTCGTTGCCATCAACCGAGTCGGCCAAGAGGGAGATCCCGAAACCGGGATTGAATTTTGGGGGCACTCTCTCGTGGTCGATCCACTCGGTCGTGTGCTCGCGGAGGGCGGCGAGGAAGAGCAAGTGATCGTCTGTGATCTCGACATGCTACTCATCGGCGACACCAGAAAATGGTGGCCATTCTTCCGTGACCGCAGAATCGACGCATTTTCCGACATTTCGTCACGTTGGTTGGAAGACTGATGTCAGCCCGGCACATGACGCGGGACGCGTCGAGGGTACCCGCCAAGCTCGGCTACCAGATGCCGCCGGAATGGACGCGGCACGAAGCGACGTGGCTCGCCTTTCCTCATCATCGCACGGACTTTCCCGGAAAGCTCGCGGCGGTCGTGCACACCTTCAGCGAGATGGCTCGGGTGATCTCGGCCGGAGAAAAGGTACGACTGCTCGTGCGAGACAAGAGTGAACGTGAGCGTGCGTGGAGCATCTTTCTCCACGCGGGCGTAGCGATGGATCAGGTTGAGTTCGTGAAGCTCGACACGAATCGTTCCTGGCTGCGCGACAGCATGCCCATCTGGGTGAAGAAGAAGGGCGCAAGGGGACAAACCTGCGCAGTGAAGTTTCGATTCAACGGCTGGGCGCGCTATCGTGATCACGAGCGTGACGATGCGGCGGGAGTGAAGGTGGCCGAGCGCTTTTCGGAGCAACGCCACTTCCCGCGCTCGGAGACGGGTGATCGTCTCGTGCTCGAGGGCGGCTCCGTCGACGTCGACGAATTCGGAACCATCTTGACGACGGAGGCGTGTCTCGTGACTTCGCCGCGCGCCCGCTACCGGAGTTTCCCCGAGGCTGAGGCAGCTTTGTCGCAAAACCTAGGAGCTCGGAAGGTGTTGTGGCTGCCGGACGGGATCGCGGGGGACGATACGTCCGGTCACATCGATGACTTCGCTAGATTCGCGCCGGGCGGGCGGGTCCTCATTTGCTCCGAGTTGCGCAAGAGTGACGACAATTTCAAGCCTCTTCGGGCGGCCCGCAGGAAACTCGAGGAGTCGACGAATGCTCTGGGCAACAAGCTGGAAGTCGTCCCGCTCCCGATGCCCGATCCGGTGCACTACAGGGGCGAGCGCCTGCCAGCGAGCTACGCGAACTTCTACATCGCCAACGCAGCCGTGCTCGTGCCCGTGTTCAACGATCGGCACGATCAAGAAGCGCTCGGTATCATTCAACAGTGCTTTCCCGATCGACCGACGGTCGGGATCTATGCTCGTGATTTGGTGGTGGGGCTCGGGACGCTCCACTGCTCGACCATGCAGCAGCCCGCCTGAATCCTGCACCCCATGACGCCGGAAGACATCATCGAGTCTCTGAATCTCGCTCCTCATCCTGAGGGGGGCTACTTTCGCGAGACCTACCGCCACGTCGCGCCGGATGGGGGACGAGGAGCTCAAACTGCGATCTACTTTCTCTTGCGAGCGGGGGAGCATTCGCACTGGCACAAAGTCGACGCGGCCGAGATCTGGCACTTCTACGCGGGCGCGCCCCTCGAGCTTTCGACTTCCTCGACCCCAGGTCGCGTGTTGACGCGCACCCTGGGGCCCGATCTATCGAGCGGCCAGCTACCGCAGCTCATCGTCCAGCCGGATGAATGGCAGTCAGCGCGTACCACCGGAGCCTTCACTCTCGTGGGGTGCACCGTCGGTCCCGCTTTCCAGTTCGAGACCTTCGTTCTCGCACCCCCCGATTTTCAGCCGTAAGGCATCGTCGTCGTCGCGTCACGGCAGCGCGTGTCACGTGACGAAACGCTCCACGAGCGGAGCGTTGGTCGGATGATGGAGCGCTTGAAGGCCGATGGAGAGAGCGGCTTCGACGTTGGCATGGTTGTCGTCGAGGAAAACGGTTCGGGCGGGATCGAGGTCGTGCATTTCGACGACAGCGCTAAATACGCGTGGTTCCGGTTTCCGCATTTTCAGATCGTGGGAATAGTGGACGCGCTCGAAACATTCGGAGAATCTCGCCGCGTCGCCGTAGTCGCGGTCGAGATCGGCGTGGAAGCGAGCGACATGGATTTCGTTCGTGTTGGAAAGGACGAAGGCGCGCCGCTCACTTCCGAGGGTGCGCAGGAAGGTCAGGTGAGCCTCGGGTAGTGAGCCGAGCATCGCGTTCCAGGCATCGTCGAGCTGGGGGGCGCTCACGTTTCGCTCGAAGTGCGCGCACACACCCTGGCGAAATTCGTCGGCCGTGATCTCGCCGCGCTCGAGCTCGTCGAAGAGCCCCGCCTGCTTCGTCTGTGTGTAGACGGTGGAGGCGTCACGTTCGAAGAGTTTCGAGAAAGCTCTGACCGTGGCGTCCGGAAACAGTGGGAGAATCACTCCGCCCAAATCGAAGATGATGGCGTCGAAGTCGGAGCTGTTGATCTTCTGCAGGCTCGGATGGGGCATGAGGTCTTCTAGAAGATCCAGGGAACCCAAGCCACCAAGAGACCGGCGAACACGATCAGTCCGGCTCCTCCAACACCGCTCAAGCCGAGCCAAATCGATGTCCAGATCGCGCTCCGGTGTTGCCCCTCGGTGACCTTCCGGCAGTCGTCGAGGTAGGCGCGTACCGAAATGCGTGGAGCCTTGGTCGCGGCTCGCAACTGTCCGAGCCCCGCTCTCATGCCGGACCGGCGCCAGAGCAGCCAGATTCCCGCGGGAGAGGTCAACAGATCCCAACCGCAGGCGTACAAGCCGAATCGGAGCCCGCGGTTCAAGTCAGCCTTGCCTCCAGCGCGCGCGATTCCCCACTCGAGCCCGACGCCCCACAGCGCGTGAACACCGACGACGAACCCGATCAAGCCGAACAGAATCGCCGAGACGAGAGCCAGCACGATGGGTGAGGTGAGCATTTGCTTCGCGACGAAGGGGAAGGCCGCGTAAAAACACAGCGCCCATATGAGTGTGAACGAAGCGACGGCCAGCAGCTCGCACAGGACGGCGAAAGACAAGGCGCGGGAGATGCTCCCGCTTGTGAGACTTCCAAATGTCACTTGGGGCCTCGAGGCCGACAGTTCCGATGTCCAAGCGAGGCGCTCGAGCAGGCTTCCGTTCGAGTCTTCCCAGGGCAGGACGAGGTGGACGGGCGGTTCGGAGCGGGCAAGGGGTTCGGCGGGCGTACAGCCCTCACATGCAGGGTCGCCGCAGTGAGCGCAAGCGATGGCCGGGGGGATGTCGAAGTCCCCCGGATACGAGGCAGGCCCCACATCGGGCCCACCTTCGGCTCTATCGTTGCGTGCGCTCACGGCCCCTTTGATTCATCCGGTTCTCTTGATGATGTGGTAGCCGAAGTCGGTTTCTACGACATCGCTCACTTGGCCAACGTCCATGCCGAACGCAGATTGCTCGAAGGGCGCGACCATCTGCCCTCGTCCGAACTGCCCCAGGTCACCACCCCTTCGCCCAGAAGGACAATCCGAATGTTTCTGCGCGAGCTCGGCAAAGTCGCCTCCCTCGTCGAGTCGACTCTTGAGCTCCTGAATTTGCGCCTTGGCCTCCTCCTGGCTGCGGGTTGCCGTCGAGCGAGCTGATCCCTGGTACATGAGAAGGATGTGCGATGCGGATACGGTATCTGCCATGAAACTACCGTATCAGACTTGCCACCCGGAGGCAGGGAGATCTTGTGCTACCAGGACGCCCGTCATGGAGCGACAAACGCACGAGTACGAGCTTTTCATCCAAGAAAGTCATTTGGATACATTTGGTCACGTCAACAACGCCACCTACCTACAGATATTCGAGCAAGCGCGTTGGGATCTGATCGATGGGCGCGGCTACGGCATGGAAAAGATACGCGAGAGTCGCCTCGGCCCCGTCATCTTGGAAGCGCACGTGAAGTTTCGCCGCGAGGTGAAGAATCGAACCAAGGTCGTGGTGCGGAGCCAGCTCGATTCCTACGAGGGGAAGATCGGGAAGCTGCGCCAGCGGGTCTACAAGCTCGGCGCACGTGAGGAAATGGCGTGCGAAGCCGTCTTCAGTATCGCGCTGTGGGACATCGACGCGCGAAAGCTGGTCGCACCGACACCCGAGTGGGCCCACGCCGTCATGTTGGGCGAGTGACCTCGGCGCTTCGAGAGTTTCGATGGAGGGCACCCCGAGTAAGCCCGCCGTCGAGTCATCATCTCGCGGGGCAAGTTCGAGGGTCATCTCCAGTAGCGAGCGGAGCCCGGGGCCCGACAACCCCACACCCGCAGCAACAACCCGAGGCACGCGACGAGCCGGAGGCGATTGACGCGCGTTGCGCTGAATCAGCTTCAGGCGACGTACTGGTTCGTGCAGCTTTGCGGACTCGCGTCCACGGCGCCTTGCACTCCTTACGTCGGAGTGAGGAGTGACGAGGCGTCGAGCACCGCTGGCGACCAGGTGGGAGCCGCCGGAGCGTTCGTTTCGGTCGCCGTTCGGCCCGCTACGGAGATTACGCCCTCTTCACAGCTGACGCGCGGAGCGCTGAATCGAGTCGGCGCACCGTATTGGCTCGTGCAACTCCGTGGACTCGAGTCCACTGCGTTTTGCACTCTTCCCGCCAGGGGGCGAATCTCCTCCGCTCCCTCGCCGCAGTCTGCTCCCCTCCACCAGTTTCTCTGAGGTCCTCGGCCCTGGCGGGCCTGCGGCAAGCGCCCCGGCAGGACACAACGGGTGAGCAGCGAGGCCGCCGGCAGAACGAGATTTCGCGAAGCGAAAGCGAGAGCGCGAGCACCGCGCCCGACCAAGTGACGCGCTATGCGCTTACCCTGGTTCGACGAAGACAAATCGCGTGCAGCTTCT
>CBFGUR010000041.1:0-53330 GCA_965652275.1 uncultured Polyangiaceae bacterium | reverse complement strand
CGGAGGTCGAGACGAGCGCGGTGAGGCCGTTACTCCCGTCGCTGCCGTTTTCGCCATCAGTGCCATCAGCGCCATCACAGACGTAGGTGGTGGCGTCGATTTCGCTGGCGTCGAGCGCTTCGTTGTCGTTGTCGTCGAGGCCCGTGTCGATGCGAGTTCCGCCGTTTGCGCAGTTGCCTCCAGCAAGTTCGACGGAGGTCGAGACGAGCGCGGTGAGGCCGTTACTCCCGTCGCTGCCGTTTTCGCCATCAGTGCCATCAGCGCCATCACAGACGTAGGTGGTGGCGTCGATTTCGCCGGGGTCGAGTACGTCGTTTTCGTTATCGTCGAGGCCCGTGTCGATGCGAGTTCCGCCGTTCGCGCAGTTGCCTCCAGCAAGTTCGACGGAGGTCGAGACGAGCGCGGTGAGGCCATCGCTCCCGTTTTCGCCATCCGCACCATTGCAGAGGTAGGCGGTGGAATCTATCTCGCTCGAGGCGAGCTCCCCGTCGTGTGCCGTGGCGTCGCCATCTCCGTCATCGAGGCCAATGTCGAGGCGGTATCCGCCCTGATCGCAGTTGCCCAAGGGATCGCTCGTGAGCAAGGTCAGCACCGAGTAGCCGTCCACTCCGTTACATGCGTACGACTCCGAGTCGACCTCTCCCGCGTCGAGGTTCCCGTCGTTGGCGGTTTCCCCACCATCTCCGTCGTCGAGCCCACTCTGCACGAGGTAGCCGCCACCCGCACAATCCGAGCCGGGGGCTACGTCCGTGACGCGAACGAGCGATGTCGCGCCATCGGTCCCGTCTTCTCCATCACTGCCATCTTCGCCGTCACTGCCGTCTTCGCCGTCACTGCCATCGTCGCCGTCGTGTCCGTTGCACAGACTCACGTTGTCTGTCAGCTCGTCGTCATCGAGTTCGCCGTTCCCGTTGCTGTCTGCGCCGAGTGCCACTTCGACGCCGCCAGAGGGGCATTCGTCGGTGGGATCGAATGCGGAAGACCGCGTCACTATTGCCGCGCCGGGCTCGCCGTCTTCGCCATCCTGACCCGATTTCCCACATGACACAGAGAATCCGGCCGATGCGATTAGGGTCCAAGGTAAAATTCGATTCTTGTTCATTGCTATCCCTCCTTCAAAATCTGCTTCGCGCGTGTGCGTGAACAGGACGTTCGTGGCGTGTCGGTACATTCCGCGGACCTATCGGCCCATCGGACGGCTTACGCGAGCCTCGACGATTCAGAGGCAGTGCAACTGCTCGCGCACGCGCCTGTCAACAGCTGCAGCAAGAAAGGCCGCGGGCGCGCTCGCTCGGGGCGAAGAACGAATGTGCGCGGATAGATAGTGCGCGGCGCTCGTGGGAAGAGGATGCCTGTCGCGCTCGTAGCGTTTACACGGCGATGTCGCGGGCGGGGTAAACAGGCGCGCGACCCGGGTTCATTCGGGGAGGCCGTCGGAGCTACGCGACTTCGGCCTAGCCCCATGGGCTCACGCGCCATACGAAGATAGCGGCTCCTGCGACGCCGACCGCGCGCCGTCCAGTCGATGGCTGTTTCTCCTTTCAGAGACCGGCGGCACCACGACAGGGCCGGGAGGAGGAGCATCGCTGCCGCGACTTGGCCCAGCTCCACACCGAGGTTGAAGGCTACGAGCGCGAGGAGACGGATGTTGTCCGAATCGACCAGGGATTGAAGTCCCGCTGCGAAGCCGAGGCCGTGGATCAATCCGAAGGCGAAAGTCATCGGGAGAATGCACGCGCCGAGAGTTCACTCACGAGTCGTTCATCGTTAGATGGCTACACAGCTCCGAACTCTTGGACTCCCTCAGGGAAGCGTGGCTGCCAGCAAAGACTACTTCCTGATGGAGCGCAGAAGCTCCTTGGTCCCATAGAGGCGTTCTGCCGTGACTCCCTTATTGCGGCAATGAGCAACGAAGGCGTCTGACTCCACAATGGGCCGAGAGGTGTCTTCGTACTTGATGCTGCTCACGAACTCGACCCAAGGCTCTTGACCCATTGCATACACATAGGCTTCCTGGGCTTTGCATGCACGCAGAAGGCGTTGCGCTTGGTGAGACGCCGAGCCCGATAGGCGACGGGCGTTGTCGGACTCTCGCGTCAAGTTGGCTCCCATCAGTGGCCCATACAGCCATGATAGTGGGGCGCCGTCGCATTCCATTCCGAGGAAGAGGGTGTCTACGGGGCCGAGGGCCGAGAAGATATGGTCGTACGCTCGCTCTTCGAGGGCCGCTGAGTCCGCAGCGAAGAAGAGGGTATAGTCCCCGCATCGAATATGATAGCAGAGCTTCGAAGGGATATCGAGATCGCCATGTTCTCCGAAGAAGGGTACCCCCGTTAAGACTGTTTCTCCCACGCGTATCTCCTCCATCTCTGATAGCTCGATGCATTGCGGGAATCCGATGGCTCGGAGTGCGAGAAGTAGGCTTGGGTCTTGGAGCTTTCCACAGGACGCTCGGGGAACGACAAGTCGACCGATCCTGTGACGCAGGGGCAGCAGTGTTTCCAACATCACGTGGTCTTGGTGATTGTGAGTGATCGCGGCGAGATCGATTCTCTCTGGTAGCTCGGCCCAGCCGAAGCCCTGCTCCCCGCCTTTCATCGGGTATCCGAGCAGCGGATCGATCAGAATGTTGGCGTCAGGCGTCTCTACAAGAACGCAGGCGTGACCCAGATATCGAACCCGAACCTTGCCGTCCGGTAGAGGCTCCACGGGCTTCGGGGGCTCGGAAGTGACCAAAGAATCGAGGAGTGCCGTGTTTTGTTCCTCCGCTCCCAGGAGCTCTTTGAGCTCAGCCCAGGGTCGCGCTTCACTCCGTGTTCTCGAGAGCCGATCGATCAAGTCAGAGCGGAACGGTACATTCAGCTCGAGACGAGAGTCATCAGTATCTCTGAGGCGGGGCGTGCTCAAGACGAAAGGGCGTTCATGGCGTTGGGTCAACCAGAGTTGAACCACTTGCGTGGCGTCATCGTGGAAGCGACTCCGGTAAAGAAGTGATTCGAGGAGCCGAAAGGAGGCGTTTCCGTTTGCGTCGTATACCAGCTCCACATAGCCGCGAAGGGGTTCGGGTACCTTATCGTAGAGCGGAGACAGTGGGCTTCCTGTGGGATGCTGACGGATCAAGTTCTGCAGAGCGAAGATGGCTTCGGCGAGTTCAAGCTGAGGAGCGCGACTCATCAGGGTCTCATCCAACAGGCGCCTGACTTCCTCCGAGCGGTTCACCCCGTAGTCCATGAAGGGACCACCTCGCATTTTCGGGTTTTTGCAGGCAGCCTGGTGGACCTGAGGCGCTTGCAAGTAGCTCTTCATGATTGCAATGTGCTTTTTCGCGATATTGCATGCCGCGGTGGCGGGGGAGATGAGCTGTGGCCATGCGTACCAACGATCGATGAGAGGCTCAAAGACTACGTTGCCGCGCAGAAAGACGGCCTCCTTATCAGACCGCATGAGCCAATTCTTTCCCGTCGGAAACGAGACAGCCATCGCTGAGACAAACAACGCGGCTGGCCCTGGCGGCATCGGCTCGCGAATGGGTGACCATGACAATCGTCGTTCCTTCGGCATGGAGTCTCACCAAGGCATCCATGACGTCATTGCCATTGGTCGAATCGAGGTTGCCTGTCGGTTCATCCGCCAAGATGAGCCGTGGGCGACCCACGATTGCGCGAGTCACGGCTACGCGCTGTTGCTGTCCACCCGAGAGCTGGCGTGGATAGTGATTCGCGCGGTGAGCGATTCCGAGCTTCTCGAGATGCTCCTCGACCATGGAGCGTCGGTCCTGTTTGGGGACGTCTTGATAGATGAGGGGCAACTCGACGTTTTCGAACACGCTCAGATTGTCGATTAGGTTGAAATTCTGGAAAACAAAGCCGATGTGGCGTTTTCGTAGAACGGAGAGGGCAGACTCGGAGTGCTTGTTGATGTTCTGCCCGCAGAACTCGAAGTCGCCAGAGTTGTGCCGATCGAGGAGGCCAAGAATGTTCAACATGGTGGACTTTCCGCAGCCTGACGGTCCCATGATCGCCACAAATTCACCGGAGAGGATCTCGAGGTTGATTTGGTTCAGAGCGGTGGTTTCCAGGTCCTCCGTACGAAAGACTCTGGAAAGCTGCGTGAGCTTGATGATGGATTCGGATGACATGACTTTCTATTCGGCTTTGAGGGCATCAATGGGTGAACGAGTTACAGCAGCGTGAATATTGCGCCCGACAGTGAGCGCTGTGATGACGAGCACCGCGATCACTGCCACGAAAAAGGGAAGAGCATCGATCTGAATGTGGTAGGCAAATCGTCCCAGATATGCACTCATGCTCGAGTAGGCCAGAGGGACGCCTAGGGCGGCGGCGACCAGCAATGCACCGGTGAAGTTGATGCTGAGGAGTCCGATGAGCCTCGCCTTGCTCGCGCCCAATACGGTGCGAATCGCGAGCTCTTTCGTCGATTGCGCGATGGTGAACGACGCGATGCCAAACACCCCGATGAAGGCAATGATGATGGCCAGCACTGTGAACATCGAAAGTGCACGAGTTTTGTGGGACTCATTGCGATACTGGATCGCGAAGTCGTCTTCGATCAGGCTTGGAGAAAACGGGGTGTCGGTGATGAGTCGATTCCAGGGTTCAGCTAGGTTCGAGTTGACGCTCGCCGCTGACGATTCGTATGTTCGTATGACGACGAAGGGGTTGGCTTCGCGATAGATGATTGCGACTGGTTCAAGCTTCTCGTAGAGGCTGGCGATGTTGAAGTCTTCGATAACGCCGATCACCTCATACTCCTCCTTGTCCATGTCTTGACTCATGACACGGTACATTTTCTTCCCGATGGGAGCGCTCCAGCCGAACTCGCGCACGAGAGTCTCATTGACGATGATGCCGGAGCGGTTGCTTGCTCGGTTTTCCTCGAAGAAGTGCCCGTCCAGGATGTTCAGGTCCATGACTTTCGCGAACCGTGCGTCTGAGGTGAAGTTCTTCACCACTCGAAGGTTCTTCGAACCTTCCTCAGTCTGGTACTCGAACGAGTTGGAACCGATGCCGGTGCCACCGGGAGTCGCGCTTGCAGTCGTCACCCCACTTACGGAGCTCTCTCTCCGATAGGCCTCGACGAGTGGCTTCGCGACTCTCTCTAGCTGTTCATCCGACAGCTCTAGTTTGACTAGGTTCTCCTTGGTGAACCCCAGATCGGATTGCTTGAGAAACTGAAACTGATCGTTGACCAGCCAGGATGACGCGACGATCGCGATGACCAGGCAGAGTTGAACGACGAGGAGGACTGACGTAACCGGAAGTTTGCCTGGGGCCGCGAGTTGCCGACCGCCCTTCAGAACTCTGATGGGGTCGATCGATGCGACGTAAAGTGATGGGTAACCGGCGCCAATTAGGGCGATAATCAGGGCTAGGGCTAGAAGCCCAAACAACGAGGCGGGCGTGAAGAGAGCGGCATAGCTGAGGTGCGAGTTGAAGGTGTTGTTGAATACGTCCAGCAGTGGCCAGAGAACGACGAGAGCCGCTACTGCTACCAATGAGATGAGTACAAGGGCGTCAAATAGGTTTTGAAAGAAGAGTTGGCCCTTGGTGGCGCCCAAGACCTTGCGCACGCCAATTTCCTGGGCACGCCTCAGCGTGGTGGCCATGCTGATGATTGAATAGTTGGCGCTCGCCAAGAAGACGATGAGGAGCGCCATCCCAGCGGCAAGCAGGAGGTCCGCCGCGTTGCCAATCTTGGTTGAATCGAGTTCGTATCGGAGCTTCTCTCCGAGGTGTACATCTGCCAAAGGCTGAAGGGAGAAGGTCACCTGCGCGTTGAATCGAGCATAGATATCGCGCGTGTACTTCTCGACGGCGAGCGGAATCCGGTTCTCAACCTGTTTGCGGAGCTCCGGGCTTTCCAGTCGAAGGAACGTGTAGTCGTTGAGCGAGGCCCAAACCTGGTTGCGCTCTTCCCCGAGGGAGGCGATCGAGAGAAATGCTGTCGGGACGAAATGCGAATTTTCCGGAGGATCGGCGATGACCGCAGTGACCCGATGAGGGGAGTCGTCGATGGTCAGCGTCTTCTCGATCGCTGATTCGGAGCCAAAGAACTTCTTCGCCATACTGACCGTCAGTACGACGCTGTCCGGGGAATCGAGTGCGCCCTGGGGCGTTCCTTCGATGAAATCGTAGTCGAAGAAGTGAAACAATGAGGACTGGCTGTAGTAGAAGTGCTCTTCGGCGAAGACTTCGTTGTCTCGTTTCACCAACACCCGGTCGTTTTTTACCAACCGAGCGGCGTCCTCAACGCCCGCGACCTCACGCACGAGCGTGTCAGCAAGAGGAGCGGGGCCGGTGCCGGTTTTGAAGGATGTTCCCCCGACCTCTACACGTGAATTGATGCGAAAGATCGTGTCGATGTCCTTGGCATGGGCGTCGAAATGTCGTTCGGCGTGGATGTAGAGAATCAGAAGGGCACCAACGATGAAGCCGAAGAATAGCCCCGTAACGTTGATGGCTGTGTAGAGTCGATGTTGTTTGGCTGCGCGCCACGTCGACTTCAGGTCAATGTTCATTGCAGTAGTTTCCGAGGTTCAGGGAGCTCTAGAGTTGGGCCGCACGCCATTTGCCGAAGCGGTAGTAGCTCATGGTGAGAGCAAGCATCACCATCGAGGCGCAAGGGGTGCTCCAGAAGATCGCATCTTGCTCGAGGTAAGGACGGAGGAAGAAGGCGAGAGGAATTCGCACGACCCACAATCCCAGAAAAGTGATCAAGAGTGGGACCAGCGTTTGCCCGGCAGACCGCATCACGGCAACAAGAGTAAAGGTCACCGAAAATGGAATGAAAGACCATGAGACGATGTCATTGATCCGACTCGCTGCGTTGATCGCAGCATGGTTGTCTCCGAGAAATATCTGCAACGCGCCATGTTCCGCGAGCTTCGCGAGAGCGACCAAAGAAACGGTCAGAATGAGACCGTAGATGATGCCGTGTCGCGTTACCTGAGCTACGCGGTCCCAAAGTCCAGCTCCAATGTTGTGTGCGGCCATTGTCCCCACTGCGCTAGCAATGGCGAAAGCGGGCATCTGAATGTAGGCCCAGAGTTGGAGGCAGGCTCCATATGCGGCTACCGTGAGCGTGCCGTAGGGGTTGGCCAGACTGATCAAGAAGAGCAAAGACGTGGAGATCACCACCATCTGGACGGTGATGGGGAGCCCCTTCTTGAACATGCGAACAAAGAGATCTGGCGACAGGTGGCCGTGACTCGACAAGGAGAGGGACAAATCCCTTGCGGCCCTTGGGAGGCTCTTTCGGTGGATTCGTCCGCCCAAGTACAAGAGTCCGGCCAGCTGTGTGATGGCGGTCGCGAACGCCGCCCCGCTGACTCCCATCTCAGGAACAGGGCCGAGGCCGAGCATGAAAACCGGAGTCAAGATGAGGTCGCTTGCCGCGCTGGCTGCCTGCACGAGGAGGGGTGTTCTCGCGTCGCCCATGCCCCGAGACACCATGCTCACGCAGACGTACAGAAACGCGATGGGCAGGGCCAGAAAGCTGATGGTCAGGTAGCTCACCGTCTGCGCGAAAGCCTGGGGGGCCACCTGAAGGCCTCGAGCGAGAAGCGGCACATAAACGGTGGAGCCTAGGGCGAGCAATATCGAAAGAACGGCCAGACCGGTAAGCCCTGTCCACACCACTCGCTGAACTTCGCCGATATCCCTTCTTCCCATCGCTTGGCCAACAAAGGCATTGATCGCTTCCCCGGGGCCCATTGCGATTGCTTGAATGAAGAGCAGAACACCGTTGGCATTCACGCTAGCGGTGAGTGCGTCAGCGCCAAGCAGGTGGCCTGACCAGGCGGTGTTGATCGATGCGGAGAGGGACTGAAGTACGTTGATACCCAAGATGGGAATGGCGAATCGAAGCAGCCTGCGCCCGACGTCTCCTTCCAGGAAGTCCATGCCGCCGAACTGTCGCGGTGCAGCGATATCGATCGTCTTCGAAGTGCTCATAGTCGGCCTTGGGGATCAGAACGTCCAGGTGGACAATGTTGAAGTCGTGGGGCGACGCGGCTCATCCCGACCTGTGGCGATACGCCTGAGGTTGGTGTCAGGAGCAGAGACGAGCCGCCGTAATACTTCTTCGTAAGTTAGCGCGAAGGTGGCGATGGTCTGTTTCGCGAAAAGATCGCGTCTGTAGTCCCACGTGAGGTAAAGCAGCTCTCGCGCCTCGACCGCCGTCAACGTCAAGTCGAACTTCGCGTTCGTTTTGTTGTGTCGGTGAGAGGACAGCCTCATGTCGCCCATCAGGTCAAACTCGCCGCGGTCCTTCTCCATGTTTTGCAGAACGAAGGCCGCGTCAAAAAGAGGGTGGCGACGGTCGTCGCTCATCGCTTTGGTTTTTGAGACGAGGTCATCGAAGGGGAAGAGCTGGTTGTCGAATGCAGCCAAGCTTCCCCTTCTTACGTCTTCGAGGAAGCTCCGACCCGTCTGGTCTAGTCGGAGGCGCTGACGCAACGGAAGCATGTTGACGAAGACGCCAACGGTCGAACGAAGCTCCGGGTGATCTCGGCCCGCGACGACTGTGCCGACGCAGATGTCATCCTGAGAAGTGAAGGCATAGAGGGTTGCGTAGTACGCACTCAGCAAGATCATGAACAGGGAGCAACGCTCTGTTTTTGCAACGGTTCGCGTTCGTTCGAGAAGCTCTCGGCCCACCTCTGTCGTCAGGCTTGCTCCGGCGTAGCTTCGCCGGCCAGTGCGCGGGAAGTCCAAGGGGAGGTCGAGCGACGGAGGGGGGCCGTCTGTGAAAGCGTCGAGCCAGAACCTCTCCTGCTTCTGTAGCGTTTCCTGGTAGGCCTGGCTCCTCTCCCACATCGTGTAATCCACGTATGAGGGGCCGGAGAGGGGTTCTAGTTGGCCGCTTTCATACAGAGAGATGAGTTCATGGTAGAGGACCCCCATCGCCACACCGTCCATGACGATGTGGTGGAAATCCCAGACCATCAGGGTGCGTTCTTCGTTCACCCGGAGCAGTGCAACGCGCATCAGTGGCGCCTGCTTGAGGTCAAACGGTCGAATGATCTGATCGATGCGTTCAGCGATCTGATCCTCGCGGCACTCGTAGACTTCGAGCGCGAATGGGGTGCTTTCAACAATTCTCTGGACGACGTCGTTGCCTACAGGTTCGAACTGCGTCCTCAAGGACGCATGCCGCGCGACGAGTTGGGAAAAGCACTCACGAAGACGAACGACGTCGAGGGGGCCGTCCAGCCAAGTGTGGAGCGTTTCGTTGTAGCCGATATTGGGCGGACTCGAGGTGTGCGCGACGTAGAGGCGGCTTTGCGCGGATGAGAGAGGATACGTCTCTCTCTCGGGAGCCTTGGGGATGGATGCGTCGAATTCCGTCCTCGTTTCGCCCCCTCGCTCCATGAGCTGGGTCAGTTCATCCAGTGTGGAATGATCAAAGAACTGAGAGAGCGAAAGGGTGAAGCCGAGCCGTGCTCGCAGTTTTGAGATGACCTCGAAAGCCGTGAGGGAATCCCCACCGGAGGCGAAGAAGTCTGTGTCATCGTGGGCTTCTGATATGCCCAGTACTTGCCTGAAGATGTCTGTAATGAGCTCCCGTGGCGAGGCTTTCTCTCGTGGTGACGTCGGCGAAGAGGGCGCTGGGCTATCGTTCGACGGTCTCGAGCCCATCGGGAACCGGTGTGCTGAAAAGGGATAGGACGGGAGCGAGATGCGTCGGCACGAAGCGGGGTGAAGGGGACTCCAATTGATGTCGCGACCCAGAGCCCAGATTCCGCCCAGGCCTTGCAGTAGGGCACTTGTTTCCCCCTCTTTGCTGCGCGACGGAGGGGAGATTTGATAGCCGTCGAGACGAGATTGTTTTGCGACCCTAGCTAGAGTTGAACCAGGCCCCAGATCGAGGGCGATGCAGGGTGGTGTGGAGCTCAATGCCCCGAGGGCGTCCGCGAAGCGAACCGGCTCGCACGCTTGCGCAGTCCAGTAGTCAGCACTGGCTACGACGTGGCTGTTCACTGGTGAGGCCGTAAGAGACGACACCATTTTCGCGGTACCCTCGCTGAAACTGAGCTCGCGCAGGCAGCTCGAGAGCGAGCGCATCGCTTCACGCATGAGCGGTGTGTGAAACGGAAGGTTTGCCGGTAGGAACTGATGGCGAGTGCCTTGCGCACTGCACTTGTTTGAAATGAGTTCCAAAGCCTCTCGACGGCCACTGAGCACGACGCTCCCAGGCGCGTTGACTGCGCCGATCCAGACGCCAGGATTGAGGAGAGGCGCCACCTCAGATTCCGGCAGGTTGACCCACAACATGCCTCCTCTCGGCGCGGTAGCCATGAGACGTCCACGAGTTGCCGCTAACCTGGCGCCATCAGCGAGAGACAGCGCCCCTGCCACTGTGAACGCCGCCGTTTCTCCCGCACTGTGTCCGAGGACGTACTCGGGACGGAGGTTGCAGCTCTCAAGCACTCGAGCCATGGCCACTTGGAACGAGAACAAGAGAGGTTGAGCACATTCGGTGCGGGTCAAGTATTCGTTGGGTTCGAGGCTGCTTTCGTAGTGAGACAACACGTCAAAGGCGCCGTGCTCTTTCAAGTAAGGAGCGCACTCTTGGACAGTCTCACGGAACACCTGGTTGTGCGCGTAGAGTTCACGCCCCATCGATGCGTATTGCTCGCCTTGACCGGGAAAGAGAAAGGCGATCCTGGCGGCGTCTCCATCGGGCGGCTCAGGTGCCTCAGGTCTTTCCAGGGACAGGGCCTCAACCAATTCGTCCCGATTCCTTGCGAGACAGAAGGACCGCACCCGCATTTCTTGTCGACCCTCGCGAAGGGTGAAGGAGAGGTCAGCGAGACTTTGGCCGTCCGAATTGCTTTCGACGTGAGTTCGAAGCCGGCGTCTTGTCTCCTCCAGGGCCAGGCTTGTCTTCGCGGAAATGGGGAAGAAGAGCGGCTGGTCCAGCTGGGGGGGCGAAGAGGACGATTGTGGTGATTCTTCGAGGATGACGTGCGCGTTCGTGCCGCCGACACCCAGAGACGTTACGCCGGCTCGGCGCGTTCCGTCGGGGCCCTCAGCAAAGGCGTGCAAACTGCTTGGGATGTAGAAGCAGCTCCGCTCGAGCGGAATAGCCGGGTTCACATTCCGAAAATGAAGAGTCGGCGGTACCTTTCGATTCTTGAGGCAGAGCACCGTCTTGATGAGTCCGGCTATGCCTGCGGCGTGATCCAGGTGACCAATGTTGGGCTTGAGCGTGGATAACGCGCAGGTCTTCTCGCCGTTGTTTCCAAATACTTGGTGGAGCGCCGCGAACTCGACGGGATCTCCGATGAGAGTACCAGTGCCGTGCGCTTCTACGTAGCCGATATCAGAGGGTTCGACTTTGGCGATTCGGAGAGCCTTCTTGATGACGGCGACCTGCCCTTTGACACTCGGCGCTGCGAAACTCGTCTTATCGTCGCCGTCATTGTTGACCGCCGTTCCGCGGATCACCGCATGAATATTGTCTCCGTCACGGAGCGCCTTGGCGACTGTCTTGAGCGCAACCAGCGCGACGCCTTCTCCTGGCACCGTGCCGTCCGCCGTTTCGTCAAAGGAGCGACAGTGCCCGTCGGAGGACGCGATCATGCCGGGCTGGTGCAGGTAGCCGACCTTCTGAGGTAGTTTGATCGAAGCAGCTCCAGCCAGTGCAAGCTCGCAGTCGCCCAAAAGTAGACTTCGTATGGCAAGGTGCACTGCGACAAGACCAGTAGAACAGGCTGTCTGGACTTGAACCACGGGGCCTTTCAGGTTCAGTCGATTTGCAACACGAGCGCACAGATAGTCCTTGTCCGCCAGGAAGCCTGCGAGAGCGCCGTCTTGACCGGCAAGGGCTTCCGCCAGCCACAACGGGTTGGGGCTGGCCCCAGCGAATAGGCCAATTGGCTTCTCGTACCCGATCGGGGGGTATCCTGCATCTTCGAGTGCGGCCCAAGCAATCTCGTGAAGGAGACGAGTCTGTGGGTCCATCACTCGCGCCTCACGCTCCGAATAGTCGAAGAACTTGTGATCGAACGCGTCCGCCTTCTCTACAATCCCTTTGACCGGTACATAGTTGGGGTCCTCGATTTCGCTTCGACTTACACCGCTGCCCGAGAGCTCCTCAGGGGAAAATCGTGAGATCATTTCCTTGCCGTCTTTGAGCAGAGACCAGAGTTCTTCGACTGAAGATGCTCCAGGAAACCGACCGGCCATGCCGACAATCGCCACAGCGCCAGGAGGAAGTGGGTTCTTCGCCATCATTTCTCTCAATCGGCACTCGAACTGAGCTCAAGCGCAGGCGCGTCCCCGAACTGCTCGTAGTCAGAGGTGATCACTCGGTCTCCCGGCTTCAGGCCACCCAGAACTTCGTAGTGGTGAGGGTTCTTCCTCCCCAACTTCAGGTCCACGCGCCTCGCTCGATCAGTCTGCGGGTCGACAACATACACCCAGCGCCCCCCCGTCTTGGAGTAAAACGCGCCCACTGGGAGCAGCGTCACTTCCTTCGGCGCGCTGAGCTCGAGGCGAACGTCGAGACGTTGACCAGGTTTGAGGCCATCCGGGGCGTCGCCAACGAACGCCAGGTCTAACTGAAAACTGCCGTCTTTTACGCTCGGATAGACCTTCTTGACCTTCAGCTCATGCTCTTGACCACGGATGTGAGTTGTAGCGCGAAGTCCCTCCGAGATGCGCGACCCATGAACCTCGTCCGCATCAATGACCACATCGTAGTCGTTGGGGCTGTAGATTCGCCCAAGCTTTTCTCCTGGTTGGAGCGTACGACCGATCTCCAAAAAAGGCATGTCAAGCAACCCGTCAACGGTTGCTCTCAGCTTGAGCCCGTCGAGCAAATTCGCGAGAGCCGACTGATTCTCCGCGAGGCGCTCTTGGGTTCGGGCGATATCGCCGCGGATTGCCTCACTCGACTGCTGATGTTGCTTGAGTCGGCTGCGATATATTTTGGCCAACGCCTTCTGCTTCTCAAACTCGCTAGATAACTCATCAGAATCGTCCGTCGAGATGAGGTCGTGTTTCGTGAGTTCCTGAGATCGCCCGCTTTGGCGCTGCAACAAGGCCGCTTCGTGATCCGCGGTGATGAGCTGTGCTTCGAGCTCAACTTCCTGTTGATTCATGGAAAGCCGTTGACTGTTGAGGGAAGTGAGTTGCTCGCTAATTAGAGTTTGGCGTTCCATCACCTCTAGTTCGAGGGTTGGGTTCCTCAGGACGAGAATGAGGTCCCCTGCCTTGACCGAATCGCCCGGACGTCGTTCGACCGATTGAACGGTTCCACCGCTCTCGGCTTCCAAAAGCATGACTTTCGTAGGTCGCGTCGTACCGTCCAAAGCAATGAACTCGTGGAAAACTCCGCGACGGATGGTCTGAATCGAAACGCTTCCCTTTTCGACCTGAAGGCCGCTTTCGGTTCCGTAAATTGACAGGACTACCAAACCAGCGACGGTCAAACTGATGACGCTGAGTAGCAGTCTGTGGCGTTTCCAAAAGGGAGCGCGTGCGACTCTTCGATCCATCTTCGGACGGTACCCAATGGGTAGCTGGTCAGGCGATGCCTGCGTCATGCTCTTGGTTCCTGTTTGAATCTTAGGTCGGTGTTAGTTGACGGTCGGCGAAGACAGTCGCCAACCGTATCGCGCTTAGTAGCGATTGGTGACTCACGTTGTCAATTGAAAGATCTCCGTCCGCGTGGCCGCAGTGCCAACGAACTCATCGTTTGCTTCTGTGGGTCGTTTGCTTTTCGTTTGTCGCGAGAGTTCTCGAGTGTTGGCTTCGTAGATGTTCTCAGGTGTTGGCTTGGTAGATGTGTGAAGGTTCGTTGTCGCGTATGTGAGAAGATTATGATTTGGGTTGACTGGGGTGTGTCGTCTGTGGGATTGGTGCCCGCCTGTTCGGTCTGCGTTTGGTTCGTAGGATTGGTCAGTTGTAGTTCGGTTCTCTTATGTCCTTGGTTGGTCGGTTAGGCGAAAGGGAGCTTCGTCTCCTTTTGGACGAGGCTTCTGTTCGAGAAGTGCTCCCTTGCGCCGAGCGCGAAGGGGTACGGGTTCAGGCCTGGCAGTCGCCCCAATTTGGCTTGATTTTGGCTGTAATCGCTCCCCTCTACGGTGGGGACTTCGGCGATTTGGATGGGCATGTTCGACGGCTTGTACCGAACTTGTGTCTCCCCATTGCGTACAGTCGCAGCCCACTGCTGACTGAGAAGTCGAGCGACTGCTTCATCAGTGTGAAGTTCGAAGAGGCGACGGAAGAAGAGCGAGTTGTTACCGTGCTCATGTGCGAAGCTCTTGGAAGACGGAGCGTCGATCGCGACTCGTCATTCATCGAGCAAGGCGGACATTCCCTTGGTCTGACCAAGATCAAGGCGGAGCTCGAGCGGCGTTTCGAAGTTCGGCTCAACTATGGTCGGGTCTTTCGCCTGTGTACGCCGCGACTGCTAGCGGCCTTGATACGACTGGCCGAACCGATTCCTTCAAAAGAGAAGAGAGTGCGCACGTTCGGCCAATCTACGACCTTATCTCAGGCGGAGCTCCGGCTCTACTTTGCGGCCCAGCGCCATCGTTCCGGCACTACTTACAACGTTCCGGTGTTGCTCGAGGTGGCAAACTCCTGCTGCTCGACAGACATTCGTCAGGCGGTCAACGAAGTGCTCGTCAGGCATGAGAATCTCTTCTCCCGTTTCGTCGAACGGGACGGAGCGGTCTATCGGCGCTCTTGTCAGCCCCAACCCATTGCTTTGCCGCTCATCAGCTTGCGAGAGGAAGAGGTTCTTCAGGCAATCTCTTCATTTCCGGAGCCTTTCGAGCTGGACCGGGGCCCACTTGTCCGAGGAATGCTCGTCCGGACCGAGGACCGAATGCTGATCTGCCTCGACTTTCACCATCTAGTGATAGATGGCGCTTCGGTTCAGCTGCTCACCGAGACGCTGAATCGGGTTCTGCTTGGAGCCGAGGTGACGTCAGGTGAGGGGCTGGCGGCTGGCTCTCGAGCGAGCGATGGAACCTCCACATCTCAGGCCCACACTTTTTGGAACGACGTTCCGTTTCACAAGGTCTTCCTTGCCCGCACCAATCGGCCGACCGAGGACGGCCTCGTTAGAAGGGAACTCTCGGCGGATTTGATTCGCAAGGTGAGCGCGCTCTGTCGAGCGGAAGGCACGACGCTCCATTGCCTCTTTCTGGCACTCACTCACGTCTTGGTGAGTCGCCTTTCGGGGGGCAGAGACGTCACGGTGGGAGTTCCTAGCGACGGACGGGCGTTCGGCCAACATTCCGCGGTTGGCGCATTCGTCCTGACCTTGCCATCCAGCCACACCCTGGTGTCGGATCTCGAATTTTCAACCTTTCTCGCGGAGGTAACCGAGCAACATCTACTCAGGACTGAGTATCAGTTGTCCGCGCCTGACCTTTCGTCCGAGTACGAGGTCGTCTTCAGTTCCCAACGCTTTCACTCGACTTTGGAACGAGTTCGGTGGTTGCCTCACTTCAACCCGAGGGCGCACTTCCCGCTCTTGATCTACCTGGTGGAGAGTGGTGGAGCCTTCGAGCTGGTCGTGGAGTATGATGGTAGCGAGATAGATCGCCACCTGGGAACAGCCATTCCCGAATACCTGATTCAAATGGCTGCATCGGTGCTCGCTTCACCAAAGCAACCATTGAGCGCCATCTCCCTCCACTCAACGGAGACGGAACTCGAGCTCAAGAAACGTCTTGAGTCTCCCGTTCAAGTGGAGGTTTCGTGTTGCTCGGTGGTAGAACGTTGGCGAACCACGGTCTCACTGTTTCCGGAGCGAGTGGCGCTTCGTGACCGCAATCAAAGCTTCACCTATCAAGACATAGACGCGTGGACAGACCGATTGGCGAAAACGTTGGTCGCCCGAGGAGTAAGCCTAGGGGATCGCGTCGGGCTGTTGACCGAACGGCATGTTCGTTACGTTGTCTGTCAGCTGGCGATCCTCAAGGCTGGTGCTCAATATGTTCCAGTCGACCCCGACTACCCGGAGGCGCGTGTTCGGCAGATGCTGGAAACGGCTGGTTGCCGACTGTGCCTGCGGCTTGATGGCCCCCGGGGGCTGACGGCGGCTGAAAGTGAGGTGCGCTGGGAAGAGCTCGATGCTGAAGGCGCATGTGAGTCGTCCCTGCCCAAGCCCAGCCTGGAGGATGGGGCGTACGTGATGTTTACCTCGGGTTCGACGGGAAAGCCCAAGGGAGTCTCCGTCTCTCATGGCAACATTCTGAGGCTCGTCCTGCCCGATAACGTGGTGCCCCTCGATCAGGAGACCCGGGTGCTACTCACCGGATCTCCGTCGTTCGACGCGACCACTTATGAAGTCTGGGGACCGCTTTTGCAGGGCGGGTGCCTCACCGTAGTCCCCAAGACCGATCTTTTGGACACGCATACGCTTGGCGACCTCATCAAAGAGCATCGCATCAACGTGATGTGGCTGACGGCGCCGCTCTTCTCACGCTTGATCCACCTCGATGAGAGAATCTTTTCAGGCCTTCTCTATCTCATCGTGGGCGGGGACGTCGTATCTCCTGATGCCGCCAATCGGCTCTATCAAAGCACTCCTGAAGTCGTGCTGATCAACGGATACGGCCCAACTGAAAACACGACCTTCTCGACATTTCATATCATCCCGAGGAAATCCACTGGCGCGATACCGATCGGTCGAGCCCTGGCCAATTCTTCCGCGTACGTCATGGATGAAAGCAGGCAGCTCTTGCCAGCATTCGGCGTGGGGGAGCTCTATGTCGGTGGAGCTGGGGTGGCGCTAGGTTACGTGGGTGATCCCGAAACTTCCGCCGAGAAGTTTCTCGACCATCAATGGCCATCTGGTCGAGTCGAACGACTCTATCGTACCGGCGACCTCGCGTACTACGACCACGAGGCCACGGTGCACTTTGTCGGCCGCCGAGATTCTCAGGTCAAGGTGCGTGGCTACCGGGTGGAAATCGCCGAGGTGGTCGAGGCTCTTCTCGAGGTGGGCAACGTCGAACAAGCCTATGTCAGGCTGGTCGACTGCGATGGAGAGCAGCAACTCGCCGCGTATCTCGTGCCTTCCGGCGAATTAGAGCTGAGAGAATTGCAGGAGGAGCTCTTCTTCAAGTTGCCCAGGCACATGGTGCCTCACCTTGTCGCTGTCTTGGATGAACTCCCTTTGAATATCAATGGGAAGGTTGACGTAAAGAAGTTGCCTCCCGTCCGAGTCTGGGGGAGTGCGGGACAGGGTGAGGCTCCGAGCGATCCCCTCGAAGTGGCCTTAGCTGATCTTTGGCTGGAGGTGCTTCCCGTAGGCGAGTTGAGTCGACATGAAGACTTCTTCTTTTGCGGAGGGAATTCCATCCTCGCGATGCGACTGAGTAGTCGCATCACGGAGTCCTTTTCTGTTCCGTTTACGGTGTCTCATGTCTTCGAGGCGCCCACGATTGCGCGCCAAGCCAGTCTCCTCTGCGAACTCGAGGGATCCGAGAGCGAACAAACAACTCTCGAGAGCGAGATTCGCATGCTCGAGCCTGGCGATGGACTCCAGAAATCATCCTAGAAACATGAAAAATATCCAAAAAGGCAACATTCGCAAACGTCTGGTTGAGCGCATGCGCTCGAAAACAGAGCAGAGCAAGATCCCACGTGCCACACGTGGAGACGTCGTGCAGATGTCCTACAGCCAGCAGCGTCTTTGGCTGGTGGAGGCGATGGAGGACGGCGCGGATGCCGGTTACCGAGTCTACTTCGGCCTGCGTCTCTTGGGCGATCTTCACGAGCCAGCTCTTCAAGCAGGGCTCGATGAGATTGTCGCTCGTCACGAAGTGCTGCGGACGCGGTTTTTCGAAGAGGACGGAGTTCCAATGCAGCGAATTGGAAGCGTCGAACCGTTCGTGTTGGAGCGGGTTTCGGTCGAATCCGAAGAGGGATTGGAGGAAGTCGTACGACGCGAATCGCGGCGGCGTTTTCTATTGAAAGAAGAGGCGCCCATTCGAGGTGTATTGGTGAAGGTCGGCGAGCAGAGTCACGTGCTGCTCATCAACATGCATCACATGGTGTCCGATGGCTGGTCTTTGCATGTTTTCAAGCAGGAGCTGTCGGAGCTCTACAGAGCGAAGGTCGAGGGACGCGAGTCGCGACTCCCCGAGCTTCCTCTGCAGTACGGGGACTACGTCGTGTGGCAGAGGAAGGAGGGGTTGCTCTCTTCTGCCCAGTCGAGCTTGGCGTACTGGAAGCAGAAGTTGAGTGGTGCGCCCGCGCTCCTGTCGTTGCCGGCAGATCGGGAGCGGCCGCCGGTGCAGGACTTTCGAGGTCGTCGTCTTCCCGTGGAGCTCGACGAAGAGCTGACGCGAGCCCTGAAGCGACTGAGTGAGCAGTGTGGGGCGACGCTCTACATGACCTTGCTCGGTGGCTTTGCGGCGATGCTATCTCGTTTTAGCGGTCAGTCGGACGTTGTGGTGGGTGGTGTGTCAGCGAATCGCACTTGCACCGAGGTGGAGTCACTGATCGGATTTTTCGTCAATACCCTAGCGTTGCGGCTTCAGATCTCATCGCAGACGGTGTCGGAACTGATCGCAGAGAGTCGTCAGGTGACGTTGGAGGCGCAGAGTCACCAGGGGACGCCGTTTGAACAAGTGGTGGAGGTGATCAGCCCGGAGCGAAGCCTTTCCTACAACCCGATCGTACAAGTGATGTTTGCGTGGCAAAACACGCCAAGCACTCCGCTCGATCTGCCGGGGCTACAGGTGTCGGAGTATGACAATGAAGAAGAGAGCGCACAGTTTGATTTGACGCTTTCTCTCGGGGAGTCCGAAGGGCGAGTGGTCGGGTCGATCAGCTACGCGACGGCTCTGTACGAGGAAGCGACGGTTGCTCGCTACATCGCCAGCTTCAAGCAGTTGCTGTCCGCGATGGCGAAGAGCCCCGACGAGAACATCACCTCCCTTGAGGTGATGAGCGCGACTGAGCGGGAATTAGTGCTTCGAGAGTGGGCGGGACACGAAAAGGAGTTTGAGCCGTCTTGTTTGCATCGGCTCATCGAATCACGAGCGAAGGAAGCGCCAAATGCAGTCGCGTTGATTCATGGTGAACGCGAGCTGAGCTACAGAGACGTCAATCGCCGCGCCAATCGAGTGGCGAGACGATTGGGTGAGCTGGGAGTTGGGCGAAACGATCTCGTCGCAGTCTCAGTCGGTCGTCAGTTTGGATTGTTCGTTGGCTTTCTCGGCGTGTTGAAGGCTGGAGGTGGGTACGTGCCCATCGATACGAGCTATCCGCGCGAACGCTTGGAGGTGATGTTCTCTGATTCGGCGGCGCAGTGGGTGATTGTCGATCGAGAAACCGAGGGAGAGGTGCGGGATGTGCTTGGCGAGCGAATCGGGGATATCGAGCTTCTGAACGTCGACGAACTTGTCGACGCAGCCGAGGTCGACTGGTCCGGACTGGATGAAAATCCAGCGATCGGAAGTGAGCCAGAAGATCTAGCGTACGTCATTTACACATCGGGCTCGAGCGGGCGTCCGAAAGGTGTGATGTTGGAGCACCGAGGTCTCTGCAACTTGGTGAAGAGCCAGGGTCCAGCACTGTCGTTGGGAGCTGGATCGCGGATGCTTCAGTTTGCGTCAAATAGCTTCGATGCCGGTGCCTGGGAATGGCTGATGAGCCTGATTCATGGTGCAAGTCTGGTGCTGGCAAGTCGCGAGGAGTTGATGCCGGGAGAGCCACTGCGTGAGCTCATGGTGGAGCATCAAGTGACACACGCCTTGTTGCCGCCAGTTGCTTTGCATGCGCTGGGTAGCAGCGAAGGCTTGGAGTGCTTGAAGGTTCTCGTCGTGGGAGGCGAAGCAAGTAGCCGCAATCTGGTCGAGAAGTGGGCGCCGGGTCGTCTTCTCGTGAATGCGTATGGGCCCACGGAGGCGAGCGTATACGTCACGACCTACGAATGTCGGAAAGAGGACACGAAGGCGCCAGCCATCGGACGCCCGATTGAAAACGCACGAGTCTACATCTTGGATGAATCTCAACGTCCGTGCGCAATCGGCGCGGTGGGTGAACTGTATTTGGGTGGGGTGTGTCTTGCCCGTGGCTACCACCGCCGACCGGAGCTGAGCGCGGAGCGTTTCGTGAACGTGCAAATCGATGGCCGAGAAGAGCGCCTGTATCGCACGGGAGACTTGGGGCGATATCGCCAGGACGGGTGTATCGAGTTTGTGGGGCGCAACGACCGACAGGTGAAGCTGCGCGGCTACAGAATCGAGCTGGGAGAGATCGAGAGTCAGCTCGAGGAGTCGTCGGAGGTGAGCCTCGCAGCAGTGGTGCTCGTGGGTGAAGGAACGAGGGCCCAGCTTGTCGGATATGTGCAAGGCGTTTCTGGTAAGGAGCCGGACGTAGAAGAACTCCGGGAGTTTCTCCGAGAGCGCCTGCCGGAACACATGGTACCGGGCAAATTGGTGGCGTTGAAGTCGCTCCCCCTGAGCGCGAACAACAAGGTCGACTACAAGCGTCTACCCGAGATTTCGGCGGGAGACGACAAGGGTCGGCCCTACGAAGCTCCACAAGGAGAGATAGAGCAAGGGCTGGCGAAGATCTGGAGGGATCTGCTGCAGGTCGAGCGGGTTGGCCGGAGTGACAACTTCTTTCACCTAGGGGGTCACTCCCTGCTTGCTTCGAAGTTGGTGAGTCGCTTGAAGCAGGAACGGGGACTTTCGCTGTCTCTTGCGACGGTCTTCCAGTTCCCGAAACTGAGCAGCCTAGCGGCTCAAGCGAGCGCTCTTGGAGAAGTTTGCGGGGCAGTCATTCCACGTGCGACGCGTGGGGACGTCGTGCAGATGTCCTACAGCCAGCAGCGTCTTTGGCTGGTGGAGGCGATGGAGGACGGCGCGGATGCCGGTTACCGAGTCTACTTCGGCCTGCGTCTCTTGGGCGATCTTCACGAGCCAGCTCTTCAAGCAGGGCTCGATGAGATTGTCGCTCGTCACGAAGTGCTGCGGACGCGGTTTTTCGAAGAGGACGGAGTTCCAATGCAGCGAATTGGAAGCGTCGAACCGTTCGTGTTGGAGCGGGTTTCGGTCGAATCCGAAGAGGGATTGGAGGAAGTCGTACGACGCGAATCGCGGCGGCGTTTTCTATTGAAAGAAGAGGCGCCCATTCGAGGTGTATTGGTGAAGGTCGGCGAGCAGAGTCACGTGCTGCTCATCAACATGCATCACATGGTGTCCGATGGCTGGTCTTTGCATGTTTTCAAGCAGGAGCTGTCGGAGCTCTACAGAGCGAAGGTCGAGGGACGCGAGTCGCGACTCCCCGAGCTTCCTCTGCAGTACGGGGACTACGTCGTGTGGCAGAGGAAGGAGGGGTTGCTCTCTTCTGCCCAGTCGAGCTTGGCGTACTGGAAGCAGAAGTTGAGTGGTGCGCCCGCGCTCCTGTCGTTGCCGGCAGATCGGGAGCGGCCGCCGGTGCAGGACTTTCGAGGTCGTCGTCTTCCCGTGGAGCTCGACGAAGAGCTGACGCGAGCCCTGAAGCGACTGAGTGAGCAGTGTGGGGCGACGCTCTACATGACCTTGCTCGGTGGCTTTGCGGCGATGCTATCTCGTTTTAGCGGTCAGTCGGACGTTGTGGTGGGTGGTGTGTCAGCGAATCGCACTTGCACCGAGGTGGAGTCACTGATCGGATTTTTCGTCAATACCCTAGCGTTGCGGCTTCAGATCTCATCGCAGACGGTGTCGGAACTGATCGCAGAGAGTCGTCAGGTGACGTTGGAGGCGCAGAGTCACCAGGGGACGCCGTTTGAACAAGTGGTGGAGGTGATCAGCCCGGAGCGAAGCCTTTCCTACAACCCGATCGTACAAGTGATGTTTGCGTGGCAAAACACGCCAAGCACTCCGCTCGATCTGCCGGGGCTACAGGTGTCGGAGTATGACAATGAAGAAGAGAGCGCACAGTTTGATTTGACGCTTTCTCTCGGGGAGTCCGAAGGGCGAGTGGTCGGGTCGATCAGCTACGCGACGGCTCTGTACGAGGAAGCGACGGTTGCTCGCTACATCGCCAGCTTCAAGCAGTTGCTGTCCGCGATGGCGAAGAGCCCCGACGAGAACATCACCTCCCTTGAGGTGATGAGCGCGACTGAGCGGGAATTAGTGCTTCGAGAGTGGGCGGGACACGAAAAGGAGTTTGAGCCGTCTTGTTTGCATCGGCTCATCGAATCACGAGCGAAGGAAGCGCCAAATGCAGTCGCGTTGATTCATGGTGAACGCGAGCTGAGCTACAGAGACGTCAATCGCCGCGCCAATCGAGTGGCGAGACGATTGGGTGAGCTGGGAGTTGGGCGAAACGATCTCGTCGCAGTCTCAGTCGGTCGTCAGTTTGGATTGTTCGTTGGCTTTCTCGGCGTGTTGAAGGCTGGAGGTGGGTACGTGCCCATCGATACGAGCTATCCGCGCGAACGCTTGGAGGTGATGTTCTCTGATTCGGCGGCGCAGTGGGTGATTGTCGATCGAGAAACCGAGGGAGAGGTGCGGGATGTGCTTGGCGAGCGAATCGGGGATATCGAGCTTCTGAACGTCGACGAACTTGTCGACGCAGCCGAGGTCGACTGGTCCGGACTGGATGAAAATCCAGCGATCGGAAGTGAGCCAGAAGATCTAGCGTACGTCATTTACACATCGGGCTCGAGCGGGCGTCCGAAAGGTGTGATGTTGGAGCACCGAGGTCTCTGCAACTTGGTGAAGAGCCAGGGTCCAGCACTGTCGTTGGGAGCTGGATCGCGGATGCTTCAGTTTGCGTCAAATAGCTTCGATGCCGGTGCCTGGGAATGGCTGATGAGCCTGATTCATGGTGCAAGTCTGGTGCTGGCAAGTCGCGAGGAGTTGATGCCGGGAGAGCCACTGCGTGAGCTCATGGTGGAGCATCAAGTGACACACGCCTTGTTGCCGCCAGTTGCTTTGCATGCGCTGGGTAGCAGCGAAGGCTTGGAGTGCTTGAAGGTTCTCGTCGTGGGAGGCGAAGCAAGTAGCCGCAATCTGGTCGAGAAGTGGGCGCCGGGTCGTCTTCTCGTGAATGCGTATGGGCCCACGGAGGCGAGCGTATACGTCACGACCTACGAATGTCGGAAAGAGGACACGAAGGCGCCAGCCATCGGACGCCCGATTGAAAACGCACGAGTCTACATCTTGGATGAATCTCAACGTCCGTGCGCAATCGGCGCGGTGGGTGAACTGTATTTGGGTGGGGTGTGTCTTGCCCGTGGCTACCACCGCCGACCGGAGCTGAGCGCGGAGCGTTTCGTGAACGTGCAAATCGATGGCCGAGAAGAGCGCCTGTATCGCACGGGAGACTTGGGGCGATATCGCCAGGACGGGTGTATCGAGTTTGTGGGGCGCAACGACCGACAGGTGAAGCTGCGCGGCTACAGAATCGAGCTGGGAGAGATCGAGAGTCAGCTCGAGGAGTCGTCGGAGGTGAGCCTCGCAGCAGTGGTGCTCGTGGGTGAAGGAACGAGGGCCCAGCTTGTCGGATATGTGCAAGGCGTTTCTGGTAAGGAGCCGGACGTAGAAGAACTCCGGGAGTTTCTCCGAGAGCGCCTGCCGGAACACATGGTACCGGGCAAATTGGTGGCGTTGAAGTCGCTCCCCCTGAGCGCGAACAACAAGGTCGACTACAAGCGTCTACCCGAGATTTCGGCGGGAGACGACAAGGGTCGGCCCTACGAAGCTCCACAAGGAGAGATAGAGCAAGGGCTGGCGAAGATCTGGAGGGATCTGCTGCAGGTCGAGCGGGTTGGCCGGAGTGACAACTTCTTTCACCTAGGGGGTCACTCCCTGCTTGCTACTGTCCTCATCGGACGGCTCCGTGGCGTTTTCGGGAAGAAGCTGCCCTTGAGAACGGTGTTCGCAAAACCCCGCTTGCGCGATCTAGCCCAAGCACTTTCCATTTCGGAATCGGCTCAGAGCGATTCGATTCAGCGCCGCGGAGAACGGGAAGAATTTCAGCTCTCCTATGCGCAGGAGAGGATGTGGTTTCTCCAACGGTTCGAAGAAGGAGCCGCCACCTACCACATTCCAGTACTTCTGGAGTTTCATCAGGAAGTCGACAGCGCAGCTTTGAGAACGGCGCTGCTGAGCTTGGTGCGACGGCACGAGTCTCTCAGGACCAAGTTCGTTCAAACAGAGCGCGGGCTCCGTCAACGGATCGCATCAGAAGAAGAGTTCTTGCTTCGGGTTCGCTCCGTTGATGGGGACTGGCGAGGCCTCGCCGACGAGGAAGCCCAGAAGCCCTTCCGTTTGGATTCCGAGTTGCCCCTGCGCGCTCTTTTGCTTCTCGAGCAAGGACAGCCAACTCGACTCGTGCTCACGGTTCATCACATCGCCACGGACGGTTGGTCGATGACGATCTTGCTGCGCGAATTGGAAGTTCTCTATTCCTCTCTGCGAAAGGGTCAAGAGCCAGAGCCAAAGCCCCTGCCAATTCGCTACGTGGATTACGCGGCCTGGTGTCTTGACGAGAGTCGGACAGATAGAGCCAAAGAAGAACTCCAGTATTGGAGTGGCGCGCTTTCTGGTTTGGAGCCGGTGCTGCTCAAGGGAGATCGAGCGCGCCCCGCTGTGAAGACGTACCGAGGAGGGCACTGCGCGTTCTCGTTCGATGAGTCCGTGACGGGAGAGATTCGTGCCTTCGCGCAGGCGGAGGGTGTCACCCCGTACGTGGTGCTACTCAGCGCGTTTTTTGCCTGGTTGCATCGCGTATCGAATCAAAGGGATCTTGCTGTAGGAACTCCGGTCGCCAACCGAGGTCGACCAGACACCCAGGACTTGGTCGGATTTTTCGCGAACACAGTCGTCCTGCGCACTGGCGTCGCTCGTGACATGAGTCTTCGGGAGGTGACCCAGAGCGTGAGGGAAGTTGTCTTGGAGGGGTTCAGTCGTCCTGCCGTCCCCTTTGAGAAACTAGTAGAAGAATTGTCGCCGAAGCGAAGCCTGAGCCATGGCCCGTTCTTCGAGATCATGTTCATGCTTCAGAACCTGCCAGAGGGTCAGGGCGGCGACGAATGGTCCTTCAAGACTCATGAAATGAACACACAAACGGCGAAGTTTGATCTCAACTTCGCTCTTCGGGAACTAGACGGTCATCTCGAAGGAATGGTCGAGTTCAACGCAGACATCTTCGAGAGCGATTCTGTGCGGCGCATGACAGAACAGTTTCGACGGATCCTGCAAAGTGGCCTTGCTGCACCTGATCGCGCGCTAGGAGACCTCTCCATGCTCCCCGAGGCGGAGGAGTTCTTCGTTCTTGAAAAGTACAATTCTAGCGCGCGCACATTTGATTCAGAGCTGTGCGTCCACGAGCTTTTCGAATCTCGAGTCAACCTGCAGCCCGACGCGACGGCCCTTTCCTGCGGAGAACGACGTGTCAGCTATAGGGAGCTGAATCGGGCCGCCAATCGCCTCGCTCGTAGGTTGCGGTCCCTTGGCATCGGGCCCGACGTGGGCGTCGCAGTCAGCATGAGTCGGTCAATCGAGATGGTGGTTGCTCTGCTGGCCGTCCTTAAAGCCGGAGGATTCTACGTCCCGGTCGATCCGAGCTATCCCCAGTCACGTATCGACTGGATCCTCGAAGACTCCGGGGCCACAGTAGGTCTCGTTTCCAAGGAGCATCTCGACAAAGTCGAGAGACTCTCGCAGGCCCTCATCAGCGATCAGACGTGGTGGGCCGTTGGGGCGGATGACGACATCAACCTGAAGCCCAGCGAGATGGGTCTCAGCTCCGATCACCGCGCGTACATCATCTATACGTCCGGTTCTACGGGAAAGCCGAAGGGCGTAGTCGTGACGCACAAGCCCGTGATCAACATCTTCGATTGGGTGAATCGCGAGCAGGAAGTTGGCCCCGACGACAAGCTTCTCTTCGTGACTTCGATCAGCTTCGATCTTTCCGTTTACGACATGTTCGGAGCGCTCGGGGCAGGAGCCGAAGTCTGTATTGCGGAGGAGAACACTCTTCGTGACCCACGGGAGCTGGCGAAAGTCCTCATGTGTGAGCAGATCACCATTTGGGATTCTGCGCCCGCTCAGTTGCAGCAATTGGTACCTTTCTTTGAGGAAGGTCACGCAGGCGCTCGACTTGAAAGCCTCCGGTTGGTGATGTTGAGCGGCGACTGGATCCCGGTACCCTTGCCCGACATTCTTCGGAGCCGTTTCCCGAACACACGAGTCCTGAGTCTGGGAGGGGCGACGGAAGCTACGATTTGGTCCAACTACTATCGCATCGGCGACGTTGACCCTGCATGGGCGAGCATTCCCTATGGGCGCCCCGTGCAAAACGCCCGCTACTACGTGCTTGACGAGTGGAAGAAACCCGCACCGATTGGGGTGCAGGGGTACCTTTACATTGGAGGCCAATGCCTGGCTTCGGGGTACAACCGCGCGCCCGAGCTGAACGAAATGAAGTTCACCCCTGATCCTTTCGTTGACGGAGGGACGATGTACTTCACGGGGGATCTGGCGCGCTGGATGCCCGACGGAAACCTCGAGTTTTTGGGGCGTGATGACGGACAGGTGAAGATCCGCGGGTTTCGGATCGAGCTTGGTGAAGTCGAGAGAAGCTTGCTGGCCCATCCATGCGTGCGCGACGCAGTCGTTTTGGCTCAGTCGGATGGTGGAGGTGAAAAGCTCCTTTGTGCCTACGTGACAGGTTCGGAAGATCTGGACGTCGCTCAGCTCCGAGACTTCGTTGGACGCGAGGTGCCCGACTACATGCTCCCGAGCTTCATCCATGAACTTGACGAGATGCCGTTGACGCCCAATGGCAAGGTCAACCGCGGCGCGTTGCCGTCTCTTTCCGAGCTTCGCGTATTGCGCGCCAACGCCTCCAGTGAACCGCAGGATGAGCTCGGTCAGCGCATCGCCGTCTTGGTGCAGGAGGCGCTGAATTTGCCCGTAAAGGTTGGCAGCGGGGACAACTTCTTTGAGCTTGGAGGGACTTCTTTGAGTCTTGCTCGCCTCAATCAACGAATCAACGAACAACTCGGCGCGCAACTCTCCCTTGTGGACCTGTTCCGGTTTCCCACGGTTGAGGGGATTTCCAACCTACTTGCGAACAACCTCGACCCCTCCGCCTTGTCCTCTGCGGACGAGGAAGACGATTTTGAGTTTGAGGATGCCCTCAAATCATTGGCGGATGAACTTTGAAACGTGCCCTTGAGCAGAGCCATGAAAACAGAAGAAAAGCGCAGTGCTGAAATTGAATCGTCGATCGTCTCGCTGGGAGAGGATCGACGGTATTGGAAGCAACGTCTAAGCGAGGTCGCGGGTGCCGGGCTTCTTCCTGAATTTGGCGAACGGCAGCCAGCGGGCCGAGGGCGCCTCCGACTGTCGTTTGATTCGGAGTTGACGAAACAACTCGCCGACCTCTCAGGAAGACATGAGGAAAGGGCTCACGTTGTTTTCCTAGGGACGGTGATCGCGTTGATTCACCGCTATAGCCAGGCCCAGCTGTGTTCAGTGCGAGCGGGTTTGCCTCGCTCCCAAGTCGTGGGAGGCGTCAACCACTCACTACCTCTTTGTGTTTCCCTGAGTGCGAACGATTCATTTCGCGAGCTTCTGTTGAAGGTGCGGGACGAGTACCAGCATGTCTCACTTCATGACACATATTCCGTCGATCGGCTGATTGCGGATTTTGAGCAGTCCAGCGGTCGAGATGTGACCTGGCTCAGTCAATGTGGTGTCTTTCATGGAGGGATCCATCAGGACGAGGCCGCGGAAGAGTGCGCGATATCGTTCGTGCTGTCGGACAGGAAGGACGAGGCGGGTTTTATCGTTCATTGGGAACAGGAACGTTTTCCGTTGGCGCTCGTCGAGCAGCTTTCAGAAAGTCTCCTCCTGCTGGCGAAGACATTCTGGAGACAACTGTCGACAGACCTCTCCGCTGCGCCCATCCTGACGAGCGAAAAAGCACAGGCGCTCTGGTCGGCCCAGGAAGCCTACGTCACTGAGTACCCAAGTGATGTCCTGGTTCATGAATTGTTCCTCCAGCAGGCGGAGGCGCGTGCAGAGAAAACCGCCCTCGTCCACAGGGGCGGCGAGTGGACGTACGGTGAACTGAAGGACCGCGCCCTGCGACTGGCCGAGACCTTGTCTCAGGAGCTTGGAGTTACCAAGGGCGATCGTGTTGCGATCCTCCTGGAGCGCTCGGCTGAGGCGATTGTCACGATGCTTGCCACGATTTCGCTTGGCGCGATGTACGTACCGATCGATACGGCGGCCGCGGGAGCACGCCGAGAGAAGATCTTGCGAAAAACGGCGGCAAAGGTCCTGGTGACCCACTCGGACTGGATGTTCGATACCGAGGGACACACCGGGCAGCTGTTCATCGTTGATCTTCAGTTCAATGAACTGCCCGCGGCTTCTTCCAAGGTTGCTCCCGTTGAGATCGAGCCCAGCGATGCCGCCTATATCATGTACACCTCGGGCACGTCAGGAGAACCAAAGGGCGTGGTCATTCCGCATCGAGGAATCGTCCGTCTTGTACGTGACACGAACTACATTTCACTGGGCGAGCGGGACCGACTCCTGCTGACTGGCTCTCTCTCCTTTGATGCCACCACGTTTGAAATCTGGGGAATGCTGTTGAACGGAGGTACGCTGATTGTTGAACCGCAGGAAACGCTGCTTGATCAGTCGCTCTTGAAAGATGCCATGACGCGTAATCGGGTAACCGTGATGTGGTTCACCTCTCAGTGGTTTACGCAGCTGGTCGATGAAGATCCCGACATGTTTTCCGTTGGGAAGCAGCTGCTTACCGGCGGTGACGTGGTTTCTCGCAAGCACGTTGAGATTGTGCGGCGCAGGTCGCCTGAGTTGGAGTTCTTGCACGTATATGGACCCACGGAAAACACGACGTTTTCGACGTGCCAGAGAGTTCGCCGCGAATATGAGCGCCCGCTGCCCCTGGGTGAACCTATCTCGAATACGCAGGCGTTTGTCGTGGACGACCAAATGCGATTGCTTCCCCCTTACGCGTGGGGAGAGATTGTCCTCGCGGGAGATGGTCTCGCGCTGGGCTACTTTGGGGACGAGTCGGAGACGGCACGGAAGTTCGTTGATGTCGAGCTGGTTCCCGGCCAGAAGACTCGAGTTTACCGCACAGGAGACATGGGGAGAATTCTTCCTGACGGGGAGTTCGAATTCCGCGGGCGCGCCGACGGGCAGGTGAAGATTCGTGGTTTTCGAGTCGAGGTGAAGGAAATTGAGGAAGTCCTCCGGAAGATCGATGAGGTGAAGGACGTCAGAGTTCGAGTCAAGGTTGACGAGCGGGGCGACAAGTCTCTCTGCGCGTATGTGGTGACTGAGAGCGGGAAGAAGCTGCATCAGTTCAAGGAAACTGCCTCGTCGCTTCTCCCTGACTATATGGTTCCTTACGGAGTGGTTTTTCTGGAGAAGTTTCCCCTGACCATCAATGGGAAGCTCGATGAGAGGCGTCTGCCTGAGCCGGACCTTCAGGGAGCGGCCGCGTATGAAGCACCTCTTTCTGAAGAAGAGAGCTATCTCGAGGGGGTCTTTGGGGATGTGCTAGGCGTGGATCGCTCGCTGCTCGGTCGGAACGCCAACTTTTTCGACCAGGGTGGTCATTCTCTCAAGGCAACGCTGCTCCTCTCGCGTGTTCACCGAGAGCGGGGGGTCCAGCTTTCGCTGAGTGATGTGTTTGAAAGCTCCACGCTCGCTGAGCTGGCCCTTCGTCTAGGTAGCGCGAGAAAGACGTCCCTTCCAAGCATTGAGCGGGCGAGTGACGATCCCATTTGTCGCGCGAGTTCTCAGCAAGCGAGGATGTGCATGCTTCAGGAGCTGCAGCCCCAGAGCACCGCTTACAACATCCCGATGGCTTTTGAGTGGCGCGGGAGTTTGTCCCTCGAGCGCCTCGAGGGAGCGCTGGAGAAGCTGTCGTCGCGTCACGAGGCCCTTCGTACGACGTTGAGTGTGCGAGAAGGAGTCGTCTATCAAGAGGTGCACGAGAATCTGCCGCTGCACTTCGTTCTGGTGAAAGACGTGTCGGGGAGTTGGTCGGAGCACCTCACTCGGCTCGTGCGACCCTTTGCTCTGGCGCAAGAAGCGCCTCTTCGTGCGTTCGTGCTTCGAACCTCGGCTGACTCGAGCGTGCTCCTTTTCGATGGGCATCATGCGGTGCTTGATGCGGTCTCGATCGAGGTTCTGTTGAGGGACCTCGCTGCCTTCTACAACGAGGAAGAGTTGCCCGAGCAGGAGATTCGCTATCGTGACTACTCGAACTGGCAAAATGGGGAAGCGTTCGCTGCCCTCATTGCTGGAAGTGAGGCCTATTGGCGCGGGCAGTTTGCTTCGCCCGTTGCGCCCTTGAATCTACCGCTTTCATTCCCGCGGCCTGCCGTGAGAAACTTCGAGGGACGTACACTGCGATTTAGCCTGGACGACGACACCTATGCTTCGCTCCAGAGGTTAGCGCGTGAAAACGACGCCACGATGTACATGTGTCTGCTTACTTGCATCTGCGCGTGGCTGAGACGCATTACCCCCAATGACGAGTTCGTCGTTGGCTGCCCCATTGCAGGGCGCACTCAGCCGGAGCTTGCCGAAGTCGTGGGCATGTTCGTCAACACGCTGGCTCTGCGTTGCCCGGTTGATTCAAAGCAATCGTGGTTGCAACTACTTGCGGTGGTCAAGGAGAGGGTTCTTCAAGGGAGCGAACACCAACTTTACCCGTTCGAAGAGTTGGTCGAGGCCGTGCTGCCCGAACGAGACTTGAGTCGAAATCCCCTATTTGACGTAATGTTTGCGTTGCAAAACGCCGCGAGCGGCACCTTGTCCGTCGATGGCGCTGAGATTTCTACCCACTACTTCGATACAGGAACTGCGAAGTTCGACTTGAATATCTGGTGTGGTGAAGAAGATGGACGGTTTCAGTTTGCTCTCGAGTACGACGCAGCGCTCTTCAGTCTTGAGCGAGCTCAGCAATTCGTCGATCAAATTCTCGAGACTATCGGTGCGTGCTGTCGTGCTCCAGCTGCTTCTATTGGCGAGATTCAGTGCCTACCTGCCCATCAACGAGAGCGGCTTATCTTGCGTGCAGGCAGTGACGACGCTCATGATCTCAGTACTCCGCTATTTCATCATGTCGAGCGGCGTGCAGCCCAATGTCCTGCCCAAGTCGCTGTTCGTTTTCGCTCGGACTTCCTGACTTACGAGGAGTTGAACAAGCAAGCGAATCAGCTGGCTCGGGCCTTGAGCAAGTCGGGGGTTTCTGGGGGGGGAGTCGTTGCTATTCACTTGCCCAAGTGTCTCGAGCTCATTGTTTCGATTGTTGCCATTCAAAAGGCACTTTGCGGCTTTGTAGTTCTGGATCCTTCGCTTCCCAAGGAACGACGGGAGTTCATGCTCAATGACGCAGGGGCTTCGGCGCTCATCTCCCTGGAGCCTTGTGCCTGGGCTTTTGACGTTGCCCGCCTCACACCCTCGGCGCCCAACGAAAGTACCGACAATCTCGGCGTCCGTCCCGATAGTGAGTCTCTTGCTTACCTCATCTATACGTCGGGGAGCACGGGAACCCCAAAGGGGGCGCGGCTCTCGCACCGTTCGTTGGCAAGCTTCGCCCACGGGATGTCCACGTCCTATCACGAGGGAATGGGGCCTCAGGATGTTTGTCTCAGTATCACGACGACATCGTTCGATGCATTCATAGCTGAGCTAGCGATGTGTTTCTTTCATGGCGCGACGTTCGTCATTGTTCCGTCTGACAGCGCTCTGGATGCCGAAGCCGTTGCTGAAACGATGAATGCTCACGGGGTGAGTTTTGCTTATCTGCCACTCGTTCTCCTCGGTCCGATCGCGCAAGCGCTCTCTCGGGAGGGTCGAACCTCTCTCAGAAAATTGATGATCGGAGCTGAGCCGATCAACGATTCCACCGTCAAGAGATGGTTGGCTCTCAATCCTGATCTCCAGGTGCAGAACGCCTACGGTCCCACGGAGGCGACGGTTTGCGCGACCTTGTACGACTGTCTGTCGCATGAATACAAGAATGAGCTCTTGCCCATCGGTTTTCCCATGCCGAACGTGCGCATCTTTCTCGTAGACGAACACCTGCGGCTCGTCCCGGATGGGTGCATCGGGGAGATCCTCATCGGAGGCTCCGGCGTCGGGCTTGGTTATACTGACGAAGAGCTAACCAGAGAGAGGTTCATTCAGCTCGAACTGGATGGGACGCGCCGGACTTACTATCGGACGGGTGATCTGGCGCGTTGGACTGAAGGGCTCGGACTCATCTTTCAGGGACGTACTGATTCTCAGATCAAGATCCGCGGAGTCAGAATCGAACCTGGCGAGGTGGAGGCAGTTCTCAGTCGGCACGAGGCCATTCAAGAAGCTGTCGTTCAGGTGCGGAGAGATCCGCAGACGAAACAGCAAACTCTGGTTGCCTACTATCTCGCCGACGGTCCCCAGGATTCGGCGAAGCTTCGGGCTTGGGCTCGCAGCAAGTTGCCGAGCTACAGCGTTCCCGAGCGTTTCGTATACCTGGAGGAGCCACCGACGCTGACGAGCGGGAAGCTAGATCGAAAGAGCATGCCGGACCTGATCGCACAGGGTGATATCGAGAGAAGGATCTGTTCTCCTAGTACGGCCGTACAACAAAGATTGGTGGAGCTGTGGAGTGACGTTCTCGCTCTTTCCCCATCACAGATAGATGTTGAAACGAGCTTTTTCGATATGGGGGGGAATTCACTCCGACTCATCGAGCTTTTACCGCGCATTCGAACGGCTTTGGGCGTGGAGTTGAAACCGGTGGACCTCTTCAGTGCTTCGACAATCGTCCAATTGGCGAGGCTCTGCGGCGAGGATGCAGCAGCTGCCGGAGTTGAGGACTTCTCACTTTAAGAAGCTGAGCGCTTTCAGAGGGTAGCTACGTGAAATACGAAAATATCGCGATAATTGGTATGTCCGGCCGTTTTCCAGAAGCCGAGAACCTACAGGAGTTCTGGGACAACTTGGCGGCGGGTCGGGATTCGATCCGGGAGTTTCCTGAAAGTCGACGCGAGGAGCTTCGGGAAACGTTTGGCGCGATGGATGAGCGCTACGTGAAGAACGGGTATCTCGACCGGATCGCAGATTTTGATCCAGCGTTCTTCGGGATCTCGAAAGAGGAAGCACGGTTCATGGACCCGCAGCAGCGCCTCGCTTTGGAGCTTCTCGAGGAGGCCATTCAAGACAGCGGGTATCGTTCCGATGAACTATCAAAGCGTCGCGTGAGCGTGTACTTGGCGAGTGCCGGCAATCAGTACGGAACCCTGCTGAAGGATCATCCGATGGGGGTCGTGAACGTTCTTGACAGTGCGCTGGCTGGCCGCATCGCGTACTTCTACGACTTTCGAGGCCCGGCGATCACCGTAAATACGGCATGTTCTTCCTCTCTCGTTGCTCTGCACATGGCTTGCATGAGCCTCATTCAAGAAGAGTCGGAGGTGGCAGTCGTGGGAGGATGCCAGGTGTTCGTGTTGCCGGCACCTTGGAATAGTATGAAGGACTACCCCGTCTTCGCCAAAAGTGAGGTTCTCAGCGCTTTCGGCGAAGGGGCTGATGGGACTTTGGGAGGCGAAGGGGGCGGGATGTTGGTGCTCAAGCGTCTCGTTGACGCCGAAAAGGATGGTGACTCGATCCACGCGATCATTCGGGGTTCGGGAACAAACAGCGATGCGGGGCGTTCCAACGGTCTGAGTGCGCCCAGTCCGGCGGCTCAGGGCGAGCTCATCAGAGATGTTCTGGGTGCGGCTTCGGTCGAGGCTGAGACGGTTTCCTACGTGGAAGCTCATGGCACGGGGACCGAACTGGGCGATCCCATCGAGGTCGAAGGAATCAGCAGTGTTTTTCGACAATGTGCTACCGCCGTACGCATTGGAAGCGTGAAGACCAACATCGGTCATCTCGTGGGCCTTGCCGGTCTTGCTGGTCTGACAAAGGTCGTGCTTTCGATGCAAAATGAAAAGCTGGCACCGTCGCTGCATTTCGAGAGGCCCAACCCGCATATCGACTTCGAAAAGTCCAACGTTCGGGTTCAAACCAAGCTAGAGGATTGGAAGGGGCCGAGACCACTTCGAGCGGGGGTCAGTTCGTTTGGTATCATCGGTACCAACAGCCACGTCCTGCTTGAGGAAGCTCCTTCGAGTGCCCGCTCGAAATCGGAGCGCCAGGCTGAGCTTTTCGTCATTTCGGCTCGCTCCGAGGAGTCCCTTCGAAAGTATGCGAAGTCCCTTCGGAGTCGCCTGGAGACTCTCGAAGAAGCCGCACTCAGCGATGTGGCAGCTACCCTCGCTTGTGGAAGGAAGGCACAGCGAGTTCGTGCTGCATTCGTCGTCTCGAGCTTGAGTGAATTGAAGTCCTCCTTGGAGCAGTTTGCGTTTCACGAAGTTGGCGTGGTTCTGCCAGAGCTATTCTTTGCGGCCGGTGCAATTGAAGAGCCACGGTTTGGCGCGGCAGTGCAGTCGGTCGTTTTGGCACGGGATCTTGGGATTGTTCCCCGTGGGGTGATGGGTTGGGAGCAAGGGCGGCTCGTCGCCGGAGTTGCTTCGGGCAACCTGAGCGAAAAGGACGTGCTATCGGAGTACAACCGGGGCAAGTTTGCCCCTGAGGACGGGGAAAAGCTCCTCGCGAAGTTCAGAGAGGTGATCTTGCCGAGGTTTCCTCGGATCTCGTTTTGGGGTGCCGTGCCTCCGGCACTCGAAGGATTGGTTGACGAGTTGAAGGATGAGCGGCGTGTACTGTTTCCCCTCGAGGGGGAGCATGCATTCCTGCAGTTCATCGCCCAATGTTTCCTCGACGGTCACGACGTTCACTTTGAGAAGATGTTCGGGACATTCAAGCGAGTTTCCCTGCCTCCAGTTCCGTTCGAGAAGGAGCAATATTTCGCGAGACTTTCCGATCTTCGCCCGGATCTGCGTGCGGAGGTGCGCGGGGAGAAGAAGCAACTTCAGGAAGAACCCTCGACTCGCGCTGGCCGCATCCCCCGTCGTGCGGAGCTGCTCAGCATGTTTCAGGAAATGCTACCTGAGCCGATTGACGAGTCGAAGGCTTTCGTCGACTTGGGCGGTGATTCCATCCTGGCGCTCGAGCTCAGCGAGCGGGTGCGAAAAACGTACTCCAGCGTGCCAGAAAGTTGGAGCGTGCTCGATGCCGGAAGCGTTGGAGCAGCTCTCGATGACGTCTGTGGTCATTCTTCCGAGGATGAGAGTTCCGATGCGGCAGGGGCCGGTGGGTCCACCGATCGAGCCTTACGGCGACTTCTGGAATTCCTGCCTCCGGGCGCCAAGGTGGAAAACGGATTCTTCGAAAATGGGGGGGACTCAATCAGTGTGGTTGAGTGTCGCGACGCCCTTGAGTCAGAATTCGGCATCCACTTGAGCAGCGACGCGCTGTACGCGGATATTCCTCTCGGGGAGCTCTTTGCGGGCGCACCTCATGGTCGGCAAAGCGATGAGTCGCGCCACTCGCCGTCCTCGCTGCTGCCCCCGTATTCTTTTGTAAAGGGAGCGAGTTCCGTCTTCTTGACAGGGGCAACCGGGTTTCTCGGAGCGCATGTGTTGGCCGAGCTTCTGCGGGGGACGGAGCATCACGTGACTTGCCTCGTGCGCGGACGCGCACAGCAGTCTGGCCGGGCTCGTCTGCTTGAGCGACTTCGGTTCTATTTTGGTAGCGAACTCGACGTCCACCTGGACCGCTTCGACATCGTTGAAGGTGATGCGTCGCAGTCCCTCCTTGGACTCGAAGAACGCGTCTATGGTCAGCTTGCCTCTACGATGACGCAAGTGCTCCATTGCGCTGCGGACGTGCGCCAGGTGGCTCCGCGTGCCGAGCTCGAAGCGGCAAACGTCGATGCGACCCGGAGAATGATCGAGTTCTGCGAGACCAGTGTGCGGAAACGTTTGCATCACTGTTCCACCTATGTCGTCTCGGGAAGGTTTCCGGCGCCGCGAACCTTCTCCGAAGAAGATCTCGATTGCGGTCAGCTGTTCTTGGGGAACGAATACGCGCGAACGAAATATCAGGCCGAGTTGCTCGTGCGTGAGGCAAAAGCAAGGGGGTTGAGTGCGGTGGTGCACCGAGTCGGAAACCTGAGTGGTCGCCTGAGCGACGGAGTATTCCAGGCGAACGCTACGGACAGTTTGATCCATTCGAGTCTTCAGGCTGTGGCATGGCTGCGGTGCTATCCCCGAGCGTTGGCGGACCTCGAACTCGAAATGTCACCTGTCGATCACTGCGCCAAGATGCTGGTGCGAGCGGTGTGTTCTGAGGAAGTCGGAGGACGAGTGTTTCATTGGATGAACCCGCATCCCGTTCGCTTAGGTGAGGTTTTCAAGTTCCTGCCTGAATCGCGCCTTGTCGAGAGTGAGAGCCTGTTTAGGGACCGGCTTGCAAGCGAAGTCAGAAACGAAGGCTGCCCCACATCCGTCCGTCGATTGGGTCTGTTCTTCCGCAGTGATCCTTCCGCTGATGCCCAGCAGACCTATCAGCCCTCTTATGACTTTGCTGCCACAGACGCCTTCATCGGCGAAGAGGTCTGGAGCAAGATTGCAGACGGCTATCTTGAAAGGCTGGTGAAGAGCGTTGTGCCGCAGGCAGAGAGATCGGGGCACTCATGAAGCCAACAGAGTCGTCATATGTGCGCTCCCCGGATGGGACCAAGATTGCGTACGAGTGGACGGAGCGCGAAAGTTCCGACACCACCGCAGTGTTCATTCACGGGTTTGCTGAGAGTCAGGCTGCTTGGCTCGATGTCCACTCTCGTTGGGCACACTCTTGTTCCGTGCTGACCGTCGATCTTCGCGGGCATGGTGACTCCGGAATCTCGCGAAGTGGGATCTATTCTCTCTCGGAATACGTCGAAGACGTTCTCGCGGCAGTGAAGGCCAGGGGAGGCAAGAAACAAGTCTTCATTGGACACTCGCTGGGTGGTTGGATCGCGTCGACTCTGGCCGCCCAGTCTCAGCAGTCTACGGTAGGCCTCTTGTTGGTTGATATTAGTCCAGAGAGTACGGAGCGTTCGCAGGCAACGATTTTTGGTGGACTTCGTGAACGAATGAGGCCCTATTCTACCGAGACGGACTATCAGGATCACCTGCGAGCGACCCGACCTCTGGTGAGCCAGAAGAACCTCGAATACTTGAGTCGGCGTTCTCTCAAGCGAGAGGGCGATCATTACCTGCTGAAGCTGGATCCCTGCCTGCTTCAGCAGTCGGGAGTTGGGATCGGTTCAAATATCTCGGAACTCTGTTCTCTGCTGAGAAAGGTCGCTTGCCCGACACTGATCGTTAGAGGCGCAGCATCCGCCTTTCTCAGTGCCTCCGCAGCAGAGCAGCTCGTTGCCGCGTGCGCCGCGGGGAACATCATCGCCATTCCTCGGGCCGGGCATGGCGTGATGGCGGACAATCCGCTCGCGTTCAACAAGACACTCACTGCGTTCTTGGACGCTCTTGGACTTCGTCAATGACTTTCGATTGGCTGCTACCATCGACCGGCGCGACGAGCACGGTCACCATTTCGGACTCTCTCGTCCCTGGGCTGAGCGAGAGGTTCTGTGGCGAGCTGCCCTCTCGTTGGGCCTCTTACTCTCCGATTAGACGACGTGACTATTTGGCTGGCCGTGTCGCCGCGCATCGGGCGCTTCGGCGGCTGGGAAGCGACGTGGCATCCGTCCCGCAGGGGTCAGGAGGAGAGCCCCTGTTTCCTCCGGGTATGGTGGGATCCATCTCCCACACGGGCTCGAGCGAGACCTTCGCGCTAGCGGCTGTAGCCCGTGAGCTCCTCGCTCTGGGCGTGGATGTGGAGGTGAGAGACCCCGAAGTGACGTTGGGCGAAGAAGTCTTGTCGGTCGGAGAAGCTAGGCTTCTCTCTCGGGTGGCTCCCCAAGTAAGCCCGGCACTCCTGGCCTTTTCGTTGAAGGAGTCCGTCTTCAAATGTCTCTATTCTCTACGTTCAGAGCGAGCCGGCTTTCGACAGATTGAATTGGTTTCCGCCGTCGAGAGTGATTCCGGCCGTGGGGACGTGAGTGCCCGCGCGCGACTCGAGAAGGGCGAAATTTCTGCATCTGGGCGTTGGATTCTTTCCAGAGAACTCATCGCCTCATCAGCTTGGTGCTGAGTGTCGGCGCGATTTACCATGAAGATCTTTTCACTAGCCGGCACGAGTCGACCGGGGAATCGAACAATGCACGTCTTGACTTTGGGGGAGGAAGGCTTGCGGCAACATGGGGCCTCTGTGACGCGCTACGTTCCATCGCCTGCGCAGCTCCCGTTCCCTGATCAAGGCGGAGTGTTCCCACACGCTGAGGAGCTCAGGAGCACGGTGCAGGCTGCGGATGGAATGCTGGTCGCGACCCCTGAGTATCACGGCAGCATTCCGGCCGAGTTGAAGCTGGTTCTAGAAAACCTGGGACAAACTGGGGCGGTTCGGGGCAAACCGGTAGCGCTTATGGGGGTCTCTTCGGGACGCTTTGGCGCTCAAAAAGCCCTCGAGCACCTGCGGAGTATCCTCAATCACTTGGGAGCTCTCGTCGTCCCGACCCAGACCTCGGTCTTCCACGTGGACGATTCCTTTTCTCAAGGACAGCTGAGTCTTTCGATGGAGACCTCGGCGCAGTTGCAAAAGACGGTCCGCTCCTTGATGGAGTTGGCCCGGTGCATGGGAAGTGCAAATGACCCAACGTCCCGTTCGTGGACCCGTGAGTACCCAAAATATGGACAAAGTTGAAGCAGCGCCCTTGATCCCGCGAGACGTTCTTTTCGGAAACCCGGAGAGAAAAGACGCGCAAGTCAGCCCGGACGGGCGCTACCTATCGTGGCTAGCTCCTCTCGACGGGCGTCTCGAGCTTTGGGTAGCACCGCGGGACGACCGTGGTGTGGCTTGGGCAGTCCCCCGCGGAGCCGATCGTCCCATTCATGAGTACCGTTGGGCTCGCACAAGTAACCATCTTCTCTATTTGCAGGACGCAGCGGGTGATGAAAATCACGGACTCTTTGTGGCAGAAGTCGTGGAGCGACGGGTTCGCGAGCTGATCCCTCCAGGTAGCGCACGAGTTCAAATCTACGCCACCTCAGAGCTCCATCCGACACAAGTGGCGGTGGGTACGAATGAGCGAGATCCGCAGCTATTTGACGTGTATCTCGTGGATGTCGCGACCGGCGAGCGGCAGCTGACTTACGAAAACCGGGAGGGATTCGTCGACTACGTTTTCGACGCGGAGAATCGTCTCCGGCTGGGGCAAAAGATGACCCAGGAAGGGGGGTGTCTGTGGCTTTCCTTGACGGACGACACGACGCTCGAACCGAGCGTGGCGGAGGTTTCGCCCGAAGACCTGCTCTCTACGAAGCCTCTTCTTTTCGCTCGTGACGGTCGAAGCATGATATGGCTCGATAGCCGCAACCGTGATCGAGCCGCCCTCCTTCGTTATCCATGGGAGGGGGGGGAGCCCACGGTTTTGGCCCAGAGCGAATTTGTCGATATCGAGCAGGCGCTGGTCCAGCCGACGAGCAGACGCGTCGACGCCTTTATCGAGAACTATGAGAAGCCGCGACTGATCCCCCTGCACGCTGAGTTCGCCGATCATCTTTCGCAACTGGGGGATGTTCTTCCTCGGGCGGCGTGTTTTGAAATCGTGTCCCGTGCAGAGGACGACTCCGTATGGGTAGTGCGCACGAACAGCGATCAAGGTTCGCCCGCCTATTTTCTCTATGAAAAGGCGCTCGGCGAGGCAACGTTCCTCTTCGAGGAGCAGCCAGCGCTCAGCAAATATCCGCTGAGTCGGACTCATCCCAAGAAAGTGCAGGCGAGAGACGGTCTGGGCATGGTGAGTTATCTCACTCTTCCGCGCGAATCTGACGACGAGGGGATGCCGACCAAACCGCTTCCCACAGTGCTGCTTGTTCATGGTGGCCCTTGGATGCGTGATAGTTGGGGGTTTCGGCCATTGCCTCAGACGTTGGCCAACAGAGGGTACGCCGTGCTTCAAGTGAACTTTCGTGGCTCGACGGGTTTTGGAAAGAGCTTCGTCAACGCCGGCAACTTCGAGTGGGGGAAGGCTATGCAAGACGATCTCCTGGATGCCGTAGAGTGGCTCGTGAAAAATGGAGTCGCCGTGCGTGATCGCATCGCCATCATGGGAGGAAGCTACGGTGGTTACGCAACCCTCGCTGGGCTCACTCTCTCTCCCGACACCTTCGCTTGTGGAGTGGATATCGTCGGCCCCTCGAGTCTTGTGACCTTGATGGAGACGATCCCTCCCTATTGGAAGCCGATGCTGTCACTCTTTCACAGTCGAGTGGGAGATCCCCGCTCAGAAGAGGGACGCCAGCGCCTTCTGGATGTGTCACCTCTCACCCATGCCGACGCCATTTCTCGGCCCCTGCTCATTGCCCAGGGCGCCAACGATCCACGGGTCAAAGAGTCTGAGTCGGAACAGATCGTGGAACGTCTCAAGAGCAAGGACATTCCGGTCAGCTACGTGGTGTTCCCCGACGAAGGCCACGGTTTCGCCCATCCTCAGAACGCGGTCGCTTTCATTGCGCTTGCAGAAGGGTTTCTCTCGAGGTCACTCGGGGGCAGAGCGCTTGCGATGACGCACAAGGAGCAGGAGGCAGCGAACTTCGAGGTGAGACACGGCGCGCAGCTGCTGCAAGAGACTGGTGCCCTTCCGTCCTCAAACTAGTTGTCGTTTCGCTTGGCGCTTGCTTCTGTCGGGTTTGAAGATTGTATGGTAGGCGCCCGGCATGTCTCTGGTCGTATACAATACGCTCACACGCAGGAAGGAAGCCTTCGTTCCCCTCCACCCCAAGATCGTCAAGATCTACACGTGCGGGCTGACGACCTACGCGCCGATGCACATCGGTCACGCCCGAACTTATTGCTTTTGGGACCTGTTTCGGCGCTATCTGGAGTACCGGGGGCTCCACGTTCTTTCCGCGATCAACTACACGGATATCGACGACCGCATCATCGCTCGTGCCGAGAAGCACGAGGGGCCGGTCGATTTTGCGGAGCGAAACATCGCGAAGTTTCGTCGGGACTGCAGGAAGCTCCGCATCAAGGATTACTCGATCTACACGCGGGCTACCGACTTCGTCGAGCAGCAACTCGCGATGATCGAACAGCTGGCGGACAAGGGTCACGCCTACGCTGTGGAAGGCGAAGTGCTCTATGAGGTCGAGACGTTTTCCGAATACGGAAGGCTGTCCGGGAATACGCTCGAGGAGCAACGCGTCGGGGCGAGCGGGCGCGTTCAAGAAGACGCGACGCGCAAGCGTCACCCGGCCGATTTCACTTTGTGGAAGCCCGGAGCCAGCGGGCCGAAGTGGGCGACGCCGAGGAAAGAATGGGCGGAAGGGCGTCCGGGCTGGCACATCGAATGCTCTGCCATGAGCACGTCGATCTTCGGTGAGCACTTCGACGTGCACGGCGGTGGGGTGGACAACCTCTTCCCCCACCATGAAAACGAAATCGCTCAGAGCCAGCCGCTGTGCGGCGCTCCCTGGGTGAAGTATTGGCTCCATCCCGAGCACCTGGATCTCAAAAACGAGAAGATGTCCAAGAGCTTGGGCAACGTCATCGGGATCGACGAACTCCTCGAGGGGCGTACCCACGACGAGGTGAGATGGTTCTTCGCGGCGCAGCACTACCGGAGCAAGCTGCCGTTCAGCTTCGAGCTCCTCGAGCAGTCAGCTCAAGGGTACTCACGTTTGAACAAGCTCGTAGGGATTTTGGCCGAGAAGCTCGCCGGTGGGCAGCTCCCGAAGTTGCCCCGAGGCAAGTACGCCTCCGAGAGGGAGCCCGAGGAGAGCTTTCCGCGTCTGCGTCATCACTACTTGCATGGGCGATTCGCGGAGGAAACGTCCAGGTTCCTCGAGCGCTTCATCGAGGCCATGGATGACGACCTCAATACTCCGCGAGCTACGGCAGCGTTGTTCGACTACGTCGCCGCGCTGTATCAAGCGAAGATCGAGGACGAGAAGGACGCGGGTCATCTGCTGCCCGTTTATCGTTGTCTCACGAGGCACCTGGCCGTCTTTGGTGTGGAGATCGCCCGTGCCGAGCTCTACCCCGAGCTCTGCAGTGACTATTCCTCCCCACCGCAGGACGAAGGCGCGGTCGGGAAGGGGGGGGACGCGGTGGTGGATCGTCTCATCGAGCTGCGCGCCGAAGCTCGCGCCGCGAAGGACTTCGCTCGTTCCGACGCGATTCGTGACCTTCTCGACGCCGCGGGCGTCTTGCTCGAGGACACACCCGCCGGAGCGCGCTGGTCTCTCGGATGAGCGTCCGTCCCGGATATCACTTCTCGAGAGCGAAGACGACGTTCACCGACTCCGAGAGCGAGAGCTCTCCGTTTTCGACGGGAACGCTGGATGTCGCCCTATTCCTCCGGGCCGTGTAAAAGGAATGTAAAAGGGTGGGCTGCCGAGAGCCGCAGACCCCCACGCTCGTCCCGGGTGCAGTTACAGTCGGCCGAAGCGCGGGGCGATTCGACTCGCTCGTGAGAGCTGAATCGGTGTCGCGCCCGAAGGAGGACTCGTACGGATCACGAATCATTGCGCTCGACGCGGCTTCGGTCAGCGTCCCGTCTTGAATCCGTGCGCGCCTCGGTTTTCTAGGGCGCAGGGGAGGATTTTCTCCCCCACGGCAACCCTCAATCGTGCATCTACGACGGCTTTCGGCATTGTGCACCTACGAGGGTATTCGATATCGTGCAGCTCCCATGGCTTTCGTTCGTGATTCTCTCGGGCTTGACCTCAGGTCCGTTCCCCTTGCTCTCTTTTTCGCCGCGTGTGTGGCGGGCGGATGCACCGAAACCCTGTCGGGTACCAATGACGACGATTCGGGTTCGGGTGGCGAGTCGGATTCCTTGGGCGGGAGCGGTGACGGTGACGGAGGGCCTGACGAGGGTTCCGGAGGGCGGCAGTCCGGGGACGGAGACGCGGGCGACGGCGACGGCGACGGCGACGGCGATGGCGATGGGTCCGGGGGGGCTGGCGATGGCGGCTCGAACGGTGACGGTGATGGGGATTCTGGCGGCACGGGACCCGATGGGACCGGTGGAAACGAGACGGTCGACGATGAGCCACCTTCCGTGGTCCGGACGACCCCCGACGATGGAGAGAGCGGTGTGCGCGCGGATGCCGAGCTCGTCGTCGAGTTCAGCGAGCCGATGGACCGGGAGAGTACCGAGGCGGCCTTCGAATCGGACACGATCTCGGGACAACCTTCGTTTGTCTGGAGTGACGGAGACGCCACGCTCACCATCACGTTCGATCAAGACCTGACTTATGCCGAGGGAGCGACCACGAGTGTCGCCGCCAGGAGTTACGACTTTGCGATCGGCGAGGGTGCTACGGATCTCGCTGGAAATGCGCTCGCGCGGACCGAGGTCGAGTTCGCGACGCTGCGCCGGATCGCCATGGTTCTCCTCGGAGTTCCGACTCTCGACGGCTTCGCTCAATCGGATGGCGGGGACGACCACCCCTACGATTCGGATGCGGTCTCGGGTTGGTACACTGATCGGGAGCTCGTGACGTTCCTGACCTTCGACGTAGCCCCACTCCCCGACAACATCGAGGAGTTCGAAAGCGCGGAGCTTTATGCCTACCAGACGGACATCTACTACGATCGGACGCCGTATCAGCAGTTCGGTGATCTGCATTTGCAGCACACGATCTTCAGCGCCGTCGATTCCGACGCCCTCTCCGCGACCCCGCTCCGGGGGCTGGGCGTATTTGCGACCGAAAAAGGCGCGGGGTGGCACTCGACCGACGTGCGGGCCGCGATGATCGAGGACTATACGCTGCGGGTCACTCGTCAAAACCGGTCGCAGTACTGGCTCCGGTTCTTGAACGGCCCGGACGACAACACCCAATATGCCGTCACGAGCTTCTACGTCGCCGAATCCTCGAGCAACCCGCCGCGCATCGACGTGGTGTATTTGTTGCCTTGATTGAGGGGCCGGGGGACCGGAGAGGCTCGAACGTTCACCGACCTAGCCCCAAGGGCTCACGCGCCATACGAAGATAGCGGCGCCCACGACTCCGACCGCGCGTGCTGTCCAGTCGAGGGCTGTTTTTCCCTCTAGAGATCGGCCACACCACGCGAGTATTGGTAGGAGAAGCAAAGCCGCCGCGACTTGGCCCAGCTCCACACCGAGGTTGAAGGCTACGAGCGCGAGGAGACGGATGTTGTCCGCATCGACGAGGGACTGAAGTCCCGCCGCGAAGCCGAGGCCGTGGATCAATCCGAAGGCGAAAGTCATCGGGAGTAGGAGCCCACGTGCCGATAGCGCCTTCCCCCAGAAAGCGCTCACCGCGATGCTGGCAGCGATGAGGGGTTCGACGACGTCGCTGACGAGCGGCACGAGCTCGAGTGCAGCCAGAGATAGAGTTACCGAGTGGGCTACGGTGAATGCGGTAAGGATCCCCAAGATCTGCCGGAGGCCGTGGCAAGCCAGAAGCACGCCCAAGAGAAATAGGAGATGATCGTAGCCGAACACGACGTGCTCCGTTCCGATCCAGAGGAACATCAGAAAGGACGCGAAGGCCGCGCTGCCCGACTTTGGTGTCGTCCCCGTCGATGGCGAAGGCTCCGAGGTGTGTCCGAGGAGCGCTTTCGGTAGCGGGAACGTCAGAGCCGCGTCGGAGGAATGGAGCACCTTCATGTCGATGAGTTCGGACGAACTCCCGTCGACCACTTGTACCAGGCCGGTGTATCCCTGTCCGAGCCGCGCGAGATAGGCGGCGTCGATGCGGACCTCCGCGACGGAGTCAGGAAGGTCGAAGGCCAAACGAAAGCCGATGTCACCTTCGTCTTCCCGAGGAAGTTGGTCGCTCACTTCCTGACTGGAGCGAAGCGAAAGCCGGCGGCCCCCACCGGAGAGGACGTAGAGCTCGTCGACCGAAGGTGCATCTCCGGGAGAGTTGCGCCCGCGCGCGCCGAACAACTCGTCCGAGGTGGCGCGGGCCAGGATCATCTCTAGCTCGACGTGCCCCGGTTTCACCAGGACCTTGGTCGTCGTCTCGTACGGATCGTGGGCCCTGGCGGTGCGCGGGAGGACGAGGCAGGAAAGGAGCAGCGCGATGACGAGCAGCGGGGAGCGAAGCTGCTCGCCCCCTCGCCACGGCGAGCACGAGTGCCCGCTCACTGCCTCGGAGCCAGCCGGATTTGGGGCTGGGGTGGAGTCGTCATGTCGAAGCCCATGAAGTAGTCGACGTGATGAGACTGTTTGTAGCCGTGTACGGTGAGCTCGTTCCGGTACTGGGGATTGTGGACGAGGGTGTAGAGGCGCACCTCCGTTTCGTAAGGCGTGCTGTAGATGCGAAGCTCGCTATGGTCGGACGATTCGACGATGACCTCTTCACGCCAGTCGCCGAGGATGTCCCCCGAGAAGGGCATCGCTCCCCGAGCCTGAACGAGACCATCGAAGTTCCACTTCCAGTAGTAGGTGTTTCGCTCTTGGGCCTGGATGTTCCATTCGCCGGCCCAATTCTGATCCATCAGCTCCGAACCGGTGTCCCCGTCCCATTGGATCGCGAAGTTGGGCCAGGGCACGTTCCTGTTGACTTCGGCCACGACGGTGTCGCCCGTTTGCGCGTTGTACATGCCGTTGAAGCTGAAATACTCCATCCCGGGGCTGTCCGGGAAGAGATCCGCCACGGTGCCTCGACCCATGTCGGCGCCCGGACCGCTCGGGTTCGAATACTTGCGAAAGACCTCACCGGTCGCCGCGTCGTAGTAGTACGTCTCCAGACCATTGGGGTTGTCCTGCTGGATCCCCCAGCCTTCCAGACCGGGGCGGCTGGGGTCCATGTCCGTGATGTGGAAACGGTCGCCGTGACCGATACCGTGTGGGGCGAGCGAGTAGAGGAGTGTTCCATCGTCGTCGACGACGAACCCACCACTGCAAAGCTCGTCCCGGCCGTCCCCATCGACGTCGAGGATGCGGATTTGGTGATAGTCGGGAGCGGCAACATTGGGGATGAACTTCCAACGCTCGGTGATCGTGGTGCCGTCGAAGTCGTAGGCGGCCGCCACCAAGTTGAAGCCGCCGCTGCCGATGCGATTCTTGCATTTGACGATCACGCTCGGGCGGACGCCATCCAGGTAACCGGCGCCGAATTGGCATTGAAGGGGGCCATCGTTCATGAAATCGGCGGGCATCTGGACGCGCGAAACTTCAGCGCCCGTCGCGCCGTCCACGATGGATACGAACTGGTCGGAATCGTTGTTGTGTTCGAGGACCGTTCCATCCCCAAAGACGAAGCCATTGGCCGTCTTGACGGCTATTTCTGCGTCTCCGTCGCTGTCGAAGTCGAACACAGTGAGGCCGTCATTGTGACCGTTGCTCATCGTCGACGGTCCGCCTTCGATGTTGTTCTGATCGGCGCCATTCGGGCCGGTGTCGAGGCGCCACAGGAATTCACCGTCGAGGGTGTACGCATCGACCTTGGGAGCCTGACCGCTGATCCGATCGACCACTACGTCGTATTCACCGTTTCCGTCGAGATCGCCGACCCAACCCAGGTGAACGAATGCTCCATTGCTGGCGGGCTCGAGGGGGATTTCGATGTAAGGTTGTCCGGAATAAGTGCCGACGCTGCTCGCCTCTCCCTCCGTGCCGCCGATCAGCGGACGAACGAAGTAGTCATCTCCCGGCGCCGCGGATCCATCGAGACACGCAGTGCTTTCATCGCTCGAGCGACTGCAAACCAGAGTTTCGCTCCCGCCGGGCGTGCCCTTGTAGAGATTGAAGCCGATGTCCGTCGGATCGGTCCCGAGATAGCGCCAACTGACGAGAGCGCCCCCGTCGCTCGGGACGGCAACGACACCGCGCCCCAGGCACTCCATCACTCTTCCGTCAGCCGCTCCTCCCGAGCACGGGCCTGTTTGCGAAGCGCCCCCGCCCGTCCCGGTCCCACCCGTGCCGTCCCCGCCCGTGCCGCTGCCGCCGCCGGTCGAGAGTCCGCCCGTGCCCCCAGCCGAGAGCCCGCCCACGCCCGGTGCGGCTCCGGTGGCGGCGTCTCCTCCTGTCCCCGGCGCGGCGCCCGTCCCGCTGAGCGCTCCCCCGGAGTTTCCCGGGTCGCCATCAAAACCGCCAGTATTCGTCGAGGCGTCGCCGTCTCCGGCGGGTGAGGTCTCCCCGCCACTACAGGCCCCGAGAGCGACTACGGACAGAGCGCACAGGTTGGCGCAGCGAAAAAGCGGTGTCTTTCCCATTTACCGATGCATGACACCGGAGTCCGGGCCCGAGGGACAGAAATCGACCCGGGAATCGTCAGTCGAGTTCACAAGCGAACGGCAGCTCGAGCGAGCACGCGCGGTCGTTCCAGTCGGAGCCCCCCAGCGTCAGTGCCACGCATTTTTCGGGCTCGTCGGACACCGTGCTCGTGTTGTTGGGCTCGCCGGGAGCCCACGCGACGAAGATGTCGTCCACGGGAGTACCGTCCCGATCGCCGCGCCAGAACACGGTCTGGGAGCGTTCCCAAGCCCAGACGAAGGTCTCGCTCCTCCTCCCTCCGAGCCAGACGTTGGTGCCGACGGTCTGCTCGGCGGCCCGGGCGATCAGGGTGTTTTCAGCCTCGGAATCGACCTCGGCGAGGTATCCGCCGCGCAGGTGGCATTCGTGAGCGGCAGCGTCGTGACTGAGCGCGTGGGGACAGAGGAGATGCCCGCCATCGTCTCCCACGGTCTCACAGGGTGGGAGATCGACACACGTGGAAAACGTCGCTCCGCCCAGTCCTTCTCCTTCGTAGCAGCCTGGCGGAGGGGGATCGACCGGGTCGAGGGGCTCCGGATCAGTGGGCTCTTGGCTCGGCGACGGCTCCAGACTCGTCGGATCCAATGTGGTGGTACAGCCCAGGCAACAGAGAATGGCCCCGAAGGACGGACGGGCTCCATGCCACTTTGACATTGCAGCAATGCTGCCACGCGAAAAGATTTGTTCAAGACTCGAATGATGGCCTCGCGATGTCCCATCAGCGTGTCAGGCATCATATGGTTTCGACCGCGGCTCGACAGCTCGCCCTACTGGGGCCTACTCTGAGCATTGGACTGACGATGAGTCGCCGCGAAGACCCACTCGAAAGCGAGCCACCCGAGGCGCAGGGCACGGGGCGGGTACTCTCCATCGCGAAGGACCCACGCACCAGGGCGGAAGTCCTTCATGCGCGCATTGCACCCGTCGTCAACCGCCTCGCTTGGTCGTTTCTCGGCGCTGATCCCGATCGGGATGACATCGTGCACGACATCTACATTCGCATCCTGCGCCGTGCGCACACGGTGCGCGATCCGGCGAAGCTCGAGGGCTGGGCTGCCCGCGTGACGGTCAATTCGATCAAGAACGAGTTTCGTCGACGCAAGTTGCGGCGGGTGCTCTCGCTCGAGTTGCTCGACGAGCCTCCCTCCCCGAGCTGTCATCCGGATTTCGAGGGACGGGAGCTGCTCCAGCGCACGACTCAGATCTTGGAGAAAATGCCCGTCGGAGAGCGCATCCCCTTCACTCTTCAGCTGCTCGAACAGAGGTCCGTCGAGGAGATCGCCGAGCTCTGCGATTCGTCGGAGCGCACCATCAAACGACGACTCCAGGCGGCGCGCGAGAGGTTTGCTCGCCTTGCGGAACATGACCCCATGCTTCGCTCACGAATCTCCGCAGCCTCTGAAGGAGACGACTCATGACGGATCTCGAACGACTCGGTCAGCAGCTACGGAGTGAACTCGGGGATCCACCAGCCAGCTGGGCTCATCGCCAACGGCTGCGGCTCAGGGGGGCGGATCTCGAGCCCAGGCCGTCGCACAAGCCGCGACTCTTGGTGGCAGCGCTGGCCGCTGCCAGCTTGCTCGCTCTGGGCGTTTACTATTTCCCCGAATCCGAAATACGTCAGGCTGCGAAAAGCAATGAAGAGGGCCCGCCTTCGCCCAGCGCAGCCACGCGCGGTGAGGAGGTCTGGGTCGAAGCTGGCGCCGAGCGCACGACCCATCGGCTCTCGGACGGCAGCGAAATCGCGCTCGAGCCACGCGCCAGGGGGCGCCTGGATCAGCGGGAAGATCTCGGGACACGTTTCGATCTTCACGAGGGGAACGCCGCCTTCGATGTGAAGAAGCAAGAGGGACGCTCGTTTTCGGTCGTGGCCGGAGAGTATCGCGTCGTCGTCGTGGGGACGCGGTTTTCGACGGCCTACGTACCTCCGAGTGAGTTGACGGTGGCGGTAGAAGAAGGAGCCGTGGAGGTACATTTGCCGGGGCGCGAGGCGCCGCTCAGTGTCGGTGGCGGCGAATTGCTCCACATCGAGGGGCGGGAGTTCTCCCTCACGGAGCAGCGACAAGATACGGATGAAAGTGCCGCTGACGGGACGACCGACGATGTCGACGCGGTGCAACGAGACGACGAGAAGCGCCCCCCGAGTGTCTCCTGGCAGCAGCTCTATCGCGAAGGGAAGTACAGCCAGGCGTGTGAGGATGCGCGAGCTCGGTCCATTCCTGAGCTGGCTGGGCGTCTCGGAGCTACCGATCTGATTGATCTGGCGAGTGCACTTCGGCTCTGTGGAGACACTCAGGGAGCGATGACGACGCTCGAGACCGTGCGTCGACGATTCCCCGGTTCCGTCGAGGCTCACAATGCTCTCTTCTTGATCGGTCGGGTTCAAGCGACGCGCGGACAGGCCGCGGCCGCCATCTCTAGCTTCGATCAGTATCTCGCCGGAGCAGGCCAAGGCCGATTCGCCGCAGAAGCTCTGGGGCGCCTCATCGAGCTTCACCAGGCCGCGGGAAATCGGCAGAAAGCGCGCAAGTACGCTGAGCGCTACTTGCAATTGGCCCCCCGAGGGCCCTATCGAAAACTGGCCGAGAGCGTCATCGGAAACCCCGAGCTCTGACGCCGGCCTCCGCTGATTGTGTCGCGTCCGATAGCTGTACCGCTTCTCTTTCTCCTCGTTGGCGTGAGCCGGCCAGCCCTTGCAAGCCAAGGGCCTTCGGTCGTCGTGGCTTTCTCCGAACCCGAGCTGGAGTCCGTGGCTCGACGGGTACGGGCGGAGCTCGGAAGCGCCGGGCGAGAGGCGGTCATCCTCGAGCGTCGCACGCCCCTGGGCAATTGCACTTCCCGTCCGGCGACGGAGGACGCTCCGGGTCAGGTCGGCGTCATCTTGCAGACCGAAAGAGGGGGGATCGTCCGGGCCGAGATCTGCGCCAACCCGGAGCCGAATCAGGTGACGGTCGTCACGGCGCGGGGCCGCCTGGACAAGGAGGGGGACTTTGCCATCGTCGTGACCGAGGCGCTGCACGGACTCTTGCTTGCTCCCTCGTCGGAGCCGACGCTGCGGGCGCCGAAAGAAAGCTTGCCGGCGTCCTCTGACGAAGCCCGGAAGGAGGAGCCCGATGAGACGACCCTCGCTCCATCGCTGTCGCTCGGTGCCCGGACGGTGCTGGACGCGGGGACGGGCGACTACTGGGCTGGTGTCTTTCCCAGAGTCGAGGTCCCGCTCCATGGGAGGTTCGCGCTCGAGGCGGACTTCCTCCTCGGGCTTCGTCCGATCTCGTATGCGGACGAGGTCGTCGAGCTCGAGAGTCACATCGCTTGGGCCAGGCTCGGGCTTTCGAGCTCGGGCGGGTTCGGGCCCTTTTGGCTCGGATGGGATGCGTCAGCCGGGCTCTTTTCGAATCGAGCCACCGCAACCGCGGTCTCTCCTCGTCGAGGAGGGAGCGACGGAGCGTTCGGCGCCGTCTTGGGTGCCGGAGGTTATGCCCGCTACCCGGCGACCGGGTGGTTCTACATCAGTGGCTCGGTCGGCGTTTCCACCTTGGTGCCACGGCTCGACTACCAGCTCTCGGAAGACACGACTCCGCCCGTGGGCGCGCTCCTGCTCGATGGGGGGCTGAGTCTGGGCATCCGGCTCGAGCGAGCGATGAGGTAGAGGCCCTCGTCGGTCGGCGCGACCATTGTGCCGCGGGGTGGATCAACGGCGGCTGGCGTCCTCACTCCCGAAAGTAGACGGGCACCCCGTAGCCGCACCTTTCCTCGGCTTCCACGGCTGTCAATGTGGTATCGCTGTAGGAGTAGGTGATCTCGACGCCGTACTTGCAGGCCAGTGCAGCTCCTTCAAGCGGGCAGTGCTCTCCTCCCCGCCATTCCACGAAGCTCGAGGTATCCCCCACGTGTCGGCCCAGGCAGATCTGCTCTCCTCCGCTCTCTTCAGGTTCTCCGTATTCGGGTCGAGTCAAGTAGTCCTGACACTGGGTAGATCCAGGAGGCGTAAACAGACAGCTCCCGAGCAGGATTTCTCCCTCGGCGAGGAAACTCGTGCCGCCGTTGTTGGCGTCCCCTCCAGTTGAGGAGCCACCGCCGGAGGCGTTTTCCGAGTCACCCGTATCTGTTGAGGTGTCATCGTCGATCGATTCGGCTTGCGTCGCGCAGCCACCGGTCCACACGAACAGTCCTAGAAAAGCCAGCGTGCGTCCCCTCATTGTACAAATCCCCCACTTTCCACGATGAAGCCTCCGAATTGTGAAGGAGGTGGCTCACTCGCTCCAATACACAAGCTCCCAGCCGATTTCGCACGCTTCATCTGGCTCTGCCTCAGGAAGGAGGTCACCGTAGTGATAGATGATCTCGACGCCGCTCTTGCAAACGTAGGCTGCCCCGTCCAGGGGGCAGTGTTCCCCCTCCCGCCAAAGCGACTCCGAAAATGCATCCGTATAGCGATTGTAGCAATGCTCGTACGCCGCCTCTGTCGTATACTCGCCGTCCAGAACAGGATATGCCAGGTAGTCTCGGCAAGGATTTCCACTAGGAGACATGCAGGCTCCCAGGAGCGTCTCTCCTTCTTCGAGCAAGTCTGAACCGTCAACGGCAGGTCCGCCCCCCGTCGCCGCCGAGCCGCCGGTATCCGTCGAGGTGTCGTCGTCGATCGACTCGGCCTGCGCTGCGCAGCCACCTGTCCATCCGAAAAGTCCTAGAAAAGCCAGCGTGCGTCCCCTCATTGTACGAATCCCCCGTTGTCCACGATGAAGCCTCCGAATTGTGGGTTGGATGAGAACTCAAGCGCCACACGACACTGTGCCACCGGATCGGTCAGGGCTCGTCGCCCTCACTTCTCCAGTACACGGGCACCCCGTAGCCGTCTCCAGTTTGGCAGCCTTCCTCAGCTTGTTCTGCAGTCCAAGTATCGTCGCCGTAGAAGTAGCTGATCCTTACGTTACCCTTACAAACCAGTTCCGCCCCTTCAAGCGGGCAGTGCTCTCCGCCGCGCCATTCTACGAAGCTCAAGGTATCCCCCTCGTGTTGACGCACACATTCATAGTATCCGGTAGTTGCCTCGTGTTCGGCTCGAGTCACATAGTCCTGACACTGGGTGGATGTAGGAGGCGTGAACAGGCAGCTCCCGAGCAGGATTTCTCCCTCGTCGAGGAAGCTCGTGCCACCTTTGTTTGCGTTCCCGCCGGTTGAGGAGCCACCGCTGGAGGTGCCACCCGTATCCGTCAAGGTGTCGTCGTGGATCGACTCGGCCTGCGCAGTGCAGCCACCGGTCCACCCGAACAGTCCTAGAAAAGCCAGTGTGCGTCCCCTCATTGTACGAATCCCCCACTTTCCACGATGTAGCCTCCAAATTGTGGGTTGGATGAGAACTCAAGCGCCACGCGGCAGTGTGCCACGGGGTTGGTCAGGGCTCGTCGCCCTCACTTCTCCAGTACACGGGCACCCCGTAGCCGTCTCCAGTTTGGCAGCCTTCCTCAGCTTGTTCTGCAGTCCAAGTATCGTCGCCGTAGAAGTAGCTGATCCTTACGTTACCCTTACAAACCAGTTCCGCCCCTTCAAGCGGGCAGTGCTCTCCGCCGCGCCATTCTACGAAGCTCAAGGTATCCCCCTCGTGTTGACGCACACATTCATAGTATCCGGTAGTTGCCTCGTGTTCGGCTCGAGTCACATAGTCCTGACACTGGGTGGATGTAGGAGGCGTGAACAGGCAGCTCCCGAGCAGGATTTCTCCCTCGTCGAGGAAGCTCGTGCCACCTTTGTTTGCGTTCCCGCCGGTTGAGGAGCCACCGCTGGAGGTGCCACCCGTATCCGTCAAGGTGTCGTCGTGGATCGACTCGGCCTGCGCAGTGCAGCCACCGGTCCACCCGAACAGTCCTAGAAAAGCCAGTGTGCGTCCCCTCATTGTACAAATCCCCCACTTTCCACGATGAAGCCTCCGAATTGTGGGTTGGATGAGAACTCGAGCGCCACACGACACTGTGCCACCGGATCGGTCAGGGCGCTCGTGACTGTTCCCGCTCACCCCAGTTGATGTCGTAGCCCGGAAGTCCGCTCACGAAGCGT
>CBFGUR010000040.1:0-55686 GCA_965652275.1 uncultured Polyangiaceae bacterium | reverse complement strand
CCCTGGTTCGACGAAGACAAATCGCGTGCAGCTTCTCGGACTTCGTCCGCTGCGCCCTGCACTCGTCGCATTGGAGTGGCGCCGGAGCGGTTCGTTCCGATCGCCTGTGGCTCCACTACGAAGATTCGCCTCCCTCACAGTGGTGAGAGCGAATCTCCTCCGGTCCCTCGCCGCAGTCTGCTCCCCTCCGCCAATTTCTCTGAGGTCCTCGGCCCTGGCGGGCCTGCGGCAAGCGCCCCGGCAGGACACAACGGGTGAGCAGCGAGGCCGCCGGCAGGACGAGATTTCGCGAAGCGAAAGCGAGAGCGCGAGCACCGCCGGCGACCATGTGGGAGCCGCCGGAGCGCATGTCGCACGGGTGGGGGTGAGCTTTTTGGATTCACTCCAAAAAGCGAGGGGGGCCCTGCCCCCCTACAAGATCAATTATTGCTCTTCACCGGCCTGAACGGATGGAGGAATGACACGAGGCTCGAGGCGTTGCGCGTCTGGGCGTAGACGGTTCCTTGGCCGTTGAACTCGGCCACGAGCCCTTCACCGCTGAAGAACAACCCCTTGAACCCGTTGAACGCTCGCACGTTGTAGTTCAAGCCGGAGGTGAACCCGACGATGTGTCCCGTGTCGACCGTGTAGCCCTCGGGGCCCACCTCGACCGGGTGCAGCGCGCCATAGCTCCCGTAGAAGACGGTGCCTGGTCCCACGATCCGGAGCATGAACAGACCGACCCCGGAGAAGAAGCCCTTGACCCCACCGAACTTGGTGTCGATCTCGAGCTGGTCCCCGATGTGAGCCACGTAGGCGCCGCTGGTGAGGAAGAACTCCTCACCCGGTCCCAGATCCTGAGAGCGCATGTCTCCCTCGGAAGGCGCCGCAAAGTAGATCCGCTGCCCGGCCGCAGACGACGTAAACGTATTTTGAAAGAGCGACTCGCCCCCCAGAAGCTTCCGCTTGGCAGCGCCGAGGAGCCCACCTCGCATGCTCGTTTCGACGGTGATTTGACCGTCCTGAGCCACCATCGCGCCGGACTCGGCGACGACCTTTTCTCCAGCGTCCAGAGTCATCTGCAACATCGCAAAATCAGGCGAATCGAGAATTTCGTACTTCATCGTGCTGTTCCTTTCCTTACGCCTGTCGCGCGGGCAAGAGCGCACCCACGGTCCTACCGAATTCGTTCGGGTTTCGAGTTTGGATGTAGAGCTTTCCTCGTCCCCTCATTTTGAGGACGAGACCCTCGCCGCTCAGGAAGCTCGAGATCCACCCGGCGCCAGCCTTCTTGATCTCGTATTCGATGCCGGCGGTGAAGGCGACGAGGTGGCCCGTGTCGACGATCATCTCTCCATCGAGATCGATCGTTTCGATGGCGCCGAACGCGTTGAGGAGCACGGGACCCGTGCCCGAAGCCTTCAGGAAGAAGAGCGACTCACCGCTGAAGAATCCCTTGAAGCCCTGGAACTTCGTATCGACGAGGACCGAGTCCGGCGCGGCCACGTAGCTCGAGCCCTGGATCATGAGATCCTCCCCGCCCATTTCATGGACGATCATGCTGCCACAGAGCTGTGGGGCGAGGCTGACGTGAGCCGGCGCCGTCGTAGCGCGATACACGTTCTGGAAGAACGATTCACCACCGAGGAATCCTCTCTTGAGCTTCTTGAAGAATCCGCCGCCCCCCTGGGGGCCGGTGTTCGTCTCGACCTCCAGAGAGCGAGACATGCTGACCATCGCGGTTGCTTCTGCGCGCACGGTCTCGCCCGGAGCGAGGTGGGCGATCGCGAGAGAATGAGCCGGGTTGTATTTGATTTCGAAGTGCATCGTTTCCCCCTTACCTAGGCAAAAGTGGCGACAGCCAGCTCACCAGAGCACCCAGATTACGAGATTGGACGTAGACAGTGCCCTGTCCGTTGAATTGGCAGACGAGCCCTTCCCCCGAGAAGAGGAACGACTTGAACCCACCGACGCTCTTGATCTTGAAGTCGAGCGCACCTTCGAAGGCGACGATGTGGCCCGTATCCACCGTGAAATTGCCGTTGACGGCAATCGGGATGACTCCACCGTAGGAGTTGATCCACAGATCTCCGGTGCCTCCGCACTCCAAGAGCACGAGTCCCTCACCACCGAGCATGCTGCGTAGTCCGCCGAAACGGATCTTCATGTCCACATCTCCGGTGCTCGCGAGGTACGAGCCGGTCTGGACGAAGAGCTTCTTCCCGCCACTCAGAGGATGATGAATGATGTGTCCGGAGAGTGAGGGAGCGACGACCACTTCGCCGGGGGACGACGCCGAAAACCGATTGATGAACATGGTCTCGCCACCGATGAACTTCCGAACGAAGGCGACGAAGATCGCGATTAGCTTCTTGAAGAACCCCGCGCGGCTCCCGGCGTTCAAGTGGGTGGTCATCTCGACGTGCGTGTCTTGGCGGACCATGGCGCCCGCTTCGGCCTGTAGTTGTTCGCCCGGCTGTAGACCTACTTTGAGCCAGGCGAAGGACGGCCCATACTCGATCGTATGTTGCATTCTGTTCCCTCTCTGAGTGATTCCGCATGAGCTCGAGTCGAGAGCGAGGCGCTTCCGAAATGAACTGTCGGGGCATGCACATTGTGTCAGGGTGTGGGGACTTTCAAGACGTACCTCCGCTCGTGAAACTTCCGCCCAGAACGGCAGGTCGCCCTTGTGCCCCCCTAGCCGACGAGGAATGATTTGCTGGCGAAGCGGGTTTCGTCTGATCCGCTCTCAGTGAAACTCCCCATGTCGTTTTCCGAAGACAAGTCCGACAAGCAACCTCCGCAAGTTGCGCCCCCTCCTGCACCGCCGCCAGAAATCGCTGCTGCGCTCACCGCTCAGAGTGGCCAAGGAGGGTTCGACCCGAAAGGAAGCCGTCTTCTTCTCGAGGTCCTCATCGGGCTCGGTGTCGTGCTCGCTCTCGGTGCTGCCATCATCTTCGCCGGCGGAACGATTGCGGCGTGGGCCACCCCGCTCATCCCCATGTCCGTCGACGAGACGATTGGCGAGGCGTCTCACGAGCAAATGTCCGTCACACAGACCGAGTGCTCGAATCCCGCCATGAAGAAGTACGTCGAAGATCTGGCGCGACCGATGATCGAGGCCGCGGGGGACGTTCCGTTCGAGTTCTCTTTCCGCGTCGTCGACACGCCCGAGATCAACGCCTTTGCGCTTCCCGGCGGCTACGTCACCGTCAATCGAGGGCTTCTCGAAGCTGCGGAATCAGGAGAAGAAGTCGCGGGCGTGATTGGGCACGAAATCCAACATGCTCTGCTGCGACATGGCACCAAACGTATCTTGCGACAGCTCGGATCTGCGGTGATCATGAATTTGATCTTCGGAGGCAGCGATCTGCACGGCGTCAGTCAAGTGGCGGGTCAGATGACGGGGCTCTCCTACGACCGTGCACAAGAGAGCGAGGCCGACGCGCGCGGTGTTGAGCTCATGGTCGCCGCGCACATCGATCCGAGGGGCCTGTCGAGGTTCTTCGAACGTCTCTCGGAGGACAGCGTCCGACCGCCGGAGCTCCTCTCGACTCACCCCGATCCGGGAACGCGCGCGGAACTGGTGAGCAAGGCCGCCCAGACGGGCAACTTCGAGAAGCTGCCCCCTCCAAGCACTGTGTCTTGTCACTCGTCGACTCCGTGACGCGTCGGGGCGCGCGGGCGTCTGAGTCGACGACGTCGTGAATCAGGTGCTGGAGGATCGACGCCCGCCCCGGGCGCGGTGAATCACACCTTCTGAAGGAAGGTGACGCCGGCAATGGCCGCGCTGACGACGACGGCGAGGACGATGAAGGCCACCATCAGTTTCCAGCCGAGTCCACTCGCGCGAGCGGCTTCCTCCTTGCGGCAGAGCATGCACTCGCCGTTCTTTCCGCGGGCGATCTTGTGTTTCTTGCAGACTGCGCGTGAGGACTTGGTTCTGCCGGCGCTGGTACTGCCGGTGCTCGTATTACCGGGGCTCGTCAATTCGTCCTCGACACCAGAGATTGACTCCAGCTGAGGACGCGGACCCGTCGCCGTGCGATTCGGGGACGTCTGGGTCGTGCTCTTTTTGGGCTGCGGAGCGAGGGACGCAAATGGTTTGCGGAGAGACTCCGGCGGGATGGAGTTGTTGCGGATCCCTTCGGCAAGGGGGCCCGGGTTGTCCGAGATCGTGGGGTTTGGCGCGGTGACGCCGAGTGGCGCTAGTGGTTCTCCAGCGTCCGGGTGACTCGGGGTCCGCGGTCGTACTCCGGTCGAGCGGCGATCGCCTTCGTCAGGCTGGGCGCGTCGACTTGGAGCCGGAGGGGAAAGAGGTCGTCCGTTCGCGGTGCTCATGAGGGGTAAGTGGGCGTGGGGCGCATGCGACTCGTGTGCACGCTGCGGCTACCGCTCTCGTCAAAGGAATCCAGAAAGCCGTCCTTTTAGCTTGTGCTTTACGGGGAAAAAGATCAAGGGGATGGTGTGAGACAGACGCCCCTGATGTGGGTGCTCGTTGGGCTTGCTGGGTGGGCTTGCTGGGCGGGCGCGCCCGACGAGACGCGGTCTTACCCTCATACAGGTGCACTAGCTCGTACAAGCGCGCTGGCTCGTACAAGCACATTGGCTCATACAGGCGCACTGGAGCGGTCCGCAGGGGCTCCGGACGCTCGTCCGAAAGCCCGTCGAATGCGAGAAATTCTGATCGTTTCACGGGGGTAAACAAGTGATAGATTCGGGGTCGGCTTTTTGATGGCTTCGCACCTCCACGATGTGACTCGTACGGGCCCCGGCAAGGAGCTTTCGATCGACCTCCAGCGCTCGATGCAAGGCGACTTTTTCTACGAACGACGCACCATCTCTCCAGACGTCACCCTCTGGGAGATTTCTGGTAGTCCGACCATCGGAGAGTGGCGATCGATGCTCGTCGTCGCTGGTCGGTGGCTCCAGGAACAGGAGAGCCGCGGACGCAAGTGGGGCATCATCGTCGATCCGAGTGGTCTAGCAACCGTTCCTGCCGAGATTCGCAAAGAGGCCGGGCAGTGGCGTGCCGAGAACATGCCGCTCATCGCCAACACCTGCATCTGTGCTTCCTACGTCGCGCAAAGTCCGCTCATGCGTGGAGCCATCACCGCCGTGTTCTGGTTTGCCAAACCGGTAATCCCGGTGAGCGTCCGCAGCAACCAAGAGGAAGCGCATCAGTGGCTCGTCACCAAGCTCAATGATCTGAGCGTCTCGAGCTGATGGAGCACCAGCGTCCGAACGGGCGGCATGGTTGGCATCGACAGTAGGGCGACCGCGGTAAAGTGCCCGCCGTTTACTCCGTCAAATAGCCTTCGAGTACGTCCATACCCGTTTGGGTGATCGTGGGGTTGACGAAGAACGCTTGCTCTGCCCAGAGCACCTGCATCGTCTCGAGCTCGATGATGTAGACGTACTCGCGGCTGGGAAAAACGGTCGCCGCGCGGTCGTCGCCTGGTGCGACAGTCGTCACCGTGAGGTCGCTTCCCGCGGCCCAAGAGCCCAGCTGGGCTGGAGTCGGCACCGATCCGTCGGGCGCTTCGAGGACCAACTCGATGATGAGCGCGCCCCGTGCCGACAGTTGGTCGCCAAGCTGTCCCAAGTCATCGGCGGCTGCGCGGCAGCTCATGCACCACATCGTGGCCGTGTGGATGAGCGCGTGGCTTTCACCACCTTCCCGCAACTCGGCGAGCGTCATCGTTTGCGCACTTTCACTCCCCACCACGATGCCGCGTCCGACTCGCGGAAAGCCGACGAGGGTCAGGTTCTCGATGACATCTCCCACGCGCGGGTTCGCTTCGCCGTAGGGGCCACGCGGGTATTCCCCCGGGCTCGCGGGCGACGCCCCGCCCAGACTCCCACCGATCGCGGCGCCGCCGAGGGGCACATCGCCATCGCCACCATCTTCGTCTCCGTCTCCCGTCGAGCCATCCGACCCGCCGCTGTTTCCAGGGGTCGAGCCCGAGGGACCTGAGGCTCCTGCTGGATCTTCGCTGGTAGCCTCGCACGCTAGCAGCAGGAAGACCGCACCGAGGGAGTGACGCTGCACGAGTGTTCCAAGCGACGTCATGCCGAGCGTACGCGCGCAGGCGAGTTTCGGTTTCAGCAGGCGACGTGGACGAATGCTCGATGCGCGCGCACCTGAGGCACGTCCCACTCGGCGGGGTTCATTTCTTGGGGCCGCCGGCCTCTTCGGCGGCGCGTCGGAGCAGACTCAGAGGGGTTTCCGGCGATGTCACCTGTCGTGACCTCGCAACGATCCGTTGAGACTGCCGCACGACCGGGGGCGGGATCGTGCTCCCACGAAGCGGCGGCGGTATGGAGCTGGGGGTTTTCACTAGGCGATTCGAAGTGGCACGGGTGGGACATCCTAACACGAGCGCGACCACCAAGCCCGCTTTCGCTCAAGAGTTCGCGTGACCGCAGCGGCTGTAAAGAGTGATAGCGCTTTCTGCGGCAAAGTTTTTGCGCTCTCGGCATGTGCGCTCGAGCTCGGCGTCCTGCGCACGTGTCGCGCTACGAGAACTTCAGCGAACCGGCGGCGCGGAGAGAGTCCCGACGAAAGGCTTCTTCACGTGCTCGCGGAGCGCCTTGAGGGTATTCATGGGCCAGCTCTTTTGAACCAGATTCACGATCCATCCGGGGAGGGCGCCCTTGGGGTCGAGCGACACGCTCACGTCCACGAGTGTTTTGTCTCCGACTCGCTTGAGAACGTACGACGAGTAGTTGAGCTCACCTCGAACACCCACCGTCTTGGGCGCTTTCGGGTGAGTCACTGAATGAATGTCGAGGACCGCTGAGCCGTCGGATTTGCTGTACGCCTGGGCCCGATAAACGAAGTCCCGATCGGACACGACGGGGGGAGAGCCGAAATGCTGATAAACGATGAAGTCGTAGTCGCTCTTTTTTTCGAGGATGACGCTCTTCTTCAGGCGGTCGACCCATTCGGTTCGGTGCGTGTTGTCGGCGAGTACCCAGATGAGTTTCTCCATGGGCGCGTCGACTAGGCCGACACCGCGGAACTCGTGAAGTTTCGAGCCGGGAACGTCCTTCTTGTACACCTTGATACCGTACGAGTCGTCGATCTCCGTCCAACCGGAAGCGAGAGCGGCTCGGGTCCAACTGAGCGGTAGAGCGAAGCACGCGGCACCAGCGGCGAGGGCGCGGCCGAACACACGGCGGGACAAACCAGCAGGTCGGATCTGATCTTCGGTCATCGTTTTCGGGGATACATCGGTCGAAAGTGAGGGGAAAGCCGGAGCCGGAGGTCGGTCCTTCCCTGAGCTTACTGCTTCGCGCGGAGGATGCTTCCCTCGTGAGGTGAATGTCAGCGCTTCCTCGCATGGTTCTGCGGTGCTCAATGGTCATCCGCTCGAGGACGTTAAGATGTCAAGACAACTTAACGTCTTGACATCATGCCAACGGAGGGTCAGATCCTGCCCATCATGAGGGCTCTCAATCATGCTTCGGCGCTCCCCCTGTATGCGCAGTTGGCGGACCAGATTTTGGGACAAATCCGGACGGGCGATCTGCCGGTTGGTGAGAAGATTCCGAGCGAACATCGGCTCGCGGATATGTTCAAGATTGGTCGCCCCACCGTGCGTCAGGCGACCGAGGTGCTGATTCGTCGTGGGTATTTGATGCGCAAGCGCGGGTCGGGGACGTACGTTGCCGATCGCAGCAAGCACGTCGGGTTGTTCTCTCTGGGTGGGACTCTCGAGTCGTTCTCCGAGCAGGGCTATGCCCTGGAGACGAAACTCGTCGAGAAGGCCAAGCTCGTCATTCAGGACGTGAACGACGACAACCCACTGTCCGGTCGTCCCGCCTTCAAGGTGCGTCGTCTCGGCTCGGTCGAAAAGGAGCCGGTACTCCTCGAGACATTTTGGTTCGACGCGGACGTGTTCGACGGATTCGATGGGCTCGATCTCGAGGGGAAGTCGCTCTCCGAGGTGGTCCTGTCTCACTACCGGATGGAGGTCACGTCTGCCGAACAACGCTTTTCGGTAGCGCAGCTCGACGGCAAGGAGGCGAAGCTGCTCGGCGTTGCGCCGGGCGCGCCGATCCTCCACGTCGGCCGGCTGCTGCACTTTCGATCGGCATCGAACGCCGCTTTCGTTCAGATGGATTGTCGCAGCGATCGGTTCACTTTCTCACAAAGCATTTCGAGTGAAGGCCCCCTCATCGTGGGCGCTCGCGCATCCAAATCATGAAAAGCCGCGGATATTACGGCCAGTTCGGGGGGGCCTACATCCCCGAGATCTTGGTAGCCACTTTCGACGAACTCGAAGCAGCCTTTGATGCGGCCAAGGCCGATCCGTCTTTCTGGACCGAGTACGAGACTCTGATGGGTTCGTATTCGTGTCGTCCGACGCCGCTCACCTTCGCCGAGAACCTCACGAAGAAGCTCGGCGGCGCGCAGATCTACATCAAGCGGGAAGACCTGAATCATACGGGCGCACACAAGGCGAACAACGTGATGGGTCAGGGTCTGTTGGTGAAGCGCATGGGCAAGACGCGCGTCATCGCCGAAACGGGCGCCGGACAACATGGCGTCGCGACCGCGACGATGGCGGCACGTCTGGGTCTAGAGTGCACGATTTACATGGGCGAAGTCGACGTCGAACGTCAACGTCCCAACGTCTTTTGGATGGAGCAACTCGGCGCCACCGTGGTTCCGGTCACGGAGGGAAGTCGCACTCTCAAGGACGCCATCAACGAAGCGTTCCGCGATTGGGTGACCAACATGGACAGCACCCACTACTGTCTCGGTACTGCGTGCGGGCCGCACCCCTTCCCGGAGATGGTGACGTACTTTCAGTCCATCATCGGAAAGGAGGCGCGCGAGCAGATCCTCGCTCGGACCGGCAAGCTCCCGAACCGCGTCTATGCGTGCGTGGGCGGAGGCTCGAACGCCATGGGGATTTTTTCGGGATTCCTCGATGATCCGGGCGTGCAGCTCGTCGGAGTCGAGGGCGGTGGCCACGGAGCTGGAGTCGGAAACCACGCGGCGCGTCTCGGGTTCAGCGACGCGAGCATCGGCGTCGCTCAGGGTTACAAGACGTACTTCCTCCAAAATCGCGAAGGGCAAATGCAGGACACGCACAGCGTGGCGGCGGGGCTCGACTACGTTGGCGTCTCTCCCATTCTGGCCGATCTCTTCGAGAAGAAGCGCGTGCGCTTCGAGGTTGCCACCGATGAGGCGGTCGTCGATGCGCTGAAGATGACGGTGAAGAGCGAAGGGCTCATTCCCGCGCTCGAGTCTTCGCACGCGTTTGCTCAAGCCTACGCCGAAGCCCCGAAGATGAGCCCAGACGACATCATCCTCATCAATCAATCGGGCCGCGGAGACAAGGACATCTTCACGATTGCCGACGCGATCGGGGACCCCAAGTGGGAGGAGTTCATCCAGAAGAAAGCGGATGCTTACCGCAAGAAGGGAGCCAAGTGATGCTCGAGCAGTACATCCGCGAAAAGAGGAAGGACAAAGACATCCTTCTCATGACTCATATCGTGCTCGGTTATCCGAGTTTCGAAGACTCTACTCGCATCGTGGACGCGATGGTGGAGGCGGGCGTCGATCTGATCGAGCTTCAGATCCCGTTTTCCGAGCCGATGGCGGACGGCCCCGTCATCTTGCACGCGAATCAGAAGGCGCTCGCCGCGGGATCGACGGTGGAAACGTGCTTCGAAGTGGCAGCAGAGCTCGCCGAAAAGCATCCCCACGTCCCGCTGCTCTTCATGAGCTACTACAACATCGCATTCGCCCACGGCGCGGATTCGTTTCCTGCCGACACCAAGAAGGCCGGTCTTGTCGGCGCGATCATTCCCGATCTTCCTCACGAGGAGGGCGACGCGTTCTTCGAGAAGATGAAGGCCGCGGGCGTCGAGCCCGTCTTTCTTTTCTCTCCGAATACGAGCGACGAGCGGATGAAGGAAATCGCGCAGCGCGCAAGCGGGTTCGTTTACTGCATCGCGCGCAAGGGCGTCACGGGAGCGAAGACGGATTTCGCCGGGCTCGACGAGTATCTCGATCGATGCCGCAAGGCGACGGATCTCCCGCTCGCGCTCGGTTTCGGTGTGAAGAGCGCTGAGGATGTGGCGGGTCTCGTGGGCAAGGTCGACATTGCGGTGGTCGGTTCTCAGACAATCAAGGTCATCGATCAGGACGGAGTCGACGCAGTAGGCCCGTTCATCGCGTCCTTGCGTCCGGCCGGATGATCACCTGAAGAATTCGATCACAGCACTAGCGATGTGGTCGATATGGCGTGCCCCGAGCGCCGGATAGACGGGGAGAGCGAGGCTTTCTGCCGCCGCTTGTTCGGCGCGGGGACATGAGGTGGTTCCGACGAGGGTCTCCATCGCGGGTTGTCGATGAAGCGGCGTCGGGTAATAGACGGGACAGTTGATCTTCTTGGCGCGAAGATGATTCGCCAAAGCGTCGCGTTCGGGCGAGCGGATGACGAACTGATTGTACGTGTGCTCGGGGCCGAGCTGTCCCGGCAGAGCCAATCGGGATCGAGCAATCGATGCCGTCTCGAATCTAGCGAAGTACCGCTCGGCGTTTCGCCTTCGTTGGGTGAGCAGTGCCGGCACGTGGGGGAGCTTGGCGCGCAGGAGCGCGGCTTGCAGCGCGTCCATGCGAAAGTTGCCCCCGATCCTTTCGTGATGGTGCGGAGTGCGCGCGCCGTGGCGGCGCAGTGCCCGCAATTGGTCGGCCATCTCGGCGCTGGTCGTCGTCAATAGACCCCCATCGCCGAAGCCGCCCAGGTTCTTCGAGGGGAAGAAGGAGAAACACGCAAAATCACTCGCCGCGCCGATTCTGTCTCCAGATGGAGTCGTGGCTCCGAACGCCTGCGCGGCGTCTTCGATCAAGCACACGCCTCGGTCCCGTAGAGCGGGGCGAATAGGATTCAGATCCTGAGCTTGCCCAAAGAGATGCACCGACAGGACCGCGCGAGTCCGCTCGGTGAGCGCCCCCAAAACGAGATCGAGATCGAGATGGAAGGAACCCGGAGCGATGTCGACGAACACGGGGACCGCACCCACTCGAACGATGCATTCTGCTGTCGCAAAGAACGAGTAGGGGGTGGTCACCACTTCGTCACCAGGCTGCACCCCGCTGGCCAAAAGAGCCATGACGAGAGCGTCGCTAGCGTTCGAGCAGGAGATGGCGTGAGGTGCGCTGAGGAACTGGGCGACTTCTCCCTCGAAGCGTTCGATTTCGGGCCCTTGGATGAACTGGCCGGAGCGGAGAACTCGACGGGCTGCTGACTCCAATTCCGTTTGAAACGGGTCGTTTTCGGCGGTCTGAGAAGGAAGCTCGACGGGTGAGACCGCGCTCAAGTCGAGTGCTTCGTCCGTGGGCGGACCGTCCGTGGGCCGTCCCTCTCGGTCGACCCAACCGATTTGAACGGCGGGGTTGCCCTGGACTTGCGCAAATGGAGGAACGTCTTTGGTCACGACGCTGCCGGCGCCAATGAACGAATGCGCGCCGATCGTGGTCCCGCACACGATGGTCGCGTTCGCGCCGATGGTCGCGCCTCTCTCGACGTTGGTGACGGAGTAGCGCGAGCGCTGATTGATGTGAGAGCGTGGACGCATCACGTTGGTGAACACGACGCTCGGCCCCACGAACACGTCGTCTGCGATATCTACCCCTGAATAGATCGACACGTTGTTCTGCACCTTCACGCGCGCGCCGATGCGGACCCCTTCTCCCACGAAGACGTTCTGGCCGAGGCTCGTTCCCGCGCCGATGTTCGCGGCTCGGCTGACATGGCAGAAGTGCCAGATCTTCGCGTCGTCTCCAATCCGAACGTCGTCGTCGATGACTGCGGACGGGTGAATCAGCGGATCGCTCATCGGGCGCGGAGGGTCGCATCTTTGCCCCGACGTCGCTATGAGGGGCTCTTCGGCATGGTAGATTTTGCTCTCATCGGCGCAGCTGGGTTCGTCGCCCCGCGGCATCTCGAAGCCATTCACGCGGTGGGCGGACGGCTCGTGGCGGCGATGGATCCGTCGGACTCCGTCGGCATCCTCGATCGCTACTTCCCCGAGGCGGAGTTCTTCACCGAGCCCGAGCGCTTCGATCGCTTCCTCGAGAAACGTCGCCGCGAGGGGCGTGGCGTCGATTACGTCTCCATCTGCTCCCCGAACCATCTCCACGACGCGCACGTCCGTCAGGCGCTGCGCGTGCGCGCTCATGCGATCTGCGAGAAGCCGCTCGTCATTTCACCGTGGAACCTCGATGCCCTCGCCCAGCTCGAAAAGGAGTACGACCGCCGGGTCTACACGGTGCTTCAGCTGCGTCATCACCCGGAAGTCATCGCCCTGAAGAAACGATTCGAAAGCTACTCGGGCCCGCCGGTGCCCGTGGAGCTCACTTACATCACCCCGCGCGGGGCGTGGTACCACGTGTCCTGGAAGGGGGATCCGGAGAGGTCGGGCGGGCTCTTGATGAACATCGGGATTCACTTCATTGATTTGTTACTTTGGGTTTTTGGGGGTGTCCGAGGACAGGAGGTGGTGTCGCGAGATGCCTGCACGATTCGAGGGAATCTGGACCTCGAGAAGGCGCGCGTGTGCTTTCATCTCTCGGTCGAGCGTCGGCTCGAGGGGGCGCTCCGAATTATCCGAGTCGACGGCCAGCCGATCGAGTTCCTATTGGAGGGAGCGGCTCTCCACCTAGAGACTTATCGAGACATCGTGCGTGGTGCCGGCCTTGGCATTGTTGATGCCCGCGCGGCGATCTCTCTGGGGTATCGGTTGGAGCGCGCTCAAGTTGACCCCACAAAGCCCATAAGATAGCAATTGCCCTCCAAGGACGGAGAAGAACTCGTGAAACGCGCACTCATTACCGGCATCACCGGTCAGGATGGTTCTTATTTGGCGGAGCTTCTCCTCGACAAGGGGTACGAAGTCTGGGGATTGATTCGCCGATCGTCCAGCTTCAACACCGAGCGTATCGAGCATCTCTATCAAGATCCCCACAAAGAGGACGTCAGACTCAAGCTTGCTTACGGCGATTTGGGCGACACTTCGAGCATCGAAAACGTCCTCTATGATGTCAAACCGGATGAGGTCTACAACCTCGGCGCCCAGAGCCATGTCCGCGTGAGCTTCGACATCCCCGAGTACACGGCGGACGTGACCGGAATGGGCACGGTGCGCGTTTTGGAAGCGATGCGCCGCACGGGGATCAAAGCGAAATTCTATCAAGCGAGTAGCAGCGAGCTGTACGGCAAGGTCGTCGAGACACCGCAGCGTGAAACGACTCCATTTCATCCCCGTAGTCCCTACGCGGCGGCGAAGGCCTACGCGTTCTACATCACGCAGAATTACCGCGAGGCCTACGGCATGTTTGCCGTGAACGGTATCCTCTTCAATCACGAGAGCCCGCGTCGTGGTGAGACGTTCGTCACGCGTAAGATCACTCGAGCGGCGACGCGTATCAAGCTGGGACTACAGTCGAACCTTTACCTGGGCAACCTCGATGCGAAGCGCGACTGGGGCTTCGCCGGCGACTACGTCGAGGGCATGTGGCGTATGCTCCAGGCAGAAGAGCCTGACGACTACGTCTTGGCGACGGGCGAAACCTACAGCGTGCGCGAGTTCCTGGAGGAAACGTTCGGCTGCCTCGATCTCGACTTCAAGGAATTCGTGAAGCACGATCCCCGTTACGATCGCCCGGCGGAGGTCGATTTGCTGCTCGGCGATGCAACTAAGGCTCGTCAGGAGCTCGGTTGGGAGCCCAAGGTCGGCTTCAAGGACCTGGTCAAGATGATGGTCGACGCGGACTTGCGCTTGGCTGAGCGTGAGAAGACGCTCAAAGATGCGGGATACTCCGAGGAGCGTCGGTCGCAGGACTGAGCCGGCGGGACGCTCGACACCGTCGTCCGATCAGGACCTGATGGATTCCTGATTGTCGAGGTACCACTTGTAGGTCGACTCGAGGCCTTCGCGGAGGGAGATCTTCGCCTCCCAACCCAGCTCCCTCAGCCGGGATACGTCGAGGAGCTTTCGTGGGGTTCCGTCCGGCTTGGTCCGATCGAGTTCGATGGAACCTTCGTAGCCGACGACCTCGGCGATCAGCTGCGCGAGGCCGAGAATCGTGATGTCCTTGCCGACACCGATGTTGAGGAGATCCGTCGCCTCGGTCTTTTCGAGCAAGTGCACGCAGGCGTCCGCGAGGTCGTCTACGTGAAGAAATTCACGCAGGGGTGTGCCTGAACCCCACATGGTGACCGTCGGCGCCCCGTTTTCCTTGGCCTCGTGGAAGCGACGAATGAGCGCCGGCAGGACGTGGCTTTTCTGTAGATCGAAGTTGTCCCCCGGGCCGTACAGGTTCGTCGGCATGACCGAGAGATACTGCGTGCCGTACTGGTGATTGATCGCGTTGCAGAGCTCGATGCCTGCGATCTTCGCGATTGCGTAGGGCTGGTTGGTCGACTCCAGTGGCCCCGTGAGGAGGTATTCTTCCTTGATGGGCTGAGGGCAGTCGCGCGGGTAGATGCAGCTCGAACCGAGGAAGAGAAGGCGCTCTACCCCGGCCTTCCGTGCGCCCAAGATGACGTTGTTCTGGATCGCCAAGTTGTCGGCGATGAAGTCGGCGCGGTAGGTGTTGTTGGCGAGGATGCCCCCCACGCGCGCGGCGGCGAGGATGACGACGTCGGGTTTCTCGGTTTGCAGGAACTGTTCCACCGGTCCCTGCTGGATCAGATCGAGTTCCGAGTGGGTTCTAGTGATGACGTTGTCGTAGCCGGCTGATTTCAGTCGCCGAACGATTGCCGATCCGGCGAGGCCGCGGTGGCCGGCGACGTAGATCTTCGACATCGGGCTCATTCGTGGAGAGGCAGGCATGTAGAGGGTATATCAAGGGGAGGAGCAGGAGAGTAGTGTGCGCAGTGCCGTCTCCTTGGTGTCAGCGGAGAGGTACTGCCTGGAGCATTCTTCCCTTGTATGATAGGCGGCAGCTCCTGGTGGCGTGTGGAAGCACGCACCGCACATGCGACGCGACGGCGCCGACCGTTCAACCAGTTTCGACGATCTTGAGTAGGCAATGAGTGAAAAGAGCGAATACGGATGGAAGGACTCAGAGGCACCGAATTCCGCGGGCTTTCTCGACCCGGTCGTTCTCGAAGAGTTGTCCAAGTGCGCGCCGCCTTCCAGTCGAATCATTGAGCTCGGATCTGGAAACGGTGCATTCGCCAAGAAGCTCGTCAGTCTCGGATACGATGTGACCGCCGTCGAGCCATCTAGCGATGGCGTCGCGCAGGCGCGTCGCGCAGCGCCGGAGCTTCGAGTGATACAAGCATCCGTGTATGACGACCTTGAATCCACCGTTGGTGGAGAGTTCGATGTCGTGCTTTCAACAGAAGTGATCGAACATCTGACCAAGCCCAAGGAACTCTTTGCCAGAGCGAGCGAGCTACTCAAACCCGGAGGTACCCTCATCCTGACCACGCCGTATCACGGCTATCTCAAGAACCTTGCTTTCTCCGTTCTCGGAGTTTGGGACAGGCATTTTCACGTCCACTGGGAAGGCGGACACATCAAGTTCTTCTCCAACCAAACGTTGACGAAGATGGCTCGTCCATACGGCTTCACCGCACCTCGGTTTCGAGGGGCAGGGCGGATGCCCTATCTTTGGAAGAGCACCGTCATGGTGGCAGCACTTCGCTGAAAAATATCTCGTCTCGGTCAGCTCCGGACGACGTTCATGATGAACTGGCTTCCGAAGACCTTCAAACGACCTTCCAGGCCGTGCCGCCTAGAGAACTCAGCCACCGCTCGTCGTACGGGATACCCGTCTGCCGCGCCCCAATGGTAGTCGTCACCCGCGATGAACCCGCCCGGTCGGACGACACGGAGGGAGAGTTCGAGGTCTTGGTTCACGTACTCGAAGTAGTGATTTCCGTCGATGTACACGAAGTCGAGAGACTTTTCGGGAAAGTCCCTTAGGATTTCCTCGGAAGTGCCGCGATGGATCTGAACTCGAGAGTCGTTCGAGAAGCGGCTCGCAACTGCGTCATGGATTGCGTCCATGTCGCGCTGCTCCTTGGCCACCGTGCCCCCGTACATCCGATCGGGGAACTCTGACTGAAACTTCCAAGGGTCGATGAGGTGAAGTCGTGAGGGACTAATTTCGGCCAAGAGGCGCTCACTGAAGTCGCCCTTCCAGACGCCGATTTCGGCGCCGGTCGCCTCCCGCGGGAGGCACTTCAGAAGCTCGGTTCGATCGTCCGTTTGAGGAGAGCCGCGAGAAAGCTTCCGTCGGACGTTGCGTACGAGGTTTTTCAGCTTCATCTTCCTGCGATCCGAGACGCTCTCGAAAGGTATGTCAACAGGAGCGAAAGTATGAACAGAAACAGCTTGTCAGCGAGTGCGAAGGCTTGGGAAGCCACTTGCGGCTGGGTGCTCGGACCCGCGAGGCGTTGACGTTCCTTCAAAAGTTCTGGTGTCGATCTGGCTTCATCAGACTCTCGGAACTACGATTCGATGGGGAAGGATTCGGCGAATGCAGACCACACAGCCCAATCGAGAGACGGCAAGCCAATTGGGAAGGCGGTTGAAAAGCATCGTCAAAGGTGCAGTTCGAGGCTCCCTCGCTCAGGTCGGGAGCTACCCAGCTCCTCTGACGCCCACCTCCGATGTCGAAGGCTTGATCAGGCGGTTGCGGCCGCAACAGACGAGTAGGCCCTTGATCCGTCTAGGGCCCAACCGGGATGGTGGTTATCTCGTGCCTGATGATCTCGATGGGATCGCTGCCTGCTTCTCCCCGGGGGTGGACCAAGAATCGGGTTTCGAGTTGGACTGTGCCGAGCGGAGTATGAAGGTCTTCATGGCTGATGCTTCCGTGGACGCTCCCGCGCAAGAACACGCTGCGTTTCACTTTTCCAAGAGGTTCCTGGGGCTCGTGGACGACGAGCTTCATTTGACGCTGGATCGGTGGCTGCAAGGATCTCTTCCCCCTGGGGATGACGCCGATCTACTGCTCCAAATCGACATTGAAGGCGCCGAGTATGAGGTCTTTGCGTCCGCCTCCGATGCTGCAATGAATCGTTTTCGGGTGATCGTCGGAGAATTTCACTTTCTCGACCAACTATGGAACCGGCACTTTTTCATACGCGCATCAAGTGTTTTTCAGAAAATCTTGAGAACACACACCTGTGTGCACGCCCATCCGAATAACAATGCTCAACCCATCAGACTTCACGGGCTCGAAATCCCACCGCTGATGGAGTTCACGTTCTATCGAAAAGACCGTAGTTCGACCGGGGGCGGGTGTATGGCGTATCCGCACCCATTGGATCGAGACAATACGAACGAAGCGCCTGTTCCTCTTCCACCATGTTGGTACAGGTGATCGCCCAGCACGTTGTCGACTGGAAATGACCTTGCGGGATGGAAGCGAACCAGCGGTCAAACCTCGTAGCCATAGTGTTCGAGCAGGCTGATCGCTCCGGGATATTGCAACAGCTCCGCCACCCGAGATTGGAGCTCGGGTTTCTTCCACTTTCCGATCGAACCGGCATGGGGCCTTTGTCGACCGTGGAACCAGGCATTGCTTTCCGCCGACCCTTCAACGTTGGCTGTTTCCGGGTAGCGCAGGAGGGCATCGGAGAAGGGTTCATCGAGAAACTCGCAGAGGCCTCGAAGAGTTGCCTCGTAGTCAGTCACTAAATCTTCGTAGCGAATGCGCTTGACCTGCGGGTGCGACTCCATCTCTCTGCCGGCCGTCACTTCCTGAACCCACCTTTCGGGGCTGCTCCAGTAGCGGTTCTTGCCTTCTGGGTGCTCGGATGTGATCACATCGCGGCCGTCACGCACCATGTGAATGAAACGCGCGTCCGGACCCAGTTCTTTGACCAAGCGGTGGAAGAAGAGCACGTTCTTGGGCGTCTTCTCACACCACCGTTCCCGTTTCTCCGCGCCCGCACTGGTCAACAGGTGTCGGTAGATGATGTCCATACGCAGTGGGAGTGTGAAGTCCACGGTCTCTGCGTAGGCCTGCGGACAGAGAGCGGCAGTTTCGTCGCCGATGGCAAAGATGTGAGGATGGCAAGAAAGGACGCTGAGGAGCAGGGTTGTCCCTGAGCGTCCGCAACCGCCGATCACGATTGCGCGCTGGTTCATGGCACGTGCATGCCGGATCCGAGCGAGAGAGCGTCCCTTTGTGGCCAATACGGATGCGGTGAGTAACGGGACGGCAAGAGGCAGTGCTCGGCGCTTTAAGGATGTCGGTAGCGCATCCTTGATGCGATTGAAGGACTGGCTCATATCGGTTTCAGAGGTGGTTTTGGTATTCTTCGATGATTCGTCGGCTGATCGCATCCCAGGTGTATTTCTGCTCAACCAGGGCGCGCCCGCGTTCACCCATGGTGCGCGCTGCGGCCTCATCGCACAGCACTTGCTGCAGTGCCTTGGCTAGGGTGTTTTCGTCCAACGTTGCTATGAGCCCGGCCCCGCTCTCCGAGACATCTGGGAAGTAGCAGGTATCCGTCACGACCACAGGTGCGCTGCACGACATGGCTTCCACGATCGTGAGGCCGAAGGATTCGTAGCGGGACGGAAGACAAAACACACGCGCTGCTTGGTACGCGCTCCACTTCTGATCGCCATAGAGTGGGCCCAAGAAATGGACACGCTCCCGAACCCCGGTTTCCAAGCGCTCCGCCTCTTGCCGCGCTTGGCTGGCACGCCCGTCATCAGGTCCTGCAAGCACCAGCTGCACTTCCGGAAAGTGCCGGGCGACGATCGCGAACGCCCGGACCATCAGATCTGGGGCCTTCTGATGAGCAAGTCTGCCTAGAAATAGAATGAATGGAAGGTCTTGGAAGTGTGGGAATCGCTCCAAGAAGGGGGCGACTCCGGGGAGTCGCTTGAAATTGGAGGCATCAATGCCGTGTGGGATTTCCCTCACCGTTGCGAGAGGAAATCGCTTTCTGACTACGTCATATTCATCAGAGTTGTTGACGTGCACGAACTTGGCACGAGTCAGGGGGGCGCCATATCCGAGCGCGAGTGCCAGGTGCTTTTTGAGCCCCTTTTGGCTCATGCTCCACGCGCCCAAAGCGCCATGCGGCGCCAGCGCAAAGGGGACTCCGAGACGGTTGCAAGCTCGGGCAGCGTCCTGGATCGTGGAGCACCAAAGCCCGTGCATGTGGACGAAGTCCGCATCGAATCGTGTGATCGTCTCTTGAATTCCGCCAGGTTCCCGGGGAGCGAGAACAGGTATCGATTTCGGTTCGGGCCACCAACTTGTGCGGTGCACGCTTACCGCGACGGAAATCTGATGGCCGCATCGCGCTTGCCCTTCGGTCAGTCCCTTTACGACAGTGGCGGGGCCCCCTTTTGCGGGATGGAGGTCGGCGATGACGTGCAAGATCCTCACTGGCTCTTCGACTCCTGAGAATTTGCTGGAAATCGAACGTTCCAGCGCTTCTCCAGGAATTCCAGCTTTTTCTCACGGGATGCTTCCCCGACCTCCCGTCGAAACTCTTTCACGTTGACGTCGACCAGCGTGCGATACCAGGCAGCTTGCAGGAAGTGGAAGGTCCACACGTCGGGGTGATCGAGGAAGCCCGCTCGAACGAAAAAACGATACCCAAAATAGCTCATAGCGCGCAGGCCGAGCGGCAGGTGGGCATACACGTTTTCCTTGAGCCAGCGTTTGGTGCCCGCCTGACCGTGGAGGGGTGATTTCTCTCTGCCAGACGAGAGCCCGTATTCAATATCCAGTAGGTCCGCCGCTTCCCGGCGTGCGTAGTTGTTGTGCTTGTTCGTCCACCAGTGGATGTCGTTCACGTTCTCGTCCACCAGGAGCGAACGCAGTGGCTGGATTCGTCCTCCACCCACCTCCATGTGCTCGTCCATCAGGCGCGACTCGCACTTCCCTTGGCCCGTCCGCCAGATCCTGATCAGCCGTTGGGGAAAGAACCCTCCCCAACGGATATCGTGGCCAGAATAGCGCACCAGCCTCATGAGCTCGAAGCCGGCAACGTCCCCGGGACAAGAGCTGAGCGCTCGTTGAATTTCATCCTGCAGATCGTCGGTGAGATACTCGTCCGCGTCCATGCGCATCGTCCACGTGGTCGCGATTTTCGCTTCACGAAGGCCCCAGTTGAACTGGTCGGCATAGCTATTGGGCCACGGTCGATGAAGTACTTCTGCGCCGAGATTGCTCGCGATGCTGACTGTGGCGTCTGAGCTGCCGCTATCCACGAGGACGATTCTACGAGCAACGGGCTGCAGGCTCTTGATGCAGCGGGCGATATGAAGTTCCTCGTTGAGGGTGAGGATGAGTACGGTAATCTCGGGAACCACGGCGAAATTTGCTTCTGCTTCGTACGAGGCCACGCGCAGGGCCGCGACGAGCGGGCATTTTCCGCTGCCCCGACCCAAGTAGAATCGTTGTCGGGCTTGGCTTTTCATCCCGTCGCCCCGACGGAAGATCTAGCAAGGAACTCTTCAGGCGTCGACAGTGTCGAGCGGTCGCAGTTGGGTCGAACTTCAAGCGAAGCGGTCGAGCAAGCCCTGGAAGGCGAGGTCGGGATCGTAGTGGTCACGGATGTGCTCCCGTGCCGAATTTCCCATCCGCCACCTCAACTCGGGATCCTCGATGAGGGTGCGTAGACTGCCCTGAACCGCGCGCCAATCGCCAGGGGCGCAAAGGAGGCCGGTGGTTCCATGCAAAACGATCTCTGGAATCCCGGCGAAAGCCGTCGAGACGATGGGTAGCCCGATTGATGCTGCTTCCAACAGGGCCCAGGGGTGCATATCGTTGGAAGTTGGCAGTACGAAGACGTCCATCGTCGGCAAGATCTGAGAGATGAGTGACTCACGTGAAGCGAAGCCGTGGAAGTAGACGTCCTCGAGTCCATGAATGGGACGTGCACGGCGTGAATAGATGTGAAGCTCCGCTTTGCCGCGGAAGTGCTGTTGATGAATTCGGACGAGTTCGTGACCACCCTTTCTTCCGAAGTCGTTGCCAACAAAGACCAAACGTACCTTTTCTCCGGGCGTGCGACGTGGGTGGAGGGCTCGGTGGCCCGGTGGCGGGTGCATCGAGTTGCGGCACACGACGATCTTGTCGTCGGGAATCGTGTGGTCCTCGCGCAAGGATTGCGAGCACCATCGATTTCTGCAGACGACCAAGTCAGCCGCTTCATAGATGCGTCGCTCAGCGGCCACCATCGGCCGCATCGCCGTGGCGGAGTAGCCGTAGGTTGCGGAAGCCTGCGCGGCGGTCGCGTCGAGGTTCACTGCCCACTTCGTGGTGCCGCCCGCGAAGTCCAAGACGGATTCAGCGAAGCCTTGGGTCAAGACGTGAATCCAGTCGAACCGCTCGATGGGCAATGGACCCCGCAGCCATCGGGTGAGGATCCATCGAAACATCTTGAGATAGCGGTAGGCGTGCTGATCCCAACCGCGAGAATGCGGTACGGATTTTCCGAGCACAGCCGCCCACATAGGCCGCTGCAGCTCGACGAAAGTGCAATCGAGATCGTCGCGGTTCGCCGCGTGGTCCTTCAAGATCTGATGGTAGTTCTTGAACCCGAGGAAGGTGACGGACAGAAACAAGCAGCGGGAGGGCCCCTCGCGCCGGACAGGTGGAAGCCTGTTCGCGTCGACATTCGTAAGATTGGTGGAATCGAGGCGAATCATCGAGCTTCACTCCGTGACGAGCACTGGGAGGGTCACACCGCACGGACATGTGTTCCAATCGAGCTGCCAATCGACTCCAGTACGGGCCCTGATCAGCGGCTGCAATCGTCCATCCAGATCGGTCACGAGAAGCTCCTGACGACTCGCGGACGCATCGGTGACGTCCCATTCGGGAAAGAACCTATCGATCTGAAAATGAAGCGACCCTTGTGGGCATTCGAGAGCGCACAACTCGATCCCGGGAGGGCCAAACGTCCGGACCACGGGTAGGTCCACCGCAGCAAGACTCGAGGCGGTGCCGACCCACAAATGCAGGTCCCGGCGCGGCAGCCGCGTCCACGCGGCGGCGAGCAATTTGGTTGGAGCTGCGACAGTCCAACTCTGTGTGGAGTGGATCCGCTCCACGGCACGGAGCAGATCCACCACCGTCGCCACCCCGCCAGATAATGCGGAGACGTGAGCCGCCCCGTCCTGGCCCTTTCCGTACCACCTCGCCAAGCGTTGCAGGGACGCGCGATCGCGTGCCTCGCGAGAAAACCCTCCAGTTCCGCCTGAATGGGGCCACTTCCGAGGTGCCGATACGGGATTCATGATCCCACCCATGCGCTCTGCCGTCGGCGTCAGATGAAAACGGAACGCAGAGACGCGTTGCGCTGCGAGGCGTTCAAGGCTCTGTCTGGGTAGGGTCTCATGGCTCTGCAGGATTCTTCCGAGAGAACGCAATTGTCGTCGCTGGGTCAGCATCATCCAGTCCTACGGAGATTCAAATTGCTCCAATGGCGCCCCTGATTCGAGCGTGTTTCGACAACCTGGTTCAAGTAGGAAAGATCAACGAGCCGAACCAACCTTTCGAGCCAGATTGAACGGTATTGCGCGAGTCCCTGCATTCCGTGCCCGTATCTCAAGTAGAGCTCGAAGCGTTCTGCGTTCCGGAGATAGCGGCTCGGATCATACTTCGGATCCTGCGCGCCACTGAAAAGCTCCGCGGTAGTTTTGCTTTGTTCGTGCATCCGAAAGCCCCACCAGTGTGTCCCCGCTCTTAGGTAGCGTGCTCCCGTCTCGATGAACCGCCACCAAAGGTCGGTGTCCATCATGTAGTGGAATGAGCGATCCAGTCCACCAACGCGCTCATACAATCTCCTTGAGAACACCGTGGATGGACCGTAGCTTTGCACGATTCGCGACCAAGGAGGCGCCAGGCACGGAGCAGCGCGAGTGACGCGGAGACTCCGCCCGTCTGAGTTCAAAAGCACCGTGTCTCCGACGAACCACTCGCGCTCGCCACCATCGATGCACTTGATCATGTTTTCGAGTGCACCAGGTAGGACGACGTCGTCCGAGTTCAACCAGGTCAGGAAGCGTCCCGTTGCGATGTCGAACCCGGCGGCGAGGGCGTCGGACTGTCCGCCGTCCGGTCCGGAATAGAGGTCGTCGATGATGTGCTCGAACTTTTCGATTTCGTCCAACGTACCGTCGGTACTGCCCGCGTCCCGTATGAGGACTTCCACATCGTCGAGTCGTTGCGATGCCAGGGATTGCAAGCAATCGCGGACGTAACGCTTCTGATTGAAGACGGGGATGATGATCGAGAGTTTCTTCATGACGGATACAATCGATTCCTAGAGAAGCAGAAACCTGCCGCCAATCCCGGGAGGATGCACGACCGCCAGTTCACGAATACGGGTGCGGAGAGACCGGCCGTCAGAAACATGATACTGAGCACGCTCCACAGGTTCTGTCGTGCGTCGGTTCGTGGATTGATGAGATTAAAGCCAGCGAAGAGGCCGAGAGAGACACAAAGTGCGACGAAGGCGCAGCCCGCAATCAACCCATAGTTCACAAAGATGTCGAAGAGTGCATTGTGAATTGCGTCGCCGTTGCTTGCTCTAACTTTTCTTTGGTTCACTCCCGTCACCGCCTCGACGAGGTCCATATTCTCCATAATACGAATTGAGTTTCTCACGTGATCGACCCGATCTAATTCTGAGAGAGACTGCGCCTCGAACCGGTTTGCGAGTGGCCCCAGGTAGGGTTGCATGAATTCCATGTCCAGAACTGCGATGAGAGGCACCCCGAGTAGCAGAATAGCAAGCAACAGATTTCGCGAGCGAGTTACTAGGAGCGTCATCCCCCCAAGGGCCGTGAGCGTCGTTCCACGGCCTTGACCGATAACCGCAACATGCACAAGACCAAGTACAAGGGCCGGCACGGCAACCGCACGGTACCATCTCTTTTGCGAATTCATGACCATCCACAGGGCGACCGCACAGAGAAACATACCCGAGAGACTTCGGGCCGCGTTCAGTCCCCTCGCACCAAGCTCCCAGGCGGCGCGCTCCCGCGCACCTTCCTGGCGCCAACCCGCGACATCCAAGAACACTTCGAGAGCTGCGAGGGCAATCAGCTGTAGGAAGAGCGTGTTCGCCACGAGCGCTCCGCGCTCTTCATCAGATGTCGCTCCTACGGCAACCGCGAGGGAAAAAGCATAGAATCCTGCGCCAAGAGTGAGAAAGTACTGAGGTGTTTCATGCTGGAGCGATAGATGCGCGGATAGCCAGAGAATAAGTACGGACCAGACAGGGACGTGAGGTTCTCGGCCGTTCTTGCTCCACCAGAAGAGTATGAAGGCCGAAAGACACGGCACTACGAAGCCAGCCAACTCGATGACCGAGGTTCCAGCCTGCATACTCGGGATCATTGGGGGCCATACGAGAAGGAGAACTAGCCATCGGTCGAGCCGATTCGCCGAAGGGCGCTTGGAGGCCGAGGACAATTGGAGCGGGTGACCCCTGAGCTCGTGACCTTGGGACGCATATGTGAGGTGGTTTGCCATCCGATTCTCCTCAGCTCTCTGTCGCCGCCAGTTTCTTGGCTCGAATGCCCGTCCACAAGGCAGACGCAAACATCGCAGTCGCGATGCTACCCGACAGACTACCCGGATTAAGTAGTTGAAGAGCGGTCAAAGCAATCGCCAAGGCGGCAGTGCCGACAGTCTGAATCAGATTCGTCCACACGCTGTCGCCAACACTGCCAGAGCCCAAAATGAGATAATATGACGGAACAGCCAGAAGGCTGGCAAGAAAGCCGATTGTGAGAATCTGGAAACAAAGGACAGTCCCAGGCTGGAGTTCTGCGCCAACCCAGAGCCGGAACGCGAGCGGAGCCGCGGCCGCGAGCGCGGCTGCCCCGGGGACGGCAATGATCGCGAGAAAACCGGTCGTTCGACGCAGAAGCCTTCTCGCACCTTGAAAATCCCGGCGCGCGAAGGCCGCGCTGAAGTCGGGGAGAAGTGCCTGGAGTGCGACTGCAAACAAGTTGCGGAGCTGACTTCCCGCAGCCCATGCTAACTCGAAGACCGGGAGGCTTTCCATCCCAGTCGACGCGGCCAGGATGATTCTGTTGAAGGGATGCATCACGAGCAGCAGGATCGAGTTCCCGAAAACCGGTATTCCGTAGCCGAGAAGACGCTTCAACTGGCGACGAGAGACGTTCGATGGTCGCCACCAGGCTCTACGAATAGCCCGCCACAAGACGAACTCGGCCCCCAAGTGTGAGCAGAACGTCCCGATACAAAGCCCGCCCAGCATCGCGTGCAGACCGTATCCTCGAGCGAGGAGAAACCACGATGTTCCGACGGTGACGAGCTTTCCTCCCGCCATGGCCGCTCCACTCAAATCGGACCTGCCTACCCCGGCAAGCGCCTTGAGCGTGACCTGCGTGAAGAGCGAATAGACGGAGATCAGGATGACTCCGGGGAGCACCGCTCGTGCGGCTTCCTCGACGTCGAGCGGCAGGTCCGCCCACTTTGCGACGAGCTTCCAACCCAGGAGAGCGGCCCCGCCCACGAGCCCTGCGGATACCGCCGTACCTGCCTGGGCCGACGCGATACATTCTGCGGCGTCGTTCCGAAGTCCCAAGGACCAATCGTGCGCTACCAGCTTCGCGACTGCAGCGGAGAAGCCAAATTGTCCGAGCTGAGTGACATTGATGGCCACCGAGAGTGCCAGCCAGATGCCATAATCTCGATAGCCTAGGTAACCGATCGCGATGGGGTAGATGATGAGCGATGCGACCGAGTTGGTGATCGCTGCAAGTGCCAAGCCGGCCGCGTTTCTCCTCAGCTGACTACCGAAGAGAAGTTGCCGAATCCGGGTCCAGACGACGGCTCGAGGCACTCTATGTCTCGAGCCGGGGTGGATCGGGCTGTCCGGAAGCATCCGTGCCGCGCGGTCTTGCCGCGTATCCGTATCCGTATCCGTATCCGTATCCGTATCCGTATCCCGGCTGGCCTGCATCGGTCGCGTTGAGCACCGCTCCCACGATATTTCCACCTACGTCGCTGAGCGAGCGTACCGCTCGTGCAACGTCTCGGAATTCCGATCGGAGGGCGCGGGTGACGATGACTGCGCCATCAACCCGCGTGGAAAGAACGGCCGCGTCGGTCACGATCAAGGGTGGTGAATCGAGGAGAACCAAATCGTAGTGCTCGGAAAGCCGATCAAGCAGCGTCCCGAACGCTTCGCTGTGGAGGAGCTCGGATGGGTTGGGCGGGGTCGGTCCCGCTGGCAATACGCTGAGATTGGGCACCTCAGTGGTGAGCGTGCGCGTGTTGAGTTGGTCCGGGTTGAGGAGCGATTCAGAGAGTGTCGATCGAGGTGCTTCTTCCGGAAACACGGTGTGCAAACGGGGGCGCCGCAGATCGCAGTCAATCAGCACCACTCGATGGCCGGTCTGGGCGACCGCGATCGCCAACGAAGTGGCTACAGTTGTCTTTCCCTCCGAGGGCATCGCGCTTGTAATCAGTAAACGTCGATAAGGTTCATCCGGCGCCATGAAGAGCAGGTTTGTGCGAACGGTTCGAAGCGCTTCCGCAAATCCGCTCGTTGGCTCCCGATGAACCAACAGATCGGCTGAACCGCGCATTGGTTGCCTGCGCCGAGCGCGCCTGGTCGGAGCGCCACTGCTGTCCGACGACTTTGCCGCCACGGGTATGACTCCAAGGGGGACCAGACCCAGCTTGGCCTCGATATCTTCGGGTGTCTTGATGGTGCGGTCCATGTATTCCCGGCCAATGGCCGCTCCGAGCCCGAACATCAAGCCCACGAGAGCTCCGCCAAACATTATGAGACCGGTGCGTGGCTTAATGGGTGAGTTGCCGGCAGCGGGTGGCGCGAATACCTGAATGTTGCTCACCCGCAAGCGTTGGGTCAGCCCCGTTTCTTTCGAACGTTCGAGCACCAGCGAGTACATCTTTTCATTGTTGTTCTTGGTCCGCTCGAGACGTTCGTATTCGATGTCCATCAAGTTGAGTTCGAGTGCGGCTTCTTCTGCTTTTGCGAGCAACGCCTTTAGCCCACCCGCTTGTTTCTGAAGCGCCGCTAAGTCCTTCTGCGCCCCCTCCTGGATGCTCCGCACTTCCGCGGAAATGGCGCGCTTGACTGCATCGATACCGGCTTGAGCGGAGAGGACGTCGGGGTGATTCTCGCCCTTCCCAGCTGCCAAAAGCGAGTTCTTTGCGTGAACCTGGGACGCGTAGTCTTCACGCAATTTGCTCAATTCGTGGCTGTTCAAGAGCTCCGTTTGTGGCAGAAGCTCCGGATCGTTCGGCTCGATTTTCGAGAGTTCGTCGAACCGAGCGGCAGCTTTCTGCGCCAGAGCGGCCACTCGAGTGTGCTCTTCGGTCAGTTGTCGCATTTCCTGTTCGAGTAGACTTGACTGTCCCTCTAAGCCGATCGAAGCGATCTGCTTTTCCATCTTGTAGCGGTGTAGGGCGATCTCGCTTTCACTCAATTCGGCCCGCAAATCCTCAAGTTGTTCTCCGAGCCACTCAACTGCGGACGAGGTGCTTTCGAGCGTGCGATTGGCATTGTACGTCATATACGCACGCAGCACCGCCTCCAACACCCTCGTCGCGCGCTTCTTGTCAGCGTCCTCAAAGGAGATGTCCACCAATCTCGTGTCTTTCGCTGGTCGTACGTGCAAGCGATCGATGAGGGCTTTCGCCGCGTGGTCTGCTGTCGGAGGATGTCCATCGTTCTCGACGGTTCCGGGGAGCTCGTTTGCGACGAATGACCGATCGCCCTCGAGCCCCAATTCTCGAACCGCGATCTGTGCGATGGGCAGGGAGCTGATGAGCTTGTGCTGAGTATTGTAGTACTCCAGGGTGGACCAGTACGAGCCCGCAGTGGTTTCCACGACCTGCTCCACGCCCTGACCTAGTGGGGTTGGCGGGCGCGGGTCCATTTGGAGCGTCGTTCGGGCTTCGTAGATCTTCGTGCGTGAAAGGCTGTACGCTGCGGCTGCCAAAGTTGCCACCACGGCAAATGCCGCTACCAGCCAGACTCGCTTGCGAACCGCCTTGACGACGCCACCGAGACTCATGCTTTCATCGGCTACCGCAGGGCTTGGCGCCGGTCGTAGCGAAGTCGGCCTGTCGGCCTCCCGGGCCTTCCGCGCTGGAGAAAGAGTCGGTCGCAGGGACCCCTCTTGCCCGCCCGGTGCTGTGAACTCGTTTGGTGTTTTTCGGTGAGTCATGTGCGGTGTCCCGATCCCGGTTGCCGAAGAGGGTACCACCTTGGAGCGTCGCCGCGCGGCCTCTTCACTCGCTCCTCTGCGAACCTCCCCTCTAGCCCAAGCCGGGCGTCGAATCCCGTGTTTTCACGCTTCAGCGCTCTTCATGAAGCTCACGGGTGCTCCGCGCTGGGTGAATTAGCTTGCTGAGTTGTTTCAGTGATGCTGAATCTAGCCAGTTCTTCGATGCTCCTGTTATCATGGGGCTGGGATTGGGACTAGCAGCGACGAAGAGGAAGCAGCAGCGCGAGCGGCGATTTCAGCTCCGGGGCCACCGTTACGTCGGAGAGGCGGTGGTCGCCTGCTTGCTGCTCTCAGCGGTGCTCCTCGGGGGCGTCCATTTCCACGTGGCGTTGGCGATTTGCGCGGTCACATGTGCGACCTATTGGCTGACTTTTCGAGGGGAGCCCTCGGCGTGGAATCATGTGGCCAGCGTGTGTGCTCTGCTGGCGGTTTGGACGCTTCTGAGCGTCGTTCCGCTGCCTAGTGAAATAGTTCACCACATATCTCCCGAGACGGCAGAGATTTGGTCTCGGGCGCTCGAGCCCTTCGACGAGTCGGCACCACGATGGGTTTGCCTTTCTCTCGATCCGGTGGCGTCACTGCTCGAGGTAGCAAAGTGGTGCTTCTATGCGGTGGGTGCGGCGGCGGCTGGAGTTGCCGCACGGTCGCGAGGCTTGCACTTCGTGATGATGGCGGTGTGGGGCACGGCGGTGGTGATCTCACTCATCACCATCTTCCAAGCGGTGTCCGGGACGACCACCGTGCTTGGCCTGTACGAGCCGCAGAATCCCAACGAAAACGTCCTGACTTCGGTTTTGATCAATCCGAACAACTTGGCAGGTTACATGAACCTCGGAGTGTTTTGCGGAGTGGGGCTCAGCATGTCGCGACGCACTCGACTCCCGGTACCCCTCGTGGTGAGCGGCACCGTCCTCTGTTTGGTGATCACTGTGCTTTCTGGCTCTCGTGGGGGGTTGATTTCGCTCGTCCTCGGTGTTGTCGGGTTGAGTGCTCGTTGGGTGACGCAGAAGCGCTACCGCGACGGACGTGATCGAATGGTGTCGCGCATCTTGGGCGTTGCTCCGCTCTTCACGGTGCTCGTAGTGGGCTTCAGCGTTGTTGGCCTCGTCAGCACGAACGCCTTGTGGGGTGAGCTCTTGAATGATGACATCGCCAAGCTAGGCCAAGTGCCGCGCCTACTTCCTGCTTTGTCCCGCAATTGGTTGTTTGGGATTGGGCGAGGTGCCTTTGAGACCGTGTCGTTCCTGCACTTTGGTGAGCAGGGCCACGTGGTCCATCAACACATCGAGAACTTCGTGATGAGCTGGTTCATGGGGTGGGGAGTTCCGGCGGCAGTGCTCGCGCTGGCTTCTTTCGGCCTTCTCTTCCGACCCAGTCGGATGGGGCTCCGTAACCGTCGAACGGCCCAGGCTGCGTTCCTGGGTGTCTTGGTCGTTGCTGCCCAAAACCTCTTGGATTTGGGACTCGAGGTCCTTTCCCTGACACTCGCCGTAGCCTGCATCTTCGGGGCTCTCGAGGGTTCGCGGGAGGATCGCTGCGCGCCGGCCGAGGTCGGGTCCGGCAGAGTGTCTCGGATTCTCGCCGCGTCGGCGCCTTTTCTAGGGTTCGGTGCAGCACTTTGCGCCGCCTTCTTCGGGCCTGACGTGGCCTCGCTCCGTCTCGCCCTGACCGAGGTCGTCGTTACGGAGGAGGAGTCCCCGGACCGGGGCTACCGGAAGTTGGAACCGCGCCTGCGGGCGGCCATGCGATGGCGTCCCGCTGAGCCGTACTTTCCTCTCTTGGGGGCCGAACAAGCGGTGCGCGCAGGTCGGGATGCGTTGCCGTGGGCAGTGGCCGCGCTGCGCAGGGCACCTCGGTCCGGTCGCGTACATCTGGCCTTGGCAGAGGCCCTGCGACAACGGGGTGCTAAGAGCCAGACGCTCCTCCACTACCGCATGGCTATGGAGGCCGAGCCCCGGCTCCTGGACCGTGTCTCCGAACGGGTAGTTCAACTGACCACCTCGCCGGAGCTATTGGAGAAGGCGGCTCCCCCAGGTGAACTCGGAACACGCTTCCTGATGGCGGTGCGCGGTCGGCTGGGCGGTGCTCAGCCGACCGCAAGACAGAAGCTGCTGGAAATGGCTCACGAACGCGCTCCTGCCGATAAAGCGGTCCTAGCCGCGCTCGGTCAGGCATTGATGAACGACCTGAAGTCCCGAGTGCAGGCGGATCCAAACGCAGATCAAGAGGCCCTGCGCCGACAAATCATCGAGATCACCGACCAGCTTGGAACGACTCCTGGCTGTATCGAGTTGCAGCTTCTTTCGGAGCTCGATGCGCTTTCGGGCGACTACGAACAAGCGGCAACGCGGCTTGAGACCTGCTCAAACTGCGCCCACCCCGTCGCGTGTGCACGCGCTCGGGTCCTGCACGCTCAGCACATCGAGAGCAGCGAGAAGAGGCGGGCGGCAGAGGAATCATTTCTCTTGCTGGCATGCGAGGACACGCCGAGCTGTGCCGAGAGCGAGGAATGGATTGGCCAGCTTGCCGCTGCCCGAGGTGCTGACCTGAGTGCATACGCTCACTTTGCTCGCGCTGCAGCGCTCGAACCGACCAAACAACGTTGGCTTTCGGCAGCGCGAAGCGCCGCCAAGGCTCAACAATTAGTTCGGGCCGAGGTGGCCTATCATCAAGCTCGCGAACTCGGTGGCAAAGATCCGAAGACCGAGGAGCTTCTGGCGAAGGCGCGCGCCGGTAATCTAAGGTGAAGGATCAGGCAGTTGTGCGACGCTCTCGAATGCTGCGCGGATCCGCTGCTCGAAGAGAGCTGCAAAGTACTCGGCTCCGAAGATCGTGAGATGCCGGCAGTCCTGGCTGATGAACTGACCTTCCGGAGTGAATACGGGAACACGGCTGTCTTTGTCCAGAATCCGTTCAAAGTAGTCCATGTAGCGCGGACCCCAGAGTTCGCGTGCGGCACGATTGCTCTCGAGCAGTTCCTTTTCGACCCGTGCGCGCTGCGCGAGGTAGCCATCGCCCTTTCGATTGTAAAAATAGCCGTTGCTTTCGCCAAAGCTCTTGTTGCCAATGACGTAAACGCGCCGTCGGTCGACACCGAGAATCGAGAGAATGTTTTCGGGCGGCGCAGAAACGAAGATGATTTCGGCCGCGCGGGCGCGCCGCGCCAGCGTGCTCGCGTCACGCTCGTAGTCATGCATGTAGGAAATCTCGATCTGCGAAGCATAGGGAGATGCCAGAAGCACATTGGCCCAATCTCTGGCAAAGCTGTCCCCAAGAACGAGCACTCGAGTCTTGTCGCGCGCTTCGAAGTTCCTGTCGAACTTGCGGATTCGATGATTGTAGGCGGCATGAACCCCGCGCTTGGCGTCAGACGCGCGCAGTCCCAATTCCGGGACATCCTTCAGCACCCCTGCACGGACGTAAACACCCGTTGCAGCCGTAGTGCTGACCAGAAAGAGGGTTCCCAGAAAGAGCAGCATGGAGCGGTCGCTGAATCGTTTGGGATTGCGGAAGGGTTCCTCGATGTAGCGATAAGAGAGCAGCGACGTGATGCCCGTCAGAGCTGCCAACGTAAGGAGTTCCGGCACGCCGAGTTCTTCGAAGACGAAGTAGCGAGCGAAGGCTAGGTAGGGCTGGTGCCACATGTAGAGGCTGAAACTGATCTTTCCCAGCCCAACGACTACCTTGTTTTGGAGGACGTGTTTCACCAGGGTCGCAGACTCCACATTCACGACCAGGAGCACGGCCGTGAGAGCTGTGACTCCGAGCAAGGAGGCCACCGCCGGCAACCAACTGGATGAAATCGACAAGAGCAGCACGAGTCCCAACAGGGCCGCTCCCGCGAGGCGCGCGCTCAACCTTTTCTTGATGAGTATCGCGGCAAGACCACCGGCTCCCAGTTCGAAAATACGGAATGGGAGAAGGTAGAACTTCTGAAAGTCCGGAAAGGGTCCCAAGTAGGCAATCAGCGATCCTGCCGAGAGGATGATGAGAATCAGCGCAAAGACATGACGGCGTGCGTGGGGAATGAACAGCAAGATCAGCGGGTAGAGGAAATAATACTGCTCCTCTACACCTAGGCTCCAGGTATGCATGAGAGGCTTGTAGTCATTGACGACGTCCCAATAGTTCTTGGTGGTGACAGCCTGAAGTATGTTGTTGGAAAACAGGTTGCTGGCAACGACCGACTGGGCCAGATTCTCCAAGTCGTCGGGGAGCATGACCAACGCACCGATGCCCAGCGCCACGCTGGCTACGCACATGGCCAGCGGCAATATTCTCCGGGCGCGTCGCATGTAAAAGTGCCCAATCGAGAATGTCCCAGCTTCCCAGTCTCGTACGATGATGTCCGTAATCAGGTAGCCGCTAATCACGAAAAAGACGTCTACTCCCAGATACCCCTGGGGCAGCCAGCCGAAGTGGAACAAAATCACGGCCACGACGGCAATCGCGCGGATACCGTCAATCTCGGGGCGATATTTTCGCCGATCGTGAGACATCAGAATCTAGTGAGTGGAGCCGATGACCTTGGCTGGATTGCCGGCGACGATCAATCCGGGGCCGACATCCTTCGAAACAACAGCCCCCGCGCCGACCACGCAGCCTCGGCTGAGGGTGACACCTTTGAGAATGATGGCGTTCATCCCAATGAAGACGTCGTCTTCTACGATGATTGGGGCATGCGCGCCGGCGTTGATATCGCGTTGCCGACCCGCGGGGGAGAGCGGGTGAAAATCCGTATCGCAGATCGTTGCGCCTGAGCCAATGAGAACGCGATCGCCAATGGTGACGGAGGTAGCCGCAACGACGCGTGCACCGGTGAGGCCGCAGTCCTGACCGATGACGATCCGAGCCCCTCTTGCCCGAGTCGAGAGCACGACCGGGTGCGCGGGAGCCAGCGGGTTGCTGCGGGGATTGGACCGTAGCGAGATGTTGTCGCCAAGTTGGATGGTACTGCCTGCGTGTCGCTGGATGATCGGTGTCCCGAAAATCCGGAATCCCCTCCCCCATTTGACTCCCGCTGCCGCGAATTGAAGCCGTGCGACTGGCGAGAGCAGGATTCTCTCCAGGTGATTGCGGATCTTCCAGGGGGTATCGAACGGCGCCGTCATGAGGCTCGGTCCTGCTCTTTCAGGGGCGTGCCTTCCACGCTGCCCCCCGAAAACTCCGGAATCAGCTCCCGAAGCTCTCGGTAGCTGAGCTCTCTATTACCCTTCTTCACGGCTTCTTCTAGCTTCAGAAACGAGCGTTCGAGCTCTTCGAGTGGACGAGACTCCACATGACCGACGAAAATCTTATCGTGGGTCGTCTCATCCGCCCTCTCTTCATCGGTCGAGAGCTCTTCGAAGAGCTTTTCTCCGGGGCGTAGTCCGCTGAACTCGATCTTGATGTCCTCGTCGGGCTTCAGCCCAGAAAGGCGGATCATGTCGCGGGCAAGATCCACGATCTTCACTGGCTCACCCATGTCCAAGATGAAGACTTCTCCTCCCCTTCCGAGGGTGGCGGCCTGCATGACGAGTTGGGACGCCTCTGGGATCGTCATGAAGTATCGAACCATGTCCGGATGAGTGACCTTCACCGGGCCGCCTTCGGCGATTTGCTTTTTGAAAATGGGAACGACGCTGCCTGCCGAACCGAGGACGTTTCCGAAACGGACCGAGGTGAAGCGTGTCTTTTCGCAGGTGCGCCCCATAGCCTGCACATAGAGTTCGGCGGCGCGTTTGCTGGCACCCATGATACTCGTCGGGTTGATGGCCTTGTCCGTAGAGATCAAGACGAAGTGCCCGACGCCCACCTCCGCCGCGATATCCGCGACGCACTTGGTCCCGAGAACGTTGTTGCGGATAGCCTCCGTCGGATTCCATTCCATCATGGGCACGTGCTTGTGAGCGGCAGCGTGGAACAAAACATCGCACCCTTCGACCAGTACCGCACGCATGCGGTCCGGGTTGGTGACGTCTCCGACACGGGGAGCGAGGTCGAGCCCTGGAAACTTTTGCAGGAGCTCCTGATGAATGCTGAAAAGAGCGGGTTCGGCGCGCTCGATCAAGACTAGCCGCTTGGGTTGAAACTCGGCAACTTGACGGCAGAGCTCGGACCCGATGCTGCCCCCCGCGCCCGTTACCGCGACGATCTTTCCGGTCAAGAACTCCCGCATCTTCTCCGTGTCCAGGTTCACCGTCTCCCGACCCAGGAGGTCTTCGATGCTCACCTCCCGAAGTCGGGAAAAGCTGACCTGCCCACCGATGATCTCGTACAAACCAGGGACGATCTTGACCCGAACCGAGTGCCTGTCACAGACGGTGAAGAGCGAGCGGATGAGGTCGCCCGTTGCTTCGGCAATAGCGATGACGGCATCGTCGATTCGATAGCGTCCGAGCAGTTCGTCCAGTTCGGCGATGGTTCCGCGCACCGGGTATCCAGCGATGCGCGTCTTCTGCTTGTGCGGGTCGTCGTCGACGAAGCCGACGAGGTCGAAGCCCAGGTCAGGTCGACGATCGATTTCCTTGGCGACTTGGACTCCGGAGTTTCCTGCGCCGATGATGAGAAGCCGCCGCTCACTTTGCGCACGGGTGATCTTCTTCCGGTCGAGCTCCTCGGTTCGGAGGCGCCAGCCGATCCGGGCTCCCAGGACGCCCAGGAGTGCGAGCATGAGATTGATGAGTATGACGCCACCCGGCACGACGAGGTAGGCGCGGTGGGCAAGCTCGAGACTGGGCCCTGTCAAACGCAGAAGGGCGAGGACCGCCGCAGCGACGATCAGTGGCCTCCCCAGGAGAAAGACATCCGCCGCCGACACGAAGCGCCACACGACCCGATGAGCGCCCATCGCCACCAGCAGGCCAAACTCCAGCACGACCACGTACGGCAGCTGGAAGGTCATCTGCTTGAAGACCTGAAAGGGGACATCGAAGTCGTAACGGAGGAAGTACGCGGCGACGAGTGACAGGGCCAAGATGCCCAAGTCGACGATCACTTGTCCCACTCTTCTAAGGTTCCACATGATGAGCTGAGGGTGAGAGCGTGCCGTCACCCTGCTTAAGTATGGTTGACCCCTAACAAGGATTACTCTACTCGCCTAGGGAAGTCATGTCGCAGGGTCGGTGCATCATTACGGGGGGAACGGGGGCCGTCGGCCCGGCGGTTGCGCTAACGTTTCGTGAAGCGGGTTACGATGTGACTGTCGCGAGCAGGCGTGCACCTACAGAAGGACTCGTGCCCGAAGGCGTTCGATATGCGCGTGTCGACGTGACCGATCCGGACAGCTTTGGGGGCATCTTCGAGGGCGCGGACGTCGTGGTGCATCTCGCATCGCTTCTGCACATCAACAGCCCTGGGGAGGCCCTCCGGGCGGAGTACGAGCGCGTGAACGTAGGTGGAACGAAGCGGGTCGTGGAGGCCGCCCGAACCGGGGGTGTGCGGCGTGTCGTCCTTTCCAGCAGCATCGCCGTCTATGGATACGACCGCGGCGAGACAGTCGACGAGTCGTCGGAGCCCCACCCGAAGACTCTCTATGGTCAGACGAAGCTCGAGGCGGAGGCCATGGCCCACCAGAGTGTCAGCGCTGGTGGGGAACCACTCGTGACGGTTCTCCGTTTGCCCGCGGTGTACGGAGCGGGAATGAGGGGGAACTACATGACGCTCCTCCACGCTCTATCCAGGCGCAGGTTCATCCCGATTGGTCCGGGAGAGAACATGCGGACTCTCATTCATGCCTCCGACGCTTCCCGAGCAATTCTGCTTGCAGCTGAGTCGACCCATGGCGCGGGCGGGACCTACAACGTGACGGATGGGGCGTTCCATTCCCTGCATGAAATACTGCAAGCCATGTGCACGGCGCTCGGGCGCTCGTATCCCGCAGTCTCGGTTCCGGTGGGGCTGGCGCGAGCGACAGCTACTCCTGCGGACATGCTGCTCAAGGTTGCGGGCTCGTCCAAGAGAGTCTCCACGCTTCTCGACAAGTACCTGGAAGACGTCCGAGTCAGCGGTCGACGCTTCGCGGAAGAGTTCGGATTCCAGCCCCATTTCGATTTGGATTCGGGGTGGGCCGACACCGTGGCTCGGCTCCGTGAACGGGGCGAACTACCCGCCAGATGTTAGAGTCAGCTGGGGCGTATCTCGTCGCACTGCGGACTAGGAGACGTGCTGTAGAGCTTTGCGACGCTTCAACACCACGCTCCCGCAGATGGCACCCGCCGCAAGGGCGACGAGCGCGATCAAAGCCTGAAGGGCGGACGAAAGTGAATCGTAGCATACCCCAAGTACCGCGAAGCAAGCCGCTCCGCCGGTGTAGATCCCGGAGACTGCTCGATGAGTGAAACCGAGATCACACATTTGTTGGTAGATGTGCGTTCGGTGGGGTAGCCACACCTTTTCCTTTCGGAGCGCGCGACGGAAAAGCGTGAACGTTGCGTCGAAAACAAAGGGGAACATGAGCAACGTCCCCGCGATGATTGAGACGTAGCCGAGTTCGATGGCGGCTGCGGTAAGTGCAGCGCACGCCGCACCAAGGAAGACGCTACCGACGTCTCCCATGAAGATACTCGCAGGCGAATAGTTGTAGACGAGAAATCCGCTCGTTGCCGCCGTCAGGCTGATCGAGACGACGACCAACGGCAAGTTGCCTTCCCGGCCGAACAGGTAGGTCAGGGCACCGCAAGTCACGATTGCTGCACCAGCCGCAATACCATCGATTCCGTCCATGAAATTGAAGAGGTTCGTGTACCAACCCACGAAGAGAGATGTGAAGACGAGGCCGCCGCCGACACCGAGACCAATGGGGTCGGCGAAAGGAAACGCTAGCTCCGCGATGCGATAGCTGAGAAGCGCGAGCAAGAACGCGCCTAGAAGATAGAGCAGCATCCTACGGGCTGCGGAGAGCTGCCAGATGTCGTCCGAGAGCCCTACGGCCGCCAGGCAAATGATGATTGCAACGAGACTCCAAACCTCGGTCGGAATCGGTGTAGCTCCGGAAAGTCCCACGAAAAACCCCACCATGCTCCCAAGCACGACACCAACACCTCCAGTCCGCGGCGTGGGGATGGTGTGGGAGGAGCGCTCGTTGGGGACGTCCATCACGCCCCCCCGCAGCGCCCACTTGCGTACAAGCGGTACAACGATGAGGCTTGCAAGCAACGCAGACAGCCCTGCTGAGATCACTTCAGTCTTCATTGGTCATCCTCCAGGCCGAGGCGACGCGTCAGGAGATCGGCGAAGCGCGTTCGAAGGATTTGTCGCGAAAATCCCCGGGAGATGATCTCTCGAGCGCGCTTTCCCATCCTTTCACGCTCTTCAGGCGAGAGCCCGGCGAGGCGTTCGATTGCCGCCGCCGTGCCCGCAACGTCACCGTTCTTCAGGTGTTCTCCGACGCCGTTCGGGACGACGAGTGGAGCCGCATGACACTTCTCCGGAGCGGTGAGAAGTATCGGTCGCCCAATGGACATGGCGCCGTAGATCTTCGACGGGTGCACGACCCCCACGATTGAATCCCCCACTGTCACGAGGTGCACGTCGGCAGCCGAGAGTGAGTACTTGATGGAATCGATTGGCTGGTACGGCAAAGATCGCACATTGCTGGCGCCTCGCGCGATGGCTCGTTCGACCTCCTGCTTTCCCACTCCGCCTCCTACGAACAAAAATACGATATCCTCCCTGTGCTTCAGCACTTCGGCCGCCTCCAGACAGGTGGTGACGGGGCTGGAGGGCCCGTGGTTGCCGCTGTACATGACCACGAACTTTCCCTGCAGACCGTGCTCTTTGCGAAAGGGGTTTTCCTCGTGCGGAATGGTCGTGAGGTAGTTGTCGTGGGGCCAGGGGGGCAGGATCTCGAGTTTGTCCTGGATGCTGTGTTTTTGCTCCAGGCGTTGGCCCATGAATTCGTCTAGCGCCACGATGAGTTTGGCTTTACGAAGGATCAGACGATTCAGAACATCGAATGCCCGGACCGCGGGAGAAGTGGCGCTCAGCTTTCCCAACACGACCATCTGATCCGGATTCAGGTCCATGACCCAGTACGCGATAGGAGCTCGACGAAGTCCCCCGATGAACAGCGCGGCCATGCTGCACATGGGGGGCGCAGTCGTGACCAAGATCCCGTCGACCCGGTCGAGGAACGCGCCGCGCACGCAGGCCTGAGCGACGAAGAAAAGCCCACTGACGAGGCGAGTGACGATGCTACTTTTGCCGAAGCTAGAAAGCGGGAGACGAATGATGTCTACCCCCGCCGCGGTCTCTCGCGAGGGGTACTTCTGACTGGGGTCGTCGTACCCGCGGTCTGCGGTGAGGACGCAGACATCGTAGCCCCTCTCGGCGAGCTCAAGCGCTGCATCCGCCATCTGCATGCCGACCGCCGCCGGATCCGGCGAATACACTTGGCTAATGAGGAGGATCTTCTTTTTTGCCGTCATCTCGGGTGCGTCACTGTTGAGCGAAGTACGTTGCTACGTTGTAGAAGGCTCCACTACTAGGGTGCTCGTTGTCCAGTAGTTCGACTGATATGACAGGCGGCCTCCCCGTGAAAGAACCTTTTTCCGACTTCGAACGTTTGGTGGCCCGTCTCAACTGGGGATCGCCACCGCACGTGGTCGTCATTGGCGTCGGTCATGTTGGGCTTCGTCTATGCATCGAATTTGCTCGGGCGGAGTTTCGCGTCACAGGTCTCGACGTGGACGAAGAGCGCGTTGAGCAGGTTCGCCGGGGCGAGTCCTACCTGGTGGACATTCCTACGGAAGAAATCGAGCCGCTTGTCGTCGAAGGTCGGCTGGATGCAACGACCGACGCCGAGATCCTGAAGTCAGCCGACGTCGCAATCATCTGCGTCCCCACTCCCCTGAGTAAGACGCGTGAGCCGGATATCCGCCGGATCACCGACGCGGTGGAAGCCATCGCCCTGCATCAGCACTCGGGCATGCTCGTGATTCTCGAGTCAACGACCTATCCGGGCACGACGAACGAAGTCTTGGTCCCCAAACTCACGCGCGGCGGCTTCGTTCTTGGACGCGACGTCTTCGTTGCATTTTCGCCAGAACGCGTCGATCCCGGAAATCGCGAGTACAACCTCAGAAACACTCCAAAGGTGATCGGTGGAGCGACGGCAGAGTGCGTCGAAGTGGCGTCGACTCTTTACTCGCGGATCATCGACCGGGTCGTGCCCGTTTCCTCGCCGGAGACGGCCGAAACCGTGAAGCTTCTGGAAAATACGTTCCGCGCGGTGAACATTGCTCTCGTCAACGAGATGGTAATGGTTTCGCGGCGGCTGGGAGTCGATCCCTTCGAGGTGATCCGTGCGGCTTCGACGAAGCCGTTTGGCTTCATGCCGTTCTACCCGGGACCCGGCTTGGGTGGACACTGCATTCCCATCGATCCCCTCTATTTGTCATGGAAGCTCAAGTCGCTCCACTTCGATCCGAAGTTCATTTCACTCGCCGACTCGATCAATTGTGGCATGCCCGCCTACGTCGTGCAGCGGCTCGCCGACTGTCTCAACGAGGGAAAGATGCCAATCAGAGGGTCACGGGTGCTCATCTATGGAGTTGCCTATAAGCCGGACATCAACGACGCGCGCGAGAGTCCCGCGCTGGGCATCATCCATGAGCTTCTCCTTCGGGGCGCTCGCGTCGACTACACCGATCCCTTCATCCCATGTCTGCAACAGGAGGGACTCGACATGAAGTCGGTGGATGAGAGTTTCGCTGAATATCACGCCGTGGTGATTGTCACTCACCATAGTTCTCTCCCCAAGAAGCAGCTTCTCGAGCAGGCCCGCCTCATCCTCGATACCCGCGATGCCCTTCACGGCGTTTCAGGGAATCACACCAAAGTACACGGGCTTTGATCGATTCAAGAAGCGAGCATCCTCCGATATAACTTCATTGTTTTGTCCACGATGGGTCTCCACTGAAACCGCTCTCCGACGAATCGACGCCCCCGCTCCCCCATCCGACGCGCCTTTTGGGGATCGTTGAGGAGCGAACTCAGGGCATCTGCTAGTGCGGCAGGGTCTTTTGGCGGCACTAATATTCCGCCGCCTCCATCGACCAGTGCATCAACGACGCCTGTGACGCGGGTCGCGACGACGGGCCTTCCCATCGCGCCGGCCTCCAGAATCGGTTGAGGGAGCCCCTCCCGGTAAGAAGGGAGTGTGACCACACGAGCGAGCGCAATCAACGGACGGGGATCGTCTTGGTGTGGAACGATGTGTGTGCGTGGGATGGATGCGAACGCATCAACGTTGGCTGGGTCCGTAGTATCCGGTGCTCCTGCAAGGATCAGGTGCGCATCAGGATTTTCGGCTGCGACTCGGCGCCACGCGACAGCGAGGTCGGCGAGCCCTTTGTCGCCAGCGAGGCGGCCCACGTACACGACGCACGCGGCTTCTGCGGGAATCCCCAAGGTACGGCCGAAATCTCTGCCGAGGTTCCACCACCTGTCTGTCTCGTACTCGACGAGATCGATGCCTTGGGCACTTCCGTTTGCAAGAACCATCGCTTTGCTCTCGGAAACGGTCGAATCCAAGATGAGGCGCCGGCGGACCGACTGGCTGACGCAAATCACATTGTGGGCAATGGATGTGGTCAGCCGTTCGCAGCTCCACAGGAGAGCACGCTGGGCGCCCTGGGCCGTTTCATAGCGGATCCCGTGGATTTGGTAGATGCGGTGGGGAACTCTTGTCAGTCGAGCTGCCAGCATGCCGAGTAGTCCGCCCTTGGGTGTATGAGCGTGGACCAGATCGGGCTCGAGCGATTTCAGAAGAGCGGAAAGCTGGGCAAGGGCTCGTAGGTCGGAACGGAGGTCGATTCCCCGTTCGATTCCAATCGTGTGAAGGTGCACCCGCCGGTCCAGCACGCGCTGAGGTTCCGGACCCGGAGCCGAGATGAAGTGTACGTCATGTCCGTCGTTGACGAGAGCAACCAGGACTCGATCGACGTGTCGGGCAAAGGCCGATGTCGCGCAGACGTGAACGATACGGGCCACCGCTGTGTAGCCTAGGCGCCCCGCGTGTCGATTTCACTCCCCAGCGACGCCGGCTTCGCCGTCGCCGCCTTCACTCGGGCAAAAGCACGCGGCCCCCGGCGGGAGCGGCTCGGCTAGCGGACACTTCTGGGTGTCCGTGTGGCAATTCGTGACCGGCGCGACCTCTTCCTCGATGGTGACCTCCTCGGACTCGGAGGGGGGCGGGGTGGTGGCGCTATCGGCTTCGGTCGGCTCGGTGGTGGCGCTCGTGGCGCAGGCGGAAAGCGAGGCGAGGATGACGAGGACCGAGAAGGGGGTGGCGAGTTGCCGGAAGTGGGTGAAGAAAGATTCGGAGTAAGTCATGCGCTTATTTTGACGCGCGTTGTCGGGAGCCTCAAGGACCGGACGTCTTGCCTACGGAGGGCCGACGCGAGCGCCCGCCGCCCGGCGGATCACTCCTCTCGGTAGCGCCGAGCCAGGCGCGCGAGGTGTTCGCGGAGGGGGCCGTCGTGATGTTCGAGTAAGTGCTCGAGGTCGTCGACGCTGGCGCGTGCGGCGGCGCGGTCCCCGTCCTTCTGGGCGCGCCGGAGGCGCGCGAGCTCGGAACGAAGCGCTCTCTCGAGGGCTTCGCTCAGGGAATCTCGCTGGTCTTCGATTGCCGCAAGCTCTACGTGACGAGCGGCGGTTGGGCAATTCACCAGCTCTGCGATGCGCTGTAGTGAACGCAAGATCTCCGACGATTCCACGAGCGCTGTCTGGCGCCAGGATTCGATCCGGGCCGGAAGCTCGCGCAGTTCGAGCTCGAGTCGTCTCTCATCCGAGTACCGACAACGAACTTTGCCGAGGGCGGTGAACACTTCGGTCTCGTAGGCACTTGCTTTGGCGTACGTTGTGTTGCCGGCGCCGTTCTCGGAGGGAGTGCCGCTTAGCGCGACACGCGCGCCAAGCAGCAATAAGAGAGCCGAAAAGGCGATCAGGCGAACGGGGTTTGTCTGGTCGCGATTCCCCGATGGTCGGTCATCTCGGGCGCCTCGTGGTGAATGTGGGGGAGTCCTTTGGCTGCTTTCGTTCGGAATGGTCGCCGACGCGTCAGTCTTCTGTTTCATAGGTTCACTCCCGAAATCATGAGGGGCGCGACGAGCAAAATCATGATGCAGGCCATGAGCAGCATCAGGGGGATCAGCAGAAGCATCCCGGCCCGGGTTGCGGCCTCTTCGGCCCGAACGCTGCGCCTCTGGCGACTCGATCGCGCCTGTTGGCTGAGCGCCTCGCGGACGGAGGAGCCCTTCTTCTCCGCGAGGATGATTGCGCGCACCAGATCGCGGACCTCGTCGACGGGAATGCGCTCTTGGAGAGCCAGCAGGGCTCCCTGACGGGTGATGCCCAGATCGATGGCGCGAAGGAGGTGCTCCAGTTCGTCCGTCACCACGCCTTTTTGCCCCTTGATCACGCGGCGGATGGCGCCGGGGAAGTCTGAGCCTGCGTTCATGGAGAGCGAGATCAGATCGATGGTCGCGGGGAGCTCTCGGCTCATTTCAGAGAAGCGCTCGGTGCGCAGAGAACGGAGCCGGAACTGAAAACCGGCGCCGCCCAAGAGCGCACCGATGAAGATGAAGTGACCGTTTCCGTCTGCGATGCCGAAGAATGTGCCCGTCACGGCTCCGATGAGCGCCAGGACCCCGGTCAAAGCCAAGGCTTCGTAGCGATCGAGTCCCAGCGGCTCTCCGGCGAAGACGAGCAGCTTGCGCTGGTGGGTTTCGAGGCGCTGACACGCCGCTCGGAGAACGGCGACCGACTGGAGCCGCGTCAGTGTCGCCTTCGTCAGGGCACCGAGTCGTCGCAGAGCCGGATCGAAGAACCGAAAGAGAGGCTGAGCCAGCGCCTCTCGTCTTCGGTGCCCGCGGGTTCCGCCTTGCGGAACGGCGAGGGGCGAGAGCAGAGCGAGCTGCCGCGCGGCGAGCGCGATGGGCGCGGCGAGGGCCGCGCCGACGACGTAGGGGAGCGTTGCGGTGAAGAGGTGAGGGAGGTTCATGGGCTTCTTTTGTTAACGGTGTTAACAATCGTTGACTCGAGTTGGATCGTATTAATTAATAAAAACAGATATTTATGACTGTTCTTGATCTGGGGCGTCGGGATCAATGTAGAAAAGTGAACATTGTTAACTTTTGGATGAGGCCGAATTTGCCCTGAGCAACGGATGGGGTGCCCCCCCAAAAATCAGATCTGAACGGCGAGGATCTTGCGAGCGGAGAGGGTCGCGGCGAGCCAAAGGCCGGCGGCGATGGCGAGGAGGAGGTGCCCGGTGGCTGTTTGTTCGAGCGGAACGAAGTAGGTCGGATCCGTCGTGCGGATCGCGAGATAGAGCGGAAACGGCACGATGCTGATGACCCAGGCTTGCCCTTTGCCTTCGGCCGTCTTGGTTCGGACGACGCCCTCGAGGCGTTCCATCTCGCGCAGGGCACTGGCAGCCGAGCGCAGCACTTCGCCGATTCGTCCCCCCGTTTCTCTTCCGACGAGCAAGGTGGAGACGGCCATGGTCAGCGTGCGACTGCCGACTCGTTCGGACCATTCGGAAAGCGCCTGATCGAGCGGTCGTCCCAGACGCATTTCGCTCACGAGTTGTTCGATTTCTTCGCGCATGGGTGAGTCGCACGTCGTTGTGGTCGATTCGAGGGCTTCACCCAGGGAGGGAGCCGCCTCGAGGCTCCGTGCCATGCTGGTGAGCCAGCCTTCGATCTGTTTTTCGAGGAGCGCAGTGCGCTTTTTTCGCGCGCTTTCGATGAGTGCCGGCAGCCCGAGAGCGAGCGCGACCAAAGGGATGCCGACAGGCGGCACAAGAATCAGTACGAGTAGTCCAACGACGGCGAGCGCGACCTGGCCGAGCATGAACTGCCTTGCAGGGATCCCGAGGCGAAGAAAAATGAGCTTTCGCTCCAAGGAGTGCTCGTTCCTTCGAATTGCGTCAGCCACGGGGCCCGTGCGCAGTCGGGGCAAGAGGATCCGGACCCAAAGAGCAACCGACGCGGTCAGGAGTAGTCCCGAGACGTAGAGGCCCACGCTCGGCGACAGTGGCGAGAGGTTCACAGGAGCTCTCCCTCTTCGTCGCCGAACGCCGCGCTCAGCTCCGCGAGGTAGGTCGGCATGAAGCCGGTTGCTTGGTGCGACGCTGGTTCGTCGCCTTGCGACTCGAAGCGGAAAAGGCAACGCAGTTCTACTGCACCGTTGCTCGACAGGCCGACGACTTCGGAGATGTCCGTGACGCGGCGGGAACCGTCCCCAAGCCGCGATTGCTGGACGATGAGATGCACGCTTTGGGTGATCTGTCGACGAATCGCCGCCAGGGGCAGTTCGACGCCGCTCATCAAGCACAGGGTTTCCAGGCGACTGATGGCTTGAGTCGGACTGTTCGCGTGCGTTGTCGTCATCGAACCCTCGTGACCGGTGTTCATCGCCTGCAGCATGTCGAGAGCCTCTCCGCCGCGGCATTCGCCCACCACGATGCGATCGGGACGCATGCGCAGGGCGTTCTTCAGAAGGTCGCGAATGGTGAACTCACCTTGCCCTTCCAGGTTGGGAGGCTTCGATTCGAGGCCCACGACGTGCGCTTGGGACAGCTGAAGCTCTGCGGCGTCCTCGATGGTGACCACGCGCTCGGTGCTTCCGATCGAACCCGAAAGTACATTGAGCAAGGTCGTCTTGCCGCTGCCGGTTCCGCCGCTGATGACGATGTTCTTCTTCAAGGCCACCGAGCGAGAAAGGAAGCGAGCCATGCGGGTGTTCAGGCTCCCTTTCTCCACGAGGTCGTCCATCGAAAGCCGGCGCGAGGGGAACTTGCGGATGGTGATGCACGGCCCCCGTAGCGCGAGCGGAGGTATGACGGCGTTGACGCGCGAACCATCCGCCAGACGCGCGTCGACCAGGGGAGAGGACTCGTCGATGCGGCGACCGAGAGGCGTCACGATGCGTTCGATGGCGCTCCTGACGGCTTCGGCGTCCGTGAAGGCTCGGCCGGTGAGTTCGAGGACACCGTTTCGTTCGGCGTAGATGGTCGCAGGATCCACGACCATGATCTCGCTCACGTTCTTGTCGGAGAGCAGAGCCTCGAGAGGACCGAGTCCGAGAGCTTCGTCGTACAGTTCGCGCGCCAGGCGATGTCGATCGCGCTCGGCGATCCCGAGGCTCGGGTCTTGGACGAGGGCGACGAGCGTTTCGCGCACTTCACGTCGGAGTTCCGGAGTGATCGCTTCGCCGATTCTTCGAGTGTCCAGGCGGAGCCGTTCGAGAAGCATCGCGTGGGCCTTGCGCCTTTTGTCCGGAGACTCGACTTGGTGCTCCATGGTGCGCACGACGAGTTCGTAGGGCCCGACGGTGAGGCGGATCTCGGGGTCGGTGAAGACTCCGACCGCCTGGTGCAGAGGCGCGGCATTGACTCGCGTTCCTCCCCGGGAGCGGTCTTCGACGAGCAGACCCGAATCCTGCAGCGAGATGACGGCGTGCCTCCTGGAGACGGCAGGCGAAGGGAGGACGAGATGGCAGCTCGCGTCTCGACCGACGTGAACGCGGACTCCCTTGGGGAAACACCGCTTCAGATCGCGCCCGCCGGGCAAGCCCGCGGTGATGACGATGTTCTCCGCCATCACGGTGCTGCGGCCGATTTCTGGGACTTCTGACTTGGGATTGAGGTTCATGGCTTTCTCCACGTGTCTTGGATGGTCTTTCGTTCGTCGGGCTTGCCCTGATACGAGCGGTAGGCTTCGAGGGCAGACTGGATTTCGTCGCGCGCATCTCGGGTGGTGGCGTCGAGCACGGAGGGTACGATGAAGATCACGTTGTCCGCGGCTTGGCGCGCCATGCGTTCGCTTCCGAAAAGAAGCCCGAGGATGGGGATTTGACTGAGCCCAGGGATACCCGTTCGACTCTTCACTTTGCTTTCGGAGGTCAGCCCGGCGAGCACCACTGCCTGACCGAGCTCGAGATTGACGATTGAGGAAATCGAAGCGGTGACGCGCCCTGGTGCGCCTGTGCCCCGGTCATCGGTGAGATCGGAGACATCCGCGGAGATCTCGATCTGCAGGCGTCCCGTCTCCGAGTCGTAGCGGGGCAGGACCTCGATGCGGCTGCCGAAATCGATGGTGTGGATCCCCGTGGCGAGCCCACCGGTGATGGGAAGATTCACTTCGCCTCCGCCCGAAAACTCGGCGCGCTTGCCGTTTTCGGTGATGACCGCCGCCTTGCGCATCAGCTTCGCCCAGCCCGTGGATTGAGCCATGTCGAGGCGCAAGAGAGCCTGGTTTTCGACGACCGCGGTGGCCGATTCGAAGCGCTGAGTGACGAAGTCGAAGGACGCGCCCGCGCTAACCGGTCCGATGCTGCCCGGATACCCAACGCCGAGTTGGTGTTGATTCGAACGATCGAGCTGGACGAAGTAAAAATCGAGGCGAATGTTGTCTTCCTGGTCGACCTGTTGGCTCGAGGTAGCTTCTTGGGATTTGGGGTTGCCCACGACGATGCGAATGTGCCGCTCGGTTCCGTCGAGCATGATGAGGAGGAGCGTCGTTTCGCCTTCGGTCTGACCGACGAGCACGAATTGATCGCCCTTTTGAGTCAGGCGCACGTCGACGATGCCGCGCTTCCCTTCGGAATAGCTGCGGACGCCCGCTGCCGAGAGCACCTTTTGCTCCGCCACGTCGAGGGTCAGGGTTTCGCGGCTCTCGTCCGGCTCGTCGTCGAGACCCGCCGAAGGGAGATGCACGCTCGCGTCGGTAGTTTGAGCACTCACCGGACGAGCGGCGCTTCCGACGAAGGTCACGATCGACACGATGGCGGCAAGTCGGCGGACAGGGTGAAGCAAAGATTCAGCGCACATGTTCGATCTCCTGGTGCGACTCTGCGGATTCGATGGGGCGCTTTTCGGCGATCCGCTGATTGTCGCGCGTTGGCTTTTTCTTTTCGTCCTCGGGATTGCGCAGAACGAGGCGAAGCTTGCCCCGGTTCTCGGCCGACAGGAGCGTCTGAGCTTCTTCGCTCGTGACGCTGAGAGTGACCCCGGAGCCCCCGATGCTCTTGCGACCGAGGAGGTCCTCGTCCCGCTCGATCTGCCCGCCAACGGCGAGAACGAGCACGTGCTGGAGCAGGGTCTCGGTCTTGCCCCCCGATTCGAGGAGGACGTCGACGTGGTCGGCGACCTTCAGGAGACGTCCGAGGGGATTGGCATCACCCTCGAGGCTGTAGGCACGGCGTCCGGGGGCGACGAGGGCGGCCAAGTGTTTGTGAGCGGCGCCGTCGTCGATGTCGCTCCAAAGAAGCCCTTCGCCGGCCTTCAGCTGTTGATTGACGCGGACCCCGAGGAGGTTGTCCTTTTCCAGCGCGCGCACGCGTCGCCCGTCGAGATAGTCCGAGGGGACTTGGGTGCTGGTGAGGTTGGTCTCGCTGAGGACGTCGCCCGGGCCGAGATCGCGGGTGACGAGGAGAACCGCCTCGGGGCGTCCCCCCCGTAGCCCTTCTTCGAGCTGCATGCGGTAGATTTGAAAACCCGCGCATCCGACGACGAACGTGCCGGCGGCGATCCAGTTTGCTGTGTTCTTCATCTCGTCTCCTGGAGCTCATCTCGAAAAGGAGAGGTGCTCGAATGCCGACCCGCACGTGGGGTGAGTCGTGGTCGGGATGAAGTGGGTTCGGTCGGTCGGGAGAGGCGTTGCGGGGTTTTTGTTTTCGGCAACGAAATATTCTTCGGACCGATGCTGGGGCTATGAAGCAAAGCAGAGACAGGGCGCGTCGCGGCCTTTTCGTAGACGAGCGCGGGACCGCCACCATCGAGTACCTCATGATCCTTTCGCTGGTCACGACTGGGATCACCTTCGCGCTCATCGCCATGGGGCCGGCCATCGTTCAGGTGTTCCGGGCGCGGGTTTTCTGGCTGTCCATGCCTCTTCCGTGAGGCGGGCCCGAGAAAGTTCGCGAGCCGGTCGATTTTCCGCAACGGCCCAAAACTCCGGCCGAATCCACACACATCAGGCGGAAAACGCCTCGGTTTTCAGAATTCGGAGAAATCTCATGAAGAAGAATCAAATCAAAATGTCCCCCTCGGCACGCGGCTCACTCTTCCGGGATGAGCGCGGGATGTCCACGGTCGAGTATGTGATCTTGTTGGCGGTGATCGTGATGGGTGCGGTGAGCGTTTGGACAAGTATCGGGGGAAAAATTCTCACGAGCCTCCAGGGGTCCGATGACGCTCTGACAGACGTGCCAGGGAATAGTGACGAGGCCAAGGGGCTCGCCGAGTAGGGGGCGCATGCTTCAAGAACTCGGACACACCGCCATGAACACTCCCACACTTTTCGCTCTGGTCACCGCACTGACCCTCGCCGTCACCGATCTCCGCACTGGAAGGATGCCCAACTGGATCACCATGGGTTCCTTCGGTGCGGCGCTCGGGGTGCGCTGGTTAGTCGAAGGACAGAGCGGAATCGTGGCGGGGCTGCTCGGTGCTTTCATCGTTGCTGCCATCCCCCTTTGCCTCTTCCTCTTCACACGAGGCCAGGCCATTGGGGGCGGCGACGTGAAAGCGCTCGGAGCGCTCGGGGCGTGGCTGGGTCCGACGGCTGGTCTGGAGGCCGAAATGTTGGGGTTCGTGTTTCTCGCGGTGTTTGCGCTGGTTCGTGAATCCGTGCGAGGGCGGGGGGCGGCACTCGTGCGTCGCTCCTTCGCTCTCGTGCTGCCGTTTCGGGGGAGCGGGAACGGTCCACAGGGCGCGGCCGCGAAACTCGAAATGCGGTTTGGCCCCACGCTGTTTTTGGGAACGCTCGTCGTGTGCGCCGCACGGCTGTCGGAGGGGTGACGAGATGACGTCGCATCGAGCGAGCCGCCGCAGGGGAACCATCAGCATCGAGGTGCTCATGGCACTGCTGCCGCTGCTCTTTTCGTTTCTCGGCATCATTCAGCTCGCCATCTTCATGATGGGGAAGCTCGTGGTGCAGCACGCGGCGGGACGCGCCGTGCGCAGTGCAGTAGTCGTGCTCGATGACGACCCTCAGTACTACGGCGGTGCACCTCGCTACGACTTGGAGGCGGGGGGAGCGCTCGAAGAGGGAGGACTGATTCAGTTCGGTGCAGAGGTGAACGACGAATACGCGCGCCTCATCACCGGAGATGGAGTGCAGGGGGGCGCGCGCCTCCAAGCGATTCGACAAGCCGCGTTTTTCCCTTTGGCTGTGCTCACGCCCCACTGGTCGGCGCTCTTCGGGACCACGAACCTTGCAGACGAGCTCGCCAACTCGCCGTGGTTTCGCATGGCGGCTGGTGCGATAGCGTATGGCCGCGGAGCGGCCTCCGTCGAGGTCGAGCTCGAGTCGGGCGGGCTCGTGACGAAGAACGACCACAACGCGCCGGTCGTCGTGCGTGTGCACTACCTGATGGCGTGTGGGGTGCCCCTGGTGAATCGCATCATGTGCAGTAATGGGCACGACTTGCTTCAGGCGAGCCTCGGAGTGTTTCCCGATCCCGAAGCGGTCGAGATGGTCGAAAAACTGCAGAATGTCGCCAGCCCGCTGGCGCGCGATGCGATCTTCATTGGCGGGGGGCGCTTCGTCGTGATCAGCGCCGAAGCCGTACTTCCCAATCAGGGCGCGCCCTACCACGAGGACTAACCGATGCCGCGACTCAGAACCGAGCGAGAAGACTGGGCGAGAGCCCTGAAATGCGATCGTGGCGCGGTCATGGTGGCCACCATTTTCATGACCCTGATCCTGGTGGCGGTGCTCTACATGGTGATCGGTCTGGGCCGAACGATCGTGATGAAGGAAGGCATGCAGGATGCCGCAGATGCGGCCGCGTATTCATCGGCCATCTTCAACGCCCGAGGGATGAACTTGATCGTGTTCATCAATCTCTTGATGGCGGCGCTCGTTTCGATCTTGATTGCGATCCGGGTGGCGCAGTCGGTCATGACTTTGGCCGCAGGGATTTTGGCCGGCATGGCATTCGCGAGCATGGGCGGGACTGGACCATTGGCCGCGCAGGCGACCTACCAAGCGATTCAGCTGAACAATACCTACAACAACGCCAAGAAGGTCATCGACAAGATTCTTGAAGCACTTCACACCACTCAACAAGCGACGAGCGCCGTCGTGCCCTGGGTTGCGATGACTCGAGGGATGACGGAAGCCGCGATCCACCACGACCCGGCTCGTGGAGCGTTTGCGATTCCGGGGTCAATCGTGCTTCCCGTCGAGTCGGACGAGTTTTCCGAGTTGTGCGGGAGAGGGGGCGAATTCATCGCTGGCGCGTCAGTGGCTGTACTTCCCGGACCCCTCAAGAGCCTGGCCGACTTTGTCCCCACGGACGCGATTGGGGAGGTGGCGGAACTGACCAGCGGCTTTCTCTGCGGAGACGGGGGAGGAGAGCCACCGAACTACCGTCAGACCATCAATCGTGAGCTCCCGCGGCATCCGAATGAGACCGATTGTCAGGATCAGGGCTCAGCGGAGTGCACGGCCATCGCGAACTACATGACCGCGGCCGAGCCGAGCGGACCAGAGGGCGAATGCTCGTCCGAGTGCCACTACGATGGACCCTACGAGACTCAGGCGAGGGCTGCGCGAGTCGATTGTGAACCCCGACCGACCCTCCTCTTGGAGAACTTCGTCTGGCAGGAGCGTGAGGTCACCTCCGAGTTCACCTACGACGGTGCTGTTTGGGTCGAGACGAACCGAAATCCGGGGAGAATCCGTCTCGAGGCGTCTGAAAGCACTCCTCCCTGCGGCATTGGTGGAAGCGTGAACAACGGAGAGTGGAACTCGGACTCCGGGCCGCGTGGCTCCATCGAGCCGCATCGGTTGTGCCGCGAGGAAATCCCAGAAATCGAGACTCCAGGGGAATCGGGGGAACGGCGAACCGCGACCTACGAGGAGGTTGTGCGCATCTTTTCCTGTACGCGTCGCACCTATCGGTCCGTCAGTTTGGCAAGTAGCGAGGAAGCGCTTGGAGGCTCTGGATCCGAGAGCAAGAGTCCTCACCGTCTCCAGGATGTCGAGCTTGGGAGTGAGCCATTCCAAATCCGAGCCATCGCTTTTGGAGAAAAGCCGGGGCCCGGCGATGCGAGCCAGGGCGTAGTCCTCGCGGATCGAAGTGAAGGATCGGCGGAATCACGCTGGGATGCCGCCCGGCCCGGAGGCGAAGGGGAGGTGGGGGACTTCGTCGAGTTGGTATCGAATGTAGGACGGGTTGCCGTTGCGCAGGCGGAGTTCTACTTCGACGGCAAGGTCGAGTCTTCCGAACTGATGTGGCAGATGAAATGGACCGCCCGACTCCGCCACTTTCGTCTGCCTTCGCAAGAGGAGCAGGAGGAGCGCGACGAGAGGAATCAAGGCGCCAAGGGCGTCGCGAGCCGGTTCGGTGAGATGGATCCCGGGGCCTCCCCCGAGTCCCTTTGCCAAGCTGCTGGGGGCGACGACTGTGAAGAAGCGGCCGGCAGCGTGAGTCGACTCGACAAGATTGTGAGGCATTGATGAAGAAGCGAACGAGACCGCAGGGCGAGCGAGGAGCGGCCACGATTGAGGCCATCCTGGCGATTTCGGTGTTCGTCATCGTGTGGACGGGAGTGCTCCTGATGGGACGGTCCTATTCCGCCAAATTAGAGGTCAAGTCTCGGGCTCGGACGTGCGCGTGGCTCCAAAGCGTCAACTCTTGTGACGTGGAGATCGATTGCGCCAGCTCGTTTGGCGACGGAAACATCTCCGATGCGTCAGATATCATCGGGGACCAAGCTTCGAGCGCTGGTGAGGGAACGTGGTTCGAGGAGCTGCTCGACGACACTCTGGACGCTGCGGTAGAGAGGTTGTTCGGGGAGCGTACGACCGTAGAGCTCGCGACCGAAGTCGAGCGTCCGATCCTGCTTGGGGGCGAGACGGTTGCGGTGAGCGCGTCCTACTCACTTCCGTGCAACACGAAACCGGTCTCGACCGAGTCTTTGGTGGATCAGCTCGCGGAAATCGTGAAGAGGGAGCTACTTTGATCATGAAACTCCGTTGGAAGAAAACCTGCACCGCAGTCGGAATTTTCGTCGGGTGCAATCTGATCGCCGTCACTTGGGCTGAGGCGCGAGCTCGAGAGGTCATCGAAGAGCGCGGCCTCGAACTCGGTCGGCAGCTCGAGGAAATGTCGGGCCTCATGGACGCTTTCGAAGGAGTCCCGCCGCGCGGTCGGGCGGGAGGCGCGCACCGCCTCCAAGTCAACGGCGCTGAAGTGGCGCTCCATTCGGGATCCGTGCGCCGTTCGGGAGGCTTGCGCCTCGATGACTTGGTCGAGCGCGTGAGGAAGAACTGTCGTGCGAACGTCCGCGACGAAACGATTTCCGCCGAACTGATCCGCGCGCCTCTTATCGAGTGGGTGGGGGAAACCGAAGCCTTCGTTTACTGCCTGAAAACGGATCGCGAGCTGTCTCTGGAGGCGATCTCGGAGATGCTCGACGCCTTCCTGAAGTCCGGAGATCTGTCGCAATGGGGGACGTTTCAGGGCGCGTATTTTCGCGCTCACGAGGACTCGGTGTCGATCCTCACGGCCGAGATCAAGCGAGGTCTCGCTCCGGCGAAGATGTTTCCCAGCGGCCGGGACGCTCCGGGAGCCGCCTTCCGGAGGCTTCCAAAACCGCCCGGACGACGCGTCCTGTCGGTGGGTCACAACGGAAAACCTACCCTCAACATCCACCAGTCCAGGGCCGATGCTCTTTCGACTCTCGACGAGTACCACCAGAAGCTAGTGAATGCTGGACTCTCAGTGGAGCGGGCCAAGGTGGACCGAGGCAATTCTTTGGCCCTCGTCGTCCGCTCTCCTCGCGAGGCTTTCGTCATCGTCGCGAAGGACGACGATGTGGCGAGTCATCTAGTGCTCGCGCGTCTCCCCAATTGAAGGGGAAAAGACTGCATCGTGGGAGAAGCTTCCTGGCGCTTCAACGTTTTCTCCCTCACGGGCGGGTCAGAGCAGCTCGCCGTTTGGCCGACGCGAACTACTTCTCAGAGATCGCCCTCGTAAAGCCGGTAGCGCTTGTAGATCTTCCCGCCGGCGCTCTTGATGAGAGCGTTGACCGGGCCGTTGTCCTCGAGCGTCCAGCTGAGCTCGCCCCACTCGTAACCGCGTTGATAGCCGCGGCGGTTGAGCTCCACGATGAGAGCGAGAGCGAGAGGCATGTACTTCTTTTGTTTCCGGATGTCCTCGCGGAGGCCGAGCATGGCGACGCGAGCGCTCTTCGGGTGATCGACCTTGAGGCGCCAGAGCAGCTTGGCGATGTTCATGGGGGTGACCTTGCCGCCCATGTCCATGATGGCTTCGTTGAGGTTCGGGACCGTGAGCGCCATTCCGGCGATCTTTCCGTCGATTTCGACGACGATGGCGATGGCGGGGTCGATGATGAGGCGCAGCTCGTTCTTGAGCTGGCGCGCTTCGGCCTCGGTCATGGTGACGTGACCCCAGTTGTGCTTCCAGGCGTCGGTTTGAATGTCGATGAGCTCGGGGATCTCTTTGGCGAGATCCGCGCTACGGAAGGTCGCGCCCAGGGCCTTCATCTCCGTGTACGCCTTCATGCAACGTCGGGGCATCTCGGGGCCGACTTCCCACCGCCAAGCGTAGAGATCCTTCACCTTCTCGAGCCCCGTTGCCTTGATGCACTTGTCCTGATGAGGGAGCGAGTGCGGCATCATGACCATCGGAGGCGTGTCGAAGCCCTCGACGAGGGTGCCGACCTCTTGATTCACCGACAGGTTCATGGGGCCGCGGATCTTCTTCATCCCCTTCGAGCGGAGCCATTCCTTGGCCTTTTCGACGAGCGCCTTGGCGACCTCTTCGTCATCGATCGTATCGAGGAAACCGAAGAAGCCGATGCCGTCATCGTATCGCTTCAAGTGTTCGTGATCGAGGTGGGCCGTAATCCGCCCAGCCAGCTGACCATTCTTGCGGGCGGTGAACAGCGTGACCTCGGCGTGCTGAAAGAAGGGGCTCTTCGGGGACAGCTGATCCTTGAGCATGATGTTGAGCGGGGGAACCCAGTTCGGATCGCTCTTGAACAAGACGTGCGGCGTCTGCAGGAAGTCGGAGATGTCTCCTCCGGGGGTGTGCTGGCGGATCTCGATCGTGCTCATGGTCGGCCCGAACCGGACCATGGACTCGGGGGTCTTTCAAGAGGGCACGCGGGCCGGTTGTCGGTTCCTAGGTCGACAACTCTTGGACAAGGACGTAGGGCTGCACGATGACGGACCTGAAGCGCCCGTGAGGCGTGTTCTTCCAAGCGTCGATCTGTGCCTGAGAGGGGTTCTTCATGCGTCGAGAGTCGATCCAACTCTGCACGGATGCCACATCGTCCTCTGCTACCGCGATGGCCACGTCCACCAAGGACAGCTCTGCATCGATCACGACGACGGCACCACGCTGAACGTGCGCTTGGAGATCGGAGGAGAGAACGACGCCGATCTCGCTTTCGAGACGCTCGCGGAGCGTCCCTTTCGGATGAGTCACGATGCGTCCCGTCTCGTCTTCATCGACCGGGACCCAGGGCACAGCGTGCTTCCCCCGCCTTGCCCCGACCGTACGGGATCTTGCCGTGGGGCTGCACGTAGATCTGCTTGCCCGAATCTGGCTTTGGGATGATGGCGCCGTTGGTGACGGGACGCCCAGCGACGGCGGCCTCCACGGTGACGATGACGTCTCCGTTTTCCTTCACGTATCCCATGTACGACGCCCCGGGTCCGGCTTCCGTGCACGGGACGTTTTCCGAGGTGAGGGCGATGACGGTTTGAACCGAGGGATCGGTGGTGGGTCTGACGCCCGTCCAGACGAGTTCGGTCGAGCTGGGCTGTCCGATCGCGACGGTGAGGCACGCGCATGGCTGGGGCGCGCCTTGGGCCGGCATGAGGTCATGACGTGCACCAAGCAGCGCCACCTCGGCGGGCTCGGTGCCGGACATCTGCTGGGGGGAGGTCGGGGTGGCTGCCGCGGAGGTTTCCGCTTCGCTTTGACTTGCATCCACGGTGTCCCAGGCCGCGTCGCCTTCGGCATCGAAGTCCGCCTCGCCCCCGCTTTCAGTGCTGGCGCTCCCCTTTGCACTGGCGTTGAGGTTCCCGCTGCACCCGACGAAAGAAGCAAGGGCCACGGTCGCCACACCGAGGCAGGTCGCAAACTGAGATGCGTCTGAAATCGATCGAATCATGGTCGCGATGGGATCGTTTCATTCCCCGCCCCCAGTCGGCAAGTTTTCCGGGCTCAAGCCGGGGATAAATAAGTGAAGACGAACTTGCCCCGACGACCCGACGGGGTGCCCCCAACAATCAAGGCAAACAGGTTTTCGACAACGCGACGACCCGAGGCACGGAGGAGCCTTTTACGTCAAGCCCACCCAAGGCACGGAGGAGCCTTCAGGGCTCCGTGGACTGACGAGGCGGCGAGCCCCGCGCCCGACCAAGTGGGAGGGCCCGGAGCGCAGCCCGGAAGTTGGGGGTGAGCTTTTTG
>CBFGUR010000039.1:0-57249 GCA_965652275.1 uncultured Polyangiaceae bacterium | reverse complement strand
GAGCTGCCGGATCACAAATTCCCCTCAACGGAGAATTTGTGATCAATGGTCAGCTGGGACAGCCCCCCTACTAGATTTGAGTCAACGACGCTGCGCCGACGACGCCTGCGGCTGCGCCGAGTTCGCTGATGACGAGGGGGACCTCGGCTGGTGGCGCAGCAAAGCTGTGCTTGCGGAGGGCCGCTCGGAGCGATGGTTCGATCAAGTCGAAGGACTTGGAGATACCACCCGTGAACACCAGAGCACTCAGGTCGAGCACGTTTTGAATGTTGGCGAGACCGCGGCCCAGGGCGGTGCCCATCATCTCGAAGGTGGCGAGACCCGCCTTCTCGCCGCGGCGCGCAGCATCGGCGATCTCTTTGACCTCGGTCACGTCTCCGCCGCCCTCTTCTTTGAACTTCCGGAGCAGAGCGGCCGTTCCCGTGTACGTCTCGAGACAGCCCTTCTTGCCGCAGCCGCAATCGGGAGCACCCTCGCTCGGATCGATGTTGATGTGACCAATCTCGCCGGCGAACCCGTTGGCGCCCGGATAGAGCTGCCCCCCGATGACGAGGCCGCCGCCGACTCCCGTCCCGAGCGTGATCATGAGGAAGGAAGGAAAGCGCGTCCCATGTCCACACAGGTACTCTCCGAGCGCCGCTGTCGTGGCGTCGTTCTCCACGGCAACTGGACAACGCAAGCGATCGCTGAGCCCACGACCGAGCGCCACCCCCTTGAATCCGGGAACGTTGGGAAGGCCCCAACAACGGCCACCGGAATCCACCTCGCCGGGAATCGCCACTCCGACGGCCTTGGGGTTGGGATCCAGTTCGAGTACGAGGCGCGCGATCGCGTCCAGGACATCGTCCGCCGAGCCCGTCCTCGGGGTGGGGCACTCCGTCGACTTGATGATTTTTCCGTCCTGAACGATGCCAGCCTTGATGCCAGTACCGCCGAAATCCACGCCGATCATGAGGGCTCTATCTTCTGACCACGGCTGACTGTCAAGGAGATCCTGGCCTCAGCATCCGGCGAGAAGTTGACGGTTGGCGGGTGAGACCATTATGGCTACACCCCAAGACGTACGGGCCGCTGAATCGCCGGGATTTCCGGCCACACGAGAAGCCGCCGCGACACACAGGAACCTCCCGCAATGAAACATACAGTAACGCACTCTCTCGGACTCGACATGGCTCGCAAGGTGGCCAAGGCCGCCATGGACTCGTACGCGCAGCGCTTCTCCGAATACAACCCGGTCACCAACTGGAAGAGCGAAGACTCGGCCGACATCGGGTTCAACGTGAAGGGGATGAGCCTCAAGGGTGGTGTGAAGGTGAGTTCGAACGCGATTGATCTCGATCTCGATGTTCCATTCATGCTCAAGCCCTTCAAGGGCAAGGCCATCGCCGTGATCGAGGAAGAGATCAAAAAGTGGATCCGCAAAGCCGAGAAGGGCGAAATCAGCTGAAGCGCGACGGTAGCGAGAGCACGGGCGCTCTCTCTCCTTTTGCTGACGAGTACACGCCTCGTCCGTCGCCGGTCGCCGTCTCCAAGTGTTAGCGCGAGACGATTTCCAGACTGAGGAAGAAGCTCCGCCCCGGAAGCGGGAAGCCGAGCGAATCGTAGCGTGCGGTCCCAAGTAGGTTCTCGAGTCGAGCACGCACGTCGACCTGCTCGACGAACTGAAGACGCGCGCCGAGATCGATGATCGCTTGCTGGGGGATGACGATCAGGCCGGCCGGATCGGCCACCCTCCCCGAGCGATAGGTAAGGTAGGTCGAAACCCCCGCGTGACTCACGGTGCTGCCTCGGCTGTGATGGTAGAGCTCGAGTTCTTCGCTTGCCGTGATCTGTGACCGAAACACCAAGAGGTCGTTTTCCGTAGAGCGGTCGGGGGTCGTGTCGCGGGGATCGAGGAGAGTGATGGTCGAGCGGTGACGCACATGCTCGTGGGCGTCGATTTCACCCGTGACTTCGGCCCCGTAGAAGCGAGCTTGGCCCACGTTGAAGGGGCGAACGTAGCCGAGCGCCGAGCGCCTGTAGGCGATGAGATCGCTCGCGTTTCGATGAAACACGGAGAGATCCATCCAATAGCTCCAAAAGCGCGTCCGTGTCGGTTCCCATGTGCCACCGAGATCGACGGACATGGCGCGTTCCACCTCGAGATCGGGGTTGCCGCGGGTGACGGCGGAAACGCCGAACCTCTCGCCGAGAGTCGGGAACCGAATCCCCGAGTGGACGAGCGCCCGGAGTCGCGCGACGCGCGCTCCATCTCGATCGACGAACGCCTTGTGTGCGCCGAGCCTCGCTTCCGGTCGACACTGGGACCAAGAACGCATCTCGCCGAGGGTGGTGCCATGAGCCTCCACACACTTTCCGACGAGCGCCGCGCGAAGAGAACGATCTCGGGTGGGTGCAAACTTCAGACTCGAGTTGAGGTTCACGAATGCCTCGCTGGCACGCACGAGCGGCCCGTCGGGTACGTCGAGCTCCAGTTGGCTGAGCTCCGAGGCCGCTCCCCAAGTGGTCTGCAGCTTGGAGTGATGGGACACGCTGAGGCGCAGGTTCTGCGACGCGCGGCGGCTCAGTTGTTCGACCGCCTCGGCGCCGAGGTTCAGCTCTGCGTCCGGGTCGAAGGTGAAAAGGCGCGTTGCCTGAAATCCGCTCGCGGCGAGGACAGAGCACCGCTTGCCCCACCCACAAGACGTGCGACTGGAGACGCCGAAAAGATCACGGCGGATCTCGGACCGCGCCCGCATCGCGGGGACGAGCGAAAGTCCCGAGACTCCCTGCTCGCGGGAGATTCGATTGTAGAAAGCAGAGATGGACGCCGAGAGGTCGCCGACCTCCGCGCGGCCCCGCGACAGCAGCCAGACGTCGGTTTCGCTGAAGTCCGCGTTCCGTCGCACCTCGGTCTCATCATCGCCAGCGACGAAGGCCGTTCCCTGGTCGGTGGGAAACTCGAAATCGTTCTGCGCGCCGGAGCGTCTCACGGCGATGCTGGTCGCCCACGGTGACTCGTCCTCCTTCGAGTGCTCCATCGTCGCCCCGAGCCACAGCGCTCCGGCGCCGAAGCTCCCTGCCTCGGCCCCCAGCCGATACTGGGAATCCTTCGGAAGGGCCGGCTCGAAGAAGAGCGCCCCGGACATTCCGCCGCGCGTCGCTTCGAGCGGGCTCGCCCCCCGATAGATCTGGACGCGATGCATCATCCACAAAGGAAGCCGCGAGAGATCAGCCACCCCGGTGACGTCATCGTTGACTCGAATGCCGGCCAAATACACAGGAATCTGCGACGCCTCGGCCCCGCGAATCGATACAGTCGCCAGATCTGCAGAGCTGCCTCGACGGGTCACTTGCACGCCGGCGGCCCGGGTGAGCACGTCCGCTGCGTCGGCTCCGGGCTCGCGCAAAGCCTCGCCTTGGACGCTGCCCACGGCCAGCTCGGGCTCGGTCGCGGAGCCCGGCGCGCGCGAGCCGTGAACGACGACCGTGGCCTCGTCTTCGGCGATGGAAACCCGAGGCCAGAGGAGGGCCAACCCCAAGGCGCACGATCTCGGGCCGAACGAGAACCGACCCTCCTTCATCAAAATGACTTCTTGGAGTCGAGGAGAATGGTCACCGGGCCGTCGTTGACGAGTGATACCTCCATGTGGGCGCGGAACGTTCCCGTCGCGACCGAAAGCCCGTGACCACGGAGCTCGACGCAAAAGCGCTCGAAGAACGCGCGCGCCTCTCCGGGCTCCATAGCCGTGACGAAGCTCGGCCGGTTTCCTTTGCGGACGTCGCCAGCCAAAGTGAACTGACTGACGGCCAGGACCGCGCCCCCCACATCGAGCACCGAGCGATTCATTTTCCCGGCTTCGTCCTCGAAAATCCGCAGCTGAGCGACCTTGTTCGCGAGGGACGCGACGTCCTTGTCCGTGTCCCCGTCCATGACGCCGACGAGCAAACAGAGCCCCGCTTCGATGGAACCGACACAAGCTCCGTCGACCGTCACCGACGCACGCTGAACTCGTTGAACGACCGCTCGCATTCAGCTCACCCCGTCGAATCTCGGAAACGCGCGGTTTCCAGCCTCACCCCAGATGGTAAAGCATGAAATAAACGGCCACCCCACTCGCGGACGTGAAGAGCCAGATGGGCAGAGCAACGCGGGCGATCTTCTTGTGCAGTTCAATGCGCGAAGTCCAGCCGCGGTAGATGGTCAGAAGGGCCAAGGGGACCACGACGGCCGACAGAACGATGTGTGGGATGAGCAGCGAGAAATAGGCCACACGCATCATGCCCACCCCCTGAAAGGGGACGGAGCCCACCTGAGCGTGGTGCAACAGGTAGGTGATGAGGAACATCGAGCTCATCCCGAACGCGGCCAACATGGAACGACGGTGCCAGCGCACGTTTTTGTTTCGAATGAAAACGAAACCCAAAACCAACAGCACCGTCGTGCACGAGTTCAAGAAGGCGTTCAGGCTAGCCAGAGTGCTCGGACCATCCACACGCCCGCTGTGAGGGAGCATGTACACGACGACCGCGATCAGGAGGAACACCAGCCCCGAAAGCGCCATGACGATCATCCTCACCTGAGACGACTCGGGGCCGGGTGAGGTCAATACGGCTTCGGGAGCAACGTCGGGGGTCTCGCTCATGGGCGCAGGCGTAGCGCGCTTTTTGGGGGTTTTCGAGCCCGGCGAGTCGAAACTCGGGACCCGTTGGTCTGGCCCCGAAAAACGACGTCAGGCCAGGATTTTCAGGCGTGTTTGCTCGCGCGGCTCCTCGGCGCGATCCACCGTGGACGTATCCAAGAGCTGGGAGTCTGGCCCGCCCTCTCGCTCGGCGCCATCCTTGAGCAGTCGGGCGATCGAATGACCGAGCACGTCGATTTCGGTCGACATGAATCGCTCTTCACCGAAATGCTCGATCGTTTCGGTCTGCTGCCGCAAGACGCGGATATCCTGGGAAAGCACCTTCATTGCAAAGGGTTCGACGATCCGAACGAGAAGACGCTCGAGCAGGCGAGGGAGAGGCGTCTTGAGGCAGACGAGCGCGAACAGTCCCGTGGTCGTGTCGCTTCTCGGAGAGCAGAACCCGGTGATGAGAAAATGACTCCTCGGACCGATGCGGTATTCGACCTGGAGCACTCCGGGAAGTACGAAACGGTCCCAGTGCTGAAGCTGCACCTCGTCGAGGCTCTTTTTGCTGCCCAAGGTCAAAAAGCGACCGAGCAGCCCCTGAGGTGGGCGTTCCCCGATGAACTCCGCCTCGGCCCACGTCCGAAAGCGCCGCAAGACCACGTCGACGCCGATCTTTTCCGTGTCGCTTCGAAAAAGCCCGCGGTGCAAGACCGCCGTGTGCGGCACGTCGAGGGCGTTTTCGACGACTGCCTGCAGGCCCCCCGGGAATTCGACGTAGCGCAAGACCTTCGTGTACCCGTCATCGCGACTCTCGGGCACGAGCAGCGGACTCGCGGCGGGCCTAAAGCCATCCGGCGCGGGGCACATGAAAAGGACCCCGTAGGATTCGAGGGTGGCAAAGGTCTCCACCCGGTGGGAGGGCTTGGGGGCAGAGGCGCTGCCGGAAATTGCCACGCAGGCGCCGTCCGGCGCGAATCGCCACCCGTGATAGGGACATTCGATGGTGTCGTCGCTCAGGCAGCGTCCCCCCGAGAGCGGGACGTTCCGATGCGGACAACGGTCGAGCTGCACCACGGGCTCTCCGGATGTGCTACGGTAAATCACATAAGGATCACCGAACAGTTCGATGCGCCGAGGGCTTCGGCCCACGTCTCTTGTCAGCGCAATCGGGTACCACGTCTTGTGCATCGAATGGGATTGTCGCTCGAGCTTTCTCATCGAAAGGTGACACCCCTTCCGTACGACGCGAGCGGACTCGTACGCACCCCGTGTTCCGACCACCCGTTCACCATCGAAGTGTAGGCCGTGTATGAAGACTCATCAACGAAGGCACGCGAGGCCGTTTTGCCGAGAATTGCCGAGGGATCGAGGACCGAAGAATTTCTTGGCCGGGGTGGATCCGTACGGAACGAAGCTCCAGTCGAGCCAGCCGGCTCAATCCTGGCGCGATCAGGATCGCTTTGGTTTAATGAATGATGAACGAGGGGGCGGCCCCCTCCACCCGAGGTTTACATGAGCGAAGACAAGATGGACGAGAAGAAAAGCTTCATGCGCGCCCTGTGTATGGGCCACATTCAAAGCGAGCTGGTGGTCCCCTTTCCGAAGATTTCCGACGCGGAGAAGGAGACTCTCGAAACCGTCACCTCATCGCTCAGGCAAATGCTCGGCTCCCACGAGAAGGACTTCGTCAAGTGGGATCGCGAGGGAGAGTTTCCCGACGAGTTCATCGAAGAGCTCAAGGAGTTCGGGCTCTTCAGTTTGATCATCCCCGAGGACGCGGGTGGGCTCGGATTCGGAAACGCGGCGTACTCCCGCACCCTCCAGGAAATCTCCCGACATGATGCGTCCGCCGCCGTCACCGTGGGTGCTCACAGTTCGATCGGTATGCGCGGGCTGTTGCTGTTCGGAACCGACGCCCAAAAGGAGAAGTATCTCCCCAAGCTGGCGACGGGTGAAATGATCGCGGCGTTCTGCCTCACGGAGGCTGGCTCGGGTTCCGACGCCGCTTCCATCAAGACTCGCGCCGACAAAGACGGCGATCATTGGATTTTGAACGGTGAAAAGATCTGGATCACCAACGGGGGCATGGCCGACTTTTTCACCGTCTTTGCCCTGACGAGCGGCAAAGACGAAAAGCGGCGCCTCAGCGCCTTCATGGTCACCCGTGACATGGGCGGCGTTTCCCATGGTCCGCACGAGGACAAGATGGGTCTGCGGGCTAGCGCGACCAACACCGTGACCTTCGAAAACGTGCGCGTCCCAGCCGAGAACCTTCTGGGCGAGGAGGGCAAGGGATTCAAGGTCGCCATGAACATCCTCAACAGCGGCCGCAGCGGGCTCGGGGGTGGCGCCGTGGGAGGCATGAAGAAGCTCATCTCCCTTTCGACGGCCCAGGCGAACGGTCGCGTCCAGTTCGGAAAGAAGATCTCCGAGTTCGGACTCGTAAAGAAGAAGATCGGTGAGATGGTGGTCGACTGCTACGCGGCAGAGGCCGTCGTGTCTCTGGTTGCTGGCATCAGTGACACCGGGTCGAGTGATTACGCCATCGAGGCCGCCATCTCGAAAGTGTTCTCTACCGAAGCGCTGTGGAGGGCGGCCGACGAAGGGCTGCAGATTGCGGCCGGAAACGGCTTCATGCGCGAGTTCCCCTACGAGCAAATCGTGCGCGATGTGCGCATCAACCGCATTTTCGAGGGCACCAACGACATCTTGCGGCTCTTCATCGCCCTCAACGCGATGGACGACGTGGGACAAGCGCTCAAGGAAGTCGCGACCAGCGTGAAGGGAGTCTTCGACGACCCGATCAAGGGGTTCGGCGTGATTCGAGACTACGCGATCCGACGCGCAAGCTGGATGTCGGGGCTTTCGAGCGAAGAACGGACGTTCGAAGGCATCGCAGACGAGCTCAGCGTCCAGAAGAAGATCTTCGAGGACGGAACACGGGCCCTGGCGACGGCGGCGGACAAGCTGCTCCGTCGGCACGGGAAGAAGATCATCGAGCGCCAGCTCGCCACGGCACGCATGGCCGACATGATGATTCATTTGTACGTCTTGGCCGCAGTCCTCAGTCGCGTGACCGCATCCATCAAGGAAAACGGCGCCGAAAAGGCGAGCAACGAGATCAAGATTGCCGAGGCGTTCGCGGGTCGAACCAGCCGCATCATCGCCCACAACATCGCGGAAATCGAAGAAAACCAAGACGATCAGATCAAGGCGCTGGCCGACCACGCCTTCGAACTCGAAAAGTTCGCCTGGGATACGATCTGACGATGAAAATCGTCATCCTCGACAGCGACCCGGCCCTCGGCTGCGATACGGCACAGGAACGCGCCCAGGGTCGGCTGGATATTTCGGCCCTGAAAAAACTGGGCACGGTGGAGATTCATTCGCGAACCGACCCGAGCCAGGTGGTGCCCCGCTGTCGGGGAGCCAACGTCGTGCTCACGAACAAGGTGGTCCTGGGGCAGGCGGAGTTCGAGAGCCTGCCGGATCTCGAGCTGGTGAGCGTACTTGCCACGGGCGTGAACGTGATCGACCTCGATGCGGCTCGATCGCGAGGCGTTGTCGTGTGCAACGTGCCCGGGTACAGCACGATGTCCACGGCGCAGCATGCTTTCGCGCTTCTCCTCGAGCTGACAAATCGGGTGGGACTTCATGCCACCGACGTCGAGCAGGGAGGATGGGCCGGTTCCGAAAGCTTCTCGTACTTCCGCACGCCGCTCACGGAGCTGTCGGGGCGCATCATGGGCGTCGTCGGCTTCGGGGCTATCGGTCAAAGAGTGGTCGCGATGGCCCAGGCGTTCGGCATGCAGGTGATGGTCCACACTCGTACCGAGCGCAGGGTCGAAGGGGTTCTCTTCGTCGATAAGGAGACATTGCTCCGAGAAAGCGACGTCGTGTCCCTCCATTGCCCACTCACCGATGAAACGAAGGACTTCATCGATGATGCGGCGCTTGCCCAAATGAAGCCGGAGGCGCTCCTCATCAACGTCTCGCGCGGCCCGGTCGTGGACGAAGCGGCCGTAGCCCGGGCCCTCGTGGCCGAGCGCATCGGTGGTGTGGCGACCGATGTGCTCACCGTCGAGCCAGCTCGGAAGGACTGCCCTCTCCTGCAGCCGGATGTCGTGGCCACGGGCCGCTGTCTCGTAACGCCGCACCTGGCGTGGGCCACATTGGCCGCACGAGAGCGCTTGCTCGCCATCACTGTCGAAAACATCGAGGCATTCCGACGGAAGGCGCCTCAGAACGTCGTCAGCTGAGCCCCCGCCCAGCTCGCTCGGAAGGGGGGCTCGGGTGGGCTCACGCGTGAAGAGCGAGAGCCCACCTGGCGATCGGTGGCGCGCTACTGCCTTGGGGAGGCCTACTTTCTCTGGGAAAAGTGCGGCGCTGACGTGAGCGAGATGATGTAATCGTAGATGCTCATCTCACCCGTGGCCACGCGAGCCCGAGCTTCCTCGGCGAGGCAGTTCTCTCCGCTCGCACCCGAGAACATATAAGCCGCCAGCAAGCCGCTGAAGCAATTTTGGATGTCTTCGCTCGTGTTCACGAGCTCGGCGAGTTCGTCGATGTTGTTGAAGGCTCTCACGCTTCCGTCAGGCATGGGTGCGTTGGTCACCGCCGTGTCGACTGGCTGTCCCTCGTCCATCGTCCGCACCCGCCCAGTCTCGTCGAAGCTCTCGAAGACGTACCCGAAGGGCTCGAACTGCAAATGGCACGTGGCGCACGCCGATCCGGGTGCGGCATGGGCTAGCTCGTACTTTTCTCGCGTCGTCACGGCCGTCGAACCTGCCACCGAATCCTCGAGGGGAGGAATCACCGCAGGCACGGGGGGAGCCTCGACGCACAAGAAACGCTCGGTCATCAAAAGACCTCGCTGGGTAGGTGACGAATAGGCTTGGTGAGAAGTCGCAGCCAGGATGGAGCCCTGAGCGAGGATACCTCGCCCCCACTCGGGTGGGCGGGTCACACGCGCAAAGTCGGTACCCGTGACTCCACCATAGCCATAGAACGAAGAAAGATGCTGGTTCAGAGCCGTGAAGTCCGCGAGCATCAGATCGTGAACGGTTCCGCGATCCCCGAGCACGAGCGTATCGATGAAAAAGCGGGTCTCCTCGACCATGAGAGGCGAAATGTTCTGAGCGAAGAGCGGATCGTCTTCGCGACTCTGTCCCAATACCGTACGAAACCGGAGCCATTCGTTGAAGAACGTGCGCAGGCCGTCTCGTTTCCGGGGGTGATCCGCCAGCAGTCGTTCGGCCTCGGCGGCGCGAACCGCCGGGTCGCTCAGCTCACCAGCCGCAGCACGGCTGAGCAGAGGCTCATCGGGAGTGCTCCCCACCATCATGTACGACAGCTGAGTCGCCATCTCGTAGTTGTCGAGCTGCCGTGTGCCGTCACCGGCATCGGTGCCGATCTCGGTCCTGTAGAATGCATGAGGCGACTGAATCATCCCCGTCAGCATCCACTTGATGCCGGTCGCAAAATCCGACCGCCCTGCGATTGATTCCTGATGGTCCGCGTACCGAGTCACCTCGTCGGGAGTGAGTGGACGCCGGAAAAGGCGTCTACCGTAGGTGTTGATGAACTCGGTCGCACACGCACGATCCGGCGTCGTAGCCGAACAAGGCAGGACGGTCGGGAGTTGTTCCACGACCAGATCAGCAACCTCCTCGGCGGTCTTGAGTAGTTCTCGGGCCGTCGTCCCACCGACGACCAGCACGCTGGCGTCGTTGGTGAAGCCGAGGTGGGAGGTAGGGTCCGGAGAGAGCTTCACCCCGAGCCAACCGGGAAGGTTGAAGATGTCCCGGAGCGTCACATCGGTCTCGCCCTGAGTCAGCCGGCGTAAGACCGGCGCGCCGACCTTCGAGGTCTCACACCTCGCGCGAGCTCCCTCGAGATCGCCCTGACTGCCAGTGTGTACGTCACCGTCGCCGTCGCCGGGCGCGACGTCGCCGTCGCCCGAAACGTCACCGTCACCATCGCCCGTTTCCTCGTCTGACGAGCTCGGCCCCGCCGTACACGCCAGCAGGCTCCAGGCGGAAAGAAACGCGAAACCGGCCCAAACGAAGCGGCGCGCGAGTGCCGCGTGAGTCGTCATGCTGAGCCGCCTCATGCCAAAATCTCCTGAGGAAGGGAGACCGACTGACCCGCGAAACTGCTCAGGCTCACGCCCATCGAGTGGGCGACTGCCGCGAGAATTTGTCGATGGTCGACGCCGTCCATCTGGGCGACGCGTCCGCCAGAGAAGCAGCCACCACCTCCGCCAATGATGTTCCACGGGAGGTAGATGTAGCGCTCTCCGTTCAAGCTACCGGTGCTGAACCATTTGTTGGCAGCGGCGGAATTGTGGTGGAAGCCGTCGCAGATCTCGGTGGTGGTGAGCACCGTCGTGTTTTCGAGAACCGTGTGCTCGGGATCTTGCGGATCGGGCACGTCGATGATCGAGAGGAACTTGTCGGCGAGACGCTGGTTGAACCAACGCTGCACTTGCGCGAACACCGGCCGAAGCTGATCGTTTTGCGCGTGTGAGATGGGGTCGTGGTAGTTGTCACCCGAGCTGATGGGCCCCCCAGCGAAGTTGAGCTGCACCTGCGCGTTGGCGTGGAGGTTCTGAATCGTCGCGACGCGAGCCGAACCGCAAACGAAAGCGTTCGCTACCGCCTCCAGATGTCCATCGAGGATGGCCTGGAAGTTGTTCATCGAAAACACGTCCTGACCCCGGAGCGCTTCCACCGCGGGGAGCGCTGGACGCTGATCACACGTGATCGCGGCGCCTTCACCCGAGGACGAAGCCTTGACCGTGGCGAGAGAATTCAGATGGATTTGGAGCTTGTTGGCTTCGGTGGTGATGCTCGACAGCTGCGTCTGCATGGCAGCCACTTCGCCTTCGGTGAGGCTGATCGTTTCCTCGCGAAAAATGGCCTCGTTGCTTTGAGCAGGAGAAGCCGTCTCCGCGCTGAGTCCGGCGAACAAGTCGTCCAAAGCGTCCGCCGGGTTCAGGATGGGCGTGACGAACGCTCCGTGACGCGCGAGCTGAGAGTCGGGATCCGGACCAGGCGAATTGGAGCGGTAAGAGTGGGCGCCGAGCACGTGCGCCGTGGTCCCGAGCTGGTTGCCGATGATGTAGTCGATGGAGTCACTCTCGCCGTCGCCGGTGAGCACGGAACGAATGGCGTCGTGATTGTCCATCACCACGTTGCTCACGCCTCGCATCACCGTGAGGTGCTGCTTGAAGGGCTCGAAGGGGGCCAGGATGCCTTCACCGGTGTTGAGGTCCATGCCTTCACCGGGCTCGTAATGCTCGATCGGCACCCCGTGGGGTACGAAGTAGATGAGCAGGCGGGTGGGACGACCGGAAGGGGCGGCCACCGCCATCTTGCTCAGGCGAAGGGCGACCGGCGTGGAGATGCCGAGCCCCACCGCTGCCAAGAAGGTGCGACGCTGAAGCAAGTGCTTCTGACGTAAGTGACGTGAACGAAATAGTTTCATTGAAAGATGTCCGGGTAAAAAAGCCGTGAGTCCTCGATGCCATGCGCAGGTGGAACCGACAAACAGCGATGACCACTCGAGTCTTGCCGACCAGGGGCCGCAGGGAGTGCGCGATCCGGGCGAGCCAGCTGCGCCGTGAACGATCGAGTCGTAACTTACCGCTGGTGTTGGACTCGAGCGTTCTCGAGCTTCCATGGGTGATGGAAATTTCCCGACGGAATGCAACCGAGGGCGTCGAGAACGCGCACGACTCGCGTGCCCACCTTGTCGTACCTTTCTCCCGGGCGGGTCGTTTTTCCGTTCCCTCGCGCGGGATGCCTTTCAGAGCCGCAAGACGAAAGACGAAAGACGAAAGACGAGCGAGTCTCGACCCGAGGCACCCCAACTGCACGAAAACGAGTTCGGCCGCACCTCTCGTGGAGGCACGGCCGCGACTTGGGTCGAAAGGGGCGTTGTGCGCCCGCGATGCTCTAGGCTGCCAGAAGCTCGAGGTCGAATCCGAGGCTGCGTCGGCCGGGACGCGCTCCGGGCGGAGCGAGCGGGATCTTCTTCAAAGCTCGGCGCAATCGGAATCGATCGTACGGCCTCAGATCATCGAATTCGAGACCGAGCTTGCGGGAGCTCTCGTATGGGCGCCTACCATGCAGGACGCGAGTGACTGTCGCAGTGGCATCGATCCATTCGTCGCTCCCCGGGATCTGAAACGATACGAAGACCTTCTCACCCGTCACCACCGGATCGGAGGGTGTGACCAACATGCCCCATGTCGATAGGTTTTCGACTCGGTCGGAGACGAGTCGAAAGTCCCGTTCACGCACCACCTGGCACGGGATGCGCACGGTGTGTCGTGACGGGCGGCGTTGATAATGTCGGTTGTTTCTCACGGCGGTTCCTCCTCGACTCGAATCGTTTCAGGGACCGCCGTTCGGTGTCAACAATTGTGCGACAATGTAGGCAATTCGGGCAGTGAGAGCAGAATCGCTCCCTTTTCGATAACTACTTCTTGGGCCCAGTACCCTGGTCGACAGGCTCGATGACGAGATCCTGTTTGGCCTGTTTGAGACGCACCTCTTGCTCGGTACGGAGCAATCTGAGCTCCACCAGGTCTTTGGTGATCTCGTCCAGGCGGCGAGTCCCCTCGGCAAGACGCGTCGTGAGCTCTTTGCGGAGAACACCAGCCTGCTGGTTCTTCTCGATGGCTTCGAGGCTGAGTCGAGTCTCACGCGTGCTCTTTTCGAGCTCACGTTGTTCGCGGGTCAGACGGCGCTCCTGGTCATCGATGGTGGACAGCTGAGCCGCGTGCTTGAGGATCGCTTCGAGCGCGGCGCGTTGCTCGGCCGTTGCGGTCGATCCCTTCAAATAGTCGCGAATCGCGGAACGGGCTTCAGCGCTGAGCCAGTCTACCTCGCGCTTGATGGGTCGACGTTCTTCGACCAGGAGGGTGGCCTTGCCGTGGGAGGGGACATCCACGGGGATGAGCGCCGCATTTTCGGCGGACAGCTCCTCGGTGCCTTTTGGAGGGTTCCAGAGCTTGGAGCCGTGGACCCGCGGGTGACGCACTAGAAGGCGAGCCCGATCCTGATCGCCGTTCTGAACCTTGTACTGGGTAACAGTCGCCTGGTCGCGTTCGATGGTCAGAAGGCCCTCGCGAACTGCATAGAGTCGCGCCCCCCGTTGATCGAAGTTCGTCTCCACCTGAATCGACAAGGAACGCATGAGCGCGAACGGGACCGTGGCTTGGGCGTCGGCTGGAAGCGCATCCACAACGCCTTGCCCCAAGAACGCACCCTCTTCGAAGACGGCGATCGGGCCACGTTCGAGCATGCCCCCGGACTTGTTCCGAAACCGCGCGACCCGGAATGGGTGCCGCGAAGAGTCGGGAACACCACCGTCCGGCGCGTACAAGAACACCGCCTCACCCGGCACCTTCTTGCTCACGAACAGCACCATCGTCGCGCTCTGATCCGGAATCGTCACGCGGTGCGGTACCTCGTAGCGGGTCGCGCCGGACTGCAGCTCGACGCGGGCGAGGCCAGAGGCATCTCGAGGCGTTTGGGCGAAATCGGGGCGAGCTTCACGCTCGGCGAGTCCCCCATCCATCGCGGGTGGGGCACCACCGCCGGTACCAGACGAACGGGACGCCTTGGACTTGTGCAAGCGTCCTCCGGGGGCGCTCGCCGGCATCGGCGCGCTTTCTTCGGCCATCATCTCGGCCTCGTCCGCGTCGTCCTCCAGCCCCGCCTCCGGTTCTTCGGCGGGTTCTTCGAGATGCAGGGTGGTTTTGCCCTCGGGCACGGCCATGATCACCTCGCCCTGATCGCTGACGATGGGTCGCTGCGGCACGATGGGCTCTCCGAGAGTGGATTCGAAAGCGATGGGCGCTCCGGCCACGAGAGCGATCTCGACGTCCTTCCAGTCTTCGCCGCTTTGATTCTGGACGATGCCCCAGGCCTGGAAGATGGCAGACCCCTTTTCTCCCACCACCAGGCGGTAGGAAGGACGCCAGAGGGGCGTCTCAGCCAAATAACCAACGGAGATATCGTGCTTGTCTCCGTCCAGCTCGAGGGTCACCCGGCGCAACTTACGCTTGTCGGGTTCCTTGCCGTCCCAGCGATCCAGAGCCGCCTCCAGAGCAGGATCGACGGGCGCCGCTTCACCATCCTCCATCTTCACGGGGAATGAAGCCGCCCGCACCGAATGGCCCCCTCGCTCCAGAACGGCGAGGGTGGCGAGAAAATCGCCGACGTTTTCCTGGCGCAGTTTGAAGTGCACCTCCTCCGAGTCGACCTCGCCCCGACGCTCGAAGTACGCCACTCCGTTGCGGTAAACCACCACGCGCCGCACGGGCAGTTGTTCACTCTTCACCTGTGCCGACCCCACGCAGCCCGTGCCGAGGGAAAGCAAAAGCGCCGCCATGAGGCTTGCTACGACAGCACGAGGCCTCGGGGATTCTGTCTTGGTACCCACCATGGCCCGGACTGTATCAAAAAGGCGATCGGAACAGGATGCCCTCGCCGGGCCGGGGCCCCGAGAGCGTCCTTCAGCAGCGGCTGACGAGCTCTGCGTGAGAAGAACCGTACGCGTAGTGGACGTAGTGGGCTGCCAGACGAGCGTCAGCCCCCCAGCCATAGGTCGGAATGGCCGCCCAACTGAAGCCAGCCGAGCACACGGCCGGCGCGCCCCGGAGGGCCCGTACCAAGCGCAAGCTCGCCCACTCTAGCGCTCGCGAATCCAGAGTCCCGCTGTTTACCGCAGCTTGAACGTAGATGGGGATGGCGGCGTCACCCGCGCTGCGGAGAACGGTTTGGGCTTCTTCGAGCGCGGCGAGGTTCTTACCGAGGCGCTCGCGCGACTCTTCGAGTTTGCGGCCGTAGTACAGCTCCCAAAAGCGCGCAGCGAGAGCTCTGACCCGAGGATCATGAGGCGCAACGTCCACCATCTGGTTGTAGAGTTCGTAGCTGCGCGTGATGTCCTCGGGTGTGGCGCCGGTCTCACCCTTGGCCAAGATTGCCTCGAGTTTGGCGGAAAGCTCCGCCACCTTCGCGTCGTGCCTCTGGAGCTGCTGCAGAGAAATCCGAGCTACCTCCTCGACGGGCCGACCCTTGGTGGATCGGAGAAGCACCTTGGCCGACTCGGGCACCTCCTCGAACGACGCGACCTTGAAGACACGCGCCAGGTTGGCTTCTACGCGGCCGAGTTCGTCAGTGGTCCCGAGCGAAAATCTCCCACCGTCTGCCTCGAGCAGCACCTCGACGTTGCGAGCGTACCCCTGATCACACACAACGGTGCCTCGCGGCTGTCCCGCCACCTGGCGCTTGTTCAGCGGGCTCCTCTCGAGAACCTCGTCTCCGCGAACGGTCTCCTTGTACCGCTGCATCACCGTGACCGGGATCACGTCGCATGAGGACTTCCGATACACAGTGATGGTGCCGTACTCTCGGCCCGCATCGAGCTCCGCAGTGTAGGTAGTGTCCTCGGGAGCACCGTACTCGACCGCCTCCCCCGCCGGATCATCGACGGTTCGTGTGGTGACCGGAGTGCTTGCGCACGCACCGAGCAGAAGCGTGGCCCCGAAGGAAAGCCCGCCAGTTTTCAACGAGATTGGCTTTGTCATCTTATCTCCCCGCCAGCAGAAGCCTATCAGTTCCTTCCGGGGGTCGGCCACCTTGCGCCCCACTGCTGGAATAGCTCTGAGAAGGCTCCTGCATTTCGAACCGATGTACGACCGCCTCCGCGCCGGTCTTCCCTAGATGAGCGATCCGAATTGTCGAGCAAGACTCATGAAAAATGCCCCCCCTGCGCCAGCAGGAGGGAGGGCTGGGCAGCAGGAGGGGCGGCAAAAAAGCGCGTCAGAGCTTCTTGGCTTCTACTTTGATTTTCTTTGGGGTTTCCGTCACCGGCTTGGGGATCAAAACTTCGAGCTGCCCGTTTTCGGTGTGGGCCTGGACGGCGTCCGGCGAGATCCCTTGGGGAAGGGTGAAGGACCTTCGGAAGGAGCCGAAGCTCCGTTCGACGCGTCGGTAACCCTCCTTCTCGTCCACTGTCTCGTTCTTTCTCTCTCCAGAAACGGTGAGCACGCCGTTTTCAATCGTCACGTCCACGTCGTCGGCCGTGAGACCGGGCAGATCGACAGTGAGCCGGTAATCGGACTTCCTTTCTTCGATGTCCACGGCCGGTGTGAATGACTTCATCATGCGGCGAGGGCGAAACTCGTCTCCAAACAAATCGTCAAACTGATTCCATAGAGCAAGCATGGCAAATCTCCTTGTTCGTGGTTGATGAATCCATGGCGAGACCAATCTCATGAAGGCATGGGACTTCCTCCTGTTTCGGGCGATCCAATCGCCACCTCGAGGGGTGGTGACAACGACGGACCCGTGAGGTCGCCGTCGTCGAACCAAAAGTCTCCCGAGTGCTCCCACCGCGCCGGTGGGCGAAAGAAGGCGAAAACAACGTTCGACCTTCGTGATCTCGGCTACGGATTCAAGGTAAGTCGCCCTTCGGGCGCGTCAACCCGGCTTTTGGTGCTCGAGACTGCCCGAATCCGGGTTGCCGAGGCACCCGCGCAGCCGGACCCCGGGGCGGCTCTCGACCGACCGATGGTTTCGATCTAAAGGGCGGCGTGCTCTACCGGTATGTCGTTCGGCCGCTGCTTTATCTGTTCTCGGCAGAAACGGCGCATCACCTCGCGATATTCGCACTGAAAGTCGCGCAGACGGTACCCTTCGGACTCACTATCCTGAGGCTCCTTTTTGCTCGTCGATCGTCTCGGAAAGTCACCGCGCTGGGCCTCGAGTTTCCGACACCCGTTGGCCTCGCGGCGGGGTTCGACAAGGATGCCCGCGTGTACCCGGCCCTCGGTGCCTTGGGCTTCGGCTTCGTCGAGGTGGGAACGATCACTGCAGAAGGGCAGCCGGGCAATCCACGACCCCGCCTCTTTCGACTGGTCCCGGATCGAGCCCTCATCAATCGCATGGGGTTCAACAATTCGGGGGCCGAGGATGCGGCTCGCCGTCTTCGGGGTCGACGGATCGGATCGTTTCCCATCTTGGGTATCAACATCGGGAAAACCAAGGTCGTTCCGGCTGAGCGGGCTGCTGAGGATTATCGCAAGAGCGCCCGGCTTCTGGCTCCCTACGCCGACTACTTCGTCGTCAATGTCTCGTCTCCGAATACTCCCGGACTCCGCGATCTGCAGGCTGTCTCGGCACTGCGCCCCATCCTCATGACCGTGCGCGCTGCACTCGACGAAGCACAGCCGCGCCGTCGGGTGCCTCTCTTGGTCAAGATCGCGCCCGACCTGGCGGACGCGGACATCCGGGATGTGGCCCATTTGGCCAAAGAGATCGGACTGGATGGCATCATCGCCACCAACACCACGATTTCTCGAGAGGGGCTCACGACGGATCCGACCGTCGTGCAGCAGTACGGAGCTGGCGGACTTTCCGGCGCGCCGCTCAAGTCTCGAGCACTCGAGGTCGTACGTCTTCTCCGCGCCGAGATGGGGCCGGAAATGACGCTCATTGCGGCCGGCGGGATCGAGACGCCCGAAGACGCGAGCGAGCGGCTCGCCGCCGGAGCGAACCTCGTTCAGATCTACAGCGCGCTCGTTTTCGACGGGCCCTCCCTCCCGGGCAAGCTGGCCGCGGGCATCCCCAGCACTTGAACGGCTCTCTCAGGAGATCTGCGCGAGGAACGCGATGGCGATGAGCCCGGTGTTCGAAACGAAGAGCACCCAGGTGAGGACGCGTCCCCACTTCGTCTCCTTGGGACCTATGGATCTCGGAAGTCCCCCGCGGGCAAACCGGATCCCGTAGAGAATGAGACCCACCGAGACCGCGAGGAGAAAAAGCGACATGCCCTGGTACTCCGAGCGCTGGGACGAGCCGACGATGCTCGAAAGAAAAAGCACGGTGAGGATCACGGCAACGACCGAAATCGCCGCGACTTTTCGCATCACCTCCGTCCCGATGCGGTTCGAACCGTGCAAAAACGCTCCCACGATGATGCCGACAAAGGTGCTCCATCCGACCACTTCGGGCAGCCCCGGTCCGACGACGTATTCGCCCACGATGAGGTAAGCCCACAAGAGCACGCCCGCGTACCAGATCCCCGTCCCCACGCGCCGGGCTCGCACCAGATGCTCGCCGGAGAGAGAAGGCTCGGTGACAGCTGGACTCGAGAAACCAGTCGGTTGCTCGGGACGCTGCGACGGGCGCACGCTCGGCACTGGTGGGGGCAGTGGTCGCAAAGAATGCTCCACGCTCGAGGTGTCGGGATCGACCTTGTCCTCTTCCCACGCTTCTTCACCGATTTCGATGACGGCTTTGTCGTCGTCTTCGCTGCTCAAAGGAGCCTCCCTTCTTCGATTATCAGCTCCAGCGGCCTTCCGTCGGCCGGAACGGAAACCGTCCTTCGTTCGACTGCGGGTACGGAACCCGAAGCGCCCGGGCGCAGGATGGAGACCGTCGCCTCCAATGGATGAGACGGTCCGGCCACCTCATCCCTACGTAGGGCGACGATGACGGCTCCCTTCTCGCCCCGCTCGATTCGAGCTGCGGAGACACCGATGCCCCTCGCGTCCATCTCGGCGCCCTGGGCCAAAAGCTCCCCCACATCGCGCCGGAGCTCGAGACGAATGGGCTCCGACGCAGGAGGCGCATGCAGGAGGACGAGCGCCTCGGCATCTGGAAGCGGTGTTCTCAGAAGTCGTCGCACGAGCTCCGCCTCGACGTCGGGATCGTTCCCGCCGCGCGCAGAAGCCAGAAGGGTGGCTTCGATGATGCCCGCAAGATCCGCCATGCGTCCGTCATCGTGACGCCCACCCGTCTGTGCAACCCGCGTCAGGAGCCGCGACGCGACATCGAGGCGCCCCGCTCCGGCGTGGGAAAGGGCCAGACGGAGCGTGACCCCGGCCTCGTCGGGCAACATCCGGGAGAGAGTGAAATACACGGCCTGCGCCTGATCGTGGAGCCCCTCGGCGCGCAGACGATCCCCAACGAAGGCAAGGGTCCACGGATCCCGTGGAGCCCGCTCGATCAATTCTCCGAGAACCCTCTCGGCCTCCGCCTTTTCACCGAGACGCAGGAGCGCGGAGGCAGCATCGGCCAACAGGCCCGCGTCGGAGACGGCTTCGGTTCGCCAGTTTCGAACGCCGGAAATGAGGCTCTCCTTGCGCCCGAGGGCCTCGAGGTAGGCCAAGAGGCGGCGCCGAGCGTAGGTGTCGTGGGGCGAGAGACGGAGGTACTTTCGGCAGATTTCGAGGCCGGCTTCGTTTGAGGGTGCGCGCCGGAGCTCGCCTTCGAGTTCCTCGGAAATGTCGGGTTCGTTTTGGCGCAAGATGACGATGAGCGCCTGGAGCTGGTCGAAGGTTTCCACGGTGCGCAAGGCTTCGTCGCGCACGAAGTCCGCGGCGTCCCCATGCCCTCCGAGCTCCAAGTCTTCCGAAAGCCGGAGCCGCTCCGGGCCGCCCGGGACGCTCTCCATGAGCAGCTGAAGAAACGCCTTCTTTTCGGTCCATCGCCGAAGCTCGCATCGCTCGGACGCGGCTCGATAGTCATCCGCTGTCGTCGGAGAGAGAGAACGCCAGATTTCACGACGCACGGGCAGGGAAACTCGAGATGCTTCCGAACATTTCGTCGGGCTGAGGCTGCGCCTGCCCGCGATGGAGAGCTCGTAACTTGCCGTGACGCTTTGACCGATTCCGACGAACGGAAGGCTCCTGACGACTCCCTGGATGCAGCGCAAAAGGGCCGGATCGCCACGCACTCCGCTCGGGGAGCTGACCAGGACTCGAGTGGTGGCGCCGCCCGCGTCGATGGTCACCTCGATGCGAAACGAGTCTCCGACTTCGGGTCGCACCGCGGCCCGAGCGTCGCGGCAGGCGCGCACCGAGCGCGCGGCCTGGAGAATCAGGCGCCGCATCGCCGCCTGAGCGGCTTCGACCAAGGTAGCCTTTTGACCCCGAAACGCATCCGGCTCGATGAGCGACGATCCCCCAACGAACACCGGAGCGACGTGAGACACGTAGGGGGTATCAGTGCTGGAGGAGAGCTCCAATATGCGGGAAGAAAAGCTGCGCGTTCCTTGGTCCTCGGGGGGGCGTCCGAAAAGCCAGCTCGTCCACGGCGTGACCAGACCGAACTCTCGCGCAAGGGAGATGGCGGGCTCGATCCCCTCGCCTTCCCGCGCAATCTGGGCGATGCGCGCCGCTGCCCATTTTCGCGCGAGATCTCCGCCGGGTGGAACCGACAGCCGCTTGGCATCGAGGCGGCGATCGACACGCTCGTTGCCTGAAAAATAGCTCAAGCCCACCTGAGTGGGGACGGGACCACGCAGGCGCCCCACGACCTGTACAGTCCGGCCGGCTGTCACCACCTGACCGGTTCGGGGATAGACCCGATCCACATGAGGCCCGAGATCGATCTCCACCTCGCGATAGCGAGGCGTCAGGGCCTCCGTGAGGAGCCTGGCGCCGGCGCGAGCAGCCTCTTGGCGGCCGCTCACCTGCTCGACCACGCCTTCATCGGAGACGAGGCGCGCCAGCATCCACGGATCCGCCGAAGAGCCCACCGCAACGGCTCCCAAACGGGGAATACCCGAAGGCCGGGCGGAAAGCAGCTTGCGCACCTCGGCTGCATCCGGCTCGCCTACGGTTGGCCTGCCATCTCCGATGTAGATGAGCATGTTTTCCTGGACACCGGGCGCGTCTCCGCGGTCCAGAGCGTCAGCCGCGCGCAGGAGTGCGCGGGACAGGTTGGATGCGCCCCCAGGCCGGATCTTGGCCATCCCCCGCCGCAAGGATTCCAAAAACTCGGGCGTGACGGAGGCGGGCTTGTCGCCTCCGACGAAGGAGGCGTCCTCGTCGGCCGAAAGAAGAACCAACGAATCCTTGGGCCCGAGACTTTCCAGGATCGTTTCCACGATCGCGAAGGACGTGTCCAGACTCGCGGTCATACTCTGAGAGGTATCGATGACGACGGCGAGCCGCACGCCCTCGAACTTCTTGTCGGGAAGCTCCGTGCGCACGACGATGAATGCGTCCTTTTTCTGCGCCCCGGTCCGCTCCACATAAACTCGGGCTTCGTTCTCTTTGACGACTTCTGGCTCCAGCTGCACCACGAAGTCTCCCTTGGGCCGGACGTCGGACGCTCGATAGGTGACCTGGCGGCGCTTGACCTCCGCCCCCGCGCTGACGGAAAGCGTCGGGGTGTGCGTCTCTTGGGCGTCGACTCGCATCGCGAGCTCCCCGACGGCGGGCTGGGACGAGTCGGTGGCGGTCGCGTAGCGGTAGGTCGCCCTCCCCGACTGGGTGTCGAGCCATTCGGTGTATTCGAGGATCAGCTGCAGGGTGTCCCCACCCGACACGCGACCGAGCACGCCCTGAAGCCAGCCCGCGCCTGCCCACTCGAGTCCACGGACATCGAAGCCGAAGCGCCGGGAGGGCCCGGCAGCAATCTCGAGAGTCGCTTCTTCGACGCCCGCTCCCTTACCGTTCACGACAGCCACCCGGGTGAGGACGGCGGCCTCGGGGAGTGCGAGGCGCACGTAGGCTTCACCTGAGGAGTCGGAGCCGTTGAAATAGGTCGTTCGGCTCTTCGTCAACGCGACCTCACCGACGATCTTGGTGTCCACCTGGTGAGAACGAACGATCAGGGGGGCACCCGCGTCGCCCGCCGAAGCGCGCGCCCGAACGTGCGGGATGGCGCTCTTGCCTTCGAGCTCCGACTCCCCGGGCTCGGAAAGTCCGCCCGTCCAATCCTCGAAGGCCTTCTCGGGCAAAACGCGAATCTTCTGACCATCCGCGCTGGCGGTCTCCCCCGCCTCGACTCGGTACTGCTTCCCCCCGGTGGTGAGCGAGAGCTCACCCTCGGCGCAGTACGCGCGCCACTTTTCCGGCCGAGACAAGTCGAACGCGGCAGCAGCAGATGCGACCCGTACCTCCTGCCCGCCCCAGGACACCCGGAGCGGGGCGTCGAAAGCACGCACGAAGACACGTCCTTCGTGGATCGTGATTCGACCTTCCTCGAGGAGTAGATCGGAGTCCCCATCAACGGCGATGACTGCGCCGTCGTCGAGTCGAAGCTGCGCACGCCCGGCGCTACTCGTGGTTACCGTGTTTCCCGTGGCGATCCGAACGAGCCCTTGTACGGGCTTTTCATCGACACGCACCGACTCGTGGATCGAAACCACGTCGCCGACCGTGTGGGTGACTTGGATCGATCCGCGGCGCTCGTCGCACCCCACGAGGAGAAGAACGACGAAGACCACACCCAGCGCGCAAGTCCACGCGCTCGTCCTACTTTCGAGGTAGTTCATCACTCGACCTCCTCGAGTCGACCATTGTAGAGAGTGAAAGCGACGCTTTCCTTCGGATTTTGGCCGTCACCAGAAAACCTCAGCTCGATGCGATGCAGCACTTCCGAGTCTTGTCCTTCGCGCTCGAGGACGAAAAGCTCAGCCCTGAGGCCCAGGCGAGCTGCGCTTTTGGCATCTTGCGGATCGAAGCGGACTTCGATTCGTGGCTCTGGGCTCTGTGGGACGTAGGCTTCCGCAACCCGCAAGAGCGGAAGGTTGTCGGGGGCTGGCATCATCGAACCGAGTGCGTTGGTAAAAAGGGCGGGTCGGAGTTCGGGATGGCTCCAGAGAAGAATGACCCGGTGCCCCGCGTTTTGTCGTTTGGCGGCGAGCCGCGCCGCTCTTCCGCGGAGGCGCGAGAGCTCGTCTGCGTCCTTCTTGGTGCCGGGAGAGAGGCGCGTCCCCGCCAAGAATGCGCTACAAAGCGCCGAAGCGGCAACGGCGATGGGCTCCGAGCTCTCGGGCGCGCTCGTGCTCGCGGCTTGCTCGGCGAGCCGCACCGCGCGCTCGGTCTTGCCCGTCCCTTGCGCCGCGCGGGCCAGGAGCAGCTTGACCGTCGGATCGTCGGGGGTGAGACGCTGAAGCGTCTCGTACTGGCGCTCCGCCTCCTCGTGCCAGCCGTGAGCGCTGAGAAGATCGCCGAGGTGACGACGCGCCAGGGGATCTTCGGGGGCGAATTCGACGATCTCACCGAAGGTCCTCCGCCCTTCGGCCTCGTCGCGTGCGGCCCCGGGGCCTCCGTTTTTTGCAAGCCGGAGGTAATACTCGCCCACACTCGTCCTCAGATGCGAGGTCGCGTCGGGGCGGCGGCGCAGCTTTCGAGCCCACGCGCGTCCTCCGGCTTCGTCGCCCGCATCCTCGTAGGCTTCGAGCACACGAAGAGCGAGCTCGCTGTCGTCGGGGAACTTCTCTGATACGCCGCGCAGCTCGGTGAGGCGGGCACGCGGATCCTTGGCGCGGTCCAAAAGGGTCTGCAAGACGTCGGGATCGACCTGCTCGAAACCGAGCGCTTCGTGGAGCTGTCGCAGCTGTTCGGCGGTTTTGACACGCAAGACCAGGAATCGATACACGGCGTCCGCGGCGCCCGGACTCACCTGGAGGAGCGTGCGCCACAGCTGCACTCGACCCATGACGTCGGGCAAGCTGTCGACCATCATCACCAAGAGAGCCACGCGCTCGCGCCAGTTCGAAGCTTCGCACGCAGCGAGAGCTTGGGAATAGACGTCCACCGCTCGACCTACCCCCGCTCCGGCCAGGCGCTCGCCCCAGAGAGTGGTGCGCTCCGAAAGAGGAAGGTCTGCGGCCTTCCCACAAGGGATCGGTCGGTGCCCGATGGTACCGATGGCCTTTTCGCGTGTGGCTTCTAGCGGCTGGGGCCGCTGCTCTTCGTCTTCGGCAGCGCGCGTCCCCAGTCTGCCGAGTGAACCACGACTCCTCACGTCTCGGGTTCCGCCGCCGGCCTCTGCGGTGCCGGAAAGTCCGAGACCACCGGACGGCTCGGCTTCCTCGATCGCGTCGCTACCCCACATGTTCCCTCGAGCGCTGCCATCTTTCACAGACGCGCTGTCCAGGCTCGCGCACAGGGGATCTCCCGGCGGACAGCGACGTGGGCTTTGGGGCCGTGGGCGAGAGATGTCCGCTCGCCGGGCAGAGCTCGAACTCGCGACGCTCTTCGGGGCGGCGGCGACCGGTCCTCCGAGGTCGGCCGGCGCCGGCTCAGCGGGCGGGGGCAGGGGCGGGGGCGCGTAGCCGTCGTCGGCGTCGCTCGGGCCCCTCACTGCGTAGCGTTTGCTTTCGCCTGGCGCCTCCTTGGCGAGGGCGCCCTGCTCACCCTTGGCTCGAGTGCCCGTCCCGCCCTCGCGGTTGTCCGATTCCTCTTCGATGTACTGCTCGACTCGCGTCATCGTCGTCGTGTCCATTGACGCGGCGGGCTCCTGACTTCCAGCGAGGACGAAGCCGGCGTCCTGCGCCCAGGGCTTCCAGCGACGGAGCCTGGCTTGCCGGTGCTCGTAGGGTTCGGACTCGTCGATGTAGTCTTGTTCGTCTTCCTCGGCGCGCGTGGGAACGTAGAGTGAGGTGAACGGAGACACGAGCCCGTAGCGCTCGCTGAGATCCACGAGCGTCGCTCGGCCCGCTCCCTCTTCGATGAGCGACGCGAGGCGGATGCTCCCCCAACGACGACGCAAATCGCCCCGATCTTCGATGCGATCGAACCGCACGGCTTGTCGCGTCTCGCCCTGGCTCCCTTTGACGACGACCTCGGTCGGAAGCTTGCCGACACGCCGCCCGACCACCATCACGGTCTCTCCAGGCGCGAGCGGCGGGAGCACCTCGGGCAATACCCGATCGACTCCCGGCCCGAGATCGACGCGCGCCCCGATCCAGGTCGGGCGCGCCACCACTTCGAGGATGTCGAGTGCAGATCGCGCCGCACCGTAAGCGTCCTCGACGACCTGAACCGAGGCCCCCCGAGCGACGCTCTCCAAGAGAACGACGTTGGGTTGGCTGCCCACCGCTACCGGAATGATTCGTGTTCGCTCGGGCAATCGGGAAAGTCGCTGACGAAGCTCCTGGGGCGCGACCTCACCCACCGACGGTGTACCATCCCCGACGTAGATGACAGCTGCCGTCCGCTTGGGATCGAGGGAAGTTGCCGCTGCAGACAAAAGTGCACCGAGATCCGTCGCGCCGCCGCGCTCGACCGACGAAAGGCCGGCAAGCCACTTCTTGCGCACATCAGCCGTCACCTCGGTGTATTCGCCGCTCCCTTTGGCAACCGGGCGGAGCTCGGAATCACCGGCAAAGAGGGCGGCGCGATCCTTCGGTCCGAGATGCGACAGCACCGCCTCGGCGAAGCTCCGCGAAACCGAAAGGGCAGCGGGCTCGGTTGCGGCCGAGGTATCGACGACCAGCGCCAAGTCCATCCCTTCGGCACTCGAGGTGGCTTCGGGCACCCGGAGCGGAATTGCCACGTAGTCGGATTCGGTCTTCTCGACTTCGCGGACGAAGTCCTCGTCCTTGCCCTCCGGGATCTCGGCGTCCGAGATGGCGTGTGGCGCTCGGAACCCGACGAGCTCCGACGAACCTTCGTCGAAGAGCTCGATGGCGAGATCCGCCTGAGGGACGAAATCGAAAGCCTGGACGATGATCTCGTCGCCTTTGACGACCCCACCCATCCCGCTCTTGATCGTGCTGGCGCCCGCTTGACTCACGTCGATCTTGACGGTCATCTCCTCGATGCGAGGCAGAGAAGTCTTCGCCCCCTCTGCGGCCATCGGATAAACGTACAAGCGACGTTCGCCCTTCTTGCCCTGCCGTGTGAGCCACTGGGAGTAGCGCGAAACGACGCGACGCTCGGCTCCTTTGAGGATGGGATAGAGGCGCGCGCTGTACACGCCGGGAGCCTCCCAGGACAAGAGCGCCGGGTCCTCCGTCGAGCCTTCGTACAAGTGACTCTCGTAGACTTGCGCTGCGCTGCGGCTTTCTTTGACGCGCCCCCAAACCAGCTTCCCGTCTCGGTCGACGGCAAACTGGGTCAAGGTGGCGTCCAGGGGCGTTCGAAATCGGAACACGCCTTCGACGGTCTGGCTGGTGGGGTTGACGAAGGTTTGATCGACTTCGGTGAGCGCGAGATCGTGATCGATCGTCACGCGTACGTCCAAACGCTCGATGACGAGAGAGGAACGGGGTTTGCCCTGATCACCCGGAGGACGCGCTCCGACCGTGCCGATTCCGAACGGCGCAGGAGCCGCCGAGGGGTCGGCCGTTCCGAGACCACCGGTCCAGTCTTGCCACGAAACGACGGGAGTTTTTTGGACCTTCTTCCCGGAGAAAGTGAGCATCTCGCCCGCCTCGGCGCGTTCGCCCTTCCCTCCTCGGGCGCTCCCCCGGAGTACGTAGACGGTGACTTCGTCGCTCGAGATCTCGACCGACGCGCGAGCTTGAGACAGCTCTATCTCACCGGCTTTCGTCGAGACCACTGCGGGCCCTCCTTCCCGTGTGTCGATGAAGGCTCGGCCCCTCGCCATCTCGACCTTTGCTTCGGAAAGTACGAGCTGGCTCGGACCGGAGATCAGCCAGGTGGCGCCGGCGTCCAGACGCATCCACGCTAGTGCTCCTTCTGGGACCTCGATCGTGTCGCCCGCGGCCAATCGATCGCGTCGATAGGCGGGCCGAATGCCACTCTTGGATGGCCCCAGAGATCCGCCACGAGCCGCGGCTCCCGAGCGAATGACGACGTCGCCTTTGACGCCGCGCAGCTCGGCCATCGTGCGCGTGTCGGAGAGGCTCGTCGGGTCCTTCTTGCAGCCGACGCACGCCAACACCAACGACAAGAAGCACAAGTAGACTCTCGACATGACCCTCCTCTAGACACCGGCCGAAACCGGCAGGTTCCCATCCGAAATGCAGGGTAACCGTCCGCGACAATGGATCCCAGATCAGGTCTGGGTAGGGCGCAGTAGGCGCCTCTCATACCCCTACGTACGAGTCACTCGAACGATCTCACGGAGCCTATTGGGTCGCTTCCCTCCCCCATCCGGGTTCGAAACCGCAGGATTTGGCCTCTTTTGGTCCCCGGGGCCGCCGGGGGACACTTTCGTCACCCTCCCGAAACGAAGAAAGCCTCGATGATTCAAGTATTTAGAGAAGCTCTCCGATCTTGGCGACTTTCTGCACCCATTCTGCGGAAGCGTGCTACCTTCCGGTCGCTCCTTGTCACAAGAAAGCTTCCACCGTCCTCGAACGAGGGGGTTCGGTCGGACGACCCTTGAACCAGCAGCAACCTAGGACTAACAGCACTCACCAAAGAGAGTTCCAGCACCATTTTTCGGTGCAGGGGGGACCAGCAGCCGCCAGGCTGAAGCAGCGAGTGACACTGAGTTGCGCGCTTGGTCTTCACTTTCCGTGGGCTCATTCGCTTTCAAGAACGACGAACAAGTATGGCTCAGACCGATTCGAACGCCCCTAGCTCTAACTCCTCGTCCTCCGCGGCCTCCGCCGAATCCAACTCCAACGACCCACTGCGTGTCTACCTGCGCAAAATGGGGACGGTGCCGCTGCTCACGCGCGAAGGGGAAGTGGACCTCGCCAAGCGGATCGAAGAAGGAACCAACAAGGTTCGCGATGCGCTCTTCGAAAGCACCGTCGTGATCGATGAGCTCACGATCATCGCCGAGAAGCTTTCCGAGAATCGGATGCGAGCGCGCGAGCTTCTCAACGTGGAAGCAGACGACGACAGCTTCGACGAGGAAGTCGCTTCGGCGCAGCTCGTCGAGCAGATCGAAAAGATCAAGCGTGTCGCACGCCGACGCGCGCCGCTCGTCAAAGAGCGCGCCACCGCCGACGACGACCGCGGTGGGAAGATCGACAAGTCCTTGAAGAAGCTGCAGAGCGACCTCTACAAGCTGCTCCTCGGGCTGAACTTCAACAAGCGAGCCCTCGACCGCATGGCGCAGACCCTGAAGGCCCGCGCGATGATTGCTCCCTCCCCCGACAACGAGGTGACGGAGGAAGAGTACCAGGAGCTCGGCCGCCTCAACAAGATCGTCCGCCAGGGCGAGCGCAAGGCACAGCGCGCCAAGGCGCAGCTCGTGGAAGCGAACCTTCGTCTCGTCGTTTCGATCGCCAAGCGCTACACGAACCGCGGTTTGCAGCTCCTCGACCTGATCCAGGAGGGCAACATCGGTGTGATGATCGCAGCCGACAAGTTCGAGTACCGACGCGGCTACAAGTTCAGCACGTACGCCACGTGGTGGATTCGTCAGGCCATCACCCGCGCCATCGCCGATCAGGCGCGCACGATCCGCATCCCCGTTCACATGGTCGAGACCATGAACAAGATGCACCGCACCGCGCACGATCTCGTGCAGGAGCTCGGCCGCGAGCCGACTCCCGAAGAGCTCGCCGTGCGTCTCGACATCCCGGTGAGCAAGGTCCGCAGCCTGCTCCGCATCGTGAAGGAGCCCCTGAGCCTCGAGACGCCTCGCGGTGAGGACGGCGACTGTACCCTCGGCGACTTCGTCGAGGACCAGAAGGCTCCGAGCCCGTCCGACAGCCTCATGTCGACGGATCTGAACAAGCAGACCCGCGAGCTTCTCAATTCTCTCTCCGTCCGTGAGCAGCGCGTTTTGCAGAAGCGCTTCGGTATCGGCGAGAAGAGCGAGCACACCCTGGAAGAGATCGGCAAGGAGTTCAACGTGACGCGTGAACGTATTCGCCAGATCGAGGCCAAGGCGCTGCAGAAGCTCAAGAGCTCGAGGCGTAGCCGCAGCCTGCGCTATTATCTCGAAGGCTGAGGCACGCGCGTCCGCTCAGCTGCTGCGCACTTCACGGCGTCGGGCGTCGGTCCTCGACGTACGTTCGTACGCCTGCGGCCTCCTTCCTAGCCGTGAAGCGCTCGCTACGCTGAGCTGACGCGCTTTGACGGCGGGGCTTGCCGCTTTGCGGCTTTGCGACGGGACGGAGCTGCTGACGCGTTTTGGGGGCGGGGCTTGCCGCTTTGCGGCTTTGCGACGGGACGGAGCTGCTGACGCGCTTTGGGGGCGGGGCTTGCCGCTTTGCGGCTTTGCGATGAGTTGAGGCCCACTTTCGGTGGGTCTTTTTCTTGGGGGCCACCGGTGTCTCCTCGTGGCGCAGGCCGGGGTGCGAATGCATCTGGACGAGTGAATCCTCGAAAAGAGGAGCGGCATCTCGGATTGGAGAAGAGCGTGGTATGGTTCATTCGTCGTGAGTCTCGTCGCCTCCCAGAAGCTCGTCCCCAAGGAGTGGGTCGAGGCGCTCGTCTCGATGGATCCTTCACAACTCGAGGACGAGCCGTTCGGGCCGCTATTGCTCTTGATCCGGGCGCCGGACGACGACGACTCCCGCCAGTTCGAAAAGCAGCTCGTCGCCTGTGTCACGAAGGAGGCTTCGGTGACGGGCGAGCACCCGAAATGGCCCGCCACGGCACAGTTCCCCACGATGAACATGTCTGACCGCGAGCTGAGCGAAGCCGATCAAATCGAGCTCTTGGCGGAGCTTGCAAGCGCAACCCATTGTCTCGTCCCCTTACGCGGACGGGTCCGCGGGGGTTGTCTCGTCGGACGGAGCCCTGCCGCGAACATCCACCTTTCCGATCCGTCGGTCTCCGCGGAGCACGCACGCATCTTCGTGGAGAACGGGAGCGCGCAGATTCAAGATCTCGGCAGCAAGAACGGCACGACTTGGAACGGTCGTCGCCTCGACGCCGAAGAAACACCGTGGCTCCAGCCGATGGATCGTCTCACGTTCGGACGTGTGCAGGCTTTCGCGTGCGATCCCCGAGTGCTGCGTGCCGTCCTTCGTCAGGATCTGCGTACCTTGATCTGACCGCAGAGCCGTGGTGTGCGAACGCGCGCAAACGCTCGAAAGCCGCAGCAAGCGGTGGCGTGCAAAAACCGCGCCGAGCGGAACCGACCCGCAGCGATGCGTCGGTTGCAAAGGCCACGCCGAGCCTGAGCGGCGTCAGGGGCCCGACAAACGGGCCGATATCAGGCCCCCGCCCACCAGGCGGCCTCGAGCTCGTCGACCAAGCGCCGCATCATCACGCGCGGCGGGCCGCCCTCCCGAACGAGCTCTTTGACCGTCTCGTCCCAGCCCTCGATCTCGACCGGACCTCGTACCTTTTGATGGGTCGCTCGCACCTTCTTGGCCAGCTCGCGGCGCATCGGGCCGGTGAAGGCGGGGACGTCGTCCGGCGTGAGCTTGGCCAGCCGGTGCCGGAATAGGTCGACGTCTTCGAGGCTCAACGTCGAATCGGCCTCGGCAGCATCCCGAAGAAGAGCCTTGGCTTCCTTCTTGAGCTCGGCAAGGGCGGGCGGTGTCATCGCCAAGATGACGCAGGCTCCAGGCAGAGCGCCGCCACAATAGAACGAGAGCGTGCGGAGAGCGGAGCGACGCGCCGCCACCGGAACTCCCGACGTGTAGAGATTCTCGGCTTCGTCGATCAATACGACCGGCCCCTCGACCCCCTCGAGACGCCTCAAGAGCTCGGTCATCAACAGGAGCCTTCGGTAAGCATCCTTGCGGTAGCTGGAGCCGGCAGCCTTGTCCGAGAGATCGCGCGCCGAAAGGTACTCCTCGAGTGCAGAGCCCGGATCCTCGCCCTCCGCCGCCGCGAGCGCCTTCTTGGCGGCGCGTGCCTCTTGCACGTCGGACGCGGCGATCTCGGACAGAGTGGAGAGTAGGGCCTTTAGCTTCTTTGCCGAGCGCGTCCAGCGCGACAGACAATCCAGAGCACTCGGGCGCCCGCGGACGGGGATGACCGATTGCTCGAGCACGCGCGCCAGATGTCGCGCGGGGTTGCCGAGATCGAGGTTCATGCGCTCGAGATTGAGCCAAAAAACCGGGTGCCCCTGACCGAGTGCGCGCTCCGCCAGGTGGAGCAACAAGTGAGTCTTGCCGCTGCCGTACTCACCGGATAGTACCTGAAATACGCTGCCGGCCATCTCAGCGTGGTGGAACAGACGATCGATGCTCTTGTCGATTCGCTCGTGGCCCACGCTCATGCCAACCACCGCGTCGATTGGTGGGAGACCCTGTGAAATGCGAATCAACGACCGCAGCGAAGCCGGCCGAGCGCCGTCGGTCGGTCGAGCGCGCCGGTGCACGTACTCGAACGGTTCGCGGATCAGGCTCGTCCACGTCCGATGTGGCGGCGGTGGTTCCGCCGCAGACGGAGCCGACACTCGTGCGTAGAGCGGCGCCAGCTCTTGGAGAGAGGACTCACCGAGGAAGAATTCGTCCCCACCCGTGATCGTGATGCGCGTCGCGACGGCTCCGCGCCCCGAATCGAAGTTGTCCACCAGCTCGCGGAGAAGGGTGTACGCCTTTTCCCTTTGTCGCTCGGTGCGGCCGGCGATGGTTTCCGCGCCGGAGAGGACGAGGGACAGTCCGCTGTAGCCCAGCGCTTTGAAAATCCGCGTCAGCTCGCCGAGCACGCGTTGGCCGGTGTGGACGTTGAGCGTCCCGCGCACGGGAAAGACCGAGTATTTGCCGCGCAATGGCGTACCTTCGGCCCACCTCGAAAGAGCGTCGATTTCAAGTTGGCCGTCGCTTTCCGTCTCGAGATACGCCTGGCAAAGGGCGCGCAGGTCGCCCGTGGCGCCGGTCTCGTCACAGGCATCGTCGAACACGAGCGGAGCCCTTTTCCCGTGTTTTTCCTCGAAGATTTGCAGCAGCCGGAAGATTCCGGGGGCCTTGGGGTCGCGGGGCCCCACGGCAACGTCGAGGAGGGCAGCGACCACGGTGTCGATCGCATCGACGGGGTGTTCGTCCAAGGGCAGATGAGCGAAAACGAACCCGCGCTTGTGCGCTACCACGGCGAGCTCCTTGGCGAGCTGTCGCTGCCGGCTTGCAGAGGGACAATGTGTGACGGCAACACTGGTGGCGCCGCACTGTTCGAGATCGATGAGAGCTTGCTCCAATCGACCCACTTCGTCCTCGACCGTGGTGACCGAGCGCGCACCTTCACCGATGAGCGGGCTCATTTGTGGCTGTAGAGCGTTCGACATTGCGCGCACAGCGTTAGCGCGATTTCGCTCTGCTTGGAAGCGCCCTCGATCGAAGCTGATTTGATGCACCGAGCGCTACCGGATGACTCCCAGTCGGCGCCCCGAATCAACGTCAAACCACGGGAAAAATCAGCTCGACGCGTGTTCCGCGACCGGGGCTCGTCTCCAGACGAACTGCGCCCCCGTTCTTGTGGGCGACCGAGCGCACCGTGCTGAGACCGAGACCCGTTCCGCGCCCCTCGGGCTTGGTGGTGTAGAAGGGCTCGAACACGCGGCGCTTCACTTCTTCGGTCATCCCGGCGCCTGAGTCGACGACGGCAATGACAGAGTGCCGTCCGGGAAGGAGGCCGAGCTCGAGAGCTTCCGCTTCCGCGACCTCTCGAGGCTCGAGCACGACACGGATCTCCCCGCCGTCATTCACCGCATCTCGGGCATTGATGATCAGATTGAGGATCGCGGTTTCGAGTTGTGCTGGTCCGACACGGATCCGAGCACAATCGCGGAGGTCGAACACGGCGACAACCGTTTCGCCGAGCGCACGTTCGATGAGGCCTCGCAATTCTTCGAGCAGAGTGCTCGGGGTAATCGGTTCGAGCTCGGCGGGACGATTTCTGGCGTATCGTAGGATTTGGGATGTGGTTTGGATGCTGCGCTCGGTCGCGAGCTTGGCGCGCCGGATGTCGTCGAGGGGAGGATGTCCGTGCGCGATGCGACGCTCGGCGTTTTCCAAGCTCGCCAGGATGACACCCAGGAGGTTGTTGAAGTCGTGGGCCAGAGTCCCAGTCAGATGCCCCAGGGCTTCGAGACGATGGGCGTGATCGATGCGGGCGCTGGGGGGAGCAATCGTGTCTTGGCCCTCGGCCCACTCGGCTCGTTCCCGGTGGTGGTGGGTGTCGTCCAAGATCGTGGCGCAGAAAAATTCGCGCCCCACGGTTTCGAGATACTCGATCCGGACTTCGACGTCCCTCTCCACACCATCGACGAGGATGATATCCCGGTAGGTGTGGACTCCAGCCTCGGAGAGAAGGGCGACACGCGCTCGCCCGAGCCTTTCCACGGACAGATACCGACCAACGGAATAGCCCACGAAGGACGTGTCCTCGGTCGCGAGCAATCGGCGCGCCGCGACGTTCGCTACCGCAATCCGGTATTGTTCGTCGAGGACCAGGATGGGCGAGGGCATCACCTCGAGGAAAACCGGAAGGTACGCGTCGAGTCCTGCGGCCAACCCTTGGATGCGTGAGGAGGTCACGCGATCTGGGGCGAGCTCATCGACGGACGTTGTCTTCGGTGGGATCGAAGAAAGCGGCAGGATGGTCAGGTTCCGATCGTCGTCAGTCATCGGGAAAAGGGAGCGAAGCGCGCAGTGGGACTTTGCCGAAGCTGGGTCCTCAAACGTCGGCACCGTACCACAAGCGCCGAAAATCACGGAGTAAGGAGCGAACGCAATACCCCGGACACAATCAGCTTCGCGACCGCTTGGACCGATCCATTTAGGCTAGCCCGAACTTGGTTACGTCGGGCGCAGCGCGCTGCGACGCGCTCTCGATCTCATTTGGCTTTCCGCTCGGGGCCTCGGGGCCTGAGTTCGGATGTCCCAGAGACGGGGCGTTCCCTGGAAACGGCACCAGAGAGCGGGGGACTGGTGCTGATCGTCTCCACCTGTGATGGCGTCTGCGGTGCGCGCGGGATTTCCGGGTTCGAATCCGTAAGTTCGACTGCCGGGGGCGCGTGACTGTCGAGACCGTAGAGAATGGCGCTCACCCTGCGCAAGAGCTCGGTGGGCCGAAACGGCTTGGGCAAGAACGCTCCTGGTAGTCCCTCCCCCACCACTTCTTCCGGCGCGTACCCGCTGACGAAGAGCGCTGGCATATCTGGTTCAGTGCGACGCAGAACCTCGACGAGTTGCGGTCCCGACATGTTCGGCATCACCACGTCGGTAATGACCAGATCACAGCGATGTCCGGCGCTGCCGTACTGCTCGAGCGCTTCATGAGGCTCGGCGGCTTCCCACACCTCGAACCCCTCCTTCCGCAGCACGGAACGACAGAGCTCCCGAACGCTCGCATCGTCCTCGACGAGAAGAATCCGTCCCCGCGACGTACCCCCGAGGGAAAGGCGACGATCGCTGTGCACCGGTTGCTCTTCGGTGCTCTCCTGGGCCCTCGGAAGATGCAGCAAGAACTTCGTGCCTTCCCCCACCTGCGATTCGACTTCGATCGTTCCACCCGCCTGACTCACGAGCCCGAAGACCATCGACAGTCCCAGGCCCGTACCTTCGCCGACGCGCTTCGTCGTGAAGAAGGGCTCGAAAATCTTCGCGCGAACGCGCTCCGGCATCCCAACGCCCGTATCCGCGATCGTAAGACACACGAAGTCGTCGCCCCGGCTCTCCGCTTCGAAGGTCAAAGTACCGCCGTGTGGCATTGCATCGCGCGCGTTCGTCGCCAGATTGAGCAGGACCTGCTGGAGTTGCCCATTGCTGAGTTTGACGGATCCGCAAGCCGGATCGACTCGCATTCGAAGGACGATGTCCTCTCCGATGATGCGGGAAAGCAGCTGCTGCGTACCGTCGAGAACCGTCGCAACATCGGTGATCTCGTTGCCCAGCACCTGCTGTCGACTGAGGGTGAGGAGCTGCTCGGTCAGATCCTGAGCCGAGCGCGTCGCCGACTCGATGAGTTTGAGTTCCTTGCGGTTGCTCGTGCGAAGGAGAAGCTCCGTTCCCCCCGCGATGACCGTCAGGAGATTGTTGAAGTCGTGGGCAATCCCGCCCGCCATTCGACCGATCGCCTCCATCTTCTGGAGCTGAATGAGCTCCGATTCATGAAGGGCCGCGGCCTCGCTCTGCCGCTTTTGCACCCAGTTTCGATGGACGCAATAAGAAACCGCCATGAATCCACCCATGACGTTGGCCGCAGTCGTGTCCACGACATCGTCGAGCGTCGCTCCCAACAAGAGAGGAACGACGCTCACCGTCATTGGCGTGACGACTGCAAAAACGACGGCGCCCCGGACTCCCATGAACGAGCTCGCAAAGAACGGAGCCAACAGGGCAAACGCAAACGGACGCACGTCGTCGACATCTCCCGACAGCACCACGCTGACGGCCACGAGGGGAAACATGGCCGTGGCAACAACGACGCCCCACTTGTAAAGCGTCGAGCGACTCAGCGCATAGGCCAGCGCAAGAAACAAGTAGCCCTGAATGGGCGGGGAGTAACCCGCCCGGACCTCGAGCAGCACCACATCGAGCACGCCAAAAACACCGGCAAGCACGAGGAGGTAGGTGGCGAGAAGTCGGGCCGAGCTCTTCTCTGCGAGATCAGAAATCCCTGACGCTGGCGACGTCAGAAGATCCCATACTCTGCGCAAAATCCCCACACTGACAAATTACCACAAGGTGTCGCGCTTCCCTCACTCCACCTCAGATCAGGTGTGTTCGTATCGCACATCCGGATCGGAGCATCCGCAAAGTCGCGAGATGCTTCGCTTTATCCGCCCGTGGGGCACTCACTCATCGATAACTTTCGCCGCAAGGCGGCCGAGAGGCCCGAGTACCGAGTCACCGATCGCTCGGCCGAAGCCCGTACGGCTGCCTCCGATCCGAACAGGTGCACCCCCTTCTTGGCCCGCGTGACCGCGGTGTAAACCAGCTGTCGAGTCAAAAGGGGCGACGTCTCCGGCGGAAGCACGACCGCCACTTCGTCGTGTTCGGATCCCTGGCTCTTGTGAATGGTGAGCGCAAAAGCCGTCTCGTGCGAGGGAAGCTGGGCGGGAGACAGAGTGCGAAGAGAATCGCCGTCAGAAGGAAAGTACACGAGGAGCTGACCCGCTTCGTCGGGCCAAATGAGTCCGATGTCGCCGTTGAATAGGTTCATCTCGTAATCGTTCTCGGTCACGAGGATGAGTCGCCCGCGATACAGCTGCGTTCCCCACCGAGATGCCTCGACTGCACCCGGAACGAGTCCGGCCTCTACCAGCCAACGGCGCACGAGTTCGCTCACCGTTTCCACGCCATGAGGCCCGCGCCGATGAGCGCAAAGGATCCGGAACCGCGCCATCTCTTCCAAAACCTCGCGAGGGGAATCCCGCCGCAGGGCGCGACCATACCGCTCTACGACGAGTGAGCGCAGCTCCTTCGAGTCTTCGAGCTCGAGCTTTTCCGAATAAAACGACAGATCGGAACGCCCTTCTTTCAAGACGTTCAAGCTGCTCTCGGCGTCTCCGGACCGTAGTGCAGTGGCAAGAGCGAAGATGCCGCTGTCCTTGGAGAATCGATAGCTCTTGCGAAGTTCGCTGCCAAGCGCGTCCGAGCGGCCTTCGATCACCGTCGAGCAAAGTTCGGAAAGAACGCTGCCGGCTTCGACGGACGCGAGCTGGTGGCGATCGCCGAGCAAGATCAGACGCGCATCCGGCGCCAACGCCTCGACGAGATGTCGCATCAATGACAAATCGACCATCGACGCCTCGTCGACAATGACGACATCCGCTCGAAGCGGGTGATCGGGTCCGCGACGGAACCGGTTCTTGTTTTCGAAGTCGACCCCGAGCGCCCGATGAATGGTCGACGCTTCATGAATGTTGGAGCGGAGCAGCTCGGCATCCTCCATCCGGGAGAGAGCGGAGAAAATTGCCTCCACCATCCGTGCGGCTGCCTTACCCGTCGGCGCAAGGAGTCGTACCTTTGGGGGTGGCGCACCTCGACGCTTCGCGTCGTCGAAGTAGAGGCCCAGAATCTTCACCACGGTAGATGTCTTGCCGGTTCCGGGCCCCCCGGAGATGACGGACAGGGGGCGCGAGAGAGCACGCGCCGCGGCTTCGCGTTGGTCATCGGGCTCGGTGTCGGAGCTGGGGAAGTAGTGGTCGAGGCGCTGACTGAGCCACTCTTCGTCGATTCCGGTCGCCGCTTCCGAGAGCAGGAGTCTTGCTAGTGCGCTCGCCAAACGTTGCTCGTGTTCGAAAAAGCGCGCCACGTACAAGCGCTCCTCGTCGTCGAGTACGAGCGGCTTGTCCAAGACGTCGTGGGAAGTCCCGCCCCCGCCCGGGCGCCCGACGCACGGCGCGTCCTCGAAAGCAGCGCGCAATCTGTCGAGATCAGCAAGCGCACCAATCGCCTCTCCCTGGTCGTTGGTCAAAGTCAGAGAGTCGAGAGAAGCCAGAGGAATACAAGGGTGTCCCTGGAGCAGAAAGCGACAGGCGACGGCGACGGCGCAGCTGAGCACCTCTCGGTGAGATTCAGAGGCCCCTTCGGCGCAAAGGCGCGCAAAGTGAGCTTCCCCTGCACCAACCGCGCCCCCTTCTTCGAGCATACGTAGAGTCACCATCATTCGATCTCCCGAAGGGCGCTGTCGAGACTCTCGATCACGCTCTGGCTCGGTCTGTAGCTGAACACACCGCTCGACGGTACGTCGGGGTGCATGCCGCGCACGAACAGGTATTGCATCCCGCCGAAATGCTCGTCGTAGGTGTAGCCCGGGATACGCGCGCTCGCGTACCTGTGGATGGCGACGGCATACAAGAGAGCCTGGAGCAGATAGTGGTGCTCCTCCATTGCGCTTTGGAGCGCCTCTTGGGTGTAGTCCGCGTACGCGTCGCCGAGGTGGTTCGACTTGTAATCGAGTCCGAAGATCTTTCCTTCGAAGACGTAGACGAGGTCCATGTAGCCGCGCAAAAATCCCGACCACGCGGAAAAGGCGAGCGTACTCACTGCGCGCAGATATCGGCCGGTGAGCACCCCGTCGATGGTCGCTTGCTCGCGATACCCGACCGGCGCGCCCGGAGCGTCTTCCTCGAAACCGAGCGCGCGGGCAAGACGGGCGGGCGAGAGCCTGCGCTCGGCACTACCGACGGGCAAACTGAACTCCATTTCCGGAGCACGGTCCTCGGGTCCGAGATCCCCCAAGACGATGGGCGAGCTGACAGAATCGATCGACATCGGAACGCGCAATACGTCCTCGACCGACTCGGACACGGCATCGAAAAGAGCGGCATCGAATCCGCGGCGCGAAAGTTCGCGCGCAGCGACGATTCGCCGGTCCTCAGGAGTGCCCTCAGCGAACGGGCTGAACTCGAACACGGCATGAAGTGCATCACCCGGCCGCGCTCCGCGCGGAAAATCCGCCAAGACACACCGTTTGTCACTGACGGACGTCGACCCCAAAGCGAGCTCGACCGGAATTTCGTCGACGTCGTGTCCCTCTCGCGCAGCTCGGGAAAGCCCGGCGTGGCTGTCGCGGGTCATCGCCGAAAAGCTACTCGTCTTTTCCCTCTCCAAGAGAGGCAACAGAGCCCGAGGCGGCACGAGCTCACTCGTCTCGGGCGTGCGATGATAGGGCGGCGCAGGATTGTCCGAGAGAGGGCGATAGGCGACGGCCCCTTCGCTCGCGATCGTCAAAGGCTCGATCTCCGCGCGCCGCATCTCGGGCGTGAGCTTCTTCAGGCGGGGCCCCAGAGCCTCGAGTCCTCCCGGATCTCCCGAGCAGCGTTCGTGCAGAAGATAATGGAGCGACGAAAAGCTTCGGCAATGCGGCGTGAAGACGACTACATGATGCTTGGCGCGAGTGAGCGCCACGTAGCAGAGCCGGAGAGCCTCCTGTTTTTCTTCGAGAGAGTGGAGCTCTTCGGAGCCCTCTCGCGAATCCTTGTGCCGCATCTCGAGCAAGCTCTCTCCCCGGCCGGGGTCGAAGAAACGAAATGCATCGTCGTTGAACCCTCGATCGGGCAGCCCCAACGCGGGCAAGAAAACGACGTTGTACTCGAGGCCCTTGCTCTTGTGTGCCGTGGTGAGGGTGACCGCCTGAGCGTCACTCTCGAGCCGGAGCTGCCGGGCCTCGGCTGCCATTGCGAAACTACTCGGGTCGGCGATCGTGCCCTCGAAATATCGAAGCAGACCAGCGACCCCGAGGTGTTCCCGCGTCTGAGCGTCGTGCAGAAGCTCGAGCAGATGCCTGAAGTTGGTCATCCTGCGCTCCCCGTCGCGCTCCTGAAGGGTCCGGGCTGCGAGCCCCGTCGCGAAACTCAGCGCCTCCATCGCGTGAGCAATTCCGCGCGTCTTCCAGAGCTGTCCCCAGGCGCGGAGATCCGTCGTCCAGCGTTCGAGGAGCTGAACGTCTCGGTCGAGTTCGAGAAGCTGCGCTGCTGAAAGCCCGAGCATGCGCGTCGAGAGCGCTGTCCGCACGAGGGTCCGGTTACCGGGCTCGGCCAGCGCCAACATGACGCGCCTGAGCTCGAGCGCTTCCGGAGCCTCAAAGACGCTTCGATCGCCGTGCATCACCGCGGGGATCCCGAGCTGACGAAGATGGGCTTGAAGCTCTTGCGCCTGACGATTGGTGCGAGAAAGGACCGCGACGTCCGAGGGCGTCACCGGGTGCCCCGCGAGGGTGATGTTCGACGACAGGAAGCGTGCGACTTCACGCGCCGTCGCGACGAGAGCAGTCGACTCGTCGGCGTCTTCGGATTCGAGCAGGACCAGCCCGGGAAGAGGTAGCGCATCTTCGCCGAGGAGTACGTCTTCGGCCCCGGGCCGATGCCCTACCGGATGATAGGCGATGCCCTCGACGCCAAAGGCGTCCCGCGGCGCAGCGAAAATCACGTTTTGGGCACGCACCAAACGAGGAGCTGCACGATAGCTCACGTCGAGCGTCCAAATACCACCGGTCGCCTCCCTCGCCGCGCTCAAGTACGTCCGAACATCCGCGCCGCGGAACGCGTAGATGGACTGCTTGGGATCTCCGATGAGATAAAGGCCGAAGCGGGCGCCCTCCTGCGAAGCCGCATCCATGTAGATCCGCCGAAAAATCTCGTACTGGATCGGATCGGTGTCCTGAAACTCGTCGATCATCGCCACCGGAAACTGGTGGCGCAGCGCGCGGGCGAGCTCGGATCCGGACTCGGAGCGGAGGGCTCGGGCGAGCCCGCTGAGAAGACCGTCGAAACTTTGTGTGCCGGCGCGTTCGTGCTCGAGGCCCACGCGCGCCCTGACCTCGTGGCAAAGCCGGGCGCGCAGTTGATCCGCCTCTTGTCGGGCGATGGTTTCCGTCTCCGTGTACGCATCGTACAAGCGCTCGAGCACGGACAGCAGCGGATGCTGGATCGGGATTTGGTTCTTCTTGAGCGACGATTCCACCTTCGATGCCGTCCAGCGATCGGTGGGAGGATGCCCCAATGTGGCCTCCCCGCGCTCGAAGTAGGCGAGATACCCGAGGTAGTCTGCCGCAACCGAAGCCGGTCGATACTTGTTGCGGTTGAGAGACGTCGACTTGAGCAGGATCTGTTGCAGTTCCTGCCCATCGCGTGAAAACGCCGTACGTGCCTCCTCGAAGATCCCCTGCAGTATTTCGATCCGCTCTTCGAGACCGGCGGGTGGCGTGATGTCGACGAGGGGGACCTCCTCCGTCCCCGCCGCGGTCAGACCTACGCGCATCAGTGTGCGAAACAGCCCCGTCCCGCCAAGCTGCGCGAAGGTCCGCTCGGGCAATGTCGCGACATGTGTCGTCCAGAAATCGGTGACGACATCTTGGACGAGCGCGCGTTGGTCTCCGATGAGCTCGGTATCGTCGCGGTTTTTGCTCTCGAACGAGTAGTCGGAAAGCATGCGAGCCGAAAACCCGTGGATTGTGAAGATGGCCGCCCGATCCACGTCACGCGCCGCGATCGCCAACAGGCGGCGGGCGCGATTTTTGTCCGGGTGCGCCAGCAGTCGTGCGATGGCCGGGTCGCGGTCGGACGCCCTTGCGCCGTCCAGAGCCGCCTTGGCCTGCAAGATACGCTCGTACACGCGGCTCTTCAGCTCCGCTGTCGCCGCGTTCGTGAACGTCACCGCCAAAATGGATTCGACCGGGAGCTCTTCTTCCACCAACAGCCGCAGCACGAGCGAAGTGATCGTGTAGGTCTTCCCCGTCCCCGCGCTCGCCTCGATGAGATGAACGCCGCGAAGCGGGATGCTGCTGACATCGAGCGGCCTTCTTTCGATGGTAGGAGACGTGCTCACTTTTCACCTCCCGACCCTGCTTCGTCCAGAACGAGGGCGCGACTCATCGGCCCGAACACGGTCCCGGCTAGTCGCGCAAAGGGAAGCTCCGAGAGATCGTCTTCTACGACCCGCTTTCGCATTTGTTCGTCCAAGACCCCGAGTGGATCCGCTCCTCGATAGAGCTCGAGGAGGATCGCGTCGGGTCGTGCGCCGCCGCGGGTCGGCGTGAGCAACTTGCGCGCTTCGTCGAAGGCGTACGGTACCACTTCGTCCAGATGGAGCTTCTTGGGCGGATTGTGGAGTGTATCGAAGTACTTTTCGCTCACACCGGGGAAGAAGCGCAGCGGACTTCTTCTCCCCACGACTGCGAGCGCGACGAGACTCCCCAACGCTTCGCAAGCGACGTCGGGCTCGAGTCGACCGAGAACGAAAGTCTCGACCCCCTCCGGGTTCCGGGGGTTACCGCGAACGACGAGGGCGCTCTTTTCGAGCGGAACGCCGGACGCACACGCCGCCAGGTGTCGGACCCACAGGCCCAGCTTTCTATTCGTGTTCAGCTGTCCGTAGCTCGTCTCGAGCCTCACAGTGGCATACACGTCGTCGATCGTTCCGGTGAGAACGAGCCGGGGAAGCGGCGCCTCGAGGATTGCTCCGAAACACGGATCGACTGAAAGGCCGTCCCACGTCAGAGAAAACGGAGTCGGCGCCTGCCGAGGAGCATCACGGTACGCGGCGGCCACCCGGAAAATGTCGCGCGACGCCTGGGTGACGTTGTCCAGAACCGAGCGCCCTCCCGAGCCGACCGGAAGCTGACCACGCCGCAGTTCTACATCGAGTCGGAGCGGTTGTTCGTGCAGCGTCTGGCGGAGGAGGCGATCGCCCACGATGAAGCGATCGAGCCCCGTTTCCACGACGGGTTCCCGGTCCTCGACCTCTTCGAGCTCGTCGTTGAAACGCACACCGTGGGCCTCGAAAAAGGCCTGACTGGGCCCTTTCCAGAACCGGACGAGCTGATCGAGCGTCATTTCGGTCTCCGGCTCGTCGAAGCTGGGCGGGCCGAGGCCGGAGAAAAAGGGCTCCGGATCGTGTGGGCTCTGGGACAGAGCGAGGGCAGCTCGATACATGTTGCCGTCAAACGAGCGCAGCACGCGGCGTCCTCGCACCACCGGCTGGCCGGAGAAGTACCCCGCGTGAAAGGGCTGCAGAGGATGCTCGGTCGGTGCGAGATAGGGCAGGGCTTCGGGGCTCCTCCCGAGAGACGTCTCGATGACGGTCGAGAGCTCGGTCACGACCACCGACGGCGGAATGGCAGTGTTGTCCTGGACGCTGCGTCCCACGAAACTGAGAGAGAGCTTCTCGCGTGCAGCAAGCAGAACTTCGAGAAAGAGATAGCGGTCGTCGGCGCGCAGGGAGCGGTCGCCGCGCTTCGGGTCCTTGGCCATCAGGTCGAGCCTGTGGTGTTGATCGGTGCGAGGGAATTGTCCCTGATTCAGACCGAGGACGCAGACCGCACGAAACGGGATCGTCCGTAAGGGCAAGAGGGCACAAAAGGTCACTCCCCCCGCGAGAAAGTCCGTACTCGGACGGCGCCCGTCGAGCTCCGCGTCGAGAAGATGCGTGAGGGACCGCGCAGAGAGCCGCGTGTCGTCGCGCTCTCCCTCCACGAAGACGAGGCCCTTTTGTGCCCTTTCGACGAGTTCTGCGACGACTGTCCGCACTGCGCCCGTGTCCCACGTGTCCTCCGGGCTCGCGCTCGCGGCGTCCGGTTCGGCGAGAACGACGTCGATGAGATCCGTCAAGAAGATCTCCCAGCCGGATGGCGAAAGGCCGGACGTTCCGGCTTGGGACAGTCGCTTCCTGAGAGAAAAAAGTCGATCACAGAATTCGCACAGTTTTCCCACCAGCTCGAGATCGCTCACCGAGATTTCGTCGAGGGGGACGATGTCGTTCCAAAGCCGAGCCCCATCGTCTGGGAGTGCAAAACCGAGAAGCATGCGTCGCAATCCGAAACGCCACGAGTTCGTGTCATCCGCAGGCACACCGAACTCGGCCTTGTGCTCCCCATCCGCCCCCCACCGGATCCCCGAATCCGAGACCCAGCGGGCGACCCGTTCGAGATCCGTCCCCTCGATTCGATAGCGGGCGCGGACCGGAGCGAGTTGCAACAAGTCGAGAACTTCGCTCGCCTTGAGTCGCCCCCGAAGGACGGAAAACGCTAGAAGAAACGCGCGCGCGGCCGGGTTGGTGAATTTTTCGCTGCGGTCGGCGATGCGAAAAGGGATCTTCGGTTCTTCTCCAGCGCGTGCGGCAAACACCGCAGAAATGAGCGGCGAGTACTCTTCGATCCGGGGAGCAAGCACCACGACGTCCTCGGGGCGCAACGTGGGATCCGCAGCGAACCAAGACAAAAGACGGTCGTGGAGGACCTCGACTTCGCGCAGGGCACTGTGACACGAATCGACCGTAATCGACTCGTCCGAATCGAGTCCCACGCGGAGCTCTTCGACGGCAGCTGGACCGCCGCTCGGCTCCGCGCGCCCTTCGACGAGGGACTGCTGAAGGAATCCGAGAACCGTGGATGCGGCGGGCGGGCGGAACTTGGCCGAACCGTCTTCGTAGCCGCCAATCATTTCGAGCAAGTGCTGGTAGTCCGCCCCGACCTTGCCCATCGACATCAGAAGCGGGTGCAACCCTTCACCAACCTCTGGCAGAGGGTCGCCCAACGGATGAGCGTCGGCAAAGTATTCCTTGCACACCGAGAACGAAAACACGTGGCAGGGGATCGCTTGTCCCATGCGCGCAAACATCTGCAAAAAGAGCGGGGGGAGGCCGGGCCCGCCCATCAAGCTGACGCGACTCGGTAGCGCGCGCCGGAGCTCGTCGTCACCGAGTTGATTCATGAACCGATGACACCGCGCAGCGAAGTGCGCGTCACCGAGGGACTCGCACAGCTCCCGCCACAAGATGGCCTGAAAGTTCTCAGGCTCGTCGCCATCCTGCCAGCGGAGCACCATCTTGGGCCGATAGGTCACGTACTGGTCGAATAGATGGGCGAGCCGTTCGGCGAGGAGGAGACGCCGACTGTGATCGGAGTCGTCTTCGAGGTAGCGCAGAACCTCAGAGAAATGCCGTGAGCCCGCGCGTACGTGGCGTGCGAGTTGTCCGTAAATGATGAAGGTGAGATTTTGACGCTCGAACGCGCGCGCTCGTTCGTCGACTCCAAGTGCTGCGTCCAAAACCTCGAGAAAGAAGGAGCGCGGAAACGGGAAACGAACGTTGGCGACGATGCCGCTGCGCCTCGACAGCTCCCGAGACAAGTATCGCTCCATCCCGGCGCTCTGGATGACGATCGTCTCGGGCTCGAGCAGGCGGGGGCCCGGAGCTTGAACCACGTCGTGGAGACGGTCGACCAGCTCCTCCAGATTGCTCGACCGGTGTACGAACATGAACAGTTGCTACCTGCCCCCCGGGCGTTCGTCGAGACGGAGCGGTCGTTGCCTGTCCGAGCCATTTTCGCGGCGCCTGGGGCAGACTGGGGGCCGAAATCCGATGCGCCAGGGATCTTTTTCGCGCGTGGTTCGTACGAGTCAGAGTGAAGAGCGGAATCTCGAGAAAATGCGCCACGGTCGGATGGGCGGGTGGGATCTGGGGTCTCTTACTGGCCGGTTGCGCCGGGGGAGCTGCCCCCTCCCCCGCACCTGCTCCGAGTGGCCTCGCACCCTCCCCGACCGCCACGACTCCCTCAATGGCCCTCTCTTCGGAACGCGACACGTCCCCGCCTTCCGTCAGCGGACGGCCCCAGGCGGTCGGGGAGGCGACGAGTTCCGAACAATCAGTGGCGTCGAGTGCTGAACGAGGCAAGCCCCCAGAACAAAACACCCCAAAGGCGGCTGCCCCTCCCACACCGGTGTACTTCGAGGGACGAGAGCGAGTGACCTACGCCGAGTTCATCGATGAACTCAGAAAGATCGCCGACGCGCTCGTGAGCGATCCCGATGTCCAAGCGGCCCACCGACGCCTCTTGAACGAAAAGGGCCTGACGGAAGACGAGCTTCCCCTGGAAAGCTTCAGTCGAGTCCGACTGGCCTTCGAATCCGGGCGCGATAGCGGCCTGTGGGGCATTCGAGGGACGGTGACCGATCAAATGCCGTGGTCGGACCGGGTGTGGGAGCAATGGGGGGGCCGCTCCTTTTCCCCCGACGCCCCTCTCGCCACGGCCGACACGCGCGCGTTTCCCACGGCTGAGGCCGAATGCGACGAGCTGGGCGCGCTGTTCGCAATCTTGGCGCGCGACATGGGAGTCATTGGATTCGTTGGGCTTCATTGGCCCTACTGGAACCACGTCGTCCCGGTGTGGCAGGTGAACAAGAAGGACGGCACCTTCGTACGCATCGTCGTACCGGCGACTCAGACCTTCCTCGACAAGAAGGACACGATCGGAACGACTGGACTTCCGACGAATCGAGTCGTGTTCCCCTACGTCCGCAAGGACCGAAAGGACCAAACCGAGCTCTCGGCAGACCTGGCGCGCTATCTCCTCACGCAAAGCGAAAAGTACGGAGGGCTCAGCACGGACGCGCTCACGACCAAGCGCCTCTGGCACCGATACAATCACCGACCCGGCGCACCTGAAGTCGAACCAGCAGCGCCGCCAAAGCCTGCAGCCGACGAGACTGCGGCCTCAGCCTCCGTCAGAAGCGGCCCCTGAGAACGACGGACGTCGCGCCGGGAGCGACACCGACGTCGACACGCAACGAAGACTCCGGCCAGAAGAAATGACTCACCACGGCGCCGGCAGCTCCCACTCCCGCCGCGATGAAACCTCCGACCATCACGTTTCCCATTGCGTTCGCGCGCTTTCCACCCCGCTCGAGGTCAGAGCAAACCGTGCCCATTTCTGAAGACGGAGCCGAACACGCCGAGTCGTCTCCCCTGGACATTGCGTCGGCGATTTCGTTCAAGTCGCTGACCTCGCGCTTCGTCGAAGAAAGCAAAACTGCCCCCGTGATCCCCACTCCGAGCCCGACGGCTCCGACACCGACACTCGACCAGAAGACGGCTCGCTGAACGGAATCGACTGGGTCCCGAACTTCGTCGACTGGACCTGGGTCGACCACCTTCGCCTGGACAGGCTGCATCTCGACGACCACGCGCTGCCGCTTCCCCGCCTCGAATGACATCTGGTGCACGAAGTCCTGGTACCCGTCTTTGCGCAGCCTGAGCTCGTGCTTTCCGGGGTTGAGGTAAAACTGCAGACTCAGAGGTCGCGACTTCCCGTCGACCGAGAGCTGGGCTCCCGCGGGGACGCCTTCGAGCAGAAGGAGCGAGAGCTTGCCGCTGACTCGTTCGATCGCCTCGGGCACGAGCTGCTCGACGTCGGGGGCTTTTTCGGTGGAAAGCAGCTCTTCGGCTTCGCGGTACGTCGCCATTGCCTCGACCAAGAGCCCCTGCTTTTCCTGACAGTATCCGATGTAATAGCGCAAGCCCGGTGTGTTCTTGACGCGCACGGCTACTCGAAACTGCTCTTCCGCATCCGCCCATTTCCCCTCGCCGATCAGGTTGCGCCCTTCGAGGAAGGCCGTGCGGGCTTGTTCGAGGGAGGGGGATTCTTGTAACCTGTCAGGTTCGCTTGGTTGGGGTTCGGAGCCTTCTTCTTTCGTTGAAGTAACGGCCGGTCCCGGCGTGGAGTCGGTGCCGTTCTTCTGTTCGGCGACGGCGACTCCCGAAAGCGAGCACGACAGAAGCCAGGCTACGAGGGTAGCGCCCCGATGTTTTGCATTGCTTGGCATGTTCGCACTCGTCCTAGTTCATCGAAAGATGGAATAGCCCAGCCGGTGGTCGACGCTCTCCGATTCCCACCAGACGAGTATCCCTTCGCCGGAATCATTGAACGCCATTGCGGGAAGGGTCGCGGCGGCATCACTTTGTTCGACCAGCCGCGGGGAGGTGAAGGCCTCTTGGCCCGCGGGCTTGCGAGCGGTCCAGACGCTGGAAGCGCCTCCCGCCTCTTGAATGAACGCGAGGTGGAAGTTGCCCAGGCCATCGACTGTAAGGGCGGGCTGGGAGACGAGCGGCGCGACAGCTAAGGGAGTGGAGCCCACTACCCATTCTTCGGAATCGGCTGGAAGACGAGCCGTGAGGAGCGCGTTGTTCGGACTCTGAGTCACCCACGCAGCGATCAGATTGCCGTGCTCATCAATAGCAAGATCGGCGGGATCCAGCATCGCGTCTTCATCGTTCTGTGCAATCTCCATCTCATCGAGCCAGGCGCCGTCCCGAAACACGCAGACGTATCCCCCGTGCCAAATTGGCCCCAGCCCGGCGTGCTGATTCCAGCTGATCGCGACGTCGTGTCCGTTCGACACGAGCGCTGCGGAAAAACGCGGCTCCGTCCTCGGGGTCATCGGGAGGGGAGCGGGTGCTGGGAACTGGAGTCCTTCCGACGCCGTTGCCATCCACGTCCAACCGTCATCGCCCCACTGGGTAAACGCGAGCAGGACTTGCCCTCCCCCAACGGCGGCCGTTAGCGGACGGTGCACCTCCAGCGACTGCGGCACGTCAACATCGATCGGGCTCCCCCAGTCAGTACCCCCAGCACTCAGACGAGCGACGACGATCACGTTGCCAGTGTCGCGCACTTCAAACCAAGCAGCCGTCGCATTCCCCGCTTCGTCCAGGGCAAGTGAGGGAAAGTACACGGGCCACGACTGTGCGGCTCCCCCTGAGGTGCCGGAGATCGTTGCCGAGTCGGTCCACTCGCCGCCTGAATCCCTCGTCACCGCATGCACTTCGAGCTCGCCACCGTCACTTTCTTGAACGAACAGGAGCACCGTCCGCCCCGCTTCATTCGTCCTCATTTGAAGGTCCCTGACGCGCTCGTCTCCATCGTCATGCACGAAGGGAAGACTCCAGGAACCACGATCATTAAAGAAATCACTCGTGGAAGCATCGGTGAGGGAATCGTGATCGGAGCGATTCCAGGCAATTCGAGCGTCTCCCATCCCGTCAATGGTCACCTGAGCAGCGACCGACGGGTAGCCCGCGCCAGGTCCGAAATCGACAACCCCAGCCTCCCCCCACTGCGCACACGTCCCGAAAATGCACTGCTGCCGCGCGTTACATTCCGAATACTCGGAGCACGCCGCGTCCGCCCCACAATGATCGTCGTCGAACATCGGATCGATACACGAACCGTCGCACCCGACCTGCCCCTCGGGACAATCCAGACGACAGCTGCCATCGACGCACACGTCCCCAGCATCACACGCGGCGCCCGCGCGCGCCCCCGAACAGTCTCCCCGCGCGCCACAGAATTCCCGATCGCTCGACGGGTCGACACAGCTTCCGTCGCAGATGATTTCTCCGTCGACGCACAGTGCATCGCCGTCGGGCTCCGTATCCGTTCCTCCCATGCCACCAACATTGCCCCCGGGCTCGCCGGGATCCTCCAGAGCGCCACCCTGGCCACCGAGCGCGTCTTCACCCTCGGCCTCCGGCTCACAAGAATTCGTGTCCGCACAGGACGTGAACTTGCACCCCGGCGCCAGCAGAGCGGCGGCACTCACCGCAACGGCGACTCCAAAGAGCGCGCCCCGCCTGGGAAACTTTCTTTCGACGAATCGCAAAGCGCTCACAGCTCCACCTCCTGTTCTGCTTCGAAATCGTAGGCTTCAGCCGCGATGCCGTCCGGCGGCGCGGGTCGACTCCCGACCGGGGTGCCAGCAGCTCCCGCACTCCCCAGTTCGATGGTCAGCTCGCTCGTGCCTTCCAGCTCCGCGTCGCGAAGTGCAATCCCGAGCGACGGCCCCCCGCCCCCTGGCGATCCGTGTCCCCCGCGACCCCCGCGACCTCCGCGACCACCGTCGCCGCCGCGCAACATGCCAGGACCTCCGTCGCTTCGCTCTTGGCCCGGCGCGCCCTCCCCCGCGCCTCCCCCGCGACCACCCTTTCCTGAACGCAGCACGACGTTCGAAAACTCGACAGAGGAACCGACGACCACGAGTGCAATGGAGGCTCCGCCACCTTCACCACCTTCGCCCGGAGGTCCACCACAGCTGCCCCATCCACCTTGACCACCACCGCCGGCTGAATAGAAGACAGCGCCGTCGTAGATTCGCGCGCCCCCGGCCCCGCCCCCGCCGGCCTCCCCATTCTGTCCGAACTGACCGTCGAACCCCGAATTGTTCGGAACGTAAGTGACACCGCTGAGCACTCCAATACCGCGAGAGCTGACGGCTGCGTTGGAGCCGGTCGCTCCGTTCGCCCCGTCGGTCCCGTCCGCGCCTGCCTCCATTCCTCCAGGCGTGCCCGAAAGAGGCGAGGGAGAGCCAAGCTCGAAGGTGGGGGAGTTGTCCCAATCCGCACCGTCCCCGCCCACTCCTCCGGGTTCGCCATCCTGGTCGCTCGGGCACTTTGCTGGGAGGGAGATTCCACCCGTGCCCCCGCCCGGTCCGTAGCAGTTGTCGCAGAGCCCACCGCCAATCTGATTCTTTCCCGGCGCCCCACTCAGGCCCTTCTGCCCTTCAGGAAACGCAACTCCATCCGCCCCTGAGGCGCCAGAAAGCGCATCACCCGTCGCAATCAAGACCGACTTGAACGAAACTCCCAAAGAGCTTTCCACCACGGCACCAATCGAGGAAATCTCCCCAGAAACCGGGTACCGCCCGTAAAACTCCATCCCCTCGATGTGGACGTCGTACACACTCTTCAGACGAAGCGCGGGCCCCGCGGACGAAGCAACGACGGATGGGTCCGCCGTCCGAGTCCACCCGTCGTTGCAGTCGAAGCCGCCGTAGAGACTGACCCCCTCGGCTTCGATGAAAACTTGCTCGAGGTACTCGCCTCGGCACACGTACACGTCCTTGAGCTCCTCCTGAGCAAGCGCCACGGCAGCCCCGATCGTGTCGAACGGATCGGTGATCGTGCCGTCACCCTCCGGGGACCCAGCCGGCGAAACGAAAATCGCCCCTTCGATGTCCCCGTCGATCCCGTCACAGTTCGCATCGAAATGCTCGTCGTCCGGCAAGTCCTCCGCATCCGGATCGCAAACTGGCTCCTCCGGCTCCTCCGGCGGCTCCTCGATCGGCGGTTCGTCGACAATCTCGCCTCCTTGGCCCCCCATCTCGCCGGCCTGTCCTCCGAGGGCGCCCCGCATCCCACCCATTCCCCCCGTGGCGCCTTCGTCGCCGTCGCCGTCACCCACTTCGTCACCGTCGCCGTCGCCCTCCTTCCCCCCTTTCGAGGAAAACGAGGAACCGCAACCGCTCGCAAACCCGGCGGCCGCAAAGGAAACGAGGAAGAGACTGGTGATGAATCGAGTCATTTTCAAAAACCTGCAGAAAAAGAGGAAACGTTGCTCCGAGCCACCGTCCACGGCGGCCCGCCTTGATGCCTGCTTCGGTCGCGCCAGCAAGCCGTTGCAGAAAAAACGGTGGTCCTCGAAAAAATCACGAAAAGCCCGAAATCCGTGCCCTCAGCGCGGCTACGGAATTAAGCCGAGGCCATGCGCCTGGCAACCACCTCAGGGGTGATGCACGGGCTTTTCTTCGAATATTTCTGCCCCCACGAGACCCCCGGCCCGCCGGTCAGCCCCCTCACCCGGGTTCACCCCCCACAGTAGTCCGCGCCCACGCCGCCACATCCGGCCCCCGGGCTGGACGCGCGACATTGGGCGGCGCTGTCACAAGCGTAGGTGCACTTCCCAGCGCTCAGAGAAACGACCTCGCACAGACCGTCGTCGAGGTCGGGCGCGCCACATTCCTCGGCCGTGACGCACGACTGGTCGTCCAACAGATCGAGAGTTGCCTCACAGGTGGTGAGGTCTTCGTTGATGCCGCAGTACATCGTCGCTGGCGCGCCGGACAGGCTCACTCGCGCGGAAGTCGGCGAGCGGAATGGATTTTCGCTACACCCCTCCACGCTCGAGTCCTTCAGGCAAAACCCGCCTTCCCGCGCCACCCCCTGAAATTCCATCGGGACGCAGTTGTGACCGTCCGGGCACTCGGAATCGGAAATGCAAGCCTCGCACGTTCTCTTGCTCGCTTGCGTGCGCGTCACGTCGCAGCTGAACGTCTCCGGATTGCAGACCCCCGCGCCGCAGTCGTCGTCCACCGTCGTGCGGTCGTCGGTCTCGGGAGAGCACTGTACGCACGCCCCCGAATCGAGGCAGCGGTTGCCGAGATCGCCGCAACTGTCGTCGTCTTCGCACGGCTCACACCTCAGAGTGTCTGCGAAACAAATCGGCGCGCCCGCGTCCCCACAATCGTCGTGATCCAAGCATCCCACGCACACGCCGCGCGCCGCGTCGCAAACCGGTGCCGCCTCCCCGCAGTGCGCACTCCGCAGGCACTCGACGCACGCGCCCCCCTCGTCGCAGTGCTCGTCACTCGGGCAAGAGCACGCCTCCGAACTTCCACCTTGGCCCCCCGGCGCCTCGTCGCCGTCGCCGTCACCGCTCGACGGGAGCATCCCACCTTCCCCGCCCTCGTTCGCCGACTCACCACCGCGCGAGCTGAACTGCCCACTGTCACTGCAGGCGAAGGCCACCGAGAGAGCGACGAAGCCGAGACAAAGAAGACGAAGCGGTCGAACGTGAATCATCGAAGGTGCACTCGCACCCCGACACACTACCGCCTCGACGAGAAATGCCCAACCGAAAGACTCACTGGTCCACCGACGCGACTTCGAATCGGCTGAACGACCCACACGGATCCAAACCGCGCCTTCTAGCGTTCCGCTTTCTTGGAGAGCCCCCTCCCGGTCGCCCCCCGAAATGAAAAACGCAGTCTCTCACCTTTCCCCGCCGCGGCCTGTCGTCCGCTCCGCCTCGAACTCTTCACGAGGGGCGCCCGCCTCCCCCTGACGCGCAAGCGCGTGGGGGAGGATCCGCGGGGCGCCCGAAGCCCCCACATCTCGAAGCTCGCCCGACCACGAACCCGCCACATCTCGCACGGCGCGTGCGAGATGTGGCCCCCGCTGGGGTAAGCTGTCCCCATCATGCCCAAGACCCTGATCTCCAAAGCCCAATACGAGGCGCTCCTCGACGACGTTCTCTCCCTCCGTGACCAAGCGGACGCAGCATCCGCCGCCGCCAAAGTCAGCGCCTACTGGGCGATCGGCAAACGCATCCACCGCCTGCGCATCTCCGAAAAGGCGGGCTACCACAACACCGTCATTCGCGACCTCGCGGCGGATTCCGGATTGGCGATTCGGACGCTCCATCAATCTCTCAAACTCTCGGTCGACTACCAAAGGCCGCCCCAGGACGACGGCCTGACTTGGACACACTACCGCGCTCTTCTCTCTCTCCCAACCTCCGAGCTCCGAGACTTCTACATTCGCGAAACCCAGAAGCACGGCTGGTCCGCGCGTCAGCTCGAGGCGGCCGTCCGTGCGGATCTCCACCTCGGGAAAAAGGCGAAGAGCCGCGCCCTCACGCGCCCCAGCGACCCGGAGTATCTCTACCGAGCCACCATCACCGACGTCGTCGACGCGGACACCCTCGATGTCGACATCGATCTCGGCTTCGGTGTGAGTCGCAAGACACGCGTCCGCCTCGCCGTCGTCAATTGCCCCGACATCGCCACCCAAAAGGGTCGCCGCGCCCGCGACTTCGTCGCTGCGAGCCTCATGAACGCCGGAACCATCGTCCTCAAAACCGAAAAATACGACAAATACGGGCGCTACGTCGCCCACGTCTTCTTCATCGCCCGCCGCACCACCCTGGCCTCCTGTTTCAAGACGGGCACGTACCTGAACGAACTCCTCGTCCGGGAGAAGCACGCGACCGTCGTCGGATGAACTCGACGTCCGCCTCGCGACGCCCTCACTCCCCCGAAGGCGCGAGGATGTCTGTGTTCAATGACAGCGGCTCACCGAAATCCGGGAGTCCGTTTTCGTCCCAGCCGAACGGCTGAATGCGGGTCGTGCGATCGATCCAGCAGCTGCCGTTCGGGTTGGTCACTCCGTGGTACGCAATCCAGTACTCCGTCCCGTCGGGCGACATGAAAAACCCATTGTGCCCCGTACCGTACTGGCCATTGGCCGCTTGAAACACGGGAGTCGGACTCTTCCACCAGTGGGCGGGGTTCATCGGATCGCTGCCCGTGAGCTCGAGGAGCCCGAGCTTGTACCCGGGTGAACCACACTGGCTCGCGGAGTACGTCACGAACGTCCGCCCGTCGTGGTAGAGCGGTTCGGCGCCTTCGTTGACTTGAGCCGTGCCCTCCTTTTCCCACGCGTGTTCGGGCATCGTGATCCGCGTACGATTGCCCGTGAGCGTCCAGGGGTTGGTCATGCGCTGGATGTAGTTGTTCTGTGTGGGGCCGTCCCAAGCGGAGAACATGAAGTAGAGGTTGCCCCCGTGCTCCAGGATGCTTCCGTCGATGGCCCAATAATTGAGAAGCTGCGCCTTGTAGGTGTAGGGCCCCATCGGATCGAGCCCCGAACTCTCGAGAACGTGGCTGCGCTGCCCCACGAAGTCGGCGCTTCCGTCGCCCGCCGTGAAGTAGAAATACCAGCGCATCTGTCCGCTGCCGTTGTCGAGTAGGAAGAACTCGGGAGCCCACATGGCACGCGACGCGGCGGCCGGTCCGGGCTGCCAGATCACTTCGGGCGTCGCATCCTTGAGCTCCTGGATCGTGCGCCCACGCTTCATCGAAAGGTGGTTTTTGTCCCACGTGGTGGCGGCGAGATAGTAATAGCCGTCATAGTAGGTCATCCACGGATCGGGTCCGAAGTCCTGGTTGAGAGGGTTGCGGAACGTCGTGCGGGGTCCACTCCCGCCGGTGCCGTCCCCGCCGGTTCCCATGCCACCGGTTCCCATACCACCCGTACCCATGCCGCCCGTGCCCGTCATCCCGGCGCAATCGAAGGCGGCGACCGATGGACCACTCACGGTCAAGCTGTCGATGTTGGCCAGACCTGCGGCGTCACTTGCTTGGAGGGCGATTCGATTTTCGCCCTCTGCGAGCTGAACTTCGACGGTCGCGATGGACCACGTTGCCCAGCTCGTCGTCGATGGAAATGAAAGCCCACTCGATACCACCGCATCCCCGACGAGTACGTCCCCGGGACGATCGGTCGCGGGCTCGTTGGCATACGCAAACTCGAGAGTATAGGAGCCCGCTTCTCCCACCTGGACGGCCCACTCGATCCCCGCTCCGACGGAGTTTTCGCCATTGAGGTATCCGGCGCCGGTGAACCCGGCGTGGGTCGACTCCGTCACGCCGTCCACAGCACAAAGGCCGATCCCGTTTTCTTCGAGGGTGACGCTGGTGGTGGTTGGTGCCGGAAGTCCCCCCGTGGAACCTCCCGTGTTCATGCCGCCGGTCTCGGTCCCGCCAGTCGCCGCCCCCCCCGAAGCCATCGCTCCCGTCCCGACGGCGCCGCTGCCCATGACCGCGCCTCCGGTGTCGCCACCAGTGCCGAGTGCGGAGTCGCCACCTGTGGCTACCGAGCTCGAACCACCCACGCCGACCGTCTCTCCGTCCGGTGCGGCTGTGCTGCCACACCCTCCTAGGGTCAGGGCTGAAAGCATCGCCAGTGATGCCCCCAATCGAAGCTGGATCTTGTGTTCGTTCTTCATCATCGGACTGTTCCGCGTCTTTCTTTCATGGCGTCGGGGCGGGAACGGGCCAACCGTCCTCGTCGAACGGCATCTCCACGATACGCAGTTCCGCACCGCCGTTCGACTGCCGGTAGGCGTGGTAAAAGTGATAGATGTTGTCATCAGTGGCGATCACGTCACTGTGGCCGGCTGCGGCCCAGGTCACGCCGTCACCCTCCACGAGAAGCGTCCCTCCGCCCTCGGTCATCGGGGTGCCGTTCTTGTCGACGTAGGGCCCCATGATGTTCGTCGATCGTCCGACCGCCACACGGTAGGTCAAATCATTGACACTGCGCCCTTCTCCCGGACAACAAATGCCCCAGGTAACGAACAGGTAATAGTAACCACATCGCCGGAAAAGCACGGGCGCCTCGATCTGGTTCGCCCAAGCCAGTTGAGTCATGTCGTTGCCCGCACGACTGCCGTCGGGGTTGAGCTCGAAGGCCATGATGCCACCCCAGAAGCTCCCGAACGAAAACCACGGTGTCCCGTCGGTGTCGACAGCTACGTCGGCGTCGATGGCGTTGTAGTTTTGGCTCCCGTCGGTGCAAACGATCGGACCGTTGTCGGTCCAGTTTCCAGCGTCGATGTCGCTCGTCGATAGATGCGTAATGCACGAGATGTTGTTGCCGAAAACCGCTGAAAACGACGAATAGAGGTGGTACTGCCCATTGAAGTAGGACACGTCCGGCGCCCACGGGAAGTTGAAGGTCTGCCCCGGAATTCCGGCCAGCCACTGGTTCGCCCAAGCGGGAGTACCGCTCAGTACTGCTGGGGCGTTTTGCCAGCTCGTCAGGTTGGACGAGGTGGCATGCGGAATGTTTCCCCCCGTCCAATAACGATGATACGTGCCGCTTTCTCGCGACTTTACCATGGTGGGGTCGTGGGCGAAGGTGTTGCCAGACAGATTGAGCACCTGCGGCGGACTGCCGTCCCAGACGCCGACATCACACAGATCGTCGTCGCCGCCCATACCGCCGGTGCCCATACCGCCAGTGCCCATACCGCCCGTGCCCATCGCTCCGTCGCAGTCGACAGCGCTCACAGAAGCTCCGGTAATCTTCAGGCTGTCGATGTTCCCCAGGCCCGTCGCCTGAGTCGCCACCAGTTCGATGCGATTTTCGCCAGCGGCCAACATCACATCCACGCTGACAGTGGAGTAAGTCGTCCAGCTACTCGTCGACGGAAACGAAACGCCCGGGGCTACGACTACGCCGCCCACCAAAACGTCCGCTGGTCGGTCCTCTGCGGGCTCGTTCGCATAGGTGATCGCGAGCGTGTAGCTACCAGCGTCCCCGACGCTGACGGCCCACTCGATTCCGGCCCCGACCGCGTTGTCCGTGTTCAAATATCCCGTGCCAGTGAAGCCAGCATGGGTCGACTCCGTCACGCCATCCGTTTCACAGTGCCCGGTCTCGCCTTCCTCGATCGTCACCTCCGTGGTGAACGTGCCCCCGGTACCAACGCCTCCCGTTCCCGCACCTCCCGTTCCGAGGACTCCACCCCCGCCGTCCCCCGTCTGAACGTTTCCGCCCGCGGCGGTTCCTCCTGTCCCGAAGGCCGTCCCCCCCGACGCCAAGGTGCCACCGGACCCCGGATCCATCTGGCCGCCGGTACCCAGCTGAGCGCCGGATCCGGCATTGCACGCCTCGCCCTCGCACTGGTTTGGGTCCGAATCGAGCCCAGTTCCGCACGCCGTGACGATGAGAGACCCGAAAATGGCGGTCCAAGGGGCACGTCTCGCCGTCCCTCCGGAGGCAAGCCGTACAAGTGACAAGTCGTACCTTCGCATACCCATCAAGTGGCGAAGGGTGCGAAGCTCGGGCGGAAATTAATTCGACTAGATCCTATCGCGCCCACCGACGAGGGCGTCTACCTCTTCGCTCGGCTGGGGCCGCATGGTGAGCCGGGAATTTGCGACGAGCGAACTCGCCAGCGTGACGTCGACGATGGCCTTTGACGTCCACATTCCCGACTTGCCGCCCGACTATTACTGGCTGGGCGGCCTCAACCTCTTCGTCGATTGCCCGGACGTCGGCCTGTGGAACCGCTGGGTGGGCTATCACGCCCTGCAGATCTTGTTCGACGATCAGTACAATACAGTGCAGTTCGAGCTGCCGTCGGACGTCACTGTTCCCGCTCACGCTCGGCGATGGCCATCGAATCGTGTTCTTCGATGGGCAT
>CBFGUR010000038.1:0-58071 GCA_965652275.1 uncultured Polyangiaceae bacterium | reverse complement strand
CTCCCATCTGCACCCGCCCGCTTCATCTGGCCAAGTTTTCAGACCGGCTCTAAGTGGACGCCTGGTCGATCGGGAGGAAGGAACGGCGTTGGGGGTGCTTCGACGTGGGTTCCGAGCACCTCGAACGGAACAGAACGGCAAAAGCCGGCGCATGTCGCATGTACGACGCAGGAGCCGCCCCCGTCTTGATTCGTCTGTTGCCTCTACGTACCCACCCATCATGAGAAAATCTCTGCTGAGTGCCCTGGTCTGCTCGATGGTGTTCGTTGCTTGCGGGACGAAGGATGAATCGTCGGGCGGCGGTGATGGGGATGGGGACGGCGATGGCGACGCCGCCGGGGACGGCGATGGCGATGGCGATGGCGACGGCGACGGCGACGGGGACGGCGATGGCGATGGGGATGGCGATGGCGATGGGGATGGCGATGGGGATGGCGACGGCGACGGCGACGGCGATACCCCCATGGAGAGCTGCACGGATGACTTGATGAACCAGGACGAAACCGACGTGGATTGCGGCGGGAGTTGTGACCCTTGTGTGGTCGGGCAGGCGTGTCAAAAGGGCGATGATTGTGAGACGGGCTCCTGCAGCGGGGACTGGATGGGGATGGGTGGCTTTGGTGGCGCGGGAGGCGCCGGCAATACGAATTCCGTGTGCCTTGCCGCGAGCTGCCACGACGGCGCCCAGAACGGGGACGAAACCGACGTCGACTGCGGCGGGGGGGCGTGTGACCCTTGCGAAGATCTCGCGATGTGTGAGGTCGCGGACGACTGTGAGTCCGGGGTTTGTGCTGACGACATGACCTGCGCGGTCCCGCGCTGCGGCGATGGAGTGCTGCGTGGCGACGAGGACTGCGACCCTGGGCCCGATGTCGGCGGAGACGGCTGCTCCGCCGACTGCGAGTACGTGAACGTAGTGCAAAACGGTAGCTTCGAGACCGAAGACTACACGGGATGGGTGTTGTCCGAGGACTCGGGGAGCCCGACCTCCGGAATTTTCGGGATCACGATGAGCGGAACCGTCGCGACCGAAACGACCTACTACGACTTCGCCGATGAACAAGACGTCTATCTCGAATGTCCCTCCTTCGAGGTTGCCGCGACGGATGGTGCGTACCTGATGTTTCAAGCGCAAAACAATTCCGAGGACCACCGCATGACTCAGGAGGTCGCTCTTCCCGCTTGGGCGAGGACACTCTCCTTCGACATGCAGTACGAAAGCTCGGACAGCTTCGACGACGCGGATCAATTCTTCGCCGTGCATCTTCTCGATGCATCGAACGACAGCATCCTGACGACGGTATTCAAGACCGAGAGCGGCACTGACCCGACTACGCAGGAACTCGCACACTTTTCCTTCGATATCTCCGCCTACGCGGGGCAAACGGTGAAACTGCAGTTCCAATTTCAAGTTCAGAACGACTGCTTCGGAATCAGCATCGACAACATCGTCATCAACGCGGCCGAATGAGCCGCGCTGGGCGCGGTGCTGAAATCGAAAGTCATGTAGCGAAAGCGAGCGGCGGCTCGCGCCCGTTTTGCAGGAAACGCGAGGCGCAGTCAGGGCCTGTCGATATCGAAAAGCAATATCCCGCGCGGCCTACCAAATTGATGACGATTGTCTTGTATTTCGGAGCGACAGCGGAATACTGAGCCGCATGAAGGGCGATCCCGATGTCGTGAAGCGACTCAACCATTTGCTCGGCCACGAGCTCGCTTCGAGCGAGCTCTACTTGGCTCAATCTCGGGTCCTCGACGATCAGGGATACAAGAAGATCGCCGCGCGGCTCCGGCACGAGTCGGACGACGAGCGCACTCACGCGGAGAAGCTGATGGAGCGGATCGTCTACCTCGAGGGCACCATCGATCTCAGCCAGCGACCGAACTTGTCCATCCTCAGCGACGCTAAGTCCATGTTCGAAGCCGACTTGTCCTACGAACTCGACGTCCGGCGCCTCTTGAACGAAACCATCGAGCTATCTACCGGCAAGCTCGACGCGGGGACGCGCATGGTGCTCGACGAGCTTCTCAAAGACACGGAGATGGATCACATCAACTGGCTCGAGTCTCAGCTCAAGATGATCGGTGACATCGGGATCCAGAAATACCTCGCTGAACAGATGTAGCCAGCGGCGCTAGGCGAGTGCTGCCTAGGGGACAGTCTTCCACCAGAAAAACGCGCCCATCCCCAGCATGTAGATGACCACAATCGCGAGGGTCCACAGAGTCGTCTTTCTGGCTTTCCCCGAGGCGCGGTATTCGTCAACGATGCGCTTTGCCTCGCGCGACCGTTCGGCTTGCAGTGACTCTTGCCGACGAACGTGGGAGAGGTTTGCTCGGGCAGCGTCCGCGCTCAGTCGACCTCCGAGCAGAGCCGCTGCCAAGCGGTCGCGCAGTCGTTCGGAGCCCTTCTTCGTCAAGGTCGAGCCGAGATCGAACTTGCCGGCGTTGCTTTGTGCGTAGATCGTGTACGTCGGACCGCCGCGGGGACCGTGGTGCACGTTGATTCCTAGGGCGATCTCGTTGATGGGCAGTCGCCGGCGTCCATAAACCGTACGCACGACGAGATCCTTACCGATCACGCGCATCGAGCGAAGCTCGCTCAAAGTGAACGCGAGAAGTCCGATCGCCAGAAGAGCGCCGCCGATGGAGCGCCAGTCGGGATCGTCGGCGACCGCGGCGAAGGCTCCGAAACAACAGAGCGCCGAGAGTCCTGACAAGAGAAACGGCACCTGCACCGCCCAGCCGGACCGACCGCTGAAGACCATGACCCGAGACTACAGGACATCTCAGCTGGAGGCAGCTCGGCGCGGTGGGGCGGACGAAGAACTCAGTTGGCGGTGCCCTGGCACTCTCCTTCTCGCGCAACGCTGATACCTTCGGCATGCGCCTGGCAAGCGTTGGAGTGCGTTTTGTCGTCGCAGCCGCACACCGGGGAGTACTCCATCGTGCACGCTTCGGGGATCGGGGTGCAGACACCCGTCTGGTCGGCGGCGCCGCAGGTCGCTTCGATGGGGTAGAGGCAGAAGAGCCCGGCCGCGCAGCTCGCGCCCGTCATGCCGCCGCAGTCGTGCCCCTCTTCGCCGGGTGCCTTGTCTGATGGCGCGTTGATGGGCGCGTCGGACGTCGGCGGAGCGCTCGGGTCATCCGCCGCCGGCGCACCCTCGGTGGAGGCGTCCTGCGCCGGGGGAGGCGTCGAGCTACACGCGGCGGCGCTCGTCAAGATGAAAACCAGGGGAGCGAACTGAAGACGGTCGGTCATGCCGGAAGGAAAGCAGGTCGCTCGGCGCCCGCAAGTCGCAATCAGCAACCTCCAAGGCCCTTCCCCTGAAGTTCCGTGGGCGAACTTGCGCGTGGGTGTGGTGGTGTTCATGGTAGCCCTTGTGAAGATACACAGGATCGCATCCGGCACGCTCTTGGCGGCCCTTTTGTTCGGTTGTTCGAAAGAAGAGCCAGCGGATCCCTTGGCAGGTCGGGCTTCGGCGCAACTCGACAAGGCCCAGCCCACGAAAGAGTCGACCACAACCGGAGCAACGGCGAAACGACTGGCTGAGGAGGCGCCTTCTGGGCCAGTGATTCCTCCCGGACGTGTTTACCCCGCCGAACAACCATCGTCGTCGGCGCCTTTCGATGGCACGGTGGGGATCGTCGAAGAGAAGAGGAATGGGGCGCCCGCGACGCTGCGAAGCCTTCGCTCGGCTCGACACGAGGGCTACGACCGAGTGGTGTTCGAGTTCGAAGGCGACGTCCCGGGGTATCACCTCGAGTACATCGACCGCCCGGTGCGAGCTTGCGGCTCGGGGGACGTCGTTCCCGTCGCTGGTGATGGATGGCTCGAGGTGCGGCTCAGCCCGGCGAACGCTCACGACGAGTCGGGCAAGCCCACGGTGTCACCGGCCGAGACCGACGCCGGCCTTCCGACCGTGAAAGAGCTCCAGCGGACTTGCGATTTCGAGGCAGTCACGACCTACGTGCTGGGCGTCGGTTCGCCCAACCCCTACCGTGTGCTTTCCCTCGAAGATCCGCCCCGTCTCGTCGTCGACGTCAGACACGATCGCTAGAGTCGATGTCAGATGTCGAAGTGAGGCCAAGCGCTGGCAACGTGCTCTTCGACCTGAGATAAGGCTCCCATGTGCGCCCGTCGAACACTGCTCGCTGTACCGATGCTCCTCGTCGCCCTTGCATGGGCCTGTTCCCCCGAGGAATCCGATGATGAGTCCGCATCGCAGAATGAACAGGACCCCGCCGGCGGATCCTCCTGTGATGTCGACTTCGCCGCGCCCAGTGAGCTGCGTCTGGACCAACTCAGCCAGGAGCAGGCCGTAGACATCTGCTACGAATACGGCGCAGTGCTGGCCTGTGCGTACCCCGAGCCGGTCATTTGTCGGATTGAAGGGATTGCTGCCGCCCGAGCCGCGGGCTCCGACGATCCGGAAGTGTGTCGGATGGTCGAAGCCGAGTGTCTTCAAGATGGCTCGAAATCGATGGAAGAAACTTCACAGTGCCCCGAAACCGACGTGCCACAAGACTGCGCCGCGACGGTTTCCGATCTCGAGCAATGTTGGCAACAGACCGTCGAGTTTGCCGAGAGTCAGAGCCACGATTGGAGCTGCGACGATGTCGCCGCCTATTTCACCTGGGCCGAGAGCGTTCAGGACATCACTTCCGAGGCCTGTGAACGCGTGGCGTCGTGCAACTAGCGCCTCGGCGACGTAATCGCGAGCGGTTTGAAGTGCGAGGAACGTGAGAGCCCCGGTGCGAGCTGGCTGCCGCAGTCCCAGACGCTGGGGCATTCCGGAGGCCCCCTGCAGTCAGTCGGCCGGACGCCAGTCTGGACAGACCGCAGACCAGAAAGCCTGGCCCGCTTCGACGCCTTCGGCCGTCGATGAGCCGACGTGCGTAGCGTAGCAGCGGTCCGGGAGGGCATCATTGTAGTAGACACAAGTGCCGACGGGAAACTCGTACTCCTGGCACGGGTCGGGGCCTACCTCGACCGAATCACCACCCGCTTCGCATTGGACTTCGACTCCTAGAATGTCGCCGAAGTAGTCCGAGCACGCGTAGTAGCCGCCCGTGCGGATCATCGTGTCGTTGCAGGTCGTTGCGTAGTCGAGGTCGTGGCAGTCGATCATCGTCGTCGAATTCCCGCCTCCGCCTCCACCACCGAGAGATGAACCACCCGACGCGTCCCCGTCGCCATCGCCAGCGGCGCCTCCGGACGAGTTCGTTCCACCTGACCCGTCGCCGTCGCCGTCGCCATCGCCAGAATCGCCGTCGCCGTCGCCGGAGTCGCCATCACCAACGCCATCGCCATCGCCAGTGTCGCCGTCGCCGTCACCATCGCCAGAGTCGCTGTCCTCCTCGGAGGAACAGCCAAACGTCCAGCAAGCAGAAGAGAAGGCGAGAGCACCGATCAGAGGCAGAGAACGAACTAGCGTCATGATACGGGACGTTATCACGAGCTTTTATTATTGACTATGAAGCCCCGGCGGCTCGCACGGGCAAAGGGGGTTGATTAGTAGAAGTTAAAAATACAGATAATTTTTCTACTTTTATTAAGCAAAAATTAATAATCGGCGAACGCCGTTTCCGGGGTCGTCGGAGCGGAGGTCGAACCGATGCCGACATTTCGCTGACTCAGTAGGGGTACCTTCGGCGCACTCGCCGAGCGGACGCCGCGCGCCGGTGAAAGGTCATGTTGGCTTCAATGGGGCCGTCGCTGTTCAGCGACGGAAGGGCCGCGGCGAGGAAGAATCCATTTTGGGGCTTAGCCCGCTTCAATCGTCGCTGTTCAGCGACGGAAGGTCGCGGGAATACCGGGCGATCCCTCAGTCCGAACTAGCTTCAATGGGGCCGTCGCTGTTCAGCGACGGAAGGGGCCATCGGCACGGGCACCGAGCTGGAGGATCTCGGGAGCTTCAATGGGGCCGTCGCTGTTCAGCGACGGAAGGGGTCTCCTCCGTAGTCCTCGACTGAAGGCAGCTTCCCGCTTCAATGGGGCCGTCGCTGTTCAGCGACGGAAGGGAGACGAAGTTGCTCCCCCAGGACTTGGCCTCACATCGGCTTCAATGGGGCCGTCGCTGTTCAGCGACGGAAGGACAAAGCCGAGGAGTACCGGAATCGCGCGTACCTTCAGCTTCAATGGGGCCGTCGCTGTTCAGCGACGGAAGGCGTGATGACTTTGGCCTTCTCCACTTCCTGAGCCCACGCTTCAATGGGGCCGTCGCTGTTCAGCGACGGAAGGGATGGTTTCTATGCGGGCTGGGGAATCGACGTCGTCGCTTCAATGGGGCCGTCGCTGTTCAGCGACGGAAGGGACTTAGTGGACGCGCACCTGTCCCTCGAAGTCCTCGCTTCAATGGGGCCGTCGCTGTTCAGCGACGGAAGGGTTTGTCACGCGGCGCACGTCGAGAACTGCTCACCTCTGCTTCAATGGGGCCGTCGCTGTTCAGCGACGGAAGGCAGTTCTGGGAAGCGCACCTCTCGGCCGTCCCGCTGGCTTCAATGGGGCCGTCGCTGTTCAGCGACGGAAGGAATGATGGGGGCAGGAAAGAAGCAGGGTATAAGGGTAGCTTCAATGGGGCCGTCGCTGTTCAGCGACGGAAGGAAAATCGTGGAGGAGTTTCTCCAGTAATACCATCTTCAGGCTTCAATGGGGCCGTCGCTGTTCAGCGACGGAAGGGTTGCACGCAGTCTGGTTCCGCTGGAAGCGCTGGCCCGCTTCAATGGGGCCGTCGCTGTTCAGCGACGGAAGGGTTTTTGTCTTGCGTAGTAAACTACGATAGCGTAGTGCTTCAATGGGGCCGTCGCTGTTCAGCGACGGAAGGCCCTGATCGCGAACTCACGCGGTCGAAGTTGCAGGGCTTCAATGGGGCCGTCGCTGTTCAGCGACGGAAGGGAACTACATCGCCGCCCACTGCAATCTGCGTGTGGTAGCTTCAATGGGGCCGTCGCTGTTCAGCGACGGAAGGGATTTTGCGCGGAAGGAACTGCACGCCGTCAGTCGGCTTCAATGGGGCCGTCGCTGTTCAGCGACGGAAGGGAACGCGTACGCGCCCATGGCGGTCGCTCCCAACGGGGCTTCAATGGGGCCGTCGCTGTTCAGCGACGGAAGGACCGCGTGCTCGCCCAGACACCTCCGCCGATGTCCCACGCTTCAATGGGGCCGTCGCTGTTCAGCGACGGAAGGGTTCGGCAGTCTCTCGCGGCCGGCAAAGTGTATCAAGAGGCTTCAATGGGGCCGTCGCTGTTCAGCGACGGAAGGAAGGCGCTCGCCGACGTGCAGAAAGCAGGGGCCTAAGGTGCTTCAATGGGGCCGTCGCTGTTCAGCGACGGAAGGATTTAGGGGGAGTAACTAGAGGTCAATGGCTAATAAGAGCTTCAATGGGGCCGTCGCTGTTCAGCGACGGAAGGTTAACCCACGCTGGCCCGACAGGACCGCTGTTGTGCTGGCTTCAATGGGGCCGTCGCTGTTCAGCGACGGAAGGCCGCGGAAGCAACCGCGGAAGCACCCCGATCTGCGAGCTTCAATGGGGCCGTCGCTGTTCAGCGACGGAAGGCCGGTGCGCCAAAAGCGAGCGCCCCGGTGGTAGTGGGCTTCAATGGGGCCGTCGCTGTTCAGCGACGGAAGGAATGGTCGCTCGCCTCGAAGGGCGCTGGTGGCACTCATGCTTCAATGGGGCCGTCGCTGTTCAGCGACGGAAGGGTGATCTCTTCGTACGAGGCAGTCTCGGCCCAGAACTGGCTTCAATGGGGCCGTCGCTGTTCAGCGACGGAAGGTTGATTCGACGCGGACCAACGATCTGCGGATTGATCGCTTCAATGGGGCCGTCGCTGTTCAGCGACGGAAGGTAGGTGCCGGGGAGCAGGCTCCGACCTGGGAGGGCGGGCTTCAATGGGGCCGTCGCTGTTCAGCGACGGAAGGTTACGCAGCATGCGTATCAGCGGATATTAGGTGTATCGGCTTCAATGGGGCCGTCGCTGTTCAGCGACGGAAGGGCTGTCGACGTACAACTCCACGAGCTCGCCCTCTGTGTCGCTTCAATGGGGCCGTCGCTGTTCAGCGACGGAAGGGTGGCCAGGACGCCGGAGACCTTGTCGTCTCCGGTGCTTCAATGGGGCCGTCGCTGTTCAGCGACGGAAGGTGAGCGACCTCACGGCCTCGGGAAAAATCGCAGGACCCGCTTCAATGGGGCCGTCGCTGTTCAGCGACGGAAGGTCTTGAAGGTTGGCGACACCACGATCCTTTCCAAGCCGCTTCAATGGGGCCGTCGCTGTTCAGCGACGGAAGGAGAACTCACCGAGCGCTACCTTACGAAGCCGCTTCGGCTTCAATGGGGCCGTCGCTGTTCAGCGACGGAAGGACTGCTTTGGCTCCGTTCGTTAGACCGGAACTAGAGCTTCAATGGGGCCGTCGCTGTTCAGCGACGGAAGGGTGTTCGTCGGTGGCTTCGGTGTCGGACTCATCGAAAGCTTCAATGGGGCCGTCGCTGTTCAGCGACGGAAGGGTTGAGTCGAGGCGTGAAGAAAGCGACGCGCGGAGCCAGGCTTCAATGGGGCCGTCGCTGTTCAGCGACGGAAGGAAGGACCACACGACCGTGATGAGTGCCTGCCAGAAGCTTCAATGGGGCCGTCGCTGTTCAGCGACGGAAGGCTCCCGAAGCTTCCCGCGGCCTTTCCCCGTCTTGAGGTTGCTTCAATGGGGCCGTCGCTGTTCAGCGACGGAAGGACGTGCGGCGCCGCGAGAAAACCGCTGTTCTGCGTGTGCTTCAATGGGGCCGTCGCTGTTCAGCGACGGAAGGGCTCTGAACTTGCACTCGCGCCCGACCGCGTAGTCCCAGCTTCAATGGGGCCGTCGCTGTTCAGCGACGGAAGGCAGCTTGCGCCTCTGACAGCCATCCGCAGTACGCCCCGCTTCAATGGGGCCGTCGCTGTTCAGCGACGGAAGGGCGGCATCTGCGCTTCGGACCACTGTATGGAGCGCGCGCTTCAATGGGGCCGTCGCTGTTCAGCGACGGAAGGCTCGACATCTCTGACGACGGGGTAGCGATCACGAACGGCTTCAATGGGGCCGTCGCTGTTCAGCGACGGAAGGCGAGTGCCGCTGGCACGGTTGGAGAAACGAGAAGATTGCTTCAATGGGGCCGTCGCTGTTCAGCGACGGAAGGTGGGGGTTTAGCGAACGCTTTGGGGTGGTCAGAGAGCTTCAATGGGGCCGTCGCTGTTCAGCGACGGAAGGCTGCAGATCACTCGGCTCGATCGTCCAAGCGGTACAGCTTCAATGGGGCCGTCGCTGTTCAGCGACGGAAGGGGTGCAGATGATGGCGTCTTGTTCATCGACACCTGGCTTCAATGGGGCCGTCGCTGTTCAGCGACGGAAGGCGTGCAGACTGGCACCGGGTCTGGCTGGACGACACGAGGCTTCAATGGGGCCGTCGCTGTTCAGCGACGGAAGGGACTACTCAGATCCGAACCTTCGCGCGCGTTTTGTGCTGCTTCAATGGGGCCGTCGCTGTTCAGCGACGGAAGGTTTCGCTAGCTTCCCGGCCTCGCCCCAGCCCTGGGTGCTTCAATGGGGCCGTCGCTGTTCAGCGACGGAAGGAGGTCGAATGGCACGAACGAGCAAGAAAAATGGGCGTGCTTCAATGGGGCCGTCGCTGTTCAGCGACGGAAGGACCTTGCGCCGTCGAGAACTTTCCGCGCCCGACGCCGAAGCTTCAATGGGGCCGTCGCTGTTCAGCGACGGAAGGAATCTCCTCGTGCTCTGGGACCCAGCCAGTGGACTCTGGCTTCAATGGGGCCGTCGCTGTTCAGCGACGGAAGGACCCGAAGGCGCCCACCACACCAGAGGAGGGGGATTGGGCTTCAATGGGGCCGTCGCTGTTCAGCGACGGAAGGGAAGGCGCCCGCGACGTGATACGTGGATGGGAGGAAGCTTCAATGGGGCCGTCGCTGTTCAGCGACGGAAGGGCCCCCAGTGCTTTGCTCACGCAAGGGATTCAACCCGGCTTCAATGGGGCCGTCGCTGTTCAGCGACGGAAGGTTCCCCATCCGGCTCCTCTTCCGGCGTCAGGTGGATGTGCTTCAATGGGGCCGTCGCTGTTCAGCGACGGAAGGTTGCGCCTTCGCTCGCACGGCCGGTGGTGGGTTCGGGCTTCAATGGGGCCGTCGCTGTTCAGCGACGGAAGGAACCCAGTCGCCGAATAGGTCGGTCATGCTGCACCAGCTTCAATGGGGCCGTCGCTGTTCAGCGACGGAAGGGTTCCAACAACGCGCCCGGCGGTGAGCACAAGCAGAGCTTCAATGGGGCCGTCGCTGTTCAGCGACGGAAGGAGCTACGCTGGCGCCGAGGCGCCCCGCCGTGCCAACGCTTCAATGGGGCCGTCGCTGTTCAGCGACGGAAGGAAAGTCGCCAGGCTCAGCGACTGGCATCGACTGAATGCTTCAATGGGGCCGTCGCTGTTCAGCGACGGAAGGCATGTTCATCAACGGCGACGCCGTCGGAGGACGAAAGCTTCAATGGGGCCGTCGCTGTTCAGCGACGGAAGGCCGGCAGCCTCACGCAACGCGCGCGACGGGAACGCGCCGCTTCAATGGGGCCGTCGCTGTTCAGCGACGGAAGGACCGGCAACACGTCGTCGGACAACTCGATTTGTCTTGCTTCAATGGGGCCGTCGCTGTTCAGCGACGGAAGGTCCTCGTGCGAACCGAGTGGCTGGGGGATTATGCCGCTTCAATGGGGCCGTCGCTGTTCAGCGACGGAAGGATCGCCAACGTCCGAATCTCCCAAGAGGAGCTCGACGGCTTCAATGGGGCCGTCGCTGTTCAGCGACGGAAGGCCCCGCAAAAAGACCGCGCGCAAGAAGACCGCGCGCAAGCTTCAATGGGGCCGTCGCTGTTCAGCGACGGAAGGTTGTCTCAAGAGTCCCGAGGCGAACGGAGTAGGGCGAGCTTCAATGGGGCCGTCGCTGTTCAGCGACGGAAGGCGAGGAACGCATACGCGTCCTCGTGGAAGCCATGGAGGCTTCAATGGGGCCGTCGCTGTTCAGCGACGGAAGGCAGGCGTGTGCCACCGCTGAGACGTGCCTGTTTCAACGCTTCAATGGGGCCGTCGCTGTTCAGCGACGGAAGGAGATGACCGAGAGGGACGTTCCCTCAGCGTCTCAGGCGCTTCAATGGGGCCGTCGCTGTTCAGCGACGGAAGGCTCGAGGGTGTAGCTCTGGAGAGAACCGTCCTCGTTGCTTCAATGGGGCCGTCGCTGTTCAGCGACGGAAGGCGGCGCCTTGAACCTCACCCGCACCTCACCGGAACGCTTCAATGGGGCCGTCGCTGTTCAGCGACGGAAGGTTCAGTGATGGTCTTCTTTCGCAGCTTCGAGCCAACGAGCTTCAATGGGGCCGTCGCTGTTCAGCGACGGAAGGGTTCCGATGAGCGGATCGCCTCCCTTTTGGCCCAGTACGCTTCAATGGGGCCGTCGCTGTTCAGCGACGGAAGGTCTTGCTGCTGTTGCTACGAGCGAGGCGCTTAAGAAGCTTCAATGGGGCCGTCGCTGTTCAGCGACGGAAGGCAGCTCTGGGCGGAAGCATTCGCCGAGTATTCCGACGGTGCTTCAATGGGGCCGTCGCTGTTCAGCGACGGAAGGATGGGCACAGCGGTGAGGCGATGCGTGGCAACGGGCTTCAATGGGGCCGTCGCTGTTCAGCGACGGAAGGGAAGGGTGCGGAACACAGTCAAGAAAGTGACCAGCAGGCTTCAATGGGGCCGTCGCTGTTCAGCGACGGAAGGCGCGAAAAGGGAAGGCACCACCCGGTATGTCAGTTGCTTCAATGGGGCCGTCGCTGTTCAGCGACGGAAGGTTCGTGAGTCGACCAAAGCCGGCAAGAAGGCGGCTGCCGCTTCAATGGGGCCGTCGCTGTTCAGCGACGGAAGGGCCTCCAAGGTCTGTTCCACTGCCGAGTGCGAGACGTGGCTTCAATGGGGCCGTCGCTGTTCAGCGACGGAAGGGCACTTATGCGACGGAAGGGGAGCAGGTGGTCCGCCGGCTTCAATGGGGCCGTCGCTGTTCAGCGACGGAAGGCGGTCGGCGGGTGCGATATGGGCAGTAGTCGCGGCATGCTTCAATGGGGCCGTCGCTGTTCAGCGACGGAAGGCAGCGCATCGACGCCACGGTCGCCGAGATCCCGCAGCTTCAATGGGGCCGTCGCTGTTCAGCGACGGAAGGCGGCTTCGAGGACATGAGCGCCCAGTAGAGCCCTTCGGGCTTCAATGGGGCCGTCGCTGTTCAGCGACGGAAGGTCGCCTACTGGATCCTACAGGACGACGGCACCCACGCTTCAATGGGGCCGTCGCTGTTCAGCGACGGAAGGCTGCTTGCTCGTGATTCGGAGCTTTCTGCGCAACTCAAGCTTCAATGGGGCCGTCGCTGTTCAGCGACGGAAGGTCCACCGTTCTACGATTGTAGGATAAAATATGTGCCTGCTTCAATGGGGCCGTCGCTGTTCAGCGACGGAAGGGCACCTGGGAGGTTCGTCTGGATTTCGTGGACTTGCAAGGGGGGATGCGAGAGGTGTTGTACGCGGGGGAATGGGGGGTGCGATGGTTCGAGATTTGGCGTCCGCCCGCCGAGGGGCGGACGCTGGAGATAGCTTGTTTTCAGGGAGCGGGGCCGTTTCGCGAGAGGTGGCCGGGGATTTGTCGGCACCTTACCGCTCGCGATGGGGACGGCTAGAAAACGAATCATACTACGATCGCGAGCCGTTCTGGATCCTCGTAGGGTTTGCCCAGGGAACTGATGGCTTTTTCCGCGCGACCAGCCACCGCGCCGAGCGAGGCGAAGAGAACTTGGTCTTCTTCACGGTGGATGACCTCGCCCAGCGCTGCTCGGAGCTCTACGAGTTCTCGATGGCTGAGTTCGCAGCGAAACACGGAAAGTTGGATATGGTCGCCAAACCCGAGGAGCACCTTGTGGACCTTCCTCAGGCGTTTGGGATCGCAAATGTCATACGTGACGATGTAGCTGTGACGCATCGGGCCTCCGCTAACGTACGCGAAATCCAGGGTATTCTGGAAGTTCGCCGAGAAGCGTGCGACTGAGCAAGCGGGCCTGGACCTCGAGGACCCGTCGATAGCTCAAGCGATAGTCGAACACCGGGTGATTGATGAGCTGATCGAGGCGTCGCTGCATCGCTTGAATGACCCGCTTGCGAGCGGAGTCCTTGAGGGCGACGGCTCCCTGGCCGCGAACGAAATCGGCAGGAGTGATCACGCCGTTGTTGATCACGTTGATCACCGTCGAGTCTGCCAGCACAGGACGGAACTCCTCCATGAGATCGAGCGCAAGGGACGCGCGCCCGAAACGCGGACGATGGTAGAAGCCAAGGAGGGGATCGAGGCCGACGGTCTGAGCAGCGATGGTGGTCTCGCGCACCAGCAAGCCGTAGCAAAAAGAGAGAAGCGCGTTGATCGGGTCCTTGGGTGGCCTCCGGTTGCGGCGATCGAACTCGAATCCGTCGGACAACTCCGCCTTCAACATGCCGGTAAACTCGCGAAAGTATGCGCGTGCCGCCGTCCCTTCCAGACCAAGGAGTGATTCGAGCGAATCGGAGTCCGTGGCTTTCTTTGCGAGCTGTTTGAGTTCGAGGAGAGCGACCTTGGGGGTGTCGCGGTGGTTGCGACGGAGGAGGGTTCGTGAATTCAGGATCTTGGTGCGTACGATCTCTTTCGCCAGGCGAAGGCGGAACGATTCGTCTTGTGCCTTTCGATACTGGGAGGTGCGGAGCTCGACGTTTTTCGTATCACTTCCCAGAGCGCGACCGACGAGCCAACCGCCACCGGTCGCAAAGAGCACTGGGATCCCGTCATCCATCAAGCGACGAAGGGCCTGGGTCGTCACTTGGACGTTGCCGTAGAGCGTCACGCTTGAAGTGTTCGAAAGACGAACCTCCGTCGCTTTTTCGCCGGGTACGGTGACGATGATGCGTTCACCGGATAGGCGGATCTGAGCTCCTCGGCCTTGGACGTAGAGCGGCACCTTGTCGTCGCGCGCAGGGAAAAGGCGGCGTACGGGCTCCGTCAGGCTTGCATCCGGCTCCGGACCCGCGAGTCCCCAAGGATCGTCGCCCACCTCCATCGCCTGATGGTCTTCGAGGTCTTTTAGGCTCTTGCTCTGCAAAGCTTGAACTTCATCCGGAAGGCAAATGCCGGAAAGCGAGCATCCGAAACACTTCGGGCTGTCGTCGAGCGGCGGCGGGCATCGCCCCTCGCTGGCGAGGTGTTTGGCGCGCGCAACTGCGTCCATCACCGCTTGCTCGAGCCGAGCGTCGATTGGGATGGGGACACGTCGCCGCTCGGCGGCGAAGTAGATCTCTCCGCCTTCACACTCGTATCCATGCTCGCGCAGGAGGAGGACTTGTGCTGCGACTTGAGCGCGCTCTGGAAGATAGGGACCGTGCGCCGGCTCTTTGCCACGTTTGTATTCGACCGGAACGACCTTCTTCCCGTCGACTTCAACGACGTCGACCTTGGCCGTGATGCCCAGACGCTCGGAGGAGAGGTAGACGGAGCGCGCCGTGTAGGGGAGTTCGTCGGCATCGTTGGTCAGGTCCTCTGCGGCTGCGCTGAACGCTTTCTGCGAGGTTCCAGCGTTGTTGTCGGCGACCTTGAGGACCTGATCCTTTTTGTCCACACGTCGATGTACGGCGGACCCCTCAGCGGTGTAGCGGTTCTCCGCCCATTCGCCCTGGATCCATTCGAGATACATCAAGCGTTCGCAGTACAGGACTTCGTTGATCATTCGTGCCGGAACCAGGAGCTGCTCGACTTCGACCTGCGGGGGCGCCAGGGGTAGCGACTTTGCTCGTGCAGACACGGGCTCCGTCCCATCGGGAACCAAAGGTTCGACATTCGAAGCATCGTGGTCGGCCATCTTGACCATGGACGGTGCCTTGGTTCTGCGAGGGTGTCGACCGAGCATTGACCTCGGATGACGATCGGGCGCGGGGAGCCCGCGGGGCAACGCCCTGAAAGGTAGGGCGTTGCCATGCGATGACAGGGAATAACAGTGAGGGTTCTATTAGAGATGGATTGTTCCGTCGGCGAATGCTGAACCTATGAGCACATTGTGCTGCTAGTCATTTCTTCGGATGCTCCTGCTCGTATCATGAGCAAGCTGGGCAGGCAGAAGGCCGAAGATCGGAGGCCGGTACGACGCAAGGGCGTGCTGCGGATGGAGGAGCGCGGACGTCAGGTCACGCGCTTGCTCGACTTGTTGCGCGCTCTCGAGAACGCCCGGCACGGTCTTTCGGTTCAGGACATCATTGAGCAACTCGATGGCGGCTGTTCGCAACGGACCGTGTATCGCGATCTGCAACATCTGCAGGCGGCTGGGTTCCCCATTGTGGGCGAGGAGGGAAGGTACCGAGTGGATGGTACGACGCTCGCCAGCGATGCCCTCCGGCCATCGCAGGTTCTTGCTCTTCTCTTGGCCTTCGATTCTTCGTCTCTGCTCAGCGGGTTTGGGTTGGAACGCGAGTTGATCGCCTTGGGCGATTCTCTGCGCGCACGACTCACACCGGAGGGGCGAGACTGGATTGATCTGATGAGAAGCCTCGTGAAGGGGAGGACGACCGCCGTGGAAATGCGGATGGATGCCGCGTCGTTCGATGCCATCGAGGACGCCCTTTTCAATGAAGAGGTTCTGGAAATCGAGTACGGAAAGGCCGGCGAAGCATTGAGAACCCGAGCTGTCGAGCCTCACCTGCTCCTGGCTCAGGGGGGACGGACCTATCTCGTGGCGTTCTGTCGCGATGCCGATGACTTTCGCCACTTTGCTTTGCAGCGGATCAAGCGCGCGAGGCTCTTGGGCTCCACATTCGAGCGCCAGAACGGGTTCGATCGCGACGTCTACGTGGGGCAGAACTTCGGAGCCTACCGCGGTCCAGCGCACGATATTGCACTTCGGTTTTCTCCGGAAGTCGCCCATCTACCAATGGAGCGCCAGTTCCATTCGACGCAGGAGGTCGAGCGTCAGGAGGATGAGTCGGTTGTCTTGAAGATGACGGTCGGTGGTTTGCCGGAGATTGCAGCGTGGATCGCTGGTTTCGGCGGAAGGGTCGAAGTGCGTCGGCCGCCCGAGCTGCGCGAGTTGGTTCATGAGATCCACCAGAAGGGGCTGGCGGCGAGTCATCCGCCTCGAGACGCAACCGGGCGCGACGCCGATGCGCCGCTTCCATCGTCGGGTGTTGAGCTACGCGATACGGCTCGGGAGACGCCGGATTCTCGCAAAAGTCGGGAACCTTTCGGGCGTTGACCTGTGGTGACAAGCAGAGGGTCTAGGGTGGTGGGCGTGACGGGAAATTTGGAGAAACCGGAGAAAACGGCCGAGAGCGGGCCGGCTGCGCTGTTGATTCGCCGGTGGAGGCGTGAGCGGACTGCGGAGCGGCTTGTGGAGTTTGAGAGGGGGCGATCACGCCAGGGTGGTTTGCGTGAGAAGGGCAGCCTCAGATTCCTGCGACCGGTAGCCGGCGGACGCGAACTCGCCCTGACTGTACGGACACAATGGCGCCGTCCTCGAGGTCGTGTACGACCTGCTGAAGCACTTGGAGCAGGAGTTGTACCTGCTGCGCGGGATCGTGGAGGTCTGGAATACGAAGGTGGACGAACGATGGCCATGTCAGGTTGCCATGCGCCAAGAGTCCGGCAAAGTCGGCGTCTCGCGAAACGACGATTCGATTCTCCGTGGATGCTCGCGACAGGATCGCCGCATCACTGTCGCGCTGCATTCCCAATTCCCGGACGTGAAGCGCGTCGATTCTTTCGTCACGGAGCAGCTCAGCTACGCGAGGCGAAAGAGCGTTGTCGATCAGTAGCTTCAAGCGCTGATGACCAGGGGAAGTTCTCGTTCCCGCACCGCTTCGGCCGCGTACCGGAGGGCCTCGGGAATGTCTTCTCGTTCCAGGTCCGGATACAACTCCAAGATCTGATCGATCGACATTCCGTCCGCTACCATGTCGACCACAACCGAAACCGGAATGCGCATGCCGCGGATGCAGGGGGCGCCTCCCATTTGGTCGGCCCGGATGGTGATGCGCGGGAAGGTCATGGAGGGAGGGTAGCATGGCGGTTGTCAGAAGAGGTCAACGGACTTGCGAGTCTGTTCAGCGGGGCCCAGCGCCAGCCGGGAAGGGCGGATGTCGGTCACTCCGAACTCTCCAACCAAATAACTTCAATGGGGCTCCCGCGAATGACCCGTGGGTTTCCCGAGGGAGAAGGCTGTACACACGCGCAGATTGTTGCTGCTGAGGGCCAATTGTCAAGCAGTCGAAGAGGTTCTCATTAACTCTCCAACCAAATAGAACGTTGACAGGGGTCCGTTTCGGATCCACTTTAGGAGCCGCATGCAGAAATTGACCTATGAAGATCTGAAGAACGCCGTCGCCGGCAGTGCCGCAGGGTTTCGCGCTGTGACCCGACTGGAACCGTTGGGCGGTCCGGATGACAAGCTCTACCCGCCGACCTTCGGAGATCCCGTGCTCATTCCCGTGCGCGTCGGCGAGGAACGTCACGAGCGTCGCAAGTCGAAGTACGCGCTCGAATGGCGGCGGATCGACGGCAACAGCAAGCTCTGCGTCGTGCTCGACTCGGTGGCTTCTCAGGCCAACCGCATGGAGCTCGCACTCCTCGACGGCCACGACCGAGGAGAGCTCAGCTTCCCCTTCGCGCGCGTGGATTTCACCGGGGCGACCCACGATGATCCGGCGCTCGATCTCTCGACGCTCGGTGGCGACGGGTACATTACCACTCTCGAAGCACCTCATCGTCTCGCCGATGCGCTCCTTCGTGACAGCCTGCTCGAGGGGAAGCCTTTTCGCTACACGGATGCAGGTCGTCGGTTCACCGAAGCTTCGCCTGCGAATGCGACGCCACTCTTCTCGCTGTGCCCGGCGTCCCTGGTTTTTGGGTTGTGGGATTCGACCGGGCCAAAAGGCGGGCTCGGGTCGAAGTTTCAGCGCGCGATCGTGAGCGAAGTGGTGGGTGTGGGCGTCGAGCTTGGTACGCGCACGTCAAGTCGCCTCGATCCTGCTGGGATCGAGAAGACGGAGATTTATGAATCAAAGCAGCCTGACAATGGCGGGCATAAAACGTGGACCATCAATGAAGAAGACGCCAAGCGAGATGGGAAAAAGCTTGTGTTGTACAAACAGGGGGACAAACCGAATGAGAAGACGGGTAAGCCTGCTTCGATTCTCCACGGAAATATCAAGCCAACACAAGACGCCGAGACCGGTGGAGTGACAGTAGACTACGCCGAACAACTTACCGTCTTGTCGCTACCTGCGCTCCGGCGCCTGAGGTTTGCTTCGACCTCGGACGGTGCTCGCTTGGAGCCGAGCAAGAGGCGGGAGGCAGAAGATGCCGCGCGAACTCTCCTGGCGGCTCTGGCTCTCGCCGCGATCGCCTATCAACGTGAAAGTGGCTTCGATCTCCGTTCTCGTTGCGCCCTGCGTGCCCTCGGGCCGCTGTCGCTCGAATTGATCCCGGGTGATGGCGGAGAAGCTCGGTCGTTCTCGCTGGATCGCGACACCGCGAAAGCCCTGTTCGACCAGGCAAAGGGAGCGGCCGAAAGGGCGGGGATGAAGTGGCCCAGCGAGCCTCTGACCTTGGTGCCAGCCCCCAAACTCGTGGGTTTGATCCGCAAGAGTCGTCAGCTCACGGTGGTTGAGGAAGCGGCGGAGTGATAGCGCTCGAGGTAGAGCTTCTCACCGGTCGATATGTGGCGACGAGCTTCAATGACCGGAGCGCGCCCGAGTGGCCTCCCCATCCGGCGCGTTTGTTCTCCGCATTGGTCGCTACGGCGCACGAGCACGAGGAACTCACCGCCTCGGCCCGGGGAGCGCTCGAGTGGCTCGAACGCCAGGGTCCACCTGTGGTGGATGCGCCCCAGGCAGAGACACGCTCGATGATCGCGGCTTATGTGCCGGAGAATTCGACCAGGGTGCTCGGCGGTTGGTCGGGCGCCGAACAAAAACTGGACGAAGCTCAGGACGCACTCTTCTTGGCTCAGTCGAGCGGCGAGGCAAAGACGCTCAAGAAGGCACAAAAGGCTTTTAACAAGGCGGAGGTCAAGCTCGCCGAAGCTCTCGCCAAGGCAGTCACGGATGACGGCAAGGGCAACGCGGATCAAGCGAGGGAGATGTTGCCAGAGCACAGAGGGCGACAGCCCCGCATGTTGCCTTCGCTTGTCCCCCATTCTCCCAAGGTGCGCTACTCGTGGCCGAGCGCTGAGCCCGAACGGGAAATTCGCGAGCAACTCGCCGAGCTGAGTCGAAGGGTCGTACGCCTTGGGCATTCGTCGTCGCTCGTCGCTTGTCGTGTGCTGGAACGGGAGATGCCGTCCGATCCGGATGCGATCAGATGGCGACCATCGAAAGGAACAGGAGTCACGATGCGGGTCGTCAACGAAGGGCAATGGCAGCGATTGGAGACTGCCTATAAGAAGCATCGCGGCGTCGAACCACGTGTCCTCCCCGCCGTGCACGTGGCCTACGAGGCGGAGGGACGAGAGACAAACGAAGACGCGAAGATCTCCGTTTTCGGAGAATGGATCGTCCTGCGAGAGATCGCTGGCGAAAGCGACCGTCGCATCGGCCTCAAGCTCTCACGAACGGAAGACATCACGAGGGCCCTCCGTGGAGCGCTCCTCAGCCACGCAGAAGGGATGATCCCCGAGGTGCTGAGCGGCCACGATTCGAGCGGCCGACCGCTGCAGCGGCCTCACGTAGCGTATGTCCCTCTAGCGGACGTCGGCTCTCGATACGCTTCTGGAAATATCCTCGGGGCTGCGATCCTCTTACCTCGGTCGATCGAAGCCGAGGAGCGACGAGCCGTGCTGCGAGCCATCGGCCGCTGGGAAGAAGCAGGCCTTCGCCTCACGCTGGGACGCGTCGGCGCGCTCCAGCTCGAGCGAGTGGTCGATGGAGATCCCCGCAAGACCCTCGACCCGTCGACCTGGACGCGCAGGTCGCGCCGCTTTGGATCCATCACGCCCGTGGCTCTCGACAGGAACCCGGGTTATCTGCACTCCAAAGACCCCAAAGAAGCTTCCACCGCAGCGCGCTCGGCCGAGGAAATCGTCATGCAATCGTGCGAGCGCATTGGTCTGCCCACTCCCCGCTGGGTCGAGATCATCCGGCGCTCCCTTTTCGATGCCGCGCCGGCCGCGCGGAGCTATATGCCGTTTCCTCGCAAGAGTTCGAACGGCAAGGGCACGAGCCGCGTGTGTGTGCACATCGAGATGGGTTTTGAGGAACCTGTTTCAGGACCTGTGTTGATTGGGGCCGGACGGTACTTTGGGCTCGGGTTCTGCGGGGGGCGGGGGCTGTGATTTGAACAAGTAGGAGGTCAACAGCCGTGGCGCCAACTGCTCACCAAACCCCCGGAACCGATTCCTGCGAGAGATCCCAATGACCCCCACAGACTTTCCCTCCTACTTTCAGGCCCTCTGGGGCTACGCTCCCTTTGATTGGCAGACTCGCCTCCTTCGGCGCGTGGTCGAGGAAGGTTGGCCATCGACTCTCGACTTGCCGACGGGCGCGGGCAAGACAGCCACGCTCGATGTTGCGGTGTTTGCCTTGGCTCTCGATGCCGCTCGGAAGCCGGAAGACCGGCGGCAATCGCGCCGCATCGTGCTCGTGGTGGATCGGCGGGTGGTGGTGGATCAGGCGTTCGAGCGCGCCTGTGCCATCGCCAAGAAGCTGGATGAAGCGAAGGAGGGGATCTTGGTGGAGGTCGCCGCGGCTCTTCGGGAGCTCTCGGGCAATCCCGATGGTTTGCCGATTTTACCGGCCATCTTGCGCGGGGGAATGCCTCGGGAATCCGAGTGGGCCAAGTCGCCGAGTCAGCCGGTGATCTTGACGTCGACGGTCGATCAAGTGGGCTCTCGGCTGCTGTTTCGAGGGTACGGAGTCTCCGATCGGATGCGCTCTGTTCATGCTGGATTGCTCGGATGTGACACGCTCTTTCTTTTGGACGAAGTGCACCTGGCGCGTCCCTTCGAGGAGACGCTCGCGGCTGCGACGAAGTGGTACTCCCAGGGTCAGGCGGCGATCCTCGCTCGACCTCTGCGATTCGTGCGCATGTCGGCAACGGTCACGGGCTCCGTGGACGAACCGTTTCGTCTCGCCGACTCGGATCGAAACAATGCCTTCTTGAAGGCGCGTCTCGTAGGGAAGAAGACGGCGCTCCTCAGACGGGTGAACACCCCACGGGATCCAGTGAAAGCGAGCGACGCGCTTGCCAAAGCGGCGTCTCATGAAGCCGAAAGGCTCTGCAAAGGCAACGCTCGGGCGATGGCTGTCATCGTCAACCGTGTTGAGACCGCGCGAAGAATCGCGTCACTCGCTCAGGAGACGTTGGGCGGGGAGTGGACGGTGAGCCTCCTCACCGGGCGGATGCGTCCTCTCGATCGGTTCGACAAACAAGCAGCCGTCCTTTCGCATGTGCAGGCAGGTCGCAGGCGAAGCCTCGATTCGACCAAAGTGCTGGTCGTCTCGACTCAGGCACTCGAAGCCGGCGCTGATTTCGACTTCGACGCGCTCATCACCGAGTGCGCGAGCTTGGATGCCCTCCGCCAACGTTTTGGACGACTCGATCGGTTGGGCGATCTAGCCCAGACCGAGGCTGTGATCTTGGCCGGCTCGGCGAGCGTGGACGAAAAGGCGGAGCCCGATCCCATCTACGGCACTGCGCTCCGGGATACCTGGGAGTTCTTGAACGGCGCCGCAACCCTGTCGACCGAGCACGACTGCGCGGTCCTCGATTTTGGCATCGAAGCGATGAACGGCCTCGTCGACCCCCTCGACGAAGCTCAGAAATCGGCCCTCTCGGCTCCAAAGGAGGTCGCTCCGATCCTCACTTCGAGCCATCTGGATCGCTGGGTCCAAACGTCCCCCGCACCACACGCCGATCCGGACGTTGTCCCCTTCCTCCATGGGATCGGGCGTGGTTCACCTGAGGTGCAGATCGTCTGGCGTGCGGACATCTCCGATTCTCACTTGCGAGAGGACGCGCTTCCCAGGATGCGCGAGGTCCTCGACTTGGTGCGACCGAGCTCGCTCGAAGCGCTGAGCGTTCCCCTTTGGGCGGCGAAGGGGTGGCTTGCGATGGTTCACGAACGAAATCAAGCGAAAGAGCCTGAAGGGGGCGCCGACTTCGCGTCTCTCGGTGATGTGGAGGGGGCTCGTGCGGGGGACGTCGATGTCTCGGCGATCGCGCCGGCTTTCGCATGGCGGGGGGGCGAAGTCCAGCTCGTCTCCGAGGCCGATGAGCTGAGGCCTGGACTCACCCTCGTGGTACCGAGTTCCTACGGGGGCCTCGACGAGCGCTTTGGCTGCTGGAATCCCACGAGCACGAGCCCCGTTTTGGACCGTGGGGACGAGGCGCAGCTCCTTCAAAAAGGTCGTGCTGTGCTCCGATGGCATCCTGATGTTCTGAGGGTCTGGTCGACGAGGCTGGCAACGTCCGTCGCCGAGACCATTCGCAGTCCGGATTTCAAGGACGACGTCGAACAGCGTGGTGAGGCTGCGGAGCGCGAGGTTTTTCAGGAGTGGGGGGCTCTCGCCCAAGGGGATGAGAACATTCCCGCTTGGGCAAAGGTCGCTCTCCGACATCTCGCGCGGGCCAGTTCGACGCAACGTATCGATCTTTCTGTTCCCGAGAGTGAGGAGACGATCTGGCGTGCCCAGACGAAGGAGACTCGAGTCCATCGATCGGTCCTCAGGGAGCTTTCCGGCATCCCAGAACTCAGAGACGCCCCCCTGACCCGCGACGTGCCCATGGAATCTTCGACCGAGGAGGACGAGGGAAGTTTCCTCGGGACGGCGATCTCCCTGACTCGGCACCTAGAAGGCGTGCGAGATTTTGCTGCGAGGTTTGGAAAGGCCCTCGGCCTTCCGCCTGAGACGATCCGTGATCTGGCGCTCGCCGGGCACATCCATGACGTAGGTAAGGCAGATCCACGCTTCCAATTGCTCCTTCATGGTGGTGACCCGGTGAAGGAAGCCGCGGCGCGCGAGCTCTTGGCCAAGTCGGCTGTCCCGGCCATCGATCGGAGCGCTCGAGAGAGGGCGCGCGAGCGGGCCGAGTACCCCAAAGGAATGCGACACGAGTTGCTGTCGGTCGCCATGGCGGAGAGCAGCGCGTCCCTGCGCCAGAAGGCGCACGACTGGGATCTCGTCCTGCATCTCGTCGCCTCCCATCACGGCTGGTGTCGTCCGTTTGGTCCTCCGGTGCTGGATCCAGAGCCTCGGGAGGTCACCATGGAGTTTCAGGGAGAAACTCTCGCGAGTAACTCACGACATGGACTCGAACGTTTTGATTCGCATGTGCCGGAGCGTTTTTGGGAACTCGTCAGGAAGTACGGCTATTGGGGCCTTGCTTGGCTCGAAGCGGTCTTGCGCCTGGCCGATCACCGCGAGAGCGAGAGCGAAGTTCCCGAGGAGAACCAGAATGACTGAAAGGGCAGATGGCACGGGACTCGTCATCCCCGGGATCGATGGGGGGACGCCGCTGGGGTTTTTGGCAGCGCTAGGACTTCTTCAGATAGTGAGTGAGGCTCTCGGGATCGAAGACGACCTGCCTCGACTCGCTTGGCGACAGCTGGACGCCTACCGTCCCGTGCTACGGGGCATTTCATCCCTGGAAAGGCTCGGGGAGTTCGTTCTAGACGATTGCCATCGGTGGGCTGAGTCGCCTCTTCTCACCTTTCGGTATGTCAAGCAAGAGAAGCAGGGGCCCAAGTCAGTGGGCGGTCTTCGGGCTCCGCTCGGGGTCGTCCGGGCCTGGCAACGTGCATGTCGAGAAGCCGGGGACGAGGCTTCGCTTGCCTACGGGTCAGCGCTCTTCTGCGACGGGGTGACCGACGTCAACAAGAAGCCGGCGACGGTCGATGATCATCTGGCGAACCGGATTTCTGTCGATCGCGAGGTGAGCATCGAACTCACCGTCGAAAGAAGTTTCTTCGACTTGACGGCGAGAAATGCCCAATTCTTGGAGCAAGTAGAAATCATTCGGAGCTATCTCCGGATGGAGAGCATCGTAGCCGCCCTGAGTACCGGAGCGCCCGACTACGACGCTCCCAGGTCGCTGGACTGGGATCCGGCATCCGACACGCCTGGCGCGATTTACACCGGGTTTCGTCGTGGGTTCCTACCAGTGCACGAGTGGCTTGGATTCCGGGCTCTTCGGCTCTTCCCTTTGGCGAATTCTGGGTCAAAGGCTCGAATGACGGCCTGCACTGGGCGAAGACTCGACGGAGAGTTCACTTGGCCTCTTTGGGACGAGCCTGCTTCGGTCGATTCGGTTCGCTCACTGCTCGGGTATCCTGACCTGGCTCGATTGAACGTCGACGAACGCGGTGCGTTGGGGATTTCGACGCTACTTCGTACGGATCTCACGAAGAAGGCAGACGGGTATACCGGTACGTTTGCTCCGGCTCGGCCCGTGTAGGCAAGAAAACCAGTTCGCAAATCGTCTCACCTATCTCGGGAGAGCGGAGTCCTGGGTGGATGCTGGATTGCCGCCAAAACTCCCATTGTCCAATCGACAGGCAGAAGTGAAGGGCCCAGTGGTTCAGGTTAACAACGTTAACATCGAGCCACTGAACGAAGACGGAGAGATCAGTGAAGACAGCGAACTCTTTCGCCTCCTTTGCCCGGTTCCCCCAAGCGACCTCGCGACTTGGCGCACTCGGACGTTCGAGCAGGAACTCGAACGGCAACTCAAGGGAAAACGAGAGCAGGCTGAGCGAAAAGGATAAGGACCCAACGAAGATCAAGTTGTCGAAGGCGGAGAAGGACAAGGTTGACGCGATGTTGCCGCGTACTGTGCTCGAAGCGCTCGAAGTCAGCACAGGCGACCTGCAGAAGCAGGGCTGGAGCGGGGTACCCGGTGCTCGGTGGGTCGACTACGTACGCCCGCGTGGATTGTTCACCTCGGCACCGGCAGCGCGTGCCACCCGAAGCGAGAGCGCTCAATCGACCGTTGCTCGGTTTGCGGTCGCAAGCCAGGTGCCGCCGAGGTTGATTGATGGCATTTCACTTGCTGAGAAGATCCGACAGGCGCTGATCAAGTGTTCGGACGGACACCGCGTGTTCACCGGAAAGGACGAGGAAGGCACGCCATCCACGGGGAACCGTCACGCTTTCATTCTGCCAGAAGCCAGCGGCAAGCACGGTCGTGTCAGTCACGTCACCCTTCATGCTCCGAGGGGATTTGATGAAAGGGCGCGAGCTGCGCTCGAACGACTGGGTCGGGTGTGGGGCCACGGGGGTCACGATATCCAGTTGATCTTGCTCGGTGTTGGGAGACCGGAGGACTTTGCCGGTCTCGACGCGGGTGCAGGGCATTGTCCCCTTGTTGTGGAAGCCATCACCTGGGAATCACGAACCCCGTTCGTGCCGACCAGGCACGCGAAAGTGAATCGCCAAGGAAAACCGAGGGTAGATGGAAGCGGGCTTCAAATCGGCTCACCAGAACATGACTTGCGCCGACTGCTGCGCGAGGGGGGCTTTCCTGAGCCCGTCGCCGTTGAGCCCGTCAATGCCACCGATCTTGGTGGCAAGCACACGCCTTGGCTCCGGTTTCGTACAATTCGAAAACTGGGCGACGGAGCTCGAGGGGCGAATCGAGGTTTCGGTTTCAAGATCACTTTTGCCGAGCCTGTGCGCGGACCGATTGCCCTCGGGTATGGGGCCCATTTTGGGTTAGGGCAGTTCGTGCCCGCGCCAAAGGAATAGTGTTCGGCGAATCGCTCGGAGGCATGCGCGGGTACTCTTTGACGTCTTCCTTGCGAGACGGTGAGCCCCGACCTGGCAGCCGCAGCTGTTAGCTCTTGTGCGTTCGATCGCGTGCGTCTTCGGTGCGCAAGGGCTCAGCTCGCGGTGCGGGAAATTCGGGCACCGACCAGGGGCCCGGCTCCATACCAGAGGCTGGCCCGCTGGCGACGCAAAGTGGGCCCGTGTAATGAAGATGGACCCAGCACCCGATTTTCTTCCAGTCATCGCGCCAGATCCGCGTGAAATCAGCCCCGTGCTGTGCGAGAACCAGTGAGTGAAACCGCGACGTAGACACAACCCGAAGCGGCGAATCGCGGCGAGCGTCGCCCGTGTCGAGCTGCAGCGCATTGAGGATGCGGTGAGGTACGGTGGTAACCCCGAACACAAGAAGAACCCCGGTGACTACGGACTGACTCCGCCGGCTGTACACGGGCGTCGTCCGGACAAGGCTCTCTGCGATGTTGCGTGCATCTTCAGGCGTGCCGACGCGCTGGCTCTGCTCCGGGATGGAGTGCGGAGAGGTATGGTGAGTGAGGTTCCTCCCGACGGATTTCCTCAGAACGTCTGGGCGGTGACCGACAACGACATCGTCCTGGAGGCTCAGCTGGAAAATGTGGAGCAAGCCACGTACCACGGGTACCCACTTCCAGAAGACGACCCGTTCCGCGACGTCGTTTTGGAAAAGTGGCGGGCTTTTAGGCCAACTAGATGGGAAGGTTTGGACGGCGAGTGACCACGCGGCATAGTACGTTCGGAGGCGCGCTTCATGACTAGTGAGTTGAAACTCGACATCGAGTGGCTTTCGGGGATCTCGGGAAGTGACGCCGAGAGGGCCACATTTGGCGCGCTCACCTTTCGCGTCGGCGACGCATTGTTCACGGATGTCATCGACCTCATCGCGCAAACTCCGCGTCAGGACGTGTGCGTCTCCATGAATCGGCTGGCGCACTGGTTTGCAGACCATTGGTGGAGGCTCCGTTGGGAACCCATGCCGAATCGGGAGTTGGGAGCCGAGTGGAAGATGGCGCACCATCTTGCCGCAGCTGGTGGTGGTTTCGTCTGGCCCCCAGTACTCGTTGTAAGTGACGGGACGAGCGTGACTCTCCAGTCGAAGGCGACGATGGAAGGGCACACGGTTCGTTACATTCGCAACCACGAAGTTACGTGCAGCGTGGCGACGTTTGAAAGTGGTGTCGATGGGTTCTTGACCGCGGTTCTGGCCCGGCAGGAAGGCTTACGCGCGGCGGATGAGGAGCTGCGGAGCACCTGGGAAGCGGTTCTTGAGGAACGGCGTGACCCCGAGGCCAGTCGTTTGCGCCGACGAGAGGCCTTGTTGGGATTGAATCCCGGAGAACTCGACATTGATGAGCTCGACCAGCTGTTTGTCGACGGCGCGTGGATCGGAGCTGATGCGTTGGACGAAACGCTGGCCAGCACGACGAGCGGCGAGGTCAAGCAGCTATTTTCGGACCTATCGAACCTGCGGCAATCGACACTGAAATCGTGGTCGTTCGCGAAGGTGTTTGAGGCCGGTGAGAACTGGCAAGTTGGTTCAGACGACGAGCTGGCCTGGCAAAAAGGCGCCAGACTGGCTGCTGACTTACGGCGTTCGTGGAGATTGGGAGACGGACCGGTCACCGACGAGTTCCTGAAGGACCTGGTTCGAGGGGAAATCCACGGCGAGTTTCAGGCGCCATTTCATTCGACGGCGGTTGCTTTTCGCGATGGAGATGCGGTGATGCCGTCGCTGTGGAGTACGAAACACAAGGCCAATCGCAGGTTTGCTGTGGCTCGCCTCATCGCCGATGCGGCGACCGCTTCCCAGACGGATGCTCTTTTTCCGTTGACGCGAACCTTCACTGCTCGACAAAAAATGCAGCGCGCGGCTGCGCAGGAATTTCTGTGTCCTACTGCGGCGTTGAAGAACAGGCTCACGCTGCCCAACCCGGACGACGAGGAGATTGCCGAGGCGGCGGAACACTTCCAGGTCTCGGAGAAGCTGGTGACGACGACGCTCGTGAACAAGAAGCTCGTCGCGCGCAGCTACCTGGACGAAGCGTAGCACCGCACCCACCTGTCCCTCCTCACCAGACCAAAGGAGGGTGCTAAGAAAAGCATCCTCGATGCTCAATCCCCAATCCCCCCTCAGCACCTACGAAGATGACCTGCTCGAGGCGGGCGGTCGTGATTTCGATAGGGCGCTCGGGGCGCCGCATGCCGTGGCGGTTGAGCCCGGGCTCGTTCCACCGCCCGTGTGGATCCCTGAGATCGTTGGAGAGCGGACCGGGCTCGGAGGCGATCGGGTGCAGACGGTCCTCGGATCCGAGTTGGGGCGACGATGATGCGAATTGGACGTTCGTCGCGCCGATGCCCGGATTGATCCTCGGCGCGTACAAGAGCTTCAGCGAAGCGCGGCGCGCGTACGCGATGCGCATGAAGAGGGCGAGCACCGTGCAGTCGTCGCTGCGCGTGGGGCGCACTGAGCCATGCCCCTGTGGTTCGGGGAAGAAGTACAAGCGTTGCTGTCTTCTCGCCGTCAACTGAGATTCGAGCCCTGGCCAAACGGCGCGGGAACGTCGACTCGCCCGTGAGGTAGGCAACGTTGTCGCGCCAAAACACCGACTCCCTTTTGGGAGGCAACGAGGCCGCGCCCATCGGAAACTCGCGGGCCGGCCGCCATTCGCGGCTGATTCAATAGAAAATATTAATAATCAACTGCCTTATGTCGATATTATTAACTTGGACTTAATAATAGGGCTCCGGGAAGAGTCTTGAGGGCACCCCGTCTGGATCCGCCTCCACCTCGGAGTGAACGGGGCAAGTTCGAATGGCCAGGCGCGGCGCAGGTTGCTCGCTCCCGCAATCCGCTAGGGCTCGAGCCACTCGGCGCACGTCGAGCCGACGAGCTCGCCCTGGTTGCAGGCCGCTTCTAGGTCTCCGACGGACGCGTAGTCTTCGAAGCCTCCGTCGTAGTCGGCGTAGAAGATGTACGTCGGGTCGTGGCAGTCGTCGATCTCGTGACAGCGCCCGACCTCGCCATCGGTCGGACAGAGTTCTTTGACCTCGGTCCCGCCAAGGTCTTCACATTGGCCCTCCTCCAGGTAGCCCGAGTCGTTGTGGTACATGATGCACCAGCCGTCGGAGAGGGCCTGGCACGAACACTCCGCATCCGTCTCCCTGCATGGCCGTTCGTCTCCCTCGTCCGACGAGCTACAGCCGACGCCGCCGAGGGCGAGGAGGGCGAAAGCGGCGAGCGCGCTGAATCGATAAACGAGCTTCATGGTGAAGACGCTACCATACGGGCGACGTCGCGACATCTGCGCTGGTGGAGCCGGATTTGCCGGTCGTGATGAGGAGTGACAATGACGTCAGGTAAGTTTCACTTCATCGCCAAAACGCCGAACGCCTGGGGCTTTTCAATCACGCGCGAAAAGCCTGCGTCGTGCAGGCGCCGCACGACGCCTTTGGTGACGCGTCCTCCCGACGCGCTTTTCGGATCGCCGATGTAGTGGAAGAATTTCCCCGAACGTGACAGGACGCGGTAGACGTTCGAGTAGAACTCTTGGGAGTACAGTTCGCCAGCCAGATTGATGGCCGGCGGATCGTGCAGCACGGCGTTGAAGGAATCGTCGGGAAACGTCCTGATCAATTCCGAGCTGTCACCGAGCAAGCGTTCGATGCGCGGGCTTTCGAACAGCTCGCGAGACCACGGGTTCTTGTGCGCGATCTCTCGAGCCGCCGGATCCACCTCGATGGTGACGACTCCGCTCGCGTACCGGGCCGCGTGGATGGCCGCGTAGCCAAGGCCGGTCGTCGTATCGAGGAGCCTTCCACGAAGGGGCTTCAGCGCCTCCACCATCTTCCTTGCACCCAGCGCCGGGCCCACATCGCGGAATCGGTGCATGGCAAAGCCCGCAATCAACATGAGGGGTTCCCCCTCGGTAGGCATGAGCTGAAAGAGCCTCCCGGACCCCTCCGAGAACACCCGAATGGGCTCAGGTCCGTCCTCTTCGAGCGCAAAACAAGCGCTTTCGGTGGCGGCGATGTGCTCGACGTCTTCCCAAGAGAGAGTACGCAAAGGGCCCCACGTGGCTCCCTCTGACGTGAGCGCGATCTCGGTCTCCGAGAGTCCGAGATCGAGGGAGACGCGCAGGGTTTCGGCTCCCGCGGCGCGGGCGGCCAGGAGTTCCCTCGCTTGTACGAAGCTGAGGACGCTGACGATTCCAGATCGGGCTCGCCCGTCGTCGGTCGAGGATTCTTCGACTTCCGTCGTCTCCTCGGAGCCCGAAGAATTCTCGTCGCGCGTCTGAGTCATCGTTCGCCGGACGCTTTTCGCCGGAATCTACGCCACGCGCAAGCATAGCCGCGGAACACAAGGGCGCCCTGTTGGGTAGGCCCCGGAAGTCGAGTTGTGCTCGACGGGCGCGGTATGAGCTGGCCAGCCTTTGGCGGCTCCTGTCCACGCTGATCCTGCCGTTAGTGGACCCGTTGTGGAAGAAGCTGGGAGCTGACTCTCGTTCGGAGGAATTCGTGAACGAGGATGCCGGCCAACATCACCCCACCCACGTAGAAAGCCGAGAACCCGATCTGATTGTACAGGATCCCTCCGCCGATCCCTCCCGCGATGTAGAAGCCTAGGATGATGGCGTGAAGTGTCGCCTTGAACCTCAACGTCTCGCTCTTGTGATCGCCCGGTCGAAGGAGAGCCGCGATCTCCATGCCCAGATCGGTCATCAAACCGGTGAGATGCGTCGTCTTGACGACACCCCCGGACACTGTTGCCACGAGCCCGTTCTGAAGGCCCATCGCAAACAGTAGGATACCGACGAGTACTTCGGTTTCCTTCAGCGTTTCGCGATAGTGAGTCGTCCCGTAGTACCCAACCGCCGCGAGGAGCAGGGCTTCGACAACGAGCGGAATGGCTCCTCGCCGCCAATGCGGCGCTCGCTCTTGTTCCTGGTACGCGCAGGCGTGCGCCGTCATGGCACCGAACAGGAAGAGTCCCAACCACACACCGACCACCGTGATCTGGTGCAAGTGCCCCTTCACGAGCTCTTCTGCAAAGATCGCCACGTGCCCCGTCACGTTGCTCGCGAAAGCGAAGAAAGCCATTACGCTGCAGACGTTCACGAGCCCGGCGACACTGGCTGTCGATGCGCCCAACATGTGATCGTGTAGCCTAGGGCGAGACGTCGCGGCGGTCAGAAGTGTCATGATGGCTGTGGTGCCTCGTTCTTTGCCGTGCGTTCTTGGCGTGGTCGTTGCGCTGACTCATCCTTGGAGCGCAAGAACTCGAGTCGTGCGATGCCGCGAAGCTCCATGCCGAGATCGAAGTGGAGGACGAGCCCGTCCTCGGTGAGCAACTTCACGTCGTACACCTCCACGTCGCCGTTCTCGTGGCGGAGGGTGAGGATGTGTCCGCGCCCCTTCATGCGCCAACGTCCCTTCGTGACGGTGCCATCGGCGAGGCCGATCTCGAACGAACGATCGGAGAAGAACTGCCAGTATTCCGAGATGTGACGGCGAGCCGTGTGTTCTTCGAACGCGCCGATGCGGATACCTCCGAAGCGCCTGACTTCGTCGGGAACTCGATCGACTTTCTCGTACTGCCAGCTCGATTCCTCCCATCGGGTCGTGAGGAGGCTTTCGGGATCTTGTCCGCAGCCGAGAGACAGCCCACATGACAGAACGACGCATATCCAAGTCGCTCGGATGGGGGGTCGACCGACCCTCGAACGTCGTCGGAAGTGATTGGTCCAAATCGCTCGACTCATCAGCGGAACCACTCCTTGAGGAATCGACGAGCATCCTGACGCGCCTGCTCCGTCGAGGCTCCCCTGGAAACGGCGTCCGAGATCAACCACGACCGAACTCGGAGGCGCGCGCGGATCTGGAGGACGAAGATGACGGCGATAGAGAGGGCGCCAGCTAGGGTGAGCGTCTGGTTGGGCAGCGTGCTTCCATGCGCCAAGAGAGTTGCTCCCAAGACGGCCAGCGGCGTGCTGAGCGCGAGATTCCAGCTGAGCTCGGCCTCGACCCGGCTCGTCATTTCGTCCTGGTAACGTTCGTCACCATGTGCGAGCCCCTCGCGCCATCCGGATGGTCTCGCAGCGCGACTTTGCAGTCCGGTCGCCGGAACTTCGAGTGAAGACGGTGTAGACGCGATTCCTTGCACCTGGGTTCTCAGCATTTTTCTTGGATCTCCTGTGGACTGGTGTGTCCAAAGTGTGAGCAGCCATGAGGACTCGCTCAGAGCGAGATCTCGCGAGCAGAGAGAATGCACACGGCGTACCAACGGTTCGGTACGGACTGGGTGTGTTCTGATCGGTGTGTTTTTGGGGCTGCTTTTCGAGCTCCGGGTGATGAAGGGAGTTGGGGCAAGGGTCCGTGCACCTGTCGGTGTTTCCGGTCATCGACGGCCCACACCGACAGTCCTGGCCCATGGCGTCGGAAACAGGAGGGAAGAATGCGTCGAGGCTTTCTTGGGAAAACTCCGATCTTCGGGAATAATCGGCATGTCGGGAGGGATCGCATTAAGTCGGCACGAGTCCTGCTAGTCGACTAGGCTGGTTCCGCTTGAAAATCTTCACCCGTCTTCTCCTTGCTCACACCCTACCCGTCGCTTTCGTGAGCATCGCTTTGGCATTGACTCTGGTGGCGCTGACCCGAATGACCGCGCTCCTTCAGGAGGTGACCGACGTGGAGCTGCACTCGCTCGCCCTGGAGGGCGAGGTGCATCATTCTGCATGGTTGCTCGACATCGCGCTCGGGCATGCGCACTCGGCATGTACCGCAGGCACGCCGACGGAGCGCATCCGAAAGGAGGTGCGAAGGGCGAGCGATGACCTGGCGGAGAAGATCAAGAACGCACCTGAAACTGCACCCGAACTGTTGCGTGTCGCTGGAAGCTGGACGGAGCTGGCGCGCCGGGTGGAACCAAAGTGGAACTGTGAGTACCTCTCAAGTTCGGGTTTTCACGCGCAGGTCGAACGTCTCGACGACGAGCTGACCGACCTCTGGACTCGCCGCCTGAACGTGCTCCACGCAGGAGTCGCGAGCAAGGAGGCCGCCGCGCGAGCGATTGGGGGCAAGGCGCTTCGTGTCGGCGGCATAATCGCAGTGTTGGCGGCGCTCGTCGCAACCTTCGCGGCCTGGCATCTGGCAAAGACTTTGAGTCTACCGCTCGTCCGCTTGGCGGTCATGGTTCGGCGGGTCGGTACCGGTGATTTTTCGAGCAAGATCGAGGTCGATGGGCCAGGCGAGATCCGGACTCTTGCTCGGGAGTTCGAACGCATGAGAGAGGAACTCGCGCAGCTCGAACAGCTCAAGCAGAATTTCCTTGCCTCCGTTTCACACGAGTTGCGCACGCCTCTATCCAAGCTGCGTGAAGCGCTTGCGCTCCTCGACGATGGCGTAGTGGGAGAAATCAACCCTGAGCAAAAACGGATCCTTGCCATCGCTCGCGCTGCTTCGGAACGAGAGATTCGCATGGTGTCGACTCTGCTCCATCTATCGAGATTACGCGCTGGCAGTCCCATCCGCCGTCGCGCGGGGCGCGGCATCGATGACGTGATCAAGCGGGCTGTGGCGGACGAGAAGGCGGAGCTCGGTGATCGTGACGTCTCCGTCGAGCTCGAGCTTTCCGGACCGCCACCCATGTGCTTCATGGACGTCGAACTCGTCGAACGGTCCATCGCCAACTTGATCAGGAATGCGCTTGCCGTGTCGCAAAACGGTCAGGCGATTCGCGTCAGTCGTGAGGTGGTGAAAATCCCCGATCGTTCGGAGGCATTCGTTCAGGTGACGGTCTCGGACGACGGCCCTGGAGTACCGCTCGACATCCGCGACACGGTGTTCAACGCTTTTGTCACGAGTGCCGTTCCCAGGTCCCCAAAAGCACTGGGTATAGGGCTCGGACTGGCGCTGGCGAGAGAGGTGGCGCTCGCCCACGGTGGAGAGCTGCTCTTGGACCTCACCGTCGAGCGCGGTGCTACATTTCATCTCCTGATTCCCACGATCGACATGCGGGCGGAAATACCGCAGGGCACACCGCAGTCGACCAGCCACCAAGTGAGCCTGTCGTCATGAAAAAGAGCAAACCTCATGTGCTGGTCGTGGACGACGAATTCGACCTTTGCGAGCTGCTTTCACTTCGACTGCGCCACGAGGGGTTCGACTGTACGAGCTGTGGAACCGGCACGGAGGCGATGGGCGTACTCAAGTCGATGACCATCGACGCAGTGCTCTTGGACTTTCGCCTCGAAGAGGAGGACGGACTGGATGTTCTGGAGAACATCCTCCAAAGTAGTGGCGATCTTCCCGTCATCGTCCTCACGGCCCACGGCACCCCCGAAGCGGCTGTCGAAGCCATGAAGAGAGGCGCCTACGGGTTCTTGACGAAGCCATTCGACGACCAAGAGTTGGTGACGGAACTCCGTCACGCGGTCGACCACGGAAACCTCAAGCGCGAGGTCGCTGGTTTGAGACGCATGCTCGGAGGTAATGGCGCAGCACGACTCTTGGGGACGAGCGCGGGTATCGCGGATGTGAGAGAGCGGATCGCGCGCGCTGCCACGACCGAGGCGACGGTCCTCATCACGGGTGAATCTGGGACGGGCAAAGAGGTGGCCGCACGCAATCTCCACGAACTATCGACTCGACACGACAAGCCCTTTGTGGCGATCAATTGCGGGGCGCTTCCGGCCGACTTGCTCGAGAGTGAACTCTTCGGGTTCGTCCGAGGAGCGTTCACCGGAGCCGTGCGAGAGAAAGACGGTCTGTTTTCTGCTGCCGACGGGGGGACTTTGTTCCTGGATGAAATCGGCGACGCCCCACCCGAGGTACAGGTCAAGCTATTGCGAGTCCTGCAAGAGCGCAGCTTCCTCCCCATCGGTGCTACCGAGGCGCGCGCGACGGATGTTCGCATCGTCGCTGCTACCAATCGTGACTTGGCTTCGGCGGTGCGAGAGGGAAGCTTCCGTGAGGACCTCTATTATCGTCTTCACGTCGTACCTATCTTGATGCCACCTCTGCGGAATCGGCGAGAGGACATCGCGATTCTCGCAGACGTGTTCTTATCCCGCGCAAACGCTCAACATCGCCTTGAGCATTCGCGTTTTTCCGAAGACGCGCTTCGATTCTTGCTGAGCCATTCCTGGCCGGGCAATGTTCGGGAACTGGCCAACGTCATCGAAGCCGCGGCGGTCATGGCGCGTGATGGAGCGATCACGGTGGAGCAGCTGGCGGCGGTGTTGCCCAGATCAGCTCGAGAGGACTCGCCAGATATCGGGCTCTCACCTTACAGCCTTTCCGACCCAGATGGTACATTCCCCACGCTGCGAGACGCGAAGCATGAGTTCGAACGAAGGTACCTCATTTCTGCGATGGAGCGGTGTCAGGGGAACGTCAGCGCCGCCGCAAGGCTCGCGAACCGAAACCGGAGTGACTTCCACGATTTGTTGCGGAAGCATGGGCTCGTGCCTGCAGAATTCCGTGAAGCTTGACCTTCTTGCTCACTCTGAGCGCCGACCATCGCTCCCGCGTTGGCGGAGTCCGTGAATGGGCACGGGGTGTGTATCTTCTCGATACATGTGTCAAATTGCAACACTCCGGGGAGCGCATGCGGGGCCCCCGGACCTCGCCAGGTACGCTTGTCGGGAGCGCTTCAATCAGCAATATTGTGAACGGTGATGTCGAGGTGCATGCAAGAAGTTGCCGTTCGACGAGCTCGCTCTCGCGTTGGGACTCTTGTCCTTGCGCTGCTGGTTTTCTGCGGTTGCGGCAGGGCAAGAGTCGAGACGACGAGAGGGATGGTGACGCGCGGCTCGCATTTACGGTGCCCCCAATTTTCTTCGGGTCGGATCCTCGGCTACGTGAAGGACAATGATCTCGAAGAAGTCTCTGGAATGGTGGCCAGCCGTAAGAACCCTGGGACGCTTTGGGTTCACAATGATTCGGGTGCCAAGCCGCGGCTGCATGCAGTCGATTATTCGGGGAAATACCAAGGCACTTTTCCGCTTCGAGGAGCGGAGCTGACCGACTGGGAGGACATTGCGATCGGGCCGGGTGAGCGACCCGATCAGTGGTTCCTCTACATCAGCGATTTGGGAGCAAACAAGACGAGCCGGGATCACGGAGTGATTTATCGCGTCATCGAGCCCGAGATCTTGCCCGATCAGGAAGACAAGGCCCGTCGACTCAACAACGTGGAAACCTATCGCGTGCGGTATCCCGACTTTCCCAGGATTCCAGATTCCGAGGCCCTTCTCGTCGATCCCAAAGACTCGCGCATCTACGTCGTCACCAAGTCCCGCGACCTTTCGCCGCGCGTCTATCGAACTCCGGAGCGACTTGCGTCCGGGGGAGAGAATGTTCTCGAGTTCGTCGGGTCGCTGCAGTTCGATGGGGATGCTGCCGGCGAAATAACGGGGGGAGACTTCTCCTTGGATGGCAGCAAGATTCTTCTGCGCACTTATTCGACAGCATATCTTTGGCAGCGGCAGGGGTCGCAGTCGGTCGCAGACGCGCTTCGCAAATCGCCCTGCAAGGTCCGACTCAAAGATGCGATTCAAGGAGAGTCCATCGCTTGGGCGCAGTGGGATCTCGGTTTCTTGACCGTGAGCGAAGGCGAGAACGAGCCGATTTACTACTATTCGGTCATTCGATAACTGACGGCGGAATGAAGGAGCGCGGCGATGTATACGAAGTCTCCAACTGTAGCCTTTGGATACGCTTCACTTGGGCTGGTTCCCGTGCGGATCCGCGAGAAGTTCTATCAGCTAGGGGGAATCCAGTCGTGGCCTGATTGTTGCTCTCGGGAATGCCCATGGGACGATCTTTTGCCGAAGTCTTCAGCGACACGATTCGCTTCGAGTCCGAGGTGTTTCCTCGATACAACGCAATCCTCCGGCACCTCCGCGGGGGGGAGTCGCCGCAGGTTCTCTTCATCACCTGCTGTGATTCACGCATCGATCCTCACCTATTGACCGGGTCTCAACCGGGCGACTTATTCGTCGTTAGAAACGTGGGGAACATGGTTCCCGTCTTCGGTAACGGGACGGTCAGCAGCGAGGCAGCCGCAATCGAGTACGCCGTCGAGACCCTCCAAGTGGGACATGTGGTCATCTGTGGCCACACCGACTGCGGCGCCATGAGGGCGATCGTCGACGGGGTGAGCCGAGCCGAGCCCGAATCATCAGTTGCTGCGTGGCTGAGGGCCGGTAGTTCAATCCGCGGATCGCATCGTTCGATGTATCCTTCGATCGAGCAAGTCGATCTTCTAAGATTGGCGGCGCAAGAGAACATCGTCGCACAGCTCGAACGACTGCTCAGCTACCCATTCGTTCGCAGGAGGCTTCGTCCGGGTCTCGAGTTGCACGGTTGGCTGTTCGATATCAGCGCGGGTAGCATTTCTAGCTATCGTCGCGAAACGCAGCGCTTCGTCAACATCGCTCTTGACGATTAGAGGACCACGGTGCGCATCCATTCGACGGGCATCCAGTTGCTCGTTCTCCTCAACACCACCCGAGTGAGCGCGTTCGAAGAAGCGCGCGACTCCGACCGCGACGGCCTTTCCGATGAGCTGGAGAAGGACACCGGCACGGATCCGTTCGACAGGGACACGGATTCCGATGGTGTGGCGGATGGCAAAGAAGACACGAATCGGGACGGCGTCCATGACTCCGGAGAAACCAATCCGCGTCGCGCGGGGCTGTTTCCGGGGACGTTCCCCCACATTCCCGAGCCCCTGGTCTTCGATTTGGTGCGGGGGCTTGGTGCAAGGCGAGGCGAGCTCGAGGTCAACACGCTCGGGGTCATGAGTGTGGATACTGGAGCCTTTCACTGGGCCCCCGAGATTGAATGGGCCTTCTGGGATGGGCAGGCGATCGAACTTGAGCTTCCCTTGAGGGGACGCCACCTGGAAGCCGTCAAAGTTGCCCTACAAAGCACCCTTCCCGCGCCCTGGAGACGTTTTACGCACGGCGTTCAAGCGTTTGCTGAAGTCGGGTTGGACGCGGGGGCGACGGACGCCGTTCTGCTATACCTGGCAGGTCAACGGCTCGGGACCCGATGGTCATATCTGAGCATGGTTGGCGGCAGCGCGATGTTCGATGGGGGTAGCGTGGAAAGCCCGAGCGCTATCTTCAACTTGTCCTTCTTCTATGATGTCATCGAGTGGAGCACATTCGGCCTCGAGACCAATTCTCGGCAGCTGGGAGCAGAAGGGTGGCTCTTCCGCTTGTTCCCACAGGTTCACGTGCAACTGAGTCGTCGTCTGCGCGTCCAGCTCTCAGGGGGTGTGGAGGTCCGCGACGGGCCTGCGGGCCCGCTGGGTGCATTGCGAGTCATTCTGGAGTGAGGTCCGGCACCTGCGGCGAAGCATGGGTGTCTGGTGGAGCGAATGCTCGGAGCCACGTGGAAGCCTGAGTGTCAATGTCTCCCTTTGAGCCGTCCAGGTCGACTTCAGGCCAGGTGCCGGTGAGGTCCTCGAGGGATTGCGCGGCAAAGTAGCGGACCAGCGGGTATTCGTGAGAGAGGTGCTTCGCGATGGCGGAGGAGTGGGAGCTGTCGCCCGAGGCCGACAACCACGCCATCGCGACCACTTGCTCATGCGGCTTGCCATAGCGCAAGGTGATGGAAAGAGGAGTCGCCGACAGATCTCTTCCATAGAGCCGGTGGAGCTCTCGGGAGTCGTAGCGTTTCCCCCACCACGCCTCCATGGTGTCCACGAGGGAAGCGACGGATTCATTTGGGTGACACATGGAGCACTCGATGGGACGATCGCCTTCGACTCTTGCTGGATCGTTGGGCGAGCCGATGCGGTGATATCGCGTGAGACGGTAGTCGAGCCCCATGTTCTTCTGTGGCATGTGGCATGTGAGGCACGAGCTGCCTGGACCCTCAGGATCGTGGTGTGTGTGGCCTGCGCGCGCGGCAGGGGAAGCCAAGTTGGAGTGACATTCCGTACACAGCGCCGTACCCAGATCGCCTGTGAGGGCTTGGAGCCTTTCGGGATCGTCCGCGGAGTGGGGAAAATGGCAACTTGAGCAGGCTAGTTCGCTTGCGCACCCACCCAGGGCAAAGTCGCGAGCTTCACCTGAGTTAATCGTGCTCCCACCGGGGTCCGCGTAGCGGTGTCCACCTTCCCAGGTTGGCCCATAGCGCGAGAAGAGAACGGTGTGGCAGCGCATGCAGGTGCGGACCTCCCATTGGGCGCTGCTCGGGAGCGTATCCCCTACTGGTCTCTCGGACATTGCCAGGCTTCGCACTTCGAATGTAGGGCGCTTTACTGGATCTTCGATGTGCTCACGCCCTCCACCGTGACAGGCTTCGCATCCGATCCCCGTTTCGACGAAATGTCTTGGGCCGAATCGGGCTTTGGTGGCGGCTATCGCCGCGCCGAGAAGAGTGTTCAGCGACCCCGAACGCGGAGGTGCCGCTCCCAAGAATTCCAACTCTGTGTGCACGGCATCCTGAAGGAGAACGGGGCTGTCGACGGTAGCAGTCCACGCTCGACTTTCCGGCAGCAGGTCATTCGTCACCGAGCCTTGGTATCCCCGTGCCCCCGTTGTCATGAGATCGTCGTAGAGTGTGCTCAGGTGGGGGACGGTGTTGTGGCAGAAGATGCATTGCTTGCGCCACGTGCTCCCGACGGTCAGATGAGGGCGTTCTTTGATCAGTACGGAATAGCCCTTGTATCTGAACTGTTGCTTCGAGAGCATGTACGAAACGGGCATGACGCGCTCCTCGCCGCGCTCTTCTGCCCCGAGGGTTTCGCTCTCGACCTCGATGCCCACGAAGTCCTCTCGATAGCGACCACCAATTACGCGTGTCAGACGAAACAGTCCCGACTCGTCGTGGTCGAGGTCGAGGTCCATGAAGAGATGTCCGTTCGCTTGGAACATGCGGACCGTGTCGCCCTTGAATTCGAAGGTTTCCGACGAGAAGGGAGCCGACACTTGGTCGGGTGTAGCGCTTCGGGTCATTCGATGCATCGGAGAGGTTTCCCATGCAGCGAAAATGTCTTCATGGCAGGGTCGACATTTGTCGGAGCCGACGTAGTCGGAGCGCAGCACGTTGCTGACAATCGTCGGAGCGGTTCGATGGTGTCGTGGAGCGTGCGCAGGGCGTGTCGAGCTGTTCGAGCACGTCACCACGATGAGCGGGAGGGTCAGTGCCAGGATGAGCTGCCAGGGAGAAGCGGTTCGAAGTGAGACCATTCGGCGGCGGGTGCATCTCCCGTGCCGATCCTGGCGCGAATCTTGAATGCCCGGCAGCGACCCTGGTTCTAACGCCGCAATAGAGTGTCATCGAGGCTGCAGAGTCTGAGGTTGAGCTAAGCTCCGATGGTCCCGGTGCACTGTTTCCTTTTGATACGACTGTGTCATTTTTACACACGATCCTTTCGATGAGACTCGCTCGCTCTCTCGCGCTGTGGCTGTCGGGAACCACGGCCGTCGTGCTCGGTAGCTACGGCTTGCTCCAACACCAGCAGGAGCAGAGAGAGCTGCATCAGACCGCCCGTCGGGAGCTCAAATTGGTGACCACGTCCGTGCGTCTGGCTGTAGAGAACGCGCTTCGGGACAACCAGAGCCCGGACGTGTCGGTGCTCTTGAGGCAACTCGCGGTCCTGGATCCGGACCTGCACGTCTACGTCTTCGACTCTTGGGGACGTCCGGTGTTTACGTCCTCCACGGGCGAATCGGAAGTTACTTTGGCTCGTCAACTCGCGGAAAAATTCAAGAGCGGCGATCCGCTTCGTCTGGAGGAGCTGCCCGTGGAGCGTGAACTTGCTGCAGTATCGCCCGTCAAGGTGGGGGGAGCGCGAATCGGAAGATTGATCCTTCTCAAGCCCACCGACGCGATGCAGGAGGAACTTCGGCAGCAGCGAGATCGGATCCTGGTCGCCATCTTCGGCCTGATCATCGCGACGGCGGTTGTCATCTCCATTGTCGTTCACCTGCGACTTCACCGACCCATGAAGGACCTGGTTCGTGGGATTCGTCGGGTCGCGTCGGGCGATCTCGGCGCGCGAATCGATTCGTCCAGTACGGATGAGATTGCGGAGCTCGGCGCGGAATTCGACAAAATGACGGCGGAACTCGAGCGGGCTGGCGATGAGCTGGCCCGTGAGATTGCCCATAGACAGCACATGGAAAATGAAATGCAGCGGGCCAATCGCTTGATGGTGGTAGGAGAGCTCGCGGCTGCCCTGGCCCATGAAATCGGGTCTCCTCTTCAAGTGCTGAACGGTAGGGCCCGAGCCCTGGCCGCACGCGGCGACCTAGCCCAAGACGCTGAGCGGAGCGCTCAGATCTTGGTCGAACAGACCGATCGCGTGACGTCCATCGTGGAGCAGCTCCTCGACGTCGCGAGACGCCGCGAACCTCAGTTTGCTCCCCTTGATGTGACCGAACCGGTGCGTGCCGTCTGCGAACTCCTTGCGCCCCAAGCGAGGAAGTTAGGGGTCAGAATCGTGGCTCGGTTGGGCGACGTTCCGGCCGTCGATGCGGATGCGGCGCAAGTTCAACAAGTCCTGTTGAATCTGCTCCAGAACGCGCTCCGAGCGTCGCCCTCGGGAGCCGATGTAGTCGTGGACGTTCGTCACGGAGTCGAGGAGCTCGTGGCGGGGCGAGGCAAGTCTGGCGTCGTCATTCTAAGCGTTGCTGATCGTGGGCCAGGGATACCGGAGTCCTTGCGGGAGCGCCTCTTCGAACCCTTCGTCTCAGGATGGGGGGAGCGGGAGGGTGGAACGGGAACGGGTACAGGTCTAGGGCTTGCCGTCACGAAGTCTATTGTGCGAGCGCACCAGGGGACCATCGGGGTCCGCGAGGGGATCGAAGGCATGGGGAGTACGTTTTTCGTGCACCTACCATTGAGAGAAGGGGGTGGCTGCTCGACCAGTCGCCATCAAGAAGCCAAGCAGGCGGAGGCTGTGGGATGAGAAATGTTGGTCAGTCCAGGCGGACACTCCTGATCATTGATGACGACGCTGCCGTCGTGGACTACTTGACCGAAACGCTCGTGGGGGAGGGGTACCTTTGCTCGGGAACGACTTCGCCTCTCGAAGGATTGGAGCAACTCAAGAAGCGTTCCTTCGACATGGTGATCTCTGATGTCGAAATGCCACAGATGCGTGGGCTCGACCTCGTTGAGGCGATCCACGAGATTGTGCCACAGCAGCTCGTTTTGCTCATTACCGCGTTTGGTGACGTGGAGATGGCGGTTCGTGCGGTTCAACGAGGTGCGTGCGACTTCCTGACGAAGCCGTTTCGTATCGAAGCCTTACTTCACGCAATCGAGCGCGCGTTTTCAGAAAGGCAGCTCGTGCGCGAGGTGATCCGACTTCGCGATGTCGTGGGAGCACAAGAGAGCACGGAACCAATCGTCGCCTCTAGCGAAGAGATGAAGCGAGTGTTGGCGATCATTCATCGAGCGGCCGAGAGTGACGCTCCAGTTCTCATCACGGGGGAGACCGGAACGGGAAAAAGTCTCCTTGCCCGACTTGTGCACGAGAAGAGCTCGCGTCGCACCAACCCTTTCGTGTCGTTGAATTGTGCGGCTTTGCCGACCGCGCTCGCAGAGAGTGAGTTGTTTGGCGCGAGACGAGGAGCCTACACCGACGCGAAGGAGGACAGAGAAGGTCTCTTTGCCGCTGCGGGCTCCGGGACTTTATTTCTCGACGAGGTGAGCGAGCTAGCCCTGGAGGTTCAGGCAAAACTTCTTCACGCAATCGAAACGGGTCTCGTCCGACCATTGGGCTCTCGAACCGAGGTAGCGGTTGCGGCGCGCATGATTTCGGCAACGAACCGGCTCCCGGAAGATCTGATTAGGGAGGGATCATTCCGCGCGGACCTTTACTATCGGATCAACGTTGTTCGCGTCGAGATCCCACCCCTCCGGGAGCGCAAGGACGACATTTTACCCTTGGCGGAGCGCTTCCTGGATGCCGCGTGCCGAAGATACGACCGAAAAATTCTCGGGATGTCTGCATCGGTGAGTCGAGCTCTCGTACGTTACCCTTGGCCGGGTAACGTACGAGAGCTGAGCAACGTGATGGAGCGAGCCGTCGCCATGTCAGAGCACGACGCGGTGCTTTCCGAGGACCTCCTGTTCGAAGACAACAACAACATCGCTTCTTTCATCGATGACGCGGTCTTGTCGGGGGGGTCGCTCGAAGCGGTAGAACAACAGTACGTCCATCGAGTCTTGCGTGCGCATGGGGGAAACAAGGCCGCAGCCGCGAAGGCCCTTGGGATCACCCGAAAGACTCTCTACCGTAAGCTAGGGGATTGAGGGAGTGCAGCAACGTCCCTCGGCGCGATTCAGCGAACCATGACGTACCCGCCGTCGAGCTTGCCGAAGTATGCGTCGAAACCCGGGACATAGAAGCCGCTCATGAAGAGGGGCTTCCCCCGGCGCGTCACATGCACCAAATGGCCGTCCGCGACGAGCTCGAGGTGAAGGTCTTTCTCATCGAGGGGCAGTACCGTGAAGGCCGCGGATCTCATGAGCCTGATGAGGAACTTTCTTTGATTGTCGACGGCCTCGGCCTCGCTCGTCCCGAGCAAGATCCCCATTTCCTTCGCCTTGACCGAAAGGAGCTGCACCATCCCGGGAACGTCGTGATTCGCGAAGATGCCATGGGCGTGGAGAGACGCGCGGACGAGTTCTCGTGCCGTGCTCTGGTCGAGCTCGAGCACCTCGGTGTCCCTGAAGAGCCGGTAGGGGGACGATGTGGCCTCGAAGACGAAACGCCGAGATAGCGGTGCGTCCTTTGCTGTGTACTTCACCTCGAGCAGCGTCTGTTCTTTCGGCTGCTCGCCCGATTCGTGCCTCGGAGATCGAAAGAGGCGGAAGCTTCCCGAAGCTCCGTCACCTTTGGCCTTCGTCACCGTCACGTCGAGGGTGTTCTTGCCGGTCCGCAGATACCGTTCGATGCCGGCCGCGCGGCTGGGCGAGGCGGGCTCGGTATCAGCGGCGATCTCGATGCCGTTCAGACGCACCTCGAAGGCCAACTGCTCGACCGTGTAGCTGAGATTGAGGACGTGCTCGGGACCGATGGGGGGCTCGACGTCGAGAGTCTCCGGCGGTCCCGGAGGCACGGCGGGGGGCGGGAGGATGGTTGCCTCGAGGGGAGGCGCGTCGACTTCGCCTGAGGGCCGCGTCTGCGCGCTCTTCGAGTTGGGATCCGGCGCTGATGCGGCGGGATCGGCGCGGTGGACTTCCGAACAGCGATTGCAAGCGCCAAGCGCGGCGGACGCCGACACGAGCGCTCCCAGAGCGGAGAGCCGGAACCACCCGGTGACCGCTGCTCGAGGTGTTCGCCGCATCGGGGGACTTTAGGTCCCGGCGCCGTCGAAGTCGACTTTGACAGCACGTCGGCCAAAACGTCGCGCTCCCTCGACTCGCCCGTGAGGGGCCAAAACGATGTCGCGCCCTCCCGAGAAAATGGGCTCCGACTGAGTCTCTCAGAGGGGCTCGTCGCGGCCTCTCAGAGGGATCGAGGCCGAGTCAGAGAATCAGAGCTTCACGACCACCGGTTTGTTGCGGCCCTTTTCGAGGTTGAGCTTCACCGTCTTCGTCTTGTCGCCGGCCTTCACGGAGATTTCGTAGGTACCGAGGAACGCGCGGGTGTCGTACTTGCCCGCGGCGCTGGTCTTGCCGTCCTCGTTCGAGGCCCACTCTTGTTCGATGAGGCGGCGGTACTCCTTGAGCGCCGGCTTTTCGCTCCAGTCGGCTCGGTAGAGCGGCGCGCTCTTCTTCCAGTGGCGCGCGTCCCAAAAGCCCCACATGACGAGGGCGTCGGTGAGGTGGTAGCTGAACATGATGGTGTAAAAATCGCGCGTGTGTTCGGCCGCGAGGTCTTCGTCTTCGATCAAAAGATCGTACTCGGTGACGGCGAAGCGCTTGTTGAATTTGCGTAGCGCTCGAGCAGCTTGTAGACGTCGCGCGGTCCGGTGAGCGCCGTGCCGAAATGGCCCTGGAAGCCGATGCCGTCGAGGGGGGCGCCGCCGTCGACGAGGAGCTGGATCATTTTTTCGTAGTGATCGCGGTGCCCGGTGGTGCCGCCGCCGCCGTTCAAGATGGCGCGAGGGGCACTCTTGGCCTGCCTGGATGCTGCCTGTCGGCAACTTCCGCCGCCCCACACAGCGCATTCACGAGGCGCATTTGCGCTGGAGTGCGGCAATCTGCTTCCAAGAGCCGGGGACTGCAGACGACGAGGACGATCGCCTCGGAACGGGAGGTGGCGACGTTCAGGCGGTTCAGGCTGTAGAGGAAGTCGAAGCCGCGGGGGGCGTCTTCGGGGTGGGAGGTTGTCATCGAGTAGATGACGACGGGGGCCTCCTGTCCCTGGAACTTGTCCACGGTGCCGATGCGCACTTGGTCGAGTCCAGCGGCTACGAGCGTCTCTTCGATGAGGTGCACTTGGGAGTTGTAGGGAGCCACGACGAGAATCTCCTCTTGCTTCAAGGGCTTCTCCTTGCCCTCGCGATCGACCCAGGTGGTCTTTCCCTCGAGCAAGCCTTGGCAGAGTTCCAAGATCTTCGCGGTTTCCTCCTCGCAGTGATTGACGTTGTTCTCGTGTTCAACGGGGACGAAGAAGAGGCCTGTGCCAGCGTAGTCCTTCGCCGCTTCTCCGGGCTTGAGGGTGCGCTGCGCGCAGTCCTTGTGGGACTTGAGGCGGCTTCCGTAGAAATACTGAGACGTGAAGGCGGTGATGCTTGGTGGCAGCCGCCAGGTGGACTCGAGGAACAAACCCTTGCCTTCCGCCACAGTGGGGGAGTCACCGAGCAAGTGCTGTAGGGCCGAGGCTTCGGCTCCGGCAGGATGACTTCCGTGACTCGGTTGGGCGAGCTGCTGGGGATCGCCCAAGAGCACGAAGCTGTCGGCTGCGACGGAGACTGCGAGAGCGTTCGCGAGTGAGAACTGCCCGGCTTCGTCGATGACGAGGACGTCGACGCTCTTGCGCATTTCCTCTGAGGTCCAGAGCCAGGCTGTTCCCCCCACCACGTCGACGTCGCCACTTTTCAGATCATTGGCGATCGCGCTCGCCTTGGTGGTTTTGTAATTGAGGTTACGCGGGTTCTCGATGAGGTCTTCGAGGTCGCTCACCTTCTGCCCCGACATCAGGGCTACCGGGTTTCCAGCGTCCTCGGCGCGAGCCAGCGCCTTATGCACCCCCTCAATGAGGTTGGCGATGACCTTATGGCTCTGTGCTGTGATGCCCACCTTCTTTCCGCTGCGGACTAGCTCCACGATCATGTCGCTGCCGCTGTGGGTCTTCCCCGCGCCCGGAGGCCCCTGCACCGGAAGGACGGTTTGCTGAAGCAGCGGACCAATGCGCTTGAGGGCTTCGGCGCTCGTCTCACCCTCCTTCTTGAGCGGGCTCTTGTCTTTGAGCGTCGGGGCGGCGCGGGAAAGCAGAGCCCTCGCAGCACCGAACGCGCGCTCACCCGCGTCCCATTCGTCAATGAGTCGCAGGGGCAGTCCAAAGTCAGGGGCCAGCGACTCGGCGATCTCGGCGAGGGCGTTTTGCAATGTCTCGACCGGGGGAGAGGATCCAGCCTTTACGAGCGTCTTCGCACTGCTGCCATCGACCTTATCGGGCTTGCGCTCGATGGCGACGACGTTCCGAACCCGATCAATCTCAACGACAGTGCCGAGCCGGACCTGATTTTCTGGATCGCCATCCGGTGAAAATACGGCGGTATCCCCTTTTCTGAGGGAGTAGTCCTGAGGCGGAAACGAGTATTCGTAGCGATGCGCCTGAGCCTTTGGACGAGTCGACTTGCCGCAGTGCGTCTCGCCAAATACCCCGCCGATGGGCGCTGAGTCGTCCTGGGCTTCTTCTGGCGAGAGCGCGAGCGCTCGGAAGAACTCCCACCAGGCTGGCTTGTTCTCACGGTTGTGCCAGTCGACGATGTCTGCCAGCAGCCGGCGTGACTTCCAGCCGTCACGCTCGTTCGCGGGGACCTGCTCGAGATCATCGGGCATGTCTTTCAGGAGACGGCTGCGAATGTGCTCGACGCGCTTGGTCCACTCCCTCTTGTCATCGGAGGGCTCTTCTCTCTTGAGCTGGGGTCGAGGGATGGTTGCTCCGTCGCTCAACGCCTTGGTTCGCTCTTTCTCGAGAAAGTTGCGCAGATGCAGGGTAGATTCGCAATCTTCCCGGTTGTAGTTCGTGACGGTCTCGATGACGTCAGGGATGTCCTGAGCTGTGCCCGATTCTCGATTGATTTCGTAGAGGCGGCGCGCCTGAGATGCGGCGCGAAGGACGGTCTTGCGCGAGTAATCGTAGAACTGCTCCATCTCTTTGATCGAGTAACTTTCGACTCCCGCCCGGAGGCTCTGTTTCACCGCGGGCATCAGGTCGCAGAGGACGCCGTTGCGCAGCATGTCGTCGACTTCTTCTTCGCGGCTCAAGTAGCGGAGGCTCATTTCGCCCAGCGCCGTCTTTTCGAACGGAGCGAAGTGGTAGACGTGCAGAGCTGGCTCGTCGCCGCTCTGCTGTCCTCGCTTCGAAGACACGTGATCAATGAAGCGTTCGAAAGCCGCTCGCTCTTGAGCCCGGTTGTGAGCCCAAATCTTGGTGTACTTGGGGGAGCCATCTCCGCCGACCTCCACCCAGCCGAACAGGTAGTGCAGAGTGCCGTCGGGAGCAAAGCGATCGGCTTCGATGTCAAAGAAGATGTCGCCGGGCGACGGCTCGGGAAGAAGACACAGGCCGCGCCCCGGCTCGACGGGGAGCATCTCGTAGCGAGGCTTGCCCGTTTCGCGCGCTTCGAGTTGCAGCCGCGCTTGGTGATGGATTCTTTCGAGCAGATCTTCCGGGAGCTTCTTTGGGCGGTCTGCCATCGGCAGGTTCAGTTTGCCGAGAGCCTCCAGCGTTTCGACGCCCGCTGCTCCTAGCAGCTTGCGGTGCTGTCGAGATAGGCCCGCGACGAAGCTGAGGTGGTCGTCCGCCCGTCGACGCGTGTTGCACTCGTCCCACCAGCTGCAGACGTCGCAGTGGGTGCAGGGCTCGGGGTAACTCTCTTCGAGCGCCTGGTTCTTCGCGTAACTCTCCATCTGGGACCGCAGGCGCCGGAAGTAGGCGCCAAAGTCGGCCGTCGGAAAGGGGTGCTCCTTCGGGGAGGGATCTTGACCCGGAATAACCATGCCTGCTGGACTCACGACGGTCATCGTTTCGGGCAGCAAGCCCTGCAAGGACTCCAGAATGATCGAGTAGACGCAGAGCTGGAGAAGCGCCGCACCGCGGGTCTCCTGGGAGAGTTTCGTATCGACGGCAGCGTAGTGGAAGTTACCCAGGAACGACGGAGGTGCACCAGGCTTGTGATCAACGCGCACCAGAAAGTCGACGTAGCCGTGCCAGATGCCGTGCGAGATTGCGGCTTGGTAAAGGACGGGATGCCCTTCTTTCATCGCAGCGAGGGTTTTCCTCGAGCCCGCTTCCCATTCGGCGGCGGTTTTCAATCCCCGGGCCCCGACGTCGCACACAGGCTGCCCGTGCTTCTCTTCGAGGCGCTTGCGGTAGGACTCTTCGTGCTGCTGACCGCGCTCCCGGAGCAACTGGATGGCAGGGTCGTCGCGATGCGGCTTCTTCCGCTTGCCGCGCGCCACCTCGCGATCCAGCAGCGTCGCGTGGCTGCACGCGCTGTAGGTGCTGAGGTCGGTCGCGGAAAAGGTGAGCAGGTCGTCGTCCAGGTTCATGACAAGTGCGTCAGGATGCCTGGGAAGGAGGCGGGGGTCTACTTGGGGGGGATGTAGATTGTCCGAGCTCCTATGTCGCTCGTTTCAGCGGAATCTCATGCCGAGACTCGACTCCGGCAACTCTCTGCCAAAGTGCTCTTCTTCCCACTTGGAGGCTTCCTTTTCACCCCTGCGGGCGGCCTCCCGCAGGGCTTCGGAGCTAACCGGAGTCGCAGCCTGAAACTCTTCCTCGGACAGCTTCTCGAACAGGTCGTTATTGTCCTTCTTCATGGTGAAAGCCCTTTGGACACGCGGTTCTTATGGGCGCCGGTGCTGAGACCAGCCGCCTCGACAAGCTGAACAAAGTGTTGTTGTCCGGACGAACAAAGGCCCGAGACGGGTTTGGCCCAGCGAAGCAGAGAGCCCCGTCCCTCGGGAACGGGGAAGACGTCAGCGATTCCCTGTGCCAACGGGTTCCTCTGTCCTGTCGGCACTTGGGCGACTCGATCTTTGATGGAATTCAGAACGTGCTTGACCTCCCCCCGCAGCTCTTCCGGCACCGACCGAAGCGCATGCGCGAATCGAAGCCGTTGGCTGTCCCAGTGAAGTACACCGATCGTCGCCTCGTCACCGGTGGTCGGATTGGTCACGGCGCGGAGGAATCTGTAGTCAATGCGAGAGCGCATCGGAGATCTCTTGGGCAAGGGTGGGAGGAGGTTGAATCGGGAATGTGCGTTCAGCCGTGAGCATCAAGCACGACGTGACTCCCCGAGACGCCTTCAGTCGATGAGCTTTTCGGTGGCGACGCTTCGAATGCGCTCCAAGAAGTGCTCACGTTGACCCGGTTCCCCCACATCAACGACTTCCGCTTGTGTGAATTCCAGAACGCGTTTTGCGTCATCGAGTTGCCTGACTCCGAGTCCGGGAAGAGCATAGGCATAGAGTCGCGTGTCCGGACCGGAGGCCTGCGGAATGGCAAGTTGGTATGCGGCGAGACGCTGAGCAACACCTCTTACATCCTTGTCAAACTGCGGACGCGCGAAGAGGGGCTCCATCAGCATCAGAGTGTGCATCCCGCCCGCGTAGTGCGAGATCTTCTCCAATGCGGGCATTCCCTTGAGAAAGGTTCCTACTCCGGTTCCAGGTTGAAACCCGCCGTGCACGAAGCGCGCTACACCGCGAGCAGTGAACCACTTCATGCCTTCAGACCTCCGGCTAGGTCCACGGTTACCGTCGGCTTTGGCGGCCCCGGAGTACACGCTGAGGAGTTTTCGAAGGAAGCCCGATAAGTGCTCCTCGGGCACCTCGTGAGGCTCATCGAAACTCACGTAAGGCCCTAGACTCGGGATCTGTGAGAAACTCGAAACGCGCGAAAGCCGCTGCTGAATTCGGTGGAGGATACGAACGCGATCCTCTCCACCGATGCATCTTGCTCCGGGCAGATGCGAAACAAACTCCACACGAGTCCCTTCGCTGGAATTCACCACCGCAGCAATCGGGTACTTCATCCCGGTCGCCGGATCAGGCGAAAAGTGCACGAGGCGATAGGCAGCGGAAGTCATGGTGAACCCTTGCTGACGGTGACATCAAGGTGGGCGGATAGCAACTTCTCGGCATTTTGCAGGCGATTCGTGAGCGCCGCGGAGAGCAGTCGTTGGTCGTCCGGGGAGATGAGATTGGTCGCGAGCCCGGCCTGGTATGCGATGGCGGCGATACGAGCAGTATCCTTCGCTAGTAGTTCCGCCTGGGCCAGAATTCCTGCGGCGTGGTGCTCGATTCCGCTTCGTTCCACACCATTCAGGAACTGAGGGTCATCGGCGACGCCGAGCCCGAGCTCTGCGAATCCCTCAGGGTGTCCGACGCGCGAGTTGCCCAAGTCGATTGAGTAGACCCAGAGGGGCGCATTTCCTCCCTCATCAAAGACGAGGACATTGTCGTTGTGTCGGTCCGTGTTTCCGATCAGTGCGTCCAGGACGAAAATTCTTGCGACGTCGACCGGGTCGCAGAGACCCGCGTCATCTGGCGCCCAGTTCATAATGGCGTCGACGCGCCGAGACGCCCATCCCAGGCGTTCTCCAGTGACGAACGCGGCCTCTGGTGTTCGCACCGATAGCTCCTTGGAGAGGAGCCATCCGACCGCCTCGGCCACCAAATCAGTCGGATGCACACCTCGTTTGACGACGTACTGATCTCCGTTTCTGGTATCGATCATGAAAAGGGCGTTGGAACGATTCGCAACGGGAACAACTCCCGTTTTCTGGAGAAACTCAGGGGAAATCGTTCCCAAACGCTGTCGAGCAAAGTCAAACCGACCGTCGTCATTCTCAGATGTCACAGCGTCCCAAGTCCCTTCCCGCCATCACCCCGCCTCCCCATACTTACTCGCCCCGTCCCCCCAATAGCTCTCATACACGTGCTCGTAGATGAGCCCGCACTTCTCCTCGTACAGCTCGTCTGAGTAGGCGTCTTCGGGGAGGGGATCGAGGACGTCTTCGATGCAGCGGCGCACGCGGGCTTTGCCTTGGCGCTTTTTGCGCCAGTCGATGACGAGTTCGTTTTTGAGCTTGTCGAGGAGCTTCTTGGCTAGGTCTTTGACGAGCTTTCGGTCCTTCTTTTTCAGCTCGACGTTGGGCTTGGTGAGGAGGTCGAAGATGGCGAGTTCTTCTTCGCTGACGCCTTCTTTGACGTGGCGGGCTTCTTCTTCGTTGAGGCCTGCGATGAAGTCCTTGATCTGCTCGAAGGACTCCTGAATGTTGTGGGAGCCCGCGTTGTAGTCGGCAATGAGGGCTTCGAGCTTTTCGTAGAGGTCCTTGCGGGTCGGGTTCTGGTTCATCAGCTCCTCGACCTTCTCCTTCGCCGCCTGGTGGAGCTGGTTCATCGAGGCCCGCTTGCTCTTGGACTGGTCGAAGAACTTCTTCAGGGCGTCGAAGTCGATCTTGCTCAGGTCGACTCGGCGCTTGCCACCCAGCGGGGGCACACTGTCGTGGAGGGCCTTGGGGCCGTCCATCTCGGGGATGACGTAGCCCTCAGTCGCAATCGAGGCGTCGAGGAGTTCCTCGACCTGCTGCATCACCTGGGAGATGTCGGGGGTGGGCATCTCCGCCCGTACTGCTTGCGCGACCAGCTTGATGACGTCCCGATCTGCCAGGAAGGGCTTCACTCGGTCATCCAGGCCGATGTGCTTGAACAGGCGCTCGATGCGTCCGGCCATGGCCAGGAACTTGCGGCGCACCTCGTCGGGATAGATGAGTGCCTCGCGGGCCTCGCGCAGCCGGGTGAGCTGCGTCATCACGTCGGTGGCCTTGAGAGCCTCGAGGTTTGCCTTGTTGTCGTGGGCAAAGAGCTTGGTCGCTTCGATGAGGTCGCGAAGTTCGTCGATTTGTTCTTGTTTCGGCTGGACGGGGGAATCGGTCTTCCCGGTGCCGCCCGCCCCGCCGTACATCGCGAGGGCCCTCTGGAGGTTTCGGAAGACGCCCACGTAGTCGACGATGAGGCCGCTCAGTTTGCCGGGGTAGACGCGGTTCGCTCGGGCAATCGTCTGCATGAGCGTGTGATTGCGCATGGGCTTGTCGAGGTAGATCGTCGAGCAACTCGGTACGTCGAAGCCGGTCAGCCACATCGCGCAGACGAAGACGATGCGCAGCTTGCCGCCGCTTTCCTTGAAGGCGATGTCGACGTCGCCCTTCTTCATGCGCTTGCGGTGGGTCGTGATGTCGAGGCCCTTCACCTTGAAGTCCTCGACCTCGTTCTGGGCCTCGGAGACGACCACGGCCATGTCCGTCTCTTCCATGAAGGCGATGCGGGCTTCTAGCTCTGCCCGACGTGCGTCGGAGCCGACCTGCATCCGGGCCAAGTCCGCCTTCAGCTTACCGCGCCGTGCGGTCCAGGCGAGCTGCACCTTGTCGTACATGCGGACTGCCGTGACCTTGTCGATGGAGATGACGAGCGCTTTGCCGCGCTTGTCGCCCTCGCCGAGGCCCATGTAGTGGTCGACCAAGTCCTCGGCCACCTTGTCGAGGCGTTCGTCGCGGGTGATCAGGTGGTACTGGCGCCCGAACTCGCGCTCGACGGCGGTGGATTGCTCCTCGTCGAGGTCGGCGCTGTCGATGATGTCGGCCAGGTCGTCCGAGAACTCCTCGTTGCTGAGTTGCAGCTCGGGGATGCGGTTCTCGTAGTAGAGGGGGACGGTGGCGTTGTCCTCGATGGCCTGGCGGAAGTTGTAGATCGAGACGTAGTCGCCGAAGGTTTCCTTCGTCTGCTCCTCGCCGTCCATGAGGGGCGTTCCGGTGAACCCGATGAAGGCCGCGTTCGGGAGCGCCTGGCGCAGGTTGCGGGCGAAGGTGTCGTACTGGGAGCGGTGAGCTTCGTCCGCCATGACGATGATGTTGCTGCGCTCGGAGAGGAGCGGATACGCCTCGCCCCGCGCCTTGGCTTCTCTCTCGACCTGGAACTTCTGGATGAGGGTGAAGACGTAGCGGTGGTTCTCGGTCAGGAGCTTCTTCAGGTGCTCGCCGCTCGTGGCCTGCACTCCGGCCTGCTTGTCGGTGCGGCTTTTCTTGCTCTTGCCGCTGCTGGCGACTTTGACCGCGCCACAGCTGACGAAGGTCTTGTAAATCTGGTCGTCGAGGTCTTCGCGGTCGGTCAGGACGAGGAAGGTCCAGTCGCCGGGGATGGTGCGCAGAATCTTCTGCGAGAAGAAGACCATCGAAAAGCTCTTGCCGCTGCCCTGGGTGTGCCAGAACACGCCGAGGCGCCCCTGGTTCTCTTTGATCTGCTCGACAGCCCGCAGGGCGTTGTTGACGCCCAGGAACTGGTGATTCTGACCAACGATTTTGGCGGTGCGGGCTCCTTGCTCGGAGAAGAGAGTGAAGTTCTCGACGAGATCGAGCAGACGCGACGGTTCACACACGCCGCGGAGGACTGTCTCGAGTCCTGCCGTGGCCGGCTCGTTCTCGTTCGCGACCCGTTTCCACTCTTTGAAGTGCTCCCATTCGCCCGTGACGCTGCCCACACGATTGTCGAGGCCGTTCGAGAGGATGACGACAGCATTCGCGTGGAAGAGCTGCGGGACTGTCGACTTGTAGTCGCGGAAGTTCTTCTTGAACGCTTCCTGGGCGTCGCGGTGAATGGTCTTCAACTCGATAAACACCAGGGGCAGCCCGTTGACGAAGCCCACAAGGTCTGCGCGGCGATTGTAAATCTCGCCTGAGATGCGGAACTGCTGGGTCATCAGAAAATCGTTGGCGCTCGGGTCCCGCCAGTCGATGACCTTCACCACCACGACCTCGGTCTCATCGTCTCGCGTGACATTCACCCGGACGCCCGACTTGATGAGGTCGTACAGCTCCTGATTTGCCTTCACGAGGCTCAGAGCGTCGCGGGCGCGGGTGAGCTGTTCGAAGGCTTCTGACAGGGCTTCGGGGGGAGCTTCAGGGTTCAGCTTCTTGAGGGCGTCGCGCAGGCGATTTGGGAGGAATGCTTCGTCGATGTCGCGCCCGAAGTCGCCGTCCTCGCCGAACTTCTCGTGGTAGCAGTCGGTCGCCTGCCACCCCAGTTCTTCGAGAAGCTCGAGCGCTCTCGCTTCAATCGCAGCTTCCGAGATGGCAGGGGACATCAGCTCGCCTCCGGTAGGTCGAGGGCGTCGACGTCGATTTCTCCCGAGATGAGCTTGGGGAGGAGCAGGTCGCGGGTTTGGCGGAGGACTTCGTTCTTTGCCGAAAGGTTGTCTGCAAGCCGGTGAAAGTTCGACGCGAGTGAATCAAATTGCGCAGCTAGAGAAGCCGTCGGAAACGCAGCTTGATAGCCGAGAATCACTTTTGGACTGAGGTGCAGAACGTTTGCCCCGTTGGCGAAGTCTTTCACCTCCTCAGAGAAAGGAGAGTCTCGAAAGAAGGAATAGAGAAAACCGATAGGAAACGGCCCCTCTTCCAGTGGTTCGATTCGCACCAAGTCCATCGAGAAGACGTACTCTTCATGATCCCCGTCTGGCACGCGTGCTGGATGTGCGACTATCCGTCGCTCTTGAGTCATGTCCGTTACTGCCATGATGATGTCCCCAGCTCGTGCGACCTGCTGCTCCTTGTACTTGCCCGAGTAGGTCTTGGTTCCATCTCTCCGGAAGCCGCCATCCCTGGCTATGTTCTTGAGGTTCAAGAACGGCTTCCCGTCTCCTTGAAGCTCTGCGCTCTTGTACGAGCGACCTCGATGAACCGCAGCCACGTCGGAAACCGAGCGCACCTCCCACCCCTCCGGAATCTTTCCCAGTTCGGAGTCGACGAGCTTGACCTTTTCGTGGCCGGGGAAGCGGAAGTGAACGAACCACTCGCGGTACAGTGACCGCGCCATCTCCTCCAGAATCTCAATGCGCTTCGTGTTGTTCTCAATCAGGTCATCGTAGGCCGAGAGAATCGAAGCGATGCGGCGTTGATGCGAGATATCCGGATGGATTCGAAGCAGATGCTTTCGCAACGTGTCGAGCCCAACGAAAGGTTGAGCGGAGCCGGTCCTCTTCTGGATGATGCTCTCCTGAAAAGGCGGGCTAATTACGCAATAGTAGAGGTATCGCGGGACGACCTTTTGCGGGTCTGGCTTGAAGAGAGCAACATTCTTGATGCTGAACTCCTCACGCGTATGCACGCGTGCAGCTCGGCCGAGCGATGCGCCGATGTGAGTAAAAAGAATATCGTCGTACTCGGGCTTGGAGCGAGCGATAACCTTCTGGTGCTCAGATTCGGTGATGTAGTCACATGCTGCGAAGTCTAGGAAGCCCTCTGTAATGTGCTTCGCCTTGATGAATGGCACTCCACTTGGCTGCAGCTTTGGTGAGTCGTGAGTGCCATCGGTCACCTGCAGGCAGAGGTCTGCCAAGGTACGTTGCTCAAGGCTCACTGGCCCCCCCGTAGTACGTCGCCTACGCTTTGCGAGATTCGTTCTTCGAGCGAACGAGCTTCAATGTTGAGCTCCTCCAGACGCTCGGCGAGAGCTTCAAAGTCGGTCGAGAAATCCCCATCATCAGAATTCGCCATACCGGACCCAACGTACCGCCCTGGATTCAAGCTCCAGTCGTGCCCCTCGACTTCATCGCGAGATGCCGATTTGCAGAGCCCTGGCACATCCTCGTACTTCTTCTTGGGGAAGTGCTCCTTCAGCAACTTCTCCCCGCCGTGGAGGTTCTCGGGCTTCTCGCCGCGATAGAGCCGCACGATGTTGGCGATGTACTCGATCTGATCGGGGGTAAAATCGCGGTGGGCGCGGTCGACCTGACGGAAGATGTTACGTGCATCGATGAAGAGGATCTTGTCCTTGCGCTTCGACTTCTCTTTCGCTCGGTCAAAGAACCACAGCGTCGCCGGGAGCGTCACTGTGTAGAAGAAGTTCGCGCTGAGGGTGATGATGACGTCGACGCCGCCCGTCTCGATGAGCTTCTTGCGGATTTCCATTTCCGACCCGCGTGCGTCGCTGGCTGAGTTCGCCATGACGAAACCGGCGCGGCCCTTTTCATTGAGGGCCGCGTAGAAGAGCTGGATCCAGAGGAAGTTCGCGTTGTCCGGATTCGGCATCCCGAAGGGGAAACGCTTCTTGTCGTCCTTGATGCGCTCCTTATCCACCGCGTTCTGGTTGAACGGCGGATTCGCCATGACGAAGTCGAAGCGCCCGGCGCAGTCGTGCGGATCTTCGTAGTAGGTGTTCGCCTCGCGGATGTCGCCTGCCAGGCCGTGAACGGCCAAGTTCATCTTTGTCAGGCGCAGGGTCTGGCTGATCTTCTCGATGCCGCAGACGCTGATTTCATCGGATGGGTTCTTCTTGTGCTCGGCGACGAAGCGCGCGCTCTGCACAAACATGCCGCCCGACCCGCACGCGGGGTCCAGAATTCGCCCGTGAAACGGCTCGACAACCTCGGCGATCAACTTCACCACCGAGACGGGCGTGAAAAACTCGCCGCCTTTCTGGAGCGTGCGCGGGGCGAAGTTGCCCAGGAAGTATTCGTAGATGCGCCCAAAGACGTCGCCGTCGGCATCCATCGGGATGGTGGCAAAGGTCTTGAGCAAGCTGGAGAGGGTGGCCGTCTCGAACTTGCCGTAGGTCTTGGGCAGAACGTCCTTCAGCTCGGGGTTCTCGGCCTCGATGGCCTTCATGGCGTTGTTGACGTGCTTGCCGAGGTCCTTGCCCTCGGGCACCTCGAGCAGCTTTGCGAAGCGCGCCTCCTCGGGCACGAACATCACGCCCTCGGCGTGGAAGTCGGACTTGGAGGGGGCGCTCTTCCGCCGCCGCGAACCCCCGCTGGCCAGCTTCTTCTCCGCCTCGGCGAACTTGTGGTCAGCGTACTTGAGGAAGATGAGCGCCAAGACGGGCGTGGAGTACTCGGACGGTTGCAGCCCGGAGTTCGTCCAAAGCTGGTCAGCGGCGTCCCAAAGTCGTTTTTCGATGTCTGCGGTAAGAGTCATGCGTCGCGTTCAAGTAGGGGACGGATAGTCGCATTCCCCTAGGCAATTGGAAAGCGAGGGAGGACACGCCGTGACAGAGTTCGTTTGTGCAGGGTGGAAAGGGACAAGCTCCCCGGACCGGTGGCGATCCTTGGGGGTGATGCGCGCATCCAAACCTGGTGCGATTTGGGTCTCGGTTGTTCGGTACCCGTCTGTGAGGTGCTAGCGAGCTGGTTCGAGGAAGAAGGTGAATCCAACTTCGTGGGTGCGCGTGGTGCCCAGATCTTTCTTGAACCCGTTGCAGAGGCCTCGCCTTTTCATGCCTCGTTCAAAACGCTGCTGTGATCTCGGCAGGAGTAGCGGGCCGTTCGGACGCGAGTAGCGGACTTCCACGTCCAAGCCAGACTCGATCAAGTCTTCCGTCGATATGGTGATGAACCCCTCGCTCCTGTCGCCATGACTGCACGCGTCCGCTACTCCTAGGCACGTCCAGGATTCTTTGCCTCGCGCCGGGCGGAGGCAGACCCAGTAGTCTCGCTCGTATTCGCACGGCTCGGGTTGTGTCGCGCGCAGGTTCTCGTCCTTTCGATTGAGTCGAAGTGTCGACAGGTGGAGTTTCCAGAGTTCTCCACGTGCTAGTTCGAGGTTGGCCTCCCCGGGGACGCAGGTCATCTTCGAGCTGCACGTATCGCAATGTGCCTTGTTGTCGAAGCAGAAGTCGCTCTTGAGCGTATTCTCTTCCGTCGTTGCGCACAGGGAACCCGCCGAGCACGGCGCAGGACACTCGGAGCCGTAGAGCGCAGCCGTCCAATCCCCAGCAGGCTTTTGGGGTGCCGCCGGTACAGGGGGAGATTGGATTTCCGACTCGGGTGCCTCTGCCGATTCGGGTTCCTCGTCCGGCTCCGAGTCTGCTGACAGGCTACCAAGGCTCAACCCGGCGATGAGAAGGATCACCCCTAGGGAGCTCGCCGCGAGCACCGCGAGCCACGTCGGGGACCCCCCGGGTGTGGCTGCGAAATTGTTCTCTTCGGTCTCTGGCACCCGTTGTGTTCTCCCTCGCGTTCGAAGACCCTAAGAGCCGGTCTGAAAACTTGGCCAGATGAAGCGGGCGGGTGCAGATGGGAGC
>CBFGUR010000037.1:0-61182 GCA_965652275.1 uncultured Polyangiaceae bacterium | reverse complement strand
CCACAAGAGCGACCTCGATCCAGAGTTTCTGATAGCTTGGTGCGACAGGTGACCCTGTTCACCATACGTCGCGCCGGCGCGGTCCTGTTCGTTGCCACAGCCCTTGCCTCCCTATCGTGGGGCTACGCGAGCCGGATGAGCATCGAAGGGAACTTCGTCGCGCTGCTACCGAGCGAGAACCCCACGGCCAAACGGTTCAAGGAAGCGACGGAGCGTCGCGCTGGCGGAAGCGCGACGCTCATCGTCATGGCAAGCTCCCCCAACGAAGAGCACAATCGCGCCTTCGTCGACGAGCTCGTCACGAGCCTCGAACGGCGTCCGCACCAAGTCATCACGAGCATCGAAAAAGGTCCGGGAGAGGCGCGGGAGTTCTTCCAGAAATGGCGATGGCTGTTCGCTTCGAGGTACGATCTCGCCCTCCTCGAGTGCAAGATTCGGCGCGAACGAGAGAAGCGCCATCCGGCCTATCTGGGACTGGACCCTCCCTGTGAAGAGACCGTCGAGGTTGAATCCACTGGAAGCGAGATTGACTACGTGGGTTCCCGAGAAAACCAGGGAAATTCCTCGGATGCCCGTGCAGACGGGGAACATGATGGCGGCAGCGCGGAGGAGCCGTCCGAGATCGAGCGCGCAAAGGCTGCCCTGGATGAGCGGATGAGGGAACTCGACCGCTATCCCACGGGGTACTTTCAGCGCCCAGATGGGTCGCTCTTTTCGGTCGTGATTCGGACCTCAACGACTGGAATGGGTGAATTCGGTAGCGATCAAGTGCTTCGACTCGTCAAAGACGAAGTACATCGACTTCGTCCCGAAGCAAGGGGGATCGAGGTGGGCTACGCCGGGGACATTCCGAACGCGATTGAACAGCGAAATGCCCTCATATCGGATACGGCGACGATTTCGATCGCCGCCGTAGCGTTGATTTTTGGAGCCATCGCTCTCTATTTTCGCTCCTTCCTTTCCCTTCTTCAGATCGGCTACTGCGTCTTTGTCGGCGCCGGTGTGGCGTTCGCTGTTGCGATGGCCACCTACGGACGCCTGAACACGGCGACGAGCTTCCTCGGAGCCATCATCGCCGGAAATGGAATCAACTACGGCATCGTTTACCTCGCGCGCTATCGGGAGCTGAGGACGACAGGTTCGGACATGGAAGGCGCCCTCGTCGAGGCCGCCACGTCGTGCCGCAAAGGCACCTGGCTTGCTGCGGTGGCCGCCGGAGGTGCCTATCTGGCATTGACCGTCACGAGCTTTCGTGGATTCAGCGAGTTTGGTCTCATCGGCGGCGTCGGCATGGTCGGTTGCTGGCTCGCTACGTTCCTCCTGCTCCCGGCTCAGATCACCCTCGTTGCCCGCGTCACTCGCGGGAAATGGCGCGTGGTTCCCGCGCTGCCTCTTCCCCTCGCACCGCTCGGACGCTTGGTCCAACGCCGCGCTACTGCGATTCTCCTCCTTGCAGGGGCAGCGACGCTCCTCGCAGCTTTTCCTCTCCAAGAATACCTCTCCGACCCGTGGGAGTACGATTTCTCCAAACTCGGCAGCAGCTCGAGCAAAAAGAAGGGTGCAGGTCAGTGGAGCAAGAAGGCCAACAAGGTCTTTCAATCCCGAGGGTCGCCGATGCTCATCCTTGCTGAGGACGTGGAACACGTAGAGGCAATCGTCAATGGGCTCAGACAGCAGGAGGAGTCGGTCGGCGACAAGGCGTTCATCGATCGCATCGAGACGATCTACGACCGACTAGGCGGCACCGAGTCCGCCGTCGAAGAGAAACTGTCGATGTTGGGCAACATTCGCCGCGAGATCGACAAGGCATTGCCGAAGTTGCCCGAGGATGATCGGGCGATTGTTCGAGAGTGGCGTCCCCCCGACTACCTGAGGCCACTGGATACGACGGATCTACCGGAACTGGTCTTATCCGAGTTCACCGAGAGCGACGGGCGTGTGGGTACGCCGATGTACGTGTACTTGCGCAGGGGGATTTCCCAGAGCGATGGCCACAACCTGCTGAAGATCGCGAAGATCTTCGAAGGAGTGCGAGGACCCGACGGAGAAGTTCCGCCCAACGCAAGTCGCTCCACGGTGTTTGCCGCCATGATTCGGGCGATGGAACGAGATGGCCCCCTGGCTACCATCGTTGCGTTCTTCACCGTTTGTGTGGTCACCGCCTTGGTCACGCGTCGAATTCGCACCGCCGCCATCATCTTGGGATCGCTGACTTGTGGAATCGTTCTGACCGTCGGCGGGGCGGCATGGCTCGACGTACGTCTGAACTTCCTAAACTTCATCGCACTGCCGCTCACCTTCGGAATAGGCGTCGAATACGCCATCAACGTCTACGAGCGAATCAAGTCATTGGGAAGTGTTCCTGCTGGGATGGCGTCGATAGGCGGTCCCGTCGTTCTCTGCTCCTTGACGACCATTTTGGGTTTTGGCGCGCTCACGTTCGCCGACAACATGGCGCTCCAATCCTTCGGATACTACGCAATGGCGGGAGAACTCGCGTGCATCTTCACCGCGATGCTCGTCATGCCGGCCGCACTCGCACGAATCAAAGGCGGAGTCGATACCTCCGAGGCAGGTTAGACCGGCGTGCAGGGACGTCAACTCGCGGCTTCGACCTCGGTCTTGACGCGGTGCCTGACGCGATCCAACTGGTCCCTCGTAGCTCCCAATTCTTCGAGAACTCTCACCGCCATCCCCAACGCAACCTCGGCTTCAGCGGTCACCACGCCGTGCGCCCCTGCATCCTTCAAGGCTCGGATGTCTGTCACATAGGCAGTTCGAGCCAAGATACGCAACGTTGGGTTGAGAGATTTCGCAGCGCGAATAACCTCGTTTGGCGATCCTGGCGCCGTAAAAACGAGACCAGCGCATTGCCTGATCCCGGCCTGCTCGAGCACCTCTGTCTGTGTCGCGTCACCGTAGAGGGCGTGAATTTCTTGGCTGCGGAGCTTCTTGACCGTCTCGTGGTTGAGTTCGACGATGGTTGGCTGAAGCCCGCTTTCGATCAAGATATCGGCGACGATCTGCCCCACTGGTCCGTACCCGACCACGAGGTAGCGATGCTCCTTGGGCGCTGGCCTCGGTGGCACAATCGAAGGATCTCGCCCTGGAGTGAGCCTTTCGAGCAACCGAGCAGCTGGGTCCACGAGCTTGTACAGGAGCGGATTGATCGCGATTGACGCGATGGAAACCGCCACCATGATCTGGGTCGCTTCGGGGGGAAGGACGCCCAGAGACTTCCCCAACGCACCCACGATGAACGAAAATTCGCCGATTTGCGCCAGGGCAATCGCGACCGATAGCGCCGTTTTCGCGGGATAGCGAAGGATCAGAACGACCAGGACTGCAGCGAGTGGTTTTCCGATCACCACGAGCGCGAGCGTGAGCAGGATGGCCTTCCCATTGGGAATCAGTTCGGCTGGGTCGAAGAGCATTCCCATCGACACGAAGAACAGAACCGCAAAAGCGTCCCGCATGGGTAGAGCCTCGGATGCCGCTCGTGTTCCGAAGTCGGATTGTCCCACCACCATCCCGGCAAGGAAGGCGCCAAGCGCCATGGACGCGCCGAAGAGCGTCGCCGAACCGACGGAAAGACCAAGAGCCAATGCTAGGATCGTGAGCGTGAACAGCTCTCGCGAACGTGTCGAAGCGACGAAGGACATGAGTCGAGGGATCACCGGTCGTGCCACGAACAGAACGAAGGCGATCAAGGCCACCACCTTCAAGAATGCCGCGCCGAGAGGTAGAAGGATGCCGGAAACGTTCCCGTCCAACGGTTCCGTCGCGACGATGGGGAGCACGACGAGCACGAAGACCGTGAAGAGATCTTCGACAAGCAACCATCCGACGGCGACGTGTCCGGCATGAGTATGGAGCGTGTCGTGGTCCGACAAGACGCGCAGAAGCACCACAGTGCTGGCCACTGCCACAGCCAGCCCAAACACCACGCCAGCGCCGATGCTCCAACCCACCGCGCCCGCTACGAGAACTCCCAACCCGGTAGCCACGGCAATCTGGACCAGCGCTCCGGGGATGGCGACGCGCCGCACAGCAAGCAGGTCTTTGACGTGGAAATGAAGACCCACACCGAACATGAGCAAGATGACACCCAGCTCGGCAAGCTGCTCCGCTATTTGACCCTTCGCTACGTACCCTGGAGTGAACGGTCCGATCGCGATCCCACCGAGGAGATAACCAACGATGGGCGACAGCTTGAGCCGTTGCGTGATGAACCCGAAAAGGACGGCAGCGAGGAGGCCGCCCGTGAGCGTATAGATGAAGTCGAGGTTTTGATGCATTTCGATCCAACGGGGCACGTACCGTGCGGATAGCTCGCGTGGCGTCGTCCCCCCGGCTAGGTTCAAGCGCCGTTTCCGAAGAAATCAAGCGGAACGAGCGGGTATCGCGAGCGCGGTGGGTGTCGCTACGAGATCAGCCCTCAAGCTGAATGGACATTCTCTTACGGATGCGTGAACGTTCGTTCGAGTCCGATCGGGGGAGGACAAGCACGTATCAGCGATTCTGGTTGCCGGAGGCCGCGCTACGCAGCGGCGCCGCCAGGCGCATCGGGGCCGCTACCACCTCGCCAAATGCCGAACGCCGACTGCCGAGGTGATCGAAGCGCACGGAGCCTCGTTCGCAACTCGAAGCACCATGCCGCGCACCTCCCGGCGGCCCCACATACCGGTAGGCAGCCCGAGGACTATCAGGTCGTGATCGGCGGCGGCCTCGATGAGCGCGGCTGAGGAGTCGTCGCCGTGCTGCACGCGCACATCGAAGTTGCCGGCGTGTGACGCCTGGCCGAATTTGCGAATGGAACGCTCGGTGCTTGCGATTTCGGCATCGCTGGTGCCGGGACGGCGAACCGTCACGAACGTGACGTCGCGGTCAGCGCCCCGCGAGATCGCTCCGAGCAGGCGTGCGCGGAGCCTGTGATGCTCGCCGCCGCCACCGATGGGTACCAGGACCCGTCGCGCATTTGCGAGGCGCCACTCCGGTGGCCCGCGGAACAGAGCGACATCTGCGTCCACGCGGTCGATCAGCGACTCGACCTCCCTCCGGGCATCCCCGTCCGATAACCCACGATAGCGCCCCCGACACTCCTCGACCGCATGAACTGTGCTCCCCGGAGCGGCGCGTCCGTTGACCGTCACAACGAGGAGTTCGGCGGTCTTTGGGACCTTCTCGCTAGAGGTCCCAGTCACCGGCCGCCTCAGGCTGATAGGCGACGTCAAGGATCTTGAGCCTCCGCGCTCCTCCTGGCATGAGCCATTCGACTTCCTGCCCCTCGCTCAATCCAAGCAGCGCGCTTCCGAGTGGCGCAAGAACCGAGATCTTGTTCTCTCGAATGTTCGCGTCGCGTGGATAGACCAACCAGACGGTGTGCTTCTTGCCGGAGTGGAGGTTTTCGTAGGTCACCTGTGAGTTCATCGTGACGAGATTACGAGGCACCTCTTTCGGTTCGATGATTTGGGCGCGAGCCAGCTCGCTGTCGAGGCGAGCCACGCTGAATCCCGCCGAAGATGTCATGGCTTGTTGAACGCGATCGAAATCCTGGGAGGAGACCACGAGAGAATGATAGGTTGACATGATTGTTGCCCTTTCTTGGGATGCTCGACACACCGGACGGACAACTGAACGCGCTCCGCCCGAACTGTGCCGGGCGGGTGATTGACTTACGAATTCATCGAAAACTCACACGCCGGCGCCTCGCCACACGTTGGTGCGGCTCCGAGGAACTGGGGTGTAAGGCTGATTCGCATTTACCCCTAGTTTAGCTCGGAAGTAGAGGCCTTCAACCAAAATCGTTGGGGAGGTGGACGATTGGGAATGGTTGGAGTGGTTCGAGCGCGTCGAATTCACCAGGTAAAACATGGCCCAAGCAATTACTGCAATGAGTAGCACCCAAGCCCAAGTAGGAACCGGCGCCGGCACTTCAGCCAATTCTGGCTCGAATTGGTCCTGACCGCCCTCTCCGTAAGCGTGAATGACCATCGACAATCGTCCGTTCACCACTGAGTCCGCCTCCAACCCGCTCACGACGATGGCCGGACCGTTGCGCACCTGAAAAGGAACTCGACGCACCCCTTTGCCTCCGACGCTGTCCCACGCTTCGACACGCAAGAGATGCTCGCCATCGTTCAACTGGCGCGTGTCGAGTTCGAGGGCTGCTGGCGGACGCCCCTGCAGGATGGGCTCGTCGGAGTCGTCCAGGAAAACGACGACCACTTCTTTTTGGTCGGTATTCATGACCTTTCTGGCTCCGTTTCGACAGCTTCGAGCACCTGAGTCTTGATGTGTTTGGGGTCCCGTTCTCCAGGGTTCAAGAGGAGTGATGCCGCCTTCCGCAACGTCCAACCTACGATGAGGACTGCGACTCCTGCGATGATGTAGTCTCCCCAACCTCGAGGGCCGAATGTGGAAGACGTTTCGCAGTACGTACAGGCCAACAGGAACTGCTCATTCATCGCGCCCCTCCTTCCTCAACTCGCTCACTTCGGTCACAGCTGTCCTCTCCGCAGCGTTCCCCCAACTCCTCCTCTCGTGGTTGACGATTGCCACGATCTCCTCATCCGTGAACCGTTCACCAAACGCGGGCATCGCTGCCGAATACTCGACACCATCGATTTTCACTCCCTGTAGACCAAACAGGATGGTGCGAATGTGAGCGCTCGGATCCGCGGCTTCGACTGTTTCGGAGCCCGCGAGCGGAGGGAACACCCCTGGGAGCCCTTTGCCGTCCGCTTGATGACAACTCGCGCAGTTTTGTTGATATAGCTGTTCCCCGAGCTTCCCCTCACTAGCAATCGACCGTGAATCGGAAGAATCCGGCGCGGCACGAGTAGCCGCCCCTTCGGTCCGCAACTGAAGAAGATAGCTCACCAACTCGCGAGCCTTGGTTGTAGCGATCACCTTTTTCGCTGGCTTGCCGTTGGCCGCGGGGAGTTGCACCCAACGCTCACCGCCTTGAGGCTTGCCTTTCGTTCGAAACAACCAAGGCATCGCCGGCATGATCGAGTCGGCGACAACGAGACGCGGATTGTAGAGATGAAGCAGGTGCCACTCCTCACTCGGCTGCCGAGCTCCCACGTTGCTCAGATCAGGACCTGAGCGTTGAGAGCCGAGCAATCCAGGAGTCCCGGAATACCAGCTGAGGGGCTCCAGATCCGCATAGTCCTTGGGTGTGGTTGGCCTTCCCCAAGGCGCGTCCATCGAAATGGGCCGAACCTGTTGTGTGTGACAATAGGCACAGCCCTCCTCAACGTAGGTACTTCTTCCTCGTTTTCCGGTTGCGTCCAGGTGGGAAGCGGCGTCCTTACCAGCCATCGAGTTTCTCTGCGAGGTAAGGGCGGGGCCAATCCCAACGAGATAGCTGAGCCCCAAGAAACCAATGAAGACCGTCGAGAAGAGCAAGCCTGGCCTCTCTTGGAGCTTGAGGCTTGTCATCGTCTGACCTTCTCTCGAACCGCCAAGGGCATCATCGACCAGACGTTCCAGGCGAAGACGAGGTGAGAAACGAACATCAGAGTTCCGCCGACCCCTCGCCAGATCCAATAAGGAAGCATGAGGGTGACGGAATCGATGAAGGGTGCGCCGCTCTTCCATTCGAGCCCCTGCAGAGTCCCGCCAATGCTGAGCGACACCCCGTAGATGAGCACCCCCAAGAGGGCGAGCCAGAAATGGATTCCGATCGCGAGGGGGACAGGCTGGTGGCCAGAGAGCCGGGGCGCGAGTGCGTAGACACCACCCCATATCAGGAAGGTCACGAAGCCATACATGGTGATGTGCGAATGGCCCACCGTGTAGTTGGTGAAATGCCAAATCTGATTCAAGGAACGCAACGCCTGGAACGATCCCTGCAGGGAACCGAAGAGGTAGAAGAGGACCCCGGCCAAGACGAACGGTAAGGCATAGCTCGATCGAAACGCGTGAGACTCTCCGCGCATCGTCAGCAGAAAATTGGCAGAACCAGCAACGACTGGAACCACCATTCCTACGCTGAAAATGACCGCGACCGTCTGCAACCACCAAGGGATGGCGCTGTACAAGAAGTGATGAGCGCCCAACATGGTGTAGAACACCATCTGAGTCCAAAACGCCAAGACACCGAGTGAGTACGAATAGATCGGTTTGTTCAGCAGTTTTGGGAGGAAATAATAGGTGAGGCCCAACACCATCGGGGTGAACCACATGCCCACCCCCTGATGCATGTAATAGCCCTGGATGACCGTCTGCCCCAGACCATCTTGATACATCGGAAGATAGGCGATCGTGACAAGGGTCAACGTCCAAATCAGCGCACCAACGATGTACCAGTTGGAGATGTAGACCTCAGCTCCCTCGCGCCGACGGATCGTTTGGAGAAAGTTGTAGAGAATCAAGGTCAGGCCGCTTCCGAAGAGCCCCATGACAGGCCAAACGTACTCCCTGTACTCTTGTGCCCCGTTGGTAATCCCGAAGAACAGAAGACCATTGCCCAACGCGACAGCGCCCCAGATGAGGGCGAATGCGAGCCAGCCCAACCGGTAGCTGAACAGCTCAGCGCGCGACGTGCGGGGCACGACGTAGTAGGCGAGCGCCAGCATTCCCTCGGATGCAAAACCCCAGAACACCGTGTTGGTGTGAATCGGACGGAGGCGTCCAAAGGCCAATCCAGGCGCTACCCCCAAGTCCGGCCAAACGAACTTGAAGCTCAGGTAAAGACCCACGAGGGTACCGAACAAGAGCCAAAACGCGCTCCCAACGACATGTGCAAGAACGAGACGCGTGAGACGAGGGTCCACTTCGAGTCTCTCGCCCGCGGACGCCTTGGAGACCACGAGGGGTCGAGGAACCCGTCCGTCCAACGGAGCGTTCCGATCGAATGTCAATTCATGATTCATGTCGAGTCGACTGGCGACGAAGCCCAGTTCGCATCCGTCAAGCTACTTCCGGATGATCTTGATGAGCTCTTGGACAACCTCGTCCTTTTCCTTCAAGTCGGGGTTGCCAGGCATGCTGGCGCTCAAGCCCACGGCCGTCCCTCCTTCCACGATCACCTTTGCCAGGTGTTCGTCTGTCACCGATTTTTGAAACGCCGGATCAGCGAACGCGCGCGGCTTCGGATCCAAAGACTTGCTCGCCGGGCCGTCGCCGTTGCCCGTACTCCCGTGACAAGCCACACAGCGCTGCTCGAACAACGTTCGTGCCTCGTCCTCGGGAGCGAGGGTTGGCGACGTCGGCGATGTCTTGCTCGTCAGCCGTTCCGTCGGCGTGTCGCTGACGCTTTCATCCTGAGAATGTCGAGGTTTCTCGTTGCAGCACCATTGCGTGCTGGCGACAACGATCGCCGCAACCAGCCACAGAAGCTTCATCGGTGCCCCCCTTCGAATGAAACGGAAGGTAAAGACGGGAAGGGATGCCGCAACCGTCCACGCAGGCGACGAAAGCGACTAGGTCCTTCGTTTTCCGACAAAGGATCGGTGTGGGAAGATAGGTCGTCGGCCAACCATTGCGGTGCGCCCTGATACGACTCGACGAACTCGAAGAGATGCTCCTCTTCAATTCGCATGTGCTCACGGAAGAGGGCCACGTACTTGCGGGCTGCCGATTCCACGTTATCCCGGCTGACTACGGTGTCGCCTTGCGCTGCGCGAAGCAGGGTAACCAATGACGTGCCCAGTTGGGAAATCGCATGGTGCTTTTCTGCCAACGTTTCGACGAAGCGCCGGGCCTCGGGTTGCCCTTCGGCAACGAGTTCGAAGACGCGTCCCTCGAAAGGATGATGGGATTGGTCCGCGAAGTCAGACAAGAATCGGAAGATGTCGAACAGCAGTTCGTAGTCAGGGTCGCGTCCGTTCGCCAAGGTCGTCAATTGCTCCTCCAGAAGCTCGAGCACTGCAGCGAACCTCGAGTGTTCCTCTCGGAAGACTCGAATGCATTTTCGACCGAGGCGTGTCGGAAGGAATCGTGGAACGAGAACGTGGTTTTCGAGGTGAATGTATTGGTGGATATCTGCCTCGAGGTGTTCTAGTTCGGAGAACAAGGTTCGGTAGCTGGTGCATGCCCAGTCGGGCAGACGGTAGTCCTGACTAATGTCACGAATGCGTGACATTAGTCGGCCTGCCTTGCTGCGTCCCTCCTCTGTGTCACGCAACCGCTTCCCGATCTGTGCGAGGTCTGCGGGCGCATGCTGGAGCAGCGGAAACAGAGAGATCTCCTCTTCGTCCATGTGCCGGGTCAAACACACTGCCAGCTCTGAGCAGATTTGCGAGAGGTCCTGCAATCTTGGATCCAGCCCGCCATGCACACGTCCGACTTTCGACGCCAGAAACGTGATCTCAGGGAGCGCGCGTCTTACGTATTGGTGATGGTTTCGAATGATGTGTGCGATGAGGTCCGTCGTACTCAGCTCGCGCGGATCCTGCATTTCTTGCGCTCCCCGGTCGCAGATGGCCGAGAGCAGTTCCTGCGCGAGCGTTTCGAAGTCGACGCCCCTACGATTTGCGGCCTGCTGGACACTGACATCTCCATCACAGCAGTAGTCGATGCGATGTCGTCGGAGAACTTGTGCACACTCCGAATGAGAGAGCACCAGATTCGATACACTGTCAGTGGGGTCTATCAACAAAAGATTCATGTATCATTGAGTTGCAGGTATCGAGCCAACTGCGGGCGACATCCAAGTCGCTCTTCCCCGCGATGACGCAACCGCTTCTTCTCGACATGTTCCATTTGGCGTCCCATATTGGAACGCATGGAGCAGAAGGAAGTGACCTGCAGTGTGTGCGGAATGATCCCTTTCGCCCCGGGCCTCACCGGTGGAACCAACCTCATTACGTGCAGCCCGGCGATGCGGGGGCTCTTGAAGACGGCCGCGCGCTTTGCGGCGAGCGATGCCCCGCTCGCCATTTTCGGAGAGACCGGAACGGGAAAGGAAGTTCTTGCTCGACTTCTTCACATCAACTCACCACGGCGATCCCATCGATTCGTGGCAGTGAACGTTGCCGCCCTGCCCAACGATCTTCTTGAATCGGAGCTGTTCGGACATGGAAAAGGAGCGTTCACCGGAGCAACAAGTGCGAGGCGCGGCCTATTCGAGGAGGCGCACCAAGGAACGTTACTTCTGGATGAAATCGGAGAGATGCCCCTAGCCCTGCAGGCAAAGCTCCTGCGCGTGCTGCAGGATGGCGAGATTCGTCGCGTTGGGGAAAGTCGCCCGTTCCTCGTCGACGTGCGTGTGTTTTGTGCCACCCATCGCGATCTCGAGCATCGTGTCCGCGAAGGAAGGTTCCGCGAGGATCTCTATTACCGATTGAAGGTTCTTAGCCTGGAGCTCCCAGCCCTTCGAGAAAGGCGAGAAGACATTCTCCCATTGGCCCGACACTTCCTCAGCCTAGAGCTAACCTGCGCGAAGCGGTTTTCGCCCGAGGCAGCGATGGCACTTCGTAACCACGACTGGACAGGGAACGTACGCGAACTCCAGAACGCCGTCAGGCACGGAGCCGCTCTCGCGCGTACCGAAGAAATCAGTGTAGTAGACCTCCCTCGGGAGTTCAGCGATCCTCGTGACACGGAGCCCTTCACTCCTAGTCACGAAACGGACGATATCAAACCTCTGCGTGAGGTAGAACGCGAGCACATCTTGAAAGTCCTCCGCGCATGCGACGGGTCGCCCAGTCGAGCGGCACTCGTCCTCGGAATTGGCCGAAACACCTTGTGGCGGAAGTTGAGAAGCCTCAACTAGCCCCGCCCAACAGGCACGGCGCTTGCTATCCCCAGGACCACAATGTCAGCCCCGCCACGAAAGAGTATCCCATGTTGGTCACCCTAGGAGGTCAGGAACGGCAAGAAAGTCTCGTTGACCTTCTCCTGGAATGCCATCATCGCATTCGCCACTTCTCGGGGGTCTCGGTGAAGCTCGCAACGCTCAGGGAGTTGAACGCCGAAGAGATCTCCGAAGGCTCCGCTCGTTGCTTGCGCTACTTCGGCGAGGCTCTCCCGTTGCACGTCGAGGACGAAGAAAGAAGTCTGCTCCCCCGCCTGGTAAAGGTCGATCCCAAGCTCAGCAAGGTGCTCTGCACGATGAAAGAGCAGCACCAAGGCCACGAACCACTGATCGGTCGTCTCCTCGAGATGCTCACGCGGGTTCAGGTAGCACCCCTCGATCAACAGCGAAGGGCAGATCTGCGCGATTCAGCTGAACGATTCTCCAAAGAAATCGAAACCCACCTGCATCTGGAGGAAAGCGACATCTTCCCCTTGATCGATGGGTGCTTGAGCCAAGAAGCGCAAGATGAGATCCTGGCAGAACTACGGGATCGAAGAGTCGATTCGTTCCGTGCGCCTTGACAGCGAGCACGAAAACGATTGCGCCTCGTACTCAAGTCCCCAGCTGACTTGATGCGATTTCGACGCGCATTTCTTCGGTGGCGCAGGAGACCAGTCGCACTGCGTAATCCATGTCCGCGTTTCCAGAACGGAGTTGCGCAGCGGCAACCCTATACTGCGAAAGAGCGTGAGCGACGACTTTCTTGTCCGTCCTCGCTACCAAGAGGTAGCTCTCGGCAGCTGTCACGAGTTCATCGAGTATGTCGCACAGTTGAACAACTCGAGAGGCACAGGGAGAAGAACTGAACGCTGGTGTCGCCGCCAGGTCCTTCAATTGGTCGGTTGCCCCATCCAACGCTTCGAGGAACAGCACGTGTGCGGGACGCAAGGGCATCGGCAGTTTCCAAGAGATTCTTCGAAGACCAGGTATCATGATTCTCTCAGCCCTTCTCCGGCCAGCCTGGAGCGGGGCCTCGCCTGGACAGCTCGGTACTGCCTGAACGGGTAGAGATGGACACGATCGGGATCGGCATTGCGGCCAACGACCCGGAGTCGGAACTTGCGCAAGAGCAGTGGCTTTCCAGCCAGATACACTCGGGATTGATGAAGAGAGGGAGAAAGGACTCGCAGGGTTCTCTCAATCGTTTGTGAATCACTCGGTTCCCCTGACTCCTCGCAATAGGTCACATGGCATGCGGCTCTGGGAGATTCTCGTTCCAAGCATTCTCGGAAATGGTGGTCAACGTGCGACCCCACGCGCACCAGGGAGAGAGGCGCCCGGTGCCCTGCTCGAATGGCAGCCCGAAAAACGCCCAATACTGGCGCGAAGGCAGCGCCGATCCCGATCAGAACCAGAGGCTCGTCGAGGTCGTTCATGTAGAAGAAGTGGCCGGATGGTCCTTCCACGACGACGTCTTTTTCATGACCTCCGAGAAGCCATGAACCCCAGTCCCCTCCTTCGGGCTCGTGCACGTAGAGTTCGAGGTATGGATCGTCCAAGGTGCTTGTGACTATGGATGGTCGACGTACCCCATCCGATGGTCGAACGAGATGAATCACCTGCCCCGGGCGGTGCTCCAGGGACCGCTCGGGTCTCACGTGAGCTAGGATCACGTCCTCATCCAGGCGCTCCACCAATTGGATGCGCCCGGCGTAGGAGTGCACGTAGTCCACCGGCTCGACGCACAAATCGGCGCGCGCCGGGCAAACACAAGACAGAAACTCGCCGTACGCACGCGCTCCTGAGTGGAGACGCGCCCGCGCACGTTCTGAAACGGTACCGTCGACAGCTCGTAGGACACATGCTCCACACGTCCCCGCGTAACATGACGATGCTACAGTTCGGCCGTTGGCTTTCAGACAGTCTAGAACGCTATCCCCCGGTTCGAAGGGATACTCTCTGCCCAGGAACCGAAGCGTTCGACGTTCCATCTTGCCCTATTGAATCCCGAATACGCTTCAACCAAACCCGAGGGCGATCGCTCGTTCTTCCGCCGTGGGGAGAGGAGGCTCTTGTTCGTGAATGACCGGGAGTCGCAACGCCCGATCCGCATTGATCTCGATCCAATGACGTTCTGGTTCTGGCACGTCAGTATCGGGGTAGATGGCATCCACCGGACACTCAGGCACGCAAGCTCCGCAGTCGATACACTCCTCGGCGTCAATGTAGAGCATCTCATTGTCCGCGTGAAAGCAGTCGACCGGACAAACGACTACGCAGTCGGTGAAACGGCACCGCTGACAGTTGGATGTGACGACGAAGGTCATACGGCTCCTACTCCCGCCAAGGAGCTAGCGTGGTAGACGTGATCGTCCAACCCCTGAAAGGTCCTGTCGGCGACCCATTTCGCCTCGACGATTGGGAACTCACGGCCCCACCGACTCGTCACTTGAGGCACCGTAAAAAGCTCTCGCGAAAGCGAGTGTCGAACGTGCCAGGCAAATTCTTCGATGGAGAACCCAGGGCCTTGGGTGCTCAGCCGATCACACGCCGCGACGCGGACTCGAGAACAGTCGAAGAGTCTGGTGCGTCCCGAGTGCTCCTCCAACATTCTGCAAACCTTCACCCCGCGGGCAAAGGTTTCGGCAACCGGACAGCGACCGTTCGAAAAGTCACGCTTCTGGGAGCACCTCGCCTCAAACACTCCGTTTTCCGTGAGCCGGATCTGGTAGTTGCATTCGTGCCCGATGAGGAGGACACCCGGCCCTCCCGCGGCGTGTCGATAGTCGGCCACATCGACGAGGACGTCGTCGAGGACGCCAAGACGCAGCCAGTCGTGGAAAATCCGTTGGACCTCGGCCATGAGTTGTGGCTCCCTCCTGCGGGAAGCGAACGTCGTCTCAATCTTTCTTGGAGCATTCATGCGCTCTTTACACTCCCTTCGATGACCTCAGGTGCTGCTGAGGTCTTGCTGTGAAACTCGTGCGCAGCATCCAGGAACATTTGGGCCTCCTCGACACGCGTGCGCGAGCGGCTCAGATCTGCTTCGGCAGGGATTTTTCGGCCTCTTTCGAAATACCGAGAAAACTTCCCCCCGGGTGTCGCGGCGTCAAACGCGCCCGTCTGACCCAGATGTTGTTCGAAGGCGTCTGCAATCTCATCTTGCTTGTCGGACAAGGCCGTCACAAAGGGCAACGTGACGGCCCGCGCCGCAGAGTACATGGCTCGCAATGCCTGTTCGGCAGCGGCTTTTGCGTTGTTCTCGTCCAAGCTCAGTTGAGCTTCGAAAATGAGTCGTTCGCTTTCAGCGAAAGCGAATTGCGAGGGCGAGATCACTTCTCCCGCACACTCGCCCACGCCAATGTCACCAATGGTGAACACCCGAGGATCTCCCCAGTCGCGGTAGATTTCGGGGTTCTCGTCGAATGAGCCAACTTCGGTGAGCTGACTGATCAGCTTCTTCACGTATCGCCTTCCGACTCGATGACTCCATTCCTTGAACGATTCCTTCTCCTCCCGCTCCTCGACGAAGGCGTCCGTCAGCAGTTTCACGACCTCGGGAACTCGCTTCGACGGGATAGCTCCGATCGCTAGCCCAAACTCGCGACCGTTGTTTTTCCAAGAACCCCCAAGGACGAGCTGAAAGTGAGGCACGCGACGCCCCCCTACGTTGCGGCTCACGCCCAAGAAACCGATGTCTGCGACATGGTGCTGACCACACGAATTGAAGCAACCGCTGCACTTGATGTGGAGGTCCCGAACGTCGTCTCCGAGGCTTCTCTGGTAGACACTCAAGCTCTTGCGAAGCTCCGCGGCGAGCCCTCGCGAAGAAGAGATGCCGAGCTTGCAGGTATCTGTACCGGGGCATGACGTAATGTCGGTGATTCCGCTCGCACCAGGCTCCGCCAAGCCGATTTCGGCGAGAGCCTTCTGCACTGCAGAAACATCATCGTTGCTGACCCATCGAAGCAGCAAATTCTGTTCGACTGTCGTTCTCAGTTCTTCACCCGAATACTGGCGTGTGATGTCGGCGATTCGCCGTCCCTGCGTGGGTGTAAAATCTCCGAGCGGCAGTTTGATCGTGACCGTGCTGTATCCCTCTTGTCGTTGAGGCGAGACGTTGTCGTGGAGGAACGTCCCCGCGCGCGATGCGGGGAGTTGGGTTCCAGGAGGCCTCGTGGGCACGTGTTCACTCTCCAGATCTTTCATCAACGTGACCCAACGTTCGTCCGGTTCGAGCTTCGCCAAAGCTTCGTCGACCCACTCCTTGAACTGCTCGATGCCCGACTTCATGAGGACGAACTTGAGGCGAGCGCGTGCTCGGTTGTCTCGGACGCCCCGCTCCGAGAACACCCGACAGACCGCAAGAGCCAGGGGGAGAAGCTCGGTCGCCGGCACAAACTCCCGGAGCAATTCGGACGCATGGGGGACGGGGCCGAGCCCGCCCCCGACGTAGACCTCGAACCCGCGCTGCAGCTCACCGTCGATCTGGCGTGTCTTGGCGACACACCCAATGTCGTGAAAGCCCGCGAGTCCGCAGGCTGTATCCGCGCAGCCAGAGAACGAGACCTTGAATTTCCTACCTAGATCTTGCGTTCCCGGATGTCCCAGGAGAAAGAAGGCGGTTGCGTTGGCATATGGCGTCACATCGAACGCCTCTCCCCCGCAAACCCCGGCGATGTGGCACGCCGTCACGTTCCGCACGGAATTGCCACAGGCTTCTCGAGGTGTGATGCCAACAGCAGCCAGACGACGCATCAGATCCGGTGTGTCGTCGATGTGAACGTAGTGGAGCTGGATGTCCTGGCGCGTCGTCACGTGGAGGATTTCATCTGAGTATTCCTCGGCGAGATCGCAGAGGATCTCGAGTTGACGCGGCGTCAGTCGACCTCCCGGGATCTTGATGCGCTGCATCCCGGGTGCGTCCCAAAGCGTATCCGGACCCTTGGTCTTCGACGGGTCAAATCCGAGAACTTGTGATTCTTCGCCGTTGTGCCGCTTGCCGTTGTCATAGCGCTGTCCGTAGGCGCCGCGCCGCAAACGCACTTCCGCGAACACTCGTTCCTCGATGCGCTCCTCTTTCCTCAAGAGGAGTTGTTGTTCGTACGCATCAATTTCAGCAGCCCAATCGGGGCGGATGTCGCCCCGCAGGGTTTCCTTCCAACTCTTGGATTCCATGGTTCGGGGCCAGTGTGTTCTATGCTTTTCCAAAGCACAAACGAATATTAATTGTATTTTACATAGACAATACCTATACTTTTGACGTGCAGCTGATTCTTGCTCAGACCTTTCTGGAGATCGCTGCCGCTGGCAGCCTCGTTCAGGCAGGACGCAGACTTGGCATCACGCAGGCGGCTGTGAGCGCGCGCCTGCAATCCCTGGAAACGCTGCTCGGACAAAAACTGCTCGTTCGTAACAAGGGGGGAGCGAGGCTGACCTCCGCAGGACGAGCACTCGTGCCCTACGCCACCCAGCTCACTCAGGTCTGGGAACAGGCAAAGCGAGATGTTGCGTCGCATCAAGAAGACGATCTCCCGCTTGCGATTGGTGGCGAGGTGAGCCTCTGGAGCTCCATGTTGCTCACTTGGATCGTCAGGGTGCGAAAAAGTCGGCCCAATGTCGTGCTTCGCACCCACGTCGACACAGTGACTCGCCTGCTCGATCAGGTACAGACCGGAACTCTCGATGTCGCGGTCGCCTATTCTCCACATCGAAGGCCCGGTGTCGACATCGCTCTCATCCTGGAAGAAGAGCTGATCGCCGTCTCGACGACTCCCGGACGTTCGAACCTACAAGTGGACGACTACATCTTCGTCGATTGGGGCCCGGACTTTTGTGCTCAACACGATCAGGCATTTCCCGAACTGCGAGCCGCAAGAACACACGTAGGCCTCGGTCCCCTCGCGCTACGCGCTACGCTGGCTACCGGCGGAACGGGATATTTTCGGACTCGAGCACTCCAACCGCATCTCGAATCGGGGAGGTTTCATCTGGTCGACGGTGCTCCCAAGTTCAGCTACTCGGTTTATGCAGCCTATTCGCGACGAGCTGATCCAGCCCTCTTGAAATGGGCCGTGGACGAGCTCCAGGCGAGTGCCGCGACGCCGAGCGATGATTGGGCGTAGGTCCCCTGCCACCGACGCGCGGACTTTTTCCGCAAACTCTGGGGAATAGATACGGCCATCGTCAGTTCTTCCTCGAAAGCCACGAGAAGAGCTTGAGCTTGGCTTTTCTCACGAGCGGCCCTGACCAACATGCTGAAGCAAGACTTGTTAAAATACTTGGGTCTGTTGGCAACGACTTGGATCAGCCGCGATGCAACTCTCCAGCTGGAGCGAGTTCCTGCTGGGATCGTGATCGAAACGGTGAGTCAGTCTAGGCGTGCTTTCGACGAACCCGAAAGGATCGACCTTTATCGCTTGTTGGCACAAGATGAAAGGAGCGAAGTCCGTGACTATCTCAAACGATGGTTGATTGACGACAAGCACCTCTCCGATCTCCGAAAGCTTGCGGAGGACACAGACCCGCGTGTGCAAGCCCTGACCGCTGAGATCCTACGTGCCAAACTGTTTCGAGCACACCCTGATGATCAGACAGCGTGGGCCACTCTATTCGCCCTGGCCCTCGAGCCTGGCCCCCGATTGACCCTTGCCAAAGCCCTCGATGGCAACGTCCCAGGAGAGGCCGACTACCTCTACGTATTGGCCAACGACGGGGACGTCTCGATCCGACAAAAGGCACTCGACACTACGCTCCGCCGGGTGGATCGATCTCCACAGCTGGAGCTACGAGAAGGGTTCCTCGACATCTTCGAGAGTCGGCTGCACGACCCGGTGCGAACTGTGCGAAAGAAAGCTCGCCGCGGATTCGTTCGAGCCAGAGCTTGAAGTGAGTCGCTTGCGCAGAGGCGCGCCCAGCGGTTCTGGTCAGGAACTTCCGGGGTCTCATCGCTCGGATCGCCGCTTCGCTGGTCAATCACTTTGACGTAGCGCATCATTCATTTCGGTAGGAGGCATGCGCGTCGACGAGCTCAACCTGAGAGAATTGCTCCACATCGAACCCGAGGGAGGGATTCTGACGTTCGCTGGGGAGCGTGCGCTCATCATCGACGCGGTGGCCCTGGGATTGTGGCGCAAGGAACTGATCCAATCGCTCGGGATGGACGCGGCGCGCGGGATCCTGACCCGCTTCGGATATGCCCATGGGGCTCGAGTCGCCGAGACTCTTCGCGAGCAGTTCCCGTGGGACGACGAGCAACAATGGCAACTCGCCGGAGGTCGCCTGCACACTCTCCAAGGCATGGTGCGCATCGAGCTCGTCAGACGAAACAGGGGAGAGGAAGCGGCTTTCGCCGAATCCATTTGGCACGACTCGTACGAGGCGGAACAACACTTGTTGCATCACGGTCGCGCCGACGATGTCGTGTGTTGGAGCCTGTGTGGATTCGCGAGCGGCTACCTGAGCCGGACCAGCGGCAGGGAGATTCTTTGCGCAGAACGTCGATGCGTGGGGCGAGGCGACCCCGTCTGTGAGCTCGTGGGCAAGTCGAAGGAAGAATGGGGCGAAGAAGGAAAGCAGCACGAATCGTGGTATTGCCGAGCGCACATCGACGATGTGCTGGGAAGCGTAGCCGCCGAACTGAGGCGTACCGATGCGCGACTGCGTGCCCGTCGTCGGAAGATCGTCCAGGCCGCGGATGGTGCCGGTGAGGACTCGGGGATTGTTTTTCAGAGCAAGGAGATGCAATCGGTCATCGACCTCTGTCGGCGGGTTGCCGTCGTCGATTCGACCGTACTCATCACGGGCGAAAGCGGTGTCGGCAAAGAGCGCATTGCGCGGCTCGTACACGATGCTTCCTCGCGCACCGCCGGACCGTTCGTGGCGGTCAACTGCGGCGCCATTTCGGAGACTCTACTGGAAAGCGAGCTGTTTGGGCACAAGAAGGGGGCTTTCACAGGGGCGACGTCGGATCGGATGGGCTTGTTCGAAGCAGCTCATGGCGGGACCCTCTTCTTGGACGAGGTCGGAGAACTTCCTCAGGGAATGCAGGTCAAGCTCTTGCGAGCCCTCCAGGAGCGCGAGATCCGGCGCGTAGGCGACGACAAGAGCCGCAAGGTAGACGTGCGCATCGTCGCGGCGACCAATCGCGAGCTGCGCGCAGCAGTCGGGCACGGTGGGTTTCGCGAAGACCTGTACTACCGATTGCGAGTCGTGGAGGTCCATGTTCCCCCTCTGCGACAGCGCCGGGATGATATCCTGCCTCTGGCTCGCTACTTTCTCGATCGGACGGTGCGTCGATTTCGCGGCCAGGTATCGTGCAAGGGATTCTCGCCGGCGGCCGCCGATCAACTGTTGCGCCACGACTGGCCAGGAAATGTCCGTGAGCTCGAAAACGCAGTGGAGTACGCCGTCGTCGTGACCACAGGCTCGAGGGTCGAGCCGAGCGGACTGCCCGAAGAAATACGTCAAGCGCGCCAGAACTCTACTCTCGCCGGTTCGGGGCGCACGCTGGCCGAGGTCGAACGCGACCACATTCTTCACATTCTCGCGGCGAACGATGGTCACCGAGGTGACACGGCAGACCAACTCGGCATCGGGACGGCAACCCTGTATCGAAAGCTCAAGAGCTATGAAGAAGATGGGTTCGCGATCAATCAAAATGAGTAACTGATCAATCATTTTGATTACATTCACCGAACGAAGTCCTGTAGAAAAGCCAGCATATTCATTAATTTCAATGGCTTGAGCGTTTCCGTCGTCGTTGGCACGTCTGGTACAGAAGTGAGGGTGGCGACAGCGAGGTCGCCCACAACTGAAAGGACGACAAGAAATGACGATTTACAACTTCGACCCCACTCACTCCAACGTCGAGTTCTCCGTGCGCCACATGGTGATCGCTAAGGTACGCGGCCGATTCGGATCGTGGAGTGGCAAACTCCACCTCGATCCGGAGCGCCCCGAAACTGGCAAAGTGGAGGTGACACTCGAAGCCGCCAGCATCGACACGGGGGTCACCGACCGAGACAATCACCTCAAGTCTGCCGATTTCTTCGATGTGGACCAGTACCCGGAGCTTCGCTTCGAAAGCACGAAGGTGGAGGCGGCAGGTAAGAACAAGTACCGCGTGCTCGGCGACCTCACGATTCGCGACGTGACGAGAAAGATCGTGCTCGATGTCGACTATGCGGGCCAAGCCAAGGACCCCTGGGGCAACCAACGGGTGGCATTCAGCGCCTCCACCTCGATCAATCGCGGAGACTTTGGTCTCAAGTGGAACCAGGCGCTCGAAGCCGGTGGCGTGCTCGTCGGAGAACGAGTGGACATCGAGCTGGAAGTCCAAGCCGTCGAACAAGCCGCTTCGGCAAGCGCTGCGGAATGACGGCACCAAGAGTGACGAGGCGACAGGGTGCGGAAAGCCGACGTGGCTTTCTGCGCGCCCTGGTCGCTGGCTCGACGACGGGGCTAGCCTGGGCATGTCGACGAGGCGCCCCCGAAACTGCCAAGAAGGAACGAACGATGAACAGCACCCATGAGACTCAACCAAGCAGCGAAACGATGCGCATGCCGGTACTGTTCGTGGGACACGGCTCTCCCATGAATCTCGTCGAAGACAACCAGTGGAGTCGCGGATTTTCCGCGCTGCGGGGGCTCGTTCCCAAGCCGTCAGCCATCTTGTCGATTTCCGCCCATTGGTTCGTCAGCGGCACCTACCTGACCGGGAGCGCTCACCCGGAAACCATCTACGATTTTTCCGGGTTCCCGCAGGCGCTCTACGAGGTGAAATACACGACGCGCGGCAAGGTGGATCTCGCCCAGCGGGTCCGGGACCTACTCGGAAGCGAGCGCGCCTCTCTGAACGACCAGTGGGGTATCGATCACGGTACGTGGAGCGTGCTGCGCTGGATGTATCCGGATGCGGACGTGCCCGTGATCCAACTGAGCCTGGATCGGCGCCTGAGCCCAGCGCAGCACTACGAACTGGGGCGTTCTCTTTCGCCGCTGCGCGACGAAAACGTCCTCATCATGGGGAGCGGCAACATCGTTCACAATCTGCGCGACGCCTTCCGGAGAATGCACACCCGCTCGACCGAGACTCCCGGCTGGGCGAGCCGATTCGACGACAGCGTCAAGCAGATCGTCACCCAGCACGACCACCAAAGACTGCTCACCATCGTCGATTCGGACGACGGCCGAATGGCCCACCCCACCCCGGATCACTGGCTGCCACTCCTCTACGCGCAGGCGGCCTCGGAGGACGCGGACGCGGTCACCTTTCCGACGGAGGGATTCGATCTCGGTTCCATCTCGATGAGGAACATCAGGTTCGGGTGACGGGTCATGCTCGATTCGTTGTCAGCTGGCTCACTCGTCGCCCTCGACTACGTAGGCATCGGCGTCTTCGCCGTCTCGGGCGCCCTTCTCGCCGCAAAGAAGCAGCAGAACTTCGTCACGTTCGTCTTCTTCGCAGTCACCACCGGAGTTGGAGGTGGCACCTTGCGGGACTTGCTCATCGGAGCGCCGGTCTTTTGGGTCCAGCACAACGCCACCTTGCTCGTTTGCTTGAGCGCCGCGCTTGCCGTCTGGTTTCTGTCTGGCACGACGGCCACTGAACGGGCCATTCTTTGGTTCGACGCGGTCGGACTGAGCGCTTATTCAGTCTACGGCACGGACAAGGCGCTGCAGTTCGACATTGCCCCGGTCCCGGCCTGTTTCATGGGAGTCATGACGGCCAGCGCAGGCGGCATCATTCGCGATCTGTTGGCGCAAGAGCCCTCCATCGTTCTCCGTCCTGAGATCTACGTGACTGCGGCTGCCACATCAGCTGGCCTGTACGTCGTTCTGCACCAGGTCGGTGTTCCTCCGTCGGGGGCTGCGCTCGTCGCCGGCCTTCTTGGTTTTGGGTTGCGTGCCGCTGCGATTTCTCGGGGTCTCAGATTGCCAGGCTACAAGCAGTAGACGATTGATATGTCCGCTGGCACTTGCGACCTCAACGAGGTAGAGGGTGTCGTCGTGGTTCATTGGGGCAGAAAGGTGATTCTCAGCTTCTTTCTGCCCACACTCGTGCTTCTCGCGGTGTTGGTCGAACCGGTGGGGGCGCTCGGTTCGACGCGAGCGAATGCCGCTATCGCTTCATCCTGGGAGTCGCGAGTCGCCATCGATGGTGACCTCGTTCTGGGCGACCTGCCCCTCCTCGAGCGTGCGGGTCTCGCACAGCTTGGCTCGTCGCAAACCCTCACGGCGAAAATTCGAAAGTCTGTCACGTTCGCGCGCATGCAGCCGCTGACGTGGGGGGTAAACAGCCCAGCCATTTCTGGGCCGGGTTTCGACGTCACAGGCAGCTGCAGTCGGCCTCGGTGTCTCAAGCACAACGCGGCGCTGCCCAGAGGCCCGCCGCGCAGCGCCGTCTCAGCCCAAGAACCAACCAACTGACGAAAGGATCTTTCGCATGAACACCATGCAGGATCCGCAGTCGGACTCACACGAACAGAAGCGCGACGAGGCATTGCAGTCTAGCAACCAATCGAAATTGGATTGGATCTGGAGAAGCAGTTCGTCCTCGGGCGACTCCGAATCAATTTGGGTCAGCATCGCTTGGATCGTCACAGCCCACTGCCCGTTGGGACACCCGACCGCTGCCGGAACTCATCGACTTCATCCTCACTCGCTACCACGAGCCTCTGCGGTTGGATCTTTCGGCACTGCTCGATGCTGCCCGGAGAGTCGAACGCGTCCATGCGAAAAAGGAAAGTTGTCCCCATGGACTGGCTGCCTTGCTGGAGCGGATGGAAGCGGAGATCCGACAACACCTCGCCAAAGAAGAGCAGATTCTTTTTCCAGCAGTCCGTTCCGGAAATGCTGGAGCTCATGTCCACATGCCGATCCGAGTGATGATGCAGGAGCACGACGACCATGGCACGCACCTCCTGAGCTTGCGCGAGCTGACGACGAACTTCAGACCTCCGGCCGAGGCGTGCGCGACGTGGCGAGCCCTCTATGCCGGGCTCGAGAAGCTGGAGTCCGAACTGATGGAGCACATCCACCTCGAGAACAACGTCTTATTTCCACGCGCGTTGAACGAGTGACGCCGCACCGTACGAACGGAAAACGCGCCGCCAGCGCGTGAACAACCCCATTGAGAAAGGAGCCTCGAATGACTGATATCTTGAAATCTCTCTCCGTGGACATCCATTGTCACCAATGCGGGGATTTCACCCTCGGAGCGGATGTCATCGCCGAGAGCCAGTCCCATTTGAAAAAGGACGCGGATACACGCCCTCTCTTCCGATGGGAGGACGATGGCGGGGCCATCCCAACCACCTCGGCGCGCGCACGACCCTGGCCGACTCCGCCCAAATGTCAGAAAGACGAGTCATGAATGCACCAACACCACCGAACCACGGTATGAGTTTCGATCTCGCGGATGTCGCCCGAGAGCTGCGCGCTGCGGCCCCGTACCTACGCGAAGGACAGACTGCGCGAACCCTCGTCCGAACATCTGACATGCGAATCGTTCTCGTCGTGCTCGAGCGCGGAAGAGCAATCTCGGAGCACCACGCCAATGTCACCGCGTCGGTGCAAACCCTCGCAGGCCGCGTCCGCCTCGACCTCCCCGATCACAGTGTGGACCTGGCCGCGGGCCAGCTCCTCGTGATGGGAGCTGGCTTGTCGCACGACGTGTACGCCGAGACTGATAGCGCATTCCTGTTGACGCTAGGTTGGCCCGCAAACCAGTAAGCAGAAGCACACAGGCTCGGGAGACGAAGTGTTGAGGGAGCACTCTCATGCGCGAATGAAGAACGACGCGACCGGCACCACGATGCATCCTCTCCAGCAACGATGACGACCGCCTCGGGGAAATGTTCACCCTTTCTTCTTGCGCATCCCCAGGCCGTACGCGAAAAGGTAGGGCATGGATGTCGTTGGAGAGGTGAGGTGAGCCGATGACCGTCGTCATAGGAACGACTCTCCGTCCCGAAGACGCGCCGCTCGCGGAAGTTGCCGCCCTCTTGGCGGCGCAACTTGAAACTTCTGTGCGATTGGTCCATGTGTGCGAGGATCCGAGAGCCCAACTCGTTCTCGGTACTGACCAAGAGCACCTGCTTGGTCCGATCCGCGAAGCCCTGAGGCGGCAGGCAGACGAACTCCAACGAGATACGGGGGCTACCGTCCATCCACATCTCGTCTCCGGCTCGGTCATCACTGCCCTCGTGTCGTTGGCGCAGTTCGAGCTCGCAACGATTCTGGTCGTTGGACCGACGACTCGGCACTTCCGAAACACAGCGGAGCGCGTGGCGCGAAGCAGTCGAGTTCCCGTTCTGGTTGCCCGAGCCCCAGAACGTCTCACGGCCTGGCTACGCGACGGCAAGCCTCTACGCGTGCTCGTGGGAGCGGACCTCGGGCGCACAGCCGAGGCAGCGCGTCAGTTCGCCTCACTGCTCGCGAAGCGGGGCCCAAGCGAGATCGAGGTTGCGCACATCGCTTCACCCCACGAGACGCATGCCCGGCTCGGGCTTGCTCCTCCGGTGCATGGTTTGTCAAGAGAAGCGGAGGCAGCGCTCCTGCGGGAGCTATCGGACACTGCGCCGCCAGACGAGGGTTCAGCCGCCCTCCGAGTGGTTGCAGGTCTTGGGCGCGCCGACGTTCATCTCGTCGCTCGGGCAGAAGAAGGCAGCTTCGACGTCGTTGTGGTCGGCCAAAGACGGCGTTCCTTGGTGGAGCAAATCTGGCACGGATCCATTGCCCGGGGGGTGCTGCAAAGTGCACCAGTGACAACGATATGCGTCCCGCTTCCCATCGGAGACGTGGACAAAACTTTCCGCTTGCCGCGGGTTGTCGTGGTCTGTGCGGATTTCACCGAGACCGACCACCGGGCGGTGAACCATGCCATTGGTCACGCTGCAGAAGGCGCAACCGTGCATATCGCACACTTGCTCGGGGCGTATGACCCACCTTCGCTCTCTCGTCAGGCGCGCGAGGATGCTCACTACCAGCTCTCGAGGCTGAAGCGCAAAATTGGGACAGTGGGACGCTCTATCTCAATCGAGACACACGTACTCGACGGGCCTCCCCTCGAACAGTTGCTTGCCTTTTCAGAGCGCGTAGGCGCTGATCTGCTGGTGTTGGGCACTCAAAAACGCACAACAGTCGAACGGCTGCTCACGGGCTCCCTCGCACGAGCCGTCATGGATGAGGCAAGGTTTCCAGTTCTCGTCGTACCAGCGAGGAGTGCCTGACGTGCCAAAGGATTCATCACGGAATGACCATCGTAGGATGACCTGCAGACTCTACCCGGGCCGTAGTCATCCCCGAATGCCACGGTTGCAACCGACCAGCGCCCCTAAGCCTCGGAGATGTTAGTGGTGGAGACGGTCTACATCACAGGTCCACTCCTGCTGTTGGGAGTCGTCCTCGTGGCCGTCTGGCTCGATCGGTTCAGTGTGCCGGTCGTCCTCGTAGCCTTGGGACTTGGACTTCTGGCCGGCAGCGATGTCCTGGGGCTGTGGCACTTCGACAATGTCGAGCTGGCCAACCAGGTGGCAAACGCGTGCCTGGTCTTCATCCTATTCCACGGTGGGTTTGTAACGAAGCGGAGTGTTCTCAACACCGTTGCGTTGCCGGCAGGCGGGATGGCGACATGGGGGGTGGTGCTGACGGCAGCGACTGTCTTCTGCGCTGCGTACTTCGGCTTGGGATGGCCCTTCGAGCGATCACTTCTGCTGGGAGCGGTCATCTCTTCGACCGACGCGGCAGCGACCTTCTCGATCCTTCGTCGTCAGTCCTTGCGGCAACGACTGGCATCCACGATCGAGGTCGAAAGCGCGGCGAACGATCCGATGGCAATCCTACTCACTCTGATTGTCGTCGAGGCACTGACCTCGGGCACCAGTTTGGACTGGACAATACTTCCAGTGTTCGTTTGGAAGTTCGTAGCTGGACCAGTCGTGGGCTGGCTACTCGCTCGCTCTGCGCTCGCTGTTTTCGACCGTTTGAACCCGCAGGATCGGGGTTATTACTACGTGCTGCTGCTCGCCGTGGTGCTCCTGACGTACGGGTTGGCAGAATCTGCGAAGGCGAGCGGCATGCTCGCCGTCTTCACGGCGGGGCTGGTCATGGGGAACCGGAAGTTTGTCTACAAGCAGGGCATCAGGAACTTCTCGACGGCTCTGTCCATGATTGGAAACGTCGGTGTTTTCGTGATGATGGGACTGTTGGTCTTCCCGGGACAATGGGGCGATCTGTGGCTGGACGGCGTCGCGCTGTTCCTCGTCCTGATACTGATCGCTCGGCCAACCGCCGTGTGGTTGGGGACCCTCGGGATGGGGTTTACTCCCACGGAACGCCATTTCATGTGCTGGGCGGGGCTGCGCGGAGCGGTTCCGATCATCCTCGCTACGTACCCCATGGCCGCGGGAATCCCCGCGGGACAGGATGTGTTCAACCTCGTTTTCTTCGCAGTCATTCTTTCGGTGGGGATTCAAGGATCAACACTCGGCATCGTGGCGCAACGATTGAATCTCTCGACGCCGTCCCGTCCGCCGCCACGCTACGGGCTCGAGCTTGTGACGATGGCACACAGCGATCTCGAGCTGATCGTCATCGATCTGCCTGATCCAAAAGATCGACCGGGACCAAGGATTCGCGACCTAACCCTACCTCCGGGGGCAATGCTCACCCTCGTCGCCCGAGGCGAACAGGTCGTCGCACCCAATGGGAACACCAGGCTTCTCGGTTGGGATCAGGTGACTGTTCTCGCACACGCGGACGACGCAGCCGATGTCTCCTCAGCGCTACTCGATCCATTCGACGAACCTGTCACTCCGGACGACCCCAAGACATCCAGGACGGACACTGGGTCGACTGATTGCTCCGAGACCAAAGACGGAAAGCCACTCCGCGATCATGTCGTGCTCCTCGGCCACGGTGATGTGGGGAGTGTACTCGCCCGCTTCTTGCTACTGCGCAAGATCCCGTTCTTGGTAATCGAACAGGACGACACAACCGCGAAGTCTTTGCGCGCTCGGGGCGTCCATGTCTTACATGGCCAAGGCGACAATCCCAATCTCCTCGACCAGGCGCGCATCAGCGAAGCCAGCATGTTCATCGTCACCGCGACTCATCCTGTGGCTGCTCGGCGTGCAATAGAACAAGCGCACCGCATGAATCCACGACTTGAAGTGATAGCACGCGTACACAATGCCTCGCTGCGGACTACCTTGTCGGAGCTGCCACGAACACGCATCGTGCAGGGCGACGTCGAACTAGCGTACGCGATGGCTAGATTCATGTTGCTCGTGTCCGGGATAAGCGCTGTCGAAACCGAGGCACTCATCTTCGAAGCGCGACGCACCAACTGGGACTCGGCACCCACGCCGTTCATCGAGATCCCCATCCAGCCTGCTTCACCGGCTATCGGCCAACGACTCTCGGATCTCAAGCTGCCTTCAGGCGCGCTCGTCGTCAAGCTCTTTCGGGGTGGTGAGGTCATCGTCCCAGGGGTTCAAACGACGATTCAGGCAGAAGACGTGTTGTTCGTCCTGGCGGATATCGACCAAGCAACCAAGATCGAGGATGCACTCAATCGTTCGTCGTGAGACCACGGATTCCTGACTCTTGTTGGATTCTTGGTTCCATTCCACGGCTCGGGCGAGGGAACCAGTTGGATGGTACCAAATGACCGAGTGCAATTGTCGAGCAGTCCTTGCGTCCCCACGAAAAGGTGGGGGGACGCAAGTCCTCTCGATTTAGCCCGACGAATCGTCACCCGGCTCCTGATTGACCCCTCGCTCTTGTGGCCCAATCACACCTCTCAACGGCTTGTACAAGTCGCCATACCCGAGGGTTGGTTTGCTGCTGAGCAATAAAGCAGCACAGCCTGTCTCACTTGCTATGGCAAGTGAGATTCGACTCGTCGTACGGCGGCGCCCTCCGTCACTCCTGAGACCCAGCACGACGAGATCCGCATCGACGGCTACCCGCTTCAGGGCAGCAACGGGATCATCGTCGAGCACGACGTCCACGCTCGCCTTCCCAAGCACGTGACTCCGAGCGAGGCGTTGGACTTGCTGTCGCACACTCTCGCGCTGAGCGTCCGTGCTGTTCGCTCTTGTTACAGTCACGAAGAGAACGTCGCGCTCGCCTGTTCGGCATAGGCTCGCCAGGATGCGAGCGCGCAGCTTGTGTTCTTCACCCTTGCCGCCCACCGGAACGACGATGCGCCTTGCGTCGGCAAGACTCCACCCCGCGGGCGAACGCAAGATCGCGACGTCACAATCCACGTCATCGACGAGATTCTCGAGCTCCGGGCTGAGCGTGTGTTGGCCGGAGGGCACCTGCCCCAGGCCAAGGAGCAGGCTTTCGCACTCGTGGAACCGTGCGACGCGGCGGATCTGGCTCCATGCGTCATTCGAGATCGATATGAGGGCGTCGGGTGACAATCCGGCGGCCAACGAACTGCCAAGCGCGTTGGTGATTGCTTTCTGCGAATCAGCCAGGTTGATCGCGGGCACATTAGTGGAGCGAGACGGTGGTGGAATGACGGTAAGCAACAATACCCGAGCATAGTCGTTGGGCGCTAGAGCGTGAGCTACCTCCACGAGGGCTCGCGCATTCGCTGGGCTCGCAATAGGAACTACGACCAGCGGTTCCTTTCCGCGCAGCCGTCCGAGGTCGGGATCGAGACCTTCCACGGCAGCATCAGCGATCTCGGCATGCGTCTTGAAAAGAGCGAAATACAGGATTACCCCAAAGCCGAGCCACATGATGGTGATTCGCCCAGCATCTGGAACTGCAACGGCCTCGAATATAGCCAGAGCCGTGCAAGTCACCAGCCCTAGAGCCGGCACGAGAGGAAACCACGGTGTCTTGTATGTATCTGCTTCGGATCGGGCGCGCTTGCGCGCCAAATACGCGGTGAGGTGAGCCAGCGCGAACGACAACAAGAAGATCAGACTCGCGGCAGCGCCTGCGGCCTCGATATTGGGGAGCACGAAGAGGACGAGGACCACGGCAAGGCCCGTAGCAGAGACTGCCGCGGCAGGGGTGTTGTGCTCGTGGTTCATGCGGCCGAGAACCGACGGCAGCGTATGGTCGCGCGCCATCGAAAGAGCGATGCGCGAGCCCGCCATGATGTTGGCGCGCAATGCAGACAGGAAGGCGAGAATCGCGACGACGATGACCAGCCAGTAGCCAACCGGGCCCATGAATTCACGCGCGGCGGCGGCGACCAAAGTATCGCCGTGGGTGGCAGAGAAGTCATTCAACGACACTCCGGTCGGCACACCGACCGTCGAGACGAAGAACAGCAACGGAACGTACACTACAATCGTGATGCCCACGGACAGGAACATGGCCCGCGGGATTACCCTGCGTGGCTCTTTCACCTCTCCACCCACGGCGGCAATGACCTCGAAGCCATGGAGGAGAACGAACGTGAGCCCCATCGCGTGCATGAGACCGCTGATTCCTCCGACGAAAAACGGACTGAGCTGATCAGCGGTCTGCTCGATGGAACGGTTCATGAGCATGACGACCGCGCCAGCTACGATGAGTATGGCAAAGATGCCGATCTTCGTTACGTTGATCCAGTTTCCACCGCCGGACGCATGACGCGTCAACATGAACGTGAAGTAAGCACACGCACCGGCTGCCAAGAACGCCATCGTGACGTGCGACGCGAGCCATCCAGGCGGAGGTGTCCCGACCGCAGCGAAGCACTCCTGTATCATCAGCACTGCAAATGCAGCAAAACCGAGGGCGTAAAGAACGCTCGCTACGATGTACGCAAACCACAGAACCCAACCCACACCGAACGCCGCTCGAACCGACAGGACTTTGTTCGCAAAAACGTACGCTCCTCCCGACTGAGGAAAAGCCGTAGAGAGCTCCGCAAAACTCATCGCTGTGATGAAGGCGATGCAACCATTGAGAGCGATAGCGAAGGTGGCTGACGGTCCCGCACTCGAAAACGCCGCTCCAGCAAGCGCCAGGATGCCTCCACCAATGATCGCGGCGACCCCAATGCTGGTGGCACCAAACAACCCAATACTGCGTGCGGGAATATGAGCCGTCGACCTCATGAAGATGACCCTAACATCTAGGCTGATGTCGTGCGACAGGGCTCAGGTCGAACCATGATCTCTTCAGTGCACTTGCACGCCGAGAGACTTGGCGTCGACATCACGAGAAGAGCCGACGCGCTCACTGGCTTCCTTGTTTTCACCATCAGCAAACTGGTAGCTCATCTCATCCAGCGTGAGACAGAAGGGGCGTCCTGCCGGTCCCTCAATCGCAGTGCACGAATGTTTCAACCTGCGGTCTCCACCTTCGAGGAAAGGGAGGGCTGGGGCAGCTGATACCAACGCCCGCGAAAAGATTTTTCGTTCGAGTCATCGAGGTCCTTGCATCGTTTCCCATCGTGCAGTCGCTCCCCGTCGTCGCTCAGTAGGAGAATGGTGTCTCTCGTTTCGGGAGTGAAGAATGCTTCCGGATTGAAATCCCTGAATCGAGGGGGAAGAAGAGTCGGCGCCGAGTCGTTCCCGCTCCAAGAGTAGAGTCTCGACTCGTGTTGTCCGGCATGGCCCCCAGCAATGATTAGGTATCGACCTCTCCAACTCGACAAGCCGCGAACCCCCAGGCCGCCAAGGTTCAGCGTCCTAGGCGGACCAAACTGTGGGTTTTCTCCCCGGACCACGCCTTCGGGGTTGTCGAGAGTGAGGATCAGGGCCAGCTTGTCGGGTGTTGGGCTACGCAGCCCAATGAAGACTCCGCCTTCCTCGCGTGCCGTCATGCCTTCGACGTTGAGACCGTGTGGACTGCCAGCTGGTTGCTGCATTGCGTGCTTGAGGTCGAAAGGAGTCATGCGTGGATCTTCCAACAAATGATCGAGGAGATCCTCACGAACTCGTCCAACGAGTTCGGTAGAACGTCCGTAGCTCGGGTGTGTCGTAGCGAAGAATCGAAACCTCTCGGGTTGGACCTTGCCGCTCTTCTTCCTTCCGTGGGAGCTTATCCAAAACGCCAGAGAACCAACTCCCGTCGCAGCTTCCAGATCGGCTTCCCGTGACGGACGAGGCTTGCCCTTCTTGCGCAACTTCGGTTCGATCCCCACCTTCTCGGATACATCGATGGTATGTAGGGGGAACCCTCCGCGATCGGCGTCGTAGACTCTGAGCACATTGTCCTCATCGTCCGCCAGGACGAAAGTATGTTCCGAAAGCGGAACGGCACCGGATGCGTCACAACTTCCGAGAAAACGCACATCTTGTCGAGCGGATTGATTCTCGGACGCTGCTCCCAGGAATGTCGAAGGCGTCGCGGACCATCGAGAGAACACAAGAACGCTTCCCACTGCAATCGACGATAGGAGAACGCCTAGGCCAAGCATTCGCTTCGTCGAGAGATGGCCTCTTTTCGATTTGAGGTGAGACATCTTGCGGAACGGCATCAGTCCCTCTTTCTGTCGATGACCCTTCCGTCTTCGGCGATGTCGATCTCGTACGCCACCTCATTTAGCACGAACTCGATTTCATAGATGAGACCTGTCGGCTCCTCATCGACCTCAACTTCCACAACGGTTCCATTTCCGATTTCTCTCTTGGCAGCCTGCTGTACGGCGTGCGGAAGTTCATCGAACGAAACATCGTTGTCGGCCCGAGCCGGCGTGGACAGAAGAAGCAGGCAGAGTGCGATGAATGCGAGGGGGTCTCTAAGCGAGCCGTCCATGAGTGTCTCCTTGGTGGTTGATCGTACCAATCACTTGGTAGAGGAAGGCAACAACCGGTCAACTTCAACCCAAACGATTCCCAAACGACGGGCCCGTTGCTTCCAAATATTCACCCCTCGACTCGTTTCTTGTCGTTGCGCGTAGTCCCTGGCAGAACTACCAACGAATGGTGAGGCCCTCGAGAAGGCGGCAGCGGTGTCACAGACGCTAGGAGAAACTTCGGGGCTGCGTATCCTCGTCGTGGACGACCACGAAGAAGTCTTGGATCTCGTGGGCCGGGCCTTGAAAAAGGACGGACACGACGTGCGTGCCGTGTCTTCCAACCGCGACGCTCGTGAGGCGCTCGTCGGCGAATGGCCGCAGGTTCTAGTACTCGATCTGGGGCTCCCAGATGGTAGCGGCGAGGAGCTCTGTGCTTGGTTGCAAGGACGGCCTCGCCCAGCCATCCTGATCTTGACGGCTCGAAGCACCGTGCAGTCGCGGGTACGATGTCTCGATCTCGGTGCCGACGACTATTTGGTGAAGCCCTTTGCAGTTGCGGAGCTACGCGCGAGAGTTCGTGCGCTGGGTCGCCGCAGCGCTGCCGGTTTCGACAGTCAGCTCGAGGTTGGGGGAGCCGTCTTGAACTTCGCGAAGCGCAACGCACGAGTGGCCGGCAGAGAAGTCCCCATTACCGCCAGGGAATGGGCGATCTTGAAGGCGCTAGCGGACGCCAAAGGGGCCGTTGTCGATCGCTCGACACTACTTGAACGAATCTGGGGCGGCAGCGACAAAGGGAACGAGGCGAGCCTCGAAGTGTTGATTGGTCGCATTCGTCGAAAGCTCGGGAGCGGAGTCGTGCGTACCGTGCGTGGCCAAGGATACGCGCTGGAACATGAGTGAACGAGAGTCGGCCAGATCCGGTGGAACGGGCTTTTCTCCACGAAATAGCGTGGCTGCCCGCGTTGTGGGCGTGGCCATCCTGAGCGCGGCTTTGGGAGGGCTGTTGGCTGCTCTGATGGCAATCATGGCCGTGGATCACTTGATCGCCACGCACGCCGACCAGCGCCTTCGAGCCGCGCTCGACACCCTGGCCGATGAACTGGACGAGGAAGATACCGACGAAGAACTGCGAAAAGACCTACCATCCACACTCGAAGACGAGAACGACGAGATCCAGACCAGCGGCATTCGCCTGTCTGTCTTCGAGGGGACGACACATCTTGCTGGGATCCCGCACATGGAGCCGCCGGTTCTCGGAGCATGTACGACGATCGGAAGCTTGGGTGCCAGAGTTCGTAGTTGTTCCCGTTCGTACGCCAACCTGACACTCGTCTCTCAGCAACGGAGGGACCAGCTGCTTCTGCTTTGGTACTACGCTCTGGCTCTCACCCTAGCAACCGTACTCGGCGGAGTATTCGGAGCACTACTGAGCAAAACACTCACACGCTGGGCCTTGGGTCCCTTGTCAGATGTGGCGGCTCGACTGCGGGTGTTCGAACCCGGACGGCTCGATACGATTCAGTTGGGTCCTCCTAGCCAACTTCAGGAGGTGAAGGCAGTTCAGGAAGCCGTGAGCCTACTCACAGACAACGTTCAAAAGCTTCTGGGACAAGCTCAGAGTTTCGCCGCCAACGCCGCGCATGAACTGCGCACCCCGCTGACCACGGTTCGGGCGGAACTCGAACTGCTCTCAGAACAGGCAACCCGCGCCGAAGACAAGCGCGCTCTCGAAAGAACGAACGTTCAGGTGCAACGGCTTGCCGTGCTTGTCGAACGTTTGTTGGTGTTGGCGTTACCTCCAACGCAGCTCAACGAAGCCTTCGAAGCGATTTCGTTGAGCGATGTGGCTCGGGACGTCCTGCAACGGAGCCGGATTGCCGAGCAAGCTCGACTGCGCCTGTGTGCGGAGAACGAAGGTGTCATCCGCGGCGATACTACCCTGCTCGAGTCCATGGTGACGAACGCAGTCGAGAATGCGCTGCTCTACACGGACGGTTCAGTTGATGTAGCAGTGCGACAAGAGGCAAATGATGTCATCGTTGAGATTGTCGACCGTGGTCCGGGCATGAGCCAAGAAGAAAGCGTTCGCGCGTTCGAGCCGTTCTACCGCGCGAACGCTCACACGAAACAACGAGGCTTCGGACTCGGTCTGGCCCTTATTTCCCACGTGGCTCAAGTGCATGGTGGTCGGGTGGACCTCCATTCGGATAAGAGTGGTACGCGAATCGCAATCAGACTTCCGGCGTGGCGCACCAAAGAACTGCTGGATTCGAACGAGAAAGCACCGCTGGAGACAGCCGTTGGTCCGTAAGTCCGAGGTTTGACCCCTCAAACCACGTGAAGATGCTCGCGGCAGATCTTGCCCGAGTCTATTGCGCTCAACGGTTCGGACGTGAGGCCGCACTGTCCTCCGCTGCTCTTTCTCCGATAGTGACTACAGGTCCGACAAATGCCAAAGCTCTCATGGCTGCGCTCTTGCTGGAGTCGACGCAGCCACGCCTCGAGAGCGTCCGAGAGCTCACGCTCGACATTCTTGCTCGCACTCCGAGTAACCGGACTGGGGAACGTCGAATCAAACAACTCCCACCCTGCGCGCGTCAGGGTGCAGTGTTGCGTCCGTCTATCGCCGGCATCCGCCACCTTGCTGATCAATCCCTTTCGTTCCAGCGCCAACAGTGTCTGACTCACAGTCCCCTTGGTCGCCCCCAAGTATTCGGAGAGGGCAGCGGGCGTGTCACTGTAGCGATTGCAAATCCCCAGATAGTGGAGAGCTTCCAACTGAGCGAGTTTGAGACCGTGCTCAGTCGCCAGCATACGCAACTCCGCCCGCAGAAGGGTCGCTGCCCGTTCGAGCAGCAGGTGAAGTCGATCCTCGCGCACCTCAAGAAGATATCGACTCGAAACTAGTTGATCAAGTCAGCCAACAAATAGTAGCGAGTCGATACTATGCAGAGCGCTTCCTCGATACTCAGTCCCAAGGCTCCATTTTCTGGGCTTTTCGTCTCCCGGTGGTTCGGCGCGCCGCCTGATTTCTCCCTGAGCAGGCTGCGGGGCCGGGTCATTGCGCTGCACACCTTCCAGATGCTCTGCCCAGGCTGCGTCAGTCACGGCATTCCGCAGGCCCAACGTTTGGAGCACGCGTTCGAGGGCGCGCCTCTGTCCGTCGTAGGCCTGCACACCGTCTTCGAACACCACGAGGCGATGACTCCGACGTCGCTCGAAGCCTTCCTTCACGAGTACCGCATCACGCATCCAGTCGGCGTCGATGCCCCAAGCGATGACATTCCCGTGCCGCAAACGATGTCACGACTTCGACTGAGGGGCACCCCGTCCCTCCTCCTTCTCGACGCTGACGGCGACCTGCGCGCATCACACTTTGGCCGGCGCGATGACCTACTCGTCGGCGCTCAAATCGGAGCACTGTTGAGTGAAGCCCAAGCATCCCCAACGACTGCTGAATCATGTACCCCAGATGGTTGCGTCGTCAGGACGTGACTGACCGGGCGCGAACCGAAACACACCCAGGAAAGGATCAGAACCATGAACGCACCCACGATCCCCGGCTACCGCTACGGCGACTCAGGACTTGCTCGGTCACCCATCGACGTCCAAGAACTGAAGCTCATCCAGGCATCGCTTCTGATGACCGACGACGACATCGCAGCGCTGCGTCGCTCCAAGGCCATCCTCGAGGCTCAAACTGACGCAATCCTCGACGTTTGGTACGGCTTCGTCGGCTCTCAACCGCAGTTGCTTCATTCGTTCACGAACAAGAGTGGTGAACCGAACGGCGACTACCTGACGAAGGTGCGTGCTCGCTTCGGGAAGTGGATCGCCGACACTGCCGAAGCCAACTACGACCGACCTGGCTCGCTTGGCAGGCTGAAATTGGCCGCCGTCATCATCGCACCGGCAAGAACGAGACCGACGGCGCTCAGGACGCTCCGCCCATCGTGCCGTTTCGCTACCTCGTAGCGTTGGTCTACCCGGTTACAGCAACCCTTCGCCCCTTCCTCCAAAAAGGAGCTGTAAGTGAAACCGAGCTCAACGCCATGCACGAAGCCTGGAAGAAGAGCGTACTCCTTCAAGTCATTCTGTGGAGCCACCCGTACATCCACGACGGCGACTTTTAGAGGACCAACAAGCAGCGCAGGCCGTTGGACGATGAATCTCCGCTACGGGTTCGCCTTGGGGGTTGTGCTTTGCTGCGGAGGAAAGCGGGCGGGAAGGGAGTTTAATGTCACCTCACGGATGTAGCGGCTGGTCGACTGCGGTTCAGAAGAAACCCGACGATCATGCAAGCAGCACTCAGAATCACGAATATGATGAATCCTTGAGCGTAACCAGTTGAACCCATCTGATCCACGAAGGTGCCCAACAACGGGAGGACAATGAGAGTTCCGAGGCCTCCAACTCCTCCGATCCACCCGGAGGCACCACCTACGGCTCGTGGCACATACTTTGGGACAAGACCGAATATGCCCGCGTTCGCAAGGCCCATTCCGGTCGCGAGAATCATCGTCCCGACGCAGCCCGGAACAACGGAGTAGGACATCATCGACACCGTGCTTCCGAGCAACATGATGGCAAACCCCATGGTTGTGACCCTTTCACCTCCCCATCTGTCACTGAGGATCCCTCCGGGGATTCGGGTGAGCGAGCCATAGACCGTAAAGACACCGGCAAGAAGTCCCGCCGTTGCAACGTCGACGGCATGAAAGAGAATGAAATACGTAGGAAGCCACGCCGCAAGAGCGGTGAACCCGCCGCCAAACGAAACTGTGTAGAGGAGGACAAGTACCCAGGTGCGCGGATTTCGCGCGGAGACTTTGAGAGATTCTTTACCGTTTCCGGCCGGAAAGACTTCTTGCCCAGCCGCTCGCGCGATTTCTCTCGCCTTCTCCTCATTCACTCCTCTCTGTTTCAATTGGAAGTAATATGCGTCTATACCAAAGACTGCGAAAACGGCCGTGGCGAGGAACACGAGGAGGAACCAGAAGAGGTAGGCACCGGCGAGCCCCCAAGTCAGAATGAGCAGGGGCATCACGTAGTTCATCAGTCCTGGTGAGATGTTGCCCGCTCCGGCCACAACCCCGAGGGAGTAACCCTGCCGCTTGGCAGGATACCAGAACGACGTCATCGGAATGCCTACCGAGAAAGTTGCCCCTCCAGCGCCGGCCAGGAGTCCGCAGACAATGAGGATCGGAAAGGCCGCCATGTTCAGGGCGTCGCCATAGACATGCAGGACGAATAGAAGACCACCCATCCCAGTCAACGTCGTGATCAGTAGGATGAGGAGTGGCCGCTTGCCTCCCAATTCGTCAGCCCAAGCACCAAAGACGATCCGTAGAAGAGCCTTGGTCAAGTGGGGCGAGGAGAGAAGCATCCCGAGCATGGCACCCGACAGGCCCAAGCGTTCCTTGAACTGAGGGCCTGCAACCCCGTAGAACACGATCGTCGTGAGACCGGCGGCAAAGCCGAGAGTTGCGGTACTAAGGCCCTGCGTTGGTGAACCACGAAGGCCTGGCTCTTTGTCGCGGTGCTCGGTGCGATCCTTCATGCGTTCGACTTTGCGATCCAGTGCGCGTCAAGCGAGTACTCGTTCCAGAGCCAGCACAAGTGCAGGGCCCGTCTGTCGCAGCTCCACTTGATGAGCTTCAGATAGTTTGCGGAGAATACTCCTGCCTTTCGGGGTGATACGAACGAGCACGACGCGTCGGTCGCTGCGCCCGCGACTGCGGTAGACCAAATCGTTGTTCGCCATTCGGTTCACCAACTCAACTGCGCTGTGATGCCGAATCATGAGGTCGTCCGCGAGAGCAGCAATCGTCGGTTCTATCTCACTGGGCAGTCCACTAAGCGACAGAAGTAGCTGGTGTTGTCTCGGCTCGATGCCAGCCGCGTGAGCCTGAGCAGCAGAGAATGCAAGGAATCGTCGAAGGACGAATCGAAAACGAGCTAGTGACGCATAGTCGATGTTGTCCGGCATTCCGCATATATATCGTAGTGCGATATATTGTCAATCCCTAGAGGTTCAGGGGCGCGCGAAAGTTGCCCAAGTGGGCTCCGCCAGCTTGGAGTTGTAATGGTCCGAATCCCAATGCGTTCTGATGCGCTTCGGGGGGATCGTTTTGCGCGTGAACGCGCTGAAAGCCGCCTCAGTGCCTGTGTGATTCTGTCGCGGGATGAGATTTCCTTTCGCCCAGCCTCGACCATCAATCGGAAACAACCACTTCAAACGTGGCGTCCACGTAGCCTTCCCACGGGGATCGTCTTGATCGTGATTTCGTCGGTGCCAGACAGCGAGGCCCGAAAATATTCTGGGCCGCGGACGAAGTTCAATTTTCCGAGGAAGGGGGAGCGGTAGGGCAGCAAGTCGATGGGGCAGATACGCCTTCGGAAGTTCTCCCTCGCTGCTCCGATGCAGAGCATTTTGAACTTCCACGCGCGAAGATTCGCGCCGCTGTTTTCGGCTTGCTCAGGTCACTACGCTACCGCTTCCTGAGGGCCCTCCCTCGGCGGCGAGCGTGGACAGCTCGGGCACGACGCCGCCTGGTTGGTCTTGAGACGTTCCGCCCGGGCCAGCACCCGTCCAGCTTCGAGGGTCTCCACAACCCCGTCGGTCTTCCCGAAGTACACCTCATCCGGAGTCACGCCGTTGAAGGCCCAGTGCGGCATGACTTCATTGTGCTCGCAGACATAGAAGCGGACGAGGCGCCGGACAGTCGTGACGTTGTCGAGGTGATGAAGATAGAGCCACTGATGCTTCAAGGACCTCCACCAGGCTTCGATGAGTGAGTTGGAGAAGGTGACGTCAACCTGCGCGAGGACGCGGCGGAGCTGACCGGAGCTGAAGAGCGGGTCGACCGTGGAGTTCATGTTCTCGACACCAGCGTCCATAATGATTCCGATGGGGCGCTTGCCGTGTAGCTGGGTTGCTGCTTCTGACAGCACGTGGAAAGTATTCAGGGGGTTCAGGCCCTCTTCGACGCGCCATCCGAGAATCTTCCGCGAATAGTTGTCGATGACAGCGTGCAGGTAGACCCGGGTGCCGTCGACGAGTCGGATGATGCTGGCATCGATGTGCCAGTACTCGTTGGGGCGCTTGGCTCGAATGCCCACTTTCGGCTTGGGCGGGTAGACGCGCAGGCGGGGCCGACGCCAGCCGCGCTCTCGGATGAGACGACTCCAGGTCACCGGATGGGCGAAGACCTGCTTGGTCCGCTGTGCGTGCAGAGCCAGTGCTCGAATCGACATGTGGCGGTGCGCAGTCGACGTGACGAGGTCTCCCATCTTGCTGACCTCGGCAAAGGAAAGGCGTCCCGGCCGTCTGCGAGCACAGCTGGCGCGGTCATCGAGCCTGCATTGCTGCTCGCGGTTGGCCCAGGCGTGGTAGCGACCGGGTCGAAGGCCGATGATTGCGAGCGCTGCTTTGAGGGGTAGGAGTCGGCGTGCCTTCTGGATGGTGGTGAGAAGCTTGTGCTTGTCGTTGCCGCTGAAACGCTGGTGGTCAAGGGTCGGCGCGGCCACCCGTTTCCAGGTGAGGAGCAGGCGGATGATCTCGCGCAGAATGGCGACCTGTTTCTCGAGACGAGCGACGCAGACGCGGAGTGCGTGAGCGTCGTCGTGCAGCCGGACGACTTCGCGAGGCCCCTCTTTCAGCCAGGTCCGCAAAGTCGACCGAGGGATCTGCAGGTGCGGGAAGAGGCTCGGGTCACCGCTTGCCACGATGGCGTCTCGAATCCGGTGATCGTAGGTGCGACGAGTGCCCATAGAGGCACCCTGGCAGGCCGCAGGAAGAGCCGTGCGCGACCTCACATTCTAGCTGAAAACAGCTGTGGCGAAACTTCGCGCAGCCAACTTCAAAATGCCGTGCAGTTCAGCAGGGTTGAGTACCTGGTTCGCTCCCCCCGAAAAGGCCCTGCGAGGGATCCTTTGGGGGTGATGACGAGCCGATGCCTCCTTGAGAATTGTGAGCGCTGGAATGATTCGTCCGCGACGCTCGTCTTTCATGCAGTCTCTCGCGTGAATGCATTTGTCATGCGGTGTCATAACGAGCGTTCTGCCGTGAAGGCGACTTAGTCGAGGTCGGGCCTGGTTGTGGTGCGGTAACGGTGACGAAGGAGACGCTGACAAGGAAGAAAGAAAAATGAGTAAAGTGTGAGAGGCGTCCATTGACTTAATTGAATGCCCGCGCTTAAGTGGGCAGCCTCGGGCTCTACCGTTCGAAACGCGCGGCACGGTCGGGGGATAACGGAAAGATCTAGGTGGGGTCCTATCGCGGAGGGACCTCGGTGACTCGTGTTCACGGTGTGAATCGTGCGCATGCCGGGTGAGGTGCGCCCATCGGCTCCAGACGAGCCCGGGTAGGATTTCGCGCTTGTAGGGAAAAACAGCAGGGAACGACATGACAGTAGCCAATCCGTACTTCATCCATTTGGAACTCTTCTGGCCCAACGGGACGCGTCCGAATCAGAACGAAATCGCGCGTGTGAACGCCTACGACGTCGATGGCAGCGTCGTCACCTGGCAAGGGCAGAGCGGGTACAACCCAAACACGGGGGGGTGGTTCGACATCTACATGCAGAACATCCCCGCCTTCGAAGCGCGACTCCATCCGAACCTCCGCTTCGAAGTGGAGAACGTCCAAAACCAGGTGGTTCATACCACGCAGGTGTTCAACGCGATTGTCAGCGAGTCGACCGTGAAAATCCTGATCGGCGAGAGCGACATGTTGGTCGGACAGTGGAGCATCTCTGGAACGATCTCGAACGCCGATTCTTCGCCGGTGACGGTGGGTACCGTTCAGGTATGTGAAGTCACGAATGGTTCCCAGGTGCTCCTTGGCACGGCAACGCCGAATGGCAGCGGTGGGTACTCGGTTTCCTTCGAACTCGAGGACTTTGAGAACAACGGCGGATCACACCTCGACCCGAATGTTCAGGTCAAATACCTGGACGAGAACGGTGTCCTAGTGGCTCAGTCCGGGATTCAAACCGTGACGACTCCTCAGGCAACCATCAACCTCGTGGTCGGAAGCATCACCCAGGATGGGGATTATCGGGTCTTCGGGAACGTGCGTAACCAGCTGGGCCTTCCGGTCGCCGGGGTCAGAGTCGATGCGGTACACCTGGCCTGGACCACGACCGGCATCGAAGAAGTGCTGCTCGGCAAGGTGCTCACGGACGCGAAGGGCGCCTACGAGATCCGCTACACCCCCCAGGAACCAACGGGCACACCGAACGCCTGCAATACTCCTCCTGGTGTCGTGAATCTCTTGGTCTATGCGAAGGACGGCCAGCTGACAGATTTGTCGCCTCTGGTGCTCGCGAAGGGGCCGCTCATCTGTCCCGCTCCGCGCAGTCAACGCGTGGATTTGGTCGTCGACAAGGTCGCAAAAACCTCGGGATCAGAGTACTTGCGGGTGTTCGATGCGATCTCCCATTGTCTGGGGACGGATGTTGCCCAGCAACTGACCACGCTCAACGCGCTGCGCACGCGGCCGGAGTACTTTCAGTTCGTCGCCAAAGCCTCCGGGACGCCCGCGACTTTGCTCGAGGCGTACGTGACTGCGCAAGTGATCACGGCCGAGATCAATACCAAGATCCCTTGGGACGACGACACGACTCCCTATGGACCGTATCCACCGTTCGAAGGTGAGGTGGTCTTCGGTTTGGTGCGGCGCAGCGGGGCGAATTCGTTGGCTGAGCTCTTGAAGATTCAGCCGCAGAAATTCTTCACCTTGTTGGTGTCAGCTGCCGTGGGGGGAACCATTCAAGCCCAGTTCGAAGACCAGCTGGGCGCGGATGCGTCTCCGTCGCTGCAAGACCAGTGGGCGCTGGTCTTGGGGTTCTTTCTCGCGAACGAAGGGACGCTTTGGCAAAGTCAGGTGCTGAAGATTGCGCTGCCCTCCTCGGACTTCCCTGGCGAAACGTTCGAGGAGCGCGAAGCGGAGGCCTTGAAGAAGAGAGCGGAGGTTTCCAGGCTTTATTACGAGCACGAGGGAACTTTCGAAGAGTTTTTGGACGGTCTGCTCGCCGACGAGGTCATCACCAATGGGGCGGACAACTCGCCGGAGCAGCGGGATCACATGTCATTCGTGTTCGAGCTGTACGAAGCGGTCGACCAGTATCTCCCTATTGTCTCCACCGTGGCGTCGGCGAGGAACGGTCAGGGTTGGGTGTCCATCGCCGACCTGGCGAAAGTACCGCTCGACGGCCCGTACCCCAGCTGGGTGCAGTTCGCGGAGATTCAAAAGGGCGGACTTGACGTGTTTCCCGGTGATATTCCGGGACGAACGGTCGAAGAGAAGGTCCAAGTCTACGCTAGGCGACTCTACGAGAAGTTCGGCGGAATCGAGCCCGAGGTCCGTTTCATCCACGAGGGTTTGGAGGCAGCCGACCCCGCGACCGAGCAGGATCTCATCGACGCTCTCGAATTCGTGCGGGATCACGAGGACTTCGATCTGGCGACCACGGTCATCGACACCTATTTGAGCGAGAACGACATCGAGCTCACCGCGGAGGTGGAGGCTCGACTCAAGCAGATCCAGCGCGTCGCACGCATCACGTCGGACTACGACGAAGCCGCCGCGCTCATCGAGGCGGGATACGACTCGGCGGTGAGCATCGCGCAGGTGGACGAAGGCGACTTCGTTGCGGAGCAGGAAGAAGCGCTCGGGTTGGCCGAAGCGCGACGTATCCACCGCACAGCGAGCTACTACGCGGGAGAGGTCTTCTCGAACCTCGTGCGGTTCAATCAGAACTTGAACGAAGTGGGTGGTCTCACGGCCGTCCCGAGTGCCCCTAACTACGATTCCCTGGTCGAGAGCTCGCCGGATGGGACGAAGTTCCCCAATTGGGTGACGCTCTTTGGCGGTTTGAACGCCTGCAAGACGCGGCATTGCCAAACCGTGCTCAGTCCAGGGGCCTACTTCGTCGATCTTTTGCGGTTCGTCGACGGCGCTCCGAAGAACGCTCTCCTCGCTCGACGGCCCGATCTGCAAGACATGGAGCTGACCTGCGCGAACACCGAGCGCGTCCTTCCCTACATCGATCTCGTGATCGAGATTCTGGGGAACGCCGTGGCGTCACAACAGGTGCCGGCGGTGGATCAAATGGGATCGGGACCCTTTACCGTTGCGCAGCTCACGGCAGCGTCCGGCGGCGACGCGACGGCCAAGCAAGCGGTGATCGACGTTCTCACCGGCGCGGGCTACTCGCTGACCGAAAACGTGGTGATTCGTCCATCACAAAGCGGAACCCAGCGCTGGGTGGTCGTCGACGATGCGTGGCGCTTCGAGATCACGAAGGTGGGCGGAAGCCAAGACGGGGACCTGACCGCATTTGCCATCCCCCAGACGAGTGAGCGGGGGGGCGCCCTGGAAGTCTTCCCCGAGCATTCGAATCCTGCCGCCAACGCGAAGCTAGCGGGCGCCATTTATCCTTTCCAGCTTCCTCTCGAGCTGGGACGTGAGGAGGTCGAGCTGATCTTGGAACAGCGGGGGACGAGTCTGTCCGAGGTGCTGCAGGTTTATCGACAAGGTCGCTCTGCGGCATCGCCGGACTTGAGCCTCGTGCCCATCCTAACCAGCCCGGCCTACGCGCGGAGCTATCTCCACCTCACGAAGAACGAGCAGGATGCGATCCTGGAGGAGGGAGCGCCGCTCCACGAGTTCTGGGGATTCGCCGCCGACGTCGGCACCGATGTCACGATCCCGAGACCGGAGTCGCCGACGATCACCGTTACTGGGAACTGGATCGAACTCATGGGGGAGATGTCCATCTTCCTGCAAAGGGCACAGCTCACGTACGAAGAGGTCCTCGAGCTGATCGACACCCAATACGTTCATGGCGATGAACTGAAGATCTACATCACCGCCAAGGAAGTGCAGATCCAGGAGTGCGACTACAATCGCTTCCGGATTGCCAACACCGTCCCGGCAGAGCCCGAGGATCTTCCGCTCCTGTCGACGGGTGCGCTCCGAAGAATCCGCCTCTTCCTCCGTCTGCGTCGCGCTCTCGGTTGGGACATGCGCACGCTTGATCGGTATCTCGTCCTCGTCGAGCGCTTCGGGATCGACACGTTCACTTCAGGTAACGAGATCCCGAGTGAATTGACCAGGATTGCACAAGTCGCTCGCCTGGCGGACGAACTGAGACTGGATGTCGACGAGGTGCTCCTCCTGCTCCAGGACTTGCCGACCCGCCGCACCGAGCGGCACCCCAAGACGGCCTTTGCCGAGGTGTATCTTCGAGGGGCCCCGGACTCGGGTGAATTTCAGGCTCTGGAGCTGCTCGATCAGGGGCAGCGGAGCAGCCTGGACATCGTCTCTCCTCAGCCCGAAACGTCGCAGGAAGGTTATCTCTCTTACATTCGGTCGGCGCTCCGCCTTCGAGCCGAGGATGCAGAAGCGCTCTGGTACGAGGTCGTCGGTCAGAACCAGACGCTCAACGTGGGGGCGCTCTCCCAGATGGCGAGGATTGCGCTTTTCTGTCGCGCAAACAAGCTTTCGATTCGGGAGTATTTGGCCCTTTTCGAACACATCGACGAGGATCAGCAGACGGATCCGGGTGTGCTCGGTTTGAACGTCTTCCCACCGCTGATCCCGGGCGACCCCAGCAGTATGGGAGCGCGGATCCTTGCAATCTTTGCGGCGCGGGAAGAGGTCGTTCGGATCCAGAAAGCGCGCCTATCAGCCGTGCAGCTCGACTACTTGCTCCGTCACCACGATCAGGCGGGTCGGAGTTTGGGACCGGCGGACAGCGATATCACGGCAGTGATGACGTCATTGTCGACGGCCGCGTCCGGGATTCAGGAGCGCTACCCCGTCATCGAGAGTGCGGACGCGGAGACCGTTGGAGGGCTCCTCACGGAGGTGTTGCCTCAGGAGAGGGTCCCTGAAGTGCTCAATATCTTCCGGAGCGAGGCGGCGCTGACCACGGCGGAGCAGGCGACGCTGCAGTGGTACTTCTCGGTGTTTATGGAGCCGAATATTCTGCTCGGACAGCAGAGCTTCATCGATGGCCCGGAAAGCGTCCGCTGGAGGATGCTGGTAGACGAGCTCCGCCCGATCCTCCTTCGCCGAGCCCGCGTGGACGCGGCTCTCAGTACGGCCGCGGAAGTCACGGGCGGGAGCGCCGACACGATCGATCGGCTCCTGAACGACCTCTTGAGTTCAGTGGCTGACGCAACGCGCCCGGCGCTCAACGATTGGCTCGAGGGACTTTCGGCGTTTTCCGTCACAGGAGGAGGCGCGGTGGACGCCGTCCAAGGGGCTGTGGCGGGAATCTACAGCACGCGGTGGGTCGTCCCGGCAGATGGGACCTACCAACTCGTGGTTCGGGCCGTGCCCGATCCGATGTCCGGGGCGCCCATCGATCCGAATCAGCTCGTCCTCAAACGCGGCGTCGATCCGGTCACTGCGACTGTCCTGAGCCCTGACGTACGGGATCTCGGTGACGGTGTCTTCGACATCGTTCACGCGCTCTCCGAGCCGCTCAAAGCGGGCGAGTTGGTGCCGCTCATCGTGGAGTACGGCGGAACAGCGCCAATCACCCTGTCGACCCAGCTTGGCATCGAGTCTCCGCGATTGCTGACCGGGGCAGAGGCATCAGCCTTCAATGCGGACGCTCTCCTCAAGCTCCACAAGGCGCTTTTGCTCTCGGGCTCGATGCGTCTTCGCAGCAATGAACTTGCCTACCTGGCGTCGCTCACCGATCCCAATCGGAAGAAGCTGCTCGATCGGCTCCCGCTCGCAGTGGGCGCACCGCTCGCGTGGTCGGAGGTTCGTTGGTTCGTGGATCAGGTGGCTCTCAATCGGGACTTCCGTCTCGATGGGACGACGCTCTTCGACGAGTGGACGGGAGAAGAACCGCTGACTGCAGAACGCGTCGAGATTCTGACCGGCTTCCGTGAGGAAGACGTGACGCTGCTCCTCGAAACGCTCTGGCCCATGAATCCGCCCGCACCCGAGACGAATCCGTCGCTCGAGGTGGCTGAAACCTGGTTCGTGTTGGCCCCGGCGCTACTTCTCCTCGCGAAGCTCGACGTGCCGTTGCAACAGGTGCTCAGCTTCCAAGTGGATCAGGCGCCAGTCGTCAGGCAGGCAGAAGCCCTGCGAAACAGCCTCCGTGCCAACTATACGGACGACGCGTGGAGCGACGTCTTCAAGCCCTTGCGCGACAAGCTCCGCCAAAAGCACCGTGATGGACTCGTTGGCTATCTCACGACGCAGGCGATCCAGCTACCGAGTGGGACCAAACGTTTCGTTGATGAAAATGACCTCTTTGGGCATTTCCTCATCGACGTTCAGATGGAGCCGGACACGCTCCTTTCACGGTTGAAGCTGGGGCTGAACGCGATTCAGCTCTTCGTCCAGCGCGCCTTCATGGGCCTCGAGGGGGCGCGGGTCTTGCCGACCCTGGAGCGGAAGCGTGAGCAGTGGAGCTGGATGAAGAACTATCGGGTGTGGGAAGCGAACCGCAAGGTTTTCCTTTACCCGGAGAACTGGATTGAGCCCGAACTGCGCGACGACAAGACGGAGCTGTTCAAGACACTCGAAGAGGAGCTGCTTCAGGACGAGGTAACGGACGAGCGCGCGAGGATCATCCTCTCGAACTACGTCGAGGGGCTCGACGAAGTCTCCAATCTGATCATCGTCGGCGCGGTGACCGAGGGGCGATTCTCGAACGGCACGACGTCGGTGCTTCACGTCGTTGGCCGGACGCGGTCTCTCCCCTACACCTATTACCATCGGACCTACGAGGAGAAGCAGTTTGCCGACGGGGTGTTCACACCCTGGCGCAAGGTGCCGCTCGAGATCAACACGTCCCAAGTGGCACCGGTCGTACGAGAAGGAGCGCTCTATCTGTTTTGGCCCCTGTACGTGGAAAAGGGAGCGACGTCGGACACGGAACCTTCTCACCCCATCGTAGAGATTCGGATGATGTGGTCGGGGCTCATTCCCGAAACGGGGCGCTGGACCAAGCCCAAGAAGAGTTCCCAGCGCGTCATCGACCACAATCCGGTGAAAGCCGTGCAACGCGACTCACGTGAAGACGGCCCCGTTACGCGCTTTTACCACTTCAAGACGGGTGCCGCGGCAAACGGTCAGGTGAACATTCAGGTCATCAAGACCTTGGACCCGGCGCTGGAGGCGGCACCGCCACTTCCCGAGCCTCCCGACTTTTCCGATCTCGAACAGATCGAGGTGCCGCCACATCCGGCGAAGTTGTTCCCCAAGGCGTTCCTGCCGTTTTTCGAGGAAACACCAGCGTACAAAGAAAAGCTGGAAGACCGAGAGGAGGCGCTTCAAGAACTCGCTGCACAACAGGGGGAAGTGCTCGAGCAGACCCTGGAGTATCAGGCCGCGTACAACGCAGCGGTTCAATGGCGACCCTCACTCGGTCCGCACCACCTGGGCACGTTCCATCTCAGTCCGATTGGAGAAGAGTCGGTGACCGCTTCGAGCTCGGTCCTCTCGCTGAACGATACGGTCCCGAAAGGAGCCGAACTGACCGAGAACGCGGCCCAAAAGATGAACCACGCGATCGACGGGCAAGCTGCGGGTACCGCCTTCGGTTTCCGGAATTCGACCGCATATTTCCAGCGCGTTCCTTCCACCTTCCGCGCCCTCGTCAGCAACTTTGGCTACACGGGAGACAATCTCTTCGAACCGTTCTTCGTCGAGACCCCGGCCGTGAGCTTGTTCGCGGTGCATCGAGGAGCTTCTCGCGAGGCTGGACTCACCCCGGAGCTGAGTCAGGGTGCGCTCTTCACGACCTTCAACCATGCGGTGCTCCCGCAAATCAAGGCAGTTCTGCGTGGTCAGGGCGTCGAAGGGATCATGCAGCGGCTCGTCCAAGCGCTCCCGACGTCAGACGGGCGCTACTACTACAACTACTCGAGCAGCTACCTGAATCCTGGAGCAGGAGGATACACGAGCGGGTACAACAACAAGTACAACTATTATGGCGGGCTCTACCTCGGGTATGAACTCGCCGGCGACACGATGGCGCTCGGCGTGGCACAGCGGGATTTCGATCTCGCCTATGCGCCGGACATCCACCAAGTCGAGCGCCCCCTTCCGATGCCCACGGTGCAGTTCCGCTACGGACAGTCCTACGGGATCTACAACTGGGAGCTCTTTTTCCATCTGCCGCTCTTGATCGCCGACCGGCTCAGCCAGGAGATGCGCTATGAAGAGGCGCTCAGCTGGTACCACTTCATTTTCGACCCGCGCAATGACCTGAACCCATACGAGAAGACGCGACGTTTCGTGGATTTCTTGCCGCATGGATCTCGGTATTGGAACTTCCTGCCCTTCTTCGCCAACCAGGATTCGGATGCGTCCTTGCAGGAGGTGTTCGGCGCGACCGATTCACTCTCCACGGAGGAGCGCGAGAGCCTCTCCAAGCTGATCGCCGACTGGAGAGAGAATCCCTTCAATCCGCACCTCATCGCCCGTCAACGCATGGTCGCCTACCAGAAGACGACGGTGATGAAGTACCTCGACAACCTCATCGCCTGGGCCGATCAGCTCTTCCGGCAAGACACCTTCGAGTCCATCAACGAGGCCACGCAGCTCTACGTCATTGCTGCAGAAATCATGGGGCGGCGCCCCGAGATCGTCGAAGACATCATCGAGGCGCCTCGGTACACGTACCGTGAACTCAAAGCGAGCGACCTTTCAGAGTTCTCGAACGCGCTCGTCGAGGCGGAGAGCCGCATGGTGGCGTACTCGCCCCACGTCGACGAGACGCCGGATCGGAGTTCGCCTGCGAACGAACAGATCCGAAACATCGCCGTGCAGAGCCTGTTCTTCCGCATTCCGCGGAACGCGAAGCTCGACAGCTACTGGGACACCATTTCCGACCGGCTTTTCAAGATCCGCAACAGCATGAACATTGATGGTGTGAAGCGCGCGCTAGCTCTCTTCGCTCCGCCCATTGATCCTGCTCTGCTCGTCAAAGCTGCCGCCCAAGGCATCGATCTGAGCACGGTCTTGGCCCAGCTCAACCAGCCGAAGCCGCACTATCGATTCCGGATCTGGAGCCAGAAGGCGATGGATCTCGTCAGCGAGGTGAAGAGCTTTGGCGGAGCGCTCTTATCGGCGCTCGAAAAGAAGGACGCCGAGGAGCTCTCGCGGCTCCGCCAGGGGCAGGAGATCGAGCTCCTCAAGCTCACGACGAAGATCCGAGAGGAGCAGATCAAGGAAGCCGAAGAGAACATCGTGGCTCTCGAGGCGAGTCGGGTGATCGCTGAGGAGCGCCGAAAGAACTACTCATCGAGGAAGTTCATGAATGGCGCAGAAATAGCGGAGATCGCCTTGAATGGGATTTCCGGGAGCTTCGATGTTCAGGCCGGAGTCATGAACACGGTGGCTGGTGTCGTTGCTGCTATTCCCGACGTGACGCTGGGGCTTCCTCCGGAAGCCACCTTCGGGGGAACCCACCTACATTCCATCTTTAATGCTATCTCCTCTGGGCTAGGAACCGTCGCTACGTCCACTCGGGTTGCCGCGTCGATCACCGGGACGGTCGCGAGCTACCAACGCCGACAAGAAGACTGGGACCTCCAGGAAGAGCAGGCGAAGCTCGAAGTGGCGCAGATCGATCAACAGATCACCGCCGCGCAGGTTCGTCTCGAAATCGCGAAGAAGGAGCTGTCCAACCACGAGGTCCAGATCGAGCAATCGGAGGAGGTACAGACCTTCCTCCAGGACAAATTCACGAATCAAGAACTCTATCGCTGGATGTCGAACGAGCTGCAGAAGACGTACCGGCAGTGTTACAATTTGGCCTACGACGTTGCCAAAACTGCCGAGTCGACGTTCCAGTTCGAGCTCGGCACGCCGGACGCGAGCTTCATTCAGTTCAACTACATGGAGAGCGTCTACAAGGGGCTCCTCGCCGGAGAGAAGCTCGGACACGACATCAAGCGGATGGACATCGCGTATCTGCAACGGGACAAGCGCGAGTTCGAGATCACCAAGCCGATTTCGCTGGCGCAACTCGACCCGACCGCGCTTCAAGATCTGCGGGCGAAAGGATGGTGCGAGTTCTCGCTCCCCGAAGTGCTCTTCGATCTCGACCACCCGGGGCAGTACTTCCGCCGCATTCGCGCGGTGCGGGTCACCATCCCCTGCGTGACCGGTCCGTACACGAGCGTGACGGCCAAGCTGAGTCTGCTAAATAGCGCGATCCGCACGAAGAGCACGGCCCAAGTCGATGGAAGCGACTACCCGTACCAGGGCTTCAACGACGAGCGCTTCGCCCACAACTTCGGCGGGATCCAGTCGATAGCCACCAGCACGGCTCAGGACGACGCGGGACTCTTCGAGCTCAACTTCAAGGACGAGCGCTACCTGCCTTTCGAAGGACAGGGGGTGGTGAGCAATTGGCGCCTGGAGCTCCCTCAGGGAGCGAGGCAGTTCGACTACCACACCATTTCGGACGTGGTCGTGAGCGTGAGCTACACGGCGCGAGATGCGGGAGGAACGCTCACCGAAGCGGTAAACGCGAGTCTCGAAACGAGCCTGAACAGCTTGCTGGAGATGATCGTACAGGAGGCCCCTGGGGCAGGACTTGCGAGAGTCTTCAGCATGAAGCGCGAGTTCCCGGATGCGCTCCATCAGCTTCTGACTGGCGGGTCCGCCACGATCAGAATCCTACCGGAGCACTTCCCGTATTTACTGCGGGACAAGGGATACGAGCTCTTGCCGCACGATCCCGGCGGGAAGCTTTCCGTGCAAGTGGTCTCACGAGGGAAATGGGTCGACCTCCCGGCGATGCCGACGATGTCGCTGCAGCTCAACGGGCAGGGGACGGTCAATGCATTCGAGACTTTCTCGGACGACGAGGAGAACCAGCCTCAGGTAGGAACCTCGGCCGTCGTACGTGGAACGGACCCCATCGTACCTCAGGGGGCGCCCGAGGAGTGGATGCTCCAGAGCTCGGGTGTCGGAGTCAACGACCTGGACGACATCCTCTTCGAACTCAAATACACGGTGCAAGGTTAAAACGGGACCAGGACCGAAGGAGAAATCGACATGGCAAAAGTAATGATCTGGCCCGACATCTACCGCGAACAGGGACACTGGCTGCCGGCCATCAACCTCGCGAAATCTCTGCAAGGCGACGGGCACACCCCCGAGTTCATGGGGATCCCCGACTGCGCTTCCATCGTGGCACCCTACGAGGCGACCTTTCACACGATCTTCGAGGACATCTACGAGATCGGGCATTCGGTGGAGAACAAGATCGAGCCCATCGGACAACGCTGGAAGCCTGTCCACCTCTTCCCCATGGCGCGGGGGGCGCTCGATTCGCTCTTCACGGGGGCGAACAAGCCGGATCTTTTGGTGTTCGGATACTTTGCGGCGCTCGAAGCGCTCATCTTGCACCGGAAATACGGAGTCAAGATCGTGGGGCTTACGACTTACCTCCGGCATCCGCAAGAAGATCCAGCGATCTTTGCCAAGTCGAAGCTCATCCACATGGATGAGCCGGTGGTCGACAAGCTGCTGGCGTTGGTGTCTCCGAACGAGGAGCTCTCGCTCGATGCGTTCGTCGAACCTCTGTACACGGCCGAAGAGCTCATTCCGTGCCCGCGGGACTTCGACTTCTTCGATCCGGACTGGAAGCATCGCGACAACGTGCACTACGTCGAGCCGATGATCGAACGCCTGACGCTCGGATCGAATCAACCAGAAACGACCGCGGAGAACCTCCACAACCCGATTCCCGGGCCCACGGATGGGAAGAAGATCATCTTTGGTACGGCGGGATCGCAGGTCGACGACTACGAAGACAAGGCGCGCCGCTTTTTTCATGCACTCATCGGCATGATGAAGACGCAGGGCATGGAGAATCACCATTTGGTCTTGTCGATGGGTCAGAAGCTCTTGAATGAGTTCTTGATCTTCTACGGAGTGGACGAAAACCCGGACTTCAATGCGCTCCCTTCCAACGTGACGCTCGCGGCGTGGGTCTCGCAGCTCGACATCATGCTGGACGCACAGGCTGTGTTCATGCACGGCGGGCTCGCGACGATCAAAGAGGCGATTTACGAAGAGGTTCCCATCGTGATCTTCCCGCACGGAAAGGACCAGGACGAAAATGCGCTCCGGATCCGCAGAACCGGAGTGGGGATCTACCCGAACGTCGACGTCCTGACGCCTGTCATCCTGCGTGAATTGCTCACAGAGGTGACGTCGAGCCCGTGGATCCGCAAGAAGCTCGCGGGCATGAAGCAGCTCTTTCACGATGCCGATGGCGCAGCGAATAAACCGAGCGTGGCGGTGATCAACAGCGTCCTCAATCCCCCGATCCCGTGAAGAGTTTCTGGGAGGTGACAAGAGCCGATTGAATTGAGGAACGAAGATGCCGCAAGACGACGAAAACCGGCGTGGGCCGAAGACTCCGGGGGCTCTGGGTGCTCAGGGGGCGACACCTGAGAAGGGTTCGGGCTCCGCTGAGGCACGCTCGGACCAGAGCGCTCAGGGCCAGAGCGGAGACGGGAGTCAAAAGGAGGCCGCCGCCAGCCCTGGTTCGGTCGCCTCGCTCCTTCCGGCCATCAGCGCTCCTACGGGGGGCGGAGCCATTCGCGGTATTGGGGAGAAATTCGAGGTCAACGCCGTGACCGGCACCGCGGGCCTGACGATCCCCCTCCCCAGTTCGCCAGGACGAGGTGGGCAGGGCCCGCAAATCAGCCTCAATTATTCGAGCGGCGGGGGCAACGGTCCCTTTGGTCTCGGGTTCGATCTCTCCGTGCCGATGATCACCCGGAAGACGGACAAGGGTCTGCCGCGCTACCTCGATCAGCCAAACCACGAAACGGACACGTTCCTCCTCTCGGGGGCGGAAGATTTGGTTCCGGTTCTGGACGAGTCGACGGGGGACCACAAGTACATCGAGCGGTATGTCGGCACTCCGACGCCGGCTGAGCCGGACTACCGGGGGTACCTCTACCGGCCGCGCATCGAGGGGCTCTTCGCCCGCATCGAACGGATGGTGCCGCTCGTGGGTGGCCAGCCCAACGTCAGCGGCGAAGTCTTCTGGCGAGTGCACACGCCGGACAACACGGTGCACGTCTACGGCCAGAGTGCGAGCTGCCGCGTGGCCGATCCGACGGATGCGACCAAGGTCTTCACTTGGTACCTGCAGAAGACCACCGACGACAAAGGGAACGTCACCCTCTACGAGTACAAGGCCGAAAACGACGAGGGCCTCGACCCGACCCAGCTTCGCGAACGGAGCCGGTTCGACTACTCGAGCGACCCGCCGCTGTTCCTGGCCACGGCGCAGAAGTACCTGAAGCGGGTCTTCTACGGGAATCGGGTTCCCAACACGGGGGCCGTTCGAAGCGACTTTCTCTTCGAGCTGGTGTTCGACTACGGGGAGCACACGGCGTCGAGCCCGTCGACTGCACCCCTTCCGGGGGACAACGGACAGTGGGCCGTGCGGAGCGACCCGTTCTCGAGCTACCGGAGCGGGTTCGAGATCCGCACGTACCGGCTGTGCCAGCGGGTCCTCATGTTCCATCACATCGAGGCGGGCGGGCCCGTCTTCGTACGGGCGACGGAGTTCGAGTACGAACCGGGGGAGGCCTTCACCTACCTGCGCCATGTGACCCAGGCCGGGTTCAAGCTGGAGGGCGGCACCTGGGAGCGGGGAGAGATGCCCAAGCTCTCCCTGGACTACCAACGGCCGGAGATCCACGACGAGCTTTTGGCGCTCGACGAGGACAGCCTGGAGGGGCTCACCGGAGGCGCGGACGGGAGCCGGAAGCAGTGGATCGATCTCGATGGGGAGGGGATCCCCGGGGTGCTCATCGACCAGGGCGGCGCATGGTTCTACAAGGAAAACCGCGGCGCAGGAGAGCTGAAGGCTCCGCGGCGCCTGTCCACTCTGCCGAATCCGTCGGCCTTGGCCGGCGGCGCGCAGACCCTCGAAGACATCGACGGCGACGGACGCCTGGAGGTGGTGTCTCGGCGAGCGAACCTACAAGGGTACTTCGCGCGCACGGCGGAGGGCGACTTCGAGCCGCTGCGGGCGTTCGAGAGCGTGCCTAACGTCAATTGGAACGATCCGAACCTGCGCATCATCGATCTGGATGGCGACGGCCACGGCGACATCCTGATGACCGAGGACCAGGCCTTCGTCTGGTACCGATCGCGGGCGAAGAAAGGCTTCGAGCAGTCGAAGCGAGTGCCCGTCTCCTTTGATGAAAATCAGGGGCCACGGGTCGTCTTCAGCGACGCCGAGCAGAGCATCCAGCTCGCCGACATGAGCGGCGACGGGCTCATCGACATCGTGCGCATCCGAAACGGCGAGGTGAGCTACTGGCCGAACCTCGGGTATGGGCGATTCGGAACGAAAATCACCCTCGAAAATAGCCCGCTCTTTACGACGCCGGACGAGTTTCACGCGAGCCGCGTGCGCTTCGGGGACATCGACGGATCGGGGACGAGCGATCTGTTCTACCTCGGTCGTCGCGAGACGACGCTCTACTTCAACCAGAGCGGGAACGCCCTCGGGGCCGGTACGGTGATCCGGTCGCTGCCGCCCGTGGACAAGGTGACCCAAGCGAGCGTGGCCGATCTGCTCGGGACGGGGACGAGCTGCCTCGTCTGGAGCAGTCCGGTCGCCAACCCGAGTCAGAACGTCTTCTACGTCGACCTGATGGGGAGCAAGAAGCCGCACCTGCTCGTGGAGGTGAGCAACAACCTCGGCGCCACGACCCGCACGACCTACGGCACGAGCACCGCGGAGTACCTGCGCGACAAGAAGAACGGCGACATCTGGCTCACGCGCCTGCCCTTCCCCGTGCAGGTGGTGAAGCGCGTGGAGCGACAGGACGCCATCAGCGGCGGAACGCTCGTCAGCGAGTACCAGTACCGGCACGGGTTTTTCGACGGGTTCGAGCGGGAGTTCCGCGGGTTTGCCCGGGTGGAGACGACCGACGCGGAGGACTTCGCTCCCGAAGGCGGCGATCCGCTGCTCTACCAGCGCCCGGTGCGGACCGTGAGTTGGTTCCACACGGGGGCGTGGCTCGAAAAGGAGCGCCTCGAAGAAGCGCTGCGCAAGGAGTACTTCCCCTTCGAGCTGGGCGGCGATCCGATTGTCGTCGAGGACAGCCCACGGCTCGAAGAAAAGGATCCGAGCGTCGCCCCCACCGAGGAGCGCTACATCCCCGCTGCGGAGGTGAGCATCCAAGATGCGCGCGAAGCGGCCCGGGCTCTCAAGGGAGCGCCCCTGCGCCAAGAGATCTACGCCCTGGACGCGGACGAGAACCCCGACCTCGCCGACAAGCCCTACGTCATCACCGAGCAGAACCAGCAGGTGCGCCGCCTGCAGAAGAGCCGCGGGGAAGACCGCTACGGGGTGTTCTTCGCCTATGCGCGGGAGAGCGTGACCGTTTCTTCGGAGCGCAACCTGAGCGATCCGCGCGTCGGGCACGAGATCGTGCTCGATGTGGACGCATTCGGCGTCCCCAAGCGAAGCGCCAGCCTCGTCTACGGCCGCGCCAGCGGAGAGCCCGAGCAACAGAAGAGCTACGTCACGCTGAGTGAGTCGGACTGCGTCCACCAGGTGGACGAGCCCACGGCCTCCGTGCCGACACCGCCGTACCGGATCGGAACGCAGATCGAGAGCCGGGCGTATGAAGTGACCGGGCTTTCGTCGTCGTCGGCGCTGACGCAGCCCTTCCCCACCGCGGGGAGCGGACTGGTCGCTGTGGGGGAGCTCCGGGCTGCGCTCGACGATGCGGGCGTGAGCGATGTCGACTTCGACCACGACCTCGTCCAGAACCCGGTCCCCGGAGTCGTGCGGCGCCTCCTCGATCGGAGTCGCCAGACTTTCTACAACGACGGCCTCACCGCCGAAGCGGCGCATGGGACCGTGGGCACCCGAGCGCTGCCGTACAAGACGTACCAGCTCGCGCTGACGACGGGGAACGTGGCGCTGCTCGTGAGCGAAAGCAACGGGCTCGCAGGAGCGACAAACCAATTCGACCCAACACTACTGACCGGGGAGGGGAAGTATGAGGAGGTAGAGGGGAATGGGGAGTACTGGGCGGTGAGTGGTCGGGCGGAGTTTGATGCTTCGAACTTCTACTTGCCGGTGAAAGCGATTGATCCTTGGGGTGGTGAATCGACGGTCACTTGGGACGCGTTCGGGTTGATGCCCGTTGCGGCGACGGACCCTGTTGGGAACATCGTCCAGTCGACGAACGACTACCGCGTTTTGGCGCCTCGTCTGGTGACCGATCCGAATCTCAATCGGAGCGAGGTCGAGTTCGATGCGCTGGGGATGGTCGTTGCGACGGCGGTGATGGGGAAGGTCGGTAGCACCGATGGCGACGTCATCACGGATCCGACGACGACGCTCGAGTACGACCTCTTGGCGTTTCAGGATCGTGGCGAGCCTGCGTTCGTAAAGACTCGCGCAAAGGAAACGCACGGTCCGACTGATTCTGAGACGAAGTTCCAAGAGAGCTACGCCTACAGCGACGGGTTTGGGCGCGTCATTCAGCAGAAGGTGCAGGCGGAGCCGGGGGAGGCGCCATTGCGCGACGCCAACGGAGCGTTGCAACGCGACGGCGGCGGGAACTTGGTGCTTGGTACCGTTGCTCAGCGCTGGGTCGGGACAGGGCGGACTGTTTTCAACAACAAGGGCAATCCGGTCAAACAGTACGAGCCGTTTTTCTCCTCCACGAGTGCTTACGAGCCGGAAGAGGATCTCGTCGATTGGGGCGTGACTCCGATCATCACGTACGACTCGATTGACCGCGTTGCGCGCACTGATTTGCCGGATGGGACGTTCACCAAGGTGGAGTTCGATTCGTGGGAGCAGCTGACGTTTGATCAGAACGACACTTGTCGGCACCCGACTGACCCGTCTCAGCATTCTGCTTGGTATGTGGAGCGAGGGGCTCCGGCGCCGACGGCGGCGGAGCCCACCGATCCAAATACGCGAGCGGCGTGGTTGAGTGCGCAGCACGCAAACACGCCGACGAGGGTGTTGCTCGACAGTTTGGGGCGACCGTTTCTTTCAGTCGCGCACAATCGAACGGGCACGGGCGGAGGTGCAGTCGATGAGTATTACCGGACGCGCACGGCTCTCGACATCGAGGGGAATACGCTCAGGATTTTCGATGCGAAGCAGCATTCGAAGACGAGCCCGACGAGCCATGCCCTGAATCCCAGCGGCACTTACCCAACCATCACTCAGACCTTCGATGTCCTCGGACGGCGGCTCGTCGTGGACAGTCCCGATGCGGGCAAACGAGTCAGCATCCAGGACATCGGCGGAAAGCCCCTGCGCTCGTACAACTCGCGCGGTTTCACGAGCCGGAGTGAGTTCGATGCAGCCCAGCGCCCCACGCACGCGTGGGTGAAGCCCAGCAATGCGGATGAGTTTCTCGTCGCGCGGATGAGCTACGGGGAGAGTCTCGATTCCGGGCCGCCTCCGACATCGGGCACGCCGAGCGCCGCCCAGGCTCTCAACCTCCGGGGACAAGTCCATCTCGCGTTTGACACGGCAGGGATGGTGAAGACTGAGGAGATCGACTTCAAAGGGAACGTCCTTTCCGCAAGTCGACGGCTCACGGAGAGCTACAAGCCGCTTCCGCATCCGACGATTTCGGGCGCGACTCTTCCTACGAATATCGACTGGGACGTGCTCGCGACGATCACCGACCCGGCGACGTTGGAGTCGACCGCTGCGCCCCTTCTCGCCCTCGAACCAGGCACTACGAACGTTGAAGTCTTCACGACGACGACTCAGTACGACGCGCTGAACCGCGTCGTGCAGTCGACGACTCCCGACGGGAGCGTGACGACGCCGAAGTACAACGAAGCGAATCTCCTCGAAGAGTCGACCGTCACGCTTCCCGCTTCGTCGGGCGGCGGTACGACGCGAATCGTGTTTGGGCTCGATTACAATGCGAGGGGGCAGCGGCTGTCGGCGAGTCACAATGATACGGGGACAGACGCGCCTGCCCACATCATGACGTACACGTACGATGACGAGACGTTTCGCGTCATCGACATCAAGACGACGCGACCGAGCGACAATAAGCTCCTCCAGCACCTGAAGTACACCTACGACGCCGTGGGCAACATCACTGAGGTGGACGACCTCGCGGACACGGACCCTGTCTTCAGCGGGACCGCGCCGGTGAGCGGCAAGGGCGTCTATCGGTACGACGCTCTCTACCGGCTCACCTACGCGGAGGGCCGTGAGCATCCCGGACAGCAGCCGGTCGCCAGTGAGCCCGTTGCCGGCACGCTCCCCCACGCGAACGATCTGCAAGCTCTCGTCCGGTACAACGAAGAGTACACCTACGACGAGCGCGGCAACATCGTCAGCGTCGTGCATCAGGGCGGCGCGAACTGGACGCGGCTCTACGAGTACGTGCCCGGAAGCAATCGGCTCGCTGGCACCAGCCTGCCCGGTGACCCACCCGGCACCTACAGCGCAGCCATCAGTTACACCCTGAACGACGCGGGCCTGCACGGCAGCATGACGAAGATGCACAGCGTGCAGGAGATGCGCTGGGACTTCGCCGAGCAGCTGCAGCATGTGCTCAAGGCGACCAATCAGGACGTCTACTTCACCTACGACGCGAGCGGACAGCGCGTGCGCAAAGTGTACGAGCACGGAGATGTCGAAGAACGCATCTACCTCGGCGGCGTAGAAATCTATCGCAAGCGCTCGGGCAGCATCACGGCGGACGTCGACCTTGAGCGCGAGACGCTTCACGTGAGCGACGACAGCGGGCGCATCGCGATGGTCGAAACCAAGACGACAGACACGTCACCCGGCGCGACCGGTGTCGATGTGCCTCGCTGGCGCTACCAGCTGAATAACCATCTGCAGAGCGCGAGCATGGAGCTCGATGAAGCCGGCGGAGTGCTGAGCTACGAGGAGTATCACCCGTACGGGAGTACGGCGTTCCATACGGCGAAAGCCGGGGCGGAGGTCTCGGCGAAGCGGTATCGCTACACGGGAAAGGAGCGCGATGAGGAGACGGGGCTCTACTATCACGGGGCGAGGTACTACGCGCCTTGGCTTGGGAGGTGGACGGCGGCGGATCCGTTGGGGATGGAGGAACCGGGAAGACCCGATTTGAACCTCTATGGGTATGCTGAAGCTCGGCCAACTCGAATGATAGACCCTCAAGGCACGGACATACTCGATGCCATTCTGCCTGACCCGCCGAAGGGGCTTAAAAGAACAGAGGCGATAGACGATGAGGAGGCGGTAGAGGCCCATGATATGGCGCTCAAGGTCCTTGAGAAGTATGGACTCACTCAGCTCGCAAGTAGCTTTCGGGAAACGAATCGAACTCCGGTGAGATTCACAGATCAAGAAAGACCCTTCTTCTCGCCGGGGATCGTTAGTTCTCGCGGGTTATCGGATTCTCGAGAAGGCTTGTTTCTTGACAAGAACACCATTCTCGGAATCTACAAGCATCAAGGACGCAGGGCGGTCGAAAGATTGCCCGCGTTGGAATCACGAAAGGATCGGAGTGCGCTAACGCCGAACGAGGCAGTCGCCGACTTTGCGCATGAGGCTTCCCATAGGTATGTTAATGAGCGGCTGAGGGGTACGGATCGCTGGGAGAAGATCGTGGAATCGTATGAAGGGGTCCCGCTTGAAAAGGGGGGATACGTTGAAGACGCGGAGCGAGCGGCGGACGAGGCTCTCGCCGAATATGTTGGTCATCGGACCCAACTAACTCTCGATACGATCGGCCTCCTAACGCGCGCAGCGAAGCAAGGAAATTTGGATGCCGTTATCAAGCTAGTGGAGACGTACTACAATCAGCAAGCGGGTCAGGAAGTCTTTGGCTATGACTTGGTCAAGGGGCGCCAAAAGCGCGTTGACCGAAAACTTCCGGACTCGCTCAGGAAGATTGCGGACGAAGAGATTTTCGGCGGACAAATTGGTAGCTCAAACGGCTCCAACGACTCGGCTTTCAAGAAGGACGTCGCTGTTCAGAAGACGATAGAGTCGCTAAAAAGGCAATACAGCAACGAGAGTTCAAGTGGCCCCAAAGAGCGCTAAGAGATTGGCAGTAGCCGCCGCGTTAGCGGTACTCGGTGTTGCCGGGCTCTGGTTAGCTTTTGGGCCTGAAGCCGAAGACCCGGTCCAAGCGCAACTGCGAAAGGAGGGAGTCAAGATGCTGCGGGGGATCATCGACTGCGAATGCGCATGGGTGCCTCTCTGTGAAGCTGAACAGGCGTGTAAGTTGAATCCACTTGCTGGCTACAGGTGCTTGGATCCATGGGGCGGAAGCTGGCACGGTCGGTGTTGCGAAGAACGCTGTGAGGTGCGTTCAGCCGGACCGGATGGAGAGCATGGCACCTCCGATGATGAGATCTTCCGCGACTTGGAAGGGCGGGAGGTTGCGGCGGCGCCTTAGCAAGTCCGAGAACGATCAGTTTGATCATCAAGGTCCCTGCAGGCGATTCGCTTCTCCGTTCGTACACTCGTGATGGCGGACGCACGCAGAGGTTGACGAGGCGCCCTGGAGTCGGGCTCGCAAGGGTTCCAAGGGACCTCAAGGTGCCGGAAAAAGCGGAGAACATCAGTTGGCGCTGGAGACGTCACATTGAGCGATCGAGCGGGAAAAGGTGCTCTGGAATTGACGGTGCGGTGGTGTACCGTATCCCCTGCACGAGCCCCGTACTTGAAGGTGACGTGAGAGATTCGGCATG
>CBFGUR010000036.1:0-62040 GCA_965652275.1 uncultured Polyangiaceae bacterium | reverse complement strand
GTTCGTTCTTGCTGGAAAGCGTCGAGGGCGGCGAGCGTTGGGGGCGCTATTCGATTCTCGGTTATCGGCCCAAATCCCACATCGTTCTGTATGGCGAGGACGGGGTCGATCCCTTCACGAAGTTGAGCGAGCTGGCGCCCACTGGCGACGAGTCGGTGAAAGACCCGGCCGAGCGCTTCGCAACGGCCCACGTCGGGCTGCTCTGCTTCGAGATGGTGCACTTTTCGACCAAGGTCCCGCGCTGGTCTGGCGACGTGCAGGGACCGATCGCCCGACTGCTCAGTGACTGCACCGTGGTCGTGTTCGACCATTTGACGAAGGAGATCACCATTGCTTCGACCGATGCTGGCCATGTCGACGATTGCGAGAAGCTACTGCATGGGGCTCTGCCGCTCCCCTTGATGCAGCCACCGGACACCACCGCCCTCCCCGAGGACGTCAGCCTGGGAATGAGTGACGAAGAGTACTCCGAGGCCGTGGAAAAATGTCGCGAGTACATTCGGGCCGGAGACGCTTTTCAGATCGTTCCCGGGCGAACCTTCTCGGTGCCGACTCTCGGTACCGATCCTTTCGAGGTCTACCGTTCGCTCCGCGTCCTCTCCCCCGCGCCTTACATGTATTTTCTCGATTTGCCGGCGCGCGGCGCGGAAAAGCCGCTCGCCATCGCGGGAGCAAGCCCGGAAACCTTGGTGCGCGTTCAGGACGACGTGGTCTTCCTCCGTCCGATTGCGGGCACCCGACGTCGTGGGCGTACGCCCGCCGAAGACGATGCATTGGCCGCCGAAATGATGGCCGATCCGAAGGAGATCGCCGAACACGTGATGCTCATCGATTTGGCGCGCAACGACATCGGTCGCATCGCAGAGACGGGGACCGTGAAAGTACCGAATCAGATGTTCGTCGAGCGCTACAGCCACGTCATGCACATCACCAGTGAAGTGCAGGGGAGAGTCGACGGGAAGATGGGGCCTTGGGACGTTCTGCGGGCGACCTTCCCGGCTGGCACCCTGTCCGGCGCCCCCAAGGTGCGCGCCATGCAGATCATTCGCGAGCTCGAACCGCGTCCGCGCGGGCCCTACGGAGGCGCCATCGGCTACGTCACCCGGGGGCGAGATCTGGATCTCGCGATCGGGATTCGCACCGTGGTGATGCAAGATGACCGATTCGAGGTGACCGCCGGGGCTGGAATCGTAGCGGACAGCGATCCTCGCCTCGAATGCAAAGAGACCCGAAATAAGGCTCGGGCGGCCCTTGCGGCCGTTCACGATGCGCGCCTCCGCCACGCGCGTTCGGCGGACTAATCGGGGTTAGCGATCGAGCCCGAGTGGCTGTATGTTCCCGGCCTCATGAGCGACCACGACGAAGAGCACAAGAGCGATCCGAACGCCGACGAAACCACGGGCCCGATGTTGTTCGTGGCCGCCCTGGCGCTCGGCGGTTTCATGGCGATGAGCGGCGGTGGCCCGCCGAAGCATGACCCCGAGGGTCATGATGCGCATCATGGTGCTGCCCCAGCACATGACGTAGAGCTCGATGTCGAAGAAGAATCGGCCGAGGAAGCCCCCCGTGAGAAGACCATGGATGAGCTCGCGGCCGAGGCGGCCGCCGAGGTGATGGCCGAGCTCGATGCCGAGGAGGAAGAGTCGGACGAACCGGACGAACAAGCGGAGGAAGAAGCCGAGGAGCCGGAGGAAGACGAAGCGGACGACGCTGCTCCAGCCGCCGCGATGCCGAAGGCGCCGGAGGCCCCCATGCCGAAGGCTCCTTCTGCGCTGACGCCCAAGACGGCCGCTCCCGCGCCGGCTCCGCCTGCGGCGAAGCCGAAGGCGGAGGACACGCCCAGGCCCGCAGCGCCCCCCGGAGCGCAGGGAGCCCCAGCAGCGCCAGCTCCGAAGCCCGCGCCAGCAGCACCGGCACCGAAGCCCGCGCCTGCAGCGCCTGCCCCGGCTCCCGGGCCAGCTCCGGCACCCGCGCCAAGCGAGTGAGGGATCGGCGTGCGCTACTGAAATCGAAAAGGGAGCGAGCCCACCGGGCCGCTCCCTTTTTTCGTGGCAGACGCCGGCTCCGAATCAGAGCCAGCCTTCTTGCTTGTACCAGTCTGCCGTGAGCTTCACGCCTTCGGCAAACTGGACCTGAGGGTGCCAACCGAGCGCACTCTGCGCTTCCGATCCGTCGCACACCCACCCTGGGGCGTGCAATTCGTTGCATTTGTCGCGCGTCAGCATGACGGCCTGATTCGTGGCTTTGCCGTACAGTTCGGTCACCGCCGCCGCGCCCTTCACGAGAGACTTTGGAAGCGGAAGTCGCACCCAAGCCTTCTTACCCAACGCTTCCTCCACGCGCTGGATCATTTCGCGGAACGTGACCGGTTTACCATCGTCGAGGAAGAGGACGGTGCCGCTCTCGGCATCACTGTCGAGAGCCCGGATGCACGCTGCGGCGCAGTCGGGCCCGTAGATCATCGAGTATTTGGCATCGAGCGGGTTGGTGAGCGGGAGGACACCGCTCTGCACGGCCTTGAAGAAGACGAGGATCTCGCCGTCGCGGGGACCATAGATGGCCGGAGGGCGGAGGATGGTCACGGGGACCGTCTTCTTTGCCGCCAAGAGGACACGCTCCGCCGCCAGCTTGCTGCGACCGTAGGCGGTGACCGGAGCCGTTTCTTCACCCACTCGAACGGGAGTTCCCGCCGCGTCGCTTGGGCCGCCCGTTGCCTGGCTGGACACGAACACGAATCGCTTCACCGTGCCTGCTTGTTGGGCGCCGATGAGGAGATTCTCCGTGCCTTCCGTGTTGACCCGACGGAATTCCTCGCTGCTTCTCGCCTTGACCAGGCCCGCCGAATGGATGATTCCGGTCACCCCCTTGGTGGCTTCGAGACAGCTCTCGGCGTCGTCGACCGAGCCGTAGACGAACTCGATGTTCTTCAGGGTTTCGAGAAACTTCTTGTTGCTGCTTTTGCGCACCAGGGCTCGAACTGGCCGTCCTGCTTTGGAAAGCTGTTCAGCGACGTGCGAGCCAAGAAAGCCCGTGGCGCCCGTGACGAGAATGGTCATGGCGCGGAGATAGCTGCGCTGGGCGAGCGAGGCAAATGGCCCCGGGATAGCGCGGGTTATTTGCCGATGACGCCGTACTTCTTACCGACGATTTCGAAGGCTTCGAGAGCACGATCGAGCTGGTCGCGCGTGTGCGTGGCCATGTAGCTCGTGCGTAGCATGGCGCTCTTGGGTGGGACGCCGGGCGAAATGAAGGGGTTGGTGTAGACGTTGTGCTCCTCGAGCAGATCCTTCCACATCATGATCGTTCGCAAGTCCTGACGGATGTAGATCGGGATCACGGCTGTTTCGGTTTTGCCGAGCTCGAAGCCCAGAGCACGCAAGTTGTCACGCATGTAGGTGAAGTTCTCGTGCAGCTTCTCGATGCGCCACTGCTCTTCCTGCATGACCTCGAAGGCGGCCATCGCGGCGGCCACGCTGGGTGGGGCGGCTGCGGCCGCAAACATGAAGCTCGGGGCGAAGTGGCGAATGTAGTCGAGGACCTTGCGCTCGCCGACGAGCCATCCGCCAATGGAGGCGAACGACTTCGAGAAGGTGCCGCCCATGAGATCGACGTCGTCCTGGACGCCGAAGTGGTGCGGGGTCCCGCGCCCACCGGGGCCAATCACCCCGAGCGCATGGGCGTCGTCGACGAACAGCCGAGCGCCGTGCTTCTTCACGACGGGTACGATCTGATCGAGATGAGCGATCTCACCTTCGGCGGAAAACACGCCATCGGTGATGACCAGCGCGCCTTCATCCGGACCGAGCTTCTCCAAGGCGCGATCGAGGGACTCGGCGTCGTTGTGCTTGTAGCGCACTTGGCGCGCGCCCGTCGCCATCCCGAGCCTCACGCCATCGTACAGTGATGCGTGGTCGTTGCGGTCGATCACCGCCACCGATTGCTTGTTGGACAAGAGCGCCGCGAGCGTAGAGATGTTGACCTGGTAGCCGGTGGTGAATACCAGCGCTGATTCCTTGCCGTACCAAGCCGCGAGCTTCTCCTCGAACTCGACGTGCAGCTTCATCGAGCCGTTGACGAGACGGGAACCCGTCATGCTGGTCCCGTACTTGTCGATGGCATCCTTGGCGGCTTCGCGGACCTTGGGGTGGGTCGTCAGCCCGAGGTAGTTGTTCGAGCCGAACATGATCACGCGCTTGCCGTCGATCTGCGCTTCGGGGCCGTCGCTGAAATCCAGAGGACGGAAGAATGGGTAGATGCCCCGTTTGCGAGCGTTGTCGGCGGCGGTGAACTTGTAGGCCTTCTCGAAGATGTCCTTGCCGCCAATCGTTGCCAGTGAACGGCGTTCGGTCATGGATTCTTCCATGTCCTCGGAGCCCGTCGGACTCGGTCCGGTCGCCGCCGAGCCGTTCGTGGGGGTCCCCGAACGAACCGGGGGATCGTCATCGAGGGCGGGGTCGACGTTGGGCAGCTCGTAACCGTCGCGGAGGATTTTCGCCGCTGCTTTGAGGCGCTCGGGCGCGTCCATGAGGCCTTCGGCGACCTTCATCACGCGATCATCCGTGAGCCACCTCATGATCTCCGGGTTTTCCAAAACCTTGGAGCCGCGGTCGACGATTCTCTTCTTCCAGTCCATCAATTGCTCCGGGGTGCCAGGGAGATGAGCGCCATCTGCGCGCTCATCAGCACCCGCTTGCGCGCGCACGCTAGTACAAGGGAACAGGCGGATCGATGACCCAGGACCTGAAATCGCTGGTCATTTCCAGGAAATGACGCGGCCCATCACCGATTCCGGTCGCACGCCAAGCTGGGCCTCGAGGTGCGTACGGACGTGTGCAGCGGAGGGGCGAGCGATCCTACCAGTTCAGCCGTCACCCTCGGCCGACGTCCGTGGGCCACGCGTCGGTACCCCAATCTGCCAGCTCGACGTGCACTAACCGCAATCCGTGCGCCGGTGCAGTCATGCCGAGATCGCGGCGATCCTTCGACGCCAGGGCCCGGGCGGCAGCTCCTGGGGCCTTCTTGCCGCGACCGACGTCCACCACGGTTCCGGCGATGATCCGCACCATGTTGTACATGAAGCGGTTTCCTTGGACCGTCAGCTCGAGACAACGAGAGTCGGCCGGGTCGGCACCGATGCTCACGATATCGAGTCGCCTCACGGTTTCGGTGCGGCAGTCATCGATGTGGCGAAAGGCAGCGAAATCGTGCTCTCCGACGATGCTCTCGGCTTCCCTCGCCATCGCCGCCACATCGAGTTCCTCACCAACCCGCCACGCAAAGGGCGAGATGAAGGGATTGTCGACCGGAGATTGGAAGATGCGGTACTTGTAGCGTTTGAAGAGGGCGGCCCGGCGTGGGTCGAAGTCGAGGGGGACGAATGAAGCGCGCAGGATGCCGATGTCGGGCGGGAGTCGCTGTGCGAGCGCGAGCACCCACCCGCGTGCCCTGAGGGGTTTGGTCGTCGTGAACGAAACGGGTTGACCACTTGCATGCACCCCTCGATCGGTGCGGCTCGAGGCGGTGATGGGGCTCGCTTCGGGATCGATTTCACGGATCGCCGCGTCGAGCGTGCCACCCACGGTGGGGGCGTTGTCCTGCCTGGCGATGCCGGAATAGTTTCGTCCGTCGTAGGAGATGAGCAGCAGCACCCGACGCAATTCGGGGGCCTCAGTTTCCACGAGTCATTCTTCGCATTCGGGGCGAAGTTCCAGATAATTCGACCAAGATTCGTCGGGACAATTCTCTTCGTATTCGCTCTGAGTCACACAATCGAAGCACAGCGGCCGCGCGCATTGGTAGGCGATCCAATCGTCATCGACGGAAATCTCGTCACCGGACGAATCTTCGCGTTTCGCGGGCCGGCTGGCTTTGAACTCGTCCTCACTCAGGCACGAGCCGCCGACCGGAGTGAGGCAGCCCTCGTCTGCAAGCATCTGTGCCGAAGCGCCACCTGGTTCGAATTCGCAATCCGCCGAATGCCCTTCCTGCACGCACCCCAACAAAGAGATCGGAGCGAGAAGAACCACGGAGGCGAATAGATAGGAGTTCATCACTTCTTGGTAAAATTCAGCGGAACGTTGACGTTGACGCAACCCCCCGTTGGAGCCGGGAACGAGCCTGCCCGGAATTTTGCCGCGGCACATGAGGCAACCGCTTGATCTCCCAGGGAATTGCTCGACACGTAGGCGCTGCACACCGCGCCACTTGGACTGACGCGCACGCTCATGGTCATGCGGCCTTCCAAGTTTGGATTCTGCCGAAGGGCAGTGTTGTAGCAGCTCCGTGCCATCGCCCCGCGAGCGGCCAGCGCACTCTGCAGCTGAGGAGTTGCGTTGCCCTTGCAGTCGCCGCCACATCCGGCGGGCCCCGACGGTTTGGCTACTGTCCCGGTCTTGGGCTTCTCCTCTTCGTCCGCCTTCTTCTCTTCTTCCTCCTCGGGGGGTGGAGGGGGAGCATGGTCGAACACCTCCGGCTCGGGCTTGGGCTCCTCCGCTTTGGTCGTGGTCTCCTCGACGACCTCCGGCTCGGGATCGCCGGACTGAGACTTCCAGTAGACGAGGCCACCGGCGAGCAGAAGCATGATGACTCCGGCAATGATGAGGCCGCGGTTGCCCCCCTGGGGAGGAACGCCATGAGACGATTCGGGTGCGCTCGATTCAGGCATGGGTCGAGACTATACCGGGAGGTCCTCGCCCGCGCGAACATAGAATGTTGCAGCTGAATCTCCCCATGATCTGGTGCTTTGTTCAATCAGTCCGGAGTCTGCTGACAAGCTTACGGGCTTGCCCTTGGGGTGTCCGAGGACGAGCTGGCCGTCATCGGTCAGGAGCTCGGAAGTGAGCAGCCGTTTCAGGGCAACCTCCGCGCTGTGCATGTGAGTCCATGGTGGGTCGGTCACGATCAAATCGAAGGGCGGCCTCTTGCGGAGGGCGGGTGTGGCGGCTTCCACAGTGGACGCGAAGATCGTGATGCGGCTCGTCACGCCGAGGGTCTCAGCGTTCCTTTGGATGGCTTTCTGTGCCGGTCGTGCGCTTTCTACGAACACGGCTCGTTCGGCGCCTCGTGAGAGTGCCTCGAAGCCAAGGGCCCCCGTGCCGGCATAAAGGTCGAGTACCGTTCCCTCCAGAGGGCCCAGGATAGAAAACCAAGCCTCCCGTACTCGATCGGTCGTCGGTCGGGTAGAGAGGCCTTGAGGCGCGACGAGGCGTCGCCCGCGAAATTCTCCGGCAATGATACGCACGTTTCAGCCCGTCTCGATCTTCGTCCACATCTGACGGCGCAGTTTTTGTCTTGCGCCGTCCTTCTTCGTGAGAATCTTGGAAACGCTCCAAGCCGCCAGCACCTCGCCCTCTTGTCCCAGCCCCGGCAGTACGCTGGGGCCCACGAGGTAAGTGCCGGGGATGGGACCGCGGAGTGGCTCGCCTGCGAGCCCGAGATACCCACGCGGGCTCACGTTCAGTCGAGCGACCATGGGCTCTGCCGTGGCGCTTGAGTGAGGCAAGTGGATCCGTTCGAGCTGCCTCCGGCGATTCTGTCCGGCGGCATCCTTTTCGTAAAGCCACACGGGAAGTCCATCGTGGGGACTGTCGACGCAAATCAGATGCTGTTCGAAAAAGGGAAGGTACGTCCGAAGCGCTGCAAGAACCGCTTCGCGAGCACCAAGCAGGTGCAATCCTCCCGACTGAGGTAACAGCATCTCGGCCACGAGCAGACTGCGCGCCGGCATGCTCGGCTCGGACTCCGACGACGAGCGTTTCGGGCTCAGCGCTTGCGCAGACAGCCGTTGAAGGTGAACGTTGGGAAGCGTCGAGTCTTGTGCGACCAAGAAGGACTCTCGAGGCAGCGCATCGGGGAGCCCTCGATCGTCGATGAGTAGGCTGACGACGAATCGTCCCCCCAACACTTCTACTCGAGGCCAGATGTCTTGCGCCCTCTTCGTCACTCCGTCGCCACCGCTCAGGTCCGCCAGGATTTCTCCGGTCCCCGAAGTGACGATGGCTTCAGCCGCTGTCAGCTCTTCGTCGCCGGCTTCGATGATGCCTGCCAGTTTTCCGCGCCGCACGACGACGCGTTCGGCGCGCCCGGAGAGTCGGCACACGCCGCCGTGGGCTTCGATACGGCTCACCAAAAAATCCTCGAGATCCTTTTCGCCTCGGGCCAAAGAATGGACTCCGCGTGTCCACGAGCCGTGGAGTCGAGCGACCGCCAGCGGATCCAGGGCGCTCGAATCCAGGCCCAAGTGGGACGAAAACAAGGCTGGGAGCTCGACCACGTGCCTGAAGCTGTGCCCGACCGGCATGCGCGACAGAAGCGCGGTCTCGCTACTTCGGGCTTCAGCGAAGGGGAGGGCGCTGGCTACTCGCCCGGTTTCGACCTTTTCCCACATCGTGCCCGGGGGCCACATCACTTCCTTTTCGAACGCGGCGTCCACTTGGGCGTTCACCTGCGAAATGTCGGTGTAAAGCTCGGCGATGGGTTGCTGGATTTCCGGATACTCGCGTTCGATCTCCCTCGAGAAGAGATCGATGTCCGGCGGGATCTCGAAGCGAATCTTCTGATCCAGGAGCGCGAACATCGGATCGAGTGGGGTCGTCAGCTGACGGAAGCGCTGCGTTTGAGCGAGCTCGTGGAGAATGCGTCGAAAAGCCGGCGACGTCGCAGACAGCATGGTGAAGGAGCGCCGCGCCATCACGTGACCCTCTACGCGGTAGTGCGGATCGCCTTGGCCTTGACCCAGCACCAAGACTCGAAGCTCACGTCGCGCCAGAAGCGCTGCGGTGAGCAGGGCGCCGATGCTGCGCCCGAGGATGATCGCGTCGTAGTGTCTGGCTGCCATGAACGAGGGAACCGTGTCGCGAGCGGCTCGCGGGGCTATTGTGGCTCAGACTGGCCGATTCGGCGACCATCAGCGGGGTAGCGGACGTTTCCGAGGGCAATCGCCTGTAGCGCCTCTACGAAGATTCGATGCTCCTGTTCGAGGATGCGGGTCTTCAAGGTGTCCGCGGTATCTCCGTCGAGAACTGGGACGCAGCGCTGGGAGATGATGGGGCCCGTGTCCACTCCACCGTCGACGAAGTGGACCGTGCAGCCGGCGACTTTGACCCCGTAGTCGTACGCCTGCTTCTGAGCGTTGACTCCGGGGAACGCGGGAAGGAGCGATGGATGAATGTTGACGATTCTCTGGGAAAAGGCGTCGAGGAAAACGGGCGTGAGCACCCGCATGAAGCCCGCCAAGGCAATCCACTCGACGCCTTTTTCGCGCAGCGTCTGTACCAGCGCCGCGTCGAATTCCTCGCGCGAAGCGTACTTCTTGTGGTCCAAAGCCACCGACTTCACCCCGGCCTTCTCCGCGCGAGAAAGCGCGAGTGCGTCGGGGCGATTGCTGATGACGACCTTGCATTCTGCGTCGAGACGGCCGTCGGCGATCGCCTTCAAGATGGACTCCATGTTGGAGCCGCTGCCAGAAACGAGGATGCCGAGGGCGAGCGTCACTTCCGGTCGCCCTCTGGATCGTTTTCGTAAATCACGCGCGGAGCGCCATCCGAAGCCGAGACCTTGCCCAGTATCCAGGCGTCCTCGCCGGCTCCCTTCAAAATCGCCAAGGTCTTTTCGACGGCCGTCGGGCTCACGACCGCAGTCATGCCGATCCCCAGGTTGAAGGTGCGACGCATCTCGAAGAGCTCTACGGGACCTCCGTCGGCAATGTAACGAAAGATTGCTGGCCATTTTCGCGCGCCGTCGATGAGCGCAGAAGTGCCTTCGGGTAAAACCCGGGGGAGGTTTTCGGGTAGACCGCCACCCGTGATGTGGCAAAGGACGTGCAGATCCTCGCCTAGCGATTCCGTCAGCGCCTTGACCGAGGCGGCGTAGATCCGTGTCGGTCGCAAGAGTTCTTCCCCCAGAGTGCAGCCTAGCTGCTCGACGTGTTCGTCGAGCTTCTTGCCCATCACTCCTTCTAGGACGTGGCGCGCCAAACTGTAGCCGTTCGAGTGAATCCCTACTGACGCGATGCCGACGATGATATCGCCCTCCTTGACCCGTTCGGCCGACAGAAGCTTCGAGCGCTCGGCTACGCCGACTGCAAACCCGGCGAGGTCGTACTCGCCATCGGAATACATGCCGGGCAGCTCCGCCGTTTCTCCGCCGAGCAGAGCGCAACCCGACAGCTTGCAGCCGTCCGCGATCCCCTTGATGACTTCTGCTCCCACGTCGGCGCTGAGCTTTCCCGTTCCGAAGTAGTCCAGGAAGAAAAGCGGCACTGCGCCGGTCGTGATGATGTCGTTCACGCACATGGCCACCAAGTCTTGACCGATGGTGTCGTGTCGGTTCATCGCGAAAGCGACCTTCAGTTTCGTTCCGACGCCGTCGGTTCCGCTGACGAGAACGGGTTCCGAAAGTCCGCTCGGGAGTCCACACAGTCCCGCGAAGCCTCCAATCCCACTGAGGACGTGCTCGGTGGTCGCGCTTCTGGCAAAGGGCTTGATGCGGTCGACGAGGCGGTTGCCTTCCTCGATGTCGACGCCGGCCTCACGGTAGGTCACAGCCATGAGCGCCTGGTACCACCTCGCCCCGTGCAGAAAAACACCCGGAGAAAAGAACCGCGCTCAAGCCTGGTTTCCCTGGCTTCTGAGGGGGAAGAAAGCGGAAAGGTCCAGCGGAGGTCGTTGCCCGAGCGCCAGGGCTGCCACAATTTTCGCCGTGGCTGGAGCGAGGAGGATCCCCGTTCGGTAGTGTCCGCTAGCAATGACGAGTCCCCGCACGCCAGCGCTTCCTAGAAGGGGCAAGTGGTCTTCGGTGTAGGGGCGGAAGTTCGACCACGTCTTGGTCACCTCTGCAGTTTCGAGATGGGGAACGAGCTTCGTCGCGGCGGAGAGCAGGTCGCGAATCCCTTTGGCCGTGACGCCTTTCGTGAAGCCGACGAACTCCAGGGTCGAACCGACGAGCACGCGTCCATCCGCGCGAGGCACCAAGTAGCAACCCTTGGCGAAGGCCAAGCGCGAAAGTGGAGGGACCGAACACTTGAGTTCGATCACCTGACCCCGAGCTGGAACCACATCCGTCCGGCGCAGAGGTAGTCCGTCGACCAACGGAGTCCAGCTGCCTGCTGCCACGACGACGACGTCTGCTTCGAGCAGCGTCTCGTCTTCGAGTAAGACGCCTCGCGCCGCTCTCGTACCATCAGCTGTAGTCGTGGTGACGACGCGACGGACGTAGGCGCCCGTCCGGAAGGTGACGCCGGCTCGCTCGGCGGCAATGTGGGTGGCCCTGAACAGGTCGACGGGGGTGATGCGCGCGTCCTCCGGAAGGTAGACGCCGCCGACTGCTTTCGGGGCGAGTCTGGGCTCGAGATCGAGCAACGCTTTTTTGTTCAGCATCTGCGCCTTGTTCGAAGAAAGCTGAAATCGCCGAGCCTTCTCGAAACGCTCAAGCTCTGCCTGAGAGTAGGCCACCTCGATGCTGCCGCCTTCCAAGAAACCGACGCTGACGCGAGTCTCTCGTTCCAGAGCGCGCACCCATTTGGGGTAAAGCGCGCGACTGTACCGGCTCAGATCGAGCATCGGACCTTCTTCGTGTGCCTCCGCTTCGGCGCCCAGGATGCCGGCGGCGGCACTCGATGCCTCTGCTCCGGGGATTGATTTTTCCAGGACCGTCACGCGAGCGCCAGCGCGCGCGAGCTCCCATGCCGACGAAGCCCCCATGAGGCCTCCGCCGATGATCAGGACGGAGGGTGCAGAGGCTCGACGTCGCGCCATAGGAAGACGGCGGAACTCAAGCAGGCGACGCCGAGCAGTGCAAGCAAGATGGCCGCAAACAAAGAAGGCCTCTGGGAGCTCGGGGACTCGCCATCGATGAGTACGAATGCATCGGAGAAGTTCTCCGATTTTTGGCGGATCACCTCGCGGATTTCGCCCGGGAGGAGCTTCGAATCAGCTACGCGCCCCATCCTTCCAACGAAGTGCGTCGGGGGGACGAACCCGTGCGCCGACCCGCCAGCTATCTTTCGCGGCGCACGCAAAAGTAGCCAGACGCTTTCACGCCCCTCGGCCCGAGTCAGACGAAAGCTGCCGCGTTCCCCGAGGCGCTCGAATGAAAGAGCGTTCGGCTTTGGAGTCGCGCTGGCACTCACGTAGCTTTGCTCATCCGAGAGCTGCGCAGTCTTCAAACTGCCGAGCTCGACCGGCGTCCCTCGGCTCAGGGCGTATTTCGCATCGGGGATGAGGAGGTAGACGACCCATAGGGCGGCGACTCCCACGCACAGAAGGCTTCCGAGAGCGAGGCGGCGCCGCATCACGGGGGGATCTGGGACGACGCTATCGGACTTATTGAACGAATCTTCAGTAGACTCCACCACCGATTCAGACACCGGACCTTCCGGGATGTTCCCGGAGGACGAAAAATCGAACAAAGTCGCGATCTGGGCCGGATTTGGCTTCGGATGTCGGGCCCTTGGGCTTGGCGCGCCTGGAACGTAAGCTGGCGGTGTTGTCGGAGAGTTTCGATGAGACTCTCTGGAGGGAAGATGGCAGAAGAAAACCAGAAGATCATTTGTCCCAGCTGCGGTTTCCAGAACACCGCGCCCTTGGCCAATGACCGATGCGTTTCGTGCGGTGCCAGGATTGACGACGGGACGTCCAACGTCGCGCTTTCGGCCAACCGCTATCAACAACAAACCTTCAGCATGACCTGGTTCGGCATCGCCATCGGAGTCATGGTGGCGCTCACGGGTGCGATCGTATTCGGACTGCCCCGAGTCGTTCCGCTCTTCGACTTCGAGGGCTATGCGGGCATGATGATGGTGATCCCGGTGTGGACCATCGGTGGTGCGCTCGTGGGTCTCATTTCCCCTGGCCGTACCTTCGTCGAGCCCGTTGCTGGTGCTTTTCTCGTCGCGCTCCCGACCGCCTTCATGCTCTTCGATTCTCAGACCGTGAAGACGATGCCGGCGTTCATGTACGTGCTGTTCTCGGCCCTCGGTCTGCTTTTCACGTTGGTGGGAGCGTACGTGGGCGAGCGGATCCAGATGGGTCCCGAGCCGGAGTGAATGGTTCGACCTGCTCCAGGTAATTGCGATGCCCAGCGGATCCGCTGGGCATTTTTCTTGGGCGCTCTCCTACTCGCTTCATGCAGTCGCGTGTCCCCGGAACGTCGAGCCGAATTCGAGCAGATTTCCCGCGCCATCGACGTTCTGCGCAACGCCCCCAACGAGCACAAGGCGCAGCGCATTCAACCTCTCCGTGAACTGTCGTGTGATGCGTATTGTGACCTCCGTGACACGTGCGTTTCGGCATACGAAATTCACATCGCGGCTCTCGAGCTCATCGAACGAGCTCGTTCCAAGCCGAACCTGATCGAGGAGGAGCTCGACCAAGCCGAGCTGAGGCTCGGTCGGGCCAAGGATGCGGCCACCGCATGCGCTGCCGAGCAGGGACGACTACGCCTGGAGATGAATCCCTAGAGGTCGTACCGTCGTACCGTCGCTCACGGATCCAAGCCTCACTTCTTTTTCTTGCGGGACGACCGCGCGTTCTTGCGCGCATTCTTGCGAGCGTTCTTCTCGGACTTGCTCAAGCTCTTGCGCTTGGGTGTGTGATCGCCAGCAGCGCCGGGCATTCCCATTCCTGGCATCCCCATCCCAGGCAGTCCCATCCCCGGCATGGTCGGCATCCCGCCCATGCCTCCCATGAGTGCATTCATGTCGGGCATTCCCGGAGGCATCTTTCCGCTCTTCATCGCACGCCGCATGTTGCGCGCCATGGCCAGGTTCTTCATCCCGGGGATGTTTCCGAGCAGCCCTCCGAGGCCGCCACCGCCGCCCATGCCGCTCATCATTTGCTGCATGAAGAGGAACTTCTGCACCAAGTCCGAAACGGCTTGTTCCTCGTTGCCCGAGCCAGAGGCGATGCGCTTCACGCGTCCGGGCTCGCGAATCATGACGTTGGGGTCGAGCTTTTCGGAGCGGGTCATCGACTGAATGATGGCTTCGATCTTCCCCAGCTCGCTGTCGTCCATCTGGGCGCCAGCGCCAGGCGGCATCATCTGGCTCATGCCGGGGATCTTCTCCATCAAGTCGTTGAGTGACCCCATTTGCTGAATCATGCGAATTTGATTCAAAAAGTCGTCGAAGGTGAAGTTCCCTTGCATCATGCGCAAGGCGTCTTCTTCAGCCTTCTTCTGATCGATGACTTCCTCGAAGTCCTTCATCAGGCCGACGACGTCACCCATGCCGAGGACCCGGCTCGCCATTCCTTCGGGTCGGAACGGCTCGAGCTTGTCCGTGGTCTCACCGACACCTTGGAAAACGACCGGGGCCCCGGTGATTTCTCGCACGTTGAGCGCAGCGCCGCCGCGGGCGTCGCCGTCGAGCTTCGTCAGGATCACGCCCGATAGGCTGAGCTTGTCATTGAACCCGCGGGCGGTTTTCACGGAGTCTTGACCAATCATCGCATCGATGACCAGCAAGATGTTGTGCGGCGAAACGGCCTGGTTGATGGCCGCCAGCTCGTCCATGAGCGCAGCATCGATGGCTAGGCGTCCAGCCGTGTCGTAGATGACGACGTCGTATCCACCTGCAATGGCCTCTTGCTCCGCAGCTTTGCAGATCTCGAGGGGGGTCGCGCCGGGAATGTTGAACACGGGCACGTCCAAGTCACGCCCCAGCACTTTGAGCTGTTCCACAGCGGCAGGACGCTGCATGTCCGCCGCGACCAGGAGCGGCTTCTTGCCCTCTTTCTGGAAATAGCGGGCGAGCTTTGCCGATGAGGTCGTCTTTCCCGACCCTTGCAGACCGACCATCATGATCCCGGTCGGACCGGCGGTGGCGAATGAAAGGGGCTCCTCGTCTTCGCCCCGCATCACCTTCACGAGCTCGTCGTGGCAAATCTTGACGAACTGATCCGATGCGGAAACCTCGACCCTCTGTCCGCCGTGTTTGACTCGAGTCTGCACGGTTGCGCCCAGGGCGGCTTCTTCGACCCGGGCCAGGAACGTCTTCACCACGCCGAGCTCGACGTCCGCCTCCAGCAGTGAGCGCCGCACTTCCTTCAGCGCAGCCTGGATGTTCTTCTCGTCCAGCGAGGTTAGGCCCGCCAGACGATTACGAGCTTCACGAAAACCCTTGGTCAGTGCGTCAAACACGGGCCAGCCCTAGCACCCAGCCGGAATCTCTTCCAGCCTTCCACGCGCCGGGCCTCAATCGTCTTCATCCTCGGCACGAGCGGCCTCCATCAGGGCAAGCACCCGCTGGTAGACGTCCCGTCGGCTCGCTTTTTCGCCCTGTTTCTGTAGCTCTCGGACGAGGGTCGCGGTCGTGTCCTTGGCTGAGTTCCCCTCGAGCAGGAGCTTCTGCGCTCGGGCCTCCCAATCGAATTCATCGCCTTCGAGGGCCAATGCGTCGGGAGACGCCCGGTCGATGACCAGCGTGAGTTCCCCCTGCCATGTCTCCCGGAAATCGGGAGATGCGACTTCCTCGAGCGGAAGTACGAGGGTTTCTTCGAACTTTTTCGTGAGCTCGCGGCAAATCGCGATCGACCGGGTACGCTCACAGTGCTCGGTGAGATCTCCCAGCGTTTCCTTCATTCGGTGGGGAGACTCGAAGAGCACGACCGGGATGGGGCTCTTGGCGATTCGGGTCACCGCGTCTTTGCGTTTGGTGCCTTTGCGCGGCAAAAACCCGATGAAGGTGAACGGACCGTCGACGAGTCCGCTGAGTGCCACTGCGGCGGTTACGGCGCTTGGTCCCGGGAGCACTTCGATTTGTGCGCCGGCAGCGCGAGCGCCACGGACCAGCTCGGTTCCGGGATCGCTGATCGAGGGCATGCCTGCATCCGTCACCAGAGCTATGTCGTCACCTGCCGTGAGAATCTCGATCGCTGTTGCAATCGCGCGGTCGGTCGAATGCGCGTGAAGAGAGAGGAGCTTCTTCCCTTCGATGCCGAGGTGAGTCAGAAGAGTCCGCGTGTGCCGAGTGTCCTCGGCGTAAATGCGACTCACTTCTTTGAGACGCAGTACGGCCCGGTAGGTGATGTCGCCGAGGTTCCCGATGGGTGTGCCGACGAGGGAAAGGCGCCCGGTCATTCGCCCACCTTGGCATGTGGCGGTCGGGAGAAAAAGCCGCCTGAAATGATCCTGAGCAGAGCGCCGCCGGTCGAAGGACCGTGGTGCTCAGGCGGAGCCAGTCGAGCGTTGCCCCCGAGTCGTCGGGATCAAGGTGAGAGACTCGTCTTCGTTGCCGTCGTCGCTTGCTCGGCGAGGAGGCGCGGGGCGTTTGGAGCGGACCGGCGGGGGTGGCGGTCCCTTGCTCTGCTGAGCGTTCGTCGGCGCGGGGGCTTTGCTGCGCTTGGGCGGTGGCGGGCGTACCGATCGTCCGTCGCTCGCGGGCGTGAGATCCGGGATAACGTGTCCAGCTGGAGCGGCCTTCTGTTCGACCTTGCGATCGGGGCGTGGAGATCGCCGCGGCTTTTCGGGAGCGGAAGAGCTCGCGCTTGCTGTCTGCGCCGCGGCTGATCGCCGCGCTGACGGTGGCGGGGGGCGAGGCGATGGGCTGCGCACTGCAGCAGACGGAGGTGCGGCAGGCCGAGCGGGCGAGGAGGTTTTCGGGGCGTGGGTCGCCTCGAGGTGGGGCGCGCCGGGGTGGCCGGAAGAGAGGGCGTTTTCCTCCGAATCATCGTCGATTTCCGCAACCTCGATCGGCAACACGCGCTTCTCCAGAGTCTTCGGGAAGGTGCTGGTCGCTTCCAGTTCGAGCTTCAGAGAAGGTTCGTCCTTGTCCGAAAAATGCTCAGCCGAGAACACTTGCTCCGAACTGTGCACAGCCGGCTCGACTTCCTCGTCCACGGTCGAAGCCGAGTGCTCTCCCATCAGCTCTCCGGGCTCCGGCTCGAAATGTTCCGGGCGGAAGTGCTCGGCGTCGCTCGAGCTCGGCGGGATCTCGGGGTCGAAGTGGCTCCAGTTGGTCGGTGCGGCAGGAACGGGTTGCAAATCGCTCGACGGATCGAGGGGGTAGGACGCCTCGGGGTGAGCTTTGAGCTCTTCAGGGGACGAAGGCTCCATCGGAGCTGGCGCCAGCATTGGAGGAAGCGCCCCGATGGGTTTGTACTCGGGCGGCTCGACTGGCGACTTCCACGGAGTTGGAGCCGTCATCGGAGGCAGCGCAATTCGCGAGCCGCTCGGCGTCTCGTCGTACAAGTGGGCTCCGTCGCCCGAGATATAGACGGCCCCCTGGAGCGCTTCCCAAAAAGCCTCAATCGATTGATAGCGAAAGCGAGGATCGAGGGAGAGAGCCTTGAGAAAGACCGACTCCACTTCATCGCTCACATGAACGCCCTCCGACCTGGGTGTTGGCCGTACCTTGGGATCGAGCGCCGTTCCCATCATCGCTTGGTGATCACCCACGATGACGGCGTCACCCTTGATGATTTCGACGAGGGTCAGGGCCAAGCCCCAGACGTCTGTCCAGGGCCCCGTTTGGCCGAAGCGCTTGGGAACCCATTGCTCGGGAGCGCCGTACGCCGGAGAAAAGGGCGCGGTGCCAGCGGTCTGGCTGAAATGCCCGGCGAGCTGAGTCGCAGCCCGACGCACCTTGGAGATCCCGAAGTCGAGGATCTTGACCATCTTCTTGCCGTTGATCTCGGTCAAGAAGAGGTTGTCTGGCTTGATGTCACGATGAATGACCGCGAGCTTTTCGTTCGACGTCTCGAAGTTGTGCGCCTGGTGCAGAGCTTCTGCGGCTGGACCGATGAGCTCCATCGCTTCACGGAGCGACATCGGGGCCTGGTCCGAGAAGTTCCGTTTCTCGATGATGGTCTCGAAGCTCAGACCTTCGAGCCATTCGAGCGCCATGATCGGGATGAACTCTCCATCGTCTGCCTGAATGGCGTCCACGTGGAGAGGCCGGACGATATGGGGGAGAGCGGCCGAGAGACGAAACTGGATCTCGGCCTCGGAGCGAAACTGCTCGAGGAACTGCTGGCGCTCTTCGTCCGAGAGTTCTCCCGGGATCTTCAAGCACTTCAAGGCAACTGGAGAGCGAAAGTGTAAGTGGAACGCGCGATAGACGATCCCAAATCCCCCCTCGGCGACGACGTCGTCGACACGGAAGGTCCCGGCAATCGTGTTGCCTTTGAGTTTGAATTTGTCGCGTTTGTCCACGAATGCTCGCGAGCGGAAGCTAGCTAGTCTGGTCGGCAGTATAGGCCGACTCGTCCCCGACCCTTAGGCTTCACTCCGGCCAGAACGCGATTGTCTTAAGACAATTGCGGGCTGACTCCATTTTTGACCGTTCGTCGTAGGGTTTTCCTACAGGCACCCACCCGAGAACCGCCCGTAGAAATGGTCTCGTCAGGGGCGTCAGATAGCTCAAAAACATGCCGGCACCGGTCCTGAAGGGTCCCGATCGAGGCGAAGCGATGTTCGGCCGACCGGTCGTGCCGTATCCGCGGCCTCGGTGGACCACTGCTTCAAGGCATCGTGACTGCGTCGCCGATGCGTTCGGAGAGGAAGTCTCGCAGCTTACCCGTCATGCGCGCTTCGAGCTGCCGTACCCGTTCACGCGAGACGCCGAACTGATCCCCCAAGTCTTGCAGAGTGCGTGGATCGTCAGCGACGAGTCGCTCGTCGAAGATGATGAGGTCCTTGCCGGATAAACCCTTGCGAAATTCCGTGAGGTGTTCGCGCAGAAGTCCACCGAGTTCAGCGCTCTCGGTTGCGATATCAGGAGCCATGGCTTCGCCCGGCAACAGCTCGACTCTCGCTATCTGCCGACCGTCCGCTTCGTTCACCGGTGTGTCCAAGGAAGCGTCGCTGCGCGCCATGCGCTTGTCCATCTCCTCGACTTCCTTCTCCGTCACGTCCAAGCGCTTGGCGATCTCTCCGTGCGTGGGCTCGATCCCCATCGCCGCGAGCTTTGCCTTCTCCTTGTTCAGATTGAAGAAAAGCTTCCTCTGCGCTTGTGTCGTACCAAGCTTCACCATGCGCCAGTTCGCGAGGATGTAGCGCAGCATATAGGCCCGGATCCACCACGCCGCGTAGCTGCTGAGCTTGACTCCTCTGTACGGATCGTACTTCTTCACCGCCTGCATGAGCCCCATGTTTCCCTCTTGGATGAGGTCCATCATGTTGCGGTAGGCGCGCCTGTACTCGTAGGCGAGCTTGACCACGAGCCTCAAGTTTGCGGTGACGAGTCGAGCCGCCGCATCGACGTCCTGGGTCTCGGCGTAGCGCACGGCGAGCTCTTTCTCTTCCTCTGGTGTCAGAAGCGAGTGCGCTTGGACTTCGCGCATGTATGCCTGAAGAGGATCGTTCTTGGCGAGGCTTTCGGACTTGCGATCGAGAACGAGCGCCGTTCCAACGTCGTCCTCGTCGACCTGAGCCTCTTCTGCGCTTTCGTCGAACTCTCGATCGAGATCGTCTTCGTCTTCGTCTTCGTCTTCGTCGAGCTCGCCGTCGACGACCTCGCCACTCGCTTCGATGACGATCGTATCGTCGTCGTCGTTCTCGGGTGAGCTCGAGCTATCGGGTTCGCGCTCGTTCCTCGACGCGGACCTGGATTTCGATGAAGAGCGGGGTCGTCGAGGAGTGGCCAAGGGAAATATCGAGGGGGACGTTCGGAAAGGGGGACCCTGAGGGCTGAAACCTGTGTCCGCTGGAAGCCTTCGTCAAGCACCTGAGCCGAAACAGTACGACGGCGGGACCGATGGGCGTTCTGGAGCACGCGTATTCAGCTGGTTCTCACGGAGGGTTGAACGCATGAGGTGTGACAGCTCTAGTGAAACTCAGGAATGGCGATGGGACTACCTCGAGTATTGGTGATCGACGACGAACAGCTGCTCGGGCAGACCATCCAGCTGGGGCTCGAGGACACCATGGACGTCGAATTGGAGATTTCGGGTCAAAAGGGCCTCGACCGACTTTTGTCCGAAGAGCAGTTTTCCCTCATCCTGTGCGATCTCTCGTTGCCGGATTTGTCTGGGAGCGACATCTACGCGCGCGTGGCGTCCGACAGACCCGACCTGAAAGAGCGTTTCGTGGTGATGACGGGAGGCGCGGTGACCAGCGAGTCGCGTGATTTTCTCGAAAACTACGACGGCCCGCTGCTGAACAAGCCGTTCACTTTGAGCCAGGTCGAGACTCTGATCGAACGGATTGTCGGACCCAGCGGCGACGCGAGCTGAGCATCCCCGATTCAGAGTTCGAGCGCGTCACAGCGTGCGGTTTCCAGATACACGTGCACGCCTTCGTTGCTCGGAACCGTCTGGTTCAGATGCTGAGTGATGTGTGGGTTGCCCGTGAAGATATCGACGTGCTCCCCAACGACCTTCATGCCCCGGTCTTCGGCCACGAAACAACCGTCGTGGCGGGCGCCGCCGGGAGACCGTGGAACTCCATCGTATTCGAGGATGTACACCCTCGTGCCCAGTGGAATCACACTGCTGTCCACAGCAATGGTTCGAAGCGGTGTGATGGCCTTGCCCTGTGCGCCGCGACCCCAGGGAAACTCCCTCTGGTCGAGCTCGTCGAAACAAATCTTCTGACCCGTGCGGGGGCAGAGCTCCGCGCAAGCACAGTCTCGCTTCGCGAAGCTCACCGTCTTGCCGCTGATTAGGGTGCCGCTTCCCTGGACGCACACGGCTTCGTAGAAACCGCGTGGGACGTGTCCGATAGGCTTGCACGAGCGACTCATGAGGGCCGTCTTGGGTCCGACGAAGTCAGCCTCGGCCGGGAAGTCGTAGTAGGTGTTGCGGAAAACCCCGAGTAGTCTCCCGTCGACCGGGCCCTTCTTGACCCGACGTGGTTCGCCTCGCAGCGCCAGCGAAGGGCGCTCCGAGTCGTCGTCGGCCAGCTCCTCCTCCGTGATCGGTTCGGGTGCGTTGATTGAGACCTCCGGGGGCGGAGGAACCTTCTCTTCTCGTTCGTCCTCGGTCGGGGCAGTCTCGAGGAGGCGCACTCCGTGATGCCCTCCGTGCGCGCGAAGCGGGGCGTTTACCCATTCCTTGCCCGACGTGCACGCGACTAGCAGCAGCATCGACATGCTCGAGCCGGTACGAAGTGGGGATCGGGCGCTCATCATTTGCTTTTGTCGCGGACTGGTCCCGCCCTCAAGTCGGACTCCGCACGCTGGTCGTTGCATTCATCCGAGGCGTCGCGCGTGATCTGTGCCCGGAGTTTCTCGTTGTGGGCGAGCCAAATGCGGCGGACCTCCGGATCGACGCCGTGATCTTCCAAAGTCCTCTCGAGAATCTTGAGGCGCCGGTTGAACTGACCTCCCATGATGGGATGCCTTCGATGCGCATCGGGCAGACTACGGCCCTCGTACACGTGAGGTCCTCCCAAGTGGCGACTTGCAAACTGGAATTCGAGCTGTTTGAGCCGCGTCTTGTCCACCGCGCGAAAGTGGAACCCGATCATCATGTCTGAGGTGACGCGGTCGATGAAGTCATCGACGATTGCTTCGAGTGCGCTCGCGCCCCCCAACCGCTCGTAGGCGGAGGCTTCGGAGGAGTCTGGGGGCGAGGCGTTCATGAGCAGATCAGGCGGCTTTTCCGCAACACTTCTTGAACTTCTTGCCGCTCCCACAAGCGCAGGGATCGTTCCGGCCGATCTTGGGGCCTTCGCGCTTCACGGGTGGGCCGGCAATCTGTTCTCCGTCCGTGAAGTACCACTTCCCGTTTGCCTGGCGGAAAGTCGCAGACTCACGATGCTCCACGGTCGAGCCCTTGAGCTTGTAGGTTGCGACGAAGTCGACGCGACCGAAATTGTCGTCGCTCTCACCCCGCTCGGTTTCGAGGATCTCGAGCTTCTGCCACTCCGATTCCTTCGCCCACGCTTCGGTCCCATTCCGATCGATCTGACCGACGGTGTCTGGGTCGTGCGTGTCCATGATGTAGTCGATGTCGCCCTCGACGAACGCCGAATAGCGAGATCGCATCAGCTCTTCGGCCGTCGCTGCCTTCTTCTCGCGTTTGAGGAGCGGCTTGCAGCAGGTCTCGAAGGATTCGCCTTTTCCACAATGGCAGGTCACAGCGTCGTATCTCCAGATGATGGGGGTCGCCCGAAAGGTTGAGTCAGCTCGCAGAAGCGTCGGAGCTCGACTCCGAAAGCGCGTCCAAGAGCTTGCGGTGAATGCCACCGAATGCCCCATTGGACAAGATGGCGATCGTGTCTCCCGGTTCTGCCAGCGTCGACAGGTATCCCACGATGGCGTCGACCGTGGGCAAATGCACTGACTTGAGCTGTTTTTCTCCGACAACTCGTCCGGAAAGCTCCGTCGTCAAGCGGGGGATGTCGAGCTTTTCCCCGTCCAAAAGCCCCGCCCTGGCTACCGGGGCGAGCACGACGTACGTGGCCGCGTCGAACGCGCTGACGTACGCTTGCTGATGGAGGCTCCTGCACGCGGTAGCGCTGCGCGGTTCGAACACGGCGATCAGATTTCCCGATGGGTGTCGCTTCCTCAGTCCAGACAGCGTCTCGCGCACCGCTGTCGGGTGGTGAGCGAAGTCGTCGTAAACGGCGATCCCTCGCGGGGTCCCGATGAGCTCTTGTCTCCGTTTGACTCCGCGAAAATTAGCGAGGGGCTCCACCATCGAGGCGAGCGGGACACCATACCCCTGCGCGCACGCTGCCAGCGCCGCGACGGCGTTGCGCAGATTGTGACGGCCACTCGAGGGCGACAAGAAGCGGCCAGCCAGGACGCCGCCTGCGAAAAGATCGAAGGTGATGCCTTCTTCCGTTTCTTGCGCGGGTGCTGCCAGCCAGTGCGGCGCCATGCCGTGGGTGTGTTCTCCTTGGATCGCGTAGTACGCCACATCGGAGGGCGCGTGCTTTGCCACCTCGACGACGTTTTTGTCGCCGGCGTAGGCGATGAGAAGGCCGTTTGTCGGTAATCTCTTACAAAATCGAGAGAACGCTTTCAGGTATTCTTTCTCGGTCGGATAGATGTCGATGTGGTCGTGCTCGATCGACGTGATGATTCCGACTTCCGCCCTGTAGTGAAGGAACTTAGCCGTCTTCTCCCAAAAAGCGGTGTCGTATTCATCGCCTTCCAGTACGAAGGGGGTGGCGCGTTTCTTCGGTTGGTTTGCGGACACGAGCTGTCGTTTGCCAGCAGCATGAAAACTCTTGCCGAGGGATGTGGGGACGCCACCGATGAGAAATCCAGGGTCGAGGCCCGCGCCGCGCAGCAGATGAGCGCACAAGGAGCTGGTCGTAGTCTTCCCATGGGTGCCGGCCACCACCAGCGGCGACGTACCAATGAGAGCAAAGCGGCGGAGCGCGTCCGCGATGTGCAGCCGCTCGATCGCGAGCTTCTGAGCCGCGACGGCCTCCACGTTATCGCTCCGACAGACGTTGCCGATGATGGAAATCTCGGGCCTTTCCCCTCCGAATGTCGTCTTGCCGGTCAGGTGGGCTGCATCGAAGCCCTCGTACAGTCTCACTCCCCACTCGCGAAGCGCCGGGCCCATCGGAGGGTCGAAGGCGACGTCACTCCCGGCCACGTCGTGGCCGAGCTCTTTCAAGAGACCGGCGAGGGAGCCCATCCCGGTTCCCGCGACCGCCGTCACGAAAATGCGCATGGGTCGATTCATATCAAAATCAGCCCAAGCTGGCCGCATTGTTGGACAAGCTTTCCGATGCCCGAGGCCGAGGAAGGCGCTCGGAGCCTCGGGAAGTGCACCGTTTTCAAGCGGCCGCTCGCTGGGTAGGTTCCGCGGCCCTAGCAGAGCCATGAAGATCATCGACCAGCTGAAGAGTGGGGAGCCAGCGTTTTCCTTCGAGTTCTTTCCGCCGAAGAACGAGGAGGGGCTGGAGCGCCTTTTCCAGACCATTTTCGAACTCCGACCCTACAAACCCACTTACGTGTCTGTGACGTACGGTGCGGGGGGGAGCACCCGGAGCGTGACGGTCGATCTCGTCAAGCGCATCCGCGACGAGATCGGTCTCGAAGCGATGGCGCACTTGACCTGCGTCGGGGCCACCGCGGACGATCTCGGGCAAGTCCTGAGCGAGCTGAAGCAAGCGGGTGCGGAAAACATCCTCCCCCTTCGAGGGGACGCCCCCCAGGGCCAGGCCAAGTTCCAGGCCGTGCCCGGGGGCTTTTCGTTTGCATCCGAGCTGGTCGCCTACGCCAAGAGTCGATTCGACTTCTGCATGGCCGGCGCCTGCTACCCCGAGGTGCATCCAGACGCCGCGAGCTCCGAGATCGATCTCGACAATCTGAAGAAGAAGGTCGACTCCGGTGTGGACTTTTTGATTACGCAGCTCTTCTTCGACAACGAGGACTATTTTAGGTTCGCTGATCGGGTGGCAAAAGCTGGGATCCAGGTTCCCATCATCGCTGGGATCATGCCCATCACCAACGTGGCTCAGATCAAGCGTTTCACGCAAATGTGCGGAGCGAAGATCCCCCCATCTCTTCTGTCTCGCCTGGAGCCACACGAAGAGGATCGCTCCCAGGTTCGCGCCATCGGTGTCGAACATGCGACCGCCCAATGCGAGGAGCTGCTCCGCCAGGGCGTCGCCGGTGTGCACTTTTATACTCTGAATCGTAGTCTGGCGACGCGCGAAATCTTGGACAACCTTCGCTCCAGTGCCGGATGAAGCCGCTCGGCGCGCCCCGGCCGCGTCGTCCAGGCCGAATCGTCTCGGACCGCTTCAGCGAATTTGAACGATGGTCGTCTCTTCGGCGGGATCGACCACTACCCCATGCCAGCCCTCGGGGATCTGCGGTGAGCTCCAGTTGAAGAGATGACGCCCGTCTTTGGGTGACAGCTCGATGTTTCCGTCCGTGTGCTCGATGCCAAAGCGGTCATGGGAAGGAGTTGCGTACAACCAATCACCGCTCTCGAGGAGTAGAGCCCAAGGTGCATCGTGGAGAGGCGCGTCCGGGCTGTCGTCACCCCGGCGAGTGATTTGCTTCCGGATGACGCGGAACGTGCCGCGTTCGGTCGAAGCTGTCGTTTCGGGATCGCCCAAGCGGTCTCGGCCGACACTGACGAGGGTTGCGTAGACCGGCTTCTGGCCCTCGTAGGCGACAGCCGTCCCCGTGACGATGCTGATGTCGATCCACTTTTGCTGCCCGGTCGCGAACTCGGGAAACTCGTGGAGTCGTCGCACGACGGTGACGTCTTTGTGGCGTACCCACAAGTCGTCTTTGGTCGCCCAAAACCTGTGTCCCTGGACCGTACGGAACCGGCCACTCAGTTCGAGTCGTGTGTGATAGGGAATTTCGTCCTGCTTGATCGCGGCGGCGCCGTCCATCTTCCAGCTGCGGACTCCGCGGCGGACCGCATACGCGACCGGGAGCTCGAGGTTTTCGGAGAGCTCGATTCCCTGGAAATCGCTCCCCACCGCGGCCTCCAAATCGTCGGCGCGGACAAAGTCCCCGTCCATTCGAAGCCCGAGGCGTTGGGGCTCCTTGGACTCGTCGGGCGCCGTCCAGCTTCCTACGATGGCCATCACCGTGCTCTTTGCCAAACGTCCGCTCAGCTCCACGCCGTCCTTGCTCTTGTTCTCGAAGAGCGCCGTCACCTTCGTCGTGCGAGCATAGGTGTAGGGAAGCGCTCCATCCATGTTGGCGCCGAGCGCCATCGTACGAAGCGTCGGGTGTTCTAGGTTGGTGGTCGTGGCCTTCTCGGTGCAGACATACCCGCGAGGAAGCACGGCGTACCAGCCTTCCGTGCACTGGTCGTTTTCATGAGCCGACTCACTCCGCGCCACAGTGTCTCCCGCGTGCAGGTAGCCGATGATCGGGGCCTTCTTGTGGGCGGCGGCAAAAATGGGCGCTTGGTCGATGACGGCTCCGAGCCGGGGACCGTCGTCAGCCACGGGACCCAGATCGGGGGTCTCGAATTCGTCCGTGTCGGCGCCGCTTTGGGGCTCCGTCTTCGACAGGGCGGGTGCCTTTTGATCGCACCCTGCGAAGAAAAGGGCAGCGAGGACGATCCCCCACGAAGTGAAGGGGATGCCGCGCACAATCGTGGTGGCTCTCACTTCCATATTCACGGACTGCCATGGGTGCGCTGTTTGGCCCAGAAAACTGCAGTCTGGGGAAAAGCCCGCCTGAGGGCCGAAGGAAAAAATCCAAATAATTCCGAGATGATACAGTAGACCCTGGGCAGGCGTGACGCTGGCTTCGGTCCTGACGGAGGCTCGCTCCCCCGCGACCTTCCCGAAGTGGAGGATGAGTGGAGGATGAGCTCTAGGCGCGGCGGGCGGCGCGGCCGCTCACGACGCGTTCGTGTCCGCCGTAGTCCTTCTTGCGACGCGTGTCCGTCATTCCGAACTCATCGAAGAGCCGGCTGACTTCCTCGGCCTGCCCCGCACCCACTTCCACGCAAAGGACCCCGCCCGGCACCAAATGCTTTCGGGCGCCCTGAAGGAGCCGCGGATAGAAATCGAGGCCGCTCTCCCCGCCGTCCAGTGCCGAACGCGGTTCGAAGTCCTTCACGTCGATGTCGAGTTCATCGAGTTCGTCGCGGCGGATGTAGGGAGGATTCGCGGTGATGAGCTCGAACCGTTCCGTTTCCCCCACCGCACCGAAAAGATCGCCTGGTACGAATCGAACGCCCCACACCGCACCGAGCTTTTCGGCGTTGCGGCGTGCCACTACGAGTGCGTCCTGGCTGATGTCGGAGCCCGTGATCTGCCAGGTGCGTCTCGAGAGCGCAAAGCTGATCGCGACGCAGCCGGTGCCCGTGCACAGGTCCAGCGCTCGCCCAGAAAGATCACGATGAGCGGTTCGCTCCAGGGCTTCTTCGACCAGGATCTCCGTATCGGGTCGCGGGATCAGGACGCTCCGGCTCACGAAGAACTCGCGGCCGAAAAATTCTCGTTTGCCCAGGATGTACGCGCTCGGTTCCCCGGACCGTCGCCTTTGGATGAACCTCTTGAACGACGCGAGCTCTTCGGGCGAAAGCGGGCGCTGAGCATCCACGATCAGGCGAACACGGTCTACATCGAGGATCGCGCCAAGGAGAATTTCGGCTTCGAGGCGCGGACTGCGGAGGCCCTTCTTCTTGAAGTCCTCGGTGGCCCAGCCCAGAACGCGGGAGATGGTCCAGCTCTCGGGGGGGGGTGAAACGTTGTCAGACACTAGTCGTCACCTTGGGGCGCAGGACAAGCCTTTTCCTTTTGGCATCTCGTGCCGTCTTTGCTGCGCGGATGCCAGACGCCGGGACGATGCACGAGAGCAGTCCCCACGTCGAATTCTTCGTAGGAGGTTTGAGGGGGCGCGTAGTAGCAGTCCGGGGGAGGAAGAATCCACTCGCCTTTTCGCCAGCGCCAACCGGAACCGTCGTTTTCCCAAGCTCCGTCGCGAAAGTAGCAGTCTTCGTTGCGTCTGAGCGGGATGGCCTCGACCTTGACCGGTGGAGGAGGCTTGCTGACTGAGATGGGCTTCTTCTCCTTTTCGGGGAGGTGCGGGCCCGTCCGAACGATTCCGGTGCCTGAGGAACAGGCGAAAACGGAAACTAGGCAACACAGACCGATGAGGGCGGCCTTCCGTCGATCTGCCGAAGCGGTGAAGGCCGTCTTCATCGGAGATTGAAGGCCCGCATCCAGGCCAGGATGACGTCGTGGAAGAGAAGTTGTTCGATGAGGGCGAGGGCGAGGAACGGACCAAAGGCGATGCGAGGGCCACCCTCTTGCTCCTCTGGAGGTCGGGCGAGCGGGTCGTCCTCGTACTCTTTGAGGAGTAGCTCCTTTTCCTTCCCTTCAGCCGCTTCGATCGCCGCGAGGAGCTCCTCCCGCTGTTGCTTGACCCCTTCGGGCTCCTCGATTTCGCCCTTGATGGCGAGAGAGGCGACGGCGAACAACGTTCCTTGAACCGATCCCGCGAACAGAGTCAGAAGAACCCCCCAAGGACCGAACCAAGTCCCCGCGAGGGTCATGAGCTTCGCATCCCCGAGTCCCATCCCATCGAACCCCCGCAGCTTCTTGTGCAACCAGATGAACGGGAACCAGATCCCGAGGAAGCCCAGTGCCCCGCCAAGGAATGCGCCACCCGGATCGACTTCCGGTCGGAACGGAGAACTCAAGAGTCCGAGTGCGGCTCCACCCCAAGTGATCGAGTCAGGCAAGATCATGTGCTCGAGGTCGATCATCGCGGCGGCCAGAAGCCCCAGCGCAGCTATGAGGTACAGCGCGAAGAGTAGTCCACCCTCCCCCAAAGTGATCTCATGAGCTCTTGGGTAAAGGCGCGCCTCCAGAATGCACCAAGCCATCAGACCGCCGAGAAGTTCGATGCTCGGATACCGGAGGCTGATCTTCGTCTTGCAACAGCGCGACCTGCCGCGCAGTAGCAACCACCCCAAGACCGGGATGTTGTCGTAAGGCGCGATGGGCGTATCGCAGCCGGGGCAGCGCGAGCCAGGATGGACTAGCGAAAGGTCGCGCGGCAGCCGATAGATGACGACGTTCAGGAAGCTTCCACAGTTGAGTCCCAGGATGACGGCTGTCGTGGTGACGAACCACTTGGGAAGTTCATCGAGGTGCACCCCCGCTCAATAGCAGGGACCGAACTTTAACGAACCGGCTCGCGCAGAGGGGTTCGGTGGCGTCCCCGGGAAGGGCACAGGCCGAATAGTCCCGAATTTCTGGGACACCCAAGGTGAAAAATTCGATTGATAACGTGATCTTGCGCTGCCCAGCCAACTTCGACCTTGCGAAATCACTACGGCGGGGGCATAGGTCAATGTAGGGAATCGTAAATAGCCCTCATCTTAGGCCCACATCTGGTGACCGGAATCTGCAGTCACGCGTGGGGGTAAAAAGGACAAGCAACAATGGAATCTCTCGAAATCGTTTGCGAGTCATGCGACAGCCGCATGCGCCTTTCAGAATCACTACTCACCAAAGTTGCTGGTAAGTCCGGCCGCGTCACCTGCCGAGCGTGTCAAAACAAGATCGTCCTCGACGCCACGGATGGCGAGGTTCGAGTGACGAAAGGGGGCTACGAGTTGCGCACCCTAGAGATCGAGGAGGTCGAGGCTCCCCCCAGCGTCGACCCTCTGCTGAGCGTGCTTCCTCTCGAGCCCGTTGCGTCTGCCAACCCGCCGCTGGCCGCGCAGAGCGAAGGGAACGACGAAGCTGCAAGCGAAGATGCGCCGGAATCGTTCCGCGTGCACACTCCCGGGCCGGATGATCTTGCTGCCGCCATGCGATTCAGTCGAAAAGCGGGGGAGGAGTTCGAGGCTCCCGTACCTGACTTCGGATCGGACGGTTCGCTCAGTCCGCACGCGATCGATGACGAGGAGGAAGATCTCGTGCCGCTCGGTCGTGAGTTCAACTCGTCTCCATTCGCGAGCGAACGAGACGCGAGCTACCAATCTCTCTTTCCAGAAATGAGGCCGAGGGCCTCGGTTGCAGAGGAGGCTCCCCCGCCGGTTCTCTCCAGGACGCCCTCGCCCCCCAAGCGTGGCGAACTGCGCCGCATGAAGAGCGATCCGGAGATTTTCGCGGGAGATCTAGGTACCGCTCCGGCTGTCGCTTCGACCGTTGTCGAGATGGGGCCCGATGGGCGGCTCATCAATCAGTCCGACAAGAAGCGTTCTGCTCGTGAGCCACAACGAAGCGGGAACTTCATTCCCTGGACGGTTGCCGCGATCGCACTTTTGGGTCTTGGGGTTTCGGTGACGGTAAACCGGAGCGCGCCCGTCGTTGTCGAGAAGACAGAGCAGCCTGTGGAGCCCGCCCTCGCTGCCTCGACCATCGAACCAGCAGCCGCGGTGGAGGAGCCCGCTACGGCAGTCGTCGAAGAGACCGAAGGACCCGATGACGCCAGCGACTCGCTCGAAGAGCCTTCTCCGATGGAGAGCGCCGAGAGCGCCGGGGCGCCCCAGGACGCCGCTTCACTTCCCCTGAAGGAACCGACCACCAAGCCATCCTCTGCTAGATCCGAAGTGCCGCCCTCCGAGCATTCTGCAGCGTCCGACAGCCAGGCGGCCGAGGTTTCGGAACGAGGTGACGCAGAGGACAGCAGCGTCGACAGCGAGGAGACCGAAGCTGACGCGGAGCAGCCAGCCCTTTCGCCCTTCAGTGCTTCGGCCGCATCCACGGCACTTCGAGAAGCAACGGCTCTCGCATCGGCTTGCCGCAAGCCAGGCGATCCGACGGGATCGGCCAAAGTCGTCGTTACGTTTGCCCCATCCGGCCGAGTGACCCGCGCAGCCGTTACCGGAGCGCCATTCGCCGGTACGGAGACGGGCGGTTGCATTGCCTCTCGATTCCGCACCGCCCGGGTCCCGGGGTTCTCCGGCGAGCACGTTACGGTTTCCAAGACCGTATCGATTCGCTGAAGATCGAGTCAGCGGGCCCATCATCGGTTTCTTTTCGGGCTCGTCAGGGCGGACCATGCCGGCACGGTGCGCTTTTGCTATGAGGGCGCCGTGACTGACGCCATCAGCGATCTCGCCAGCAAATTGAAGTTCGACGAGCGAGGACTCATTCCTGCCATCGTGCAAGATCGTCTCACCGGGGAGGTGCGTATGATGGCGTGGATGAATCGAGAAGCGCTCGATCGAACTCTCGAAACACACAAGGCAACGTTCTACAGTCGCTCGCGCCAAAGGCTCTGGATGAAGGGTGAAGAGAGCGGCAACACGCTTGCGGTCCATCAGGTGCTCGCGGATTGCGATGGAGACACCCTTCTGGTGCTCTGCGATCCGAACGGACCGTCGTGCCACACGGGGGCCGACAATTGCTTTTTCAGGCCTCTATCCGGAGGTGATGACTCCGTCGCCAAGCCGTTCCTCGAGACCCTCGAAGCGGTGCTGGAAGAACGGAAGTCGAGCACCGGAGACAAGAGCTACACGCGGTCGCTCTTCGATGGTGGCGTCGAGAAAATCGGGCGCAAGATTCGCGAGGAGGCGGGCGAAGTGGTCGAGGCTCTCGCAAGTGAGAGTGACGAGCGCGTAGCGAGCGAGGCCGCGGACGTTTTGTATCACCTGCTGGTTGGTCTCCGTCTTCGCAAGGTCCGCTTCCGCGGCGTGATCGAGGTGCTTTCGAATCGGTTCGGCGTTGGTGGCCATGTGGAGAAGGCTGCGCGGAAGTAGTGCAGACCTCGATACACTTCAGGAAGTGTTTTCGGAAATCGCTAGAGATGTGTGCTCGAGGTGACCGCGCGCGGTCGTAATCCGGCAAAATCGCCCGGGAAAACAGTCGCTCGACACTAGGCCATGCTCGCGGCGTGGGGTTAACATGATCTCATGACGACCAAAGTGCTCGTTTTCGAGAGCGACGCCGATTTTGCCCAGAGTCTGACCGCCGGTCTCGCCGAGTACGGATGTGAAACCAAGGTTGTCGAGGACGGCGAAGAGGGGATTGCCGTGGCGGCTTCCGACACCCCCGACCTCATCCTGCTGACGATCGAACTACCGCGCATGAACGGGTTTTCGGTTTGCAACAAGTTGAAGCGGAACACCGATTTGAAAAAGGTGCCTCTGGTTCTCCTGAGCAGCGAGGCAACGGACGAGACGTTCGACCAACACAAGCGTCTCCGCACTCGGGCGGATCAGTATGTTCACAAGCCGGTGACGGTCGACGAACTGGTGAAGAAGCTCGAGGGCGTGGTCAGCCTTTCCAAGCAGGGTGGTGAAGATCTCGAAGACATCGCTTTGGATGAAGACCTCGAGATCGAGGAGGTCGAGGAAGACGCGAGCGTTGGTGACGAGACCGACGCAGCGTTCGGGAACATCATCTCTCCCGAGGCCGAAGCTCCGGCCGCGGACGAGGTGGTCATGGACGATTTGGAGCTCGAGGAAGGCGACGGCCTAGAGGTCGCCCCCGACGCGCCGCCACAAGCCGCGGCCGAACCGGCGCCACCCGCCCCAAAGCCGGAAACCGCGGCACCCGTTCCGGCGGTGGACAGCGCCGCGCTCGATGCGCTCCGTGGTGAAGTCGCGGGCTTGAAGAATCAGGTGAGTCAGCTCGAGGAGGACTTGAAGGCGGCGCGTGAAGCGACGCGTGCGGAGGCCGATGCCAAGGCACAGGTCATTCAGAAGAAGGATGCAGAAATCGAGCTCGCGGAGAAGGAGATCGAACAGCTCAAAGCCAAACTCGAGTCCAACGAGGGTGGCGGTACGGCTCGCGAGTTCCTCGATTTGCGCGAGCAGTTGAATCGGAAGGACAAGGAGATCCTCGACATCCGGGATCAACTGAACTCCAAGGAGAAGGAAGTCGTCCGTCTGAATGACGACAACATCGCCCTGGGGCGAAAGAACGCAGATGTCGGCGACCAAAACGCGATCCTCGCTTCGGAAAACGAGAAGCTGAAGAAGGAACGCGACGCTGCTATCTCGGACAAGGAGCAAGCCACCAAGCGTGGTGACGACTTCAAGGCAAAGTCCGAACGGCTCCAGAGCGATCTGGACGCCAAGGTTTCTGAACTCAAGGCCACCATCGAGTCCCACGAGAACCAGATGGCGACCCGCGAAGCGCAGGAGGCAGCGCTGCGCGATGATCACGCCACGGCACTGCGCGAGGCGGCTTTAGCGGCGGAGGCGGCCAAGCAACAAGCCGTCAGCGAGGCGATTGCCCAGACTGAAGAGAAGGCTGCGGGCGAAAGGGAGGCCGCGCTCGTGGCGGCAGCGGAAGCCGCACGCGAGGCCCAAGCCGAGGCCGTCTCAGCTCGAGAGAGCGAGATGAAATCCGAGCAGAATTCGAAGCTCGCTGCTCTTCATCGTGCCAACGAAGAGTCGCTGCGCAAGTTGCGAGCGGAGCACGAGCAGGCCATGGAGGAAGCGTCTCAAGCCGCCGCGGACCGCCTGGCGGCCCGCGAGAGGGAGCTCGCCGATGAAAGAGAGGCGGCTCTTTCCGCCCAGAAGAGCGCTTTGGATGCCGAGCGAGCCGAGATCGAGGCCAAGCTCGCCACCGTCGAAAGCGACCTCTTGACCCGAACGGGAGAGCGGGATGCCGATCGGGCTACCATCGTTGAACGTGAGAAGCAGATCGAAGTGCTCGAGGCGCGCGTCGCGTCGCAACGCGCAGAGGTCGTGGAACTCGGCGACAAGCTCGAGGCGGAGAGCGGCAAGCTCAAGCAGGCTCGCGAAAAGTGGACGGTGGACGAAGGGAATCTTCGGACGGCGAAGGAAGCTCTCGAGGCTGCGGCGAGCGAACTCAGCGAAGCGCTGGGTCGCCCCATGCCTTGAGCGGTGGGACCGGCGATCCTCCCGGCGGCGACCCTCGAGGTCGCTCAGGGGTCCGGTTTCGTGAAGCGCACCCATTCGCCGTCCAGGAGACGCTCATGGGGAAGGAATCGAGCCTTGTATTCCATGCTGTCACAGCCGGCGATGTACAGACCCAAGTAGAGGTATTCGAGGCCCCACTCTCTACAAAGCTCGAGCTGTTTGAGGATCGAGTAGGTCCCGATTCCTAGGTGGGAGTAGTCGGGGTCGTAACAGCAGTATACGGCGGAGAGGGCGTCCTCGGATCGGTCGACGATCGAGACCCCGATCAACTTGGTGCCCACGTGGTAGGAGATCTCGAAGGTGTCGCAGCAGGTGGCCACGAGGAAATCTCGGTATCCATCCTGATCGATGGGTGGTTGTCCGTCGCGGAGATCCCGGCGCTCCTTGTGGGCATTGTATATCTGCACCCTTCGCCCCTCGACGACCGGAGGTCCGATCTTGATGAGGAGAGCTTCATCGCCCTTTCGTTTCAGACGACGCTGACTCTTGGACGGCACGAACTCGGTCGCCGACAGGCGAATTGGTTCGCAGGCGGTGCAGGCCGGACAACTCGGCCTGTAGAGGACGAAACCCTGACGGCGATCCCCGCCGCGAAGTCGGTGTCCGAACTCTTCCGGGGTGAGGGGACGCGAGGGGAGTCGGAGCGGGAGACGTGCAGTGTGCTGCTTCAAGTAGGGGCAGGTCTGTTCCCGATCGTAAACGACGAGTTCCGGCGGAGTCCCTTCGACAACTCGCGGAACTTGAACGTTCGGACCCGCCATGTAACCAAGCCTGACACGACGCGCCGCGGACGCCAAGCGCCCGGCCGTGCGCCGACCCGGGGGCCCACCGTTTCAATACCGGTCCTAGGAGACGGTGTCGGGGGCTTTCGGCAGCGCGCCGATGAGCTCCGAAACCAACCGGACAAAATCTGCGCTCGTCCTGCCGGCGACTTCGGCCACCTCGTCGTGGCTCAGGTGACCTGTCGACTTGCCGGCGGCCTTGTTGGTGATACAGCTGATGCCGAGCACCTCGACCCCCTGATGACGAAGAGCGATGGTTTCCAGCACCGTGCTCATGCCGACTGCGTCGGCGCCTAGGGTTTCGAGCATCCGGATCTCGGCGGGGGTCTCGTAGGTCGGACCGAGCAAACCCGCATACACGCCCTCGGCCAGCCGGGCATTTGTCCTTGCCGCGATGTCCCGCGCAAGCTGCCGCATGGGTTCCGAGTAGGCCTCGCTCATGTCGGGGAAACGAGGCCCCCAGCGATCATCGTTCGGGCCGAGGAGGGGAGTGCGGCCGGTGAGGTTCAAGTGGTCGGAGATCAGCATCAGCGTCCCCGGGCCACAGTCGTCGGAGATACCGCCGGCTGCGTTCGTGAGGATCACTCGCCGGGCGCCCAACGTGGCCAGAAGACGCACGCCGAAAACCGCAGATTCGGGCGAGTGACCCTCGTACAGGTGTGCTCGACCACTGAGACAGGCCACGACCGCGCCCCCGAGACGCCCGACCAGGAGCCGGCCTTCGTGTCCGACGACGTGGGGAAGGGGCATCGAAGGGATCTGGGTGTAGGGGATTTCGATGGGAGCTTCGATCTCGCGCGCCAAGGGCGAGAGACCCGAACCGAGGACGACGCCGACCTCGGGCATGGGCATCCCATCGAGGGACTTTTGGACGTGCTCCGCGGCACGCCGGACACGTTCGAAGGGAGAATCGTGATGGTCGTCCATTTCCACGAGCCTACTTCTGCGACAGGGTGAAATCGATCGGTATCGTTCTTCGACGAAGCGCCACGTGCTTCAGTTCCACTTCATAGTTGCAGCACCAAATAAAGACGTCGCGGCGAAAGCCGCGGACCTCGCACTTATTGTCTGCAGACGGCTACTTCTCGCGCTCGAGGACCATGGTGCGGCCCTCTCCGAGGACCCAACGAAGACTTTCGGCGTCGTCGACGATCAGGTCGAGTTCCGACTCTTCCCCATGACTGCCGAGGACGAGCAGGCTCACCTTGCGGTCCTCGATGGCGGCGAGGCGATAGACCCCAGAGCGAGGCTTCTCGGCGGGAACCTTCACCCGAACGTGGTTGCCTTTGAAAACGAAGCTCGTCCCCCGGGCCCAGCCCGTGGCGGCCGCCACCTCGTCCTCCTCGAAGTTTTCCACGGATTTTCCGTACCAACGTCCCTGAAGCGCCTCTTCGGCCGGGTGGGAGCAGCCGCCAAGCAGCGTCGCCGCAACGGTGAGGGTGGTCAGAAATGCACGCCGGCAGACCGGAGACATTCCATTGCGACTACCAAGGGGAAGAGATTTGGCCCAATTTCCGGTCAACTTGCCGTATCTTCACAAATCTACGGTGGAGGTTTGCGCCAAAGCGGCTATCTCTCGCCGGCGGTGTGCGCGCTTCACACCCGAACCCTTTGTGTATGGCTGCCCCCGAATCTCCCTTCGCGCGCTGGATCGACCGCTACGTCGACATTTCCTCACGGTGCCCGGCGAGCGTGCTTCTGCTTCTGCTTTTCGTGACTGGCGTCTTGTCCCTCGGGCTGCCCAAAATCACGGTCCACACCCAGATTGAAGCACTTCTTCCGGAGAACACCGTTTCCCAGCGCTCGAATGACGAGGCCACGCGACGATACGCGGGCAGCTCCCCGTTCTTCCTCGTCGTCCAGTCTTCCGATCCAGAGATGAACCGCCGCGTGAGCGAAGAAGTTCTCGAGGAGGTCCGCAAGTGGAAGGAAACGCGCTGGGCGATTCGTGCACGCGACCCGAAGTTCTTCTTGGACCGTCGACTACTGTTCGTAGACGAAAAAGCGCTGGGCGAGTTTGCCGATGACGTTGATGCGTACGTCGCGTTCCGCAAGTGCGAGAAGATGCCCGGCTGTATCCAGCTCGATGACGAGCCGGAACAGCCCAGCTTCGATCGCCTGCGCGAGCAGCTCACGTCCCAGCCCGAGGTGCAGTCTTTGTCGGCACTCTTTGGCAAGAACGCCCTCGATCAGGCGGTCGATGCGGGGGACGAAAAGCAGGCCGAAACCTTCCGTAAGGACGGTGAGCTTTGCACCCCGGACGGGAAGGTCTGTGTGGTGCAGGCAACCCTCGACAAGGAGCCCACCGATCTCGAGTTCGCCCGGCGCATGGTGGCCCGCGGAGAATCCCTGCTCGAGCGGCTCGTCCCGGACGATGCTCCCCCCGACACCATCACGGCCGTGACGGGTATCTACCGCAACTTGCCTCTCGCTCGGGCCGAACTGATGGAGGACCTGACGAGGACGTTTTCCCTCGGCATTCTGCTCATGGTCCTGGTGATCCTGGTGCAGTTTCGGCGAGCCCGAGCTCTGACACTTCTTCTTCTTCCGCTCACCATCGGCAGCATCTGGGCGCTGGGGATTTTCGCTTGGATCAGCCCCGAGTTGAACCTGATCAGCGCGGCGGGTTTCATCATCCTCGCCGGTCTGGGTATCGACTTCGGCCTCCACCTTTTGACGCACTATGGTGCTGAACGACAAGAGGGTCGCGACGCCGAGTCCGCCGTTCGGAGCACCCTGCACCAGCTCGTGAGTCAGCTGACCGTGGCAGCGCTTACGACCGCGTTTGGATTCGCCGCGCTCATGGCGGCGGCTTTCCGCGGGTTTGCGCAGCTGGGCCAGTTCGCCACGATTGGCATCTTCGCGACTCTGGCGGCGACCCTACTCACGTTCCCCCCCCTCGTGTTGCTTCTCCAGCGGTGGCGGCCCCGTGAGGGAGCGTTCACCCGATCCTGGAAGTTGCCCGGCTTTCTTCACACTGGGTTTCAGCGCGTGCCCGCCATGTGGGTGACACTGACGGGAGTGTTGGTCTTCGCGGTCAGTGTCGCACTCTTGCCGCGGATCTCGCTGCGCTACGATTTGAAACCCCTCATTCAGCAGGCTGCCGCCCACGGAACCAACTTCCGCGAGGCGCTGTCGGGAACGAGCCGCGGAGCCGTGCTGCTCTTGGCGGACGACGAGGCATCGCTGGAGAAGGCGGCGGACGGCCTCCGCAAGAAGTTCCCGAGCGGTCTGACGCATCCGGAAGGTCACGGGACCAAGAAGGGCGAAGAGGTCACCGGCGCCCCGGTGATCACACCTGGCACCTTCATTCCGCCTGACCAACAAGCAAAGCTGGAGCACATCGAGCTGCTTTCTGACGCGTCGGAGGACGCTCTCAAGTATGGCGACGACGATTGGAAGGAGAAGCTGGAGCCGTGGCTCCCGCTCTTGGAAGTCGACGAAACTTACTCCCAGGAGCAGCTACCGGACTGGGTCAAGAATTCGCTCATGGAACGCGACGGGCGTTTCGGGACGGTAGGGCTCACCTACCAGGATTACCCCGGAACCCACGCCGGCAAGATGCTCGAGCTTTCCCAAAAACTCGACAAGCTCCGCAGCGAGCATCCGCAAGTGCGCTTCGCTTCCTCCACGGCAGTTCTTGGAGAGGTGATGCCGCTTCTCCGAGATGACGGTTGGCGCGTGACCGGCCTAGCGCTCTTGGGGCTTCTCGTGGCGACTCTGGCCATCGGTCGCTCTCGCCGCCGGACCACCCTGATTTTGGCGACGATTTTCATCGCGGTGGCCGCCACCGCGGCCCTCATGGTCGTGCTCGATTGGAAGATCGATTTCTACAATCTGCTCGTCTTTCCCGTGGCGTTCGGAATCGGGGTGGACGGTGCCATTTACGTCGTGTGGACGGTACTCGCTCGGGGTGGAGTTTTCGATTGGAAGCACCTGCCCGTGAGCGCGCGAGCGGTGTTCGGCTCGACCATGACGACATTCGTCGTGTTCGCCAGCTTGGCCACCTCTCAAAGCGGCGGCCTCGCTTCGCTCGGTCGAGTCGGAGCGTCTTCGCTGTTGATCACACTGCTCGCCAACTTGATTTGGCTACCCGCTGCCCTCTCGTGGCTCAACCAGGCCAGCGACTCGAGGAGAGCGGCACGCTCGGAAGAGAACGAGCCACAGCTTCAGAGCTGATCTTTGCAGCAGCGCGTGCCCAGGCTGTAGTCGATGTAGCCCGGATCGTGGCTGTCGATGCTCGCGTCGCATCCCTCGCGTGTGGCTCGCGAATAGAACCCACCGACGAAAGCTCCGTGAGCGTCCTCGATCCACTCGTCCAAGTTGCCGACCATGTCGTAAACTGCGTCGGTCCCCCAACGGCTCACGCATTCGGTGTTGTCGCCCGTCGACAAGAGGAGTGGGCCATCGTCGTCGAAGGCAAGCCCGAGACGCGGATCGAGATGGTTTTCGGATGAGTTCCCGTGCAAGAGAGCCGCGGGGTGGCTCTGTCGGTGCACGTTGCACGTCCCTTGGCGGTACTCGTCTCCGTACGGGAACTTCGTGTTTCCCTCTCCACGACAGGCCCGGATCCACTCCTGGCGTGAACAGAGCCTCTTTCCGGCGTTGTTGCACGCCTGCTCCGACAGTCCGCGGGAAAGATAGCCTGCCGGAACGCGCCCTCTTTCCGAAAGAGCTCGCGGGGCAAAGTTCTCTTCGAGTTGAAACGACGGAGGGGACGGTACGGGGATTCGTCGACCGAGCGCCATTTTCGAACTCGGCGCGCGTCGGCTCCACAGCTCGAACAGCGCTACGGCGCGTTCCTTGTTCGGTGGGTAATGGGGCGAGAGTTCGCGTCCGGTCTTGGCATCGACGAGCGAGACTTCGTAGCGGTCGATGCAGAACGCGCCAGCCACGTCGACCATGTCGGGGGGGCAGCGACCGCTTCCGGACGGCAGCGGCAGAGGACCTGCACCGGGGCCAAAGGTGACCGAGTCCGTCACGTGGGCATCTGGGGCATTCAGGTCGACGAGATCCGGGCGCGCCTCCTCGGTGGGGAGGTACAGATTCTTGGGGCGGGGGAGCGACTCTTCATCCGCTGGTTCACTCGCTCCTTCGGCTGAGGGCTCGGTCTCCTTCTTCTCGTCGCAACCAAGGGCTGCCCCGGAGACCCAAATCAGAAACGCCCAGACACCGAGCGGGTGCTGGGACGAGTTTCGGGGGCGCGGTGAATTCGGTTGCGAGCAAGATGCGCGCTGCGCCACGGGGCTGCGCTCCCGCTTCAAGAACGACCGCGATAAACGATCAATCCGTGCGTGAGGTCGTAGGGAGACACTGCGACACGCACTCGGTCACCAGGGAGAACCCGGATGTGGTGACGACGCATGCGGCCAGACAGCTGGGCTCGAACGAGCGCACCGCCCTGATCCACCTTGATGGTGTACTGCCCACCACCCAGGGCATCTTGGATGAAGCCCTCCATCTCCAACAAATCGCCTTTGCTCATGCGTGTGTTTGTGTCCTTTCTCTGGCTGAGGTGCGCCGAAAGCTGGCACACCACTTCAAGTATCGCAACAAACGTCCGATTTTCACGGAATCGAAAGAGATTTCGAGAGTTTTCGGCTACCGCCCGGGCGAACCTCCCCTCCTGGGCAAGCCCCCGTTCCCGGAGTTCTCGTCCGGCTGAATTCGACCCGAAGGCGGCAGAAGGATGGCGGCTTTTCAGGGTCGCCGATGCAGTCTAATCATGCGGCGTGTTCCCTGCGACCCTTTTCGATTTCAACGGCGTGCTCGTCGACGATGAGCACGTTCACCTCGAGGCATTTCGCGACACGGTCAAGCCTCTCGGTATCGAAATCGGAGAAAAGGAGTACTGGGATGAACTTCTCGGGTTCGACGATGCGGGTGCGTTCGAGCACCTTCTGAAGAAGGCCGGGCTCGATGCAGGCCGCGCGGAAGTGCAGCGCCTGATCGATGCCAAGCGTCCTCTTTACATGGCCCGCGCGCGCGATTCGCTCGTCACTTTCGAAGGAGCGGGCGATCTGATTCGCCGACGACACGCGGTGGGGCCGGTAGCCGTCGTTTCGGGCGCTCTCACCGAAGAGATCGAGTACGGCCTCTCCGTGCTGGGCGTCGCTGATCTCGTGGGTAAGATCATCAGTGCCGAAGATACGACGGTCTCCAAGCCCGATCCCCAAGGATACCTCATGGGAGTGGCTTGGCTGAAGGAAATCGGTTGTCAGAGAGCCGAACACGCTTTGGTGATCGAGGATTCGCTCGACGGAATCGTGTCGGCCAAGCGAGCCGGGCTTACGGTCATTGCCGTGGCCCACAGTTATGGCCTCCCCGAGCTACGCGCATCGGAGGCCGATTTGGTGCTGGAGCGACTCAGCGACATCGATGACGCGAAAATCGCCTCCCTGTATGCCAAACTCTTCCCGTGAAGATCGGCACGGGACGTTTCAGAGCAAGGGCGGCATGGGGCTGTCTGGTTGCCCTACCGCTTCTGTCATTGCCGGCTTTTTCCGATGATGAGACCTCGGCCGAGGCGAGGGACCCTTCGGAACCGCCGAACCTGCGTCTCGCTTTAGTCCAAGAGATCGGCGTGCCGACGCCACCTCGGCGTATCCGATCGCTCCCACCGGGCTTCCGTGGATTTCGCGACGCGGGCCTCCAGCCCGTGCGTGGTATGACGTTAGGACCTATCGAGAGCAGTCTGCAGCCCGGGCGTGGTTATGGGAGTCCGGCGTTTTCGCAAACGCTGAGTGAGGTCCAACACCTCGGAGCCAACTGGATCAGCCTCACCGTGTTTGGGCGAGTCTGGGATCTCGAGGGGGTGGGGGTGGATCTCGATTTCGAAATGCCACACGAGCGGGTGAGAGAGTGGGTGATCGATTCGGTCGAGATGGCACACGCTCGCGGGTTGCGCGTTCTGCTCGTTCCGCATCTATGGCTCGAAAGCGGGCAATGGCGCGCGGAGATTGCCCCCGAGGGTCGGGACCGAATCCGAAAGTTCGACGAAAACTACGCGCGCTTCGCCATCGCGTGGGCGAAAATTGCCGAAGAAAGCGGTGTCGATCTGCTTGCTGCCGGAGTCGAACTCCGGAGCTGGGTGACGACGGCACGTGCGCCGAGTTTCGTCGACCTGATTGGCAAGATTCGCAGCGAGTATTCTGGGTTGCTCACCTACGCGGCCAACTGGGACGATGTCGAGGATACCGTCGTCTGGGGTCACCTCGACGTGATCGGAATCAACGCGTTTTATCCGCTTCACTGGGAAGACGATGCGACGTTCGAACAAGTCGAAGCGGGCGGGCACCGGGTTGCCGAACAAGTCGAGGCGCTTTCGCGCAGATTCGATCGCCCTGTTGTTTTCACCGAGTTCGGCTACACGACGCGCAAGAACACCGCGATCAAACCGTGGCTTTGGCCCGAGCAGCTTGGGCGCGTCGAGGTCGATCAGAAGGCGCAGGCGCGAGCCTACGCTGCACTTCTTGGGGCGATGCGCAATGTCCCTGGCTTCATGGGAGCGTTCGTTTGGCGTATGTATGCGGACGTGGCGGATATGTCTCAAGAAGCCGAGTGGGGGTTTTCGCCCTGGGGCAAGCAGTCCGAAGCGATCCTGAGGCAAACCTTCGCCGATCCCCGTTTCGGCGATCCGCGGTGAGTAGTCGCGAGTGCCCGGCGGCCAAAACGGAGCGCCTTCTCGCTCCGTTCGTGAGAGAGAAAACGTCGTCGCGACCTAACATGCAAATAACTGATGATTGAGATTTCATACATCAGAATTTTGCATGAATTTTCGGCCCCCTCGATCCGCGGCCCGGCTGAGGTGAAGAATTTCTGCCTGCTCCCGTCGACCTCCCGCGTTCTTTGAAGAGAGGACGCGCCTCGCGTTGGGTGGGGACGTTTCGCTCGGAGGAAACCGACATGAAGATTTGGACATGGATGGGTGTGGCTGGGGCGTGCGGCCTGGTCGCGGCGCTCTCGGCCTGTGATGGGGGAGGTGATGAAACCCCGACGGGTGATGGCGACGGAGACGCGGGAGATGGTGACGTGGGCGATGGGGACGGCGGTGACGGGGACGAGGTCAGCCCGTACGTTTCGGACTTCGTCGAAGGTGGACTCGGGACGGCCGGGGATTGGAGCGGCTACGTATTCACTGCCGCCGAAGAAAACTCGACGATTGCGCCCGAAGAATTTCTCGGGAATGTGGTCTGCGCGGAGGGAACTCTGGCAGCGGGCTACGAGGAGTGGGCTCTAGTCGGGTGGAACATCGCTCAAGAAATCGACGAGGAAACGATGGAAGGCGGTGCCGTGAACGCCATCGTGCCCGGTGGATCGGGCGTTGCGTACGATGTCGTGAACCTCGGATCGAGCGGCTTGCGCATCCAGATCCAGGCCGATGACATGGGGGTCGAGAGTTGGTGCGCCCCCGTTCCCAATCAGAGTCCCGGAGTGATCCCCTGGGAGGACTTTCGCAAGGAATGCTGGACCGATGGTGGGGCCACGTACGATCCGAGCACCCCTCTCGCACAGATTGCAGTTCAGACTTACGCGGGGAGCGAAACCTTGCCGACTGCGTTCGAGTATTGCGTGATCCACCTCGGGCCGGCCGAATAAGGCGCGTGACCCAATCGCCGAGGCGTTAGCGGACGTACCCGGCGAGTTGGATGAGGACGGGCGAGGTCTTCGGATCGAGCCAGTTCAAGAGAGCGACGAGCTTGCCCGAGTCGAGCGCGGTGCAGCCCACCGTGCTCGTCTCGGGAGATCGCCACGGATGCAGAAATATCGCGCTCCCTGCGCCAGCCTCGGTCTCCGTCGTGTTGTGCTCCACGACGAGTCCCAGGCTGTACATCGAGAGCCGTTCGGCGGAGCCCCGCGGAACCTTCCCCGGAGCGAGAGTGACCCAACGGTTGTAGTCGGAGGACTTTGGGTCGTCGATCCAATAGTCGTTCTGAGAAGTCGCGCGGTAAGGCCAACCTCGACCCACGTAGGGAGCCTTGGGCCGTGTTCCGAACGCCGTTCCCAAGCGAAAGACGCCCGCCGGCGCCTTCTTGTCGCCTTCTTCTTTCACCGTGGGTGCGTCCAGCGCTCCGGTCCCGAGGCCCCGACCCAGACCAAGCCCCATGGATCCGATGCGCACGGGGATGGGACCCAAGGCTAGCTCTAAACCGTGCTCCTTCTTCTCGTACGTGCGCAAAGTTCCGCCGTTACTCGTCCAAAGGGGCGTCGTCACCAGCACCGCTTGTCGGACGTCTTCTGACAGCGACAGTCCGCTTCGCGCAAGCACCCCAGCCAGCCCGGCTTGGTCGTCCGGGAGCTCGATCTGTTTGCTTGCGCGGAAGCGGTGGGTGACCGGGACTGAGCGGAGAAGGTCCATGGGGCGCGTGACGGTCCCCTCGGTCCAGTTGTTGATGATGAGCGGGAGTCCAGAGTCGCCGACTTCATCGGACACGACTCCGACGTGTTCGGGCTGGCTATCACCCATCGTATTCATGAAAACCACGTCGCCGGGGAGATAGGGGAAGGCGCTGTCGCGCGGATCGTTGGGCAGCCGAGCGAAGGCGTGCTCGAAGTAGGGCAAGATCGTGCGAACACGTCTGTGATCGATGTGCGGGTCCCGCTTTTGCACCATCGGGTACGCGCCCGGGCGTGCCTGGATGTCATCGTGGACGAGCTCCTGAAGATCGAAGCCCGCATTGCGCAGGGCGCGGATGACGACGTCGGTGCAAACGCCTTCGGTTCTCGGGACGTCTCCTCCCGGGAACTCGAGCTCCCGATAGTGATTTTCGTACTTGGCGCCGTTTTTGGCTGCCTTCTTGGCTCCGCGTAGGATGTCGACGGCGTCGGGGATGCCGTCCCCGTCGTGGTCCTGTCGCGAATCCAACAGAAAAGGTAGCGGCTGTGTTTTCGACTCCGGTGGTCCTTCACAGATGATGACACCGCCCACCGCGCGCCACGTGTGTCCGGTTTTTGACGAGGCGAAGTCGAGGAACGGCCCTTCGCGCGTCCATGAGGGACAGGCGAGCGCGATTTGCTCGTTCAAGTCGGAGAAGATTCCGACGTCGCTCAGGCGCGCAGGCTCGGTGACTGCGTCTCGGGGCGCGGGGTCGTGCGTTTCGACGCCGGGACTGTCGGCGACTCGTGGTCGCTGCTCAATTGCAGACGCGGGGTTGTCGGCGGGCTCTTTGCAAGCGACGGCCCCGAGCGTCGACACCGTGATGGCACACCACCACAGGCGCTCAATAAGCATCATCGGGTACCTGGATCCCTCGGGGAAGCTGAAGATCGACAGTCAGCGGCTCTGTCGATTCGCTGAGGTACGCGTAGCGCGCATAGTTGCCCATGACTCGATAGACGTAGTTGCGCGTTTCCGAGTACGGAATGCGCGCGACGAAGATGTCAACGGGGAGATCTTGACCGGCGCGGAGCCATCGGGACACAGCTTGGGGACCTGCGTTGTAGCTGGCTGCCACGAGCTCGGGACGTCCTTGGAAGATCTCCATCAGGTAGTGCAGATAGTACGCCCCGAAGCTGATGTTGATGGCAGGTGCGCGCATCAGATCGGGGTCGAACGGCGCCTTCAGAGTGCTCGCGATCTTCATCGCGGTTGGCGGGATGATCTGCATGAGGCCCACCGCCGCGGCAGGCGAAACGACCGTTGGTCGGAACGCGCTCTCCTGGCGCATGACGGCGTAGATCAAAGCAGGAGGTATGTCTCTCTTCTGCGCCTCCGCGTCGACGATGGCTCGATACGGCGTCGGGTAAATGCAGTCCCATTGCCACTCGTTGGCAAGATTCGGCGCTTCGCTCAGCACGGACCACGAGGCCGCTGTTTGTGCGATTTGGTACCGGCGCTTGGCGCTTTCGAGCTGTCCATATAGGCGGCAGAGCGCTTCGTTCGAGCGACCACCGTATTGGGTGCGTAGGGCGGACTCGGCGTTTCTCAGCGCTTCTTCGGCCTCTTCGTCCAGACCCACGCGACTGAGGCGCCACACCTTTTCGGGAAGTGAGAGCTTCAAGGGCGGTGCGCTCATTTGTAGGTCCGTCAGGCGGCTCGCCGGCGTAATGACCGGAGGTGGCGTCTTGCCCATCGCTCGCAAGCGGGCTTCGGCCATGAGCGCTGGCAGGCTGAGTGGACGGTAGTCGATCACCTCACGAAACAGCGCTTCCGCTTCCGCGGCGTGGTTCGACCCGAGCTTGGCGACGCCGCGGAGCTGCATCAGGCGAGCGCGTTCTCGTTGGCTGCTTTCCTTTTTGAATTGAGTCGTGAGTTCTTGGTACGCCTTTTCGAAGTCGCCCGCCGCGAGGCGGGCAATGGGGAGGTCCGTGAGGGCGCCCTCCCTATGTTTGGCGCGAGTTCCGTAGTTCTTGAGGTACGCTTCGTAGGCCGAAACGGCTGCCTTCCACTGCCCATCGATGAAACGTAGGCGGGCCGCTTGGTAGGCTGCATGATCCGAAAAGGAGCCCCCCAGGGCTGCCACCTTCTCGTATTTGCCGATAGCTTCATGGTCCCTGTGGGAGCGCGCCAGCGATTTCGCTTCGTAGTAGAGGTACTCCTTCTTGTCGGGGCCACCGTGTGACGCAGCGCTGGCGAAGAGCTGCGCGGCTCGCAGGTAATCCGAGCGCGAGTTGTACAAGGCCCACGCCAGGAGATGGTCGGTCTTCGAGGGTGCCGCCGAAGAGGGGGAAAGGCGCCGCAGCGCTTCGATTTCGGCTTCGATTTGCGGGACGAGACCCTTCTTCGAGAACGCCTCGATGCGGGCCATTCGTTCCTTCTGATTGAGGGCACGTGACGGATCGAGAGCCTCGACCTTTTCGTCGTACTCGCCGGTTTCGTCCAGCGCAGCTCCGTCGGTGGCCAACCAGTGGTACTCGATGGCCGCCTCTTTCTTCATGTCCTCTGCGGACAGAGTACGGGCTTTGATCCGCCGCGCTCGAGCTTCGAGCTCCAAGCGGTCCGATCGTTTGGACTTCTGAAGACTAGCGAGGACGTTTTCGGCTATCTTGCGGGCTTCGCGTAGGCTCGACGTGGCCTCGTGCGCTTCCGCGAGGAGAAGCTGGTCATCGGGGCTGAGGCTGCCACCGAGGAAGTGCGAGAGCAGGGTTACGTCGTTGCTCACCTTTGCCGCTCGACTTCGCAGCTCCTGAGCCTCGGTTGCGAACAGCCCGCCCTCCTTCTCGAGCTGATCCGAAAGTCTCAGCGCCGTTTCCACATCGCCCGTCTCGAGTGCGGCCAAGGCGCGGACGTAGCGGACCTCCGGCGCTTTCTGCTCCGTCTCGGTCGCGGCGTCGATCAGCGCGATGGCGGTCTTGAAGTTTCGTCGCCGGATGGCCTCGGCGTAACTCGTGGCGGCCGGTTGACTCTCCGTCGTGGTTTCAGCGGACGTGCTCGGGGCATTGCTGGTGACCTCGGTCCTCGGGCTCTTGTTGAGTACTGGTGATTTGGCCGGAGGGGAGTTCGAGCAGGAGGTAGCGGCGAACACACCGACCGCTATCGCCGCTGCACCAGCCGCTAACATGGCAGACACGCGTGTTCGGGCCCCCGACATCGTGACCCACCTGTACCACAATCAGCGCCGGGCGGCGGAGCGAACTACAGCATGCTCTGCGGATCGACGTCGAGGGACATCCGGACACGTCGGCGGATGGCGCTCCGGGCGACGCGCAGAAGCGCTTCCCGAAGGGGTTTTCGCGCAGCTGCTCGCAACATGAAACGGTAGCGGTAGCGGTTTCTGAGCCGGGCGAGGGGTGCCGGGGCCGGACCCAAGAGCTCGACCTCGCCTGACGATTCTTCCGCAATCACAGCAAGCCTTCTCGCCTCGCTCGCAACCTCGGCCTCATCGGGACCATCGAGGCGAACGAGGGCCAAATGACAGAACGGCGGGTATCCGACTTCCTCTCTCACCCGGAGCTCGTGTTCGAGGAACTTGCGGACGTCATGGTCCTTGGCCGCCATAATCGCCGGATGCTCCGGAGAACGTGTCTGGATGAGGACGCGCCCTTTGGTGTCGGCGCGCCCCGCACGGCCGGCGACCTGGACGAGCAAGTGGAACGTCCTTTCAGCGGCTCGGAAGTCGGGAAGGCTCAAAGCCGAGTCGGCGTTGAGGACCCCGACCAGGGTGACGCCGGGGAGGTCGTGCCCCTTGGTCACCATCTGGGTTCCAACCAAGATGTCCACCTCGCCGTTCTTCACTTTTTGTACAATCGCTTCGCTCTTCATGCCGCCACCGACGTCGCGATCGAGGCGCGCCACACGAGCAGTCGGGAATTGCTCGACGAGGAGGGCTTCTACCCGCTCCGTGCCCATCCCTTCCTCGGCGAGTTTCGTCCCAGAACACGCTGGGCATTTCTCGAGGAGAGGGGCCTGGAAGTCGCAGTAGTGACACTCCAGTCGCGCTCGTCCTTTTCGATGAACGGTGAGGGCAACGGAGCAATGCGGGCACTCGGCAATCGTTCCGCAGCTGTCGCAAATCAAGCTCGGGGCGAAACCCCTCCGATTCAGAAACAGAATGGTTTGGCCGCCGCTCTTCAGATTCTCGTCGATGGCGCGGTGGAGCGGCAGGCTGAGCAGGGGATCACCGCTCGGACCGGGGCCGAACTTCGTCAGATCGACCAGCTCGACTTCCGGCAAGATGGCGCTCTTGTGGGCCCGAGCCGGAAGACGTAACCGCGTCATCTTTCCGGCGCGCACGGCGGACTCGCTACTCAAGGATGGTGTTGCGGAGCCGAGCACGGCTACGGCCTCCGCCCGGTGGGCCCGCAGGAGCGCCATGTCGCGCGCGTTGTAGCGCACACCTTCCTCCTGTTTGTAAGAGCTGTCGTGTTCCTCGTCGACGCAGACGAGCCCGAGGTTTTTCACAGGCGCGAAGAGGGCTGAGCGCGCTCCAACCACGACCTGGAGCTCGCCAGCGCGCAGCTTGCGCCACATCGAGAGGCGAGCCTGCTCGCTCAAGGCGCTGTGCAGCACGGCGATCTTGTCCCCGAGGCGCGACCGAAAGCGATGCACGAGCTGGGGGGTCAGGGCGATCTCCGGCACCAAAAGGATCGCACCCTTGCCTCGGCTCAGAGCGTGGGACGCAGCGTGCAAGTAGACCTCCGTCTTGCCCGAGGCCGTGACTCCGTCGAGCAGGTACGGGCCCGCGCCGTCTCCTTCGATCGATGCAACGATGGTGCTGACGGCGTCTCTTTGGTGAGGATTGAGCGCGGGTGGGGTATCGCGAACCACCTCACCGAGGAAGAAGGGATCGCGTTTTTGCTCCTCTCTTTCGATCTCGACGAGGCTCGCTCCAGCGAGTTTCTTGAGAAGAGCTCTCGCTGTGGAAAACTCCCGCGTGAGGGCGGATATCTCCATGGGTCCTGCGGCCAGACGCTCCAAGATCTTTTCGGCGTTGCCGCTCGGCTTCTTCTCGAGGTGGCTGAGCCTCGTGTCGAAGTCCTCGCTGAGTTTCGCGATCTGCACCATCCGCCCCACGGCCTTGAGCTTCTTTCCAGTCGACTTCTCGAGCTCCTCCGCTGTCGCTCGCTCCAGAGCTGGCAGGGCGAGGCGGATCACCTCTCCGACCGGCTCGATGTAATAGCGAGCCAATTCGAGGAGGAACTTTCTGAGCTCGTCGGGGAGTGACTTTTCTTGGCCGAGAACATGTAAAATGGGTTTGATCTTGTTCTCGGGAACGTCGACGGGCTGCTCCTCTTGGATATCGATGACGACCCCGAGGCATTTACGCCGCCCCAGTTCGACCAAAACCCGACACCCCGGCTCGAGTTCGAGCTCGTCGGGAACTCGGTACGAAAACGCCTGTCCGAGGGGAATGGGCAGCGCGACTCGCGCGAATCGAGGTGGCACGGGGAGGCGATACCATCGCCCGAGCCCCTGAGCCCAGAACGCGTCTCATCCTTTTGGATCTGGGCGGTTCAAGGCATAACGGAGCATCTGCGCGAGTTCGGCAGCGGTCGGCCGATGACTCGGGTCTGCATTCAAGCACGCGTCGACCCCGAGCGGATGGAGTAGGTTACGCGCTTTTTCGTTGACCGGGTTACTGAATCCATTTTCGAAGAGCTCCCGCGGATCCAGACCTTTGCCGGCATACAAGACGAAGCAAAGCGTGAGGGCCAGCTGGTACACGTCGCAAGCGGGGGACGGTTGGAGGCCGGCTTTGAGTTCCGGGCACAGGAAGCGAGTCGAACCTTGAAGTGTCTCGTCGAGATGGAGTTTTCCCCAGGACCGAATGAACGCGAGGCCGAAGTCATTCAGGTAGGCACCCTCGCCAGCGGTCGATCGATGAAGCTCTTCTTCGGCGATGAGGATGTTGTCCCAAGTGACGTCGCGGTGGACGAGGCCGAGAGGCTCGTCGTTTGCGCCTTGCAGAGCGTGTATCCGGTCGAGAGTACTCGCCACACATGCTATCCAGCCGATGCATTTCCGTTGCTCCAAGTGATGGCGGTGGGGAGGAAGGCAGAGCTCTCTGAGCGAGTGTCCTTTCACGTAGTGTCGCTCGAATTCCTCGATCTCGATGGCGACTTCACCGACTTCGTGTAGCCGCTCTACTCCGGACAGTCGCTTGTCGATGATCGGAACCACCCCGGGTCCGTTGGCTGCTCTTTGGATGAGCGCTTCGTAGTAGAGAGCGACCCGCTCGGACGAAACATTGGCGAAATCGTGTAAGCGCTTCCGCACGACGGGTCGCCCGCCCTCGACAACCGAGACAACGGTCCGGTTCCCTCGACAAAGAACGCGCTCCTTCTCCACCCTATCGGACAACCCCCTGAATGTAGCAGGCATCGACGCTCAGCGCGCCTGCTCTCGAGTTTTGCCGGGATATTGACTCGAGTAGCTTCCCGAACTCCCCGCAGGGTCTCGACCGAATTTGTCAGCGATCTGTGAGGCGCTTTGACCTCTGCATGTACTGCAGAAGGAATACGTCGCGGGGCGAAACGGAAGCTCTTCCCTCGTTGGCGCCGATGTAGGTTCGGCTGGCGAGCTAGCGGCGACTTGCAGTTTGGAACCCTGGTATTGCAGATCTGCGAGCTATCGTTCGATTGCCTGCACCCAAGTCATGGCAGAACCCCTCCCCCGAAGAATTCCGACGGTGCCGAAGAAGAAGCGACCGAAACAATTGCCTAGAGTGTGCCGCCGCTGTTACCTTGCTCTGGAGTATGCCTCGTGTGTACGGATACGTTCGACCTTATCCCGGGCGACTAGGGAAGCAGGTGCGCGACTTCGTCGAAGAGCAGGGCTTTGTCCTGGGACCGGGCATGGTCGTCGCGGCTGGAGCTACCGATGCGTACGCGAGTCGATGGATCTTGCGTGCGACGATGGATCTGCTGGTCCTCCCTTTTCATCTCCATCGAGGAGACGGCGGGCAGGTGCTCGATGCCATTGGAGTCCTGATGAACCTCCCCGAGGATGTGGATATTGGGGACCTCCAGGTTTTCATGCCCGTGCGCGCCTTTTCCTGGGGTTCGAGCTTTCAGAGGCGACTCGATCTTCTCAAGGACACCCGTCCCGGCATCGCGAGGCAGTTGATCATCGCGCGTCAGGACGAGATCGGCAGTCAAACGCTGGCATCGCGTCTCAGGCGCGCCCATGCGCGTCCTCAGTCCAAGGCGCCTCTCGTCCGAGCTCCGTCGGGATTCACGAGCCTCGTCTCGCCTTCCATGGCGCCGCCCACCGTCAGACATCCCGCTGGCCAATGGAGTGACTCCGAGCGCGGGTCGTCGTCTTGGTTGATTTCCGACCGCGTCCCGAGCTCGCATCCGGCAAGCAGTCGACCGTCGGGGACGCGGCCTAGCTACCGAGCGCCCGAGCCGATCGACTACGGGCTTTCCGATTCACCGAGCAGCCAAGAGGCGGCAGTGAGCGAGCCCGCGGTGAGCGGCGAACGCGCCAAGGGCGAAAATGACGCCCACCCCAGCCTCATCTTGCCCAAGCTCCCCCCAGACCTCGAGAGGGATTCCGAGGGCGACAGTGCGCGCGAACGATTTCGACGGGCGGCCGAGATAGGCGCTCGCGCACGTCAGGACGCTCTCGGTAAGAAAAAGGGCTGAATCCCGGGCGGGCTCGCGTCTTGGTCTCGGCTCAGACGCTCCATCTAGACTTCTGGTGCTTCTATCGGGCCCCTGCGGATTCGACGTGACAGTCGTGCTACGACTGTGGTCGGGATGAGAGCCGTACTTCTGCTTTTAGTGATTCTCACCGGGGTCTTCTGGTGGTGGGGCGTGCAGCGGGCCACAACGCTCTTTTCGCTCATCGTGCGCGAGGGGAGGATCTCGAAGACGCGCGGACGCGTGCCTCCGCGCATGTTGTCGGAGATTGCGGACATCATCGAACGTGCCCATGTCGTGCATGCGCGGATCCGTGGGGTGGTCCGCGATGGTCGCCCGGTGCTCCTCTTCGAGGGTGAGATGTCACCCGGGACGCAACAGCAGATGCGCAATGTCGTGGGGCAGTTCACCACGAGCGAGATCCGAGGCGGGCGCCGCCACTGACTCTCGTGTCCCCTCGGCGGCGACTTCACGGAAGGATCAGGCGCCCGCCCACGAAAAAGAGAATCACGGCGAGCGTTCGCTTCAGCGCCTTTTCCGGAAGCCGGAATGCAATGTGGGATCCCAGCGCGATCCCCGGAATCGATCCGATGAGCAGTGCGCCCAACATGTCGTAGTCGACGACGCCGACCGTCGCATGACCGAGACCAGCCACCAAGGTCAAGGGTACCGCGTGGGCGATGTCGGTGCCGACGATCCGCACCGAGCGCACTTTGGGGTAAAGCGCCATGAGCACCATCACACCCAGAGCGCCGGCTCCGACCGAAGTAATGGTCACGAGCGAACCGAGAATGATTCCCGTGACAATGGTCAACGGTGCGGATTCGGGGCGTGATTCGCAGGCTGCTTCCTCTGCGAGCTGACGTTGTTGTTCGATCGAGAAGTCGGGTCCAGCGGGCAGTTGACTCAGCTGCGGGCCGGCCTCCTTTCGAAACAGTTTGCGGAGAAGCGGCTGGAAGAAGATGGCAAGCGAAGTGGCGACCAGTGCAATACCCAAGGTCATCTTCATCACGCTCGCGAGCGCGTCGGAATCGAGGTACCGATGGACGATCCAAAGCGTGATCATCGAAGCGGGAAGACTTCCTGCAGCGAGTCGCGCGACGACGCGCCAACTGATGGACTGATTGAGACCGTGCAGGCCGGTGCCGACTCCCTTGGTGATCGACGCAAAGAGCAGATCAGTACCGACCGCGGCGCTCGCCGGGATGTTGAACAACATCACCAGGATGGGCGTCATCAGTGAACCGCCGCCGACACCAGTCGCGCCGATGAGGGTGCCGACGACGAAGCCGGCAACGGAGAAACTCAGGTCCATCTGCGCGGAAAACTACGGGCGGATGCCTATAGATGGAAAGAATTAATTATTCTTGATAAAGAATGTTTGGTTATAATTACGACATGAACCTGCAGCGATTGGAGGTGTTCGAGGCCATTATTCGCAATGATTTCAACGTCTCGAAAGCCGCGCACGAGCTGCGCCATTCCCAGCCCGGTCTGAGCAAGCACATCCAGCTGCTCGAGGAGGAGCTGGGATTTCCCGTGTTCTTACGTAAGGGTCGTCGCTTGGTGGGACTCACAGAGCCTGGGGGACAGGTGCATCGGGTGGCAGAACGAATGCTGCGTGATCGAGATTCGCTCCGGGAGATCGCTCAGGGGCTGCGCCAAGCGGAGCGTGGGTCGCTGACTATCGCGACGACACATACTCAGGCTCGCTACGCGCTGCCGCAGGTCGTGCTCGAGTTTCGAAAACGCTATCCCGACGTTCACCTCGCGTTGCATCAGGGAAGTCCCGACCAAGTCATCGAAGAGGCGACTTCGGGTGCGGCGGACATTGCCATCGCCACCGAGGGGATCAGCGAGGCGAGCGATCTCGTGTCTTTGCCGTGTTACGATTGGAATCGGGCGATCATCATGCCTCGTGGGCATCCTCTCGCGACGGCCCCAAAACTCACGCTCGAGGCCGTTTCTCGCTATCCCATCGTGACCTACGCATACGCGTTCACAGGGAGATCGCAGATCAATGCTGCGTTCGCGGCACGCGGCCTCAGACCCGAGGTCGTTCTTTCGGCGATCGATGCGGACATCATCAAGACCTACGTGCAGCTCGGGTTCGGAGTGGGTATCGTCGCGAGCATGGCGGTGGATCCGGCGAAGGACGAGGGATTGGTCGTTCGGGATGCGTCCCATCTCTTTCCCAAATCGACCACGGTCATCGGGATTGCCCGGGGCTCTTATTTGAAGGGATACGTCTACTCCTTCATCGAACTCTTCGCGCCACATTTGAATGAGAAGGTCGTGGATGAGGCGCTTCTCTCTCCGCGAAGTTGAGTGTGGGGTGTCCGACGGGACCTCGACGGTTCGACCTGTCGAAATGTCCATTGGGGTGGACGAATGGGGAATACGTCTGGGTCACCGTGGGTTACGAGCTCCAACGTGCCCTTGAGCGCCCTCTTCGGAGGTGCTCGGTGGCGCGAGAGTTTTTGCAAGAAAGCGTATTTTCTGCTGTTTCAGCGTTTGACAGGACTAGGCGCATCGTTAGGATGCCGCCGCTTCGAGCGCCAGGAGGGCGCCCGGGAGCACCCTATTCAACTCAGGAATGTGAGAGAGCTCGGATGACAACAGACGTCATGATCCAAGCCACGAACCTGTCCAAGCGGTTCGGGAAGACCCGCGCCTTGGACAAGGTGAGCTTTGAGGTCAACAAGGGTGAAGTAGTCGGATTTCTCGGCCCTAACGGGGCGGGGAAGTCGACCACGATGCGAATTTTGACGTGCTTTTTGGCTCCCACCACGGGAACGGCCAAGGTGCGCGGGGTCGACGTGTTCGACGATCCACTGGCGGTGCGAAACAGCTTGGGATACCTGCCGCAGCGCGCTCCGCTCTACACGGACATGATCGTGACGGACTATCTCAAGTTCGTCGCGGACGTGCGCGGGATCGATGACTCCAAGTTCAAGAAGAGCATGGACAACATCATCGATGTTTGCGGTTTGGCGCAAGTGCTCAACAAGGACATCGGCACGCTTTCCCACGGATATCGTCAGCGGGTCGGGCTCGGGCAGGCCCTCCTGCACGATCCACAGATCCTCATCCTCGACGAACCGACGGCGGATCTCGATCCCAACGAGAAGGCGGAGGTCATCCGCTACATTCAAGAGATCGGCAAGGATCGTACGGTCCTGCTCTCGACCCACAATCTTCAAGAGGCGGAGGAAGCGTGCGCTCGGGCAATCATCGTTTCCAAGGGGCGCGTGGTCGCCGACGGAAATCTCGACGAGATCCGAGCACGCACCGGCGCCGTGAGATATGTGGTGGTCGCCGGTGGGACCAAGTCGTCGGAGCTTCTCGCCGCCTGTGAGAAGCTGGGCGGGGTGAAGAAGGTTCGCGAGCTCAAGTCGGACGAGAAAGAGCCTCGCGTCGAGCTTCAGGGCGAGAAAGACGGCGATCTGCGCGCCGATATCTTCAAGCTCATGGTCGAAAAGGGATGGACGCTCCTCGAGCTCCGTCGGGACGCGCAGAGCCTCGATTCGGTCTTCCGCGATTTGACGCGTGGAGACGAAGCGCTCGATCGTGGACGCGAATGGGACGAGGCTCAGATCGAAGCAGCAGCCGACGGCGACGACGAAGAACCCGAAGATTCCGAAGACGAAGATGATGAGGCGAGCGATGAGTCGGACGACGCATCGACCGACGAGAAGAAGAAGGAGGAAGGCTGATGTCGACCTTGCTAGCAATCGCGAAGCGTGAGTTTCGCTCCTATTTCGATTCACCCCTGGCCTACGTGGTCATCTGCTTGGGCTTTTTCATGTTGGGCCTGCTCTTTTTTATGGACTTCTGGGAGGTTGGAAGGGCGTCCCTTCAGCCTCTGTTCAAGTTCGTCCCGGCGGGGCTTTCCATCCTCGTCGTCCCCGTCGTGACCATGCGTCTCATGGCGGAAGAACGCCGCAGCGGAACCCTCGAAATGCTCATCACTCTTCCGGTGAAGGACAGCGACGTCATCCTCGGGAAGTTCCTCGGGGCCTTTGGCTTGGTTCTCACGGTGATCTTGGCCTCCATCGCCTATCCGGTGATGATGTTCGAGGTGCCCTGGAGCCTCGGGCCGCTCGACATGGGGCCCGTCATCAGCGGTTACGTGGGGGTCATCCTCTTTGCGGCGACTTCGGTCGCTGTCGGACTACTCGTCAGCTCGCTCACTGACAGCCAAGCGATCAGCTTCTTCGTGACGTTTTTCGTCTTGGGTTCTTTTTGGTTTATCGGAGATGTAGCCGACCGTTTTCTGGGTGGGTCGTCGAACGTGCTTCACTACATCAGTTTTCAGTCGCGCCTGTCCGGCTTCATGCGGGGCCTCATCGACACGCGTGACGTGGTCTTTTTCCTCTCCATCACGGTCCTTTCCCTGATGGTTTCTTTCCGCGCCCTCGAGCGTCGCAAGTGGGCATAAGAAGATGGCAACGGAATCTCAAAAGCGAAAAGCAGCGGCCCAAACGGGCGCGTACCTCGTGATCATCACGGCAATCATCGTCGTGGCCAACCTCCTGAGCGCGGGTGTCTACAAGCGAATCGACACCACCAAGAACGACCGGTTCACTCTCAGCGAGGGCTCGGGACGTCTCATTCGCTCCCTCAAGGAGCCGGTTCAGGTCGACGTCTACGTCAAGACGGGGCTCGCCCAGCTGGACGCGTTCGTGCGTGACCTGAAGCATCTTCTCCACGAGTACGAGCGCAACGGTGGTGGCAAATTCAAGTACACCATCATCGAGCCCGACACGGACGAACTGCGCGAGCGGGCCCGCGAGGCGGGCATCCAGGAGCAACCATTCGGCGAGGCTAGCGCCAAGGGCGATGGGGCATCCATCACCCAAGGCTTCCTCGGCATGGTCTTCAAGTACGGTAGCGAGAAGGGCGTCATCCCGGCGCTACATCCCGCGCGCGGAGACGGTCTCGAGTTCTTCATCACGAACAAGATCCGGGAAATCCGCGACAAGAACGACGAGATCAAACACCGCATTGGTGTCATCACCGGCAAAGAGGAGCTCAAGCTTACGGACGACAACCTGGTCCCGAAGCAGGGGCAGCAGGGGTCGCCCAACCTTCAGCAAATCATCGTTCAGAACTTCCCGTTCTATACGATCGAGGAGGTCGATCTCGCTGGTGGCGCGGAGCCCATCGACGAGGAGCTCGCGGGCCTCATCATCACTCAGCCGGGGACGGATTACACGGAGAAGGAACTCCGTCGCATCGACGAGTTCTTGATGCTCGGGGGTAAGTCGCTCGCGGTCTTCGCTTCTGCCGTCAATCTCCCCGCCAATGAGCCGGCCATGCAGGCGGAGCTCTCGCTCAAGGGTCTTGGACCATTGCTGAGCGGCTACGGTGTGGAGATGCAGAAGAACGCCGTCTTGGATCACGGCGCTCAGTTTCGCATTCCAGTGATGACGCGCCTCGGGCAGATGCACTGGATGCGGCATCCGGGCCTCGCGCACGTCGTGAACGATCCGCGCTTCGAGGCGGACGAGAAACTCCTCGACACGGCATTTCCCGGGTTCTTCCGTATGGAAGAGCTCATGATGCCGTTCCCCTCGTCGCTCAAGCTCCTCAAGGACAAGCAGCCCAAGGACGTGAAGATCAAGGCGGTCGCGCGCACCACTCCCGCCTCCTCCGTGGAGACGGGCGACACGGTCGACATGAGCTTGCGTGAGTCCTTCGAACCCAGCCCCCCCTTCAGTCAGCACGTCATCGCGGCGACTGTAGAGGGTCCCATCAAGAGCGCGTTTGCTGGCAAGCCCGGCATGGACATCACGCCCCCCGAGCGCGCCAAGGCTTCGTCTCGTGTTCTCGTCGTGGCATCCAGCCAGTTCCTGACGAACCCCTTCGCGCGGGCGGGCAATCCCAAGCCCCAGCCGCCTCAGATGGCTCAGTTCGGTGCAATGGGTGGGGATCAGCAGCTCCTCACCGTGGCCCAGCCCTACGCATCGACGTATCTCACGCCCACAATTCTTGCCCTCAAGAACACTCTCGATTGGATGAGTGGGGACGCAGATCTGATCGCGACGAGCGCCAAGATCTTGGGTGAGGCGAGCCTGACTTATTCGAGTGTGGCCAAGCCGCGCTTCAAGGCGGACGAATCGGAGGAGGAAATCCGCAAGAAGGACGAAGAGTACCGCATGGCTCGTGAGAGCCTCCAGAACAAGATTCAGTGGACGCTCACTCTCGGTCTTCCCTTTGTGTTCGTGCTGCTCGGAGTCTGGCGTTGGCAAGTTCGCAACAAGCGCCGCGACACCCCAATCCGTGCAGCCAAACGACCGGCAAAGGAAGCCGAAGCCGCCGCATAACTCCCAGCCCGCTGCCCGCTCCTCAGTGGGGCGGGCGCCTTCTACGTACAAGAGTCAGAGACATGTCACAGAATTCAGACACGAAGATGTATGCAGCTCTCGGTATCCTCGCGCTTCTCGGCGGGGCGTACTTCATGCAGGTTCAAAGCAAGGAGCGGGACGCCGCTGATCACAGCATCGAAGGGGAGACCCAGAAGGCCCCGGAACTCGCGCTGTCCGAGGACGCGACGAAGAAGATCACGAAGATCGTGCTGGAAAACCCCGCTACCGAGGGCGACAAGCCGAAGCCTGCTTACACCAACGTTCTCGTCAAGGAGGGCGACACCTGGAAGGTCCAGGAGCCCGTCAAAGCTCTCGCCAACCAAAAGAACGTCGAATCGCTCCTCGACAATCTGACGAAGCTCGAGTTCAAGGAGCAGGTGTCGTCCTCGAAGGACGCGTACGAGAAGTACGAGGTGGACGACAAGAACGCAGTGCATGCCGTCTTCTACGAAGGCGACAAAGTGGTTCGCGAAATCTGGGCTGGAAAGAGCGGGGGCCGTGGTCAAATGGCCCGCGTCGATGGGACCGACGGGGTCATCATCCTCGGCGGATACTCCGGCTATCTCTACAGCCGGGACACCAAGGCATGGCGTGACCTGAGCATCCTCGAGCTCGATCCTGAAGAGGCCACGGTGGTGAAGATCGAGAACGAGAACGGCGAGTACGTCTTCACCAAGGACGGTGAGGAGTGGAAGAGCAAGAAATCGATTGAAGGGTTCGATACCAAGAAGGTTGAGAACCTCGTCAACGCGTACAAGAAGCTCAATGCGTCGGGTTTCGGGGACGACAAGACTCTGGCCGAGACTGGACTCGAACAGCCCAAGGCGACGCTGACAATCGAGCGCGGAGAAGCCTCACCGATCGTCGTGAAGTTCGGCGAGAACGCGGAAGGCTCGAGTCGATGGGCTGTGGTTCCAGGCAACGATCAGATCTACTCGATCAGCTCTTGGGCGTCGGACTGGGCTTTTGCGGACGATGAGAAGTTCAAGAAGACGCAGAAGGCCGAAGACGACGGGGACGACCCCGGTCCGATGCCGGGCGGTATGCCTCCCGGCATGATGATGCCCAGCGGCCACCCCTGATCGTTCGGAGCGTGTCGAGTCGAGAAGGCCTATTTCAAGCACATCTCATTGTCGAGATGTGCTGAGGAGGCCTTCTTCGTTCTTGCCGCGTCAGCCAAGGCTTCGGAAGGGGTGTCGGACGCTAGGGCTTCAGAAGCTGCTGCCAGGCTGCTTCAGAAACTCGATCTCTTCGTCGGTGCTCCGTCGTCCGAGGATCGCGTTTCGATGCGGGAAGCGCGCGAAGCGAGCGACGATGTCCCGGTGCTGCACGGCATAGTGCAGGTTCGCTTCGATGCCCTTGCGTTGGTCCCCATCGAGCTCCTCAGTGAGTGTCTGGAACAGCTCGATACATCGGTCTTGGTCGACGAGGCGCTCCGAATGCATGAGCGGCATGTATGAGAACGTCCTGTATGGCGTAGGGAGCTTCCGATCGAACCCAAGAGCGATCAGTTCGTAGGACAGCGAGCGCGCCTTCCAGTCCGCGGCAAACATCGCAGCCGAGTCGCGGAACATGTTGCGAGAGAATTGGTCTAGCACGATGATGGCGGCCAGGAGCCCCTCGGGCCCCTCCAGCCAGCTGGGTCGGTGGGCCCGTGAAGTAGCGACGACCGCGTAGGTCGCGGAGAACTTCTTAAGGATGTCCTGGTCGAACGCCGGATCCTTCGTAAACCATCTCTTTTTGACGTCCGGGTGGCACTCGCCCGCCTCGTCCAGCTCCCCAAACCAGAACCGGAGGACCGCTTCTTTCGTGTTGGTGTTGTGTTCGGCCACGCTCGATTCTCCTATTGAGTTGCGGTTTGGGGGGGCGCGCACTCGTCGAGGTTGACGAGCTGAAGGTCGGTGATGTCGTGGGCGATCCACCAGGTGACGAAGGCGGTTTTGCTTTCGTCTTCAGGTGCCGTGTTGGCAGCGTAGTTGTCCAGATGAGTGATGGTCATAGTGACCGTGTAGCAGCCGGCGGGGACGCCGCGGCTGGTACTCCAAATCACGCTCATGGGGCGTTCCTCCTCAAGTTCACCCGCCACGACTCGCGTCGCTCCCAGAAGGAGGCGGTTGGGAGCGTTGTAGTTGAGAAACAGCCTCCCCTCGACGGGCTCTCCAAGGTCGTCTGAGACGAAACGGACGTTGAACGACGGTTCGAGACCCGTGCGCGTGGTTTGGACGATCCGCGTAAGTAAGGGTTCCGCGTTGTGAGTGATGGCCCGCGGCGGAATCCGCTCGGGCTCTTCCAACGGATCCGGCGGCGCGATGAGGCAGCTCTGCGAAAGGGCGCTCAAAGCGAGCACTCCTGCCACCGTGGCGATCTGGCGAGGTACCCAACTCCGCATCGGACGAACCCTGGAGAGGCTATCACGCTCTCGAATCGCGGCGAAAGGGCCTCAGTCCTTCCAGCGCCAGTTCTTGAGCTCGAAGCGGTGCGCTTTGCGCATGCCAGCCGCCATCGTGGCGTTCTTCAGCGCGTCGTCGTCACGCAGGCAGGGGTAGCAGTCCTTGCGGTTGTTATCCCCGCACCCGCGAGTCTGGTGCATCTTCCGTAAGATGACGAGAGAGCGTTCGTCTCCCACCTCCTCGATGCGCGGCATTAGCTCATGCGCATCTTCGCAGTCGTCTTGTACGTCGCGCAGCTTCATGGCCACCCCCAAGGACGGTGAGTAGTTGCCCTCCACGCTCCCGCTAGTGAGAAGGTCGTACGCTAGTGTCGTGGATTTGGTCTTGGCTGCAGTCTTGGCCCAGACGTCGAAGAGCAGGTCGGCACCGAGAGGTCCCATCGATTCGGCCGCGAACTCGAGCACATCTTCGGCATGTTCGTCCTCGTCCGCCAAGCGTCGCAGCGCGCCGAGCATACGTTTGTCGGCTTTCATCGACTCATCCATCTTGATGGCCTGTCGAAAGGCATCGAGAGCTTTGCTCGTGTCTTTTCGCATGAGGCGCGCCTGGGCGAGCCCCATCCATTCGGTGAGCGAACGCTCGGAGTCCTCGCGTTGTTCGAGAGCGTAAAGGGCCGAGTCCGAGCCCGTGCTTGCTGCTTGTATGACCCGAGCGAGTTCGGGATCTGGTGGGTCCGGGTCCTTGGCTGCCGGGTTCGTGTCACGAGGCACGTTCGGGCTCGTCTTTGCGGCTGTGTCCGTGCCCGGCGGTTCGGCAGTGGGCTGCTCGTCGCCTCCCGACAGAACGAGTACCAGAAGCACGAGGACGAATCCGAGAGCTGCTGCTGCAGGAACCCAGCGTGGGAAGGTCTTGCCTCGGACGGTCATCGGCTCTCGCAGATAGGCGAGTGCCGGTTTGCTCGCTTCGCGAGCTTTGTCGAGAACGGGGGCGAGTTGCGCCACGCCTTCGACGACTTGTGCCTTCATGGTGGCGACGGAGACGCCTGACGCGCGGGGATTCGAAGCGCCCGGCGAAGGAAAGCCAACGGTGGAAAGACGGGGGTCAGTGTAAGTCACGCCCAGAAAATCCGAGAGTTCTTGCACGACTTCGTCCGCTGTCTGTTGGCGCGCGCCCGGGTCTTTCTCGAGCATCTTCATGATGCACTTGGAAAGCTGTCGCGGCACGTTCGGCGGTAGGGGCGGCGGCTGTTCCGTCATTTGTTTGACGAGCAGAGCCATGACTTGGTCGGCAGTGAACGGGGGCCCACCGGAAACCATCTCGTACATCATGAGCCCGAGCGCGTAGAGGTCGGCGCGATGGTCGACGTCGTTGCCTGCGGCCTGCTCGGGAGCCATGTACGCGGGCGTTCCGTAGACCGCGCCATGCATGGTGAGCTTGGTGGCCTTCGTTTCGTCGGTCTGCGCCATCTTGGCCATGCCGAAGTCGAGGACCTTGACGATGTCGCCTTCGTGATCGCCGCGGGGAAGCATCACGTTTTCAGGTTTCAAGTCGCGATGGACGATCCCTTCGGAGTGTGCCGCTGAGAGAGCCGACGCGATCTGAAGGCCGATGCGGCACGCGCGCTCTGCTGGCATGACGCCGGCTTCATCAATGAGGCCGCCGAGGCTTTGGCCGGCGATGTACTCGAGAACGAGGTAGAAGGAGCCGTCCCCGAGGCGCCCGAAGTCGCTGGCTCCCGCAACGTTGGGATGTTGCACGCGACCGGCCGCGACCGCTTCTCGTTCGAAGCGCTTCACGACCTCGGGGTTCGTGCTCATCGTCTGGTGCAGGACCTTGAGGGCCACATCCTTCTGCATGTGGACGTGTTTGGCTCGGTAGACGGCACCCATCGCGCCCTCGCCCAGGAGCGCCTCGACGAAGTAGCGCTCCGCGACCAGAGTTCCCACGAGAGAACCAGGCTCGGGAGGCTCGGTGTGCCCCTCGCCAAAGGGGGTACTGGACTCAGAGCTATCCACGTCGTTCTCTTATCCGCCAGGCGCCTTCCTGGCGTCAAACCAGCGAAATCTGCAGTAAAATCAAAAGCTCATCCAGGGAGCTTCATGATGCTGGAGCGAGCTTCATCCTAACGCGTCCCACCTTGCGATTCTTCCACATTCGCTCAGTTTCTCGCGATTCTCACGAGATCAGAATCGTGCCCATTGCCAGAACGCATGATTCCGCTAACAAGAGCGCTCCTCGGAGCGGCGGGGCCCCGGAGCCCCACCGTGAAATCCGGCGCTTGAAGCGGCGAGAATTCACA
>CBFGUR010000035.1:0-70768 GCA_965652275.1 uncultured Polyangiaceae bacterium | reverse complement strand
CGAGCTGCCGGATCACAAATTCCCCTCAACGGAGAATTTGTGATCAATGGTCAGCGCCCCTGCCCCCCTACAAGATTTGAGCATTCGAACGCTCTCGGATACAACTGGGGTAGTGGCGCACGTTGGGGAGCGTTCAGACATTGGAGCTCGCGTGGGCGACAATTACCGCATCCGTGAGCTCATCGGTGAGGGCGGGCAAGCCGAAGTCTACCGGGCAGAAGACTTGAGCGGCGGGCCCGATGTGGCCATCAAGATCTTGCGTGAGACCCACGCCAGCGATGCCGGCTTTCGCGAACGGTTCTCTCGGGAGGCCAAGATCCTCGCGGACTTGAAATCTCCGGCGTCGCTGCGCGTATTCGGTGAGTACTTCCTCACCGACGGTCGTCCGGCACTCGTCTCGGAGCTTCTCGTCGGGCGCAGCCTGGGCAGCCAACTCGAACTTCTTACAAAGGCCGGACAACATCTTCCGCCTGCCGGCGTGCTCGCGATCATGGACTCGGTGTCTGAGGCACTCGACGAGGCCCATGGCGTCGGCGTCATTCATCGCGATCTCAAGCCGGACAATCTCTTCTTGTTGAACGAGCAGCGCGAGGGGACCCGGGTGAAGCTGCTCGACTTCGGCTTTGCAAAGTTCTTGAAGATGTCCGCGCTCACGGCTCAGGGTGCCATCGCTGGTTCCCCACGCTACATCGCGCCAGAAGCGTGGCGAGGTGAGCGCGATCTGACGCCGGGTTTCGATGTGTATTCGCTGGGCGCCGTCGTCTATCACTGTTTGGTGGGGGAGCCCCCCTTTCCGGAAACGGCGCTTGCGGTCTTGCTCAGCCAGGTAACGACGTCACCCCGTCCGAAGATCACCGCCCGCCGCCCCGATCTTTCCACCAAGATGGATGAATGGATCGAGCGCTCGCTCGCGATTCACACCCAGGATCGATTCAAGGGCGTCCGCGAACAGTTCCACGAGCTCGAGCGCGCGCTTCGCTGACGAAAGGGCAGTGGGAACGTCCGACCCTGAACCCGCGCCGCGTCAGCGTCATCGCGCAAGCAGTCGCTCGGCTGCGTCGAGCCCCGACTGAATCGCACCGAACACGGTCCCCGGCGGAGCCCTGCGACTCGCTTCCCCCCGCACGTCCCCGGCCAGGATGATCCGAGCGGACGCCGCAGAGACGCCCCTTCGATAGTGAGGCGGAAGGATCCAGGCGCCACCATCGAGCGACGCGTCCCAGCCTTCGTGCGCGCCGAGGAGTGCGACGGGACTCGGATCGAGCATGGCTCCCAATGTCGACGGGGCCTGGTCCCGAGCGAGATGGTCGACACCGTGTCCTATCAATCCCCCGCTCGCGATCACCACGGCGTCCACCCACAAAGTCGTTTCTGGTGCTCGGGCTCCTCGAGAGCTTCGGTCCTCCGCTTGGCTTTCGAGGGTGAGGCGCACGCCTTGCTCCTCGACCATCAAACGACGAACCGATGTCGGGCGGATCTCAATCCCGACGCGCCGGGTCCATTCGCTTCGCGCGCCCTCGAATCGACTCCCGAACGCCCCGTCAGGGGGACTGAGGGTCTCGCCGATCATGACTCCAGGAACATCGAGTGACTCGCGAGCCGAGCCGAGAAACGGACCGGTGAGGAGCCCCTGAATGCGGCCAGAGGAAGCGCGCGCCGCGCTGCGAAGTGCCTCGATCCGCTCGGCATCGTCGAAGAGACGACTGAACGCTGACAGGGGGTAGTCGAGTTCGTGAACGGAAGCGACGCCAGGCGTTTCGACGACCTCGAAATCCGTCTTCGTCCGTTTCGCCCAAGCGGTGCTAGCAAGCCGTCTAGCGACCTCCTCGGGCCTGAAATCCGCCCGCGGTAAGCGCGCGATTCCGATCCGTTTTCCGGCGAGAGCATCCACGGCAAGGACGCGCGCTCCGACACCGTCGGTAGCGCGCACGATGCCTTCTGCCGTCACGACGCGCCCCGGCTCCCCATAGAGCCCCAGCGCCGTCGCGAACTGTCTTGCGCCGGAACTTACGACTCCGCGCACCTCCTCGGTCCAGGGCCGAAGATCCGCCGCACCCGAGGACATCGAGCTGGCACCGGCCCCCACGGACAGCAGCGTGGGAGACCAGCCCTTGCCCAAGAGGCCAAATGCAGCAGAGAGTCCGGCGAACCCAGCTCCGACGACGGCGACTCTCGTCCCCTCACCCATTTTCGTCCCTCAGCTCATCATCGAGCTCCGATAGAACTCTCTCCGCTCGACCTCCCGACTCGATCCCCGTTTGAGCATAAAGGTGCGCCGCGCTCAGCGCCTCTTGGCGTGCTTGGGCAGGATTCATGGCGGATAGGCGTCGTTTCAGGGCGGAGCGGTGGAACTCGGCAGCGGACTGAAGCCCCCAAGCGGGACTTCGCTCGCGTTCGTCGGCAATGATCTGCCCGCAGGCGACCGCGCAGCGCATGCCACCGCACGATCCCAGACCGAGGCGGGTGCGGCGTGAAACGTCGTCGACCGTTCGTGCCCATTCGTGCTTGACGGTGTGACGGATTTCGAGCTCCGTCACCGGTTCACACGGACAGATCACGCGTCGATGTTCGGGGGGCGCTTCCTTCAGCATTGGAAGCGCCCGGCCTCCGTGGCGGAAGCACAGCCGGCGCACCGTGAGTTCGTCGAGGTCGCTTTCCGCCGCCCAATGCCTAGCTTCCTCGGGTCCTGCTCTCGACTCGCCCCCTGGGAGCGAAAGCGTGTGAGTTTGACAGGGGCTCCTGACGCCGAGTCGAGACGCGATGACGTCGGTCATCTCCTCGGCGAAGAGGCGATAGCTGGCGAGCTTTCCGCCCAACATGCTGTAAAGTCCGCTCACGCCATCGCGCCGATGATCCACGATGCGATGATCGCGACTCAGGGCATCTGGATGAGGCCCCCACTCGTGGAGCGTTGGGCGCACGCCGGCAGAAGTCCCGATCGCGCGTGCAGTGCGAACCGCAGGCAGTACGCGAGAAATGGCTTCACGTAGGTATCTGACCTCCCCGGTCGTGGCGACGACATCATCGAGGTCGCCATAGTAGTCGTCGTCGGTCGTCCCGAGGACACTCATGTTTTGCCACGGTAGAAGAAACACCTGTCGACCGTCGACCGCCTGGGTGATGATCGAAAAATTCGACAGGCGCTTGTCCAAAAAGACGTGGATCCCCTTACCGGGGCGGAGGCGCACCGCTCCCTCGGGTAGCCTCCCGAGGGCTGCTGTGATGGGCGCCCAGGCGCCAGTTGCGTTGACGACCACCGAAGCCGTCAGAAAGCCCGTCTTGCCCGTTTCGGTATCGACGAAGTGCACGCCGCTGACCTTGCCGTCCGAAGCGCTTTCGATGCGAGTGACGGCCGCGTGCACGAAGACGCGCGCGCCACGTTCGGAGGCGTCTTTGGCGTTTCCCACGCAGAGCCGCACCCCGTCGATGCCCCATTCGTCGAAGCTGACTGCACCCCCCGTCCGAATCAGGCCGGGTTCGAGCTGGGAGACTTGATCGGCCGAAAACCGGAGGTGCGTCTTTCCGCGTTTGAGACTCTGATAACGGTCGTAAACCTCGAAGAATGCGTCGTAAGTCGCAAGTTCGACGTGCGCCGGGACACCCTTGCGGAACACGGGCACCAAGAAGGGCACCCGGAATAGCATGTGCGGCGCGATGCTCTGGATGTGCCCGGAGTCGAGGCACGACGAATACGTGACCTCGGGATTCTTGGTCAGGTAGCGCGGCCCTCCGTGGATCATCCCACTCGAGTTGCCACTGGCGCCGAAACCCAAGTCGTTCTTCTCGAAGAGCGCGACCGTCATGCCCCGAATCGCGCAGTCTCGAGCTACTCCGGTTCCGTTGACGCCCCCACCGATGACGATGACGTCTACGTCGGTTGCTCGACTACCCACGTGCCCAGCCTATCACCTAAGTAGGCCTCTACGAGCCCCCCGGCCGACCGCCGAAAATTTGGCCGGTCTTGCGGTTTTTCATAGGTTCGACGTAGTGCGACCTTCGCCTAAAATACCCCGTCGAAACGGCAAACGCTTCGGTTTCGTAGGTTTCGCGGCCGCGCTTTTTGGCTTGTTCACGACGGCCAGCGCAAAAGGCTACGACTCACGGGGTCTCGTGCTGTTGATGGACGAAAAGCCGTCGGATGGGACGCCCATGGTCGTGCTCGATCGCCTCGTCTTCCCTCGGGACGTGCTGGGGGCGTCGGACTTCGAGGCTCACCTGAAGAGGGCCCTGCGTCGGGAGGCCTCTCGTGCAGATTGGGGGGCGGGACGCGAGAACAGAATCGAGTACCGCTTTTCGGTCACTGAACTCAAGTACACCCTGATCGACGGGGCGCTCCGGGCCCATTGCGCGGCGGTGGGACGCCTTCCAGGCGGGCAGACGGCAAAGAGCGAGCTTTCTTTCAGCGGACATCCGTCCGAGCGCACAGCGTTGACGAAGCGAGTTCTGGAGATCGTGGCCCGGGGAGTCATCACCCGTCTTGCAGAATTGGAACGGAGGCGGCGCGGGTTGCGCTGACGAATTTTCCTCTCCGGCGCTGTGCGATTCTGGCAATCTACCAAATCGTCTGACAGGATGAGCACCAATGCAGCTCCCCCCTGCGCAAGTGACACGAGCGGTAATTCAGCGCTACGCGCGTCTTCATCACCGATACCGAGACGATCTCGGAGCCAGACCATTCGTCCTCCCCAATGCCGAATTCTTCCCGGACGAGTTCGTGGGAGATCCCGATTCGGCCGTGCTCTTGGCCCTTCGGATGCAGGAGCACGCGGGTCTCGGCGACGTCCCCATCGAATGTCGAGTCGTCGACGCCGGCACCCCATCTCCTCAGGGCTCGAGCTGCTCGACCGGGGGCTGCGGCGTCCCACAGACGTCGGGAAGCGGCGTGGCCCGACTGCTCGATACGGGTGAGTCTTGGGTGCTTCAAGTACCGGCAGCCGAGCTGCGTCATCCGGTGGCGCTCACCACGAACTTGGCTCGTTCTCTCGCGTATGTGTTCCTCATCGAGACCAAGCGTGAAGAGGAAATGTTGGAGCCCCCCGTGGACGTGACGGCCGATCTCGTGGCGGTCGCCTTGGGATTTGGAGCCCTCATGCTCCAGGGCAGCTACATCTACGTGAAGAGTTGCGGGGGCCCCCAGATCGCGAGCGTGACGAAAGTCGGGGTTTCGGAACTCGCGGTAGCGACTGCGATCTTCGCGCACCTGGGCGGGCACGATTTGAGATCCGCGCTCAAGTGCCTCGACGTGACGCAAAAGGCCGCGCTGAGCGAGGCCCACAGACTTCTCAAGGCGAACAAGAAGGTCATCGCACGCCTTTCCGAAGACCCAGGAAGGCTGGAAAAAGGCGCCTTCGAGCTGAATCAACCGGGAGATCTTCTCGGAAGTCTCAAGCGGAAGCTCTCGAGCAAACCCGCAAAGAGCGATCCTCTCGCCAACATCGATCCGAACATGGCCCTGGAAGAGATCGAGTCGCTCCTCATCGACATGCCGACTTCATCGGAGGCGAGCCGTCCGCGCGCCTCCTCCGCGCCCCAAAGCCGTCCGTCGGACGAACTCAAGAATCTCGTCGCGGACGCGCTGGGCGAACACCGCGCTCGCGCATGATTCAGTCGTAAGACTGGACCGGCCCGCCCGGGCCCCCCGCCCCGCGGGTCGTCAGCCGACGAACTGACGAGCGCTCTCGAACATCCGGAGCCACGGACCGCGGCCCGAGAACTCGTCATCCCAGCCGTCGGGACACCAGGAGTGCTGCGCGGTACGGAAGATGCGCTCCGGGTGAGGCATCATGAGCGTGACGCGCCCGTCGTCGGAAGTCACCCCGGTGATTCCACCAGGCGAACCATTGGGGTTCTTGGGATATGTCGTCGCTACATTTCCGCGACCGTCCACGAAGCGCACCGCGACGTTCACGCGAGCGACGTCACCCGTCTGACTGAAGTCCGCTCGGCCTTCCCCATGGGCGACCGCAACCGGAATGCGCGCGCCTACCATGTCCTTCAAGAAGACGGACGGACTCGGAAGGATCTCGACTTGTGAGAGACGGGCCTCGAACTGCTCGCTTTCGTTGCGCACGAACCGGGGGAAGTGGTTAGCGCCTGGAATGAGGTCTTTGAGGGCAGAAAACGCCTGACACCCGTTGCAGACGCCGAGAGTGAACGTGTCCTTTCGATGAAAAAAAGCGCGCAAGGCCTCGCGCACCTCTTCGTGGAAAAGGATCGACTTGGCCCAGCCGAGACCTGCGCCCAGCACGTCACCGTAGGAGAACCCGCCACAGGCAGCGAGCCCGGAAAACCCGTCGAGCGTGACACGCCCAGAAAGCAAGTCGCTCATGTGAACGTCGCAGCTCGCGAACCCGGCAGCGTGAAACGCCGCCGCCATCTCGACCTGGCCGTTGACGCCCTGCTCACGCAGGATTGCCACGCGCGGTCGCTCTTTCGCGGACGCGATCAGTCCCGTCACTGGGGAGACCCCGGCGTCGAACGGCACTACGGGGGAGATTCCCGGGTCTTCGGCATCGAGGATCTGATCGTACTCCTGTGTTGCCGACTCGGGATTGTCACGCAACATCTGCATCTGATGGGTCGTCTCCGACCAAGCACGACGAAGATCGATCCGCGCTTCGTTCACCACGTCGGTGCCGCCGAGCTGGACCACGACCCGGTCGTCCCCGCGCAAGCTTCCGACGACGGCAGCCGCTTCGCGAAGCCCCGCCGCCGAAAAGGCGCCGAGCACCTCGTCGACTTCCTCGTCCCGGACCTGAAGGAGAGCGCCGAGTTCCTCGGAAAAGATCCGATGAAATGCGTCGCTCGCCCCGGCTTCCGCTGGCAAGGCGTCGAGCTCGAGACTCACGCCCACCCGACCGGCGAACGCCATCTCGCATACGGTCGCCCACAGGCCGCCGTCGGATCTATCGTGGTAGGCGAGGATCTTCCCCCGGGCATTGAGCTCTTGTACCACCTCGAAGAAGGCCTTCAGATCCCCAGCGTGATCGACGTCGGGGAAGGACGTGCCCACTTGGCCCGTCACCTGCGCAAAGATCGACAGACCGAGGCGGTTCTTCCCACGACCGAGGTCCACGAAGATCAGCTTGGACGCGCCCTCGACCTTGAGCTGGGGCGTCAGCGTCCGGCGCACGTCTCGGACGCGCGCAAACGCCGAAATGATGAGCGAGACGGGCGCGACCACGCTCTTGTTGCCTCCGTCCCAGACCGTACGCATGGACATCGAGTCTTTGCCGACGGGGATCGTGATGTCGAGGGCCGGACAAAGCTCTTGTCCGACAGCCTGGACCGCTTCGTACAGACGAGCGTCCTGACCCTCTGCCCCGCATGCGGCCATCCAGTTGGCGCTGAGCTTCACCCGCCTGAGGCTCTCGATCGAGACGCTCGCCAAGTTCGTGAGGGCCTCTCCGACCGCCATTCGCGCCGCAGCCTTCGAGTCGACGACGGCGAGCGGCGTGCGCTCGCCCATCGCCATCGCTTCTCCGGTGTAGCCCACGTAGTCGGCAAGCGTCACCGCCGCGTCAGCGACCGGAACCTGCCAAGGGCCGACCATTTGATCGCGATGAATCATGCCCGTAACGGTGCGATCGCCAATCGTGATGAGGAACGTCTTGTCCGCCACGGCTGGGTGACGAAGGATGTGGTAGGCGGCGTCCTTGAGCGGGAGCTCGCCCACTTCGAGAGGAGCGGAAGGCGCCGGAGTCGAGCGCACGTCACGGGTCATTTTCGGAGGCTTCCCGAGGAGCGTCTTCAATGACAAATCGATGGGAGTTTGCCCGGTCCGCTCATCCTCGAGCACCAGCGTTGGCTCACTCGTCGCTCGACCTACGACTGCGAAGGGACAACGTTCACGCGCACAGATCTCCTCGAACTTCTCGAGGCGCTCCGGAGCGATCGCCAGGACGTACCGTTCTTGGGCTTCGTTGCACCAGAGCTCCATCGGCGACATTCCAGGCTCGGAGCTGGGTATTTTCGTCAGCGAGAATCGACCTCCACACTCCCCATCGCTCACGAGTTCCGGTAGCGCGTTGGAGAGCCCGCCCGCACCCACGTCGTGGATGAACACGATTGGGCTTTCTTTTCCTAGGGCGCTGCAGCGATCGATGACCTCCTGACAACGCCGCTCCATCTCCGGATTGTCCCGCTGAACCGAGGCGAAATCGAGATCTTCGGAGCTTGCTCCAGACGCCATGGACGAGGCCGCCCCGCCCCCGAGTCCAATGAGCATGGCTGGGCCGCCGAGGACGACAAGGTGAGAGCCCGGCGCAAAAGGGCTCTTGAGAGCCAGCTCGGGACGAATGTTGCCGAGTCCACCCGCCAACATGATGGGCTTGTGATAGCCGTAGGTTTGTCCGCCTACGTTTTGCTCGAACGTGCGAAAGTATCCCAGGATGTTCGGGCGGCCGTACTCGTTGTTGAACCCAGCTCCTCCGAGCGGTCCTTCCGTCATGATGTCGAGAGGCGACACGATGCGCGACGGGCGCCCGATGTCCTCCGCCTCCCAAGGTTGGACGAAACCGGGGATGCGAAGATTCGATACCGAAAAGCCCGTCAGCCCCGCTTTGGGCTTCGAGCCCAGCCCGGTTGCTCCTTCGTCGCGGATCTCGCCCCCCGAGCCCGTCGCCGCTCCGGGAAACGGCGAAATGGCGGTCGGGTGATTGTGGGTCTCGACCTTCATCAGGATGTGCGCAGGTTCGAAAATGGAGCGGTATTGCTGAGCGCCCCCGGGTTCGACGAAGAAGCGCTCGGCCTCGAAGCCCTCCATGACGGCAGCGTTGTCGCTATACGCGGAGAGCATGCCTTCCGAGCAATGCTCGTAGGTGTTGCGAATCATGCCAAAGAGGCTCTTTTCTTGCTTCTCTCCGTCGATGAACCAGTCGGCTCGGAAAATCTTGTGCCGGCAGTGTTCGGAGTTTGCCTGAGCAAACATCATGAGCTCCACGTCGGTCGGGTCGCGTCCGATCTCGGAGAACGCGTCGACGAGGTAATCGATCTCGTCTTCCGCAAGCGCCAGGCCCCACTCGGCATTGGCCAGAACCAGAGCGGGTTTCCCTTCGGAAACGATGGGCACGGTGCGGAGCGGACGAGGTTGCTCGACGACGAAAAGTCGTGACGCGTCCTCCGCCTCGAGAAGAACTGTCTCCGTCATTCGGTCGTGAAGGGCAGTCGCGGCCAAACGAAGTTGCTGCTCGCTGAGCTCAACGGCTGAGCCGAGGTAGTATGCCACTCCCCTTTCGACGCGCTCCAGGTTCTCGACACCGGAACCCAGGGCGATTTCCGTGGCCTTCGAACTCCACGGCGAGATGGTTCCGAGGCGGGGAACGACGAGTAAGAATGCTCCCGATGGTACTTCGGGAGTCACGGGCGGTCCGTAGGTCAGGAGCTTTTCCAGTCGCTCGATCTCCTCTGAGTCGAGCTCGGTGCCCGCTCGCGCGCCGGCGAAGTGCAAGAACTCGGCCGCGAGGGATTCGACCTCGGGCACCAGGTTCTTCACCTCACGGAGATATTTTTCGACGCGGAAGGTGGAAAGCGCAGGAGCGCCGCGGAAGGTTCTGAGCCCGGACACCGTCGCTTCTTGGCAGGCGGGGTACTTCGATTCAAGCCCCGGAGCCGACCCTGCTCCGCGGCCCCAAAAGCAGCCAAAAAAGAGTGGTCCCGCCAGCAAATCCCGCCTAACAAACGGGCGGCCCCCCGGCCCCCCCCGAGGAACTCATGCGCATCGAGCACCATCTGGATCAGATCGCTTCCGCTGTCGTCAAACAGGTGACGGGCGAAGAAGCACCGGCTCTCCTCAAACCGACGACGGACGAGCGCCACGGCGACTACCAGCTGAACGCCGCCCTCCCCCTCGCCAAGCGGCTCGGAAAGAACCCCCGGGACATCGCCGCCGCGATTGCCGAAGGGATGTGCGCGCGGGAGGAGATCGAAAAGGCCGAGGTCGCAGGCCCGGGGTTCGTGAATCTCACGCTGAGCAAATCCTGGATTGCCGCGGCGCTCACCCACGCCAGTCGCGACCACGATCGCGACGGCGTCCCCAAGACCGCCGTGCCCAAAAAGGTCGTGGTGGACTTTTCGAGTCCGAACATCGCCAAACAAATGCACGTGGGGCACCTGCGCTCCACCATCATCGGCGACGCCTTGTGCAAACTCCTGCGCTTCTGTGGCCACGACGTCATCGGCGACAACCACATCGGGGATTGGGGGACTCAATACGGCTTGCTTCTGACCGGGATGCGTGAGCTTGGCGATCCCGATGCCCTCGACTCGTCACCGATCGAAGAGCTCGAACGAGTCTACAAGCTAGCGTCAGCGCGAGCCAAAGAAGACGAGCAGTTTGCAGAACGGGCGCGCCTGGAGCTCAGCAAGCTCCAGGCCGGTGACGAGGAGAACCTCGCTCTCTGGCGGAAATTCGTGGCGACGACGCGCACCGCACTAGACGCCGTCTACGAACGGATGGACGTCACGTTCGACGAATGGCTCGGCGAGAGCGCATTCAACGACATGCTTGCGGGTGTGGTCGACGAGCTCATGGCAAAGGGCCTCGCCCGTGAGGATCAGGGCGCCGTTGCGATTTTCTGGAAAGAGATCGAAGGCGCCCCGAAGCAGCTGAAGAAGCTCGACGCACCCTTTCTCATCCGCAAAAAGGACGGCGCCTTTTTGTATTCGACGACCGACATCGCCGCGCTCAAGTTTCGCACAGAGACCTGGAATGCGGATCGTTCGCTGTACGTCGTGGACGCGCGCCAGGCGCAGCACTTCTCGCAATTGTTCGCCGTGGGTGAGCTCTTGGGCGTGGAGATGGAATGCGAGCACATCTCCTTCGGAACCGTTCTCGACGAATCGGGAAAACCGCTGAAAACGCGCGACGGGAAAGCCGTCACTCTCGCGTCTTTGCTCGACGAGGCGGAGAAGCGCGCCGAAGAGCGACTTCGGGAAGGAATGGCCGAAGGCAAAGTCCAGATCGACGAAAAGGACGTCGCCGCCATCGCCCGCGCCGTGGGCATCGGAGCCGTGAAATACGCGGATCTGCGCCAAAACCGAGCCTCCGACTACCAGTTCGATTGGGACAAACTGGTGTCGTTCAGCGGCAACGCGGGCCCCTACCTCCAGTATGCCTACGCTCGTATCTCCAGCATCTTCGCCAAAGGTGGGCTCTCGATGCGCGAGGCCGAAGGACCGATCGTCATCGTGACTACCGAAGAGGAGAAACTCGGACGCGTGCTCTTGCGATTCGGTGAGGTGGTGCATCGCGCGGCCGAGACGTCTCACCCGCATTTCTTGACCGACCACCTTTACGACTTGGCCCGAGCGTTCTCTTCGTTCTTCGAAGCGTGCCCTATCCTCAAGGAAGAGGGCGCGGTGAAAGCGAGCCGACTCGCACTGGCCGCACTGGCTGCACGCCAGATGGAGAGAGGGCTCGGGCTCTTGGGGATTCGAGTCGTGGAGAGGATGTGAGTCTTCCGGTCGCAGCTCTCCTTCTCGTCGCGGGCTGTGTCTTGTCCGCATGCCACGAGCAAGGCCGGCGGCACCAGAAAGCCGAGCAAAAGGCCACCGCCCCCGACCTCACTGCTCGGACGGATACCGCCCCTTCCGAGCCTCCGAAACCCGCGAGCGCGCCGGAAAAGACGCCAGTTTTGGCCGAGCCAGCGCCCCCGAAACGAAAGTACGTCGTGGCGGCTCTCGGAGATTCGATCACCGATGCGAAAGGCGGCGGCGGTGGCTATCTGAACGTGTTGAGGGAGGCCTGCCCGAAGAGCCAGTTCGTCAACTTCGGGAAGGGGGGCGACATGACGAACCAAATGCGCCGCCGATTCGAGCACGACATCGTCCCTCAAATCCCGATCCAGAGGTTCGACACGCTCCTCGTGTACGGCGGCGTCAATGATCTCTACAGCGATCTGACCGCCAATCGGAAAAACGAAAAGATCGAGGAGGATCTGACGAAGATCTATCAGCTAGCTCAGGCAAAGGGGCTCGAAGTGGTCGCCGTGACCGTGAGCCCCTGGGGCGGATTCTCGAAGTATTACAACGCCCGTCGCGGGACGAATACCAAGCTTCTCAACAGTTGGATTCTGGGGCAGGCCGCGACCGGGATGGTCGATCACGCAGTGGACTCGTTCGCTCCTCTGTCTTGCGGGGATCCGGACGTGCTGTGTCCCGACTACGAGACCCGCTTCCATGATGGCATCCACTTGGGCGAAAAGGGTCACGCTGTCCTCGGTAACAAGCTTCTCGGGGAGGCGTTCGCCGATTGCCTCTAGGGCCGCGCCACGGCAACATGAGACTCGTGCCGAAACCACGTCTTTCTTACCTCCACCCCCAACGTCCCCTCAGAAGCGGAGTTCCGGTCCTGACCGGAATCTTGTGCTTTGTCGCGAGCAGCCCCGCGCATGCACAGGCCCCAGCGCCACCGGCAGAGCCCGAGCTCGGCGATGCAAGCTCGGATGAAGGCCCAGGACCGGATCGGAAGGCCGAGGCCGACGAGACGGACGCTTCAGGAACCGAAGGCGAAGAGAGCGGGACGGCTCCCACCACGAATGAAGAGGGGAGCGAGGAGCCTCTCGACGCGGAAGACCAGTCGGTGACCCAAACCGAGAGCGCCGGGGAAGCAGAGGAGATCGCCGACCCGGTCGGGAGTGAAAAGCCGGGCTCGGACGAAGACGGATGGATGAAGCTCGAAGCGTCGACAGCCGGTCTCGAAACAAAGCCGCCCGAGCCCGCTCCGTACTTCCGCACCATGCTGTTGGTCGAGGGAACGGCTCGCTACGGAGGAGTCACGATAGCCCCTCCCGGCGCGACCATCGAGGACGACGACCCGGATGCTTTCGAGTCGCGCGTAGGCAACGTCGGCGGACAGGTGACTCTGGGCGTGATGCCCGGTGGCAGCGTCTTCACGATGGCCGGTCGTGTGCGGGGCGGGAGCTACTTGAGTGAGGAGTTCACCCGCGGCAACATGGCGGCGGAAATGCTCTTCGGCGCGAATTTCGCGCGCAATGCTCGCGGCAACGAATTCACGCACATCCTCGGGGGGATCGGTGTCGAGTTTTTGCCGGGTGAGAACCAAGACCTGCTCACTCTGAGCCTGGGTGCGGCCACCGTGGTGAAGGGCGTGTCGTTCGGCGGAGGGATACTTCTCGGCGCGAACGACGAGGTTGCGATCGGCACCCTGGGCATGCAGGTAGGCTGGGGGCAGCTGTTCTAGCGGCTCGCGCCCCCGGCCCCGTCAGCGCTCAGTGTCCGAGAGCTGCAGCGTGGAGATCGCTGGTCTCGGTCTCCGAGCCGTCGAAGAAGTGCTCATCGAGGTCGGGGCACGACGCCAAGCGGGGAGCATAGTGCTCGGTGCGCAGCGAGTCGCTGGACGGATGGTGGTAGCGCATCTGCGTGCGCATTTGGGCGCGGAGTAGCGTCTCGAGCTTGTGCGTGACGCTGGGGAGCTTCGAGGCGAGGTCGTGCTCTTCCTCGGGATCGGCCTCGAGATCGAAGAGGGACTTCGTTTCGGCGCTTCGATTGAGGACGAACTTGTACCGGCCACAGACCACGCCGTCGACCGACTTCATCCCTTGAATGTTCATGAACACCGGGCGCCGGGGCTGGACCTCGCCGAGCAGGGAGACCCCCTGGAACGCGGGATGAGGCGGTGCCTCCAAAAGATCGGCGATCGTCGGAAGAAGGTCGAGCGTCGATGCGCGGCGCAGGTCGTCGCCCGGCGCGACGTCGCGCGGATAGTGGATGAGTAGCGGTACGCGGACCTCTTCCTCGAAGAGCGATCGTCCGTGGGTCACGAGGCCGTTTTCGCCGAAGGACTCACCGTGATCGGACGTGACGATGAAAACCGTATTGGGGAGCTTTCCTGACTTTTCGAGATAGGAAAATAGACGGCCGACCTGCTTGTCAACGTACGCGAGAGCGTTGTCGTAGCGATTGATGACGACGGGGACGTCCGCGGCAGGGTAATTCAGATAGTGAAACTTCCCGCGCGTAGGACGTGTCGGTTGATACGGCGCCGGGCCGCCGGGAGGCACGCGGTAGGGAAAGTGGGTTGCCTGCAGGTTCACGTAGAGCCCGAACGGGCTGTCCTGGTGCGTAATCCAGCGGATCGCCCGAGTGATGGTGACCTCATCGGGGACGATCTTCTCCGATCCCATGCGGATCCGCTTCCCCTCGTACGTCCCCGCGTGATGATACTCCGTCTTGGTCCCCGTCGTTTGAAACCGGAGCATCCCCTGCCACGTCTCGTCTTGGCTGGAATGGGTGGCCGTCTGGTAGCCGAACGCCGCGAGAAAATCGTGCCAGAGGACGCGCGGATAATCGAGGCGCGTGTAGGCGTCGAACCCAGAAAAACGACGAGGGAACAGCGATGAGAGCGCCGCCATTTGAGCGTAGTTCGAATGACTCGCCGTGGAGCGAGCATCGAGATACCGTCTGCTGCGAGCCGCAATCCGGTCGAGCTCGGGAGTGACGTCGCGCTGGTAGCCGAGATAGCCGAGGTGGTTCGTGCCCACCGACTCCAGCATGACGAGCACCACGTTCGGCCGGGGACCCTCGAGGCGGGGTGCGGCTTGCTCCCAGATTCCGCCCGACGACAGGCGTGCCCCACGCGGAACGACGACTCCCAGACGTCGAGCGTTCTCTTCGACCTCGGCGCGTTGTTCGGCCCGTGATGCAATCGACGCCAGGAGAGCCAAGTCCGCCGTCTCATCGAGGCCGCTTTCTTGGGCGAGGCCCGGCGACGCAAATGCTTGAACGAGAAGGGCGAGAATCAACCCGGACGCGGCTCCTCGCCCGAGGATTTCCCAAGGTCGTCGACAACCATCGAGCGGACGACGGAGAAAGACGAAGACGAACGCAGTGCAGGCGAGAACGAGGAACGCCAGAGCCACGGACAGCGACGCGTACTCCATGAGGATGGGTCCAGCGAGCTGCCAGAAGCTGGCCTGGATGAACTCCACCGTACCGAGGTTGGCCGGGGCGCCCGATGAGATTCGGAAGGCCTCGGCGGTGCCGCGGAGCGCAACGTAAATCCAGGCGCTCGCCGCGCCGAACCCGGCGGAGATCGCAGGCGCAAGTCCACAAAGGCGAGGTACGAACAAGCACACCCCAAACGCGGATGCTGCCGCAGCGCTGACGAAAAGCGCGGCGAAAACGGAGGAAAAAATCGCCGAGAGGGTCGCGCTCTGCCAAGCGCCTGGTCCCTGAAAGGCACGCAAGAGAGCGGGCACGGAGAGCAGGAATCCGAGTGTCGCCCCGACGACGAGGTGTCGCTGCCATAGGTTCTGGCCCAGCGAGGCCGCACCGGGCCGCGAGGAACTCGGGGGTCGGGAAAACGGAGCGATGGAGGCTCGGGAGGAGTCAGACATCTGGGGGGCGCTGGGCTTGGTTCAGGGGACTCCCGAAATGAGCGATTTGGGGAGAATTTGCCAAAATTCTGCGAATTTTACGGCTGTCGGGGGCGCGTCGATTAGCACGCGACCTGTCCGCTGGCGACCCGGCCGCCCGACAATTGTTGCAAAACGGTCACACGGACGGCCGAATGTGCCCGGGGCGCTACCTCCCCCGTCCGCGAGCATGTAAAAGACCGACTCACGATGGTCGAACAGCCGAAAAAGTCCGCTAAGAAGAGCCCGGGCCCCAAGAAGAGCACCTCCCGCAGGTCGACCACCAAGTCGGGTACCAAGCCGGGCACGAAAAGCCCGTCGACCCCGGCACCGGAAGAAGAAGAGCCGGTACTCAGTGGCCGGATGATCATCGCGCTGGCATTCATCTTGGCGATGATCGTGGTTCCTCAACAGAGCACGCTCCGCGACGCCATCACGAAACGGGCCCCGACCACTACGGTGAGGGAAGCCTGGAAAGTGGGACAGACGGCGAACGTCCATTTGACCGTCGTCACGGCCGACTATTCCCAGATGGCGTGCGCCGACAAGCGCACCTCGGGGCAGGCCCACTGCGAATACGAAAACGAGCGCGAGCGGTGGCCCGAGGATCCGAACGCGCCCGTGGACGACAACAAACGCCACATTCTCCAGCCGTACCGCACGACGGACAAAAACCTCCTGCTGTTGCCGGGGCTCTGGGCTCAACCAGAAGTAGCCATGCGCGTGCACAACGAACCCTCACAAGGGGTCAGCGACAAGAAGCTCGCCCGCTTCGTCGTCGATTGTCAGGTGAAGTTTTTGGAAGAGTGGCAAAACGCATTCGTCCGCTGGAAGCCGGGCGAGCGTTGGTCCAACCAGGGAACGGCCATGGTCGGAGAGCTGATTTCCTGCCACATCCTGGAGGATCCAGGGGCGTAGTTGTCAGGGGGGCTGTCCCAGCCAGCCGGAGAAACGGCAGGGTGGGTCTTCCTTCCGCCGAATGTCGAACACCGTGTTCGTGATTTGACGTCCCACCGTCAAATAGCACTGATTTGGGGCTACCCGTGGCGCCTTCGCCTGCCTGCGCCGCCCCGGCTACCGGACGTTTGGCACCGGGGCTAGGTTACATGGGGATTGTCAAGGAACGGTGCGTGTTGCCGCGACTATCGAAACGCTTTTCGCCCGTCGATTCACCGACTGTATCAAGTTTGTGGCTCGATTTCAGGGCGTCACCTGAGTTTCTTCATGGGCTCGTCCCTCGGAGCCGGTGGTGGTGGTGGTGCTCCCCTTCGATTGAGCTCGGGGTGTGGCCTGCCGTGCTCGCTTCGCTGCGCGCGGACAGGGTCCCTCACGCTACGTGCTCGGCGGGCCATCAATTGGACGACGCGTGAGTGCACCTTTGATCCGGGCGTCACCGTTCGTGCGCCCAGCCCACGCTCCGCGCGTGCGAGGGTCCCGTGCGTGTGGTGCACAGAGCGAAATCGTCCACAGTGCACGAGATTGCTCCCATCTCCCGCGGCGCGTGTGAAATCACGAACACCGTGTTCGAGAGTCGCTCGATGCACAGGGTGCAAAACACGCGGAGGCAGACTCGCACGGCAGCGGGCCGTGCTCTTCAGCTCTTTCCGCCCGCCTGCGCGTCGTTCCTCGGCCAGAGGCGCACCCTGTCCGCCAGCGGACTGGTACATCAAGTCTTCTACATTTTGGCATCTCAGGTGGACCAGAGGAACACGCCCTCGCTGGCACACATGCTGCGCCGGGGACGACCAAGGCTCGCCGCTCAGGCGGGCGGAAAGGTCTCTCGTGTCAACCAATCCATTCATGCAACCCCAGTCGTTTCACACCCCGGGTCTTGCCCGCGAGGTCCTCCTCCAGCAGCGCGCTGCTTACATGCGTTTCCACCCGACGCCTTCGGAGGCGGCCTTGTGGCGCTGCATTCGTGGAAAGAGGCTTGGAGTTTCCTTCCGGCGTCAGGTCGTCATTGGAAATGCCATTGTGGATTTCCTCGCGCCTGCCGCTCGCTTGATCGTCGAGGTCGACGGTGATGAGTACCACGCCTCGCGTACACAAGCTGACGTGGCGCGTGACCGGAAATTGGTGAGCTCCGGCTACCGGGTGCTGCGGCTGCCGGCGTCGCTGGTGTTGCGCCGGCTCGGGGAGGCCGTTGCTCGCGTCGCTCAGGCTCTCTAGCCGGCGCTTCGTCAGGCCTTCGACGCGAGCAATCAAAAGAACCCCCGAAGCCCGAGCTGCCATCCCCCGTCGCCCTCGTACTCGAAGAACGGCCGAGCCCACGCCTTTTCGGAGCTTGGCTTAGGCCAAAGCAGGTACGTCGCCACGGCACCCACGAGGAGCGTACCGCCCACCGCGTAACCGACGACTCCCGCGTTGTGATTCGAGTCGAGCTTTTCCAGACGTGTCTGCAGTTCTTCACAGCGTGCATCGGGACTCGGTCCGACACAGGCGGAGTCGCCGGGAAGTTCGGCGCTGAGGTTCTCTGCCTTCTTCTTGTGCGAGCCGGCAACCAACATCAGCACAGCCCCGGTCCCAACGCCGGCTACCCCGAGGGAGCCCAGGGTGATGGTGACGGGAAGTCGGGCGGAGGACTTCGGTTTCTCCGCGACTGGTTCGGGGTCATCGAGGCCCGACGCGGGGAGTGCGTCGAGTTCCTGCTGACTCGGCTTGGCCTCCCGACGTTCGATCTCCTCGTCCACTCGCTCGTCGATGGGGTAGGCTTGCTCGTACGTGAGTTCCTGGCGAACCTTGCTCCGAAGAATCTCGTAGCTCGCTCGGGCTTCCTGAAGCTCTTTGTCTTCCGGGAAGAGGTACAAGCACAAGAGCAGGTGCTCGTACGCTTCGGCAAACAGGCGGCTGCGCGCTTCGCTGCGAGCCAGGTTGCACATCGCGTCGAAGGATTCTTCCAGCTTGAGGGACTGGGAATAGTACTCGCGCGCCTTGATGTCATCGCCCGCTTTGAACGCGCCGCTGCCTTTTTGATAGAGAGCTCGGGCCTCCTGGGTTTGGTTGCTCGCGTGGGCGCCTGGAGCCCCGGCAAGCATGAATAGTGGCAGCAGAGCTGTGCATCGTCTTCTCATGGGGAGCGGTGGTCTCCATCCCCGTCAACATCGCCACCGCCGCTCGGAGCCCCGCCGAGGTCGCCATTGCCACCGTCACCGTCGCCATCACCAGGGTCTCTCGACGAAAACTCCTTGTCGCCACAGGCGACCACAAAAAAGGCCAAAGCTCCCATCATCACTCCGCTCCTCACGGGCCCCCGCAGTATTTGTTGCCGTCGGGGCCGTTGCAGTCCGCTCCAGCAATACATTGGTTGCTCAAAGTACACGAGTAGGTGCATTTGAGGTCGGCGCTTCCGTTGACGCTTTCACAGCGTGCTTCACTGTGCTCGGTGCCGCAGTCGGCGGGGGTGGAGCAAAGTTTGCCACCCTCGAGGTCCTTGATTGCGGCGCAAGTGGTGAATTCCTCGGCGAGGCCGCAGTAGTCTGCGGCCGGTACGCCTGAAAGAGAGACGCGATTGATGGCGCCGGCTTCGTAAGGTGCTGTACACCCCGGAAACACCTGCATGCAAAATCCGCCGAGTGCGACGGGCTCGCTGCCGCCGCTGTACTCGAGCGGGATGCAGTTGCGGCCCTCCGCGCACTCGGCGTCCGCGATGCAGGGGGAGCAGTTGTTTTTCGTGTTTTGCGTGAGAGTGGCGTCGCACTGGAGGGTTTGGGGGTTGCAGACCCCGGTGCCACACGCGTCCGTGTCGCTCGCGCGGTCGTCTTCCGAGGGGTGGCACTCGACGCAGGTGCCGCTGTCGACTTCACACACCGGAGTGTCCATCAGGTGCGCGCAGTCGTCGTCCTGGGTGCATCCCGTACACGTGCCGCCGTCGCAGACGGTGGCGGCGACTTCCGTGCAATCCGTGTCTTCGAGACACTGGGCGCACTGCTCACTTGCCGTGTCACAAAGCGGCGCCTCCGCAGCGGTGCAGTGTGCATTGTCGGTGCACTCGACGCACTCCTCGGCATCATTGCAGGCAGGAGTATTGCCGGAGCAATGGGCGTCGCTCGTGCACTCTACGCATTCATCGGAGGCGTTGCAGGCGGGCGTGGCGCCGCCGCACTCGTCGCAGGGGTCTGGAGTCCCTCCGCTGCCGCCTGTGTCGCCGTCACCCGTGCCGCCCGTGCCTCCGGTGTCGCCGTCGCCGTCGCCGACATCACCATCTCCATCCCCATTGCCTCCACTCGAGGCTCCGCCGAGGTCACCGTCGCCATTGCCACCGTCACCGTCGCCATCACCAGGGTCTCTCGACGAAAACTCCTTGTCGCCACAGGCGACCACAAAAAAGGCCAAAGCTCCCATCATCACTCCGCTCCTCACGGGCCCCCGCAGTATTTGTTGCCGTCGGGGCCGTTGCAGTCCGCTCCAGCAATACATTGGTTGCTCAAAGTACACGAGTAGGTGCATTTGAGGTCGGCGCTTCCGTTGACGCTTTCACAGCGTGCTTCACTGTGCTCGGTGCCGCAGTCGGCGGGGGTGGAGCAAAGTTTGCCACCCTCGAGGTCCTTGATTGCGGCGCAAGTGGTGAATTCCTCGGCGAGGCCGCAGTAGTCTGCGGCCGGTACGCCTGAAAGAGAGACGCGATTGATGGCGCCGGCTTCGTAAGGTGCTGTACACCCCGGAAACACCTGCATGCAAAATCCGCCGAGTGCGACGGGCTCGCTGCCGCCGCTGTACTCGAGCGGGATGCAGTTGCGGCCCTCCGCGCACTCGGCGTCCGCGATGCAGGGGGAGCAGTTGTTTTTCGTGTTTTGCGTGAGAGTGGCGTCGCACTGGAGGGTTTGGGGGTTGCAGACCCCGGTGCCACACGCGTCCGTGTCGCTCGCGCGGTCGTCTTCCGAGGGGTGGCACTCGACGCAGGTGCCGCTGTCGACTTCACACACCGGAGTGTCCATCAGGTGCGCGCAGTCGTCGTCCTGGGTGCATCCCGTACACGTGCCGCCGTCGCAGACGGTGGCGGCGACTTCCGTGCAATCCGTGTCTTCGAGACACTGGGCGCACTGCTCACTTGCCGTGTCACAAAGCGGCGCCTCCGCAGCGGTGCAGTGTGCATTGTCGGTGCACTCGACGCACTCCTCGGCATCATTGCAGGCAGGAGTATTGCCGGAGCAATGGGCGTCGCTCGTGCACTCTACGCATTCATCGGAGGCGTTGCAGGCGGGCGTGGCGCCGCCGCACTCGTCGCAGGGGTCTGGAGTCCCTCCGCTGCCGCCTGTGTCGCCGTCACCCGTGCCGCCCGTGCCTCCGGTGTCGCCGTCGCCGTCGCCGTCCCCAACATCGCCACCGCCGCTCGGAGCCCCGCCGAGGTCACCGTCGCCGTCGCTGTCGCAGTTCTTCCGAAGGTTGCAATCACCGGAACCGTCGTCGACGCAGCCCGTGGTCGTGGCAGCGCCAAGTAGAGAGATGACAATGATAGTTTGCAGCAATTTCATAGCTAAGAACCTCTAGAAACGACCAACGATCGTGAACGTTCCACCCGACGGACCGACCGCCGCGCTCGCCGTGACCGCACGGTCCTTGGGTGAACGCCCCAGTTGATAGACGACGTAGCCGATCGTCACTGCACCGATAGCGGCCGCACCGATGAGCGCTACGTTGGACACAGTCGCCCGCGTCTCGAGCCGATCCACCTGTTGGTTGATTTCGCGACACGTCGGGTCGACGGAGCCGTCGGGGCAGCCATCACTCGGCAATTCGCTTCCGAGATCTTCCGCCTTTCTCTTCGCCCCTCCAGCCAACCCGCGAAACACCAGACTTGTTCCGAGCGCAGCCACTGTCACACCACCCAAGATGTATGCTGGCACCCAATTTCGCTGTGCACCGCGTCGGTGGGACTCTTCGCTCTCAGAAATAGCGGCAGACGGCGATTGCGATTCATCGGGCTCCGCACCTGATTCGGACGACTTCTCGTTCAGCCTCAATTCGACGTCCGTCGTCCCGCCCTTGTCGACCTCGAACGCCTTGGACGTTGTCTTCCCCTGAAAATCGGCGCGCACCTCGTGTTCGCCGGGGTTGACGAAGAGTTCGTAATCGATCGGTGCTGCTCCGACCGGTTCGTCGTCGATGAAGACATTCGCGCCCGGTACGTCCACTTCGATTCGGACTCCACCGACATGGGGCCGTACCTGTTGGAACATCTCTTTCATACGAGCATAGCGCTCTGGGTCTTCGCTTGTGGGGTAGTTGCGGAGCCAATACCCCAGATGCATTGCGGAGTCGGTGTATCGCTCGAGCCGGAACTCGACAATCCCGAGATTCGCCGCCGTATCGAAGGAACGCCTCAGGTTGTAAGACTTGCGCAGGGCTTCGTAGGCCCCTTTGAAATCACCTTCGCGTTGCGCTTGTACGCCATCTTTGAACAACGCCCGTGCCTCGTCGGCTTGCTCCTTCGAGACGTTCCTTGCCGGGTCTTCTCCCCGCGCAACTGAACTCAGGCTTACGCAACCTAGAAATGCGAACGCTATCAGGAGGAGTTTCTTGTAAGAAAAATGTGTCATCTTAGTCGTACGCTGGACGCCATTTCGAGGAGTTGGGGTCGGTGGAGCCCTCGGAGCGAGGGGGCGAAGGGGACGGTGCAGCGCTACCCGCCTTCTCGGTTTTCTCCGGAGGATCCATCTCACTTTTGGGGTGTCCCCTAGTGGGCATCACCCCGGGTGAAGCCTCGTTCTCGGTTGCTGGCTTGGGGGCGACCCCGTGCGCTTCCCCGTCCGATGTCGAACCGGTCGTCACCGGCTTCGCCGACGCTTCGACTTCTCTTGGGCTCTCAGCCCCGGAAGAGTCGCGACTCCCCACACTGGCGTCAGAGAGCGTCGGTCCTTGAACCTCCACCTCGGCGCCATCCCCTGCTTTGGCATCAGCATCACCAGTTTCGCCTGAGCCGCTCGGCCAAACAACAACACCACCGATTGCGAGCAGTACCACGCCTCCAGCCACGAGGAGCGGGGTCTTCCAGCTGCGTCCCGATTCGATAGATCCATTCCTAGGCGTGAGAGGCTTCACCCGAACCCCTCCCTCCGACGACCTCTCCACCATCGCAGGCTCGTCAGCACGAAGCTCCATCCCGGGCGGCAAAGTATCCTTCCAAAGGTTCTCGGGCTTGCCTTTCGGCGGAGGATTCTTGAGTACCCACTGGAGGAAGGTGTTGCTCATCTTGAAGACCCCGAGTCTTTCGGGATCGAACGTCTTCGATCCCGAAAGCATCTCGTACTCCGCCGATTCCTGTTCTTCAGGCGAACGGAATTCGCGTGTGTCGTCAGCTCCGTGGGTGCCTTCTTCAGGCGAACGGAACTCGCGCGTCTCGTCGCCTTGGTCGGTCGCGTCTTCGTTGCGCATCTCGCTCTCGGCTTCGCTCACCGCCTCCTCAGGCGCACCCGACGCGGGACGCTTCGCGCCCTCGGTCACGCTGCTCGGTGTCAAGTTCGGATTGGTTGCCATCGATGCCTCCCGTTTCTTACTCCAACCAGGCGCCACTTGTCAGATCCTCGTCCCACTTGCCTTCGGTCTCGTTCGGTGCGGGGGCCGGTTTAGGGTTGGGCGTGGTTTTCCTCGTCGTATCCATCGTGAAGGTTGCGGGGTCTCTGGGTTTCCTGTCGGCGGTCTTGGTCGGTGGCTTCGAGGAGGGCGGCGGATTCAAGGGGGGCGGCGGGCTCGGCGCGGCGGTCTTTTCTGGCGCAGGAGGTTCGTTGGCTTCGGGCTCAGTGCGAGGTGGCTCGGGACTCGGCACCGTTGGCTCGGGCGCGGCCTGCTCCGCCTCTTTCTCCTCGGCGGGCGGGAGCGGCGTGGTCTCCTCGATCACGAACTCCGGAGGAGAGTCCTTCTTCAAGGCCGCACGGACGCGAGGACCCACCATGAGGGCGATGATGAGACCCACCGCTACGGCTCCTCCGATCAGTGCCCGCGGATACACGGGCGACTGGGCCAGGGCTTTGCCGGGGACAGTGAGGGTCCGCGAGAGCGTTTCGAGCGTGTCCGCCACCTTGTTCCTTACCGAAGGCTTCTTTTGAATCGCGGCTGGGGCCTCTGGCGAGGCAGCGCGGGCGCGCTGCTCCTTCGACCCCTCGACTTGCGTCTCGGCGGACTCGACGTAGACAGTCGGCGCGTCGGCCTCGTTGAACAGCTTCTTCGTGCCACGCCGCGCGAGGGGTTGCGTGCCGCTGGCGCCGGCAGAATCGGGCTCGGTCGGAGCGCTCGACTGCTGATTCGGGATCGGCGTGTAGTGGGCCCCGCCGCTCACCGCCAACTGTTTGAGGCGGGCTGTCTTCGCCTTCGTTGCGAACTCCCCCATCGTTCGAATGCGATCGTCGGGTTGTTTCGCCAGCGCGGTATTGATGAGGAGCGAGACCGCCTTGGGAAAGCCCGGAACGACCTCGTGCAGGAGGGGCAACTCCGTTTGAACGTGCAACCTCCACACCACATGATGGTTGCGGAAGTCGGCGTTCGGTACCTTCACCATGAGCGGGTGCTGGCCCTGGAACATCTGGAACGCCACCAACCCCAAGGCGTAGATATCGCTCAGCTCCGGAGCAGGCTTTTGCGGGAGGTGATCGTAACAGGCGTGGACTTGTTCTGGCGAGATGTAGAGGCTCGTCCCGACGACGAGGTTCGGTGCCGTGTTGAACCCGGTGTTGCCCGCGACCTTGGCGATACCGAAATCGAGAAGCTTCGGCGTTCCGTCCTCCGTGATGAAGATGTTCGCGGGCTTGATGTCGCGGTGCGAGATCCCTTTTTCATGGGCGAAGCCCAGGGCGTCACAAAGAGCCTCCAAGATGGAAAGGCCCCGGTCGACGTCCACGGGACCGTTTTCCTGGAGGTGGTCGTTCAGCGGTTGGCCCTTGAGGAGCTCCATCGCGATGTAGAGCTGCCCCGACTGAGTCACGTCGGCGTCGTATACGCGCACGATGTTCGGGTGGTCGAGTTGACCGAGGATGACCGCCTCCTGCCGACCTCGTTGGATCGCTTCCTTGGAGGAGCGCTGGCGATCGTCGAGCACCTTGAGAGCGAACTCCCTCCCCATGAACTCGTTCCGAGCACGGTACACGCACCCGAACCCCCCACGCCCCATGACATCGAGGATGTGGTAGCGGCCGAGAAAGACGTCTCCGATACGGAGCGGGCCGGTTTTGGGGGAAGAGGACATGGGGAGGTTCGAGTCTTGGGGGGATTGTCTATTGATTCAACGTTTTCGGCGCGGTTGTTTCCCGCTCCAGCGAAGAAATCTCCATTTTCTCATCCATCGAGGAAGATTTGGGCAGAAATCCCGGTGACGACTGTCACGAGAGCCACATGTAAGAAGGCTCGACGTGTCCAATGTGGTCAATCTTTCAAGCTGCGTGGTCGGTGAAATTTCGACGGCCGGCCAGGGCCCAACAGCCAAGCAGGCGAGATCCCCAGGGGTGATGCCTGCTGGCGACCTTGACAGCAGGCAGCACAAGCCGTAGCGGAAAGGATTGTGCTGCCCTTTGTGAGACGAGAGTTCGCGACCGTCGCATTTTGTTGCCCGATCCTCGCCTGCTCCTCCGAGTCCATCGACATGAGGACTGAACAAGTTGAATTCAGCAAGGTGACTTCCTTGCCTACGGAATAATGACTGCGGGGAGTGGCACCGTGAAGTTGTATTTCACGCCCGCCTCCATTTCCGAAGCCGCATTGGGCGTCACGATCAAGACCAATTAGGAGGCTCCCGTGGATTCTTTTCGGTACGTGCTTTTCATTGCGTCGATGACTGCTCTGGGATGCGGCGACGACGGTGGTGATGGCGAGGACGGTGGTGATGGTGACGTCCCATCACTCTGCGCCGCTGAGGGTGTAGACTTCCTGGTCGTGAAGTTCTCGCCGCCGCTCTCAAATGATGTGTACAGCCTGTCAGTGGAGGTTCCTGACGGGTCGGCTTCGTGCGCGGCCGACTTTAACGCCGCTGGCGATGACCAAATCAGCTGCAATGGAGTTTTGGAACTTGGAATCTCTAGAGAACAGTTTTGGGTATCCGGCTCTCCTTCCGAAGTTTCCTTTGTCCTTAGCTCAAGCACCGACGCCAGCATTTCCGGGGAGTTCACTCCTGACTATGGGGATCGCGTCCCCGACGCCCAAGACGGGTGCGGACCGAGAAACTACGCTGAAGAAATCGTAGACTCCGGGGACCTGGGCGCAAATTGACCTTTCGATACGTCCGCGCTCGCTTGTCTTGAGCTGAGCGTACTCGTCCACCGTCGCGGCGAGGGTTCAATTCAGCACGATCTGAGCAGAAACAGCGATAACGGCCGTCACCAGAACCACCAGCAAGAAGACTCCCACGCCCCGAAGCACGGCCATTTTTTCGAGCTGGGTTGGCGGCGATCCGTTCGGTGGAATGAGAGGCTGCTCTTCTGCCGCCGAGACCAGGGCGTCCCGAAACGCTCGAGCAGTGGGGAATCGCTTTTGGGGATCTTTGGACAACGCGCGCAGAATGGTGGCATCCAGAGCCGCACTGATTGGCTCCGTAGAGTATTTGGAGGGAGGGTCCGGCATCTTCTTCACGTGCGCCTCCATCTGACGACTCCGTCCGAGGTGCTCGAAGGGACCGTCACCCGTCAGGCATTTATAGAGAACGACGGCAGCGGCGTAGACATCCCCGCGTTCGTCGGTTTGCCGCCCCATCGCTTGCTCGGGGCTCATGTAGCTCGGCGTTCCCAGCGCGGTGCCGACGGTCGTGGGATCCAGCAGGGGAGAGGGCGCGTCCGTGGGCGCGTTGGGCAGAACCTTCGCAAGGCCAAAATCGAGCACCTTCACGCAAGGGCTTCCGTCGTGTTCGGTCGTGACGAAGATGTTTCCTGGCTTGAGATCCCGGTGGACGATTCCGGCTCGGTGAGCAGCTTCGAGAGCCGACAAGTATTGGTCCGCGTAAAGCAGGGACTTCTTCACGCCGATCTCGGAGCGGCGAAGCTCATCGCTCAGCGTCTGGCCCTTCAAATGCTCCAAGATGATGAACGGTCGCCCGTCGGAGGTGGCCCCGGTCCCCTTCACCTCCACGATATGGGGATGGTCCAGTTGCCCCAGGCTTTGTGCTTCGAGACGGAACCGGTCCACCGCTTTCACGTCAGGCACCAGCGCGGCATGGATCACCTTGGCGACGAACTTCTTTCCGATCTCCTCGTGTTCGACCAGGTAGACGGTCCCCATCCCGCCTCGGCCCAATTCACCGAGAGATCGATAAGGGGTACCAAGAAAGAGCGCCTCCTCGGGGGCTGTTTTGGTTGGGGTCGGAACCACGATAGCCGCATACTTGCGCGCCACCCGCACACGTCGCAAGCGCCAAAAATCTTCCCAGAATCTGACAACAGCTGGAAGAAAATCGCGGAATCCATTCTAAGAGAGGGAGCCGATTCGGAACATGAACAGCGAAAAACGGGCAGAGCTGAACGACCTTCTGTCAGACACCCCGTACACGGTAGTCTCAGAGCTTGGCTGGGGAGCGACAGCAGATGTCGTCGTGGTCCGACAGAAGCTCCTGCGCAAGAAATTCGCCCTCAAGCTGCTGCGTCCGCATCTTCACGAGGAGCAGGGGCACCTGGAGCGCCTTCGGCGCGAGGCGCGCTGCCTCGGTCAGATAGAGAGCCCCCACGTAGTGGGCATCGTGGACATGGGCAGAGCAAAGAACGGGCTACCTTACGTGGTGCTCGATCTCATGAAAGGGCACAGTCTTGCGACCGAACTCGATCTTCGCGGGAAGTTGCCAATCGTCGAAGCCATCAAGTGGGCGTCACAGACCCTCGCAGGGCTCTCCGCGGCCCACCATCTCGGCTTGATTCACCGAGACATCACTCCGGCGAATCTGTTTCTAGAGACGAAGCCTGAACGACCTCGGATCCTGAAGATCATGGACTTCGGACTCGCTCGTGTCCTTCCGGTCCTCGACGGGGTGCCCCCGAGCGGCGCGATGACGACGAGCACGGGAACGATCGTTGGGTCCCCGGTCTACGCGAGTCCAGAGGCGCTTCGAGGCGAACGCCTAGGCGCCACCGCGGACATATTCGGCGTCGGTCTCGTGCTGTTTCAAATGCTCACTGGAAAGGGGCCCCTTGAGCTTGGGGGCACCTCGGTCCCTCCGCCATCGAAGTGGACTCCAGGCGTTTCGCCGACTCTGGATGGCATCGTCAACAAAGCTACCCTATCGTCTCCAGACGAACGCTACGGATCAGCCATTGAGTTCCTCGCCGAATTGACCCTACTGAACGAGAAGGCAGACGCATGACGGACGGCACCGAACACACCGAAAGCAGCACAATCAACCTTCTCTGCCGGAAGAGGAAGGACGATCTGTTCACCGTGTCTGTTGGTCCCGGGTGGTTCCCCGCACGAATGCGCTCCCTCTTCGACAGACACTTCGAGAGTGCACCTCTTCTCCTCGACTTCGACCACCTGAAGTACGTGCTGGAGAAGCAGGGCGCAACCTGCGAAGTCAAGGAATCGAAGCACGGCGACAAGGAGATCGTCGCCAAAGGCAAGAGCGCATTGGTCCTCGTCAACTGGCTGGGTGGAGCGATGGCCAGTGGGTTGGTGCCGCGGTAAGAAGACAAAAGACATCATGTCGTACCGCGCACACATCGAGACCGAACCAGAGACCGTCTCCGTCATGAAGAGAGCGAGCGAGGAGCGGCTTCAAGAGGCGCGCCTTCTCCTTCCCAGCGAGCCCCACTCCGCCGTCTACCTCTCGGGAATGGCTGCCGAGATGCTGCTCAAGACAGCTCTCTGCATGGTGGTTGGTGGGACTGCCTTGGCGGAGGTCCGGGCCTATCTTTCCCCGATACGGCATCACACGCGTACTGTCCTAGGCATCCACGTTCGGGAGGAAGAATCTGGGCATTCCATCTTCTATTGGTACCAACAACTGGTCCGTGAACGTGCCGAAAGGGGGATGCGGCAGGTTCCCAACCGGACTCCCCAAGTGATCGCTCACCTCTACATGAACTGGACGGTTGAAATGCGGTATCATCCAGATGCGCTAGACAGCACAACGGCCAGAGATTTCGTAAAATACGTAGAATGGCTCAACTTTCACCACGGTCAGCTCAGGAGTTGAAGCATGCCGGTCATACATCGAACCCACCCAAACAGGACACAGCAGGAATCCGAGCTTCAGGCGAGTATCGAGCAAGAGCTGCGTGAAGATAACGAGCAAGGTGACTTGCTGATCATTGACGAGCCCTCGGGACCTGGCAATCGGCACCTCTACGTCATCTGGGATGACCTTGAGCCTCTCGATCAGTACACCCGCTCGAGTATCATCCTGGACGCTTACTCCGCGGTCTATCCTGAGCGCGCGAGAGAAGTCACCATCTCGATGGGCCTCACCTATGCCGAGGCTGCTCGCATGAACATCTATCGCCGGTAGCGAAGAGGTCTCGCCCCTCGTAGCCAGTCTTTGCGGACGGCGGCGCGTCGATTGTGGGTGTGCCCCGGAGGACGAGACTCCTGACGAGCCGTTTCGAGTCTAACCCGTCTCCAGAGCCGCCATCCTCTCCTGAAGAAACCCGAGCACCCGGTTGTATCTTCGATAGATCCACGGCCGGCTGAGCCCCAGTTCGTCTGAGAAGTCCTGATACGTTTTGTCCTCGAAGTGCTTGCGGCGAAAGATGTCGGCGTCGGACGGGTCAAGCTCCTCGAGTAGCTGTAGCGCGATGGCTGCCAGCTGTCGGCGTTCGAGCTGCTGGGAGGGATCATCTTCCCCCTGGTCACTGGCGTCTGCCTCCAAAGATGGCCGGAGAAGGCCTACAGCGGTCGCTGCCGTCACGTTGCCGAGGATCGCGTCTACAGCTTGTTCCATTTCCGCCTCAGACATGTCTTCGACCTTGTCCTGAGACGCGAGCTGGAGAGCACCATCGAAGGTGTCGTTGCCTGCGGAGACGGTCGCCGCTTCGAGGGCCACGGCTCGGTGGTAGGCTGTTCGCTTCAAGTCAGAGAAACGCCCCACCTCATTGTAAACCTCCCCTTGGATACGGTGATAGGCGAAAGCCTCGAACGCAATCCCGTGACTGGGGTCATAGCGCCTCGCAGCTTGGAGGAGCCCGACCTTGCCGGCGGCGATCAAGTCGTCGAGCTGGTAGCTTGGATCGAGACCTCCACGGATGCGCTTGGCAATGCGCTCCACCATAGGTGCCCCGCGCTCCAGGAGCTGGAGCACTTCTGGCGAGTCTCTCTGTTCGGCCGGGGAGGTCATCGCGTGCGTCAGGTCTCGCTGTCGGACCTTTTCGTCATGGCGTCAGTGTAGTGGCGGAAGAGCGGGCTCTTCAGGAAGTTTTCGCGGATGATCGTTCGCATCTTGTCGCGCTCTTCATCGGAGAGGAGGCGCCCGGCGCCCAGGAGTTCAATCTGGCGTTCGAGGCGGCGCTCGATGTACTCGTCCGCGGTGATCTCCCCACGCTTGAGCGCCTGGAGGTCTTCGCTGCCGAGCGAGGCGTCCCTCTTCTTGGCGGCATTTTCGTTCTGGTTCACGAGGGTTCCTCCTTCTTGGGTATGGCCTGACTTGGGGTTGTTTCGCAAGCGAGACAGGATGCTTCGAAACATCCCGGTGTGGACGAAGTCGTCCCGGAGATACTCGAAGCACGCTTGTCGCACGTAGCTGAGATCTTCTGTATCGAGGTGCGGCGCGAGGCGCGCCAAGCTGATCTCAATGCGGCGACGGAGGTATTCCTCCATCGAGATGTGCCCGGCCGTACAGAGCTTGAAATCTTCGCTGGCCTCACCCGGCGGCGATGGAGAAAGTGGTTGTCGAACGTCATCGAAGATCTTGAGGAGCTGGGAGAGGGAGGCGAGGCGGGGTGGGACAGCGGGGGGAACGCGCATCTCTATTTGACTCGGTAGGGGACGTGGCGAGGTGGGCTCGAGGCGCTCCGGATCCGACGAGGCGGCTTGGCCTCGGAGAAGAGCTGATGGAAGAGAGCTACGGCGTCCTTTCCCTCGAGTTCGAAGACGCGCCTGGGGTTTTGAGGACGCAGGCGCGAGCGCTCGGTGGTGTCGAGGCTGACGGTGAGGCTCTTCACCTCCCGCTCCACGGGGACGAGGACATGGGCGTTCCCGTGTTCGTCCGTGGTCCCAGAAACCTGGCCGTCGATGGTCACTGGCAGGCCGGCGCCATTCTCGGCGTGAACGACCACCACCACGTCCCGGACCTGCTTCACGCAGGTCGCGTCGAACGAGAGGGGTTCAGGCTTTCCTGAGAGGTCGAGGACCTCCTTCAGCTTGAGTGAGCCAGGCAGAGGCGACTCGTACCCGTCCGGACATTGGGCAGCCAACGGAAGCGTCGAGCCCTCGGCGCCGCGCAGCTGGACGACGAACCCGCCGGAAGCCGGGGTCTTCCCGACCTCCTTTTCCCTGGAGACGAAGGCCACTCCTTCGAGAGGCGTCCCATCGTCGCTCGTGGCGCTCAGCTGGATCGAAAACGGCGCCCGCTCGGACTCGGTGCTCCCGCAGGCAGTAGTCGCGAAGAGGCAAAGAACGGCGGCGATGCCTCGAACTTGTGTCAGTAGGCGTCGCGAGCGGTCCGAGTCTAGGGAGGAGGACGCAGGAATACACGCGCATTTCGAGGACGACGACCGACGAATCGAACCGCGCAGTAGCCTAATGACACAGGTTCTTTTCGTGAGGAGGTTCATCGGTAAAGCTCCGGGACTTGGTGAGTGGCGGGTTTCTTGCCGTGGCGGGCTTGGCTTCGCCGCTTGAGGAGTTCGGACATGCGTTTGAGCTGCTCGGTGGCGTACTTGGTTTGGGCGACAGACTGGTACGCGTGAGCCGCTTCGTCATCGCGGCCGGCAACCAGGTGCTCGACGGCTCGATTCACATCGTCCGCGTAGGCCTTCTCTTCAGCGGCGCGAGCCTCTGCCTCGGCCTTCTCCTCCTCGGGAGTCATTTTCCTCTTCTCCGCGGGGGGCTCCATGACCTCGGTCTCAGCCGCTTGTGCGTTCTTGGGCTCTTCCACCTGGGCCTCCTGAGGGGCTTCCTCCGGCGGGGAAGGAGCCGCCGTATTCGATGCTGCCTGCTCAGCCGTATCCGGTGAAGACAGCAGCTTGCTCACTCCACCAATGCTGAGCCCGATCATCAGCGCCACCGCGATGCCCCCTCCCATCGCGAGCACGGGTTTTTCTTTTGCCCAGGTGCCGAATTGCTCCATGCGGTGGACTAGCGGGGCGAATGCTGACGGGAGCGCCGGGGGCTTGTCTGTTGGTTCCTCTGGTGGGGAAACCGGTGGTGCTGTTTCGTCTCGGACCGGCTTTGGTTCGCTTCGAGGAGCTGGGACTGCCTTGGACTTGCCTGTAGGAGGCACGAAGTCGTCGAACGGAATGCCCTCGGTGCGGTCGGCTCCGGTGTCGAGGCGCGTTGGTGTAGGTTCCCCGGTCTTCGGCGACGAAAGTGCGACCTTGGGTGCTTGCTTCGGCTGGTAGGTGGCGGAGCTGCCGTCAGCCGGAGTGGGATCGTCCGGTCCGACGCGCACGGGCGCCGACTCAGCATAGTTCGGGTACTCGTCGTCGAAGTCAGGCACCGAGCCCATGATCTGGGTCGCGAGGGCCGGATCGTCGTCGTCGAGCAGCGGAGCGTGAGGAGGAGCTTCTTGTGGTTCGGCTGCCGGTCTCCGCAGCGAGTGGGGGATCGCCTCCTCCTCGGTCCGCGCGAACTCCATCGCGTCCGTAACGTCTGCGGCGACGGGCGATCCTGGGGCGCTCAGCATAGCAGTCGGGGCGTCGTTTTCATCCGACGCCGGTTCGTACTCGGCAATGCGTGTCGCCATTGCCTCGTCGTAGTGGGCGGTCTCGTCAGGCTTCCCCTGTGGTGGATCAAACGGGAGCATCACCGTGACGTCGTCCTCGTGGGGCGGTACCTCCTGGACATTGAGCTTCAACCTGTTCCGGCCAAACTCTACAATGCCGCTTGCGGGCAGCAGGGTGCGTTCGGCGACACGATGCGAATTCAGGCGAAGGTGCCCGACGTAGGCGGGGACAAGGAAGAGCTGCTGCCCTTCGCGCTCCACGTAGAAGCAGAGGGGAGCAGCGTCAGAGACTCGGTAGTGCACGCCCTCGGCGCTCCCGACCACGATGGTGTGGTCATCCGTGGCCCGGAAGACGAAGACCTTGCGTGCATCGTCGCCCTCGATGATGAGCCACTTCAAGGTGTTGGTTGGATGGGGTTGGTTCATGATGCTTCTGCTCGGGATGGGGAATGCTTCGGGTAAGAAAAGCCGTGGCTTTCGAGGAGTTCTGCGCAGGCGGGGACGCAGCCCGTCGAAACGAGGCGCCTCTGGAAGCGTCCGTAGAGGTCGACGAGCTTCCGCTCTTCGGACTCTCCGCCCACGACTTCGGTGATGTGGGTGATGCCGCGACTGCCGTCGCGGAAGCGGTCGGTCTGGACGATGATGTCGACGGCGGAAGTGAGCTGACTCCGGAGGACGACGAGGGGCAGCTCGATGCCGCTCATGAGGGCCATGGTTTCGAGGCGACTCAGGGCGTCCTTGGGGTAGCTCGCGTGCACCGTAGTGAGACACCCGCCGTGGCCCGAGGTCATCGCCTGAATGAGGTCCAGGGCCTCTCCAGCACGGATTTCTCCAAGCACAATGCGATCGGGACGCATGCGGAGACTTGCGCGGAAGAGGTCCCGAATCGTGACAGCGCCCTTCCCTTTTGGATCGGGCGGGCGAGCCTCGAGTTGCACGACGTGCTCACCTTGAAGCTGAAGCTCCCGAGCGTCTTCGATGACGAGGATGCGCTCCTCCTTCGGGATCATTCCAGAGAGTGCATTGAGCAGGGACGTCTTCCCACTCCCCGTCCCGCCGGAGATGACGATGTTGCGCTTGCATTCAACCAGGGCCGCGAGAAGGTCGGCGGCGTCCTGAGGAAGGGCACCGAAGCCGATAAGCTTTTCCATCGTGAGCTTGTCCTTGGAGAAGCGGCGGATGGCGACGCTGGGACCATCAGGGGCGACCGGGGGGAGAAGGGCCTCGATGCGGGACCCGTCGGGCAAGCGTCCTTCGAGAATGGGGTGTTCCTCATCGAAAGCGCGCCCCACGTACTGGGCGACGACACGCAGAGCCGAGAGGAGCTGCTCCGGCGAAGAAAACCGGGCGTCGGCCCGCGACATCCGGCCTTTGCGCTCAAAGAAGATCTCACCGGGACCGTTGATGACGACCTCCGTGACCGATTCGTCCTCCAGGTAGGGTCGAATGGGGGCGAAGAACGTGCCGAGCGACGACTCGTAGACTTGCTTCGGAATCACGGAAGAGCCTCCTCGTTCGAATCGCCCTCGGGCTCGTGGGTCACTTCAGCCCACTCGAGCTTCTGGGGTTCGCGAAGGGCGAGACGAATGTCGCTCAGATGACTCCGCACCTCGGCGGCGTGACGCCCCTCGGGGGCCAGCGAGAGATACTTTTCGAAATCGGTAGCAGCACCTCGGTCACCTTCGTTCCATCGAGCCGCACCCCTGAGGAAGTAGGTGTCGGGGTAGTTCGGGTCTTGCTCCGCGAGGAGGTTTAGGTGCCGAAGGCCGTCCTCTCGGTGCCCGAGGCCGAGGTGGACCGTAGCTACGAGGTAGCGCAGGGCTTTGTCTTCGGGGTGGTTCTGCAGATGGGGCTCCGCGTAGTTGAGCGCTGCACGGAACCGAGAACTCGAAAGACAGGCGTGTACGAGCAAGAGCACCGTCTCGTCCGGGGCATATCCCTCATCCAGGGCCAACTTGAGGTACTGCTCCGCCCGGGTGTGGTCGCCCCGCAGAAGCGCTTCGCGGCCCTTCTTGAAGGCCTCGGAACCACCCGGCGTCCGCTGGACAGGGGCCTCGGGAGTCTTTTCGGCTCCCCCGCAGGCGCCGTTCGAAAGAGCCACGAAAACGGCCAAAGCGACTCGAAAAAGAGCCGCGCGCCTTCTGGAAATCGCCTTCATGTAGGGTGATTCCGACGGCAGGGCACGCTTGTTGCGTCTTAGGGGCGCTTTTGTTGGTTCTTTTCTGATGCCTTGGCCTGGAGCTGTCGCTTCGTCGAGGAGAGCCACCGAGAGTAGTCCTCCTTGGGATCCCCATCGGAGACTTCTGACGCCGCGCTCAACATGGATTCTAGCGCTCGTGCCGCTGAAAGGGCCCGCCCCGCGTCCTGGTCACGCAGAGCCAAATCGAGGCGAAGGCGAAGATCGCGAAAGTCACGCTCAATCCTGTTTGACCACGCGTCGAGATCGCCTTCGACCCTCTCCTTTTCCGAACTGAGACCTGCGGTCTCGAAGCACGTCGCAGCCTCGCGGTAATGATGCAAGGCGCGCACCCCGTCGGTGCGGGAGAAGGGGTAGCGTTCTTCTTTGGCGCGGGCGAGGGCCTCTGCTTCATGGGCTCTGGCCCGGGCGGCGTCGGGCGAAGAGGCACGACAGGCGGGCACGCCGACACTCAAAGCCGGTGGCTCCGGAGCCTGAGCCAGCCTGAAGCCCGGCTCCGTGAGTTTGAGCACGGTCCCCGCCGCGAAGAGGAGCCCGAAGATGCCGAGCATGATGACAATGGGGCTGGCGCCCTTCTTTTTGCCCTCTTCCGCTACAAGGGAGACGCGCGTCCCGCCCAAGTAGATCTCCTCCCCCCATTTGACGTGCGCGCTCCTACGGCTCTGCCCGCTGTACGTGAACGAGCATGCCGAATCGCGCGAGTCGATCTCGATCCCTCCCGAGCCCACGTTCAGTTTCAACGCGGCAGGTCCCACGATGCTCCCTCCTGGTAGCCGCACGATGTCTCCTGCGCCGGTTCCCAGTGTGCCGGTCCCCGCGCTCACCTCGTGCCGGATCCCTGGCTCGCCCGGCGACACCACTTCGACGAAGTACCTCAAAACCCGACTCCTTTCACCATGAACGGCCCCAAGAGGAGCAGCAGGATGCACGTGACCAAGATCATCATCGGCACAATCATCAACACGCCGGCACGTGCAGCGGCCTCTTCAGCCGCGACACTGCGGCGCTGGCTCAGAATGCGCCCCTGCACCTGGATGACGTGGGCGAGCGGATTCCCCTTTTCTTCCGCTTGAACGACCGCGTTCACGAAGTCGCGCACCGCGTCGCTCGGGACGCGCTCGGCAAAGTGACGAAGGGCCGCCTTCCTCGTGTGTCCGAGATGGAGCTGTTCCAGGATGACGGAAAGTTCACGGGAGAGGGCGTCCCCCTCGCCCTGCTTGTCCGTCGTGAGCTGGCGGAGAGCGCCGGGAAAGTCGAGCCCGGCGCCCAGGCACATCGCCACCACTTCGATGGCGTGTGGGAGGCCACGTGCGATGACTTTCATGCGGCTCCGGATGACTTCTTGGAGCTGAAGCACCGGGACGAGAAGCCCGAACACTGCTCCGATTGCGGCGAAGACGTAGGCCTTTTGAACAGGACCCCCCTTCAGCACCTCGATGCCAGCGCTGATCCCAAACACTGAAACACCGAGTCCCACAGACGAGATGAGGCAAAGGGCGGAGAGTTCGTCGGGGGTGAGGCCGAGGTAATAGTCACCCTGAAGCAGTGCCTTTTCTTGGCGGGGGCGTAGCCTCTTCAAGAGCGGCGCTACCGAAGAGGTCGCGAGCAGCCCCGCCACGAAACGCATCGTCGGCTCCAGCGTGGGGAAGAAGCCTCGGCCATCAAGCGCTCGGCGCCGCTGGACACCTTGGTACCCAAGCCTGACGGCCATGGGCACGGGCACTCGGACCAACGCCGCGTAGACAAGCACCACCGCAGTGAAGAGCAGCGCCAACGAACCAGCATGAAGAGCGATGAGCATCAGTCCGGTCCCTTTCACACGTCCACGGCCAGAATCTTCATCGCGGCCAAGATGGCGACCAGCCACAGGATCCCCGCAATGACCATCACGAAGTGCCCACTGAATGTTTCGAACAACGGCTGGAAGAACTTCGGGTCCATCGCGTGAAGACCTGCGACCATGGGCACCGGGATCGCCGCGATGACCCACGCCTGCGCGCGGCCTTCCGCCGTCTTGGTCCGGACGACGCCTTCGAGGCGCGCGAGTTCTCTGAGGGCCGCGGCGGCGCTGGAGAGCATCTCGGGAAGGTTGCCGCCGCTCTTGCGCGCGACCTTGAGGGCGAGAACTGTGGCTTTCAGCGTCTTGGTGTTGATGCGCTCGGCGAGATTGTCGAGGGCGCGATCGAGGGGCGTCCCGAGCTCGTTCTCCTTCACCAGCACATCGATTTCCTCGCTCATCGGCGCGGGAACCAAGGGGATGGTCGAGGCGATAGCCTCCGCTAGTGAGGGACTCGCCCTGAGGGAGTTGGCCACAGCCCCGAGCCACGCCTCGATTTGTTCGTCGAAGCGCGTGGTGCGGTCGGCAACGCGCCGACCCAGTTGCACCGTGGGCAAGAAGAACACTAGAGGTAGCGCAAGAAGCAGGGCCCAATTGCTGAGGAAGAGCGCTGCGAGTGCGCAGAGGAGCGACACGAGAGCTTGAGCGACCACGATGTGCCTCGCCGTCACCCCGGACCGGAGGAGTCGGAGCTTCTGGTTGAGCTTGGTCTCGTACGCCGCAAGCCACTCGCGTCCTGGTGAATCCTCGCTGGAGAAGAGCGAAAAGCCGAGCACGAGAAGAAACAAGGCTCCGGTCACCAAAGCCAGACGCCCCAGGTAGTAGGTCATCTCGGTCACAGGACACCCCCTTCCCCGATGAGATCCGCCTCGATGAAGCGATCCACGAATGAAGGAATGTAGCCCGTGGCAATGAACTCCTCTCCGGCGGTGCGGAACGCGTAGATTTCCCGGAGTTCGATCTCCCCCTCGTCGTCGATGCCCACGACCTCCGCGACGCTCTGCACGCGGCGCGAGCCGTCCGAAAAGCGCGTCTGCTGCACGATGAGGTGGATGCTGGAGGCGATTTGCTGGCGGATGGCACGAATCGGGAGGTCGAGGCCCGCCATGAGGCACAAGGTTTCGATGCGGGCCACGGCCTCCTTCGGACTATTGGCATGGGTTGTAGTGAGGGAGCCCTCGTGGCCGGTGTTCATGGCCTGGAGCATGTCGAGCGCCTCGCCCCCTCGGCATTCGCCGACGACGATGCGGTCTGGGCGCATGCGAAGGGCGTTCTTCACGAGGTCGCGAATCGTGTACTCACCTTTGCCTTCAAGGTTGGGGGGGCGTGACTCGAGTGAGACGACGTGGGGCTGGGCAAGCTGGAGCTCGGCGGCATCCTCGACCGTGACGACGCGCTCTTCGGGTGGGATGGCGCCCGAGAGGACATTGAGGAGAGTCGTCTTGCCGCTGCCCGTTCCCCCGGAGATGACGATGTTGCGCTTCACACTCACCGCGTTCTTGAGGAACTGAGCCATCCCCTCCGAGACAGATCCAAACCCCACGAGGTCCTCCATCCGCAGGGGGTCCTTGGCGAACTTGCGGATGGTGATGCACGGCCCCTTGAGGGCGAGGGGTGGAATCACGGCATTGACCCGGGATCCGTCCTTGAGGCGGGCGTCGACGAGCGGGGTCGATTCATCGATGCGACGCCCCAGAGGCGTCACGATGCGCTCAATCGCAGCACGTACGCTGTCGTCGTCCGTGAAGCGGCGTCCGGAGAGCACCATCTTGCCTCGGCGCTCCACGAAGATGGTGTGCGGATCCACGACCATGATTTCGTTCACGTCCGTGTCGGCGAGCAGCTCTTCGAGCGGCCCGAGGCCCACGACTTCGTCAGAAAGTTCCTGGACGAGCAGCTCTTGTTCCTCGACGCTAAGGTCTTTGAGATCCGTCTCCGCGAGTTCACTGACGACACGACGGAGGCCATCGACGACCTTTTCCCGAATGCCCTCGTCTTGGATGGTGCGGCGGTCCATCGCCGGCAGATCGAGGTAATTGAGGAGCTTTTTGTGGATGGCGCGACGCACCTCGACGGGAGCGCCGCTCGCGACCAGCGTGGACTCAGCGGGTTTTGGCGGGGGCGGGGTCGGTGATTTTTCCGCCTTCGCTTCGACCACTGCCAGAGGAGGCTCCTTGGCCCACACTTCGAGCGTGAACTCCCCGAGCTGGATCTTCGTAGGAACCCAAGTGGAAAGGCGTGCGGACTTCTTGAGCAAGAGCCCATCCACCTTCGAGCCGTTCGTTGAGGCATCGGTGACGAGGAGCCCCCCCTCCGCTCGCTCAATCGAGACGTGGCGCCGGGAGATCCCACGACTGTCGAGGGGCAACTGGCAGGTGTCCTTGTCTCGCCCGATCCAGATAGGCGCGCCCGTAGGCAGGCTGAGGCGGGACTCGCCCCCGGGGCCTCGAACGCAGATGGTAAGCTCTGCGGTCATTTGGACGGCGCCTCCTTAGCGTCAGGAATGAAGTCGACCTCGTTGATGCGTCCTCGGTACTCGCCATAAATCTCGAGGGCGTCCTTGATGCGCTGCCTGCTCTGCATCGTCACGGCATCGACGACCGTGGGCACGATGATGACGATGTTCTCGAACTCTTCCTCCTGCTGATTCTGGGTACCGAAGAGCAGGCCCAAGATCGGGATTTGGCTAAGGCCCGGCAGGCCGCGCTTGGACTTTCGCTTCGATTTGGAGCTGAGCCCCGCCAAGACAAGCGACTGACCGAGCTCGATGTTCACGACGGTGTCCAGGGTCGTGGTCGTGCGTCCGGGGACGCCCGTCCCTCGGTCGCTCTCCAGCTCAGCGATGTCCGCGTGGAGCTTCAGCTCAATGCGGCCGGTCTCCGAGTCATACACAGGGGCGACGTCCACGAGGGAGCCGAAGTTGATTTTTTGCACTCCAGTGCCAACGGCGCTCTGGACGAGGACATTGACCTCGCCTCCCCCGCTGAAGCTCGCCTTTTCGCCGTTGGCCGTGACGACGGCGGCCTGTTTCATCACCTTGGCCCACCCCGTGGCTTGAGCGATGTCGAGGTTCGGGAGCGGCACGTCGGTGACGACGGCACTCGCACCGCCGAAGGTGCCGCTGGCGAGATCGAAGCTGGCTGAAAGCGTCGGCCCAGCGATTTGCCCCGGCCAGCCGAAGCCGAGCTGGTGGCTGTAGCTCTTGCTGACCTGCACGAAGTAGAAGTCGAGACGGATGTTGTCGCGCGCCTCGACGGACTGCGCTGAGTTCTTCTCGTTCGGGTCGGTGACTGTGAGTTTGATGTGGCGCTCGCTGCCATCGAGCATGATGAAGAGGAGCGTCGTGGTGCCGGGCTTGAGGCCCACGATGACGAACTGGGAGTTGTCCTTGGTGAGGCGCACGTCCACCACGCCACGTATTGATTCGGAGTAGCTGCGCACTCCATCACTCGGCATCACCTTCTGCGCCCCGATTTCGAGGTCGAGTTCTTCCGTCTCGACCTCACTCTGAGACAGGCCCGAGTCGAGGCTGCGCTGTGCGTCCTGCGCTTGCGCGTTCGTGATCGCGAGGGCAAGTGTCGAGGCGAGAACGAAACTGCCACAGACTCTCAAGTAAGACCTGCGACCCAAGGTCGCAGCGGCCTCAGCACCCCCACCGACCATGTGGGAGGTGCGGGAGCGCAGCCGGTTTTTGGGGGAGGCTCCTTCGGAATTTACTTCCGAAGGAGGGGGGCTTTTGAAAAAGCCCCCTCTAACGAGCTCAGCGAACACGTTCGATCCTCCCGCGAGAGCTGGATGAAGGGCTGGTTGCTGGGGCGGCGGTTGCTGCTGCCTGCTTGAGGCTCGCTCCTGTGGTCTCGGGGAGGCCCTCGACCATGGTGTTGTCGTCCGTATTGCGCAGCGAAAGGGAGAGCTGACCGTGGCGCCTCGCTTCAGCGAGCACCTGCGCGCCCTCGACCGTTGTCGAAACGGTGACGTCTCCGCCTCGGAGCCTTCCCTTGACCTCGCCCTCGCGACCGATGTTCGTCCCGACGGAGAGGACCATCAGGTTTTGGATGAGCGTGCGAGTGGAGCCTTCGCCATCGCCGCTCGTGAGCAGCACGTCGACCCGATCTCCAGGTCTCAGAAGTCCGCCAAAGTCGACATCGCGCCCATTGAGAGCAACGGCTCGCATCCCCTGCTTCACCAGGCCCGAAAGCACCCGCGTCTGGTCACTGAACTCCGAGAGGTCACTCCAAAGGAGCGCCTCTCCGGACCGGAGCCCGGCGCTTACCCTGGACCCCTTGACCTTGCTCAAGTCACTAGCCCGAACGTGGCGCTCTTCGAGGTAGGCTTGCGGCACATGGCGCACGCCGACGAAGTCTTCCTTCAGGGAACTCCCCACTGGAATGTTCTTCGAGGCGACCAGGACAGCCACCTTGGGCCCCCCAGAGACTTCGGCTTCCAGGCGGCTCAGATAGAGCTGGCCCAGACCGACGCTCGCGAGGCCGAGCACGGTGGCGATGATGATTTGCGGCTTCTTCATGGCAGTTGTCTGATGATTCCGAGCAGGGAGGCGACTTGTTGCCTGCTTGCCTCGAAAAAACTCACGACAGCTGCAGAATGCCGATGGTCTGGCCCTTTCCAGCGCTGCGCACGAGCACCGTCTGACCAGCGCGGGAGGCAAAGAAGGCGCCCGGGCGCTTCGTCTTCAGGATCGTCCAGCCCTCCGCTTCGAGGGTCTGTGCGTACCAGGAAAGGGCGTCCGCTCCCGCTGGCGCGCGGTAGAGCGAGGCCGAATAAGGCTGCTCGGACTCAGCGGCGGAAAGGAGCCGCCGAGTGCCCGGCATGCGCGGGACGTCTTTCGGATCGACACCGGGTGCGTCCCCCTCTCCGGGAAACATCTCCTTTAAAGGTACGGAGCCTTCGGTCCAGAGCACGAGCGCGGTGGTGGTGTCCTTCCCTTGTCGCGCCACGACGTACCTGAAAGAGCCCACGTCGCTCAGATCGGCCGTCTCCGTGAATCGCTCGACGCGAGCGATGAGTTGGTCTGCTGTCTTCCGGCCGCCCGTGTCGAAACAGGCGAGCACTCCTTCGTCTGTCGCTTCTGTCCGGAACCTCGTGGGCGAAAGGCCGAGATCGGAGAGCAGCCCGCCAGTTCGCTCACAATCGGCTTCGAAACGGTCGAGTGTCTCAGCGACCGTCTCGTTGAAGGACATCGAGAGCAGGCGAAACCGCGCGCCGTTGACGTGCAGCGTCCGCACGTCCGAATGCGGGCGTGCGTCCTCCCAGCTAAGGAGCTGGTCGCCGAAGCCGAGCAGCTGCTCTCCAAGCTGAGCCTTTGCGTGACGGACGCCCACGAAGAGTCCGGCTGCGAGAACGACAGCGCACAGACCGAGCACTCGGGCCGAACCCACAAGACGCTTGAGTACAACGGAGCTGTTCATCACTTCTTCCCTCTTGCCAGGTTCCAAGATTCAAGGGCGATCTCCATCGGGGTGACCTCCTCTAAATCGCAAGCGAGCTGGTAATGCCCTTTGACCTGCACCGTGCCCCCTCCAAACATGACTGGGCGCTCAATTTCGCCGGCAGTGTCCGCAATGGCGGCACGACTGAACAGGTCCGTCACCCAGCCCCCAATGCGCTCGCCGAGCATGCCGTAGATCAGATCCTGCCCACCTCCGCCTGAGGTGGCGGCGCTTTGGGCGTCTTCGAGGGCGTTGTTCAGGTCCTCCAATCCGGAGCTATCCTGGAGTTCGGCGCTGCCCGAGCGCACCAGCCCTTCGCATTCGGGTGGGATGTCCGTGCATGCGCTCTTGGAGTACCGCCACGCGCAGGAGCGGGCCAAGGTGTCTTGGCGCTGGGTCTCGACAAGTGAATCGCGGACAAAGAAGAGCCCCACAAAGAGGATGATGAAGACGGGAAGCATGGCGACCGCTTCGACCATGGCCGTTCCTCTTTGAAGTGACCTCTTCGCGATTCTTGCTTTGTTCAGGTGCATGGTCTTCTTGCTCGTCTCAGTGGGAAACTAGGGGCCCGAGTTCGACCACCTTGTCGAGGAAGGCCGTGCAGCTGCTTTGAGCCGCGACGCCGTCAGCGCCCAGGGCGTCTTCCACAGACTCCGCGAGGCTTTGGCACGAGGTGTAAAAGGGCTCCATTTGCTCCTCGCTTGCCTGAAAGCGTGTGATGCGGGCGCGCCAATTCATGTTCCACATCCAGGCGTCGCGACTAGCGTCCTCGTCGTAGAAGAACTCCGCCTGCGCGACACCGAAGCCCCCAAAGGCCTTCAGGGATTCCATTCCCGTGTCGCCCTCCTCGTGCCCCCAAAGCGAAAGGCGAACCGCCGCCTCTGCTGGTGATGATGAGGGAGAACCCCAGGCGACGGATCGCAGCTGAAATTCGTTACTGCCCAGCTCGAGGTCAGAAATGACACGCTTGGGGCTCCGCTGCTCGCCCCCTTCTGCCTGTTCGCTATCGATGTTGACCGGGATGGTTTCGTGCTTGGCACACCCGAGGATGTGGGTCACCTCCTGAACGCCGACGATGACTTCGCTGTCAGCATCTCCAGGTGGGAGGAAGGGCGCTGCCTCTTTGGAGCACACGGGCAAGACAACGTCGCTGCGCGCGTCAGCGTGAACGGTGAGGTTGTACCCATCGTCGATGGTTCCCAAGGGGCCGCAAGGAGGATGCAACTCCTCCAATTCCTCGGGCGGCCGGAACGTAGGAGTGCCCCGCACCCACCGCTGTCCATCCCAAGTGTACGGAACAGTCCCTTCGCGCCACTGATACCTGTAGAGAAAGAAGTAGCCCTCGCGAGGATCGCAAACACTTCGGGCGCGTTCAGCACGCGGGACATACAGCTCCTCCATGGTGCAGACCACTTCGCCGCAACCCTCGGTGTATGCTTCGCTGACGCGCTCGCTGCATTCATCGGCGTAGGCGCTGGTGAGTTCCTCCACGACCTCACGATCGAGTTCCTGTCCTTCGGCAACAGGGGGTTCTCCGCACAGCTGTCCGTCTTCGTCTGCGGGGTACCAGAACAAGTCCGAGATACTCTCGGAGGGGGCACCGTCTCCACCCGACTCCGAGTCATCGCCGCAGAACCAGTTAGAAAAGGTCATCGACAGCTTTTCCATCGCTGTTGCCAAAGGATTCACCACAAGCTTCTTGAGCACACCCGATTTCGGCAGGGGCAAAGTTTCGGCGGCTAGCTCGACGGGCATCCTTCCCGCCTTGCCGCAGAGGACCTTGAACTCATCGTCTTCCACTGGCAGGCGCTCGCCGACATTGACGAACACCTTCTGCACAGGGGCCTGGCGGGTCCCTTCTGCCACGGCTTCGGCGGCCGGGGGCGCCACGTCCGCGACCAAGTCCGACAAATCGTGAAGCGCCTCGAGCGCCTCGGAGATCGGATCTTCGAGCTCGTCGTGGATCGTTTTGACCTTGTCACGAACGGTTTCGAGCGGCGGGATGAGAGCAAGGGACCCCCCGTAAGTGGGCGTTGCGACGGCTCCAGCGACAACAATGCCGGCGATGGCAATGGCCTCGACGAGCTTCAGGGCGACCAACACCGAGAGAAGCGCCGCCATCACCACGTTGAGCAGCACGATGAGGTTCATCGAACGCGCCTGCATGACGGCCCCGGAAAGAGCACTCGCGTCCGCCCCATCCTGGACGTGCTGACGAAACAGGGCGGCTTGGGAGACTCCAATGGCCGAATAGAGGATCGCCACGCCGAAGATGGCGAAGAAGAGCCCAATGAGCATCATCGCGCCCCGTTCGTCGGAGATTGCAGGGGTCTTTTTCAAAAGACCCCCTCGTTCCGCGCAAAGCGCTCCACGAGCCTCCCCCAAAAACCGGCTGCGCTCCCGCGCCTCCCACATGGTCGGCGGGGGTGTTGGGGCCGCGTCGTCACTCCTCGGTCTCACGCCCTCGCGTGCCTCCGCTGTTCGCTGACGATGACAGGTCACCGAGTCCTCCCGTAGTATCCGGCGCTTTGGAGCGGCAGCGTGACCTCGCTGACGATCGGTAGGAATCGAGCGCTCTCGGGCGCGATTTCGGAGAGCGTGTCCGGGAGTTCAGACTGAGCGAGCAGGTGGGGCTCGTCCTCATCGCTGTCTGCCGGAGGAACCCAGTGGCTCAGGGCCTTGCACAGGATTGAGCGCACCAGCGGGATCGAACACTGGAAGAGGTAGGTGACGCGAAGGGTGATGTCCTCGCCCCAAGGCACGGGATCCCGCGCGAGCGTTTCTGAATTGGGGGAATCGTGGATGCTGATGGAAGTGGCAGCACGCGTGTACTGGAGCGCAAACCTGAGGCTCTCCACGAACCCGGACGAGACGCCATCCCGTACCGAGCCACCTTCCAGCCACGCACGGTCGTGCGGTGAAAGCGCGATGAGCGGGGCGTAGGCGGCTGTTCGGATGGGTACCATCCGGGCCCCGTGTTGCGGGCCACCGGGTGACTCGGGCGTTTGGATCGCCTCGTTTTGACCAAGCGCATCCAGCAGGGCCTCGATGGACTCGTCGGGGTTGGGCTCTCCGTCGGAAAGACCTCCTCTTTTGGAGCCGTCGAAGTCGACCGGATCTTCTTCGAGAACGACCACGGCGGAGCGGGCGCCCTGGTTTGCAGCCTGTCCGACGACGATCTTCGCAGAGGTCATGAGCGAGAGCTGACAGACCGAAAGGAAGATGAGGAACACCGGAAAGAACGATATCAGGAACTCGACGTAAACGACGCCGCGCTGACCTGATCTCTTGGGGGGCTTTTTCAAAAGACCCCCTCGTTCGGAAGCGAATTCCTCACGAGCCTCCCCCAAAAACCGGCTGCGCTCCCGCGCCTTCCACTTGGTCGGCGGGGGTGCTGGGGCCGCGTCGTCACTCCTCGGTCTCACGCCCTCGCGTGCCTCCGGGTGAGTGTCATGAAAAGGGCCCATCACACCGGCCACGGCAAACCCTGGAGCCACGCGTCACGCGCGACGACGATGAGAGCAGCCACGAGGATGGCTGGCCCCATGCGCATCTCGGTGAGCGAATCAGCGGTCGCCTCGTAGCGGAGACGCGCAGGCAGTAGGGGGCCTACAGCTAGGCGAAGTGACTTGTAGATCGTCCGAAGGAGCAGACCTCGATACGCCAGCTGAACGAGCGCAAACCCTCCCAGGATGAGGAACGACGAAAGCTCGAGTTCGAGGCCAAGGCCCGGGCCAAGCAGGGCTCCCGCAGCAGTGAAGAGTTTGATGTCACCCCCTCCGATCGCGCGCCCTTCGGTCGCTCGGTACATGATCCAGGGGACGAGACCACAGACCAGGGACCCGAAGAGGCCCAGAAAGGCCCCCGTCATTCCGCCCGATACCAATCGCCACACCAGCGCCAAGATCAGCGCGGGGAGCGTGAGCCAGTTGGGGATGAGGCCACGACGAGCGTCGGTGACGGCGGCGATGGCAGTGAGCGGAATGACGAGGAAGAGCATTGGGATTTCCTGGAGCAGGTGATCAGTTGGGGTCCCCGTTTTCCCCACTCCCGCTGTAGTCGGTGACGTTGTCGTTGAATTCTTGCGTCGCGCCGTTGAGTCTAGAGGTCAGCGAATCTCCAAACGCAGCCCAGAGCGCCACGCATGCAGCGCAGATGAGAACGAGAAGGACGACGTACTCGACCGTCGAAAGGCCGCGCTCGTCGCGAAGGAGTGAAGGGCGGTTAGCGGTGCGCTGAAGTGCTTCTGTACTTTTCATGATTGATCTCCAAATGGGCCGCTGTGGCCCGTCACTTGTGAATTGATTCCGAGGGGGGACGGTGTCTGTTGCCTGTGTGGCGGACTTTTTCTCGCAGCTCAGGGAAAGGGCAGCAGGAGCCAGGTGACTTGGGCCGAAAACGCCCGCACCAGGGGTGGTCCGACCGCGACCGTGGCGAGCGCGCCCACAAGCGCGACACTCACGAGAATCACCACGTATTCGACTGTGGCTGTCCCGCGTTCGTCGCTCCCGGCGGTTCTGCTTCTTCGGTGCTCCATGTCGTCCACCAGGTGATTCCGAGTCGCCGCGCTCTTGTTGCGCACAAATCGACCCTGACATCCGAAATGCGCAACAAATCGATTCTCTGGCGGAATCAGTGAGGGAGATGAAGAAATTCACCCCGTCAATTCCGGAGGATTCATGAACCAAAAGCTCCTGGCGCTCATGCGAGCCCGAACCGACCGAAATTGGGAACTTCTCGCGACGGCTGCCGGTGAGGCGTCATCGGTGCGAAGGACCCTCGGATGGCTCGACTGTTCAATCCCGCCCGCTGACCGATTTTCGAACCGCGCCGTCGTCCGCCAACGGGTCGAGGCGCTCGCGGCGTTCGACATCCTCGAGCTAGCTCGTGTGGCAAGCTTCTGGCCACGTTCCGACGACTTTCCCGGAAACTTGGCGCGCGGCAGGGCAGCGGTGTTCACCGACACGTGGGGAGTCGCACTTCGATACCTGCCCGTGAGTGTTCAACAGGAGGTGCTACGCGGCGAACTTCCTCGGGCTCTCCGACAGGAGAAGGTCGCACTTCTGAACCCCGCGCCGCGCTTCGAAGACTGGGCCGAGGTGGTGGAATTCGTTCAGAACGCCGCTAGTTATGCGGATCTACGCGCGACAGATCGCTCCACCTTTCCCACTCACTCCCCACCCGAGTACTGGCTCGACACTCTCCTCGACGTTCCCCATGGAGGGAGGTGGAGTGCATTTCAGTCGCTTCGCGTTCTGCGCAGCGGCGTCCATCGCTTGGGTCCAGGCGCGCGCATGTACCTCCTCGAGCTTGCCAAAGCCGCCTGGGCGAGTTTTTCGGGAGACAGCGCCATCCAGCTGCTCTTCTTTGAGCTCGCACGTGAAATCGACCCAGGAGCCGAAGTGCTCCATCTCGCCGTCGAGCAGGTCGTCGAGAGCCTGAGGCATACGTCTGATCCGGAGCGGTTCTTGCGAACGGCGTACGTCGTGGCGGACACGGGCTGGATGATGCCCTGAAGTTTTTCGGAATTCTTTTCCCAAACAGACAACAGCTGGCCTCCACCCGCTGAATCACTGGGTATGAAGGTAAGAACGTGGCAGCTCGCCCCCCTCGTGTTCGCCCTGGGCGCCGGCCTTTCCGGCTGCGGAACGAAGGAAGAAGACCAATCGGAGCCAGACGACAGCGTCGAGCCGGCTCCGGACGATCCGGAAGAAGAGCTAATTGAGGACTGTCGGGTGCTCGGCGAGTGCGAACTCGAGGCTCCGCTTGACCGTACTGTTGCCACCACGGTCGCCGAGGCCGCGCTCTACCTCTACACGGGAGACGACCCTCTTCAGCGAGATGTCGACGAGGGAGCCATCGATCCCCAGCGCGTGGCCATCCTGCGAGGCGAGGTTCAGGATGTGGACGGCGAACCTCTCCTGGGGGCGCGCATCAGCATCGTCGGCCACCCCGAGCTCGGATGGACGTACTCCCGTGCGGACGGGACCTTCGCAATGGCAGTCAATGGAGGAGGACGACTTGTCGTTAGTTACCGAAAGCTCGGACACCTCGGCGCCCAGCGCTCGGTGCAGCCTGGCTGGCAGCGATACGAATCCCTTCCCCTTGTGGGCCTAGCGCCAAAGAGCAACAAGGCGAGCGATATCTCCGCTGATGGCGGCGGCCTCCAGGTAGCTGAGGGCGAGTCGTATGAGGACAGGGAGGGCGAGCACCAGCCACTTGTCCTCTTCGAGTCCGGAACCGAGGCGGACGCCGTTCTTGCGGACGGTTCTCGAGAGCAACTTGCAGCGATGACCGTGCGGGTCTCGGAGTACCCCTTCGAAGAAGCCGGTGAGGGTGACGACGACGCGCCAAGGTTTTCAGCGGGGACCCCGTCGACTTCCGGTCTGTCGTACAGCCTCGGTTTCAGCGTTGACGAAGCTGAGGCACCCGGCGCGCAATCGGTGGAGTTCAGCAAGCCGGTGACCCTCTACGTCGAAAACTTTCTGGAGCTCGAAACCGGCTCGGAGATCCCCTTCGGCTACTACAATCCCTCGTCCGGCAGCTGGGAACAGGAGTCCCCCATGGTCGTCGTCGAGATTGTCGATGAGGTGAACGGGAGCGCCGTACTCGATGCGGACGGTGACGGGGAGGCTGATTCCGAGGAGGACCTAGAAGACCTCCATCTCAGCGCCGAGGAGCTTCATACAGTCGCGGAGCGGTATGAGCCTGGCGATACGCTCTGGCGTGCTCGTGTGCGGCACTTTTCTCAGTATCAAGGAGAGTTTCCGGTTGTTCCGCCGCCGACCGCTGCCGCACCAGCTGTGGTGACTCCGAACGTGCGCCCCCTCGCTAGCACGACGCGGCGTGGCGCCGCCCGAGTGGAAGACCAAACGGTGGCTCAATCAGTGCCGCTGCACGGCACGCCGTACTCTCTCTACTATCAGTCCGACCGAACCGCGTCTTTTGGCGCCGCACACCAAATCGAGGTACCGCTGATTGGCGAAGAAGTGCCAGAGCAGCTCGTCGACGTGAAGGTCGTCGTTAAGATTGCCGGCCAAACGCTGAAGCGCAGCTTTGACCCCGAAGCGAATCTCTCCCACACGTTCGAATGGGACGGTCGCGACGGCGAAGGTCGCCTCGTGCAGGGGCAGCAACGCGCCAAAGTCACCGTTCGCTATCGGTATCCGGGGGAGATCCGTGTCTCCAAGCGAAACCGCGCCGGCTGGGGCCGAGCTTCGGCACGCAATGGCGGAAGGTACTCCGTCCTGAAGCAGGTCATCGAGCTCCCGGTCGGAAGCTGGGACGCGGGTGGCTACGAGATGGGAGGGTTTGGGCTCGACGTCCTGCACGCCTATGACCCGGTGCACCACACGCTCCATTTCGGCGATGGGGACAACAAGTACGCCGAAAATGTGGCGCTTGTAGTCGACCTCCCCGCGGCAAATGACGACTTGGGCGAACCAGATAGCATCGTCATTGCGCCAGACGGTAGTGCGATTCTTTCGGATGACGTGGGCAGGAGACTCCTTCGCGTCAGCCCCGACGAAACGGTGACCGTGCTCGCCGGCCCCGGTGCTTCTGGCGAAGCGGGAGACATCGATCTCTCTTCGCCGCAAGGAGTTGCTCAGAAGAGCGATGGCTCCGTCTGGGTCTCTGACTTCGATACGGGAAAGGTCTGGGAGATCACACCCGATGGGGAGGTCAACTGCATCATCGGGGATAGAGGCGACAACCCTCGCGTAGTCGCGGACTTCGACAGCATCGAAGGGATCGCTTTCGGCCCGAGCGAGGAACTCTATCTCGTCGGTCGTCCGTCGGTCTATCGCTTGCGCGGTGACACACTGGAGCTCTTTGCAGGCGGTGGCGAGGCGGACGGAGTCGACATCGGGGACGGTGGTCCAGCGACCGAAGCATTCCTGGAGGTGCCCAGCGGCGTCGTGGCGGCGCCGGACGGCACTGTTTACATCTCCGAGCGCGACGGTGACCGCATTCGCAAGGTGCTGCCGAACGGAAACATCTTCACCTACGTGGGCACCGGCGAAGGCGGTTTCTCCGGAGACGGCGAGCTCGCAGCGAACGCTCAGATCGACCAACCGCGCGGGCTCGCTCTGGGGCCGGACGGGACGCTCTATTTCTCGGACCGAAACAACGGTCGGGTCCGGATGGTTTCTCCGGAGGGTCGCATTCAAACCCTGGCCGGAGGCGGAGACGAACCCCTGGAGCCCGGAAAGCTCTCGACCTTCATCAACATCGAGTTCCCCGACGGACTAGCGGTGGGCCAAGACGGCGCCATCTGGTCGTCCGCCGAGTCGGGGCTCTACCGCATCCGCCCCGGGACCCCCGACTTGAAAAAAGGCGGAAACCTCGTCCCCTCCCAGGACGGTCGAACGCTCTACAAATTCGACGCCCGCGGCAAGCACCTGGCCACCATCGACGCCATGACGGCCGTCACGATGGCCGAGTTTTCGTACAACAACCAGGGTCTGCTCACGAGTATCACCGATCGCAATTGCCTGGTGACGACCATTGAGCGCGCGGGCAGCGGTCAGGCGCGCAAGGTCATCGGACCGTTCGGTCACGAGACCGTGCTCGCGCGGGACGGAGCGCGACTCACCCAGATCACCGATCCGATCGGGCGCGTCACGGAGTTCCAGTACGACGAGGAAAACGACCTACTCAAGGCTGCCATTGACCCCAAAGGCAAGGCCACGGAGTTCGAGTACGACACGAACGATCGCCTCATCTCGGTCACCGATCCAACAGGCTACGTGGAGAGGTACGACCGCTCGAAGGTCCCGGGTGGGCACAGCGTGGCGGTGAGCACGCCGACGGAAAAGACCATGGAGTTTCTCGTCCAGTCCTCCGGCGGAATGACCCAGGAGCGCAGCATCATCAACTTCGACGGAACGACGCAAACGATGTCCGACGACATCATGAGTCAGACGCTCTACAGCCCAGACGGGACGTCGCACTTCACGGCGCTCTCCGCTGATCCGCAGTTCGGTGCTCAATCGGTGTACGCAAGCATCATGGAGACGGCGACTCCCGGCGGACGAACCCTGAGCGTCTACCCGACGCGCATGAAGCAGGTGGACGACCTCGAAAACGCGCTGTCGGTGAACGAATGGTCCGAGGTGGTGGAGGTCAATGGACGCTTCTACGAGTCGGTTTACAATCGTGCCGATCGGACGCTCACCCTAAAAACCCCAGAAGGTCGTCAAACTGTTACCGAGTTCGACGAAGCTGGGCGGCCCATCTCGCGCAAGCGCTCCGGCATCACCAAGCGCTCCTGGCGCTACGACGAGCTCGGTCAACCCACCCTCATGCGGCGTGGCAGTGCTGCTTCGGGGCGCGACACCACGCTCGAATGGAACGAAAGCGGTTTCGTCGGAGCCAGTGAGAACGCCCTCGGCGAGAGAACCGGCTACGGACTCGATCTCGTGGGACGCATCGAAAGTCGTACGCGCCCCGATGGCCTTCAGGTCCTCAGTACTTGGGATGACGACGACAGCATCCTCAGCATCCAGGCCCCGGAGCGCGCCCCACACACCTTCGACTACTTCGACGGCGGCCTCCTCGAGACGAGCACGCCGCCCGACATCGGCGGACAGGCCGTCGGTCAGGTCACCTACGACTACAACGACGACTACCAGCTCGCGGCCATCCGCAACGCTGACGGCCGGAGCATTGAATTCACCTATGACTTCGCTGGTCGCCTCGACAAGACGGACCTTGGCTCCGTCCGCATTGACAACGACTTCGACGAGTTTGGGCGCATCGTGCGGGCAACTCGGACGGGTGGCCCGACAGTGCGACGCTCCTTCGATGGGCCTTTGTGGCTTGGCGATCGGTGGGGGAATGGGCGCTCGGTCGTGCTCGACTACGACGACAATTTCTGGGTCAGCTCCATCACCGTCAACGGCAGCCTGACGTCGCACTTCCAGTACGACAATGACGGCCTGCTCACCCAGGCGCGCGTCCTCACGAACGAGCTGAACCTGACACGTGACACCCAGACCGGTTTCATCACCGCGACATCGCTCTCCGATGTCGACACGAGCTCCGACTACAACAAGTACGGCGAGCTGAGGTCTTTGGGCACCGCAACCTCGGCCCTCGACTTCAGTCAAACCCTCAGGCGAGACGCCCTCGGTCGCGTCACCGAAATCACCGAGACCATCGACGGATTCGAGTCCGTGACCACGTTTTCCTATGATGCTCTGGGACAGCTGGTCGAGTACGAGAAGGACGGCGACGTCTACTCCTACACCTACGACGCAAACGGAAACCGCCTCTCCTACGAGACCCCGGAAGGCGTCCTCTACGAGGGTGTTTACGACGAGCAGGACCGCATCCATTCCTGGGACGAGTGGACCTACTCGTACACCGAGCAGGGCGATCTCGTGCAACGCACCAACGGCGACCTCGGGCTCACGCTCCAGTATGATGAACTCGGCAACCTCCTGCGCGCCGACATCGAGTCAGCCGATGCCTCCCTAGGGATCGACTACCAGGTCGACGCCATGGGACGCCGCATGTCGCGCGTCACGACCGACGGTGATGAGCACTACTGGGTCTACCAGGACGCCCTCCGCCCAGTAGGAGAGGTCGCGAACGGAATCTTCACCCAGTACGTCTACGCCAACGACGGCGTAGGCGGCGCTCCGGACTTCATGGTTCGAAGCGGTGTCCCCTACCGGCTCATCAAGGATCACATGGGATCGGTACGCTTCGTGGTCAACGCGAACACCGGCGCTGTCTCGCAAGAGCTCGAGTATGATCCCTTCGGGCGAGTCCTCGTCGACACGAACCCCGGCTTCCAGCCGTTCGGTTTCGCCGGTGGCCTCTACGATTGGGACACGAAGCTCGTCCGCTTCGGAGCGCGCGACTACGATCCCGGCGTCGGTCGGTGGACGGCGAAGGACCTCATTGGTTTCGCAGGCGGGCAGGAGAATGTCTACGTCTATTCGGGGAGTGATCCGGTCAACTTTATTGATCCGACGGGGAAGTTGGTATGGATTCCGGCGGCGATTGCCTTTGCAGCGGTGATGCTCGCAACGAGTGACGAAGAGGCATACGTGGCTGCGGGCACGTCGGTCGCAGGCGGGGTATTCGCGAATACACTGGGACCCATTGGTCGATTCCTCGTCGGTCCAGGAGCGGCGAGGGGTCTAGGTTTCGGAGCAAGTGACCTCGTGCTTGGCTTGAACAGGAACGGCGCATTGAAAACCTGGGCGGCACGCTACGGCGGCAACACTTACGACGCATTTACCGCCAATCTACCTAGTGGACTCGGGTTTCCCGGCCAGATTCGGCACGCGATGGACCGCGCAAAAAAAATCCGATTCAACTTGGATGGCGTGGATGTCAGTCGGGCGAGCGGCGAACTGAATGAGTTTGGAGAACCCTTTTCCGGCAACTACACCAACTATGAGCTGTTCCTCATTAAAACCACCCCGGAATACCTTGAGAAGGCAGCATTCTATCGAAGCGGCCAACGGGTACCGTCACCATTCTGAGGTCGAAATGTCAGACGCGCAACGAATCAAGGCCATGTTCGCCACCTCTACCATTGAAGACCTTCTCTTCAGGCAGGTGGATATTGCCGGTCATTCGATGTCACGCGCCAAGAAGGTTGGACACGCCCCAACGCATGTGGGCCAAGTCCAGCTTCCTGCGAGACCTCGAACCACCTACGTCAGCGCCACCGAAGACGGACGCACCTTTTGGTACGCCGTGATATGGCCGCACTCGGCGTCCGAACCAGTGTCGGTGACCTGTGGCTCAGAAGATGAAGCAAAGAACTGCGTTCTAGACTACCTGAAGCGATTCGCGAACGACACCGAAGATGATTTTCTCGAACGGTGTTCCTTCATGGGTGACTGACCGTAGAGGGTCCTTCGGGGTGCCCTCAGCACGGTTTTCCCCTTGAAATTGACAGAGATTTCCCTGGCGAGCACGCATCGTGCCGCGGACGGCGGCCATCTCGGCACGTCAAGCTTGCTCCACCGCACCCCACGTACGGGACCCTCGACAACGCGCAGTGTGCGCGAGACCGAGTACGAACGAGAGTCGCGCCCTCACGAGGGCTGCGGGCGATCACTTCGGCGCACCGAGCATGGATCGTGAGGGACCCTGCCGCCCGCAGCGGAGCGAGGACCGGCAGGCCGCACCCCGCCCCAGCCCGAAGGGGAGCACCCCCACGGGACACGAAGCTCATCCGCTTCGGAGCACGCGACTACGATCCCGGCGTTGGTAGGTGGACGGCGAAAGACCTGATTGGTTTCGCGGGAGGGCAAGAGAACGTCTCCGTCTACTCGGGGAGTGATCCGGTCAACTTTATTGATCCGACGCCGGCTCACGCAGCGGGCCCGAACTCCAAGGTTCCTACGCAAAGTGGACGAGAAGATGGCCCGAGGTCTCACGATGGGGCCCGGCGTTTTGGTAATGGGCTGTAATCGCAACGTTTTGAGCTGAGGAGCAGGAGAACGCGCCGCGACATGACCGATCCGGGGTCGACGAGCGTTCGTCGTTGGGTTTCTGTCCAATCCGCGATAGGGGATCGTACAGTTTTGCGAGGGAGAGGAAGCGCGTGAGTTGGAAGTCGTTTACCCGAGAAGTACAGCGTGCCCAGCGGAGGGCAGAGCAGCGTCAGAAGGCGTATCAACGCGCTGCCGCGAGGGATCAACGTGAGCGAGAGCGCGAGTGGAAGGCGAACCAGAAAGCCGCGGCCGCGCGTCAGAAGGAGTTCGCGAAGTTGGCTGCGGCCAACGAGGTGGCCCAGTACGAAGCCTACGTCGATTCCCTCCAGGGCCTTCACCGGCAGTTCAGTGCGAGTTGGGACTGGGAAGCGCTCGCCACCGAGCCTCCGCCACCAGAACCCGTTCGGAGTCATGCCAACGAAGAGCGTGCCAGGAAAGCGCTGGAAACGTACACCCCTGGATTTTTCGACAAGCTCTTTGGAAAGGACAAGAAGGAACGGGCGAAGCTCGAAGCTGCAATTCCTCACGAGAGCAAAAAGGACACTGAAGCGTACGACGCTGCGCTCAGTCAGTGGCGCGAAGATGTAGCGAGCTGGCAGAAGTATCGCGACGTTGGCCAAAGAATCATTCAGCGTGACCAAGCTGTCTATCCCGAGGCGTTGGAGCTGACCGGCGCGTTTGACGAGGTGGCTCAATACCGCACGGTGGTGAAATCAGGCGAGGCGCGGCCCGACGCTATCCTGCTAACGGCTGAAATTACGGATGATGAAATCGTCCCGACCGAGGTCATCAAACAGCTCGCTTCGGGAAAGCTGAGCACCAAGGCGATGCCCAAGGGGCAGTACTGGGAGCTGTATCAGGACCACGTCTGCTCCTGTGCCCTCCGACTCGGTTGTGAGGCGTTTGCGGCTTTGCCGGTTGAGCGTGCCATCATCAACATCGGGAAATCTGCGGTGAGCTCCGTGACGGGACACCCAGAGCTCGTCACGTACCTGGCCGTTCATTTCACCAGAAAGCAGCTGCAAGCGGTCAACCTGGAAGCCATCGATCCCTCAGACTCGATGGGCAACTTCTCTCACCGGATGACGTTTCGCAAGACCAAGGGCTTTGAACCGGTCGATGCGATCACGTTCGAAGACCAGTTCGTGACGACATGACTGCCCCGCCCGGCTGGTATGAGGATCCCCACGGGGGATCGCGGAAACGATGGTGGGATGGGCAAGTGTGGACGGACCACCTCGAGCCTGTTCCCGACGGCAGTGCCCAACTGGGTGACCCGCTTGAAGCTCGCCGTCAACAACTTCGCGCAGAATACGAACAACTCCAAGCACAGGTCGTCGAGACGCGCGAGATCATGATGCTCCAGGAGGTGGGGCTGTACGAGTACGCTCACCCCCTCGATTCCTCGGCGCGCTTCAAGGACGCCCTCAAGGAGATCCTGGACGCCCAAAAGGGCAGCATCAAGGCAGGTCACGCCGTCCAAGGAACGGACAAGTGGGCCATCAACGGCTCGCAGAAGGAGGGGGCGAAGATGGTGTCGGACTTCTGCAAGCTGCTGCTGCGGGCCTACAACACCGAGGCGGACAACCTCGTTCGGTCGATGAAGCCGTTTGGGCGCGACAGAGCGATCGAGCGACTGGAGAAGATGCGCGCATCCGTCTCGAAGCTCGGAGCGAGCATGAAGATATTCATCACGGATGAGTATCACGCTCTCAAGGTGGAGGAGCTGTCGCTCACTTCCGATTTCTTGGCCAAGGTCCAAGAGGAGAGGGAGCGCGAGAAGGAGGAGCGAGCACGCCTCAAAGAGGAAGCGGCGGCTCGAAGGGAGTTCGAGCAGGAACAGGCCAAGCTCGAAAAGGAAAAGGCCCACTATCTGTCGGCGCTTCAGGTGATGAGGGACAACGGCGACGAGAGTGCGGTGGCCGAGGCTGAGGCAAAGCTGGCCGAGGTCGAAAAAGCGATCGAGGGTGTCACCGAACGAGCCGCCAATGTGAGGGCCGGATACGTCTACGTGATTTCCAACATTGGGTCATTCGGGGACCGCGTGGTGAAGATCGGGCTCACCCGACGACTGAACCCCCTGGACCGGGTGAACGAGCTGGGAGACGCCTCCGTCCCGTTCAAGTTCGATGTTCACTGTATCGTCTTCTCCGAGGATGCCGTTTCGCTGGAAACGGCTCTCCATCAGCGATTTTCAGAGAAGAAGGTCAACCACGTGAATTTGCGTCGAGAGTTCTTCTACGCAACCCCACACGACGTTCGCACGGCACTCGAAGAGCTCAAGGGAGATCTCCTACACTTCGAGGAAACGCCAGAGGCGCTCGAGTGGCATCAGAGTCAAAACATGATGCGGCGTGCGGGGGACCATTCTTCTCAATGACCGTCCCTGCCCTTGCAGCACCCCTTGCAGCACGCTGTCTCGTGGCGTCGATCAGGCGGGCGCGTCGTCGCGGCGGCGCATAGCCAACCCATTAGAAGTTGGCGAGTCAACCTTGCGGTTGACCGAAGGCGAGCATTCGAGCCAAGCTCGTTGCCCAACACAGGACGACAAAGGAGGACTGTCTTGGGAGAAAATCAGCGAAACAAGGACACTCGTGCATTGAAGGCCCTCCGTGCCGAACTCCGTTCGGTGGAGCGGAGGATTCGAACCATAGAACGCCGCTTGATTCGGGAATCGGTCCGAAGCAGCGGGGCGGAAGAACAGATCGTCGCCCTCCTGAAGAAGAGGTCGCCGCTCCGGTTTCTGGAAATTGTCGAGGAGTCGGGGCTCAACATCAACACTGTCAAGTCCGTGCTGCGGCAGATGCGGCGAGACCATCGAATCCTGCACGTCGATCGGAAATACTCACTCTGAAGGTCTAACTGTCTCGCGTATTGATTCGCTGCCTGGGGGCCCTGCCGTCAGATGCCGGTGGACTTCCCATCATCCCGCACTTAATGAATCTTGCTTCCCCAGGTGGAACTTTTTCGTCGGAAACGGCTTTTAGGGACCCCTTCCGTTGATTCGCCGGTAGAGGCCGCAAAATTCCGGCCAACATGGAGTTGACGGGCGCCGGCTGCGGTGCATACTTCGCCACCCCTCTTCAGGACCGATTCTCATGACAACGGAAGCTACGCCCTCAAACGGATCCATTCTCGAAAAGCTCGAGTCTCAATATTTGCGCAGTGATCTGCCTCAGTTTCGCGTGGGCGACACCGTTGCCGTGCACTATCGCATCGTCGAGGGCGACAAGACCCGCGTTCAGGTCTTCAAAGGCCTCGTTCTGAAGCGCCACCGCGCTGGCGCTCGGTCCACCTTCACCGTGCGCAAGACGAGCTTCGGCGTCGGTGTAGAGCGTACCTTCGTTCTGCATTCACCGCGCGTCGAGCAGATCGAGGTGATCTCCCGCGGTGTCGTTCGTCGGGCCCGCTTGTTCTATCTTCGCGACCTCACGGGCAAGAAGGCTCGCGTTCGCGCCCGTCAGGATCAATAAGAGCCTACAGGCGTTTTCTCGCGTTTCGATCCAGGCGTCTTGCTGGGTATAACTCCCCCCAGTGATGGCGACCTGGTTTCGTAATTTTGCGCCGCTCGCGCTTCTGCTGAGCTTGGTGACCGAAGTCGCCGCCGCGCCAGAAGCGCACCTACTGCGCATTGATCCGCGCACGGCAGTCCTCGACGGGAACCCCGTCCTGACGACGGTGATCGATCTGACGGAGAGTCACCGCATCGGCGAGGTGACCTCCGAGTGTGCCACCCTGCGCGGCAAAGAGCAGATGACGTGCATGAGCGACGCTCTCGAGAAGCCTCGCTCTCTCGCGAGTCCGCATCCGTTCCCCGAGGACGACGTGATCCTCTCGGTGAAGGTCGATGACTCGGAGTTCAAGGCGTCTCTCCTGAGCCACAGCACGTTCGAAAAGAGCCAGAGAGATCCCGGCGTGGGGACCGCCTGGCTCATCATCGTCGACGCCGACGACCGGATGGATAAGGCCCTGGACGAAGCCAACGCGGTGGCTTCGAGGTTCGTCGACACGCTGGGTCCAAACGACCTCGTCAACTTGATCTACCTGAGTGACCGTCAGGTCCTCGCCGACACGAAGTGGCTCGATCGAAGTCAGCTCGACACAGCGCGCAAGCTGATCGAGGAGCAGGACGAAACCATCCGCTCCCAGGGTCGCACGCGACCACTTTTGGACCTGATTCAGGGCGCCGCAAGCGACTCGTTCCGTAGCCTCGGAAGCTCTTCCGAAGGCAAGAAGGCGCCGCTCCATCAGGCCATGGTCGTGATCTCGACGGGATACGGCGGCGGCGACCCCAGCACGACCGGACCGGGCGCATCGAAACTCTCCGAGTATTTCACCAAGGGTCGCTTCGACGATGAAAACACGGCTATCCCGAAGCTCCCAATCCCGGTCATCAGCATCCACGTACCGCCCAAGGGGCTACCTGAGCACCAACAGCTTGCGCGCACCTTCATGCAGAACCTCGCCAATCCCTCGATTGGCGGTTTTTTCACCATCCTGCAGGATGGACAGGCCGATCACGCGGGACGCATCGTCGATGCCGTACGCTCACGATTTGCACATCTGATCATCGCCCGGTTCCGTCTTTCGTGTCTCGCCCCGAGCACGACCCAAAGCTTCTCTCTACTTTTCAAGAACTCCGGCATCTTGGGAGACGGCACGTTCAACGATGTGCCTATCGGTTTCGATCCGAGCGAGTGGCCACTCCACATCGACGCCGAACTGACGCGAAAGACTGCGCGAGAAAAGGGCGGCGTGTATCCCGGCGGCGGGGTTCGGGTGTTTGGCGACTTCTGTTGGGGCACGGATGCCAGTCGTCCGGAAGCGTACTTTCTGCCGCCGGGCGAAGCTCTGCCCCAGGACTTGTCCGAGAACGCAAGTGCCGCGTCCCAGGTCCAGAAGAGGCTCGCGTCCCTCGACATGCGCGCGCCAGCGACCCAGGCAAACAGCTCGTTCGTGGAGTTCGTCATCCCAGACGTCGATCAAATCGTGCAAGGAGAGGGCGAGCGCAGCGTCGTGCGGCTCGTGGTGGTCGACACGAAGTCGAGGCGTACGAGCGGCCTCACCGAGTCCACGGTGCTCACGGTACGCGGCGGAGAGCGACCGGTTCCTCCTTGGAAATACGCCGCAGCTGCCGGCGGGGGACTGCTGCTCTTGCTCTTGGCTGCGCTGTTTTTCCGACGTGGATCGAAGCGCACGAACTCGATCCCTCCGCGAGACCGCTCGCCCACCTCCGAATCCCCTTACGCGACACCGTCGCCAGTCAGCCGGGGCCCGCGCAATCCGGAGAAACGCTTTCGCGCGAACGTGGAAGGGGCAGCAGGACGTTTCACGATTCTCGAGGGCTCGGACCTGCGTTGTGGGCGCGATGGGTCACGTTGCGCCGCCGTGATCAACAACCCCCAGGTCTCGGGGCTGCACGCGACTTTCCGAATCGAAAACGGACGGCTCCTCGTGCGCGACGAGGGCAGCACCTCGGGGACACGGGTCGACGGACAACTCCTCGAACCCGGCAAATGGGTCTCTGCCGATGACGGTGTGGAAGTTGCGCTCGGACCCGAGCTCCTGCGGGTCACCTTGATAGCCGGCTCTTGAAACCCACATGGATATCCTCGACAAGCTCAGCCGGCAGACGATCCGCATCGGATCGAGCGACGCTTGCGAAATCTGTCTGACCGGGGAAGGCGTCGCGCCCATCCACGCGGAGATCATTCACCAAGGGGGCGGCCGTCTGGTCTTCGTTCCCGGGGCCACCGGGGTGAGCACCCTGGACGGCCGCGAGCTCGTCCCTGGCCAAGAGGTCACTTTCGACTTCAGGAGCCAATTTTACGTCGGACAAAAGGCCGTGCCAGTCGCTCATCCTGACATCTGTCTGATGGTGATGTCGGCCGGGTTCAAAAAGCCCGAAGGCGCGTCCGTCTGCATCGGCCGCGATCCGGAACGGTGCCACATCGTAATGAGCAGCCCCGGGGTTTCCGGCCTGCACGCCACGTTGAATCTCACGGATCCGCCCGTGATCACCGACCACAGATCGACGAGCGGCACGTGGTTCAAGGGCAAACGACTCGCTGCCGAAACGCCCACGAAGGTCTCGTACACGTCGGTGTTGGCCGTCGGTCCCCTGCCCCTCGTCGTGGAGCTCGTACGGGACTTGACCGAAGCGCTGCGGGCACGGTCCGAACAGCGCCACATCGGGACCACCGTTGCCATGGAGCGACGCACCGAAGAACGCCGCGCTATGGCCTCGCGGCTCCCTTCCAAGCCCGCGGCACGCCACCGAACGGTGATGGGCACGATCAAGATGACGGCAACGCGTGCCTACTCGATCGGCCGAACTCCCGACAACGACATCGTCCTCGATTACGCGCAGATCAGCGGCAAGCACGCCAAACTCACCAGTGTCGCCGGAAAACTCTTCCTCGAAGACGCGGGAAGCGAGCTCGGCACCTCCGTGCGGGGAACGCGGCTCAAGCCGGGACAAAAAGCGCGCGTCAACAACGGCGATCGCGTGCTCTTTGGACCGCTGCCAGCGCTGCTCAAGGTGACGGAGGAGTCCGCCGAAGTCATCATCGAAGACCGGGAAGGTTGGGCGGGACGTCCCCTTTTCGACGTTGCCGCGGCCGGAGTGTCGGTGCGGGTGACGGACCGCGAGGACTCATCCAAACAGAAGACGCTCCTCGAAAACATCAGCTTCAAGGCTCTCCCTGGTGACGTCATCGCTCTGATGGGTCCCAGCGGCTCGGGGAAGACGACGCTCCTGCACGCGCTCACCGGCTACGTCCGGCCCACCGAGGGAGAGGTACGCGTCAACGACGTCGCGCTGCCTCAGATCTTCGAGACTCTGCGAGGCTCCATCGGCTACGTCCCCCAGGACGACATCATTCATCCGGAGCTGACCGTCCGCGAAGCCGTCCGCTACAGCGCGCGGTTCCGACTCCCCAGCGACTACAGCGACGAAGAAATCGACCGCCGCGTCAACGCGACGCTCTCACAACTCGGAATCGATTCGGTGGCCCATCTGCAAATCGGCCGGCCCGAACACAAGATCCTCAGTGGTGGCCAGAGAAAGCGCGTCAACATCGCCATGGAGCTGGTGACCGATCCGGTGCTGCTCTTTCTGGACGAGCCGACCTCGGGCCTGGCAGCGGACGACACGACGGCTCTGGTGGATCTTCTGACGCGACTGGCCCGAGACAACGGCAAGACCATTATCGCCACGATTCACCAGCCCGCGCGCGACGAGTACGAGAAGTTCAACCTCGCGCTGATCCTGGGACACGGTGGTGTTCTGCTCTATTTCGGGCCGACCGTCGGCGCGTATTCCTTCTTCGAGTCCTGGCGGGGACCTCACGAGGCGCGCGGGATCGACACCCCCCGGGACATGTTCGCCGAGCTCGCCGAACGCGAAGTGCGTATGCGCGAGAAGATGCCGGATGCTTCCCGTCAACAGGTGCGCGTGTCGGTCTCCGACGCCTACAGGCGCGAGTACGAAAACAGCACGATCCGGCACGAGATGAACGAAACGCGCTCCGTCGGCGGCACCGGCACGGTGGCAGCATCACTCGCTCCCCGCGATCGCCCGAGAAAGCAGCTCTCTCTGCTCTTGAGCCGGTACCTGAAAATCAAAGCGCGCGACAGAGTCGGGACTCTGATCTTGCTGTTGCAGGCTCCTCTGATCGGAGTTCTGCTTTCTTTGGTGTTCGGTACCCAGAAGCCGGCCGTGCCGTACTTCTGCCTGGGAGCGCTGAATCAGCTGAGCAAGAAAACCGGTTCGGTCCTCGAAAACAGCGGTGACATCTTATCCAAGCTCACCCCGACTCAGGACCATTCGGGCGCGATCTTCTTCCTCGTCGTCGCCGCAGTTTGGTTCGGCACGAGCAACGCTGCTCGGGAGATCGTGAGCGAACGGGCTATTTTCATGCGCGAGCGGATGGTGAATCTGAGCCCGCTGAATTACGCGCTCTCGAAGTTCATCGTTCTATCGGGCCTGTGCGTTTTGCAGTGCACCGTGCTCTTGTCCATCGTGTTCGTTTCCCTCGGTCTCTCCGGCGGAGCGGCAGCATTCGGAGCGGGCCTCGGTACCCTGATACTGACAGCGGTGGCGTCCGTTGCCCTCGGGCTCCTCTTGAGCGCCGTGGTCGGCAGCAGCGAAGCGGCGATGGCCCTCACTCCGATCGCTCTCATTCCTCAGGTCGTCCTGGGGGGCCTCATGGTGCCCGTCACCACCAACGCTCTCCTCGAGTACCCGATGCTGCTGATGCCCTCACGGTGGGGGTTCGAGGGAGTCATCCGTCCCGAACGGCTCGCCGTGGCATCCGAAGATGGCTGGAACATTCCGCTCGCAGGCGTGACGAGCAGCCCCCCCGACTTCATCACCGCCGAACGCTTCGAGTGCGCTCTCGCCCAAATGCACAGTACGCAGCTCACCGGCGCCTGGGGATTCGGCTCCCACGCTTGGATGCCGACGGCGGTACTTTGCGCGATGGCGGTGGTCCTACTGACGATCGTCGTGCGCCTGCTCGCGCGGAAGCGCTGAGTGAGGCCAGCTCCGGCTTCCCCGAAAGGACCCCCGGACTCGGGCCCTCAGGCCTCGCCGAGGGGCGCGACGGACTTCCTCGGGCTGGCAACGAACTCCCGATACAGAGCCTTGACCGACGTGTGGAAGTCCTGGGGCGCGACGCCGACGATGATGTTCACCTCGCTGGCGCCCTGATTGATGACCTGGACGTTGACCTGAGCTCGTGCGAGCGCGCTAAATACTCGGCCTGCGATACCGATCGAGTGGTTCATGCCCTCACCCACGATGGCGATGAGCGCGAGATCGGGAACCACTTTGATGTTGTCGGGCTTGAGATTGACGCGAATCTCTTCGAGCACGTCTTCGAGCTTCCCGTCGATCTGACCCTTGTCGACGATGACGTTGATGCCATCGATGCTCGACGGCACGTGCTCGATGCTGATCCCTTGGCGACGCAGGATGTCCAGGACCCGGTAGGTGAAGCCCACCTCACGGTTCATCAGAGTCTTCTCGATGCAGATCATCAAGAATTGATCCTTGCCGGCGATGCCCGCGATAGCGCTGTCGTCTTCGCCCTGCACGCTGAGTCGGGGGACGATGCGAGTGCCCAGATGATCGGGCTCGTTGGTGTTCTTGATGTGGATCGGGATCCCCGCCTCGCGAACGGGCAGGGTCGCCTCGTCGTGGAGAACCGAGGCTCCCAAGTAGGAGAGCTCCCGGAGCTCTCGATAAGTGACCTCGAGCATGGGGCGCGGGCTGTCCACGATACGCGGATCGGTCATCAACAGACCCGACACATCGGTCCAGTTCTCGTAGCTCAAGGCTTCGATGGCGCGCGCCGCGATGGCGCCGCTGATGTCCGAGCCACCGCGCGAGAACGTTTTCACCTTGCCATCGGGCCCCTGCCCGTAAAACCCGGGAAGAACGTAGCGGTGTGAGTCACCAGACAGGCGTTCACGCAGCACGTCGTACGTCTTGGGATTGATGAGCCCGTTCTTGCGAATGAAGATCGTCTCGCACGGGTCGACGAACTCGGCATCGAGGAACTTCGCGATGATCATGCCATTGAAGCACTCACCGCGCGACGCGACGTAGTCCTTGGTCACGCCCTGGGAGAGCTCTTTTTCGAACTTGTCGAGCTCCGCTGCCATGTTGGCGTCGACGCCCAGCTCCCTCTCGATCTCGAGGAAACGCTGGCGCACGAGATCGAAAGTGCCCGAAAAATCAGCCGGGGCCGCGGCGATCTCTTGGCACAAATAGAGGAGATCGGTGATCTTGGCCTCGGACGCCTCGCGCTTGCCCGGCGCGGAAACGACGACGACACGACGGCGAGGATCCGCGTCGACGATGGCCTTCACTTTGCGGATTTGGTCCGAGCTCGCGACGCTCGTGCCTCCGAATTTCGCGGCAATTCTGCTCATGGGGGCGCGTGTTTGCACACTCGGCGCTCCCGCGCCAGGGGCCAAGCACGCGCAGCGTGGGGCGCCGCGTCGTCCGATTGCGACGACGGTCGTGATTGCGCGCCCCGAAGGGACCTTCGAAAGAAAGGCCCGGCTAGGCCCAAATTGTTAAGAAAATCTAAATACTCCAGCGCTCTTTGGAGCAATTATTTAGAAAATCTTAATGATCAGGAGGGGGCACCCCGACCGGGACCCTGCCCTTCCGCGACGCGGACCGGGGCAAGTTCGACGTGAGGTCCGGCGCCGCCTCAGCGGCGCCCGAACGAGCTCTCGACGTCCCAGATCTCTCTGGCGTAACCGGCGATCGTCCGGTCACTGGAGAAGAACCCCATCCTCGCCACGTTGAGGATCGACTTCCTCGTCCAGTTCATTTGATCGCCGTAGGCCTCTTCCACGACGGACTGGCACGACATGTAGCTACGGAAATCCGCCAAGTGAAGGAACGGGTCGTGAGAGAGGAGGCCTTCGACCATGCCCCGGAATCTGCCCGGATCATCGGGATTGAAGACGCCGCGCGAGATGGCGTCCAAGACTCCGCGGAGGATTCGATCGGAGAAGTAGATGGCCCTCGGGTCGTAGCCAACCTCCTTGGTGTGCGCGACCTCATCGGCAGTCAGACCGAAGATGAACATGTTCTCCGCGCCCATCTGTTCGGCCATCTCGACGTTGGCACCGTCCATCGTCCCGATGGTAAGTGCGCCGTTCATGGCGAACTTCATGTTGCCCGTGCCCGACGCCTCGTACCCAGCCGTCGAAATCTGCTCGGAAACGTCGGTGGCGGGAATGATGAGCTCGGCCCAAGAGACGCTGTAGTTGGGCACGTAAACGACGTTCAGCTTGTCGCGAGTGGCCGGATCGGCGTTTACGACGGACGCGACCGAATTGATGAGCCAAATGATGTTCTTGGCCGTTTCGTAGCCAGGCGCCGCCTTCCCGGCGAAGAGGAACGTGCGCGGCTGTGCGGCAAGGGCTCGTTGCGGGTCGACCTTGTAGGCCTGGTAGAGCGCCACGATGTGAAGCAGGTTCAGGAGTTGTCGCTTGTACTCGTGGATGCGCTTGACCTGCGCGTCGAGAAGGAACCGCGGGTCGATTTCAATTCCACAGCGACTCCAGAGTCGCTCGGCGAGGCGTTCCTTGTTCTTGAACTTGATTTGCTGCCACTCCGCCTGGATCTGTGGATCGGTGGCAAGCGGCTCGAGCTGCTTGAGGCGATCCATGTCGATCTCCCAGCCAGTGCCGAGGACACGGTTCAACAGGGCCGTTTGACCGGGGTTGCATTTGAGCATCCAGCGGCGCGGGGTGACGCCGTTCGTCTGATTCAGCATCTTGCCGGGCTCGTATTCGTCGAAATCCCGGAAGAGGTTGTCCCGCAGAAGCTGAGAATGGAGGGCCGAGACGCCGTTGACGCGGGACGATCCGATGACCGCGAGATTGGCCATGCGCACGTAGCGCTCGCCGCCCTCTTCGATGATGCTCATGCGCGCTTTGCGCCCGTTGTCCCCGGGGAAACGTCGCTCGACTCCCTGGAGGAAGCGATGGTTGATCTCGTAGATGATTTGAAGATGACGAGGCAATACGCGCTCCATCAACCAGACCGGCCATTTTTCCAAGGCCTCGGGGAGAAGGGTGTGGTTGGTGTAGTTGACCGATTCGCGCGTGATCGTCCACGCCTCGTCCCAGTCGAGCTCGTACTTGTCGGTGAGAATCCGCATCAACTCCGCGACGGCCAACGCGGGGTGCGTGTCGTTCAGCTGGAACGTCGAGCTGCTCGCCAAGGTGCGGATGTCTCTCGTTCCGCTCACATGGCGGGAGATGCAATCCTGGAGAGTCGCCGAGACGAGGAAGAACTCTTGCTTGAGACGTAGCTCCTTGCCAAGCGGGTGATTGTCGTTCGGATAAAGGACGCGCGTGATGTTTTCGTCGTGGCTCTTGCGTTCGACGGCGCGCGCGTAGTCACCCGCATTGAAGTACGCGATGTCGAAGTCCTTGTTGGCGCGGGCTCCCCAAAGACGCAACGTATTGACCGTATCGTTCTTGTAGCCGGGGACGGGGATGTCGTGCGCCACAGCCAGCACGGACTCGGTGTCGACCCACTCGTGGATGACCTTGCCGCTCGTGCCCGTGTACTGAATCACCCGGCCACCGAAGTTGACGTTGTAGGACCTCTCGGGGCGCGGGATCTCCCACGGGTTGCCGTAGCGCAGCCACATGTCGGGGGCTTCTTGCTGACGACCTCCGACGATGTCCTGTCGGAAAATGCCGTAGTCATACCGAAGACCATAACCGACGGCAGGGATGTCGAGGGTCGCCATCGAATCGATGAAGCAAGCGGCCAGCCGACCAAGACCACCATTGCCCAGACCGGCGTCGTGTTCCTCGGCCAAAATCACGTCGAGATCCAAGCCGACTTCACTCAGGCCCTGCTTGCACTCGTCGTAGATCCCGAGCGCCATGAGCCCGTCGGCCAAAAGGCGCCCGATGAGAAACTCGAGAGACAGATAGTAAACTTGTTTGGGATGGCGATCGCGTCGATCTTTCCACGTGCGCGTCCAGCGGTCGTACATGCGATCGCGCGCGGTGTGGACGAGCGACATGAAGTGGTCGAGACTGGTCGCCGCGCTCGGGTGCTTGCCCTGAGTGTGCTGCACGTGCTGGACGAAGGACTCGACGAGCGCCTCCTTGTCGATGCCGAGGTCGTCAACCGAAACCATGCTCTGCCTAGTAGTCACGCTAGCGGAGAATACATACGTATTTTGCAATCGGAACAGATGTGTGAAAAGGAATCCGTCGGAGAGAAAAAGAGGACGAATATGGCGAGAATTTGGACTTCCAGTCAAAGTACACCGGGCGGCTCCCGTGCCGCTCTTTCCGGCAGCTCGGGACCGGGGTCGAAAGAGGTTACGCAGAGGTTTCCGAAGAGCCTTCGGTCTGCCCCCTCGCTCGTCGCGGTCGCGTTCACATGTGGCGCGATGATGCTGGCGTGCGGCGGCTCCAAGGCTCCCCCCGAGCAGGCGGCGCCTCCCCCGCCCCCGCCGCCTCCCCCCGCGGAACACGTTCCGCCTCCTATCGAGGAGGTGGAGGAAGAGCCCCAGGTGAAGATCCTCTCGGGCGTCGGCTTCGCGACCCCAGAGAGCGTCTACTACGACAAGAAGCGGGACGTTTACTTGGTGAGCAACGTGAGCGGCAGTCCCCACGGAAAGGACGACAACGGATTCATCTCGAAAGTCACGCCGGATGGCGAAATCACGCTCAAGTTCATCGACGGGGCGAGCGACGACGTCACGCTGAACGCGCCCAAGGGCATGACGATCTCGGGCGACACGCTGTATGTGGCCGACATCGACCACGTGCGTCTGTTCGACGCCGCGACCGGCAAGCCAGAAGGTGAGATCAAGTTTGCTGGAGCGAGCATGATCAACGACGTTTCAACCGGTAAGAAAGGCGTGATCTACGTCACCGACACGGGCGTGAACGACAAGTGGGAAACCGACGGCAAGGACGCGGTCTACATCATCAAGGACGGCAAACCGAAGAAGCTGTTTTCTCACAAGACGAAGCTCGGCAACCCCAATGGAATCCTTGCCGGGGATGGCGGTGCATGGGTCGTCACGGGAACGACGGGGGAGCTCCTGTGGATCTCCGACGATGGGAAGCTCGACAAGGCCCAGAAGATCTCCGGTGGAAGCAACGACGGCATCGCCCACTCGAAGGATGGGCGACTCTTCATCGCTTCGTGGGAGGACGGAGCCGTCTACTCGGGCAAGCCCGGCGGCGAGTTCAGGAAAGAAATCAGCGGGCTCGAGATGCCCGCGGACATCGGAATCGACTGCACGCGCGAGCGGTTGCTCATCCCACTCTTCAAGAAGGACGAAGTCGTACTCCACACGCTGGCCCCCGCTACGGACGAAGCCGCCGCCAGCGGCGACGAGTGAACGGCGCTACGCTCCGTCTTTCGGCATCCCCGTCTTGCGCTCCGGCCGAGGCGGGGATGTTTCGTTTCCCGCTACTCGATGAATCGTTCTGGCTCGTTCACAGGAGAAGCGTGCACACGGCGGTGATGACACAAGCTCCGAATAGGTTGAGCACCAGCCCCGCGCGCGCCATGAACGGCGCCGGAACATGACCCGAGCCGAAAATGATGGCGTTGGGAGCCGTCGCCACCGGCAGCATGAAGGCGCAGCTCGCGGAAAGAGCTGCTGGCACCATGAGCTTCTCCGGCGCCATCCCAGAAGAGACCGCCGCCGAGGCCAGGATCGGCATGAGCAGAGCGGTGGTCGCCGTGTTGCTCGTGACCTCTGTCAAGAACGTCACACCGAGGCAAATGGCGAAGATCAACACGGGCTCGGGCGTGCCCTCGAGTGCGGACAGCAAAGAGCCGAGCGCCGCGGACAGACCCGATTCCTGAAATCCCTCAGCTAGCGCGATCCCTCCACCGAAAAGGAGGAGGATGCCCCAAGGGATTTTCTCCGCCTCTTCCCACTGAAGGAGGCGCTTGCCGCGATCGTCGACGGTCAGAAGAAGCGCGGCGAGTCCGGCAAACGCTACTGTCGCATCTCCTACCATGTCTCCGCCCAGGAGCGCCGACCAACCACCAAAGGGCTCGACTCGTGTCATCCACAAGAGAGCGGTGATTCCGAATATGGAGAGCACCCGCCGCTCCCGGCTGGTGATGGGACCGAGTCGCTCCAAAGGGCCCACCTCACCGGCCTTCATGCCGAAGGCCAGCTTGAAAAAGGCAAACGGAAGCATCAGGAGCACGACGGGGAGTCCGATCTTCATCCACTCAGTGAAAGACCAAGCCACTTTCCCTAGCTTTTCGTATTCAGCGAGGAAGAGCAGATTCGGCGGCGTGCCGATGGGCGTGCCGATCCCGCCGATGCTCGACGCGTAGGCAATGCCAACGAGGAGCCGCTTGCGAAGCTCGGCGTTGTCGTCACCCTCCGCGGACGCCATCACGATCGGAAGCAAGATGAGGGTCGTGGCAGTGTTGGAGATCCACATGCTCGCAAAGGCGGCGGCAAGCATGAAGCCGAGGAGCAGACGACGCGGAGAGACTTCTCCCCTGCCGCTCACCGCCCGCGCCATCCCGAGAGCCAGCCGTCGGTGCGCTCCCGACGCTTCGACCGCCGTCGACAGCATGAAGCCCGCCATGAGGAGCATCACCATGGGGTGACCGAACGAATGGGCTGCCTGCTTTTGGTCAATGACCCCCGCAGCCGGCAGAACGAAGAACGGGATGAGGGACGTCACCGGGATGGGAACGGGCTGAGCGACCCACCACACGGCGCAAATACCGGCCGTCGCTGCGGTCCAGCACTGCTCGGACGGAAGGCGCAGAAACTTCGTCAGCGAAAACAGGACGAGCGCCGCGGTGACACCGCCCCAAAACCCCGCCCGGTCGACTTTGCGAGAGGGGCCCCGTGGATTGTTGGAAACGACCACGAAAAGGAGCGTAGATGGCCCAGCGCACAATTCTAGCCTCGCGCGTCCACTCCTTGTCCGGGGCCCTGGCGGGCGGAGTTGAAATGAGGCGAGCGTGCACTATGACCCTTCGAAATGCCCACTATCGAGTTCGAAGGAGCCGGCCTCGCCGGCGACAAGACCGCCGAAGTCCCCGATGGGGGCGATCTGTTGACGATCTGCGACGACGTCTTGGCGCCCGTGGCCTTTTCATGTCGAAGCGCCAGCTGTGGAACGTGCCACATCCTCATCCTGGAAGGTGCCGAGCTCCTCGAGAAGCCGAATGAAGAAGAGGAAGATCTACTCGATCTGCTCGACGGCCCGCCCAACTCGCGCCTCGCATGCCAAGCTCAGGTCAAGCCCGGTCCCGGGCTCATTCGGATCCGGCCGGCGAACGCCTAGCGCACTCAGCCGCCGATCATGATCGAGGGCCCGATGGTGATCATCTCGAACCCGGTTCCGGTGATGGCCTGGTAGCTGACGTCGGCACCGAAGGCGAAGAATCGGCCAAAGTGGATCATGAGCCCCCCACCGCCCATCCACGCGAGGCCAGCGTCGCTGTCGTTGGTCATGAGACCCGGGCCGAGCCCGCCCTTGGCGTAGGGAGCGAGCGGGCCGAAAGGCATGGTGACCCGGAAGGTCCCCATCAGGTTCCCGATGAAACGTCGTTGAACGACGAATCCGCCCATTTGGGCCCCGGGTGCCAAAACGACCGGCCCCGTCGGGATTCCGTAGCGGGCGTGGATCATGGCGCCCCCGCCCATCGGCCCCTCGGGGGGCGCCACCAAAACCAAGGCGAGCCCCGGAATGAAACCCTTGTTCGCGTTCCAGGCGGCGCTGTCCCGCTTGGGCGCGGCCTTGGAGTCGGATTCTTTGTCCTCTTGGGCCGCCGCAACAGGCGCCAACGAAACCATCAACGCCGTCGCCAAAATTCCCGCCCCGTACTTTCGGATCATCCTCATGGCGTCATCGTGACGCAGATCGACGGCTTGTACAATTTCTCTCGCCAAGGGGACCGCTGCGAAGATTGCGGCCCCACGGAAGTGAGGGCCGAATCTTCTACGCTCCTTTGCGGCTCTTTGCTTCGTTCCACATGTCCCTTGAGGTCCTCGGCGCTGCGCGCCTCCGGCGGCGCACTCCAGTCGGCCGACTCGCGGACTCTCGAGAATGGCGCTTCACCGATTCTCTCGCCAAGGGGACCGCTGCGAAGATTGCGGCCCCACGGAAGTGAGGGCCG
>CBFGUR010000034.1:0-78848 GCA_965652275.1 uncultured Polyangiaceae bacterium | reverse complement strand
GCGCGACAACAAGAAAAACGGGGATGGCGACCGACAAACGCGAATCGGCCGATGAAGCTTCCCTCACCAGACTTGGGGAGGCTTCATCGGCCGATTCTTTTGAAGGGGAGCGTCCCCAGCGGGATTCGAACCCGCGTCGTCGCCTTGAAAGGGCGGTGTCCTGGGCCTGGCTAGACGATGGGGACTGAAATGTGTGTCGGTGAGAAGCTAGAATTTAAGTGAACTAAGCTCGGCTAAGCGAACGAAGCGCGAAGTGATGCTCAAGTAAGCCCCTCCCGTGGGAGGGGCCGGAGCTATAGCCGCCCACTGGGCCCCAAGCAACAGATGAGCAGGGTTTCTTTCAACAAAATGCCCGTTCTTGGAGTTTTGCGCGACCCACTCCAGCCAGCCGGAAATGCCGACCAGGGGCCTCGCTTGGTCGAGCGGGCCCCCTTGGTGCGCCGAGGACGCCCCCGCAGGCGTCAGGCGGTTTTTTGGGATGCGGCCAAACCCGAAGCACGGCGAGCCGGCACGAGGCTGTAGCCATTCTGAGCCTCGAATGCCGCTTCCTCGATGGCGGCCTCCTCCCAAACGCTCGGCTGCGCTTGAATGAGAGCTGACTCACGCAAGGTATGCATACCCATTCCCGAATCCAATCGAGCCGTCTCGAGAATGGCCTGACAGAGGGCAGAGAAGTCAAACCCAGCTGCTGCGGCGACCTTCGGGAGCAAACTTGTCTCGGTCATACCCGGGAGCGTGTTCATCTCCAGCACGTACTCGTTCATCCCCGGCGTCACGATCATGTCGACGCGAGCCGCGCCTCGGACGTCGAGGGCCTCTGCTGTGCGCTGAGCGATCTTGAGGATCCCGCTCAACCGCGTGGGCTCGAGTCGAGCCGGAAGATGATACTGGGTCTCGGTCGACGCGTACTTCGCATTGTAGTCGTACATGTCGCCAGCGGGTTCGATCTCGATGGCGCCAAGCACGCGACCATCTAGGATTGCGACCGCGACTTCCGCACCTTGAACGAACCGTTCGACGAGGACCGATTCGTCGAATAGCAAAGCTGACTCTACGGCTCGAGCGAGCTCTAGCGGGGAGTCAGCTTTCATCACTCCAACGCTCGACCCCTCCCGACGCGGCTTCACCACGACGGGATAGCCGAAACTACCGTGGATCTCGTCCAGGCGCTCAGCCTCGCCACGGCTCACCGTGTAGTATGGCGGGGTGGGAACGTTGTGAAGCCGGAGGATTTCCTTGGACTTGAGCTTGTCCATTGCCAGCGCGCTAGCGAGCACACCACTACCGGTGTAGGGAATGCCGAGCATCTCCAAAACGCCTTGAACGCAGCCATCTTCGCCTTGTTTACCGTGGAGCGCCAGAAAGGCCACATCCATGTCGGCGTCGGCAAGGATCTCGAGAGCATCTACGCCGCTCCCGAGGTCGATGCGCACGACGTCATGACCAAGCCCTTCCAGAGCTTCGGCCACAGCCATTCCCGACTTCAGCGAAACCTCGCGCTCGCTGGAATTCCCACCCATGACTACACCAACTCGTACAGCTTCCACTTTCGACTCCCTTGCCAAAGCTGGGGGCACCGCAAAGCGCCCCTTCGGCACGTTCATCACTTAGCCGGAGTTGATTTATCCACCCAAATAAGTTGCAGAGATTTTTCGAACCCGCCCCCTGAAAGCGGGTGTTTTCGCCGGATCACGATGCGAAGCGGTCATTCTTCGCGCAAAGTCTCTGGCGCGATGCTCAGGCGGGAATCCACGCGGACTTTGCCGTTCGGGTCCTCGTAGGCCTCGACGAGCGCTACAGTGATGTTGTCCTTGCCGCCACGGTTGTTCGCCTCGTCAATCAGCCGTTGTACGGCCGCATCACCGCCCCCAGCAGCCAGTTCTGGAAGCTCCTCCGTCCGAACGTAGGCATAAAGCCCGTCGCTACAGAGCACGAACGTGTCGCCGGGTCTGACGTCGCACGGAAAGATGTCGACCTGGACGTAGTCTCTGTTGCCCACCGCGCGTGTAATGACGTTCTTCTGCTTGGAACGCTTCGCCTCCTCAGGCGTGATGATTCCCTGCTGGATCTGCCAGTTGACCAACGTGTGGTCCTCCGTGAGTTGCGTGGCAAACCCGTCCCTAATTCGGTAGACGCGGCTGTCGCCCACCTGGGCCAAGATGAGACGATCGGGTTGCCTGAGCACGGCCGAGAGTGTCGTACCCATTCCGCTCTTGGTGCTGTCGAGTTCCGCCATGCCGTAGACCATGTACGTCGCGGCCTGAACCGCCGACTCGAGCACTCTCTCAACGCTGCTCACCCCCTGGCGCAGACCCGACGCAACCATCCCATGGACGGTTTCGACCGCCTGCTGACTTGCCACCTCGCCCGCAGCTTGTCCGCCCATGCCGTCTGCGACCACCCAAAGACCGAGTTCGTCATCAACGAGGAAAGCGTCCTCGTTGTTTTTCCTCCGCCGACCAACATCCGTTTTTGCGTAGGAGGTCAGAGTCAAGCAGCGCTGAGCCATGTTCTTCCAATATTACAACTGAATTGTCTCCCGGAGGGCAAGCCCGTTCCGTCTAGGGCCGCTGGCAAGCTCCCTCGGCGCCCGGTCCGTACGCGGGTCCGTTTCCGCACCGAAAACGTCCTTCTTGCCGCCTACATTGTGTACAAACTAGGTTTCTCCCCATGACCAAGCTCGGGCCTTCGCCGGAGAACGCAGTTCGGTGAGTGATGCTTTCGAGTTCCGCACCGAGGCGCGCGCGCCCGTAGTGCGCGCCGTAGTCCAGCGTTCTGCCAAGCGGAGTGGTATCGGCGTGCTGTTTGTAACGGGCCGACTCGCAAGCGAGGCCGCCCACATCGCCGAGGACATTGCCGCTCACGATCTGAAGACCCATTGGCTCGTCGTGTGTGGTGTAGGCGTGCTCTCATGCCATGGTGAAATCGAAGGAGAGTCGGGCGCAGTCGGACTGCGGCTTCCCGTCGGTGGGAAGCTCGTGCTGGCGGAACGAGGGAACTCCGAATTCGGAAAGCGCGTCCTTCTTCAACTCGCACAATCCGCGGGCGCAACCGCCTGCATCTTCCAGCGCGGAGACGAACGTGATGACTCTTGGCTTTCCGAGCTCAAGAGCGCAAGCGTCGCTCAGCAGTCCCGGATCTACGGCGGAGGCAGCCTCCCGGGCGCTTCTCTCTTCGTGGTTGAGAGCGGGAAAGCAAAGGAGGGCAGCGCCGCGGCCCTCGTTTTCCCCGGCCGCATCGTGAGTCAGATTTCGACATCGAGCGCTTGCCGACTGCTCTCGCCACTCGGTGACGTCACTCGCTCCGAAGGCTCGACGATCCATGAGATCGATCATCTCTCCGCCCTTGAGCGCCTGGAGCAAAGCACCGTAGGCCTCGAGGCCGGCTCCCTCGTGCTTCTGGCAGTTGGTGCAGGCGAGAGGCCCCTCGACACAGCCGGCCGCACTCTAGCACTACGCCCGATTCTCGGTGTCGACCCGACGCGCGGCTCCATTCTCATCGACGAACCGATCCCACGAGATGCAACCGTCGCTTTCGCGGTACGCGACGCGCACGGAGCCCGTACCGATCTGGATGCGCACCTCAGAACAATCCGGACCCAAAGCGCCGGCAGCGCACATGGCTTTGGCATCTACGTCTCATGCGCCGGCCGAGGCCGTTCGCTCTACAAGTCCCCAGACGTCGACACACGACTCATCGTTTCACAGTTCCCCAATATGCCCTTCGTTGGCCTGCAGTCGACGTTCGAAATCGCCCCCCTCGAGGGGATCCTGACATCACAGGTCTATGCGGGAGTGCTCGGGGTTTTCTCGTTGCCATCGTGAAACGTCGACGAAGCCGAAGCCGTGCAACGACAAAAGCGACCCCCTCCGAAGCAAAGGACGCTCATCCAAACTTGCCCCAATGGCAGCCGGGGTGCCCCCCAACCCACTACCTGAGCCGCTGCACCTGCATCTTGCGCGGAACCGCGCCGGATTGCTCGAGCATTCTCTTTGCCTCTTTCTGAAGAAGCGGGTGCGATTTTCCCTGCAAAAATCCACCGAGCAGACGTGCGTCGAGCTTGACCATCTGACGAAGGATCTTCTTGAGCTCCTTCGTCCTCGTGCCGTGGGCATAGGCGAACGCGTAGCCGCGCAGCAGTTGAGGCTTGAGCTGAACGAGCTGTTCGTCGTTCAAGTCGAAAAGATCGAGCGTTTCGACAGCTTTCTTGCTCTCTCCGCTGCGCGCCCAGGTCTCGGCGCAGATCGCCCCCATCATGGCTCGGGAGCGGGGATCCTGATTGCGCTTCAGATCGATGTTGTCGACCAACTGGCGAGCGAGGTTCACCTGACCCAAGGTGAGATGGATCATTGCGCGTTGGCTACGTGCCTCGTCCGCAACGGTCCCCATCACTTTGCTCAGATCGATCTCCTCGAGAGTCGCCAGCGCCTTCTTCGGATCTTCCTGCATCTCGAGCTGAGCGCGCGCGAAAACCTTGGCCGGGTCGCCCTTCTTCCCGGTGGCTCCGAGTCGCTCAATTGCAGCTTTCCGATCCTCAGCAGTCTCGACGCCTTTGAGCACGTCGGCCACCTCGCGCGCAGCTTTCGTACGGCGAACGGTCCAAATCAGGACGCCGATCACAACCACCGTGATGACGGCCGGAATACCTAGAGCAATCTTGGGCGTGAGTCGCGACTGGGACATTCCAGCGACCAAACCGCCCGCGCCCCAAACCGCCGCCAGAATGAGGCTGACGCGAATGAGAGTGCTCTTGATGGCTGCCGGGCTGAACGGATCGAGGCCTTCTGGCGCTTGCCCCAAGTCGAGGGGCTTGTTCAGTGCCGCGCGCCGGTCCTTGCCAGAGACCATCTGCTCACGCCCAGCGTTGCGACTGACCTTGCGGGATTGCTTTGCCACGCGGGGCCTATAGCCTCGCCCTTGTGGAGAGACAAACCGCCTCTTTTGGCAGCGTTCGTCCCTACGAAAGGGGGCAAATGCCAAACGGACGGGTGACCGCCACCAGAGAGGTGCGAAAAACGAGGCTCTTCGGTACTACCGGTAGTAGCCAGATGGCATCTCGGGTGGCAGGAGGCTGTCCGCTTCCATGTCCGGTAGCCCAAACCGAAAATGGTTGAACACGCTCTGGGTGACGGAGAGAACGGGTACGCCTAGCAGCGCACCCCAAAGCCCGAAAAAATGCTCTCCTACGAGCAACGCGAATACGACCAGCACCGGATGCAGTTTGGCAGCAACGCCAATGATCTTCGGGTTGAGCAGATTTGCTTCGACCTGGTGGATTCCGATGATCCAGAGCAGCACCCAAACCGCCGTCCACACGTCCTGCGTCAGACCGATGGCCACGGCGGGAATCGTGCTCAAAATGGATCCGAAGATGGGGATGATGCTCATGATCCCCGCAATGAGCGCCAGCACGGGCCAATACTTGAGTCCGAAAAGGGCGAAGCCTATCGCCGACAAAACGCCGTTGACGAGACAGATGAGGAGCTGGCCTCGGACCACGCCCGACAGCCCACGGTCGACTCGTTTGAGCAGAAAGTCGAATCCTGGGCGGTACATCCTTGGGGGAAGCGATCGGAAAAAACCAATCACGCTCTCCCGCGTGTGCATGATGTAGCCCGCGACCATCAGAGTCATGAAAAGCAGGAAGATGCCGCGTGTGAACGTCACCAGGAGCGATTGACCGATCTTGATGAATTGCAGCGCGTTCAGACGCACATAATCGATGAGCTGCTCCATCCCCTGATCGATCAGCTCGGAGACCTGGAAGTCTTTTTGGGGCTCGGCGTGCATGGGGGCGACCCGCCACCGGTTTTCGGCCTCTTGAACGACGACGGCCCCCGAACCGAGACGTACGGCGTAGTCATCACCGACCTTCTCAACGACGAAAGCTGGCGCCTTGGGCTTCTTGGGCGGAGCCTTGGGCTGCTTGTCCTGATAGGCCTTCACCCACGTCTCGACCCTGGTGCCCTGACTGTGGGCCGTGGCACGCGCTAGGGCGGGAGCTTCGCGCGCGAATCGCACGCTTTCCTCGTAGATTCTGGGAGCCATTGCGGCGACCCCAAGCGCGATCGTCCCAAGGACGACCACATACACAAGGACGATGCTCAAGCTACGAGGAAGACGAAGCCTCGACTCGCCCCACGCCACAAGCGGCGTGAGGACATACGCGATGATGAGGGCGATGATGAACGGCAGCAGGACTTCGCGCACGGCCACTAGAAGCGCCACGACCAGCAGCCCCGAGATGGAGAGAAAGACGACTCTCGCTCGCGTCCAGCCTTCCGAACGGGACGGTGGAACGGCGTCTGTGATCTCGACCATGGGCGGCGGAGGGTACTCTCTTGTCCGTCGGGGCGGTAGGAGTCTTTGCGCCCCGAAACGAAAGAGGCGCCGAGCTTCCCTAGGGAAACTCAGCGCCTCGAGCGGGAGGTCCGCGCTCACCGTTGGGTGGACGCGGTTCCTTCAGGACCGGAAACGGCTCAGCTGTCGCCGCTCTCTTCCGACTTGGCGCTCATTGCACCCAGCTTGTCCTTGAAGAGATCGCCCAGGGTTGCACCCTGACCGGTCGACTCTCGCTTCATCACCTGGAGCTGCTCGGCCTGGGCGCTCTCGCCGGGGTTGAGCATGCTCATGGTGATGCGACGGTCGATGGTGTCGACGTTGGCGACCTCGGCCTTGACGACGTCGCCAGCCTTGAGCTCCGTCCCGGCCGGCATCTCGCCAGCGGGGATGATTGCCTCGATGCCCTCGCGGATCCGCACGAATGCGCCGTAGTCGGTCGATGCGAGCACAGTGACCTCGTCAATGACGGTGCCGGGAGCGCAGGTCTCGAGGAGTGAGCCCCAGGGATCGTCGTGCAGCTGACGCACGCCCAGGCTGACCTTCTTCTCGTCGTGGTTGATCGAGAGGATGATGGCCTCGACATCGTCGCCCTTCTGGTAGACGTCTGCGGGGTTGTTGATCTTGACCGTCCAGCTGAGGTCGGTCTTGTGAACCATACCGTCCACGCCGTCCTCGATCCCGACGAACACGCCGTAGTCGGTGATGGAGCGGACCTTGCCGCCGATCTTGTCGCCGGGCTTGTACTGATCCGTAAAGGTCGACCAGGGATCGGGCTCGAGCTGCTTCATGCCGAGACTGATGCGCTTGGATTCCTTGTCCACCTCGAGTACCTGGCAAGCGACCTCTTGACCGATCTCCAGCATCTTGGAGGGATGCTTGATCTTCTTGGTCCAGGACATCTCCGACACGTGGATGAGACCCTCGACACCGGGCTCCAGCTCGACGAATGCGCCGTAGTCCGTGAGCGACATGACCTTGCCCTCGACGAGCTTGCCGACCGGGTACGCTTCGGCTGCATGACTCCAGGGATCCTCCTGGGTCTGCTTCATGCCGAGAGAAACACGTTCGGTTTCCGAGTTGTACTTGAGCACCTTGACGGTGACCTCGTCGCCCACCGAAAAGACCTCGCTCGGGTGGTTGACGCGCCCCCAAGACATGTCCGTGATGTGGAGCAAACCGTCGATACCGCCAAGGTCGACGAAGGCGCCGTACTCGGTGAGGTTCTTGATGGTGCCCTGCAGGACCTGACCCTCTTGGAGGTTCTCCAAGGTCTTTTCCTTCAGGCTGTCGCGCTCCTTCTCGAGCAAAACACGTCGAGAAAGCACGATATTTCCGCGCTTTTTATTGAACTTGATGACCTTGAACTCGAAAGTCTGGCCAATGAGCTTGTCGAGATTGCGGATGGGTCGGAGATCCACCTGGCTACCAGGGAGGAACGCCTTCACGCCGCCGCGGATGGTCACGGCGAGGCCGCCCTTCACGCGCTGAGAGATGGTGCCTTCGATGATCTCGTCGCGCTCACAAGCGCTGGAGATCTCGTCCCACACCTTCATCTTGTCGGCCTTCTCTTTGGACAGAGAAATGAGGCCGTCGTCGCTCTCGCGACTTTCGATGAAGACATCGACCTTATCCCCGGGCTCGACCTTGAAGTCACCCTGGGCGTCGATGAATTCATCCTTGGCCAGGACGCCTTCCGCCTTACCGCCGATGTCGACCACGACGAAGTCACGCATGACGCGAACGATCACGCCGGTGACGATCTGCCCTTCCCCACCGAGCTCGTGCTCGTGGGCGTCTTTCGAAGCTGCTTCAAAGAGCTGGGCAAAGCTCATGTCATCGGAAGCGGAAACGACCTGTTGAGATTCAGACATGTAATTTGAAATGGGTGCTGCACGAGGGGTGAGAGAAGACGGGTCCGCGACTCTGACAACACGAAAATTACCCTCGAAAACGCGGACCCGAGGGGCGCTGTGGGTAGCGCACCCGAGGGGCCCCGTCAAACGCTCACCCGACGGTATTTTGGCTGCGGAGCCCCTACCGGTCCTGCGACCAGACGGCTACCGCGATCTTCGCGGCCAAGCGCGCGACACTCTCGTCGAACTGCTCGCGACTGAGATTCCCTTGAGCCCGGAATCCGGTCCCTGCCTGCCCCACGTACTTCAACGCCCCGAGTGGCACCAAGTACCCGTAGTCTTTGGATTTTGACTCGAGAAGCCGGTCCACCTGCTCTCCAGTCCACTCGTCTCCCACGAGCACGAATCGCGCTGTCATCGGAAAGTGGCTGTCGGCTTCGACGACGAATGTCCCCGAGGTGAGGTGGGAGCGATCACGGCCTCCCGCTGAAGGTCCCGGCTGCTGGAACGCTCGAATGCCGAGCGCCAGGCCGGGCCCGGACAGGTCCCCTGCCCATGCCGGCTGCGGTCCGTCCGCGCGGCACGCGCGTCGGGCGTCCGCGGACACCTGGGCCAAGACGAGGGCCCCGTCGTTGGCCACGCACAGCGTCGCCCCGGATGCGAATACAATCATTTCGCTTTCCACGGTGTGCGGAACCTCTTCATCTTCGAGCATCCTGCCGATCCCGGCGAGGACCTCGTCCTGACGGAGGAACCCACCCAGAATGAGAAGCCAACTCCCCGAACGAAGCTCCGCGTACACGAGCTCTCGTACGTCGACATCGAGCTCCACGGTGGTCCGGCGCTGCAAATGGAGAAGACGAGATTCGGGCCCCTCTCGGCCCAGCTCGAGAACGGGCAGCACCGAGCCGAGCAGCGGCTGGTGCACCACGGCTTGTTGGACATTGAGGCGCGCAACGAAGCGCGCATCCTCGGGCACTCTCCGGAGTGCCTTCGGCTCATAGGTCGTGAAACTGAAGAAAATGTAGAGCCCCGCCAAGAAGCCCAACAGAAGCGTCGCGCCGAACGCGATGTAGATCGACTTGTGCGAAAAGCCCTGACGTTCGCCGGAGGACACCACGGCTCCTCGTTAGCGCATCGAAGACCCCATGGCGAACCGTGCGCGCCCTACCCGATCGCAGAAAGAAGCAAGCGAACCGGCGCCGCGATCTCCAAAGAGAGCACTTCGGCCGCGTTTTCCGCGCGAACATCGACGTCCGCGGGTAGGGCCACCTTGGACAGCAAGGAAACCGCTTGGCGCGCTAGGGACGCATCGTCCATGTCATCGAACTCGATACGAAGGCTTGCCTTGAGCAGATCACCCAGCAGGTCCACCGACGCTTCGAAATGCCGAGCCTTCTCGAAAGCTCTGAACGAGGCTTGCCCTTCGGCCAGCTCTCGAACCCGAGTGAGACGCGCGGAAACGGACGCAAGCCCCCGAGAGGGTGGCGTGGAGGTCCGTTCGGCCTTCCCGTGCTCGATGGTACGTTCGAGTGCATCTACTTCTGCAGTACTCGCAAACAGAAGGCGCTCTTCATGAAGCCGATACAGGAGCACCGGGGCTGCGCGCGGCGCAGGCGTCAGACGATCGTAGCGCTCGTAGCCACCGCCCAGATCTCGCGAGGGCCCGAACGTACGCGTCATCGTCTCGCTCGGAATCGACGAAAAATCACCCTCCAGTATGATGACATTATCGAGACGGCGGGGATCGAGAGCTGGCCTGAACCCCACCCAGACCGTGTCCGAGTGCGTCAGAGCGACGGCGAGCAGCTCGCCCGGCTCGTCGGCAGGAGCAACGAGCATGCGCGCGAGCGCCTCTGCTGGTTGCGTACCGAGCTTTTTCCGAACTCGTTCGAGATCGATTCGGACGACGACATCGAGGTCGACCGGTATTTGTCGCCCTGGAGGCAGAACGACCGGAGACGGAAGGCTCGCGCCAGCTTGATTGCCCGCGCAGCCGAGCGCCACCAAACCGCTCAGGCAAAGCAGGGCGGAGCGGCGACTACTCTGAATCATGTTCGATTGCTCAGGACTCAGGATTCGGACCGCTCGAGCTCGCGGACACGCCGAACGATTCTTCCCACGACGTCGTCGAGCGAAAGGCCGGAGGAATCAATGACGACGGCATCGTCGGCCTGAATCAACGGGGCGATTGGTCGCTCCGTGTCGCGCCGGTCGCGCTCGTTCACCTCAGCAATCATCTCCTCGAGCGAGGGTGCCTCCCCGCCTGCAGCGAGCTCCGCCCGACGCCGCTTCGCCCGCACTTCCGCTGAAGCGGTGAGGTAGAACTTCGCTTCGGCATCCGGAAAGACGACGGATCCGATGTCACGACCCTCGAGCACGACACCTCCGCCTGCTCCGAGGCTGCGCTGCAGTGAAAGGAGCGCAGCGCGCACCTCTGGCACTTGGGAGACGACGCTGGCCCCGGTGGACGCATCGCGCGAACGAATGGCTTCGGTGACGTCCTCGCCGAAAACCAGGACCGAGACCCGTTCACCGCGCGTGGAAAGCTCGACAGCTCCCTTCTTGGCTAGCTCCTCGGCCACCGCTCCTACCGCCCGAGCGTCCGTCAAATCCACGCCGCGACGCGCACAAACGAGCGCCACGGTCCGATAGATGGCGCCAGTATCGACGCGCGTGTAGCCGAGTTCGGACGCGACACGTCGCGTGACGGTGCTCTTTCCGGCCCCAGCAGGACCATCGATCGCAACGACGGGCTTCGTTCTTCGTCCTGACATCATTCTCTCTTAATCTCGACCCGAGCGCCCAGGGCTCGGAGTGAACCGAACCATCTGGGAAAGTCGGGCGCCAGACAATCCACGTCATCGATGACGCTTTTTCCGTATGCGCCGAGTGCCAACAACGTTGCCAAGACCGCCAGCCGACTGTCCCCTCCCGTGGTGACCCGAAGAGGAACGAGAGGCTCGTCAGGCTGTCCGCGTACGAGGAGCACGCCCTCCGAGCTTTCTACGGACAGCCCGGCGCTGGCAAGAAAGCCGGCCGCCCGACCCCAAATCTTGGGATCCCCACCGCGCCGCTCGGCGACGAGATCTCCGAATCGGCTGCTCCCTTTGGCTCGCGCGCTGAGTGCCAGAAGCGGCACGAGCGAGTCACGCAGCCGCAGTGCCATCTCTCCGCTGATGTCGATGGGCCGGACGTCGGTGGAGGTCATAGAAACGTTCCCCAATGGTTCTCCTTGACGATCGCCGAGGGGCGCTACCGCGACGTGCGCCCCCATCATCTTGAGCGCCGTCAGCACGTCGGCGCGAGTCGGGTTCGTTCCGACCTCACGTAGGGTCACGGAGCCCCCCGGCTTCATCCCAGTTGCCGCCAAGAGCGCGCCCGCCATGGTGAGCGATCCGACGCCATCACAGATTTGGGGAGCAATCGCGTCCTCGTCACGCGGCGGGTGCAAGGCCAATACCGTTCCCTGCGCATCCAGTGGCATTCGAGCGCGCGTCATCGCTCGCTCGAGATGATCTGCAGTCGCAAGCCTCTCCTGCACCGTCGTCGGACCCGAAGCGCGAAGCCCGGCGATGAGAATCGCTTGTTTGATCCATGGATAAACCCCATGCAAGACCACTGACAGCCCCCCCGCACGGCTATTGCCTTGAAGAGCCTCCAAGCGGACGCGGCGCCCTCCTGAAGGCTCAGCGCGCTCGGTGACTCCATGGGCTTCGGCGAGCGCAGGCAGGAGCAATTCGCCGACCACGTCGTCGACGATCAGCTCGCTTGCGAAGGGGCGCGACACCAAAGAGCCGATGGCGAGCGCAGCCACCATGGCATCTCCACGAAGATCGAGGACTTGCTCCGGTGCGCTGAATCCATCGATTCCGCGCCCCTGAATCACGCACTGCTCGTTCGAATGTTCGGCGGTGATGCCGACACGGCGGAGGAACTCGAGATACGTCGCTGTGGAACGTTGCTCGCAGCTCATGCGCAACGTCGATTTGCCTCGGGAATGCGATGCGAGGGCGATCCGCGCCACAGTGAGCTCCTGGTCACCGGGAAGAGGGATGCTCCCGACGAGCGGCTGCTCCAAGGGAAAAACGGTCAGTTGGGCAGCCAATCGCTCGCCTCGGTACCGGAAGCCCACAGAGTGCCGTTTTGCAGTAGCTTGGAGATGTTCTCGCCGTCTATGGCCGCGACCACCTGCACGTCCTTGCCCGTCGCCTGCGCCTTCATTCGGCGAATGGGTTGCGAAATGCCAAGTGTTCTCAGGAGAAGCTCGTACCGCTCGAGGTGCTCCCTGACCTGGCTGAGCGTCTCCGCCCCACTCTCGGCGTTCTGCGGGGTTTGGTAAGTCAATGTCCCCGCGAGGTTGAGACCGGGCGCGCGAAAGTTCCCCAGGATCCGTGCCGCTCGCAGTCCGTTCATGAAGGCGACTTTCTCGCCCAATGTAGCGGGGATGGGCTGCGAATCGAGGTCAATGCCGAGCTTGAACTGCGAGGAGCTATCGGACAACAGCGCGTCGTACCACGGCGGAAGCTCGCGTTTCAGCCGACCTTCCTCGACCCTCTCCAGTACGCGCCGAACCCCGAGCTGAGTGCCGAAGACCATGGTTTGGTCGGTGAGAACCGCCATGGCTACCTGCTCGACGACATACATACGAGAACCGGAGTACTCGACCGACACGATGGGTTTTTCCATCACCGACGTCGGGTCCTCTTCGATTTCTGTCGCCGTGGCTTCCTTGTCGAACTGGCCCTTACAAACGAAGACGACATCGCTCCCCACCGTCGCGTACATGGCGCCGATGACGTGTTCGACATCCTTTTCCGGAACGATGCCGGCGCCCTTGGCGAAGGGAAGCGCCTCGACGAGGAAACGACTCACGTCCTCGCCGAACTCGGCCTGAAACAAGGCGGGGGCCTCTGCGCTCAACCAAACCACGCCGCCCGGGGGCAGCAGCCGAAAGGCGTCACGATCGATCTCGGCATCGACCGCGCGGTCACCGTCACTCGTGACCTCGATGAGCTCTTGCTGCGCCGCACAGCCGCCGAGAGCCGAGAGAAAAAGGAGTACGGCGAGGGCGCTAAACACCCTCACGGCGCCACCTTGTCGAGCGCCTGAAGCAAGCGGTCGTTTTCCGCCATCGTCCCGATGCTGATCCGAAGATGCGTCTCGAGGCCGGGGATTGGGCGCACGATCACCCCCTCGCCGAGGAGTTTGTCGTAGAGCTCCGCTTTGGGTACTCCGAAGTCGACGAGGATGAAGTTCGTTTGACTGGGGTAGACGGTCCGCCCCTTCTTCCTCAAGGCGGCGCTCATGCGAGCTCTCTCGCTATTGTTGAGGTCGACCACCTTCCGTAAGTATTGGTCGTCTTCGAGCGCCGCGATGGCCGCCTCCTGGCTGACGACGCCCACGTTGAAGGGAGCACGAAGGCGGTGCAAGTATCCCACCAAGTTCTTGGGGCCGATCCCGTATCCGACACGGAAGCCAGCCAATCCATAAGCTTTGGAGAAGGTACGCAGGACGATGAGGCGTTCCCGCGTGTCTCTCAGCCTCAAGCAATCCGGGTAGTCCTCGGCGTCGGCGAACTCGAAGTAGGCCTCGTCCATGACGACGATGACCTCTTCGGGAACCTCGCGCAGGAATTTCTCGACCGCCGCCCGACCCACGTGTGTCCCGGTCGGGTTATTGGGGTTGTCTATGAAGATGACACGCGTGTTCGGTCGAACCGCTCGACGGATTCCCTCCAGATCATGCGTGAGGGCTGTGTCCGTGGGGACGGCCGTCCAGCTCGTGTTGTGGGACGCGGCGATGACCGGATACATGCTGAACGAGGGGGCGCCGAACACGATGTGATGCTCGGGCGTCATGAAAGTCCGCACGACGAGTTCGAGGATCTCGTTGGATCCGTTTCCGTGGACAACTTCCTCCATGGTCACGCCGTGGGCCCTGGCGATTGCCGAGCGAAGGCGAAACCCGGCGCCATCGGGATAGCGATGAACGTCGCTGAGCGCCTTGTGAGCGGCCTCGATGGCGAGGGGGCTCGGACCCAAGGCGCATTCGTTGGACGCCAATTTGACGATGTCGGAAAGGCCGCGCTCGCGCGCCAGTTCCTCGATCGGCTTGCCGCCTACATACGGCCGAAGTTGTTCGATTTTAGGGGTGACGGGGGGCTCCATGCGGGCGACAAGCGTACACACGCTGGGCGCTTTGGGTAGGCCCGGGGCGTCCGACCGCAACAATTGCCCCAAAGCCACCACTCTGACCGAGCCCCTCTTTGTTGTCTTTCTGGCCATCGTTTCGTCTGAAACGATGTACTACGGTCACGACCATGAAAAGCCGCGCCACCCAGGCACTCCTCGTTTCCACACTTGTTCTCCTGCTTTCCACCGGCTGCGACAAGGACGACACGAGCGGATCCGACGACCAGCCATCCAGCTCGTCGAGCGATGCGGAGACAAAGGAAAAGGTCGACGCCCTCCTGCGGGAAAACGGAATCGATCCTGAGACCCTGAAGAATGCCACCGGATCCGGGAAGACCGCCGGTAAGGCGGCAACGGCCCCCGCGGGAACTGCAGCGCCCACCGAAGAAGGCGCATCGACGCCGCCCGGCGCGTCCGATGGGGCGGCTGAAGACGCCGCCGGGGACCCCGTCGATGCGGAGCCTGGGCCGGCTGGGGTGCGCTACGAAATCAAAGTCACCGCCGCGGGCACCGCTCCACAGACGGAGCTCAAGTACCCCTTTGGTGAGGGCGAGAAGCGCAACCTCACCATGGATCTGAAAACGACGAGCGCGCTAACAGTCAATGGCCAACCTCTCCAGACGGCTCCCCCCGTCCAAGTGACGGTCACTGGCACGAGTACGACCCTCGCCCAAAAGGATGGGGTCGCTCAGCGCGAGAACGTGTTTTCTTCGTTGGTTCCGTCGGTAAGCGGGATCCCGCCTGAAATGGCGAGTCAGGTGAAGGCGCAATACGACCTGCTCAAGGGGCTTCGGCTCATCGAGTCCGTCAACCTGCGAGGGGAGCTTCTCAACGTCGATGTGCCGACCCAAGAGCAGATTCAGAGCCCGCAAGTTCTCGTGCTCCTCCAACTCCTACAAGACACGCTCTCTCGCTCTCGGGTTCCCCTTCCCGACCAGGCGATCGGTAAGGGAGCAACGTGGACGGCGTCCGCATCTGCGGAAAACGGAGGCGTCAAAATCCGCGACGAGATCCAAGCGAAGCTCGTCTCTCTCGCAGGAACGAAAGCGATCATCGAGCTCAACATCAAACAAAGCTCCCCGGGTGGGAAACTCGATCTTCCTCAGCTCCCGCCCGGTGCGTCGGTAGAACTCCTGGGCATCTCGGGGAGCGGCACCGGACAGGTCGAGCTCGACACGAAGAACCTGCAGCTGACGGCAAAGATGAACATCAAGACGAGCCGTGACACCAAGACCATCGACCCCTCCGAACCGACGCCAGTCCTGGAGACAGTCGAGACGTCGACCCAGTTCGAAGTGCGGCTCCGCTGAGTAGCGCCTGGCGCCGGATCAAAAAAGCCCCCAGACTCGGGGGCTTTTCGTTTCGAGACCGAGCCAATCGGCTCGGCAATGACTAAGTCAACGTAGACCGAGGAGGAACTGAGCCAGTTCGAACCGGCGGCAGACGTCGAGCTTGTTGAAGATTGATGCCACCTGGTTGGCGACGGTGCGCTCTGCCGTACCGCGCTCGATAGCGATATCGCGGTTGCTCAACCCATCACACACGAGCCAGGCAACGTGAGTCTCGGCGGAAGACAGACGCACCTCGATCTCGGAACGGGGTGGGATGTCGCAGCGCAAGCTGACCAGCGTTTCTTCACCGTAGGGCACCTCAGCCACTACCGCGCGGCCAGCGCGCCCCTTTTCGGCCTCACCCAGTACGCGCCAGGCCTGCAGAGCGGCAAAACGCGATTCGGTGCCGAGCTTAGCGACGCCGTTACCCAAGTGCCCGCAGACGCACTGTCGCGTGATCCCCATGCGGATTGACAGCTCGCGGTCGGCTACGCCGGACAGAACCGAGCGGAGCACCTCGTGCTCGCGGCTGCTCATGGGTGGCCCGTTGGGCCGGAGCAGCACGCGCAGCTCAGAGCCGCGTCGCTCCACGTCGACCACCGCCCAATTGCCGCTCAGAAGTGTGTCTCGGTTCAACCGCGACCCACCGAGGACCGGTTGGTGCGGTGTACGATCAGCAAGCGCTCGAGGGGAGACGCGCGTCTGCGAGACGGGAACCTTCAGGTCCTCAGCCGGCCGTGCCGCCTGCTGGGAAACGGGTGCTTCCTGAGTCACGGGGACCAAGGAGAGCTTTGCTGCTTGTCGTGTTGCCATCTTCGTTTTCCTCACCGCGTCATCGTTGCGGTAATGAGAAATTAGCCCAAGTGTGAGCTTCCCGCATCACCCCCCGGGCGCCCGCGCCATGAATTTACCGGGGAAACCGCGTAAACGGATGCGCTCTCCAGTCCGAGAATTCCCCCTAGCAAAACGCCCTCAAGATCGCGAGACTGCAGGGGTATTCTGCTCTCGTTGATGCTGGCGGGATGACAGCTCAGGTGTAAACATCTTGCGTCAGCAAATCTTCTCGCGGGCCCGAAAAAGTTTCTACGACGCACCGATCTCCAATCGAAACGGCGGGTTTCTCTTTACTTATTACTATACACCCAACCGAACAGCCGATGCAGAATCGGAAAGATTACTCATGGCCCAGTGGAAAGGGGCAGCCGGTTGGCGCTCGGTTTTCTCCCACATTTCCCGACAGCTCTCGCTCGTTCGTTAGCTGTTCGTGAAGGGGTTCGATGCGAGCGCCCAACCCCTCGGGCTGTCGGACGCTTCCGGGGTGTGGCGACGCAGGCTCTAACTCAAATGAGTCAGCGTTCATGCCGCGCAATTCGTGCGCCCCGACCTCGGGTGGTCAGAACTGGTCGAAGAACGCTTTGATTGTCTCGGCCGCGAAGTCGGGCCAGTCGTGCGCTTCTTGATGTGTGCACCAAATCGTTGGGTACGAGGAGTCACACGCATAGCTGACGCAGTACTCGGATGGTTCTACGGGTGAGGTCGTCTGCTCGTCGCAACTGTTCTCGGTGATGAGACGCGCCATGGCGGAGAGGCCCGCATCGTAGTCAACGACGTCGTCGTTCTCTCCGTGAATCCCGAGGACGGCCACCGGACCACTGCAGCCACCCTGCCCGCCACCGAAGTGCGCACCAGCAACGGGGGCAATCGCGCGAACCACGTCCCCCCGCTGGCACCCGAGAGTGAAAGACATCATGCCTCCGTAGCTGTGACCCGTGGAAAAAATGCGCTCCGCGTCGACGCAGTAGTTCGTCTTCAAGTGTTCGACAAGGGCATCGAAGAACGCGACGTCGCGACCGCCCGTGTTGGGCCAACCGGTCCCTTCACCGTCGTCCAACCCATCGGGGTAGACGAAGATCGAGGGGGTGCCACCCGGAACCTCGAGGCCGAGATACCATTGTCCCGAGGCGAGCTGAGCGCTGCCTCCGCGGCCATGGAACCCGAAGATGACTGGATGGGGGGTTTCGGCGTCGTAGTCGTCCGGGAGTGAAACGATGTACGTCCGCTCCACGCCGTCGACCGTGAGTGAGAGTGGTCCGGAGGGCGGGTTCGTCATGCCACATCCGGACGAAGAAGTGGGCTCCATCGCGTCGCCGTCGCCAGAAGCGTCGCCGTCGCCAGAAGCGTCGCCGTCGCCGGCAAGATCGCCATCCCCCGGAACGTCGCCGTCGCCGGCAAGATCGCCGTCGCCAGAAGCGTCGCCGTCCCCCGCGAGGTCTCCATCTCCCGCGGCGTCTCCATCGCCGGAGGTCGAATCCCCGTCGCCGTCTCCCGCCTCTCCCCCATCCGAGGTCGAGCAGGCCACGACTGCCGTCGCCAGGCAGGCGCCGAAAAGCTGAACGCAAACACTCTTCATGAACGAACCCTCCGGCTAGGGAGCGTAACATTCTTTGCCGCCTAGCTACGAAACTTCGCTGGGGAGCAAAATGGACAGCGGCACTGCGACGCTCCGGCAGCCGAGCCAGAAAGCTTCACCCTGCTTGAAGCTTCGCGTGCATCGTCCTGCAGGGTGGTCGTTGGCGATCCGCCGCCGGGCTGCCTGAGATCCAGGCAACGAATTGCCGACCTCATCGACGTCACGACAAACGTTCGTCCAAGTCTCGGTGACTCAGATGAACACACCCCGTTGACCTGAGCCCCAAGCCAACCCGAGGCACGCGACGAGGCAATGCCGAGGAGGAGTGGCGAGGCGTCGAGCACCGCGCCCGACCATGTCGGAGGGCACGGAGCGCAGACGGTGGGTGGTGGTGAGGAGCCGCGATTCACTCGCGGCGACGAGGAGGGTCACTACCCTCCTGTGAATTGAGTGGGCGCAGAGAGACTTGAACTCCCGACATCAGCCTTGTAAGGGCCGCGCTCTACCAACTGAGCTATGCGCCCCCGATTCTTCGCGTCACGCGAATCATCGGACCCGAGTGCACCCTTTCGGCGCTTTCGGGGAGTCGTGAGTAGTCGCTCGAGCCGCCCCGCGCAAGGGTGATCCGGGTCTGTGGCTTCGGTTCGACCCTATCGGACCCGAACGGGATGAGCCCTCGGCTCAGCAGCCCTCCGGCCCACAGAACGCGCCTTCCTCGGTGACCATCTCCGGGGCCTGACGAAGATCGGCGAGCGCTCGTTCCAGAACCTTCACGAACGTCTCTGGGCGCTGGGCGCCGCCGACTCCATACTTGCCGATGACGTAGAACGGGACGCCGGTCACCCCCATCTCGCGAGCGCTCTGTTCGTCTTCTCGGACGTCGCTCCCGTACTGATCGGACGCCAACACCGAGCTAGCCTCGTCCGGATCAAGCCCCGCCTTGGCCGCGATTCGTACCAACTCTGCCGTCTGATTGAGGTCTTTGCCCTCGCAGAGGTGTCCGTCGAAGAGCGCCGCAGCCAAGGCGCTTTGCTTTTTCGGGTGCCGGTCCGCGGCCCATTTCAGCAAACGATGGGCATCGAACGTGTTGGCGAAAATGGCTTTCTCGAAGTCGAAGGCAACGCCTTCCTCCAAGCCAACCTGCGTCATGTGATCGACCATGCCCTGCGCCTGCTCACGGGTGCGTCCGTACTTCTTGCCGAGGTATTCGACGTAATCGGTCGTCGCCTGAGAGGCGACAGGACGCGGATCGAGTTCGAACGAGTGCCACACGAGATCCAGATCGACTCCAGCGCTTTCCGCGGCCTCTGCGAGACGCTTTTTCCCGACATAGCACCAGGGGCAGGCGACGTCGGACCAGACCTTGACCTCGATTCTCTTCACGACAGGAAGCTAGCGCATCCCCAGAGGCCGTCCACGTCCCGCAGAGTCACAAGATTCTTGCGAGGGGACGAACGATGGCTGAAAAGCCGCGATTACGCGGGTGGTCGTTCGCCCGGGGTAGGTGGCTGAGAGGCGCCTGGAGGGAGGCCCGGTGCGTCTTCCGAGTCGTCCTCGCGCTGGGGCATCTCCCGATAGACGTGAACCTCCGTCTCGGCCTTGCCGAACAGTGAATCCGGATCGTCGAGGGCGAGTGCCTCCCGCAAGACCTCGTCCATATGACCGATGAGAACTATGCGGAGCGCGGATTTGACGACGTCCGGGACCTCTTTGAGATCCTTTTCGTTGTCCTTGGGCACGAGGACCGTCTTCATTTTGTTGCGGTGGGCTGCGAGGAGCTTCTCCTTGAGGCCTCCGATCGGCATCACGCGACCGCGCAGGGTGATCTCGCCCGTCATGGCCACATCGTGTCGGACGGGGATCCGCGTGAGCGCCGAAACGAAGCTCGTCGCCATCGTTACGCCCGCGCTCGGCCCGTCTTTGCGGATAAACTCGGGGAAGTGGACGTGAAAGTCCTTCGTCTCGTAGAAGTCGGACTCGAGACCGAGGAGCTTGGCGCGGCTTCGCACGTAGCTGAGAGCCGCCTTGGCGCTCTCCTCCATGCCCTTCTCCAAGAGACCAGTGACGCTCAGTTTGCCCTTTCCGGGAACGACGCTCACCTCGCAATCGAGGATGTCCCCGCCGTAGTCCGACACGCTGAGACCGTGGGTGAGCCCGATCAGGTCGGGCTCGTCCGATTTGACGTCACGGAACTTGTGGGGGCCGATCATTTTGACGACGTCGGTCGCTTCGACGACCAGCTTCTCCTCGCCCGAAAAGTCCACGCGGGGCTCCATCTTGGTCTCGGCTTCATCACCCTCGGGAGGATCCGCCTCGGCGGCCTTCTTTTGGTTCATGATGAGCTCGGGGCCGCGCTCTTTGGCGATCTTCAGAGCGACCTTGCGCAAGAGAGCCGAAACGACCCGCTCGAGCGAGCGGACGCCGGCCTCTCGGGTGTAGTGACGGATGAGCTCGCGGAGGGCTTCGTCCGTTACTTCGAGGGGGAACCCCTCGAGACCGCACTCTTTCATGTTGCGAGGCAAGAGGAAATTGCGGGCGATCTGCAGCTTGTCGAGCTCGGTGTAGCTCGACAGTTCGATGATCTCCATGCGGTCACGGAGGGGCAGCGGGATCCCGCCGAGAGTGTTCGCTGTGGTGATGAACATCACCTCGGAAAGATCGTAGTCGAGATCGAGATAGTGATCGTTGAATGTCTTGTTTTGTTCGGGATCGAGCACTTCAAGAAGTGCACTCGCCGGATCGCCGCGGAAGTCGGTGTTCATCTTGTCGACCTCGTCGAGGAGGAAGACGGGGTTTTGCTTGCCGACCTTCTTGAGACTTTGAATGAGCTTGCCCGGCAGCGCGCCAATGTACGTTCGGCGGTGACCGCGGATCTCGGCCTCGTCGCGGACGCCGCCGAGAGAAAGGCGCACGAACTCCCGCCCCGTGGAGCGAGCAATGCTACGAGCGATGCTCGTCTTGCCGACACCGGGAGGCCCGACGAAACACAGAATGGGCGACTTGAGCGCGCCGGTCAGGGCCTGGACCGCGAGATACTCGACGATACGCTCCTTGCACTTTTCGAGGCCGAAATGGTCTCTATCGAGGATCGCCTCCGCCTCCTTGAGGTCGAAGCGCTCTTCGCTCCGCTCGCCCCAAGGGAGAGCCAAGATCCAGTCGATGTAGTTTCTCACCACGGTCGCCTCGGCGCTCGTGGGATGCATCATCTTGAGCTTCTTGATTTCCTTTTCGAGCTTGCCCTTGGCCTCGGCGGACAGCGCCTTCTTGGCCATCTGCTCTTCGATTTCGGACAGCTCGTTCTTGAACTCGTCGCGCTCGCCGCCACCCAGCTCCTTCTGGATCGCCTGCATCTGCTCGTTGAGGTAGTACTCCTTTTGCGTGCGCTCCATCTGCTTCTTCACGCGGGAGCGGATCTTTTTCTCGACCTGGAGGATCTCGATCTCGCTCTGCATGAGCTGATAGAGCCGCTCGAGGCGAGCCTTGACGTCCGCCATGGAGAGCAGCGCGTAGCGCTCGGAGAGCTTGATCGTCGGCAGATTGGCCGCGATGGTGTCGGCGAGCTTCGACGAATCGTCGATCCCCTCGACGCTCATGACGACTTCCGGCTGCACCTTCTTGTTCAGCTTGGCGTAGACCTCGAACGTCGACTGAACGCTACGCATGAGCGCTTCGACCTCGACGTCCTCCCGGTGCGACTCCTTGATCCCCTCGACCTCACAGAGGAAGAAGTCCTTCGTGCTCGCATAACGGCGCACGCGGGCGCGATGTCGCCCCTCAACCAACACCTTGACCGTGCCGTCCGCAAGACGGAGGAGCTGAACGATCGTTCCGAGCGTTCCAACCTCATAGATGTCTTCGGGGGTCGGGTCGTTCGTGCGCGCGTTCTTTTGCGCAACGAGGAAGATTTCCTTTTCCCGACCCATCGCTTCATCGAGGGCGGCAATGCTCTTCTCGCGCCCCACGAAAAGCTGAGAGACCATGTGGGGGAATACGATGATGTCGCGCAGGGGCAGCGCGGGGATCGTCACTCTCGAACCCCCACCCTCACCATCGTCACTCTTGAAAAACATAGATATCTTGTCTCGTGCCGGCTGAAAAAGGCGACCACCGTCGCCTCGACCGACACCGGAGAAATCGGCCAGGGCTCCTGTATCGAAGCCCAATCGAAAAACGCGCGGGTCAGCCCGCGTTCGCCTCTTCTTCCTCGTAGACGATGAGAGGCGACTCACCCTTGGTGATCGCTTCCTCGTTCACCACGACCTCTTTGATGCCATCCTTGGACGGCACCTCGTACATGACGTCAAGCATGGCTTCTTCGAGGATGGCGCGCAAACCGCGGGCGCCGCTCTCGCGCTCGATGGCCTTGTGGGCGATGGCCCGGAGTCCGCCTTGAGTGAAGCGGAGCTTCACTCCGTCCATCTCGAAGAGCTTCGCGAACTGCTTCACGAGGCTGTTCTTGGGTGTGGTAAGGATGTCGATGAGAGCGTCCTCGCTGAGCTCTTCGAGCGTCGCGAGAACGGGTAGACGGCCGATGAATTCGGGAATGAGCCCGAACTTCAAGAGGTCCTCGGGCTGCACCTGTGCGAAGAGAGCGCCGAGCTTGAGCTCTTCCTTGCTCTTGACCTCGGCGCCAAAGCCGAGGCGTGACTGACCCAAGCGGCGCTGGATGATTTGATCGAGGCCGACGAACGCACCGCCCACGATGAAGAGGATGTTGCCGGTATCGATTTGCAGGAAGTCCTGCTGAGGGTGCTTACGCCCGCCCTTCGGGGGGACGTTCGCTACGGTTCCTTCGATGATCTTGAGAAGGGCCTGCTGCACGCCCTCACCGGATACGTCACGAGTGATGGATGGGTTGTCACTCTTGCGGCTCACCTTGTCGATTTCGTCGATGTACACGATGCCGCGCTGGGCTCGTTCGACGTCGTGGTCTGCGTTCTGCAGGAGCTGGACGATGATGTTCTCGACGTCCTCGCCCACGTAGCCGGCCTCGGTCAGGGTCGTGGCATCTGCAATCGCGAACGGCACCTTGATGATGCGGGCGAGCGTCTGCGCCAACAGCGTTTTGCCGCTACCGGTCGGACCCAGGAGCAGAATGTTGCTCTTGGAGAGCTCGACGTCATCGGTGCTGACCGAAGAGTCGATGCGCTTGTAGTGATTGTGAACCGCAACCGAGAGGACCTTCTTCGCCCGCTCCTGTCCAATGACGTAGTCATCGAGGATGGCTTTGATCTCACTCGGCTTGGGGAGGGGATCAGAACCCGTGGTGGGTTCGTCCTTCTCTACCTCTTCGGCGATGATGTCGTTGCAGAGTGAGATGCACTCATCACAGATGTAGACCGTTGGCCCGGCGATGAGCTTCTTCACTTCCTTTTGCGACTTCCCGCAAAAAGAGCAGCTCAAGTTTCCATTCGAATCTTCGCGACGTCGGTCCAAAATGCACCCTAGTTGATTGAAAGGTCCCAGACAGTACTACGGCCTGAAATGCCCTGATGTGAAGCTTAGATTTCGCAGCTCTGGGCTGCAAGGAAATGGGATCGCCCTGGGCGAGCCCAAATTACGGGGTCGCGACATCTGATGCCACAACTACCCTGGAAAACACCGAGAAAGTCACCGCATTCCCGCTGAGGCATGCTGGCTCAGCGGTCGGATTGTTCATGTACTCCCTGAAGTAACATTGTCAGGTTACTTCAGTCATGACGGCCAACTCTTTGAAACTCATTCACTTTCTCTGAACACTATGATTCGAGGAGCGCGTCCCGAACCCGCACACTTCTTTGACCGAGCTACGGAGAACTCTCGAGATCACAACGAAGGAATTGCGCGAGACCCGGGCTCCTGGAACGCTCACGAGACGTGCACGCGCGTGCGGTGCCCGTCTGACCCATGTCAGAGACCCGGGCCCACTGGCACAGTGAGCGCCCCTCCAGAAACCCGAAGCTTCGACGGGGTTACTTGCCGTCCCCGCCCGAACGCTCGAAAATCTCGTCGATGAGCCCGTACTCCTTGGCCGCGGCGGCGCTCAAGTAGAAGTCGCGCTCGATGTCGGTGACCACCTTCTCGCGGTCCTGACCCGTCGCATTGACGAGAATGTCGGTGATCACGTCCTTCATGTGGCGGATCTCTCGCGCTTGAATTTCGATATCCGTGGCCTGACCGCGGGCGCCGCCCAGGGGCTGATGAATCATGATCCGCGCATGCGGAAGCGCGTAGCGACGGCCCTTTGCGCCGGCGCACAGCAGGAGCGCGCCCATGCTCGCCGCCTGACCGATGCAGATCGTGCTGACGGGGCATCGGACGTATTGCATCGTGTCGAAGATTGCGAGACCCGCGGTGACCACGCCGCCGGGGGAGTTCACGTAAAGCTGGATGTCCTTGTCCGGGTCCTCGCTCTCGAGGAATAGGAACTGCGCGATGATGGCATTGGCAACCATGTCGTCGACGCCACTGCCGAGGAACACGATGCGATCCTTGAGCAGGCGGCTGAAGATGTCCCAGGTGCGCTCGCCCCGGTGAGTCGTTTCCACGACGTAGGGGGCGTTGCCCGTCGTCGGCTCGAGACCGGAAGTCAGGCTCGGTGCCGCGGCATGCCGCCCCATCTCGAGGTCGAGGGAGTGCTTGTTGTTTTCGAGAAACCGAATGGCTTCGGCGCGAGTCTCCGGACGCTTCGTCATATGTACCTTCCGTCTACCTCATTGTGGCGAAGGGACCAACATTGCCACGCTTGTTCGAATTTCAAGCCACTACTCGAAAATTCCACCGAGAAAGACGTGTCTGTCGGTCCAAGATGCCCGGGTGAACGCCACCGAGGGTCCAGACGCTTCCACCAGGCGGCAAGGGTGTCCTCCCCGGCGGGCGGCTGCGATACCGTCCCGCCCGGGACTCCTAGTGCACGACTTCGACCCTACAGGTCCCTGAGCACCCATCTCCAGCAGCGTTGTTGCCGTCATCGCACTGTTCACCCGGATCGCGGATCCCGTCGCCACAGATCTCTGCCGTGCAGTCGTTCCGACAGCCGTCGCCACCGGCGCTGTTGCCGTCGTCGCACTCTTCACCCAGTGAAGATTGGGTGATCCCGTCACCGCATTCTTCCACGCGACATGTGGAGCTACACCCGTCGCCCGAGACGTTGGCTCCATCGTCGCACTCTTCGCTCGCCTGGTTTACGGCTGCATCACCACACCAGACCTCTCGCTCGCACCGCGAACTGCAACCATCGCCGCTGAGAGTGTTGCCGTCGTCGCATTGCTCGCCGAGGCCAGTTTGACGCACCCCGTCGCCGCAGCGTTCAATGGCGCAGGTCGAGGAACAGCCGTCGCCGTTTTGGGTGTTGCCGTCATCGCAGGTTTCCACGCCCTCGATTGCGCCGTTGCCGCACACGGTCTCGAGCTGGCACATGGCGGAACAGCCGTCCCCGCTCATGTTGTTGCCGTCGTCGCACTGTTCACCGGCCGGGGCCTGTGTTTGTCCATCTCCGCAGAACTCCGCCAAACAGACGGACGAGCAGCCGTCGCCCGAGAGGTTGTTTCCGTCGTCGCAGCCCTCCGCGCCTTCGACTGATCCGTTGCCGCATACTGTCTCGAGCTTGCATGTATTGGAGCAGCCATCGCCGCTCTGGGTATTCCCGTCGTCGCACTGTTCGCCAGGGTCCACCGTGTCGTTCCCACACACCTCGAGCTGACACGTCGACGAGCAGCCATCACCGGCCAAGATGTTGCCATCGTCGCATTGTTCCACACCTTCGACCGAAGAGTTGCCACACTCCGTCTCCAGCTCGCACATCCCCGAGCAGCCATCACCGTCGATAGTGTTGCCATCGTCGCAGCTTTCGCCGATTGCCGGCTGACGCGTTCCGTCGCCGCAGACTTCTAGAACGCAAGTCGACGAACAGCCATCACCGGACGAGTTGTTCCCATCGTCGCACTGCTCGGCTCCTTCGGTCGCGCCGTTGCCGCAGAAGGTCTCGGTCTGACAGGTGTTGGAGCAACCGTCTCCGCTCGCGGTGTTCCCGTCGTCGCACACCTCACCCGGATCGATGGTCCCGTCGCCGCACCTTTCACGAGTGCAGTCGTTGCGGCAGCCATCGCCGTCTTCGAGGTTTCCGTCGTCGCATTGCTCGGCGCCCTCCAGAAGACCGTTGCCGCACATCGGAGGCTCGACGGTGCAGGTTCCGGAGCAGCCGTCGCCGCTTGCTGTGTTACCGTCATCACACTGTTCGCCGAGGCTCGTCTGGAGGGCGCCATCGCCGCAGATCTCCGCGCGACAAAGAGCACTGCAGCCATCGCCCGAGGAGTTGCCCCCATCGTCGCAGGTCTCACCGAGACCGACCTGTAGGACGTTGTCGCCGCAGAACTCGACGACACAGAGGTTCGAGCAACCGTCGCCTGCAGTCGTATTGCCGTCGTCGCACCCCTCGCCCGTCTCGCGCACGCCATTCCCACACACGACCTCTACGAGGCACGTTGCACTACAACCGTCGCCGCTGACCGTGTTCCCGTCGTCACACTGCTCGGTGCCCTCACGGACGCCGTTGCCGCAAACGACCTCGACTCGGCAGATCGCGCTACAACCGTCGCCGCCAACTGTGTTTCCGTCGTCGCACTGCTCGCCAAGGCCGCTTTGCGTCGTCCCATCGCCGCAGCCTTCGACCCGGCACGTAGCGCTGCAACCGTCTCCCGAAACGTTGTTCCCGTCATCGCAGGCTTCCTGACCTTCGACGACGTTGTTGCCGCACTCGGTTTCGAGAGCACACGTGTTGCTGCACCCGTCTCCGCTCGATGTATTGCCGTCATCGCAACCCTCGAGCCCGTTCACGACTCCATCGCCACAGGACTCGACGAGACAGGTCGGGCCGCAGCCATCATTGCTCGTGGTGTTCCCGTCGTCGCATTGCTCGACTCCCTCGAGGATCCCGTTACCACACACCGTTTCGATGGTGCACGTCGCGTCACAGCCATCGCCGCTGATACCGTTCCCGTCGTCGCAGGTTTCGCCGAGACCGCCTTGAGTGATGCCGTCGCCGCATTCTTCAGTCCTGCAGGACGCACTACAGCCATCGCCTGACACATTGTTGTCGTCGTCGCACTCTTCGAGCCCGTTGACCGTACCATCGCCGCAGATTGCCTCGGCCTGACACGCATTGCTACACCCGTCGCCGCTGGCCGTATTCCCGTCGTCGCAGGTCTCCGGTGCCTGTACGACCCCGTCGCCGCAGAACTCGCGCTGACAAGTCCCGTTGCATCCATCTCCAGCGATGGTGTTTCCGTCGTCGCAAGTCTCGCCCGCCTCGATGGCTCCGTTACCGCAGATGCTTTCCGAGAGACATGTCGAACCACAGCCATCGCCGTCGAGGATGTTTCCATCGTCACACTGTTCGCCGAGACCACTCTGGACCACGCCGTCACCGCAAACCTCGACCTGACAGTTGGCGCTGCAGCCGTCCCCGCTCACCGTGTTGTCGTCATCGCAGGCCTCGATACCGGCTACGGTCCCGTCACCGCAGATAGCCTCGAATTGGCAAATCTTGGAGCATCCATCACCGCTGGCAGTGTTCCCGTCGTCACATTGTTCACCCAGGCCGGTTTGAAGCACACCATCGCCGCAGATCTCGTTCTGGCAGGTCGCGGAACAGCCATCGCCGGCAACGGCGTTGCCGTCGTCGCATTGTTCCGCGCCCTCGACGGATCCATTGCCACACGCCGTCTCCAGACTGCATGTCGCGGAACAGCCATCACCGCTGGCGGTGTTGCCGTCATCACATTGTTCTCCTTGACCGCTCTGGGTGGTCCCGTCACCGCAGAATTCGACCACGCAAGTCGAACTGCAGCCGTCACCGCTGACGAGGTTGCCATCGTCACATTCTTCTCCGCCCTCTTGGCTCCCGTCACCGCAGACGGTCTCAATCAGACAGAACGCGCTGCAGCCGTCACCGGACACGGTCCCGCCGTCGTCACACTCTTCGCCAGCATCGAGCGAGTTGTCGCCACACTCCGGGGGAAGGGTGCAGTCGGGCGCACAGTCCGTACCGTCATTGACCCCGTTGTCGCATTCTTCGGGGCCGTCAACGGATCCGTCGCCGCAGTAGTCGGCGAACAAGCAGCCCGCCGTACATCCGCCATATGAGCCGTCGAGGACGCCGTCGTCGCACGTTTCGCCGTTGAGAGTGTCGACGTTGCCGTCACCACAAAATGCTGGAGGCGCACATCCGGGAGCGCAGGCTCCGGCGCTCCGGTCGTTGTAACCACTCTGATTGAGACCGTTGTCGCAGGTCTCCGGACCGTTGGGGGTCCCATCGCCGCAGAACTCACCCAGGGTACACGTGCCCGATTGGCAGACGCCGTAGCCAATACCGTTTCCAGCGCCGTCGTCACATTGCTCATCACCGTCGACGCTCCCGTTGCCGCAGATGGGCGCGCAGGAGTCCGAATCAGTGCCGAATCCGCTCAACGTCAACTGATAGTTCGATCCGGTGACGTGCCGCTCAGCCTGGAACACGACCATCTCGTACACGTTGCCGATGACCAGACCGAGATCGATGTTCTGCTCTCCGTCGGATTCGCGCTGGGAACTCACCGTCCCATCGTTGTTGAAAATCACGTACCCGTCTTGTTGACCGTGAACACCACCAATGTCGAGAACGAGCTGGCCGTTGGCGAAGACCCAAACGTCATCATCGCCATAGAAGTCCAGGCGTTCCCCACCTTCGTACTCGAAGTAGTAGCGCACCTCGCTCGTGAAGTAGAAATTGTGATCGTCACCGTCATCGGCGGTGTAGAGGCTCTCGAGCCCCAAGCCGTGCCAACCGAGGTTGTCGAGCTGGAAGAATGAGCCCGACGAGAACTCGTAGATTCCGTTTGCTGGCCCTGTTTCATCCAGCTGCAGCTGCTGCAGGACCGTCTGGTTCAGTGGATCGTCGTTGTACCACTTGAGGAAGTCGGTCTCGCTGTTGGTCGTGGAGGTAGATCCACTGCTGCCCGGGCGATACGTCGGCTTCCCGTTGGCATCGAGGGTGTATCCCATGATGTCGAGGTCGTCGCCGATGACGTAGTCGAAGTCGGGATGTCCGTTGGGGTCTCCGATGTCCCCACGGATGAAGTCGCGGAACACGATGGGGAGATAGATGGAGCTTGCTGGTGTGCTCGACACGGCGCTGCATGCCCATCCGGGCTCGATCTGACAGGTCGACGAGCAACCGTCGCCATCGGTGACGTTCCCGTCGTCACATTGCTCGGCAACATCCGTCGAGAGGCGGAACCCGTCACCGCACGCCGAGGTGCACGGTTGGTAGTTGCCCGAGCCGTCGCGACAGCTCGGCTCCAGACGACAGAAAGGCGTACATCCGTCACCCATGTCGTTGTCGGGGTTACCCAGGCCATCACCGTCGCATTGCTCGCCGAAGTCGACGAAGCCATCCTGATTGCAGGCTTCCTCCGGGGTGACGCAGTTGTTCGCAGAACCGTCCCACGCGCAGGCGTAATCGATGTTGAAGGTACAGTCGCTGTCGCAAGCGATTTCGGGGTTCGTGCTGCTGGCCTCGCACTCCTCCGAACCTGCGATGATGTCGTCACCGCACATTTCTGCGACGCACGCCTGGTTCGCGATCGGACACAACCAGCCCGGATCGACCGCGGAGCAGTCCGCGCTGCAGCCATCGCCACCAACGCTGACGCAAATGCCCGTTTCGGTGTACTCAGCCGGTGCAAGAGCCATGGCCACGTGGGCCCAGCGATTTGGCGTACCGTTGTAGTCCCAGGTTAGGTCTTCGGCGGATCCACCAGTCGACACTTCGAGAGTGCCCATCGCCGTGGTCTGCTGATTGTCAGCTTCTGCGTCACCCCGCTCCGTATGGGTCGAGCTGTTGAAGTCGGCATCATTGCCAGCAACGATGACATCGACCAGCCACGAGCCGTCAGTCACTGGGGTGATTTGGGTCGTGAATGGGTCGGGAGTCGACGAACCACTCGTGCCCGAAACTACCGCCTCGGGTGGCTGATCTGCGACGCCGTCGAGCTGCATCACGTGGTAGACGACACCGTTGTCGACAGCGTTCAGAGTGATGTCGAGGTCGTAGTTACCTGCGGCCGGCAGATCCGACTCGGTCAGGTAGTACAGGTGAGCGATGACGGTGGCGCCGGTGTCGCCGGTGACCGAGACCGCGTTCACCATGTCCGTGCCGTTGAACTGAATGCTGGTCACGAGACCCTCGCCTGGCGCGCTGTTGTCCTCCACACCGATGCCTACGATGAGAGCGCGACTTGCGCCGTCCTCGAGGGCGATGGTTTCGGAGAACGACGTGTCGTTCTCCGAAAAGGTGTCGATCGTGGCAAATGAAATCCCCGGCACGGTTGTCGAATCGGCGCAGTCGCCGTCCACCGAGCACCCGGTGGTGCCGTCGTCCGCACCACCTTGACACGTCATGACCCCGCCGTCGGTGTTGCCGTCATCGCAGGCCTCGGTCCCCGATACGATGCCGTCACCGCATTCGATGGGGGCGTAGATGCAGGCTTGGCCGGGAGTCGGGCAGCTGTAGTCCGGCTCGACGCTCGAACAGTCCGCCGCACAACCGTCTCCACCCACCGGATCACCGCAGGATCCGCCTGGACAATCGCCGTCGTCGATACAGAGACCGTCGGCGTTGCTACCGCCCACGCAAGCGCCGCCATCGTCGCAGGCTTCTCCGCCCGTCTGGATGCCGTCGCCGCAGCGCGGCAGCGCCTGGCATGCTTGTCCGGGAGCGGGGCAATAGTACCCCGTCTCGACGGTCAAGCAGTCATCGGAGCAGCCGTCACCACTGATGGGCGCGCCACAGGTACCACCACCGGTGCAGGTCGCGTCGGAGGTGCACACGGCTCCGTCGTTGGATCCGCCGGTGCAAACCCCGCCATCATCGCAGGCCTCGTTGTCGCCGATCTTGCCGTCGCCACAAACCACGGTGTAGGCACAGGCGACTCCCGGAGTCGGGCAGCTGTACCAATCTTCGATACCCGAGCAGTCGTCCAGACAGCCATTGGGGTTGCCGGCGTCGTCGCAAATCTCGTTGGTGTCGATTTGGCCGTCGCCGCATAGTTCGCAAGGTTGACCGGGAATCGGGCAGCTCCAGCCCCCGGTTTCGATCCCACAGGCCGCTGAACAGCCGTCGCCGTTCGTCGTGTTGCCATCGTCGCAAGCCTCGCTGCTCTCGCGCGCGCCATTGCCGCATTCTTGGCAGAGCTGACCTGGATTCGGACAGTTGTAGCCCGTCTCGACATTTTGGCACGTGGCATCACAACCGTCGCCGGAGCTCGAGTTGCCGTCGTCGCACACCTCGACCCCGCCGACGCCCACGCCTTGAACGACGCCGTCACCACATTGGTAGCACGCCCCGCTCCCACACTCGTAGCCGGATTCGACCAGACAGTCGGCACGGCAACCGTCCCCGTCGACGTTGTTTCCGTCGTCGCATTGTTCGCCCGCGAGGAGGTCGACGCTGCCATCGCCACAAATTAGGCAAGCGCCACCCCCGGGAGGGCACCAGGCGTCAGGTTCGACCGTCGTGCAGTCGCTGCTGCAACCGTCACCGTCCGCGATATTCCCGTCGTCGCAAGTCTCCGAGGGATCGACAACCCCGTCGCCGCACAGCTCGCAAGCTTGCCCCGGGACCGTGCACGCCCAGCCACCGCCTTCTTCGGCGCATGCAGAACTACAGCCGTCTCCATCGCTCGCGTTCCCGTCGTCACAGGCTTCGGAACTTTCGAGTGCTCCATTGCCGCACTCCTCGCAAAGCTGACCGGGGGTGACGCACGTGAAGCCCGGTTCCTCGACAGTGCAGTTCGCGCTGCAGCCATCACCGCCTTGACGGTTGCCGTCATCGCACACCTCGACGCCGCCGACGCCGACTCCCTGAACGACACCGTCACCACATCGGTAGCAAGTGCCGCTGCTACACTCCCACCCGACCTCAACGACACAATCGTTACGACAGCCATCCCCGCTCGTGTTGTTCCCGTCGTCGCACGCTTCGGTTCCTACGACTGATCCGTTACCACATTGCTCGCAAGCACTGCCGGCAACGAGACATTGGTAAAACGGTTCAACCGATGAACAGTTGGCGGAGCACCCATCGCCACCGACAAAGTTACCGTCGTCGCACACTTCGTTGCCGTCGACGACACCGTCACCGCATCGCTCGCAGGCCTGCCCTGCGACCGGACAGCTCCAACCGCCCGCTTCGATGTTGCAAGTCGAATCGCAACCGTCACCGCTGGCCGCATTGCCGTCGTCGCACGCCTCGGGGAAAACGACGATTCCGTTGCCACATTCCTCGCAGAGCTGCCCCTCGGCGTTGCAATTGTAGCCCGTCTCGACGTTCTGGCAGTTTGCACTGCAGCCGTCTCCGCCTTGACGGTTGCCGTCGTCGCACACCTCGACGCCACCGACGCCAGGTCCCTGAATGACGCCGTCACCACACGCAAAGCAAGCCGACCCGGGCGTAGCGCAGATGTGGCCAGATTCGACCGAACCACAATCGTACGAGCATCCGTCGCCACTCGTCGTGTTACCGTCATCGCAGTCTTCGGAGCTGTCGAGGATCCCGTCGCCACATTCCTCGCAGAGCGCGCCCGCCGTCACGCAGGTAAAATTCGGTTCTTCGCCTGTGCAGGTGCTGTTGCAACCGTCGCCCGATGCAGCGTTCCCATCGTCGCACACCTCGATGTCCTCGATGACGCTGTTGCCGCAAAGGCCGCACTCGACGCCAGCCACGGGACAGCTCCAACCGCCACTTTCGATGTCGCAGGAGGCATCGCAACCGTCTCCGGCGTCCGTGTTGCCGTCGTCACACTGCTCTGAACCTTCGCGAACACTATTCCCGCACTCGTAGCAGGCCGCCCCTGGGACTTCGCAACGGAACCCAGGTTCTTCGGCAGAGCAATCATTGGGACACCCGTCCCCGCTGACCTTGTTCCCATCGTCGCAAGCCTCCCCCGTCTCGAGCAGGCCATTGCCGCAGCTCGTGCAAGCGCCGCCTGCGGGCGGACATGAGAAGCCGGTTTCGACGACTGCGCAGTCGTAGGAACAACCATCGCTCCCCACCGTGTTGCCGTCATCGCAGATCTCGGGCGACTGAACCACGCCATCGCCACATTCCACGCACGGGTCGCCGTCGACAGGGCACTGCCAATTGGGCTCGATCGCGCTGCAGTCAGCCGAGCAGCCGTCCCCGTCCACCGTGTTGCTGTCGTCACAGACTTCACTCGGCTCATTGACGCCGTTGCCACACAGGGCGCAGGCCTGGCCCGGTACAGGACAGGACCAACCGGTTTCGATTTGGCAAGACACGTCGCAGCCATCCGTCCCTTGCGGGAGGCATGTCCCCCCCGAACAGTCCCCATCGCTAGTGCAGGGGTCTCCGTCATTCGAACCACCGGAACAGGACCCTCCGTCGTCGCAAGCCTCGCTTGTTTCACGGACACCGTTCCCGCAACGATCGCACGCTACACCCACAGTGGAGCAGGAAAACGGAGCCCCCTCCTCCAAGCAGGTCGAGCTACATCCGTCACCATCCAAAGTGTTGGCGTCGTCGCATTCCTCCCCATCGGATGGGTTGAGTACACCGTTTCCGCACAGGGAACATCCAGTGCCACCCGAACAGACGAAGCCCTCCTCGATGACACGGCAATCTCCGCGACAGCCGTCGCTGCTGGCCGTATTGCCGTCGTCGCAGACCTCGTACGGCGCGTCAACGACTCCATCGCCACACTCGAGGCAGGGAACCCCCTCGGTGAGGCAGGCGAAGTTCGGTTCGACGCCCGAGCACGTCGCATTGCATCCGTCGCCCGAGAGATTGTTTCCGTCATCACAGCTCTCATTCGCATCGATAACCCCGTCGCCGCATTCTTCGCACAGGGTCCCGGGAACATGGCAGACGAAGCCCGGGTCCACCGACGAACACTCGTCCGAACAGCCATCGCCACTGGCCGAGTTCCCGTCGTCGCAAATCTCCGAACTCTCCTTGACTCCGTTGCCGCATCGTTCGCAGGCGCTGCCCGGAGTCACGCAGTTGAAGTTCGGCTCTTCTCCCGAACAATCTGCCACACAGCCGTCACCGTCGTTCGTGTTCCCGTCGTCGCAGACTTCATCCCCTTCGAGGAGACCGTTGCCGCAGCGCTGACACTGGTCGGTCCCGGAGGGGCCACAATCCCAGCCCGGTTCAACGAACTTGCAGTTCCACTGACATCCGTCGCCGTTGACAGTGTTTCCGTCGTCGCAAGCTTCACCCGGCCCCTTTGTCCCGTCGCCGCACTCTTCACACGCACTTCCAGGGGTCGGACAACCGAAGTTTTGCTCGATCGATGTACAGCTTGCGTTGCAGCCATCGCCCGAAACCGCGTTCCCGTCGTCGCAAACTTCGTTGGCCTCGACAATCGAGTTCCCGCAATAACCGCAGGACTGACCGGGCACGGGGCAAACCCAACCGGAGTCAATCGCCGAACAATCTCCGGGGCATCCATCACCTTCGGCCGTGTTGCCGTCGTCGCACACCTCGGTGCTCTCGCGCACTCCGTTGCCACATTCTTCGCATTGCGACCCCGCTATGGGGCAGTTGAAACCGACTTCTTCTTCGGAACAGTCGTCGGTGCAACCGTCACCGCCCACTCGATTGCCGTCGTCACAGATCTCGGCCCCTTCGAGCACTCCGTTGCCGCACTTGGCACACTCGCCAGAACTACAGTCCCAACCGGCGGACGTCTCCTCACGACAATCGAAGCGACAACCATCCCCCGATACGTTGTTCCCGTCGTCGCAGGTTTCAGGAGCGGTGACTTCACCGTCTCCGCACTCGATGCAATCCTCGCCCGGAGTGACGCACTCGAACCCCGTTTCCACGGCCGAACAATCGAAGGCGCACCCGTCTCCTCCCTCGGTATTGCCGTCATCACACGTCTCGTTTTCGTCCAGGAGTCCGTCACCACACAGCTCGCAGGCCTCCCCGGGCTGCGTGCAGACCCAACCGCCACCCTCGAGATCACACGTCGCGGAACAGCCGTCATCGATGTCGAGGTTCCCGTCATCGCAAATCTCGGTCCCTTCGATGACACCGTTGCCGCATTCGAAACAGTTGGCGCCCTCCACCTCACATCGCCATTCAGGACCCTCGATTTTGCAAGTGGCGTCACACCCGTCGCCAGCGCTCGTGTTCCCGTCGTCGCATTCTTCGTCCTCATCCGTGTCGACGCTTCCGTCACCGCACTCGGGCCCGGTGGGACCGCCACCTCCCATGCCGTCGCCGTCGCCGTCGCCGTCGCCGTCGCCGCCAATGAAAATGTCGCCATCGCCATCGCCGTCTCCGCTCGCTCCACCGTCACCAAGCGTGCTCCCGGACGGCTCCCCGTCGTCGAAGATTGGATAGTTCTGACATCCACCGATGAAGGCAAACAAGAAAGCGGCTGATGCGAGCTTCGGGACGAGCTCGGTGAATGATTTGCTCATGGTGTTGGCCCCCGACTACCCAGCGACTTCGACTGGCAGACGATCTTCAACCAACAACAGTACCGGAGACTTGCAGGTGAGCAAAACGCAAACTCGGGTTTTATTCCCTCGCTTTCTATTTGCTCTCGGCGTGCTTTTATTCGCCGTCTGACCTCTCTGGTTGCCCTTGTTTGAGCGTGAGATTCGCGATTGAACCCCTTGGAGTGCGAGCGTGTAGGCAACTGTAGCGAACTACTCGAACGTGAGGGGATATCAGAAACTGAGTACGAGCCGGGAGCCGGGCGGCTCTTCAGCCGGGCGGCTCAATCGGAGCTCTTCGCGGAACGTTCCAGTCGCGTTACGATCTGACCGGCGGTGCGACCCACATCGATGTCGGATTCTTTCTCCAACGAGCGCGCGAGTGCCAGTGTCTTGGCATCGGGCCACGCGCTGGCGAGGGACGAGAGAACCATCGCCCGCACTCTCCCCTTGACATCGGAGCTGCGCGCCGCTTTTTCTTGCAGACGACGTACGGTACTGCACTGCGCCTCGGTCGCCGCACGCTCGCGTCGCTTGCTTGCGGGACCACAAACATCACGCAGCGCAGTCGAATGGATGAAGGAGAACTGCTTGTCCTTCAGCGTCCGCTCGATCCTTTCGAGAAGCCGGTCCAGCTCCTTGCCCGTGCAGTTGCTGACCACCGCCATGGCGTTTCCAGCTACGGGCGAACGCGAGTCTTCGAGAAATTGCACCGCCCAGGGGCAGATCGATTCTTGTTCGGCAGTCGTCCAGTCCCGCATGTTGCGAGGACTTTCGATCGCCGCCAATACGACAGCCGTCCCGGCGTTGGCTCCGAGCTCACGGATGGTCTGGAATGCTTCGAGCCGTCCGTAAACCATGAGATAGCGATAGGCCATCGTTCTCAGTTGCACGGAAACGTCCTCTTTCAGGGCCGTCGCTAGCTCTTTCGTTTGACCCGCTAGGGTGGCGACGTGCGTCGCGGCCGGGATCACCTGCACCGCGAGGGGCTCAGGGAGTGACATTGTCCGCTCGAGAAGGGACTTTGCCATCTCTGGGTCCACCTTTTCCTGCCCGGCGCCCGGGCCGAGGCTGGTCCGGTACGAGGCGTAGAGCACGGCCGCGGCGAGCGCCTGAAGCTTTTCATCCTTGCTATCCAGGGCGAATACCAAGGTCGGAAGCGCCGACAGTCTCTCACGCTCGCCCTTGTTGAAGGAAAGTACGAGCGCGTTCTTTTCGCCCCCACTGCAGGTAGTTCGTTGTCGCGCCTGAGAACGCTCGCAGCCTGCGGATGCACTCCGAAGCTCCTCCAGCAACGCCTTGTCTACGTTCTCCGGAAGCTCAGGTTTCTTGGGGGCAGTCGGCGCATTCGGTGTTTGCTCGTTTTCCTCACGCTGACAAGTACAGCCACACACCAACAATGCCGTGAGCAAGTAGAGTGCCAGACCGATCAGACGGCGCCCGCCCGGGCGTCCCAACGCTTGGTGTATGTCGTGCTTTTCCATCTTCGAACGAACGCCCCCGCGCTCTGTGACTGGAGTAACCCGCCTTGCTGCATGCCCGCAACCCGAGGTGCCTCTCCTGCGCTCTGCGGGCGGAAGTCGTCTACCCGGGAGCTTTGCCCCCGAAGATTTGTTAGTACCCGTCGATGGATGAATCCAAGGTGCCCGCGGAAAATGGGCGGTGCCGCATCGTGCTCACAGGGGGGCCCGGTGGCGGAAAGACGACGGCGGCCGACCTCTTCCGCCGTGAAATCGGCGACCGCGTGGTCATCGTACCGGAAGCCGCGACGCTGCTCTTCTCGGGTGGGTTCCCGAGGTCCGCGGAGCTTCATGCCCGTCGCTCGGCTCAGTGCGCCATCTACCATGTTCAAAAGCACCTCGAGGACGTCCAGTCCGCGCTCTACCCGGACCGCATCTTGCTCTGCGATCGCGGTACCCCCGACGGGGCCGCCTACTGGCCCGACGAAACACAATCCTTCTTCGACGCCGTGCAGAGCAGCGAGAAGGAGGAACTCGGGCGCTACGACGCAGTCATTTTCTTCGAAACGGCCGCCGCGGGCGGGCACTCGATCGAAGGAGGCAATCCGACGCGAATCGAATCGGACAACGAAGCATTGGAACTCGACCGACGTCTGAAGGAGGTCTGGTCTCGCCACCCACGCTTCGTCATCGTCCCCCACGACGCTTCCTTCGTGAAAAAGATTCTGTTTGGGCTTGCGGCGCTAGAGAGCACTTTGGCCCAGCTCGGGAGGCGATGATGCGCCTTCGTTTTCTCGGAGCCGCCGGTGAGGTCACCGGGTCGCTCTTGCTGGTCGAGGTCGATGGCGGGACGCTCATCGTGGATTGCGGCATGTTCCAAGGGCGGCGGCAGGAGTCCCGCAATAGAAACAGCAACCTACCTCCCGAAGCCCTAGGGGCTGACGCGGCGATCCTGACTCACGCCCACATCGACCATTCGGGCAACCTCCCCATGCTGGTCAAATCGGGGTTTGCCGGGCCGATTTATACCACGTTCGCGAGCGCGGATTTGTGCCGTTACATGCTGCGCGACTCGGCCCGGATCCAAGAGCACGACGCAGCCTATTTGAACCGAAAGTTCGAGCGGGATCCGAACTACGAGAAAGTCGCTCCCCTCTACGACGAGTCGGACGTAATGCGCACCCTCGATCGCTTCGCTCCCCTGCCCTATCACGAGCCGTTCGAGCCGCTCGCTGGTCTGACCGCTCGACTGCTCGATTCTGGACACATTCTCGGATCCGCCCAGGTCGTTCTGGACATCGATGACCACGGTCACAAGCGCCGTCTGGTGATCTCTGGCGATCTCGGTCGCAAGGGCCTTCCGATCCTTCGGGACCCCGAATCCCCGCCTAACCCCGTGGACTACCTCGTGATGGAGAGCACCTACGGGGATCGGGTGCACGGGTCGGTCCAGCAGATGCACGACGATCTGGCCCGCGTCGTCCAAGAAACCATCCGGCGCCGTGGGAAGGTCATCGTGCCAGCGTTTGCCGTGGGTCGTACTCAGGAAGTGCTCTACGTGCTTCACGAACTCTTCAGGACGGGTAGGCTCCCGGAGATCCCCATCTTCATCGATTCACCTCTGGCCATCAACGCGACCGAGGTCTTCCGCTCGCACCCCGAGTGCTACGATGCGGAGACGCGCGCCTTTCTCGAAGAGCATGGCGACGTGTTCTCCTTCGAAGGCGTGCGATACACCCGCACGGCCGCCGAATCGATGGAAATCAATGAACAGCCGGGCCCGGCAATCATCATCTCGGCTTCGGGAATGGCCGAAGCCGGCCGCGTGCTTCACCACCTTCGAAACCACATCGGTGATGAGCGAAACACCATCCTGGTGGTGGGCTTCATGGCACAACATACGCTCGGGAGACGCCTGGTCGAACGTCGTCCCACGGTGAAGATCTGGGGCGTGGAGCGTGAGGTGCGCGCCCAAATCGAAGTCCTCGATGCATTCAGTGCGCACGCCGATCGCAATGATCTACTTCGCTATGTGGGCGCCTGCGGGAAGACGCAGCGCGTCTTTTTGGTCCACGGTGAACCGGACCAACAGATCCCTCTGCGTGATGAGCTCAGGAGACGCAATTATCGGGTCGAAGTCCCGAGTCGCGGAGAGTCAGTCGACCTCGAATGAACGGGAAGCCGAGCGGGCGCGGCGACCCGGGTTTTGCCGAGCCGCCGCTCCGATCGTCTCGCTTGGGGACTCGTCAGAAACAGGCGTTCTGGCCGCCGCCAGAACGAGCCATTCCGCTTCTCCCGCTGAGCGCGACCGGACACGATACCTCCCGGTAGCGAAGGTTCGGGTTGTCCGCGGCCTCGAACCATTCGACGAACCACTCGCAGCCCGCCTGAAGCTCGGTCAGGCCGCGATCTCCGAACACCGACTGGCATTTGTCGAGGACACACGACTTCACTTGTTCGTGGCTCCCGCCCTGGTCGCGGCACGAGGTGAGGAATCCGCCGTATTGTGCGCCGAGTTCACTCGAAGACACGCCCCATTGCTGGCTGCACCCGTTGAATGCTCCGACTCCCCCACCGGGAATCAGCAGATCGAACTGGCCACTCGCGACGTCGCCGCCGATGTTGAGCGCCTGGACGACCATTTTCTTGCCGCCGAGAGCAGCTGAACCCGGATCGCTCCAATGGTGACCTTGTCCCGTGAACTCGACTTCGTAGCAACGCCCACAGATGTCTCCACCCGGAACCGCGGCGTATCCGTAGGCCAAATTGCTACTCACCGCCCAGGGGGAGTAGTTGTGGCACTGAAACGCGTTGCCTCCGAAACACCCGTTGGATGCCTGGGAGTTGGAAAGCGGCTGGTCGTTCACGTCACAGACGTTTGCCGGGTCGATGCTCATCGGTACGTTCGCGTCCCATCCGCAGTGGGGCATGCAGCAGTCCCAATAGCGGGTGGCAAACCCGTTGCACTCGAAGGTTTCGCATGCCTGGCACGGGCCGCCACAGTCGACGCCCGTCTCGCCTTGGTTCTGCACTCCGTCGCTACACGTCGCGGTCGGGGCGCATGCCTGGCACGGGCCGCCGCAATCGACGCCCGTCTCGCCCTGGTTCTGCATTCCGTCACTACACGTCGCGGTCGGGGCGCACGCCTGGCACGGGCCGCCGCAATCGACGCCCGTCTCGCCCTGGTTCTGCACTCCGTCGCTACACGTCGCGGTCGTGCCTGAGCCGCACGGACCAAGGAAGGTGAACCAGTTCTGGCACCACCCGGCTGGACTGTCTGGAGCGCAGGCCGAATTCGGGTAGTCGATGGCCACGTTGGCTTGGTAGCGGTCCCCCTGGTGTTCGATCACCTCACCTGCGGCGATCTTCAGCTGCCAATCATTGCTGACCCAAGACTGAAGTCCATCGCAGCCTCCGCCACCCATGGTACTGCACGAAGAGCACGGGCCGCCACAATCGACGCCCGTCTCGCCTTGGTTTTGCACACCGTCGCTACAAGTCGCAGTCGGGGCGCATGCCTGGCACGGGCCGCCACAATCGACGCCCGCTTCGCCTTGGTTCTGCACGCCGTCGCTACACGACTCCTCGGGGGCACACCCCGCACAAGGGCCGCCGCAGTCGACGCCCGTTTCGCCCTGGTTCTGCTCGCCATCGGAGCAGCTGGGTTCATCGTCGTCGACGTCTCCCCCCCCGTCGAAGGACAGCGCCGTCACCATCGCGCGGCCCGTGCCACTCGCACAGAAGCCGAACGATGTAGTCGATCCCGGCGAGATGGTGCCGTTGTGATCGACAGGACCGACGAGGTTGCCGGATTGGGTGCCGTTCCAGAGATTACCTACCTGAGAACCGTTGAAATCCAGGGTGACCTCCCAGCCCGAAATGGGCTGAGTGCCTCCGTTTTCGAGGCGAACCTCCGCGCAATATCCAGCGCCCCAGTCGTTGGAAATCGTCACATTCGCGCTGAGTGCGCCCTCCGTGAACGCCTGACTCGTAGTGGAGATCTCGTCTGATTCACCAGCGCAAGCGCCAAGCCCGCTCGATGCAATGATGCACCCAAGAGCAATACCGTACCGCATGTTGTCGTGCCTTTCGTTGACTCGAGCAAGCGACGCCCCAGCGACGCTCACTCGGTGGACACGAGGAATACGAATCGTGCTGCGCATGGCACAACCTCGATCGCACGAATGAGAAACAAAAGAGAAAAATTCTATCGGTTTCGATACAACTCTTCGGGCTCGTTGAACACGCGCGAAGTGAGACCGAAAATTTTCCGTTGAGAGCAATTGCGAATCACTCACGCAGAATGACTGCGTCGACTCGGTCCTCTACCCGGCTCATGCCCAAGCGGCCAAAGCTCGCCGCGCGCGGCGCTCTGGCAAGCAAGGAGGGCCATGGACAGCTCTACCCAAGCCGACAGCCCCTCGAAGGCTCACTTCATGACGCACGCGAGGGTGCGAACGGTTGACGCGCGTCATTGAAAAGCCCTTTCGGAGCTCGCGTTGGTAGAACCTCGACGAGCGCGCCTCCGGAGTCCATCCTGACCGAGGCTGCGTTTGCCACGCGGCTCGAAAAGAGGGTGACAAGATTCATGAGTTTTCTCGAAGCGACCAAACATTATTTCGTCCAAGCTGCCCATTCGCTCGATATGGAGCAAAAGCTGATTCGGCGGCTTCTCACGCCGAAGCGAGAAGTCAAAATCGAGATTACCCTGCCCCTGGATGAACCGGACGAGTACGTGACCTATGTCGGTTACCGGGTCCAACACGACGACTCGCGCGGCCCCATGAAGGGCGGGCTCCGCTACGACTCGCACGTAAATCCGGACGAGGTCGGGGCGCTGGCAGCGCTCATGACATGGAAAACGGCCGTGGTCGGTCTCCCGTACGGGGGCGCCAAGGGGGGCGTGAACATCGACCCGAGGCAGCACAGCCGCGCGGAGCTCCAGCGCGTCACGCGTCTCTTCACGTCCGAACTGCAGGACTTCATCGGACCGAGGACGGACATTCCCGCGCCCGACATGGGGACGAATGCTCAAACGATGGCGTGGATCGCCGACGAATACGCCAAGTTCCACGGGTGGCAGCCAGGGGTCATCACCGGAAAGCCCATCGAGCTCGGCGGCAGCTACGGGCGCGAGGCGGCCACCGGGCGCGGCGTGATGATGGCCCTGCTCGAGCACCTTGCACACACGGGGCAGAGCATCGACGGCAAAACGGTCGCTATCCAAGGCTTCGGCAACGTGGGTTCGTGGGCAGCGCTGCTGCTGGCGGAGCAGGGAGCGAAGATCGTCGCAGTGAGCGACATCACCGGCGGAATGCGCAACCCGGAAGGACTCGACATTCCAGCGCTGGTGCGCCACGTCGCCGACACCGGCGGCGTCGCGAACTTCCCTCTCGGTGACAACTTCCCCGGCCAGGACCTCCTGACATCGGAGTGCGACGTGCTCATTCCGGCGGCCATGGAGAGCGTCATCACGCAGTCCAACGCGAGCCACATCCAGGCCAAGCTCATCGTGGAGGCCGCCAATGGGCCCGTGAGCCCACAGGCGGACGAAGTGCTCTGCAGGCGCGGTATCGACATCATTCCCGATGTCTTCGCGAACGCCGGTGGCGTCATCGTGAGCTACTTCGAATGGACCCAGAACATCCAGGGGTACCGCTGGCAGGAGCACGAGGTGAACCAGAAGCTCCATGCGACGATGAAGGAAGCGTACGGCGCGCTGCTTTCCGATCGGGATGCCAAGAACCTGCGTCACGCGGCATTTCGACTCGCGCTCAAGCGCGTGGCCGAGGCGACCCTCCTCCGGAGCTGAGGCAAGGCTCCAGCGCGGACGCAAAGTTTCGATACAGATGAACACTTCCAGGTCCCAAAGCACCTCGCGTGCTCGGGGGTGAGGGGTTAGAGTACGCGCGGGTGCAGCGCGCACCTCGGGATCCAGAGCGGCACACGACGGATCGTCGAAAATGAACCGCGCACGAATCTCGGGACCTCATGCAACTCCATCTCGCACAACTTTATAAATTAGAAAATATTTCCATTCTCGTCCTCGGGCTCCTCCTCGGCTGTGAGTCGAGCGAAGCGGGAGATCCACCAACGTGCCCTGCGGGGAGCACGTCTTGCGGGCCAGGTTGCGCCGATCTCACCACCGACCCTTCGAACTGCGGCGCGTGCGGCGCGGTCTGCGTCGACCCGACCCCGTTTTGCTCTCAGAGCGCCTGCAGTAACAGCTGCGCCGCGGGACTCGTCGCTTGCGGCAATGCCTGCGTCGACGCTGCCAGCGACGCCCAAAACTGCGGAGCGTGCGGGAACGTCTGTCCCGGCGGAGTCTGTCTGGCGGGGATGTGCGAAGGAACGGGTACGGGGACCGGCGGCTCTCCCGGCGCCGGCACCGGGGGCGGAGCGGGAACCGGGGGAAACCAAGCCGTCTCCTGCGGTGGAGGACTGATGGCTTGCGGTTCACAGTGCGTGGACCTGAATCAGAACCCAGACCACTGCGGTAGCTGCTACAATGGGTGTCCCACGGGAACATGCAACGCTGGCGTATGCCCGACGGTGAAGGACTGCTACGCGCCCATCGCGCTCTCGAACCCGCTCGTGGCAGATTTCGAGGACTACGAATCGACCACGTCAGCCGCTGACTATGGGTTCGTGTTCAACACACCAGAGGGAACCCCGGGCGCCGTCTATGCTGGGTCGTATTTCTACGACGATGCCACCGGGACGCCGGTCCACTCGATGGTCCCGGGCGCGGACTCCAGCCAGTACGCGGTGAACACCTCCAACACCCAGGCGACCGACTACGGCGGCGGCATGGGATTTTGGATGGGATGCGTCGATGCGTCCGCCTACGAGGGGCTTTCCCTTTGGGTACGCGGAACGGCGCCACGCGGGCTGGTGAATCTATCCTTGGCCATGGAGGAGACTTCGCCTCCTGCCCAAGACGATCCAGCGGGAGGTGGTACCTGCATGGCGTCGGCTGAGGGGGACTGCACGGCGCCCTCCGCGGAGATCCCCGTCACCTCGACATGGACGAAGCTGCAAATCCCGTGGGCGTCGTTTAGCGGTGGCGTGGGGAGCTCCGGGGCACCAGTCACTGTGGATGGGCGCAACATCACGGGCATGAACTTCAACGTAGCCCTCAAGTACATTCCCGCCGATCCCGAGAACCCCGAGGGAGACTTCATCCCCCAGGCGAGCCCGTACGAACTTCAGGTGGATGGTGTCGAATTCATCGAGCCGGGCGCCTGCTCTGCGGGAGAAGTACTGTGTGACGTGGGGTGCGTGAACTACCAAACGGACGCGGATCACTGCGGGGGCTGCAAGAGCCCTTGTGACGAAACGCGGGTTTGCAGCGGAGGCGAGTGTGCCTGCCCAGCAGGCTACGCGGAATGCAACGGAACGTGCCGAAGCCTTCAAGAGGACGCCGACAACTGCGGAAGCTGTGGGAACAGCTGTGCGGGGCCGTGCACCGCCGGCGCGTGTGGAACGAGTACTTGTACCGCGGGGATGGGAAAGATGAACGAGACCTGTCTCTCGGGGGATCACCTCCCTGTTGGCAAGTATACCGTGATGAACAACCAGTGGGGCGCGGAGGCAGCGACTGGCAACGTCTGTGTGTGGGACACCTGTCAGTCGGGCAACACGGCGGGCTGGGGAACGAGCTGGAACTGGTCGGGCGGCAGCCAATACCAGGTCAAATCCTTTGCGAGCATCGTCCTCGGCTGGCACTGGGGCTGGGAGAACGCCATTTCCGATCTACCGGTGCAGTTGGACTCCGGCGCAGCCGTGAACTGCTCCTGGACCTACTCGGTGAGCGCAACCGGGACCTACAACGTCACGTACGATCTCTTTACGTCGACCTCCCCGGATCCCGGCACCCAAAATCCCACCGATGAGGTCATGATCCTCCTTCGCGACATCGAGGGCAGTGAGGGCGGTCTCGGCAGCTTGGTCGCGAACGTGAACATCGCGGGGGCAAACTGGGCGCTCTACAGCGGGACGAACAACGTATGGAACGTCTACCAATTCATCCGCAGCGCAAACACGACGAGCGCGACCTTCGACCTCATGGACTTCATGGATGAACTCGTGAGTCGTGATCTCATGTCCCCGACGAAGTATCTCGTCAGCATCCAGGCCGGCACGGAAGTGTTTCAGGGGTCCGGACAGCTCGATACGAGCAGTTTCTCCTGTCGAGTGGATTGAAGTGACATCGAGAGGGCACCACGGGTTCCGGGTCGCCCTCCGCTGCGAAAAGAACATTTCGCTCGTGCGGCAGCCGTATCGCCTTTTTTAGATCTCTTGGATGGTTTCCTGTGAATTTCGACGAGCTCGGACGACTTGCATCTTTGACATGTCCATTCATCTGCCAATGACGAAGGCGCATCGACTTCTGTCTCTCTCCTTGACGGTGATCCCCGCTCTCGGCTGCACGGCCGGGCCCAGTCAGGGAGAAGATGGTGCCGCCTCAGACCAATCCGGCTCTGGCGGATCGAGCCCATCGGGCGGAACGGGAGGCAGCCCGGACCCGGGAGGTGGCGGGACTGGCTCACGCCCAGGCGGAGAGATCGTGGTGGACGATGACGACATCGGGGCTTCAGGAGGCACGAGCGGTGATGGCGGGACTGTCTCGACGGTCAATATCGTTGAGACGCTTCCTGAAGGCTTCACGCAAGCCGACGAACAGAACCTCGAGACGAGCAAAGGCGGGTTCCGAGTCCTGGGTCCATTGGCCGAAGTCCCGCCGCCCGTGGGTGAATGCGCGAACATCCTCCGAGTCATCGTCCGCGATTTCGAAACGTCCCACGATGACTTCGAACATGCACCGGATTGGAGCTCCTACGAGGTGTCGAGCCCGATTGGTGAGACCCGCAAGCCAACCAAAACCAGCCAAAACGGCCCTCTGCATTTCGAGGAATGGTATCAAAACCTCGACGGCATCAATCAGCCGTTCGCCGTCGATCTCTGGCTCGAACCGGTGGGACAGACCTTCGTCTACGACTCGACCGCATTCTTTCCCCTCGTCGGCTTCGGGTTCGACGACACGTACCTCTTCACGACCGAACTCCACACGAATTTCGAGTACCGGGGCGGAGAGGTGTTCACGTTCCGCGGCGACGACGACGTCTTCGTCTTCGTAAACGGATTTTTGGCGGTGAACCTCAGTGGCGTCCATGACGCCCAAGAAGGATCCGTCAGTCTCGATGAACAAGCGACTGCGTTCGGGCTGGAAGTCGGCGGCGTGTACACGTTCGACCTCTTTCAGGCCGAACGGCAGCCCACGGGCTCGAACTTTCGCCTGGAAACGACGCTGGCCTTCACCGGATGTAGCGAAATCCTGCCTCCTGACATCGTCGTTCGCTGAGGAGCCTTTTTCCTCTTCAAAGCGCCCGATAACGAAAATCGCGGAAACGCACCTTGCCCTTCCCTGCTCCATAGAGGGCCACCCTCAGGCTCAGGAACTCTCCGAACACATTGTGATTGAGTCCTGCGACTTCACAGCGAGTTGGGTGGAGCCGCCATGTCTTGCCATCATCGTGGGAGTACTCGAGCGTGATGATTTGCTCGTCGTTGGTCGCGCGGATACGAGCAGTGCGGGTCTCCAGCGGTACCCGAGCCCACGGGTGCTCCTCTGCCGAAAGAAACGTCTTGGCATACCTTGGCGTGAGACCCACACCGACGAAGGCTTTGTCGTTGTAGTAGAAGAGGATCCCACCCTCGGCATCCCCCCCGTCGCTCAGCAGGTCGAGGCTCACCTCTACCTGGTACGCGCGGTCTACGGGAAAGCAGGTGAGCGGCGCAGCGTCCTTGGGTGAAGTCCCGGAGCAGGTCAGCAGAAGAGCGCCACCCTCGTAGCGCACGCGCTCCATCTCCTCCGGACCAGGGTCGTGGAGCGACCACCTGAGACCGAGGCTGTCTTTCGAGAAGTCATCCGAGAGGGCGAGGCCACACGGACTTACCTTACCACCCTTCGGTTTTGGGAGCGGCCGAGAGAGGTCGCCACCCTTGGCGCGAAACCACCCATTTTCGGTCCACTCGATCGGCTCCAGCAGCGTCTGGCGTCCCAGCGTCCGAAATCCGTTTTCGTACCCGTGATACACCATCCACCAGTCTCCGGCCGGACCCTCGACCAGCGTCGCGTGGCCGCGCGACCACCAAGGTTCGTCATTCGACCACGTGCGCACGAGTGGGTTTTGGGGGCAATGTTCCCACGGCCCGTGAACGGAGCGCGAACGCGCAGCAATCACCATGTGGCCCGTCGGCGGCCCTGCGGTGCCTCCTACAGCGGTGATGAGATAGAACCAGTCACCACGCCGCAGAAGCTTGGGGCCTTCGGGCGCGAAATTTTCGACGACCCAATCGTCGGGATAGCGCCAAGGACTGTACGCGTGCTCGAGCTCGCCGTCGGCGGCCAAACCATCATCGGTCAACCTGATCTTACGAATGCCGTTGACGAAGAGGTACCTTTTCCCGTCCTCTCCCACGATGTGTCCCGGGTCGATACAGCCGTCGATCCCGAGGTCGACCGAGTCGCTCCAGGGTCCCCGGATGTCGTCGGCCCAAACGACATGAGTCGCGAAGCCCCGGCCGTTTACGAGCACTGGAATGTAGATGAAGTAGCGCCCCTCGTGCTTGCATAGATCGAGCGCCCAGATGGATCCATCGTAGCCTCGGAGCGCATGGGCGATTGGCGCCCAGTTGACGAGATCAGTAGAATGCCAGATGACAATCCCAGGCTGCGACTGAAAGGACGAAAACGTCATGTAGTAGTCGCTACCGTCCTTCAAAATCGTGGGATCGGGGTGGTCCCCCGGGACGATTGGATTCCGATACGTGCCGTCCCCCAAGTCTGCCTTGCGCTGTCCTTCGATCCCTCTCGCCCAAAGATTCTTGGTGGACGAGGAGCTCGGTGGGCCCTCCGAGCGCTCGGCTTCGTCTGGCGCGTCTTCGCCCGGGTCGGAACAGTCATCGGCCGAGGCGGGTGTCCTCGGCTTCGTGCAGCCGATGGGAGCAAGAGCGGCGCCAACGACGAGGCCCTTGAGCACTTCTCTGCGCTGTGTTTCTGCCATGCGGCGTTGTTACACGCGGCACTTCGATCGTTCCAGGAAACGCGGCTGTCGATTTGGAAGATTCGTCAGAAATGCTCCAGCGCGTGGGGTCGGGCGACCGAATCGCTCATTTTGAGCGACGCAAGCTCCGACTACCACGCGGACCCCTGAATTCGACCGGTGAATCCGCGTCTCTCACAACCCGCCCACACTTCGTGGTAACGTGCCGAGCGCTATGACGAAAGTGCGCATCTTCTACGGGACGAATCGTCGCCATGAACGCAAGACAAAGGGCTCGACCCAGTGGAAGCCGAGCGGCTACGGAAACGACTTCTCGAGCGACGGACTCGAGAACCTCCGCTTCGGACACGTCGATCTCACGGTACCCGACAAAGCCGTGAGCAGCGCGCTCGCCGCACCGAGTCCGGATGGCGGCATCGGCGACGGCCTGGGGCTCATGCGCGCGCTCGAGTCAGCGGCGGCGAAGGCCCGCATCACCGCGTACCGGGAAAACATCGATCCCGCAGTCCCCGAGTCCAAGCAGGCCGATCTGAAGCTCGGCTCCGAGGAGTCCTTTTCGTGTTTGCGTGATCACATGCTGGCAGGCGGGGACACGCTCCTGCTCGTTCATGGCTACGCCGTCGGCTGGCAAGACGCGGTCCGTACGGCGGCCAGCTTGCAGCTGATGCTCAACCACCAGGCGCTCCTCCGCCCGCTTCAGGTGTTCCTTTTCACTTGGCCTTCGGACGGCAGCAATCTGCCCTATGCCGCTTATCGCTCGGATCGAACGGAGGCACGGGCGTCTGGAGTCGCGGTCGCCCGCGGCATGCTCAAGCTGCGCGATTACCTCGTCCACCTGAAGGAGGAAGGGCGGACCGGAAAACTCGTCCTTTGCGACGGGCGCATCCACTTGCTCTGCCACTCGATGGGCAACTACGTGCTGCAAAACGCGCTCGGGGTTCTCCACGAAGAAGTAGGCTCCCGGGCCCTTCCGCGGATCTTCGATCACGTCTTCCTCTGCGCGGGCGACGTGGACGACGACGTGCTCGAACCCCAGCGTCCCATGGGGACTCTTCACCAGCTCGGCTCCAGCATCTCGGTACTCACGAATCGGCAGGACCGAGCGCTTTCGATTTCCGATTGGACCAAGGGGCATCCCGCCCGGCTAGGTACCGCCGGCCCCGCACGGATGCATCACGTGCACGAGAAAATCGAACACATCGACTGCACGCGGGTCGTCCAATCGAACTCCCTCGACAGTATCAGCGAGCACAGCTATTTCCTCGGCGGAAAGCCCAGCGCCGAGATCGCCGCCCTGCTGAAGAGCCCCGCGGAGACCCGTCGGGAGCGCATCAGGCAACTCTGCTGATTTCGGCTGATTCTCGGACGGCAAGGGCTCCATGAGCCACAGATGCCAAAACTTTCCGCCGCCGCCCGTCACAATCGGTGGCTCTATGTCGTCTTCCTCTCGAACACCCTGAAAGGAGAGCTCATGCTCAAATCGATCATCGAGAAGAAGATCCGCAGCTTCGAAGACAGCTACGACTATCGCATGGACTATGCGCGCCGAGTGCTGGAGCTCGGCGCTCCGGTACTCAAACGATTCCAGGAGGCGACGCGACTGGGAGCCTACGACGGCGGGCTTCGTCCGTCAGTGCATCGCGCGGCAGGACTGATCGCCATCGTGGCGGGAGACTGCGGCCCCTGTGTACAGCTTACTGTAAAACTCGCCGAAGAGGCGGGGATGCCACAGCGGGAACTGATCGCGCTCCTCGAGAGGAGGTTCGACGATCTCCCGGAAGACGTGGAGCTGTCCGCGCGATTCGCCGACGCGCTGCTCCGTCGAAGTGAGGAGCTACCTGAGCTTCGTGAGCGTGTCCTGCAGCGCTTCGGCGTAGCAGGCCAAGTGGCCATCGCATATGCGGTGATCACCTCCAGCATGTATCCCGTGCTCAAATACGCCCTCGGCTTCGGAGAGGCTTGCAACAGCGTGTACGTCGGGGACAAGCTCGTCTCCGCGAAACATCGCCCCGATGCGCGAGGGGTTTTCGATGCCGCCTGAGACCTAACGCCGAGTGATGAAGAGACAGAACGTCGAATCCTGGTGGAACGAGCACCGCACGTACCTGCGGGGGGTCGCCTACCGGATGCTGGGGAGTCTTGCCGACGCAGAAGACGTGCTGCAAGACGCCTATCTGAAGGTCTCGCGCAGTCCGCCCGAAGAAGTGAAGGACCCGCGAGCCTATTTGCGCACCGTCGTTTTGCGACTGTGTCTCGATCAAAAGAAGAGCGCTCGAATGAAGCGGGAGCACTACGTGGGACCTTGGCTTCCCGAACCCGTCCTCGACGCGAGTTCGATTTCCGACCGGCCACTGTCCCCCGGTCAGCGACTGAGCCTCCACGAGGACGTGTCGCTCGCGCTTCTCGTTTCCCTCGAGCGCCTTTCCCCGAACGAGCGCGCAGCGTTTCTCCTCCACGACGTCTTCGATTCGTCCTACGCGGAAATCGCGACTCTTCTCGGACGGGACGAATCTGCGTGCCGGCAGTTGGTGAGTCGGGCTCGCAAGCAGATCCGCTCGGACAAGCCGAGGTTCTTCGCCTCGGAGGCGCAAACGACAGCACTGCTTTCGGCGTTTTCGGGAGCCGTCGCCTCGGGGGACGTCCGGCGTCTGGAAGCGATGCTGACCGCCGACGTGACCTACACGAGCGACGGCGGGGGGAAAGTCACCGCAGCGACGAAGGTGCTCCGTGGTCCGACCAACGTGGCTCGTTTCATACTGGGCCTTGCGGCGAAATTCTCCACTGGTCTCAGAACGAGGCCCGCTGTCATCAACGGTGGACCCGGACTGCTCTTTTTTCAGTCCGGGCGGGTGGTGCAGGCGCTCGTCTTCGAATTCGAAGACGAAAGGGTGAGTCGCTTCTTCGCCGTAAGAAATCCCGACAAGCTGACCCACCTTCAAGGCATGGACGGACCAGCGGCGACGCCTCCGGCGTGAACCGAAAGACGCCTGACAACGGCGGCACATCGAGAGCGCCTCAATTCTCCCCTTGCACAAAGGGGCAAGAACGAACACAACCCCGAGGACAGTGGCTGAGTTCTTCTTCAATTACGGCTTGTTCGCGCTGAAAACCTTGACCGTCGTCGCGCTGGTCGGCATCGGTCTTTCGATCGTAATCGGTCTGGTGTCGCGCTCGGCCGGGCACGAGCCCGACCACTTCGAGATCACCAAACTCAATGACCGCATCACCCACGAACGCGAGCTTCTCAGCGGCGCGCTTTTGGACGACGCCGCGTATCAGCTCACCCGCAAGCTCAAGAAAGCCGACAAGAAGCGCGAAAAGAAGGCTCGCAAGAAGGAGCTCGCGGCCGCGAAGAAACGCATCCCCTCACCCGAGCCGAGTTCCAACCAAAGGCCTCAGGTGTTCGTCGTCGACTTCGAAGGGGATCTTTCTGCGACGGCCGTTTCGAGCCTGAGGCGGGAGCTGACGGCAATCCTGTCGCTCCCGACCCCGGTCGACGAGGTGGTCGTACGGCTCGAAAGCGGAGGGGGACTGGTGCACGCGTATGGGCTCGCGGCCTCCCAGCTCGCGCGCGTCAAGGAGAAGGGCATCAAGCTTACGGTGTGCGTCGACAAGATCGCGGCCAGCGGCGGCTACATGATGGCGTGCGTGGCCGATCGCATCCTGGCCGCGCCCTTCGCCGTCATTGGCTCGATAGGCGTCGTGGCGCAGATCCCGAACATTCACCGCCTCCTGAAGAAGCACGACGTCGACGTGGAGATCCTCACGGCTGGCGAATACAAGCGGACCCTGACCGTACTCGGTGAGAACACTCCGAAGAAGCGCGAGGTCTTTCAGAGAGACCTCGAGCTGACGCACGCCGTATTCAAAGAATTCGTCACCGAACACCGTCCCAAGCTCGACATCGACAAGGTCGCCACGGGACAAGTATGGCTGGGCTCGCGTGCCCTCTCGGAAAACCTCGTCGACGAGATTTGCACCAGTGACACGTATCTTGCCACCCTGTGCGAAGCCGCCGATGTGGCAGAGGTACATTTCGAAAAGAAAAAGAGCCTGCAGGACAAGCTCGCATCGTCCATCGAACTCGCCGCCGAGCGTGTGCTCGAAAAGTTCTGGCAGCGGGCGACTGAAGGGGTCCCCTCGGTCCGCGACGAGCGGAGCTCCTGAAGCCGAGCGGATTTCAGCGAGCGAAGCTCCTCGAGCGCACATTCTGGATGCGCGCGGATCCCTTCGGGCCCCCGGTTATTAAGCGAACATTAACAATTGAGACCATTCGGCAGCAATTTGTAACATTTTGTTTACAATCTCCGGAGTTTCCAGCAGCTCAGATGAGATGTCATCGGCAGCTCGCTGCCCGGACCGGAGGTTTCAGGAATCGTTGCGATTTCGCGCACAGTGCAGATGGTTCGTTTGAGCGCCGGCAATCGAAGGAAGCTCCGGGCCGCGGTCGCGATGGCGGCATCCGAAGAGAGCGAGGAGAAGCCGCGCGTTGCGAGAAAGCGCCGATCCGTCTAACACGGGATAGAGGCACTTCACCCAGTGATTTTCGCGCTCGATCGTTGGGAAGGAAGAACATGAAAGACCTCAATCTCTCTCGCTTGATTCACGTGGCGACGGTCACCACCCTCGTCGTATCTACCGGTGCTTGCGGTGGTAAGAAGAAAAAGGACGAAGAAGACCCGGTCCCCGACAAGGATGTCGCTCTTTTGACCGTGTGCGAAGCAACGCTCGAATGTGATCCCGACTCGTTCTACGACGAGTACGAGGACCTGGACGACTGCCTGGAATCCTCGAGAGAAAACCACGACGAGCTCGTGGCCGACGAGAGCCAGGACTGCAACGACTCCCTGCTGAAGTTGCTCGATTGCTTCGGCAATGCGTTCCCAGAAACGTGCGATGAGTACTACGCCGCCTACGACTGCATCCCCGAAGGCTTCGGCGTCGTTTCCGATTGCGAGTCGGTGAGCGGGATTTAGCGCGAACAGTCCCGCGAGGCGCGACACGCGCGTCCGCGGCCTTCCTTTCGTCACCGGCAGTTTGCCGAGTCATCGAAAACACGGGACCCGGGCGTGCCAAGCTCGGTTGTGGTCCACCGTTCACGACGTCCCCTCTGCTATGGCTGCATTGTCTTCCTCGTGGGTGCATGCGAAACGGGTGGAGGCGCGAAGCAGCCTGGGCACGGCGGCGGGACGCAGGGAGATGACGACCTCGGCGCGACCGGCGCTGCTCCTTTCGGCGACGGAGCAGGAGGAGTGCCCCGACCCTCGGGCGGCTCACCTCCGAATTTGGGCGGTTCGAGCGGTGGGGGCCAACCCGAAAATCTGGGCGGTGCGATCACCAGCGCAGGCTCCGGCGGCGATGGTGACCCGGGTGGTAGCACCTCTGGCGGGAGCACCTCTGGCGGGAGCAACACGGGCGGGAGCAGCGTGGCTGGTGAAAATACTGGCGGCAACGGCGCAGGCGGTAGCGCTGCTGGCGGCGCTGGCGGTTCGGGCAGCGGTGGAGCATCCACGGGGGGCTCGAATGCTGGGACCGGCGGCGCGCCCCCGGTCTCCGCATGCACCGACTTTGCCGACCGCTCAGGAGTCGATGCAAGCCGGCAGATTGCCTGGGGGTTCGGCATTACGTCATCGGAGGAGCGATGCATCCTCGTCGCGGTCGGGCAAGAGGTCGTTTACGCAGGCAACTTCGGCGCTCATCCCATCGGACCGGCGGATGGCGATACGCCGAATCCCTTCGCGACCCTCGTGCAGACGACGAGCACAGCGACGGTGACCTTCGTGAGCCCGGGCACCTACGACTTCGAATGCGGCAACCACGCCACAATGTGGGGCGCAGTGCGGGCGATCGAGCCGTAGGAATCGCGAGGGCGCTCTCGACATGTCGACGGCGACGACTATTTCGGCCAGTCGAGATGCAGCTTCCCGTCCTGGAACACCAAGTTTCGCTCGACCAGGCCCGTCGACGGCGCCTCTATCTTCCTGAAAACATTGGTCGGAGGAGCCAGGGGAGCATCTCGACCGAGATCGAAGCGCTGCTTCTCGACAAGGGCCATGTAGGCGCGGTTCAGCCTCATCGCCCGCTCCTCGCTCGGCGCCACGAGCCAGGCGAAGTCCTTGTCGCCGCCCGGTGCTGCACGTCGCACCTCGCGTGACTTGACCTCGTCGCCTTCGAAGAAGCGCTGTTTCACTTCGTCGTTCTCCCGGAACTCGTCTCCTGCCCCCACGCGCTCCAAGTACTCGAGAAACTCGGGGCGACCGTGCCCGAGCTGGGGCACATCGGGGATGCCGCGCAGATCTTGATAGGCCCACCCATCCTGACCCGGCACTTTTCGGACGAAGGAGAAGGTGTTGTCGACCGTCACCCCCAAGTTGGAATGGCACCCCATGCAGGCTGCGTGTTCTTGATGAGTTTGCAGGCGGAGGCGTCCTTTTTCGTCCTCGATGTACCCCTGAAGTACCCACCCGTGGTCGTTTCGGACGCCAGAAAGGGCGTCACCTCGAATCACCGGCAGTTTCCCCGCGTCGCGTTCGTCGCGCTCGGCGTTGTAGACACCGAGAAGCTGAGAAGGATCGAGGAAGCGCGTCTTCTTCGAGTAGCGGAGCTCCTTCATGCGCTTGGCGATGAGGTTCGGCTGGTCCGGATCGATGTAGCGGACCGAGTGGAGGAATTCGGTGCCTCGCGGGAACAGTCCGCGTACCACGCGCACATCGGTCGCATCGCCCAAGTAGTGCTCGAAAAGCCCCCTCGCCTTCGTCGCGACGCCGATCGTCCCATCACGGTCGAGATCCACGCCGAGCACCGTCTCGTCGAGCTGGGTCGTCGGGACGGTGACCTCCGCGTCGCTCGAGCGCGGATCGCTGGCGACGGCGAGTTCGAGGAGAGCCAAGTTGGCGATGTAGACATCGCGGTTGTACTTGCCACCGAGCGAGCGAAACTCCTCGGGCAGTCGGATCATCGCGTCGTCGGTGCTCCCGTTGGTGGGCCAGAATGTGCCCGGGAAGGGCTTGTAACGGTAGGCGCGCCAGCCGGAGCCGTCGCGCGCGAGGCCGGCGTCGTCGAAGCCCTTTTCGAAGTCGAGATCGGGCAGATACCCTGGAAACTCCTTGGTCTGCCGGGCCACACGGCGGAGCGCCGCGTAGTTGTCGGCGCGGACGTACGCGAGCACCTCGGCGTCCGAATAGGAAGCAGCCTTCTTGCGACGGTCCTCGAACAGGTTCGTCCAGTGGTTTTCTAGGCCCTCATCGGAGAACGCGTACTCGACTTGGAGCAAGTAGTCGTTCATGTCGTTGGGAAAATGAACGCCCGTGTGGCATGTGTAGCAGGGGTTCGAACGCCCTTCCGTCTTGGTGTAGCACTGACTCGGAATCCCCGCTTCACGGTGCTCCACTTTTCGGTTGGTCGCGCGCGCCAGGGCAAACGGATCGTAAGCGCCCGTCAGCAGCTCTCGCTGCTTGGCCTCGGCTCGTAGTTCCTCGACCGGGCCGATACCGAGGATGACGGCCACCCCCGTAGAGATCGTTAGGGCTGCACCCAGCAGCGTTCGCCGCGTCTTCTTTTCCATCTGTCGATTTCCTGCTCTTGTGTGGTGGCGCTCCCGAGCGCGCTCAAATGTGCCAATCGGCGCCGACCGAAGTCGGGCCGATTGGCACTCGATTGCTGCCCAAACTAGGCAGTCTTTCACGTCGTTTTCTCGAATCAGCGCCGCGGATAGATGGCAACGAGGCTCGAGAGAGGACCGTAGTCCGAGTCGTTGGGCCAGGCGCTGTAGACCGACTCACCCGGATGCTGCACGTTGAAGAACAGCGTGTTCCCGTCGGGAGTGAAGGTCGGACCCGTCGACTCGGCGTCGCTCGGAGCCGCCGCCACGCGGTAGGCCTTCGATTCTTCGAGATCGAGATAGTAGACCGAGTCGGCGCGCCCGTTGTTGCCGGGGTTACCGTCCGTGCCGAACCACACCCCACCATCGGGATCGATGAGGACGTTGTCCGGACAGCTTCCCACGAAGGGATCATTCGTACCCTGTTCGCGCACCCCGAGCCAGGCAGCCCAGAACGTGAACGTAGTGGACGTTGCGGGGTTTGCGCCGCCTTCGTCCAGCGCAAACACTGCACCCGAGCGATCCGGACGAAGGGTTCCGCCTCCGAGGACGCCGTCGTTGTTCAACATCGTCGTGCGATTGTGGTTCGTGAACGCGATGTAGACGTTGCCGTCGAAGGGATTGAACTCGAGGTCCTCGGGGCGATTGAGTTCGCGAACACCGATCTTGTTGCTTGCCGTGAAGAGCACGCTGCGCACCAAGTCGTCGCTGTCGAACCCGCCCATGCTGTTCCAAGTGTCGCTCGAGAGAGCCGCGCCCACCGTCGTACCAGCACCCAGCGTGGGAGCATTGGGAGCGATGTCAGTGGTATTGTCGATGGAAAGTTCGATCCAAACGCCGCTTCCTGGTGCTGCGGCGGTCGGGGCGACGTCACCCGCGACCGTGAGGCCGTTTCCGTCGTTCTTCAGATCTGCGAAGTGCGCCACGTAGAGTGTGCCGTCCGCGAGCAGATTGCGGGTCTGAGCCTTGGTCATGGTGCTCGTCCAGTTTGCGCTCGTCACGAACTTGAAGATGCGCCCCCCACGACGGTCGTCGCCCGCGTAGATGACGATGGGCTGACCGTCGATCAGGTTCCAATCATCCCCGGTGACGATCGTCGCGTTCTCCCAGCGGGCGCGTCCCATCTGACCAAGCTTCTGATGCCCGAGCCCAGTCCCCGAATCATAGGCATCGCCCTTGTCCGCTTCCGGATCAAACTCGGTCACGTAACCATAGTGATCCTTCGGGTGGGTCTCGGGCGCGTCCGGGTTACGACCGAAATCGCCGTCTTCGACTGGAGCATAGTCGAGCACAATCGTGCCCCCCGGCGCCGCATTGGCGGTCGTTCCCGCGGGAGCCGCGGTGAATACGCCGCTGTCGCTCCAGAAGGGATCCAGATCGCCGAAGTATTGCTGAACGTTCTCCTCGCCGCTCAGCACGGTGCCCCACGGCGTATGCGTGCCGGAGCAGTTGTTCTGAGTCCCGGCTACGACCGTGGCGGCATCCGAAAGCGTCGTACCAACGACCGCGATCAGCGTGTCGCCGGTCGCATCGACGCGCTTGGCCGCGGCCGAGCGATCGACGGCCCAGGTCCCCGAGCCCGGATCTTGCACGACGCGGAACCAACTGCCGCCAATTTGGCGCTTGTGCCATTCGATGTAGCTCTCTTGCTCGGCGTCCATGCCGTCCCAAGCAGCGTCATCGGTGACGTCACTGATGCCGAGGGCACCGCGGTCGACCAACCACTGAGAGAACCCGAGAGCCTGACCGTTCGGTGCCGCGCCGCCGGCGCGGTGATCGGGCGCGTCGCCAGAGATGTACTCGTGGTTCGACCAGAACCAGCCGCTCGTGCTGTTCCCTTCGTACAGGGAGCCGTATCCGCCGCCGACCAAGTCCCCGAAGTAGGCAGTCCAGTCGCCGTTGGCGCCATAGCGGGGCGCGTCATCGCTGTCGTCGAAGGTGAGCGGGTCGAGCCACTTGACCACAACGTTGTGGCTCAGGCCGCGTGCGGTCTCGACCGAATCCGTGAGGCGGGTCGGAAGGGGGAGGTACTCGCCCACTTCCTCTTCGCCGTCCTTGATCGCCTGAACGCGAGCCTTGACCCAATCGGTCATGCTGCCGTCGATGATGTCGGCGCTGAGACCGTCCATCCCGTCTTGTCCTTCCATGCCGTCCTGGCCGTCTTGCCCGTCCATTCCGTCTTCACCGTCCTGGCCGGCGGCTCCGCCCATGGCGTCTTCGCCGTCCTCGCCGTCCTCGCCGTCGGTCCCGTCCTCGCCGTCGGTCCCGTCCGAACCGTTCATGCCGTCGGCACCGGGCTCACCGTCCTGGCCGGGAGCGCCATCCTCGCCGCTCTCCCCGTCCACGCCGTCTTCACCGCTTCCGCAAGCGAGAAGCGCAAGGGGCGCCACGAGAAGGAGACCCGAGAGGGCCGCTGTGTTTTCGAACATCTTCATTTTCATTCTCCGTCCGCCGACGCTCGCCTCATCCCTCTGGGTGAGAGGCGGCGAAGCTTTTCCGTTTGATGAGCCGCACCCTAGATCCGGACGTTCGTGATCGGTGTAAACTCTCGGTGAGACGTTTTGCCGGATTGCGCCGCACTCGCGTCACATCGAAGCCGCGAAAGGGCGCACTCGACCATAGACAAGCGGTTCTGCGGGCCTCATCCGAAGCCAATCGACCGAGGTCCGACGCATCGACTTCAGAGCTCAGCCCTGTAGCCTATCTCGTCGCATCGAACACCGTGCCGCCCCAACGCGCACACGTTCGTCGAAAGCGCCACGGAAAGGTCACAAACGGCGCTCGGGTTGCTTCGCTTGGGGCGACTTGCTCCTTGTGGCGCGACTTCGTTTTGGCCCTCACGGGCGAGTCGAGTCAGCCCGCCGTTTGGCCCGCCGCGTAGCTCTCGATTGCTGCCAGCAAGCAGTCGACCAACTCTCGGACGAGTTTGGGTCGGCAGGTGGGCCCGACGAGGCGTTGGTTGAATTCGAGTTCGATGCCGACGTAGGTGGTGGCGTCGAACTCCTTGCGGAGCCAGGACGTGACCCCGTCGGACACGCCGCGGTAGGGCTGATTGGCGTGAGCGACCAGCCCCGTACCGGACGAAAATGCACGTTTTAGGTGTTGTCCCCAGGTGCGCTCGCCGGGCCTTTTCGGATCGTAAAGGACACCGATGTCCGTCCTTCTTTCCACGCCATCGAAGATGGGCGTGAAGGAGTGCACCGACAGGTGCACGATCGGACGTGGTTGTTCGCGGAGGAGCTCCAAGAGCCGGGCGCGGTAGGTGCGGTGGTGGTCGTTCAGCTCCTTGAGGAGTGGCCCCGGAAGCTTGCGACTGTACTCGGAGAAGAGACGGGGGTGCCCGGGTGAGCGATTCAGATCCACGAGCAGCCGCGTCATCGTCCCTTCGAACAGCGGCGCCCCGAGGCGCTCAGCGAGCGGCACCGCCAAATCCCGCGCTCCGAAATCCACGCCTCGATGGGTCTCGAGGGCAGCTCGAGCTCTCGACGTCGAAAACGCCCGCTCGTAGCGCTCGGGAACGCGTGCCGTGGCATGTTCACAAGTGACGACGAAGAAGTACGGACTCGCGCGAGATGCCATGGCGGTTGGTTCAGGGCTCGTAGACGCTCCCCGACTCCAAACACTGAGCCAATCGCGCGTACTCGGATGTCAAATGTCGACGCTCCGGTGCGTCGCCGAGACGTCGGGTGAGGCGCTCGGCGAGGTTCCCACCGCGCGCTATCGTCTGAATGGCATTCGTCGTCTCCGGGTCTTCCACCAGCGTCGCCAGCGAAAAAAGCGCATCTCCGGCCGTCGGGCCCTCGGATCCGATCACGCGCAGGTAGTCGTCCGGCAGTCGCGTTTCCGTACCGAAACTCGCGCACCGATAGAGGATGTCGTGGAGCGTTCCAGTATCGAGGGCGAGCGCCCCCTGCGCGTCGCCGAGCGTGCCGTCGAAGAGCTTCCTTACGATGGTGCTGACGAAGCGCACGACGTGGAAGTCCTGCGCCGGGCATTCCTGACAATCGAGGACGCGGATCTCGATCGCGCCCCGGTCGAAGCGCGCGATGGCCCCGCGCGCGTTCACCCATTCTTCGGCCAGAACTCCGTCCGGATCGAGAGGTGCCAGATCGTCGTAAATCCCTCGCAGAAGTGATTCGTAGTGCGCGCGGGTGGTGATCGGTTCGGGGACGACCTTGCCAGTCACCGAGGGCACCCGGGCGCAGTTCTTTTCGTAGACGAACAGCCGCTGATCCAGACCCGGGGCGCGACGTCCCTCCCAGTACGGGCTGCTGGCAGCCAGGGCGGGGAGTAGTGGAAGCACGGCGCGGCAGGCCGCATGTAGGCGCCCGAACTGCTCGTCCGTCTGAAAGGGGAAGTTGATGTGGGTGCTCTGCAGGTTGGACCAGCCGTGCCCGCGACAATCGAAAATCTCGTCGAACTTGGAGTAGATTTCCGAGTTGTTGTGGGGCCAGAGCTTGGTCTCCCGGTTCGGGTCCATGAAGGGGTGCATCCCTGTGGGAAGGAGCATCGCCCCCCAGCCGGCCAGGATCTCGTTCATCGCGCACACTTCCTGTGACAGGGCGTGGGCCGCCCCGGACAAATCGGACGTCGGCCCGTTCGTCTTCATCTCGATGACGTGTAGAGCTAGCTCGTTCGACCACGCGACACTCCCGCGCTCGACGTCCATGTCCGCCGCCCCCCCGACCGCATCGAGGAGCCGGTCGGCAGTCGGGCTGACGGCGAGGGTCGCCCGATCGACGATCATGTACTCGATCTCGACCCCGAAGCCGGAAAACGGAGCGTACTCGTAGTCGCTCATGGCGTGCTTCTCCCCCGCTCCTCTAGACGTACGCGGAAGTAGCGCATGATCTTCAAGTAAAGCTCGTCCTTGAGAATCGCGTCCTCGACCCCGTGATCGAGATTCGGGTTGTCGTTGACTTCGATAACGCAAAAGCGTCCGCTCGATTCCTTGATGTCGATCCCATACAGGCTCGGAGGACCCACGGCCGCGGCCGCCCGCTGGGCGAGCTCGACGACCGCCTGAGGCGCGTCTTCGACCCTCAGAGAATCGTGACGCCCGTACTTCTTTTTGCCACCTTCGGCGCTCTGTTGGATTTGCCAGTGCCCCTTCACCATGTAGTAGCGGCACACGTAGATCACCTCACCCCCGAGCACGCCAACGCGCCAATCGAACTCCGACGGGGTGAACGATTGGGCGATGATGAGCGGGGAACGCTCCAGGAGACGGTCGAGGTGCTGCTCCAGCTCCTCGGCCGTCGACGCCTTGACGACTCCCTGGGAAAAGCTGCTGTCCGGTTGTTTGAGCACGCACGGGAGGCCGAGCACGTCGCCGACGTGCTTCCTGTTCTGGGAGTGGACGATCATCGTCCGAGGGCACGGGATGTTTTTCCGCTCGAAGGCTTCGGCTTGGTACACCTTGTTGCAGCACTTGAGGATGGCTTCGGGAGAATCGATGACGACCAGACCCTCCTTTTGAGCGCGGCTCGCAAACCGGTACGTGTGGTGATTCACGCCCGTCGTCTCGCGAATGAAGAGCGCATCGTATTCGCCTATGCGGCCGTATTCCTCGCGTCCGACGACGAATGGATTCATGCCGACCTGTCTCGCCGCCTTCATGAATTTTTCGATGGTCTTGGGCGTGGAGGGAGCGTTCTCCTCCTCGGGGTTGACCAAGATGGCAAGATCGAACCGATGCGTCGGTTCGCCGCTCTTTTGCGGCCGCTTGAAATAGGCGAGCACGCGCTCGGTCAGGAACTCCTGATGCGCCTCGGGCACCTCCGAAACATCGATGGGCTTCAAATCCGCGAGTCGGAAGCTCTTGCCTTGCCGTGTGAATCGCGCACGAAGCAGCGGCGCTGGGAAGTGGTTGAAGAGAGCCTGACAGAGGCGATCGTATTTCTGGGCGAGGTTCCTCCCGAAATAGATGCTCAGCACGAAGTCGTCCGATTTCAGCCCCGTGAGGCTCCTCTCGATGAGGGTTTCCAGATCCTCGGCGGCGATCTTCAAGATGGCGTTTTGTCGCAGATCGCGGATCGTCGAAAGAGACGGGATGTGCTTGTGGGCGCGCGCTTCGGCGAGCAGCGACACGTAGTAGCCGAGCGTCTGGTAGCCCTGGGTCCGGCAAAGGTTGAAGACCCTCAGCCGCTTCATGTCGGTGAAGCGCGCGGCCGTGAGGTATTCACGCGCCGAGACGACCTCCACGTCCGGGATCGAAAGCGGAAACGACTTTCTGTTTTCTACGACGATGATCTGAGTCATGGACAAGCCTCGCGCGTGATGAAAATGATCACCGATGTTGTGGGCCGCAGAGCCGATTCAGGGCGCGACCTTCGGTTCGAGCACGAGTACGTTTGCATCGTAGGTGACGATACCAAGATGAATCGCGGCTAACAGCCGTTCGATGTGAACGCGGTAGTAGCGGTCCTCGAACCCCGGGTTGTCCTCGAGCGGATCGGCTATCCTCACGTGTTCCCCATCGATGTCATAGCCCTGCACCACGACGAAATGACCACTCGGCTCCCCCTTCACGTCATCGAAGGTCCCGTCAGCGAGCTCACGGGGGCAATCGTACAGGTACGTGGCAGAAAGACCCGCAAGCACGGGAACCCCGCGATCGATGTAGGACCGCAAGAGGGAGAGGTTGATGGACTCGAGCTTGACCTCACCGCCGAGTCGCAAGAACTCGAGGTAAGATTGGGTCGCAATCTCGAGGCGCCGTCCCGACTTTTTCGCGCTCTGCTCGGTGAGTTTCTTGGCAAGGTCGACGCCCTCCTTGAACCAAGTTGGATCGAAGAGGCGCAGATCGCTGGTGATGATGGTCGCAGAAAAGCCGTGCCCGAGCGCGTGCGAGCCGAGGTTCACCGCCAGCGTCCCACCATCCGGGAGCACCGGGATCTGGTCGATGATCTCCTCCAGGGGCATCGATCGCTCGAAATACCGGTAGACCGCATGCAGGCAGGTCGGCCCACACACCGAGTCGGTCGGCTGGGGTAGAACCCGAACATCGAGAAGCTGGCTATCGCCCTCCATCTGACCTCGGCGTGCCCCAGAATCGGGATCCCGGCAAGAGGAATAGCGACAGAGGCCGGGTCGATTTCAGGTGGCGGGTGCGCCGAGGGCGCTTGTCGAACAATCCCCGAGGTGGGAGCGTTCTGGTACGATGTGGAAACTCCCGATTTCGACGCTGCTCTTGGTGACCTTCCTCGCGGTGTCTTGCTCGATCGATTCGGAACCAGCGTGCGACACCTCCTGCAAAGGACCGAAAGGGGGTGGCGGCCAGGGCGGAAGCAACGAGGACGACCAGGATACGGGGGGCTCCACGAACGGTCCTGGCGGCACTTCAGGTAACGGTCAGGGCGGAGAGTCCATCGATCCGCAGCGCCCCGTCGAGCGGGCGCTTCGCTACTGTCCCAATCATGGTCTCACGCCGGCGTGCGAGGACTCCGATGCATACTACCAATTCGAAACCTTCGTCGGCTGTGGACTTCGGCACTTCCGCCGAGTCGATGATCTCTTGGAAGAGGATTCCTATTTTGTGGACCTACAAACGAATGAGATCATCTATCGTTCGACCTTCACCGAAGACGACCGCTGCTTCGTGAGCGTCGACATGAGCAACGGTCCCCCCACCTGCGAAGAATTCGAGCGAGAGCCCTGCCCCGACCCGTCTCCCTGAAACGCTCTACGCGAGGGCGTGACTCACCTGCGGAGCGGGTGGCTCACTTCGAATCCATCCTCTTCTTCACGTCAGCCCGCAGCTTGGAGAGCGCCTCTTCGAAGCTCTTTCGAGCATTCTCAACGTCCTCTTGGCTCGTCTCGACGCTCTTCTTCGCGGCGCTGACGGCTGATTCGAGGGAACTCTTCGCTTCAGTCAGGCGCTCCCGCTCTTCGGCCCGCGCCTTGTCTTCGTCCGTCTTCGGGTCCTCACCGGTCGCCGCGCCGAGTTCCTGCAGGCGGCGGTCGATGGTCTTCTTCACCTGCTCGCTTTCCTCGACCATCGAGCTGAGCTCCTGGTGGCGCTCGGCCAGATCGACGTAGACGAGTTGCGCCGCAGCGGATAGCGCTTTGGCCTGCTTGCGCAATGTCTCGGCGTTTTTCTTGCCGATTTCGCTTTCGTGTAGCTTGATGAACTGGGCGGCTTGGGAGCCGTCGTCTTCCCGTTCCTCGAAGCGCTCCTTCACGCCATTTTCCAGGCCGCGATCGATGGTGCCGTAAAACTTGGCGTCGCAGCGCTCTTGCTCGGCTTGGTAGTGCACCCCTCCGCTGACCTTGCGTACGAGTTCCTTCTTTTCATCGACGAAGAACTGCGCCACCTCGGCGTTTTGTCTCCGTACCTCGGCGTAGTGCGCGCTCCTGCCGTCCTCCTCGGCGAGCATGTAGACGCGCGCCACCGTTTCCCAATCGGGCTCCTCGAGCTCTTCGGGGAACTTCTTGAATTCCGAGTCGAAGTCCTTGGCCCAGGAGCGCTCGATCTCGAAACGCTTGTGGGTCCGCTCCAGCTTCTCCGGGTAGTCGGCAGCATAGGACGGATGCTCGGCCGCTGGTGACGAAACGGGACCGAACTCTTCCTTCTGACAGCCGGCGAGCGTGAGAACGAAACAGAGGGGGAGCGCTCTACGAATCATGGCCCGGGTCATGGCAACCCACGCCCACCGTCGCAAGATGGACACCCTACGCCGCACTGCCGAGGTGGACCGAAGGCCAGAATTGTCGCAGCCCGGCGCGGCCGACAGCTCCGCACAGTGTGAGGAGAGCGGCTCCATGAATATGCATCCTTTCCAATAACCCGGGCACCTCTTGCTTTCTAGGAACCAACCCGGAAGATGAGAAGTTGCCCATGAAGAACCATTTTCCTGGAACCACTCGACGCACCACCACTCGCCTGGCCCACCTTTCTCTCTTACTACTTTCTCTCGCCTGCTCGATTTCAGGTGGCACCGCCCCCGACGATACCGAACGAACCGGTGGTGACGGCGACGGCGATGGAGACGCCGGCGGCGATGGGGACACGACGCCTTTGGAGTCGGAAGTCCTCGGTCCGGATGGTGGCACCGTGGCGATCGAGAGCGCTAAAGTGGTCGTTCCCCGAGGCGCGCTCGACGACGACGTGAACGTCTCGGTCGCCAGGCTGTCCAGCGTCGAGGCCGGGGAGCTTCCTGCGGCAGACCTTCAAGGAGTGACCCTACGTCGGGCCAGCGCCGTCTATGCGTTCTTGCCCCACGGCACGCAGTTCGAGGACCCGGTGGAGATTGCCTTCGACACCGACCCGGATGCAGTCGTCGTCCTGACACTCGATGACCCCGACGACGACCAATGGGATCCGGTGTTCGACGCTTTCCTCAACGGCTCGGAGGCGCGGGTGCAGACGGATCACTTCAGCTACTACGCCGCATTTTCCGTCGTCGATGACGGGGTCGAGCCGGAGACGGACGTGTGCGGCCAGGCTTGCCCGGAAGGTGGCCAGATCCCGTCCTGCAACGGCGAAGAAGCCGCCTGCTGGACTCCGTCCGTTGCCCTCTTCCCCGAGGATTTCCGGTTTGGTTCGGGCACGGTCACAACCAGCTACGCCGTGGATCTCGACGATCCAGACGCGCCTACGTACTTCGTCTGGAAGACCTCGAACTCCACCGGCGGCTTCCCGACGGCCGAAGAGTACCGGATCGGATTCGTGACCCTCTCTCCCGACGGGACGGTGGGTGCCGCGGAGGTCACCGAGCCGTTTCTCTTGACGGACAAACTCGGGCAGCCGGCGGATCTTGCGGTGCGAGGCATCTACCCGGCGAGCGGCGGCTATCTACTGGTTGGACTCGCCGGATTCGATCGGCTCGCTTTGCTCTATCTCCGCTCGGGCGGAAGCGAGCTCACTGTGCATGAACTCGTCCCGGAGGTCAGCTCCGAGCTCCCCCATGGGTGGACCAGCTGGGAAGACATCCCGCTCGATCACTGGGACTTCATGAGCGCGAAATCCGGCGGTGAGATGCACCTCTTGTGGCGCTTGCAGGATCCCGACTTCTTCAATGACTCGCGCTACGACACTTACCATCGCTTCTCGATTCCGCTCACCGGCTACACGCCCACGGCTGGGACTTCGTACACCGTGAGCACGACCGAGACCTCGAATCCGATCGCCCTGAGCGAAAGTTCGGCGCTAGACCTTTCTCCCCAGGCGGTCGCCCGGGGGCCCGCGGGGCGCCTTGCCGTCTATTCCCATGGGACGGACGGCACGATGAACCAGGATCCGGTGCAGCATCTGGCGGTGCTCGACATCGAAGCGGGCACGCTCGTCGCCGAGGAGCGAGTCGACGCACTTTCGAACCCCGTTTCCGGCGCACTCGCGACCGAGTCCAACTGCAGCTTCACTACGACAGGAGGCAGCACCGGTCCGGCCGTGACATTCCTCGATCTGTCCCAGGCCACGGTGGACTCCGGGATTTCCGGCGCAGGCCTTCTCTTGGGACAGCTCGGCACGGGGGACGCCTTCTCCTACGTGACCACGGCGGCTGGAAACAGCGGCGCCTTGGTGCGCTCTTCGTGCACCGAGCCCCTCGAAACCGAGGCCAATCTCCACAGTCCGATTGGAGCGCTCTTCGCGCCCGAAGGCGATCTTGCGGCCTTCACCAGCGTGTCCGTCAACTACTCGGATCTCAGTAGCGGCGCCTTCACGGTGGTGCACACCAGCGACTACACGACGAACGAAGTCTCGACCTGGAGCGGGTGGTCGGAGCGCCATCTGGAACTCTCGGTCTCCACGCTGATTCCGACGCCAACGGGCCTGCGACTCATCGGCAGCCGCTACCAAACATTCGAAGGCCGCCGGCTGTTCACGCTCGATCTGGACACGGCGGGCAACTACGCCTCGCCACTGCCTCCTCTGTGATGCAACGCATGGCGCCACCCCGCGATCACGGAACCCGCCCACCCCTCAGGGCCCCGTCGCGGAGACGGCCAGGTCAATGCGGGAGATCCTCCTTGCACCGCCGCAGAGCTCGCGCCCTGAAGGGCACACCGCATGGGGACATCGCGCCGGGCGCGCGCCCCTTCTGGCGGAACGTCACGACTCGAGAGGCGCGACTCCGTTTCAGCTCACGAGCGAGACAGACTGGCTCGGCGTTTGAGCCTCTCCACGCTCTCCATTTTTAAGATAATCTTAATCATCACTCTCCATTTGTCTCTATTGCTTAGAAATTTTTAATAATAAGCCATTCTGTCCTCCCATCGACTGCGCCAGGGGGTTCCTTCTGCGGCAGCGCGACCTCGATCGATAGATCTTGTACCGAGGTACAGACTCTTGTATGTACCTCGGTACAGAACTCATGGCGTTGGAACGATTCCAGAGGCTGCGCGTGGAGCGACAGGCCGAGATCCTCGAAGTGGCGGTGATGATGTTCGCCGAGCGCGGCTACGACGGCACGTCGTACAACGAGCTTTTGCGCGCCATCGGCATGGGGAAGAGCCAGGCGTACTACTACTTCGCAGACAAGGCGGACTTCTTCATCACGGCCGTCGCCGCGGTCTATGAGCGGTACTATCAGCTCGTCGCCGAGCTCCCGGAGCCGACTGACGCGGCGAGATTCTGGAACCACATCGAGGAGCTTCACCTGATGGGCTTCGACTACCAGGCGGAAAACCGCGTCGCGGGACAGCTGTCGCTCGCCGCTCTACGTTCGTCCGTCCGGTTCCAGTTGGTGGACGCGCTCCTTCATGGTGAAGGCACGACCCGCGAACAGCACCGCAGCTGGGTTCGGCTCGGACAATCGCTGGGTGCGGTGCGCACCGATCTGCCCGAAGAGATGCTGGTGGAGATGTCGATCAATCAAGCGCTCTTCGTCGACGAGTGGTTTGCTGCACACCACTTGGAATCGACCCGCGCGGTGCGCAAGAAGCTGGCGGCTCAGTTCACCGACGTCTCGAAAAGGATGTTTCAGCCATGAACCCGAGTGTCCCCTACCCGACGAGCGGCCCGAAACTCGCGCGACCGGCGGAGCCCGGCCTGCTCACCGCGTTGCGCCTCGGTCGCGATCCGCTCGCGGGACCAAAAGCGTACTTCGAGCGCTACGGTGACACGTTCACGAGTCGGGTTCTTGGAGAGCGCATCATCATGACGCGCGATCCGGGATGGATTCACGACGTACTCATTCGAAAGGCCGAGAGCTTTTACAAGGACCGCACCACGAAGCAGCTCGCGGCTCTCTTGGGTCAGGGACTTCTGACAATCGATGGGGAGACGTGGCGCGAGCGTCGTCGCATGTTCAAGCCACACTTCGTCCTTTCGGAGATCGAGCATTCGCTCCCCATCTTCGTCGAAGAAGCCGAGGCGGAGAGTGCGCGCTGGTCGGCCCGAGAGGTGGTGGACGTGCACGAAGCGATGACTCGGCTTTCGATGCGCATTGCCCTTCGAACGTTGTTCGGAGCGAACCCCGACGACTTTTCGAGCTTCGAAGACATCATGTCCGCGGGGATGGCCTACTTCGAAGGCGTCGGGGGCACGCAGCAGCCGCTGCCCCTTTGGATGCCGACTCGGACGAATCGGCGTTTTGTGGCGGCCCGCGAGAAGCTGCGCGAGCGTTTCACAGACATCGTCGCGAGCGCTCGGCGCTCGGGGAACTCCCAAACCCTGCTCGCGAGGCTCTTGCGGGAAAAGGAAGCCCAAGTGCTGACCGATCAGGAAGTGGTCGACGAGTCGATCACGATGCTAGTAGCGGGTCACGAAACCTCGGCGCTCACCCTCACCTACGCGCTCTTCCTGCTCGCCAAACATCCCTTGAATCAGCGCCGCCTGCTCGAAGAGACCGAGGGCTCGGGTGTGCCCCGGACCGTTGCGGACTGCCAGCGGGATGGCGCCCTCAAGAGCGTCGTGACCGAGACCCTGCGTCTTTACCCCGTCGCCTGGGCCGTCGGGCGGGAGGCCATCGAAGAGGTCTCGATCCAGGGACACCTCGTCGCGCGCGGCACCCAGATCTACATCCATCAATGGCAAGCACACCGGCACCCGAATCACTTCGAAAGACCAGAGGACTTCCTGCCGGAACGGTGGACGAGCGAGCTTCACCGGGCCCTGCCCAAGGGCCTGTATTCGCCTTTCGGCGCGGGGCCGCGCGTGTGCGTCGGTCAGCACATGGCTCTTTGCGAAATCAGCACGGCTCTTGCGACGTTGGTGCGCGATTTCGAGTTCTCCCGGCACACGACAACGCCCCTTCGTTTCCGGGCCTCCATCACCGCCCGGCCGAGGGACCCCGTGCTGCTCCGGGCGCGCCGACGCTGAGAGACCGCAGAGCGCGCGCCGCACCCGGGTCTCGAAGGTAGTTGCCCACAATGGTCCGGGTAGTGGGGTGTGGACGACAATGTGTAGGCTGCAGACTTGTCCTGCATCTGGAATGCGCTTGTCCAGATTCTGGAATCTGGACAGAGCCGAGGCCGCAACCGTTGCGTAAACGGCCGAATTTGTCGGGTTAGCGAACAAGGCGAAGTTGGCCCGCGCTTTGCTACCTCGTGGGTGAAGAGGAAGCACCATGATCGATCCAACACTAAAGAGCCGAAGCTCGACAGACGATTCGATGGGTGTGCTGACAGCTCACTTGGGTCAGTACGGCTCTTGGCTCGAGAGCCTGAGTGAGATGCGACGCACCGAAGACGGACCTCCTGCTCAGCGGGCCCGCGAGAACCTCGAACGGGGCCGCGCTCGCCTGCGCGAAGGCGACTCGGAGTCGGCCCTCTTGTCATTTCAGGCTGCGCTCTTGAACGTACTTTCGTCCGAACACCCCGACGATGTGAAGGTGCGTCAGGTCGCCTCCGAAGAGCTCCTCGAGCTCATTCGGGGGGAGCAGTGAAACGCAGGGATACGGATTCCGGAGTGATGCGAGTCGGGTCGCTCCCCTGCGTGCTCGTGATCGACGACTCAGCGACGGCGCGTACGGCGATGGTTTCTCTGCTCAGCAACGCTGGCTTCGAGACTCTCGAGCTCCCGACCGCAATCGGAGCTACGCGTCTTCTCATGAGAAACCGGGTCCACGCTGTCGTCGCAGACATCACGATGCCGGGGCTTTCTGGAGACAAGCTCGTCGGCGTCCTGCGCAGATCACCGCGCCTCAAAGACTTGGCGGTAGTGATCGTATCGGGGACCCACGTCGACGAACTCGAGCGCATCGCCCTCGAAGGCGAGGTCGATGCGACGCTGCCCAAGCGCGAAATCGAACAACGGCTGGTGATGGTGGTGCGACGTGTTCTGTTCGCGCGCGGTCATCTCGGGCGCGCCGCCGTCGTTAGCAGCTAAGCGCGGGGCGGCCGAACGGGGGTCGCGCGCTTGGGACGCCACGGTGCATCGGTGGGGGGCCCACCAAGAATGAAGGAAGGGCACCTCGGCTTTCGCTGAGATGCCCTCCGTCGTCAGGACAGCGCAGATTCGGGTCGCGTGGCCCACGCAGAACTGACGCGCGAAGCTCACTCGTCCGTGATTTTGGCCTTTTCCTCGATGAGGTCGAGAACCTTGTTCTCAAGGATCATGCCCACGAGCATCTCGCGCTGACGAGGCTGCGAGTATTCGGCACGCAGCTTGGCGACGTTCTTGCCGGTCTGCGCGGCCAGCTCCTTGAGGCCTTCTTCGATCTCGGCGTTGCCGATCTGGATGCCTTCCTTTTTGGCAATCTCGGCCATCACGAGGCCAGCGCGGACCTTGGTCTCGCTGTCTTCTTTGATCTGCTCGCGGAGCTCGTTGCCGATGCCAGTGACCTTTTGGCCCTGCATCTGGGCGCGCATGATGACCTCGCGCTCACTCACGCGCATCTGCTGCTCGACCAAGCTCGGGGGGAGCGGGATCGGGTTGGCCTCGACGAGCGCCTTGACGAGGCGTTCGGCCAAGACGTTTTCCTGCTGCTCTTTGTGCTGCTCTTCGAGCTGCTTCTTGATGTCGGCCTTGAGCTCGGCGAGCGTTTCGAATTCGCCCATGTCCTTGGCGAGCTCATCGTCGGCCGCCGGCAGGATGCGCTCCTTGATCTCGGTAGCGGTGACGGTGAACTTCGCCGTCTTGCCCTTGAGCTTCGGGTGGGGATGTCCCTCGGGCATCTCGACCTCGGCCGAACCGCTCTCGCCCACCTTGAGGCCGGTGGCGGCCTTCTCGATCTCGGGGAAGATCTGGCTCTTGCCGATTTCGATGGGGAAGTTGCTCGTGCCGGCGTCGGTGATTTCCTCACCGTCGACCTCGACCTTGAGCTCACAGGTGACGACGTCGCCTTCCTTGGAAGCGCGGGCCTTCTTCGGGGTCTCCAGGGTGGAGTTTGCGCGGCGGATGGAGTCGAGCTCGTCGTCGACCATCTTGTCGGTGATCTCGAGCTTGGGGCGCTTGGCCTCGAGACCCTCGTAGTTGAGCTTTTCGATCTTCGGGAGGATCTGAACCCGCGCTTTGAAGGAAAACGCCTTGCCGGTGCTGAGGCGCTCGGGTTCGACCGAAGGACGGTTGATGGGCTGGAGCTCCTTCTCGGCCGCAGCCTTGGGGAAGTTCTCGTCGACCAGGCGTTGGATGACGTCGGCTTCGACGCGCGGTCCGTAAACGCGCTGCACGATGTTCTTGGGAGCCTTGCCCGGACGGAAGCCCTTGATGCGCGAGCTCTTGCTCACCTTGTTGAAGGCCTTGTTGTACTCGCTCGTGACGACGTCTGCTGCGATCTCGACGCTGAGTTCAACTTCTACGGGGCTGATGTTTTCGACGCTAACCTGCATGGGTAATCCTGTATCGGGGCCCGGCCGAGATTCTTCTCGAGGCGGGGCCCGCGGGAAATCAAGGGATGGCTGAATGGCACGCGGGGGGGATGGGGTCAAGCGGGGGCCAGGCTGTGCGCTGCGCGGGCACAAAGTTGCAGGATTGGCTGACTTTCGGGGAGCCTGCGGGCTCGTTGTCGACGAAGGGACGGGACCCCGATCGCCCCTACTCGATGATGTGCCGGCCCCTGCGACAGCGGGGGAAGCATTCGGGTTCAGGCAATTCGTAGTCCGGCTTCACCACGGCGTCCTTGAACGGTTCTCCGTCCTTTTGAATTACGACCCTCACCGTCTCGGGATCGTCGCGCACAATCAGCCAACCCTCTTCGGTAAAGAAGAACGACTCGTCGCGGCACCCAGACGCCCCCGACTCGTTGAATAGCTCACACGAGCCGTAGCCTTCCGCTGTAACGGTGTAGCTGCCCAGCTCCCAATCGCCGTAGTCGGCGAAAACGACCTCGAGGGTCGTCGTGCAATCAACGTCGGCAGTACACTTCTCTCCGCCGCAGGAAGGGAGAGTGAGAAGCAGCGCTGCGAGAAGCGAAAGTCGGTTCGTGGTCATGGGCGGACTACTGCGAAACGCTTGCAACACATTGTTCGAGAGCCACCCCTTGCTCCGGACAGTCTTCGGAAAACGCTTCGCCAAAGTACCTCCCCCGACAGGGATCAGAAATCGCTCCCGTACAGACAAGGTAGCTCGCCGCCTCCGCATGACAATCAGCCCCCGACAGCACCTCGGAGCAATCTTCGAAGCACGTTTCATAGCAAGCATCCTCTTCCCAGCACGGGCGATGAACCTGAGCCCCGAGGCGTTGTCGCAATTAACCGGGACCGATGCATGGAGACACCGGTAAGTCGGCGCATTCGTCTGCAGCGTTGCACCCTTGAGGCGAACCTCATAGTCTGATTTCGATGGGCACCTTTGGGGATGAACCCAGCTGGCATCGGTGGACATGCTTCCGCCGGCGCCGCGCGATGACGCTCCTCGAACTCATGGTGACGGTGAGCATCATCTCGCTCGTCAGCAGTGGGACGGCCCTGTACGCCATCCATCACTACAAGACGGCGCAGAAGCAAACCGCGACCGCAGCAGCTCGCACCATCCGCGCAGCGACGCAGCATTATCTCCTCGATCACCGATCGTGCCCCACTGTCGACGAACTGATCGAGGCCCGCCTCATCGACCGCGGTTCGGAGACCCGCGACCCGTGGAAAGGGAAGTACTACGTCACCTGCCCGGACGGGGACGTGATGGTCGCCTCTCGGGGCCCGGACAAGCGCGAATGGACGGAGGACGACATCCTGATCCCCGATCTCAGTCATCTCGCCGATCCCTTCGACGAGGACGCTCCCTTCCTCGAATCCCCAGACATGGCGAAGGGATTGAGCCTCGAGGAGTGGCTCGGGGACGCGCGGCCGTTGGCGGTGGGTGCAGAGGACGCGCCCGAAGACGAACCCGATCTGGGCGCCCCCGAGATGGCCAGCGAGCCGCGAGAGTGACCCCGAGTCGCGCCCGCTATTTCACTGCCCGGTTTCACTGCGCTACTACACGGTGCGACGACGCAGAGCGACCGCGCCAAGGAGTCCGAATCCGAGCCAGGCCCACGGTGACGGGCCACCCTGGTTGTCGAAGCTGCACCCCCCGCCCCCGCCGGAGCTCGCACCGTCGTCTGGGTCGTCCCCGAAGTCGGCAGGCATCACGCTGGGGCGCTCTTGTCCGTGGAGCGTCAGGATTGCGTCGGTGTTGTCGGTCATGACCTCTGGGGCGCCCGAGGTCGAGAACTGAAGGGTGCGCACGTTGGCGGGAAACTGCGCGTCGGCGAGCGAGTACGGCCACTCCCATTCGTTGCCATAGACGATCGCGCCGCCGGGAAGCTCCATCGACCAGGCGTCGGAGTCGCAGTCGCGCGTCATCTGAGCGAGGTGGAGGTTCGAGACTTCTGGAGCATCGGGGTTGAACTCGAACGCGGGATCCTTCGTCATCTCGTCCGCGCTCATCGTCGTGTAGAGGCGCGTCATGTAGCGGTTTTCCCTCATGAGATCAGCGAGATCGAAGAACGGCTGGAGCACGCCCTCGGAAAGCGCGGCGCGGAACGCTTCGAGATCCGTGTCGTAGATGGGATCGTCGGCCGTCGCGGGCTCGAGGGTCGCACCACTCGATGTGGTTCCGCCCTCGAAGTAGCAGTAGGCACACGCCACGAAGTCATCGAGAGTCACGCCTTCCCGAAGGGTCAGATGATCCTCGGCAGCTTCGGCGAATCCGTCGTAGTCCCCGAGTTGACGCGTGATTTGCTCCAGGGCATCGCGGAGCTCGTCCGTCAGGGTCCCGAGGGCGAGGTCCACGTCGTCTTCGGTGGGCTCGATGGACGGAACGAAGCGTTCAACGGCGCCGGCATACTCGGTGACGAACCCCTGCCCTCCCGCTTCATCTGCCGCCGCGGTGACCACGGCGTCGTACGTCGGGCGAAAATCGAACCAGTCGATGAGCAGCTCGTTGAGCTCGAGACCGAGGTAGTTCGTCGGGACGGCCCGGTGCGCCCCGAGGGTCCACACCAGGATAGGCATGTCGTCACGAGCGGCGACGGCCGTCGGGAGAATTGGGATGGCCATTGCGCGCGCGTCGTATTCGAGGACGATGGGACGGATGGCGCCCGCGCTTTGGCCCTTCGTGAGGCGGAAGGCAATGAGATTCAGGCCGTTTTGTAGGTAAGGCCGCAAGACGTCCGCGCCGCTGGGACCCACGTCATAGCCGTTGTTCTCGAGCCACTCTACGGCGACGTCGGCTGGATCTTCATCAGCCGCATCGACCGAAATGGTTTCGAAGTCGTATGGACCCACCGATCCGGAGTCGAGGACCGTGACCGTAGGAGGCGTGGTCGGATCCCCCACCGCGTCGACAACGATGTCGCCGTCGTCGCCTCCAGTCAAAGCATCACTGGGACAACTGTTCGCAACCTGATAGCCGTAGATCGGATCCGTAGCCGTTTGCAGTCGATCGAAGACCTGACTCGAGCTCACGCTCGGATCGGGGACGCCCGGGACTGGAAGCACCCAAGAGAACTCCTCGGACGGTCCCTCGTAGAGCACCTCGACGATCTGGGTGACGTGACCGTCGTCATCCAGCGCGAAGATGATGCGCTCGGCGGCCTGCTCGACGGGCGCCGAGGCGGAACAGAAGAAGCCACCGCAAGCGCTGGCGTTCGTCGCACCGAGCAGGAGAGCACCCGCAGAAGCGGCGCCCCACATCCAACATGAAAGCCCACCCCCGCTGAATCTCGCCATCACTGTCCTCGCACTTCTCTCCGGGAACGTAGCGTGAGCGCCCCCAGGAGTCCTAGACCCAGCCACGCCCAGGGTTCGGGCACGCTCTCTTGATCGTAGGCGCAGCCGCCTCCCGCCCTCGATGAGTTCGCCCCAGAAGATGCGCCACCGTTGCTCCCGCCTACGTCTTCGTCTTCAGGCATCATCAACCCGGGCGTGGGAGGATCGCTGGCGGGCTCTTCGTCGTGCATGTCGTCGATCATCGTGCCGTTGTCGACCAGAGTCTCGGCAGGGCCCGACGTCGAAAACTGACGAATGCGCACGTTGACGGGAAACTGCGCGTCTGAAAGTGAATACGGCCACACTCCCACCGTCTGCCCGAACACGACTTCCCCGCTCGGGAGCTCGGCGCGCCACCCGCCTTCTTCGCAGTCTCGCGTGTACTCGGCGGCGTGCACGTTGGAGACATGCTCGGCATCGGGGTTGAACTCGAATGTCGGATCCTTCGTCATCTCCTCGGCGCTCATGGTCGTGTACAGGCGGGTGATGTACGGGTTTTCGAGCATGAGGTCTGCGAGATCGAAGAATGGTTGCAGGACGTCGTCCAAGAGCGCCGTCCGGAAGGCGTCCATGTCCGTGGTGTAGATGGGGTCGTCCTCCAATGCCGGATCCAGAACGGTGCCGCTTTGGGCCGTGCCTCCGGCGAAATAGCAGTAGGAGCACGAGAGGTAGTCGTCGAGAGTGACCCCGTCCCGCAGCACGATGTGATCCGCCGCCGCTTCTCGGAAGCCGTCGTAGTTGCCGAGCTGGGCGATGATGACGCTCATCGCTTGGGGCAGTTCGGGATATTGAGTCCCGAGGGCGCGCTCAACGTCGGAGTCCGTGGGACGGAGCGCCGTCTCGTACGCCTGAGATGGGCCCGCGAGCTCGGTCACGAATCCCTGGCCGCCAGCTTCGTCGGCGGCGGCCGAGATGACCGCGTCATAGGTGGGGCGAAAGTTGAACCAATTGATGAGCAGGTCGTTGAGTTCCAGATCGAAGTAGTTCGTCGGCACTGCCCGGTGAGCGCCGAGAGTCCAGACCAAGATGGGCATGTCGTCCTTGGCCGCGACGGCCGTCGGGAGGATCGGGATGGCCATCGCGCGGGCGTCGTATTCGAGGACGATGGGGCGGATGGCGCCGGCGCTTTGGCCCTTGGTGAGACGAAAAGCGATGAGATTGAGACCGTTCTGCAGGTAGGGGCGCAACACGTCGGCACCGTTCGGACCGACGTCGTACTCGTTGTCCTCGAGCCAGCGCACGGCGACGTCGGCCGGATCTTGATCAGCGGCGTCGACGGCAATCGTCTCGTAGTTGAACGGACCGACACTCCCTGAGTCGAGTACTGTGACGGTGGGCGGTGGTGGACCGCCCTCTGTCCCTCCCGAACCAGCAGCGCTGGAGCCGCCGGTTGCGTAGTTGAAGTCATCCCAATCACTGGGGCAGCTGTTCGCGGTGGGGAGGCTGTAGACCGGAGCGGTGGCGTTCTGTAGACGATCGAAGGCCTGGCTCGAGCTCACCCCCGGTTCGGGAACGCCCGGCACGGGGAGGATCCAAGAAAACTTCTCCGCTGGGCCCTCGTAGAGCACCTCGACGATCTGCGTGATGCGTCCCTCCTCGTCCTGGGCGAAGATGATCCGCTCGGCCGCTTGATCGACCGGGGCGGCAGAAGAACAGAAGAACCCTCCGCACGCGAGTGCGTCGGAAGATAGCGAGACGGCCGCGAGCGCCACCGTGGACGTCAGGAAGGCGGCGGACCGGCGCGGAGCAGGAGACTTCAAGAGAGACATGGCCAGAAACTAAGCACAGGCTGTGCCACATCACTTTTTCATAATTTCAAATATTTAGAGATGCTCAATTGAGCCAAAGTGCCAAGAGTGTGCCAAAAAGCGAGACGCGACTGTGCCAGGTCTTCCGGCGCGAACTCCAAAGGGCCCAGCGGGCGCGACGTCGATGCCACGGGCGAAAATGCGGCTCGAAGTGTTAGGCTGAAGGCCAGTGGCCCGTTGCTCCTTCTCACATTTCACTCATTGCTGGGGGTGGTGCCTTGCTGGCGCTCTGCTCGGGGCGTGCGGTGGCAAAGCCGAGGAAAGTACCGGGGGTCGTGACGCTGGATCCACAAACGGCGACGGGGAGACGTCGGGTCCGCGTCCCTCCGGCGGGGGCGGAGCCTTCGCGACATCCGGTGGGAGTTCATCGGGCGGAAGTGCGTCGACGGGGGGCGCTCAGCAATCGAGCGGCGGCATCTCCTCGGGGGGCCTGTCCAACATGGGAGGAGCACCCGCGTCTGGCGGCAACACCACCACGGGAGGCGGTGGCGGGACGACGGGAGGCGCAGTCGGTGCCGGCGGAGAGCCAGTCGGGATGGGTGGAGCGCGGGCGCCCCTCGACGCTCCTTGGGACAGTCTCTACGGCCACTACGATCTCTTCGTCGTCCCCGAGGACACGGAGTGCGACGGACTGAAGGGGCATCTGAACTTCAGTCTGCGGGAGGGGGACAGTGGGCCCGAAGCGCGCATCTTCCGGAATTTCGAGTGGAATGGTTGGCCCGACGAACTGGTCGAAGATGCACAAAACTCGGGGATTTGGCTGCGACCGGGCGCCGGAGCTTCCCTCGACGAGGCCGTCGCCGAGGCGGGCGTGTTCCTGCCCTACGACGAAGAGGGTTTCGTCATGCCGGGCATCCCGTCGGGCTCCACGATCGTGCGGAGCACGTGCGGCGACGCCACCGTCGAGCAGCCTGCCGTCGTTTCGATTCGGCTCGATCAGACGTCGCCGCACATTCGTGAATACCTGACCACGAGGTACAACTTTTATCCTTTCACGTGGATGATGTTCGAGTTTTCCGAGCCCCTCGGGTTCACAACCGACAGCTATCCGTGGGGGAGCTTCACCACACTCGAGGAAGGCGCGGCGCTGCTCGAGATGCGCGGCAGCTTGGCAAGTACGGCGCCCGGTAGATTCGAGCAGTGGCCCTGGGGGCCGGTGGTGGGGATGACGCTCACCGATCCCGCGTACCGACGCGGAGGCAGCGTCTGGGTCACGCTCGTGGGCGAGGAATTCGATGCCGCGGGCAACGAATTGGTCACGGATGCGTCCATCTACGGGGTGGTCGATCTGGGCCCCCTCGAAGCGCGCCACGATTTCGACGCGGAGCCGCCGCTGCTCGGGTTTTCGCACGCGGAATATCTGGCGCCGGGGGAAAGTGACTTGTGTGAGAGCGGCGGAGGTTGCGTCCTCATCAGTCAGGTTCCTGGCAACTGTGATCTCGAAGGGAACCTGGTCGGGAGCGCGCCCCAACAGTTTGCCTTTCAGGTGGGTGGACCCGATGTACCGGGGGGGCTGATGACGGGCGTGCGGCTCCGGTACCGCCAGGTTTCGATGGAGGAGAGCCCCTTTTGGGGCAATGCACTCTTCGCTCAGAGTGGAGTGGCGGACTACGAGGAACCTCTCGAACCCGTCGAGGAACTCCCCCAACCTGTCGAAGGGTGGACCCACGCGAGCCCCTGGTCGGAAATGGTCATCCCGAGCCTGTTGCCCACCGACGAGTTCGGACTCGTCCTCAGCTGGGAGTGTCCCTACGGGATGCAGCCGCACCGGGCGATCGTCCTCGAGTGGGTCGAAGCAACGGTGCCGTAACTCCTCTCGCCAGAACGTCCGCTGCGGAGATTGCGGCCCTTTCACGAACTGAGGGCCGAATCTCCTCCGCTCCTTGAGCGGCTCTCTGCTTCGCTCCACCTGTTCCTCGAGGTCCTCGGCGCAGCGCGCCTGCGGCCGCTTCCTCCCGGACAAGCCAAACCCGAGGACGCGAGGGCAAAGCCCGAGGTGCTGCGAGGCGTCGAGCACCGCCGCCGACCAAGTGGGAGGCGCCGGAGCGCAGACCGGCGGGTGGGGGGAGGAGGGATGGCCTTCGCTAGGTCGTTCTTCGAACAACATAGCTCGGCGGGGCTCGCCCCGGTGGGGCTCGGCCACACTCCCGACGACGAGGGGGGCCCCTGCCTCATCATTGATCACAAAATTTCGCGAGCGGGAATTTTCCGGACGCTGACCTG
>CBFGUR010000033.1:0-80818 GCA_965652275.1 uncultured Polyangiaceae bacterium | reverse complement strand
GAGCTGGCGCGCCACCTCACTTCGGCCAGTAACGGCAACCCGGGTCGGATTGCCTACCCGGGTCGGATTGCCGCCGATTGCCTGCAACCCGGGTCGGATTGCCGCGGGTCGGATTGCCATTGCCTGATTGCCACCCGGGTCGGATTGCCTGCAACCCGGGTCGGATTCGGGTCGGATTGCCGCCTGCAACCCGGGTCGGATTGCCTCCTGATTGCCTGCAACCCGGGTCGGATTGCCGGATTGCCGATTGCCACCCGGGTCGGATTGCCTGCAACCCGGGTCGGATTGCCGATTGCCTGATTGCCTCTCCTAGGCAAAAAGAAAGCTCCCCGGGTCACCAGCAAAAGGGGAGGTAGTGAGGAAGGTGCCGACGGCGCAGAGCGATGGTTCAGGAAAACGACTTCGCGGCTCTGGCCAAACGGCGTTCTTCTCCGACCCGCTCGTGAGCACCAAAACGTCGTCGCGCCCTCGGAAGGAGTTCCGATCCTAGGCAAACGCTTGCGTTGTATTTGTGCAGCTATTCGGTATGAAACGCTGACTATGCTACGCCATCGACATCATCTCGCGCTACTCGTCGGACTCCTTGCGGCTCACTCGGGCTTCGCATGCTCCAAGGAAGTGCGCGGGAGCTCGGACAGCAATGACAACATGGGCGGCGCACCGGGGGATGGCGACGGCGATGGATCGGGCGACGGCGACGGCGACCGGTCGGGAGACGGCGACGGCGATGGGTCAGGAGACGGCGATGGCGACGTAGGTGCCGCGCCCGGCGATGGCGACGGCGATCAGACGGGCGATGGCGACGGCGATGGCGATGGGAGCGGGGGCTCACCGCAGACCGAAGGTCTCGAGGTTGTCGACGTCACACCCGGTCCCGATGCCGCCGACGTCGCGCGAACGAGCGACGCTCTCGTGATCGAGTTCAACAAGATCCTCGATGCCGATACCGTGGACGAATCGACCGTCTACCTGACGGGTCCCCACGGAACGGTTCCGGCCACGCTGCAGGTCGACGGCGCGATGCTCACCCTCGCTTTGGAGAACGAACTCCTCCTCCTTGCGTCCTACACCCTACACGTGACGCCCGGCGTCGCCGACGTCGACGGGCTTTCACTCGAGAGCGAATACTCGTCCAGCTTTTCGACCGCTGATGGAGCATTGACAGAAACACAGCCCGTCGAAACCGACCCCGCCGACAGGATCGGAAACGTCACGCCAAAAAGCGGCGTGGCAGCCAACGGCGATGTACTCGTCGTCTACCAACTTCAGGAAGACATCACCGGCGACGAACTGGCACCGCATGCGCGCTGGCACCGACGGGCCACGGGGTGGGAAGACCCTGTCCCCCTCGACCCCAACCAGACCTCGTCGTGCTCCAGCCTGGACGTTTCGGTCAACGAAAATGGCGAGGCCGTGGCCGCATGGACCTGTGGAACCAACGTCTTCATTCGTATCTATCGCAACGGTGTCTGGGAGAGCACGCGGCAACAACTCATCCCTGAAGTCTCGGGCAGCGCGGACGTCGAGATGCTGGAGTCAGGAACGGTGCTCGGAGCCTACCAACAGCTCGACTCGAATCAGCTCATTTGCTTCACCGCGCGCCAGGCGAACAACTTCACAGTCGAAACCGTCGAGAGGTCCGGTGCGCCGGGCCAATACGAAGAGGTCGAATACGGCACGGTTTCCCTCGCTGCGAGTTCCACGGGTGACGCCATGGCGGTTTGGGCGGTGAAGAACAGCCAAACGGACGTCCGGAGCGTCGCATATCTTCGCCATGCGGCGTCCAACGGATCCTGGACCCAAGGAACGCTTCTCCCTGGAAGCGGTGCTCCCGTGGGCCGCTACCGCCCGACAATCTCCATGACCGAAACGGGGAACGCGATTGCCGCCTGGGTCGAAGAACCTGTCACGAATGAGCACGATCTCCGAGCGGCGCACTTCCGTCCCGCCGACGGTTGGGGAGCACCTCAAACCCTCGATAACCAAGACAGCTTCGTGTCAAATAGCGTCACTGCCGCTCCCCTCGGCCAGGACGAGTTCTTGGTCGCCTACGTACAGGCGCCCGCCAGCGTCGGGAACGCTTACGTGACAACCTACGCCGACGGAGAGTGGAGTTCGCCCGTGCTCATGAGCGATGGGGCGACCCAGGTCCTCAATCCAGGGGTAGCGAGCGATGGCAGAGGCAACGCCTTCTACGCATGGGGTTATGTGCCGGCCGACTTCGAGAATCCCCAGTTCCTCCAAGTGCGGCGTCTTTCGAGTTTGGACGGAGGCTGGACCGACATCACACCCGACCCAACTGATCGGATCTATTCGATGCGACTCAGCGTTTCGCCTTCCGGGTTTGGAGCGTTGACCTGGATCGGCCTCACCGGGGAAGGCTTCATCGTTTCTCCCACGCGGCGTGTCGACGTTTCACTGAAACTCTTCCAGTGACCGGGGGTGGACAGACGCGCGGTTCCATCCATAGCTCTCGCTCAGCCCACGCGGTCGGCGTCGGGCTGGGCGGCCTCGCGTAGTTGCAGCGCCTTCAATTGCAGTAGATGCGCGAACTGTGGATTGCCACGTCGTCGATGTAGGTCAGGGGCGCCGATCCTTGGTGCCAGAGGGTTCCGAACCAGACGAAGGTCGCGGCTTCGGCAAAGCTGCCGCCCGAGTGCCACCCCACGTTGTTTTCGACTCGGGCGGCCTCCTGTTCGCCAATCCACAGAGTCGCCGAGTCCGTCGTTCCGTCGTAGAACATCTCCACACAAAACCAGTCCGTCGGGATGGGCGTGCAATCGCCGCTACAGTTGAAGGGATCGGGAGCCAAACCATCGCCGCCGGCAGAATTGAGGGTGACCGTGCCCTCGTGGTTGCGGTATCGCACCTCGCTGTCGTTGTGGTTCGACCCGACAGCCTGCAGAGAGCCGTTGCCGGCCGCGTCGACCATCTTGATCCAAGCCCGCGTGTAGAACGTCTCCGAGGGTGGCGGCGCCCAGAAATTGAAGGGACCGTTCCCACCGGCGGCAATCCTGACCGACTGGGTCCCCGAGTGCGCATCCTCGGCCGTCACCTGGACGTTCGCCGCCGCGGATTGGTCGTTGGCCCAGCCGAGCTCCAGGGACCAGTCGCTCGAATCGGGAGCAGCGCCAGCCGTCGACGCCTCGAAGTCATCACAGCGGTACATGGAGGAGCAATCCGAGGGCGTCCCGCCCCCAGCGCCGTCACCACCCGTACCCAAACCGCCCGAACCGTCTCCACCGGAACCCAAGCCGCCCGAGCCGAGGCCGCCCGAACCGTCTCCACCGGAACCCGAACCGCCCGAACCGAGGCCACCAGAGCCCAGGCCACCCGAACCAAGTCCGCCGGAACCGTCGCCCCCCGTCCCCTGGCCACCCGTGCCGTCCCCATCGCCCCCATCGGGGTCGTCACCCGCCGGGCTACAGGCCGCGGCGCCGCCAAGAACGATCAAAGAGAAAAGAGTGAGAGCAGAGCGACCGAGATTACGTTTCATAAGCTGACGAGAAGAAGAGACACACCGATGAAAGGGAGGCACACAGTGCCGATGCGAAGGCGCTTGTCTACCACGAAAAACCGGTCGCCGCAGGCATCGTCACGGGAACCTCCCGAAGGCTCAGAAATTGCCGATCCGGAGTCCCAAGCTCATGTTCACGTACGGTGAAGGCGAGAGGATCTCGGGCCCGGTGAGCGGGATGTCCTCGCTGTCGTCTTCTCCGCGATTGACCTGGGTGCGCCACTTCCCCTTGCCGAGGAAGAGCCGCCCCCCGACTTCGGTGCGCACGAAGGTGTAGGGACCGAGGAGCGTCTCCAAGAGGATCCCCGCGCCGCTCGTGACGCGCACGAACCCGGGCTTTCTATAGTCCTCTGTCCACGCGGGGAGTTCGTCGACCTCTCGCCCGAAGCGCAGCTTGAACGACTCGCTCCCCAGGGAAGCGACCGAGATCACCCGCAGCGGTCCGGCTCGGAAGAGAGCCAAGCCCGCGCTGAAGTTGTAGCTCCCGTGCGTCGCCTTGAGCGCGGGCTCGGGCGAGCCGTCCCAGCGCCTCGTGCTCGTGGCGAAATCGAAAGCGAAGTAAGCGCGTCCCGCGCGCAATGACAAAAATCCCCCGGGGGCGACCCAGAGATTGCTCCGCGGCTCGTACCCGAGGGGCGCAAGCGTGTCATAAACCGAGGTCAGGTCGGAGTGCTTGGCTTGAACGAGCGCACCCACATTCAGGGATTCCTCCTCTCTGATGCGCGGCCAGTCGGTCCGACGCGCCGTCTCTTCGCCCGACTCCGAGAGGAGGACTGCCTTGGCGGACACGCCCGAGATCAGGCCACCACCGAATTCGCGCGGCAGATCGAAGGCCGTCCCCTCGCCAGGCCCGAGAGAGCGTCCCCGTTCGCTCGCCACGCCGACGTGGAGCAAGTACGGGCTCGGGTTTTCCACTCGGAGTGCGAGCATTCCGCTCTCTTCCTCGAGCGAAAGGCGGAGAGTTGCTGCGTTCGTCCTTTTTACGATGAGAAGATGCGACAGCTCGCTCCATTCTGGGGAGCCGCCCTGGGACTCTTGTCGTTGCCGAGGCGCGGGGCCCGCAAGGACGCACAATGTCTCTCCCGGAACGATCCAGATGCCGCTCTGGGGAAGACTGGGCATCGATTCCGAACGCAGGGGCACGATCGGCGCGTCCAGCGGCATGGCGGTCTCGGTTTCACAGAGGGTGACGGGGGGACGTGGGTAACGCAGCTCGGGCGGGGGGCGCCGACCCCCGAGTGACGCCGCGCGAGCCGCCGACGGGAGCGCCAGCCAGAAGAAGAAGGCGAAAGCGATGCACGAGAGCCAACGCCCCATCTCAGTGCCTCCTCGCACGCTGGGCCGCGCCTACGGTCAGACTCATCACGAACGCGTTCAAGTTGAGGCGCGGCTCGCGGCCGAGACTCTGTCGCCCTTCTTCACCAGGTGCCTCGAACCCCCAGGTCGTGCGCACGATCTGCTGCTGCACCCCCAGCTGGAGATCGACGGTGAGGCCCTCTTCGCTCGGTCCCTTCTCGCGTCCGACGACCATCTGCCCGACACCGATCCCCGCAGTGACGAGTCCACCGAACGACTCGATGAGGAAATCTTCCTCCGGCGGATCGTCGACAAGGATTCGGAAGCTCGACGCGTTGGTCCATTGAATGACACCGAAGCCAAGTCCTCCGTACGGGTAGATCGAGAGCCCGCCGAATCGATGGATTTCATAGCCTACTTCGAGGAGGAGGTTGCCCTCGACGATATCGAGGCGGAGCGACCGATCGGTGGCGTGCGGGGCAGAGTTCTGGCCGACATGCGCCGACAGCTCGAGAAACGAGCGCTCGAGATTGACTCCGATGGCTCCACCGACCCGCGTCGTATGGACGCGGAAAGGCTCGTAGCCGTGACGAGCCAACAGCCGCGCGACCCGTGTCCGCGGCCGGAGCGCGTATTCGAGCGAGAGCCCAGCCCGGAGGCCGGCGTCGAAACGGCTCGGGCGTACCGGAAAAGCTCCGTCACCAAGGGCAGCGATGCTCGTCGAGCCGGCGGCCGGATCGACTAGCGGCTCCCCGACTTCCAAGTGCAAGAGGAGTTCCCGAGGCACACCGGGCAGCCAGCGGTGGTGTTCGTCGTCCGGCCCCAGTGCAGGAAACTCGCCCCCCGTCGGCTCACCACCCGGCGCCACGACGGCGACGCGCACACGCTCCCGCGAAAGGTTGTGCACCCGGAGAAAGGAGAAGGCGCCATCCGCTCGCGGCTCGAAGGCGACGATGAAGTCGGGGGGCTCGGCGTCTCGGCCAAACGCGAGGTCACCCTCGCTTCCCTCGCCCTTCCCGAGGCTCAAACAAAGGACTTCGTCCGGAAGGATGGACACGGTTCTTGCGGGAGTCGGAGCGTCTTTTGGTTCACGCGACACATCCGAAGTCAGAAGGATCTCTTCGTCCGAGCGCTGGGTGCGAGGGGAACACGACACGGTCTGCGTCGCGGGAAGGGCGTCCGGGGTGAGCGATGCTGAGGATGAGTCCGGTGGGTGATCCGCTGCCCATACGAGGCGGTGTGCGAAAATGAGAGCGGACCCGATTGCCCCGACGGCCCGCTTCGCTCCAGCGACGCACCTGCTGTGAAGCCGATTCACCTGACGCTGTGCTCCGTCGCGATCCCCATCGCGCTAGAATTACCCGAACCGACCCTCGTGGGGAACCCTCCCCGTTCGGTGAGGAGGCGCACCTCCGTGGCCCCCCTCACGGGCGACTCGTGGCGAAGCGTCGTTTGGCCAAACGGAGTCTTGAATCGACTCGCTCGTGAGAGCCGTAACGGAGTCGCGCTCCGGAATCGCGTCACCTCCGTGCGACACACCAAACGGCTTCCGGGGAAGTGTGAATTGCGACCACGTCATCCGGCCGTCGGGCACTCTCCCGAGGCTTCTCCCGTGGCGCAGAAAGCGCCTTCGACGGTGATCGTTTGCGGGTCGATGGTGAGATCTCCAACGGTACCGCCGAGGGTGAAGGTGAACGCGCCGGCGAGGCAATACGACTCGTAGATGAGCAACCCGTCGCAGGAGAGACCTTCGAAGGCAAAGTCCGTCACGAGATGTGGCGCCGAGTCGACGTTCCCGTCCAGGAGGCTTCCCGTGAACCCCGAGCATCCATCGAGAAACCCGCTGACATCCGTGATGGTGAGGGCACCGCCCACGACCTCGGCCGTGAAATCGAGCCCGCAGCTGAAGTCACCAATCTGGAGATCGAACTCCCTCAAACAACCGCCGGAACCCGTGTAGAAATTGGAAAAGCCGACCTCGCCCATCGTCAAGAGACCGTGAGAGGTGCTCAGCATGAGCGGGTCGAGGGATAGTGCGTGGGGCTCGGAGCTGTCGAAGCGCTCGTCCGCCCAATGCTCGCACTGGTCGTGCAGCGCGAGATCTTCGACCGAAGCAGATTGGCAAACGGGAACGCCGTTTGCGTCCTCGCGGCAAAGAGTGCCGTCACAGCAGCCCTCGAGAGCGTTTTGGCGGAGGTAATCGGAACGACAGCTCGTCCCCTGAGGCGCGCAAGCGACCGTGGGTTGCTGAGCGCCGGGCGGGCACGTCGTGGTGACCACGGAACCTGGACGAGCGGCGGCCTCCTGCTCACAGGTTGCATTCGTCGAGAAGCAACCGCAAGTGGCCAGGGCATCGTCCGTTTCTTCGTCGGTGAAGAGACAGCAGTCGTAGGCGCCGCATTGGTCGACCTCGTCGGAGCCCGCCGCCATTCGGCCTCTGGGTAGAGCTCTGCAGCTGCAATCGGAGTCGTTGTCCTGGCAGAACCAGTTTTCGTACGTCGATTCGTCGTCGGCGTCGTCCTCATCCTCGTCACCCTCACAGCCCAGGGCCAGGAAAGGAATGAGGCCGAGGCTCCCGAGGGCCGCGAAGGACCAGAAGTCGCGTTTCATGGTCGCTCAGGGTCAGCCACGAGAGCCCGGGCGTCAACCCGCTGCATCGCGTCAGCCCCAGGTATTTCGTGGGACAGAGCGCAGATGCGAGAAACTGGCTGCCGAGCCTCGACCTCGAAGCTAGGGCGTCCACGACGAGACCATCGCCGCCCTACTCCGCAACGGGAGACGGAGATCAGGACTCGAATTCGTCGTGGTAGTCCTCCGGGTTGTAACCGTGGTCGATGAGGGGCTTCTTCGCGCGTTCGCGGTTCACCTTTGCGTTCGAGATGATGAAGGCGCGCACCACGTGATCGCACGTGACACGATTCGTGCTCTGTGCGTACCACTCCGCGTTTTTCGTCACTTTGCGTCGGGCAAGGCCCCGAAAGAGCGCCGGCACGCTTTTGAGCATCGACTGAAGGAGCACCGTCGCCTCCGGCTCCCATGTCATCTCGGTGGGGAGCTCGGGATCGAAGCCGTACTCGTCTTCGCTGAGAGGGCGCCACAAGTGGAGCGTGTGTCCATCGGGATCGACCACCGATGCGACCAACTCGAGCTCCGGCGTACGCATCGGCTCGGACAAATCACGCAGGTCCTGCGCGAGCAGGTGCCGGTACGCGCCCTCGACGTCGTTTACCTGAATGCGGAGCGATGCGGTCTCCTTGGGTTGGGCGACTTCGATGAGCCGCAAACGCACCGTCCCGCTGTCGAGATCCACCCAACCCTCGCCCGCGCGATGGACCGACAGCCCCAGCACGTCGACGTAGAGCGCCTGCGCGCGCGCCAAATCGCGCACACTGAGATCCAGATGACTCACCCCCAAAAATACAGTCATGGAGAAAGCGTATCAGTTCGTGAGCATTCGCCCGAAGGCTGTTCGTTCTGGCGGAAATCAAGGAAGATTGACTGCATTGCTGCTTTTCACGACCGCATGTTTCTGAAAGAGTTGCGCCAATGACTCGCTTACCTTTGCTTTTCTCCGGCACTGCCATGCCCCGGCTTCGGGAGGAAGTGGCCCCACCACGAGCACGCCGTTGCCGTGAAGTGCCCCGGGTTTTGGGGGCCCTGAGGCGACCCGCGGTCCGGTTCATTTGCACTCGGGGGCCTCCTGCTCAGGGGGCTTGCCTGCCTGAAGCGAAGTGGTTGGGCGCCGGGTCGGTAGCTTCGGGAAAAAGAATGAGAAATTCGGCCTGAAGGTTGGACGGAAGGGAAGACTCCAACCCTCACGAAGAAACGACCCAGCACATGTCCCCTGCTCGAGGGGGCCCGGCGCGTTCTTCGTGAAAGAAGGCAAATGAAGACCAATCAGAGTTCAGTGAAAAAACTACTCCCACTCTTGGGCATTTCGGTGCTGAGCGTCGGATGCAACCTCCCCAGTCTGAATGGTGACGGTGAAGACCCAAGCCCAGATGGCACGTTCACCGCGAGCCAATGTCAGGTGACTCCTCTCCCCGGTGACGCCCATCTTCCCGAGCTCATCGAGGGCGCCGAGTACGGCGTGTGGAAGGTGGTCCGTCTCGATGACGTGGTGGAAGGCGACGAACAGTTCGTCTGTGGTGATGGCTCACCGTACAAGTTTTTCGTTCAGTACAACGAGGGCGCGAGTGATTTGACGGTGACCCTCGAAGGGGGCGGAGCTTGTTTCGACTACGAAACCTGTACCGGAAATGCCGGACAGATGCAGCCCTACCGCCTGGGCGACATCTCCGACAACATGATGACGAGTCTCAATTCTCCCATCGTGGCGCTCTATCCGCACTTGGGTCGCATCGACAACAGCGTCCCCACCAACAAGTACAACCACGTCTTTTTCCCGTACTGCACGGCAGACGTCTACTCGGGCGACATCGAAAAGGACTACGTCAAGGTCGACGAAAATGGCGATCCCGTCCTGGACGGGAACAACCAGCCGCAAACGTTCAAGGTCAGGCACCGCGGTCGCCGCAACATGTTGGCGGCCCAGGACTGGCTCGAGGACAAATTCGGAGAAGGTAAGACTGGGCAGTTGCTCGTGATCGGGCACAGTGCCGGTTCGACGGGAACCACGATCAGCTACCCGCTCATTCGTGACTCCATCGAGCCCAAGTGCTCCGCCGGCGTCGTGGACTCGGGCCCCATTTTCCCAGCTGGCGGTCCCCAAGCGCAGCAAGTCGCCATCGTGAAGGAAGCTTGGAAGCTCGACGAACCGACCGGAGAGCCCGGCGACGAACGACCGAGCTTCATCGACCAGCTCGATGCGCGCCTCGATACCGGGTTTCGTACGATCAAAAAGGACTTGGCCAACGTGAGTGAAGCGCTGAGTCGCACGTTCCCCGACGACCGCTTTCTCTTCGCGGCCTTCCAGGAGGATCTGATCTTCTCCAACTTCTCCTTCCTCGGAAGCGGCGTCGTTCAGGCCGAGGACTCTCCCGAAGACATCGCCAACGGAGTCACGGTCACCGACCGCCTCATCAACATGTGGCGCAGCGAGCTCGAGCGCTTTGCCGAGTGGGCACCCCAACAGAAAAACGACAACTGGGGCTACTACTTCCCGGTCTTCCGGGTCGACAACTGTGCACACCTCGTGGCAGGTGCGCCGTGGTCGATGCAGCATGATCCCGCCTACCGACAGGCTGGCATCGATGGTCGCGCTCACGGCTACTTCCGAACGGACCTCGGCGATGAGGAGACCTTCTCTGATCTCGGTTGGGACGAAAATCACGAGCCCGCCTACTATGACGTGACCCGGCGCATGCATTTCGGAGACGCCTTGCGGCAGCTCCTCGATCCCACCCAGGAAATCCCGCGCTACTTCGGCGAGTACATCCCCGGGGAGCTGACCTATCAGCAGGACGGCACCTCCGATGAAACGTGGTACCACGACTTCCAGCAGCCGAGCGGTGTGTCTCAGGTCATCACCGACAAGCAAGCTCACGTCCAGCAGCGCGGCCTCGAATGTGCCAACATCGGCGCATACATCCAGCCCAAACCCTACGTGAAGATCCCAGAGAGCGAGCGGGACGTTCCTCGCACGATTTCGGGTGAGGGATTGTTCCGCATCACGACCGGCAACGCTGGCGTCATCCAGGTGGCTCACCCTTGGCAGGCCGATGTGTTCGTCGCCTTCAACGAGGGCGAGCAGCTGGATCTGCCGTACCAGTGGGGAGGACCGATGCAGCTGGATCCAAACACTCAGTACTTGGTCCGCGTGGTGACCTCCCAGCCCATGGACGTTCGCATCACCTGGTGGTGAGACCCACTCACTTCTAGTGCGAGGCGGGCAGCGAAGCTGCGCGACTCCACACGGTGCATTGAACAAGCCACGAGAAAAGGCCCCGTCGCTGACGCGACGGGGCTTTCCTCGTTCGGTTTGGCCCATTTCACGCGTCGCATGACTCCGCCGTCGAGACCTCGGCACGCTAGGTTGGATGGTCTTCGCGGACGTTAGGCTGCTGTTTTAGGCTGATTGAACGATTGAAAACCAGGGATGGGAGCGTAATAACGGTCGGGCCCTGCGCTCAGGAAACAGACGGTCCACGCATGCACCCGACAGACGACTACCTGCTCGACACCACGTACCCCGATCGGTTCCACCCAGAGCTCGCTCCCAGCTGGCTGAACTACGTCGGGGTGCACGGAGGAGCGCCTTTGCGCGACCCCGAGGACGCTTTCACCTACCTCGATCTTGGATGCGGCTTCGGGCACTCGCTCATCGTCAATGCTGGGGCATATCCGAACGCCGAGTTTCATGCCTGCGATTTCAACCCGGAGCACATTGCGGCCGCGCGCAAGCACCGAGACGCTCTCTCGGTAGAGAACGTCCACCTGCACCAGGCTCGATTCGAGGACTTGCTGAATCAAGACCTCCCACAGTTCGACTATGTCGTGCTCCAGGGGGTCTACACCTGGGTGAGTGCGGAAGTGCGCGCTACGATCGTACGGATCCTCACCCAGCGACTCAAACCGGGAGGCTTCGTCTATGTGAGCTACAATTGCCACCCCGGCTGGGCCGCAGAGACCCCCGTCCGCAAACTCATGAAAGAACTCGCGACGGGTGAGTCGGGAACGAGCGAAGAGCGCGCCCAGGCGGCCTTGGGCCAGCTGCAGAATCTCGCCGATCCGGCCCTCCGATACTTCAGGGACGCTCCTTCCGCTGTCACCACGATCGAAGGCCTCAGCAACGTTCCCAGCAACTATTTGGCGCACGAATACCTGAACGCAAACTGGACCGTCTTCTACTCCGTGGACGTCGCGGACGAACTAGCCGAGGCGGGGCTGACCTACGTAGGAAGCGCCACGCTCCCAGACAACCACCCCCCTCTGATCTTGGACCAAAACGCTGCTCAGAAAGTCTCGGAGGTCAAGTCCGAACGCTTGAGACAGCTGACGCGCGACTTCGCAACGAACCAGCGCTTTCGACGTGACGTCTTTGTGCGAGCGTCGAAGTCTACCTTCTCCCCGGAACGAAACCTAAAATCACTCGATCGGTTGATGATCGGGTGCCTTGGAGACTTGACGGGTCTCACTCCGCAGGCAGTGGTCCCGCGCGGCCGATTGAACTTTCAACCGGAGTTCATCGACGACCTGCGAACTCTGTTGGAAAACGGCCCCGTCAGCGTCGGGCACCTGATTTCAGAGCTCGGCGCGCGTTCGAGGAGGAAGATGGAACTCCGACAGAACATCTTCTTCCTCGTGGCGGCTGGCGTCCTGAGCCCCGCTGCGAAAGGCGCCGTGCCTCAATTCGCTTCCGACAGTCGCAGCACGACGCCCGCCGGACTCGGCGCGCTCCAACGAATCGCAGGCGCGGAAACGCCTGGCTACATCCCGAGCGAAGCCTTCGGGACGGGCGTTCCCGTCACGCCTGCGGAAGCCCAGGCCGCCCTCGGATGGCTAGCCTCCGAACCCCGAGCAACGCTCCCGGAGCGCTTTCAACACTTGGGCCTGGTGAAGAGCGGCGTCGCGTGAACTCGCGATCGATCGCGCACGGGCGTGCGACCGTGGCAAAATGCCACACTTTGCGGCGGGAAATGGGTCAAAGTGCCACACTCTCGCCGGCGCACTGGTCGCCGCCGTGGACCGGAAGCTTCTGGTGATCGCGCTTGATGAGGGCTCGATGAGCGGGCGCTTGATCCGGGGCCGAAAGCAGCGATGCCGCTGTGGCCGGTTGGATCACATCCTGCATCCGAAAGTAGCCATGAGAAAGCGGAGGACCGAATTTTCTGCCCTAGCAACTGTCACATCGACCGCTCTTCTTTCCGTTGCTCTCCTATCCTGCCAGCAACCGAAGGAGGCCGAAGACCCGAGCGCCGTGGAGCCTCCGAGCCCCGTGGAGGAAATGCCCGAGGACCCCAAGCTTTCGGGGACAGGTGAAATGGAGGTGTACTTGGTGCTCGAGGTCGTCCCGGTGGAACGCGACTGCCCCGAGGCCGCCGTCTTCTTTCCTACCGAATCGGCTGAGCTCGACGAGCAAGACACCGACGTGCTCGAGCAAATCGCGGGGTGTCTGAAGGGAACCGAAGAGGTGGAGGACATTACCGTCACCGGCAATACGGATCCGCGCGGCACGGCTGAGTACAACCAAGAGCTTGCCGAAAAGCGCGCTCAAAGCGTCGCCGACTATCTCAAGAAGCAGGGCGTTGCCGATGATTCTTTTGAGATTTACGCGCGCGGCGAGGAGGGGATGATTGAAGATTCTCCACGACTCTGGCCCCTGCAGCGCAGCGCGGTCGTCGGAACCGAGGATCCCGGAGGCTGAGCAACTTCTCGTCGGCGCGTGTGATGACGAGCTCTTCCGGAAGAGGCTGGGGCTCTGAGGGGTCAACGCCGATCAGCGCAATGCAGGTAGGCGCGCCGGTCTCCGGGCGGCAGTGAGCAGAGCACGTGAAGCAAGGAAGCGCTGCGTAGGGAGCGCAAACTACTACCAGCGACCGGTGAGCTGTGCTCCGGACCCCCACGGGGAAAGGGACACTGAAGCGTTTTCTTGGGGCTGGGGCGCGAGCAAGTAGAGGCTGAATCCACCCGCCGCGAGAACTCCTCCTGCCACGAAAATCCCGGTCGCGACGTTCCCCATCTCGACGGCCGCGTCCCGGTCATCGATGCCGTCGTCGGAACATTGGTTGTCTGCGTCGCAATCGGCACCCTTCGCTCTTGATTTGGCGATGAACCCGAGCGCCACACTCCCGCCCATGAGCGCTACGCCGACGATGCCAGTCGCCAGCCCAATGGGGCGGAGCGGTGAAGCGACTTCGGCCCGAGCGGTGTCTCTCGAAGGTTGTTCCGTGTCAGTCTCGACAGGAGCGGGAGCGGCGCTGCGTTGAACGGAGCGTTCGGGCTTCAATTCGGGCAATTGGAGTTCGAATTGGGTGGCTTCGCCTTGGATACGAATCGAGCGCTCGTTCGTCTCGAATCCCGGCGCAGTGATGCGCACCTTGTACACGCCTTCATCGACGGGAATGGGCGTACCAAACAGTGCCGAGCTTACCTCGACTCCGTTTCGTAGGACAACATAGCCCGGCGCCCGATCCTCTGGGGCCAGGAGGATCACGTGCTTCATCCGTGGCTTGACGGCGTCGGCTCGTTCGCGAGCGATCTGCTCGCGACCTTCTTCAGTCGCGCGCCGCGCCTCCGCTGCGACCTCCAGATAGAGCGCCCACGCGCTCGCAAGACGGTTCGTTTTCTCGAGACAATCAACGCCTTGGGGGGAGCGATGAGATCTGTCAGTGGTGTTTCGATGAAGACGAAGACGCAGGCAACGCGGAGCAAGACTCCGATGCTCTTTTCGAGGCAGCGTCAGCTCCTGGCTCTCCTGGACGCGTTGGGCGGCTCGGCCAAGGAGCTCGACTTCCAGAGTCTACTTTTCCTCTACAGCCAGGAGACGGACTCGGGACGACCGTACGATTTCGTCCCGTACAGGTACGGCGCGTTCTCGTTCACCTCGTACGCGGATCGTCGCAAGCTCATCGAGCGGGGCTACCTCGAACAGGACGAGGACTCGTGGACGCTGACCTCAGAGGGAAAGGGAGTCGTCCCGGCCACCCGAGACATGCAGCTATCGGCGTTCGTGCGCAGGTACGCGGAGATGCGGGGTGACGAGCTGGTCGCTCTCACGTATCGGGAGTTCCCCTTCACCGCCACGCGGAGCGAAATCGCTGGGGAGGTTCTGAACGGAGACGACAAGGCCCTCGCAGGGATCCAGAAGGCGAAGCCCAGGCGGTCGAGCAAGCCACTGCAGACCATCGGATATGAGGGGCACTCCCTGGAAAGCTACCTCAACACGCTCCTGAAGGGGGGCATCACGATCCTCTGCGATGTCCGTCGGAACCCCATCAGTCGGAAGTATGGGTTCTCGAAGAAGACGCTCCAGTCGAGCTGCGAGGCGGTCGGCCTGAGGTACGAACACGTCCCCGAGCTGGGGATCGCGTCGTCAAAGCGCAAGAACCTCGACTCGCAGGAGGACTACGACGCTCTGTTCAAAGAGTACGAAGCGAACGACCTAGCGCATCAGGGCGCGGCACTCGACCTGATTCACGACTGGATGAATGCCGGCGAGCGCGTCGCGCTGACCTGCTACGAGCACCTGCCTCACCAATGCCACCGGCATTGCGTCGCAGAAGCGCTCGCCAAGAGATTCGGCTCGGCCTACGAGGCGCGCCACCTTTGAAGGACAACGGGGGTATGGAGGACGACTTGCCGGCGGTGAGCGGGCCCTGACTCCTAGCGTGCAGCGCCAGCGACCTCTCCCAGGAGGCCGCCAGCCGCCGCATCCGTCAATCCCCCGCGGCCTCCACCAGCGCCCGCAGTCCCCGCTCGAATCGATCGAACAAGCGCGTCGGTCGCGAGTCGCAGATGTCTTGGGCGACTCGAACGTCGTCGTCGCTCGGGAAGGCGTTTGAACCAAAGGACGTGATGCGGTGCGGGCCCCATTCGATTTCGATCGACCAGCCTATGCCGTCGAGGACGCCCGGATCGGGATACTCGGGGGCCCACTCCCAGACGCGGGCGCTGTCGAGGGCGCGGCGGAAGGCGGCCCACTCTTCGGGGGACGGCGACAAAGTCGCTCGCTCGGGTCGCCCTCGCTTGTCGAGGCGCGGGCTCAGGCCACCGCTGTGGACCGTTGGCGACAATGCGGGTGGGATCGAACTTGTCCGAGCTGGCCGAACTTCGGGGGGGATCGCCTCGCTCGTGAGAGAGGCATCGTTGGTGCGCCAACACGGTCTCAAGGGGAGCCGAGCGGGCTACGCGAGACCCGGGAGGGAGAACTTCCCGCTCGGGAAGAATTCTGCGGATGTGGGCCAGAAACGCTTTCATTCTTCCCGTTCGGGATTATCTCGTTGCGCGGCGGGGGAGCTCCGAGGTATTCTTCCCGTTCGGGAAGACGCTGCGGACGGACCTGCCGCGGCCTCTCTTCTACGTAGTTCTCCCTTTTTGCTGGCTTTTCCGATGAAATCCGACGTGATCTCGACCACAGAAATCGGCGAGCTCGTGCGTCGCGTGCGGCGCCAGCAGGGACTCAAGCAAGCGGAACTCGCGGCGCTGACGAACTGTGGGCCTCGATTCATTGGGGAGCTCGAGCGGGGCAAACCCACTCTCCAATGGGGCAAGGTGCTGGACGTTCTCTCGGGTCTCGGCATCACCGTCTCCCTCGAGACGGATGTCGAGGAGGGCTCATGAGCCCTCCCCTCTTCGTCTATTGCGACAGGTCACTCGTCGGGACGCTCACGGCGTCGACGTTTTCCTATCATCCTGATTGGGTCGCCTCGGGATGCGCGATCAGCGCTTCGCTGCCTTTGAGCGAAACACCGTACGGGCAGCCCGCCCTGAGGTGGTTTGGCAATCTTCTGCCCGAAGGGGGCGCACGCGAACGGATCGCGCGTCGTCTGCGCCTCAGCCCCGACGACGACTTTGCGCTCCTGGGAGCACTCGGTCGGGAGTGCGCCGGCGCGCTGACCTTGCTGCCTGACGGAGTCGAGCCGCAAACTGGTGGAAGCTATCGACCTCTCACTGAAGCAGAGATCGGCGCCCTCGGACAGGGGCACGCCGCCTTGCCCCTCCTTTTGGAGGAAGCTCGCCTTTCCCTGGCCGGAGCCCAAGACAAGCTCGCCGTTGCTTGGGATCCGGACGGCTCGTTGAGTCTCCCGCTTGGCGGCGCGCCCTCCACGCACATCCTCAAATGTGAGAACCGGGACTTCGCGGGGCTGGTCGAAAACGAGCTGCTTTGCCTGCGGCTGGCCGCTCGCGTCGAGCTCCCGGCAGCGAAGGCGCGTGTGATTCGTCTGGGCGGGGCTCTTGCCCTGTTGGTCGAGCGTTTCGACCGCGCGAGCTCCGAGGACGGTACGCTCCGCCGCATTCATCAAGAAGACTTCGCTCAAGCGCTCGGTGTGAGTCGCCACGAGAAGTACGAGCACGACGCGGGCCCGACTCTCGCCAGCTGCGCGCAGCTTCTCCGCACGTCGGGCCAGAGGCCGGCGCTCGAGATCCGCGAGGTCCTCCGCTGGACGCTCTTCAACCTCACGATTGGAAATCGCGACAACCACGCGAAGAACCTGTCGCGCCTCAAGACCAACCCGAGGTCCCCCCGCTGGGAGCTGGCTCCGTTCTACGATCTCCTCAACACGACCGGCTACAAACTCCTCACGCGCAAGCTGGCGTTTCGGATCGGAGGTGCCGAAGAGGTCCAGCACGTCCGAGCGCCCGAGTGGCGCGCCCTCGCGGCCGCACTCGGCGTCACACCTGCCCTCGTCGAGAGTGAAGCCGAGCGGATGATCGAACTCGTCTCGTCCCACCTCCGCCCGACGAGCGAAGCCGTGGCCAAAGAGCTCGGGAACGCGGCACGGCTTGCAGCCCCCGTCCGTGCCATCGAAAAGTCGCTCCGACTCGTGAAAGAGAGTGTTTAGACAAGGAGCTGGCCGTCTCGAGGGCACGGGTACGCCCTCTCGGGAGCACCGTCACACCGATCCCTGGGCACGCGAGAATGTGATGGGGAGTCGCCTACTTCTTGACGACCGCGTGTCCCGCGCTCACGAGGGCCTCGTTTTCGTATTTGCCGGAGGAGAAACAGTCGAGGGTCGTGATGCGGCGGGGGGAGGAGAAGAGGTGCACGACGTAGCGGCCGTGGAGATCGATGCGTTCGGTGACGATGGCGACGGTTTGGGCGCGGTGCAGGGAGCGGGTCAGGGCGTCGCGAGCGGCGCGGCCCTTTTCGGTGTCGCGGGAGGGAGCGTCGATGCTGCTGAGGCGCAGGCGCGCGTGACGGGTGACTTCGAAGCCGAGATCGATGTCGACGTCGATGGTGTCTCCGTCGATGACGCCGGTGACGGTGGCCGAATAGAGGTAAGTCGGATCGGTGGGGCGCTCGAGGGCGCGGACGAGGGGCTCCTTGCCGTGGGCGGCTTCCTCGAGGGCGGTGTCGAGCTGGCGCACGGTCCAGCGCTCCTTTTCGGCGAGCTTTTGAAAGCGGGTGCGCTCCTTCTTGGGAAGGCGCATGAGGAGCCTGAAGTGCGACCAGTTCAGGTGCGCCGATGCGGGCGGCGCGTCGTAGGCTTCGGAGAACATCACGGCCTCCTGGAGGCTCCGTTTGCTGACGTGTAGATCGGCGGCGAGATCGCGGATGACGGAGTTGTGGTAACCCGCCTTCTGACTGAGCTGCGCCGCGGAGATGGCGCGACCGATGTGCCAGCTCGATTCGATCTTGGCGGCGGTCGTTTGCTCGTCGGCAGTCGAGACGAGGGATTCGATTTTGTGAAGAAGGGTGGTGTAAGCTCGGGGAGTGAGAAGTCGATCTGGGCTCGCGGCGGGCATGCCCTACGGTACCCGATCGCGCGCAACGCGAAACTCGAGCGCCATCGCCGCGGATGGATCAGCGAACGGGGCGGCATCACGCCGAGCGTCTTACCTCGACGGGCGTTTGCTTTGTGAGCGAGCCCCGTGGGCCTTCCATTCCTCCAGGCGCACCATGCTCGACTGGCAGGTCTCTTTCCCAGAAATAATCGAATAGTAGCGAAACGCTTCGGGGTAGATGGAAGTCAGATGGTCCCGCAGGGCGGGATCCGCGGCTGGATCTGTCATCGCTCGCTGAACTCGCACGTCGAACCACTTCTCATCCACCTTTGGATAAGCCACGAAGTAGATCTGCCCAAAGACGATGACGAAGGCCACCGCGACCCCCAAAGCTCCAGGCTGAAAGTACCGCCAGCTTTTGTGCCCCAGATGCAGCAGAAACCCCGCAACCATGGCCAAGAATGGCCAGGACCCGATGGCGCGGAGCGCATGCGGAACACCTGTCCAACACAGAGCGGCAGGCAGAATCCCGAGAAGAAATCCGAGAACACCGAAGCCGGCGAGGCGCTTGGCTCGCAGTCCAACCTTTCCGGGCGCGGGAATCGAAATCCGCGCACGTGGAAATAGCTCAAGGCAGATCCACCGCACAATCAGCGCAATCAATACGAGGAGAGCAAGGTCTTCCATGAAGCCGAACTCGCCCATCCATTGAGTCGAATGCCGCCCGTTCTGATCCCCCGTGAAGAACAGATAGCTCGGCCGAAAATGGGCATGGAAGTTATCGAGAAAAGTCTGAATCAAGAAGCGGGCCTCGGAGTAGGGACCTCGGTTTCTTGCCACGAAGTCTGGCGACCAGATGGCCTCGAATGACCCCCTCCGGTTCAATTCACCCGTCAAAGTGCCGCGTATCAGCGTGTATCCCAGGCTGGAGCACACTGCCACGAATCCGAGAATCTGCTTTGCCGAAACCGACCGGCGATGAAGTCCCCAGGCACCCATGGCGAGGAACAGCAGAGGTGCTTGGATCCGAGTTGGCGGATAGCAAATGATCGCGCCTGTGAAGCAAGCGGCTGACAATGCAAGTCTCGTGGCGTTGTCCCGGAGCAGCCAAAAGTACACCGCCCAAACCAAGAACGCGACGGCCATCGGTGGGTCCCACGCGACACGCGAAAACTGAAAGCCCCAAGGCGAGAGCGCCGCAACCAAGAACACCCAACGAGCGATGGCTACGCCGCCGATTCTGTGTGCGATTGCGACCGTGCCGACCACTGTGAGTGCCCCACACAGGGCGGTGAACGAGCGGGCGCTCTCTATCGAGAATCCCCAAAACAGCTGCCAGGCGGCACCGCCGTAAAGAAACGGCGGCGAATAGAACCCTCCTCCTCCCCCCTCCACGAATGACGGCCACTCGTCGCCGTGTGCGGACATTCCGGTTTGGGCAATGCAGACTTGATGGAGCGCGCCTCGAAACTCGTCAGAGAAGAAGCCCAGAGGGCTCTGTTCCAAGCCGACAAAACGAAGAACTAGAAACAGAAGGCCGACGAACCAGATCGCCCAATCCATCGGACGTCGGGCCTCTAGGGTGACCAACCCCCAAATCTTGAAGGATGAGTTTCGCACCGGCTCTCTTAGAAAAGAACCTTCGTCGTCGATTTCCCCCCTGACGCGAACCTTCCGCCGGACTGCCCGCCGTCACCCCCACGAGCGCGGCTCGTGCAGTCGTCGTCTGTGCCAGCTCTTGGGCCACACCCTGATCCCAATGCCCCGAAGGTGAGAGGTGAGAGAGCGATGATTCGTGCAGCGAAGCGGAGTTTGTTCCTTGCCATCTCCTTCCCACTGCAATCCCCATGCCAGCGCGCGCGGCCTGAGCCCAATGGCTCTCAGCAGCCCCGGCCCATGGTACAAGCGCGCAAGAGATCGGATCATCGCTGACCGCCCGAGCAAAGGTGCAGAGCTCGGGGACGTGGAGGCTTGCGGTACCGACTCTGAGGTGAGTCCAGGCCACCTCGCTCAACGATAGGTGAAAATGGGTCGATTCACCGTAAAGGAGCAAGAATAGTCGGGTGTGATCCGCCCGAGTTCCTCCCCAGGGGTAGCCAAGTAGACGACGTCATTGACGTCGTAGACTTTGCGATAGTGAGACCCATCTTGGTAGGCAACCATCGGAAGTCCCTGGATGTCACCCTCGAAGGAACCGAGTTCGGTCACGACGCCATCACTCGCGTCGACATGGTAGGTCCCCTTGAGGCTAACGTAGACGAAGCCGTCGGCAACGGGGTTTGCCGCCGCGAGATTGGCAAAGTGAGGCTCGACGTCCTTTGTAGCGTAGTCGAACTCGATGACTTCGCCGCTGTCTGAGTCCAAGATGTACGGGGCTCCGGACAGAGCGGGCTCGACGAGGATGAAATGATCGCTGAACGCCAGCACCTCGACGTCGGCCAACTCCCCTACATCCAGGGTCATTCCGTCCAGGGTGAGCCATTCGTCGCCACACGTGTAGGCGAAGCTTCGAGCACCGCCGATCCGAGTGGGGCGGTATTCGATGATACCCGGACAACCCACGAGGGAAGCGGCTTCGACGTCGTTCTCTCGAAAGTCGTATTCGGCGTTGAGGAGGGAGCATTCATCGTGATCGCTGTCGTCCCGGACCGTCAGGATCTGGTCCACGCCGTCTTCGATGCTCGTATATCGATAGTAGATCGCCCCATCGGCCCGACCCCAGAAGTCGAAGGTCCATCCGTGGGCGAAGACCTGCTGGCCCGGATCTTCAGGATACAGAAGGACGCCGACCGGGACTCCGGGGATCCCTACGCTCCACACGATTCCCGAGCTGTCGGGACGGGTGGAGCCTGGTTCACTCGGACCGGCGGGGTCTGTCGTGGCACCACCGGCACCACCGATGCTTCCACCGCCGGTTGAACGATCGTTGCCCGTATTCACGAGGACCGGAGCACGCTCCTCGTCCTGGCAGCCCCAAGCCAAAGGGAGGACGGACGACACCCCCAGGATAAGCAAAGACCGAACAGACGTGTGCCCTATCATACCCTCACCCCCCAACATATGAACTGGAGATATCAGTGCCGGATCCGCTTGAAATACCTAGGCTCTTCGAACGAAGCGACATCGCTCTCGAGACGGATGTTTTCCGCAGTGGCGGTCGTTCGGCAGGGCTCACGTTCGAGGAGTCGGAGGAACGGTAGGTGACGACCCTCTCCACTTCTTCGGGCGTTTCGAACGGAGTCGGGAGCACGACCGGGGGGCTCGTGTGTGGGGAGCGAATTTGTGATGAACTGATGAACGGGCGCGCGGTGACGTGAGCTTCCGCCGTCAGTCGCTCTTGGATTCGAGAGAGGCAGCCCGCTCCCCGATCAGACGCAGGAAAGACACATCCTGGGACTTCGCGCGGTCGGGGTGGGCTTGGGTCCACGACAGGAAACGGGCGTAGTGCCGCTTCGCGGCAAGATGGTCTCCCTTTTCTTCGGCCCACTGACCCGACATGCAGGTGGCGGCGCCGAATGCGCGATATTGTGGGTCATCTCCAGGGATCATGGGCCCCGAGGGCTCGGGAACCGTCTCGAGAGATGCGATGGTGTTTTCACCGGAAAGATGGAGTGCGGCTCCGAGGTTCTCTCGGGCCGCGCACGCACCCAACGTCGAGCTTGCCCTGCCCTCAAACGGCAAAACGGTTCCGCGCGCTTTGGTGCCCCTCGAGAAACACCAACGAGTGCTTCGGCTTCGGCGCCGCAACTCGAAAGAGAGCCCGCGAATTTCGAGCTCGATTCGATTTTGCGAAGGAGGGTGGTGTAAGCTCGGGGAGTGAGAAGTCGATCACGGCTCGCGGCGGGCATGCCCTAGGGTATCCGATCGCGCGCACGGTGCGCGCGATTGCTTTCGGAAAAATCGGGTGGATTGCCGGGAGAAATGGGTGTTTTTCGGGAGCTGGGTGAATTGGGTTCACGGTGTTAACATTCAGGTGGGTTTTGGTCCGGCCGCTGAGATCGCGGGCAATTATCTAAAATTATTGGATTATTTCGATTGATTGCCCGAAGATTTTGAGATCGAAGTGGGGAGAAGGGTGCACAAGAGTTAACGGTGTTCCGGATTTGGAGAGTTGGGGGCGACTGAGGGCGAACGGTGCTCTGAAGTTCACGGTGTTCTGGATTTGGGGGGTCGGGACGACTGGGGGCGAACGCCGCGCCGGGGTTCACGGTTCTGGGTTCGGGGGTGCCTCTGGAAAGCCGCGCAACTTCGTCAGCGGCGCGCGAGACCCGGGAGGGGGCTGCCCCAATTGCGCGGGCAGGAACGCGTGGGGCCAGCGACCGTAGTTGCGCGGGCAGACCGCCGCGCTCCGCGCGGCGCTACAAGCAATATCCTGAACTCAAACGGAGAAAACCCGGAGCCAAAGGCTTCCGGGTTTTCGACCGTAGTTGCGCGGGCAGACCGCCGCGCTCCGCGCGGCGCTACAAGCAATATCCTGAACTCAAACGGAGAAAACCCGGAGCCAAAGGCTTCCGGGTTTTCGACCGTAGTTGAACGAGCGAGTTGGCTGCGCGAACGCGATTGCGTAGCTCGGGCGCAAAGTCGAGTAGAACGAAATTATTTCCTGACGCGCTCTCTCGCACCAACAAAGAGTGTTCATCAAATGGGGGACACTCTTTGTTAGTGCTTCGTCACATTTCGCTTCAGCTTGACTTGATCGCCCGTGGAGCGAACGTGGCGTCGCCGGGGCCATCCCCGTGCGTCGCGCGATGATCAAAACCCGAGAAGAGAACAAGGCAGCTCGCCGCAAGCGGGACGAACTCCAGAAGCGCATCGAGGCGCTCGAAACCCAACTCCTCGAGCTCGGCATGACGACCGAGCAAGTGGCAAGTGGACTCGAACCCCTACGGGCTCAAGTCGCCGCCATCGACGCCGAGCGGAAGGAGTTCGATCGATCCGAGACGCGACGCTATCGAGAAGCCTGGCGAGCTGCCCCACCACAAGTCGAACGGCCCATTCGATTGCCCCCAGGCGTCACACCGCGAGATGAGTTCATGAACCTCATCTCGGGGGCTCTTCTCGACCTGGCGCTGGAGAAGATGACGGACTCCGAAAGCCCCAAAAAGAGGAGTACGCTTGAACCCAGGCCGGAGGGCAGAAAGCGCCGGGCGTCGGTGGAGCCCGTGCTGGGGCTGGACATCGATGATGAGCTTGACCGGTGGCGGTGAGGCTGGAAACAAGATCGGGGAGGCCGATGAGCGGCTAGATGCAGCAACCACAAGAGGAACCATGACTATCAACACAATTACGGTGAGCCTCCGGAACGGGCCAGCTCAATGATCATCTGCGCCGCCGGTGACATTCACGGGGCTCTCGACCGCATGTACGACCAGGTTCTGGCGTTTGAGGTAGCGCTTGGAGTGCGCTTCGCCTGGATCCTTCACGTTGGCGACTTCGGCGTCTGGCCGGATCCCGACCGCGTCGACGGGGCCACTAGGCGCCACGACGGTGCCGGCGACTTCCCGCTCTGGGTTGCCGAGCAACGGGAGGCGCCACGCCCCACATTGTTCATCAAGGGAAACCACGAGAACTTTGTGTGGCTCGACTCACAGCCGTCCACGGAGGTGCTTCCGGGCTTGCACTACCTGCGGAACGGGCAGGTCCACGAGCTCATCGCGTCCGACGAGGTGCTCCGCGTCGGTGGCATCGGCGGCTGCTTCGGCCCGTCCAACTTCCAGCGACCGTCCGGAACTCTCCAGGGCTACGCCAAGCGCCACTACACGCGCGATGAGATTGACACGCTGGGCGCGCACTCTGATCTGGACATCGTCCTCACTCACGATGCACCCGCTGGCATTCAGTTCGAACGGCACCGACGAGGCGCTGGCTTCGTCAGCGAGGCTGCTGGGCTCGATCACCTCCTCGCGCTCACCCAACCTCGGGTGTGCTTCTTCGGACATCACCACACGCGCGTTGACGGGAAGGTCGCCGGAGTACACTGCGTCGGTTTGAACAAGGGGCCGCACCCCGGCTGCCTCGTCGCGTTCGAGATGAAACAAGGCGAGAGCTCATGGCGAACTCTCGGCGAATGGCCGACCAAGGTCGGCTGAGCGGTGGCGCTAGCAGACGGGCAAGTTGTTACTTTTGCAGCGTTGCGACCGGCGAGTGGTTGAAGGAACCTTGGTTGGGCAGTCTCTCGTGAAAGCCTACCTGAGCGACCACGCCCTTCTCGCCCCGGCGATATCGCATCGCATCTGTCTGTAGATGCCCTCGTCGAGTAGGCTGTCCCCATGTCCGACCACGATGAGCCGCCGATCGAATACGAACTTCTACGCGATGCGACGCTCGCGCAGATCGGTGTGTCCGAGACGGAGATCAACCCGACGAGCGCTGACGACAAGCACGTGCGTATCAAGGGGCCGCTGGGAGTGGAGGAAGACGAGGATGGCGAATTCGTGAATGACGCCGAACACTACGCCTTTGGATTCATCTACGCCCTCGGAGTACTGTCTTTCGCGGACGCGAGGCCACGCGGCGTCAGCGAGATGCACTTCGAGGCAAAGGATGACTGGTCGGCTAGCGACATGCTTCGGCGCCTTCGTTTTGAGGGCGGCGAGCTGCGCTTCTACGCCGACTACGTGCGGGGACGATGCATGAAGACGACGATTATCATACACGCGGACGGAACATTCACGCTCGACACCGTGAATCGAGGCGAGGCGGCGACGCGATGGATCGCCAGGCTCCAAGGCAAGAAACACCTTCGGTCAGTCGGCGACATGGCCACCGAGGAGCCATCGAACGACCAATAGCCCTTCCCCGCGGGCCCGCGAGCAGGAGCGCGCAGCCGCTCATTTGTCTGCGCTCTTTCGACGGGATCGAGTACGCGGGGTTGTTGGTGGAGATGTCTCACTCGCATCGCTCGGGTCGGCCAGAGCGAGACGGCGCGCTGTCTCCGCGGCCGCACGCACGAGGGGCGCGAGGACGTCGGCTGGACTCGCCTCGCCCTCCCAAGTGGTGGGCGCACCGAGCTGGCGCAGTACAGCGCCATGAGCAACAGGTTCGTCGAAGTTGAAGTGCAACGCTGGCAGCGGTTCGCGCGGCTGATCGTAATCAGCCGCCTTCAACTTGCCGAGCTTCACGGTCGCAATCTCGGGCGTCGTATCGGTAGTGGTCGACTTCGACTTGCTCGTCTTCTTCGTGGGTGCGTCGCCGACGACGCCGCGAGCGGCGCGGAGCGCGTCGAGCACTTGATCCTTGGTTCTTCCGCGCAGTTCAAAAAGCAGGAAGGGATCGCGATCGAGCGCCTCGCCGAGTACGTAGTGCGTGGCCGCGACGTGCTTGCAGGGATCGCCCCAGTCCGGACATGAGCAGCTCGTCTTCAGATCGGCTCGTTCTTCGGGAAACAGGCTCACCCCCGCTTCCACGAAGACCTCGTCGATGGATTGCGGCATCTGCCCAGCGAGGAGCTCGGCCGAGAACTGCGCCTTTTTCGCCAGACCGTCGATGGCCTGCGTCCACGCGGTAGCGCGGAGCTCTGTGAGTTCGATGGTGATCTTGTACGGTGCAGAGCGCGACCCGGTGACCCTGGCCGTGATCTTGCCGCCCTTGACGACGAGGTCGTGCGTCCGCCCGGCGCGCGCGTAGGTGCGACCACGAGCGAGTCGCGCGGAATCGCCTCTCAGCACACCTTCAAGTGCCTCGATCCAGAGCTTTCCCCACCAGGTGGTGCCGGCCTTCTTCATCCGAATGCCGCGCTCGGGCGGAGGCTTCTTCGGTGTGGACTCGTACCAGCCAAAGCGGCGCCTGCTACTCATGGGCGCACCTCGCGGCGACCGCGTGCGGCCCGTGCCCTCTTGCGCGGCTTCGGAAGCGCGGTCGCACCACCGTCGTCGTCCTCGTTGTCGGTCACAGCTCCCTCGGAGAGTGAGAAGAGATCACGCAGCTCGCGGCCGTCGAGCTCGGTGATCCACTGCTCGCCCGCGCCGACGACCTTCGAGGCGAGCTCTCGCTTCTGCTCGAGCAAGCGGTCAATCTTCTCTTCAACCGTGCCTGCGCAGACCAGCTTGTGGACTTGCACCGCGCGCTTCTGACCGATGCGGTAGGCACGGTCGGTGGCCTGGTCTTCAACGGCAGGGTTCCACCAGCGGTCGAAGTGGAAGACATGGTTCGCAGCGGTGAGGTTGAGGCCAGTCCCGCCTGCCTTCACTGAGAGAACGAAGATCCGCGGGCCGTGTTGTTCCTCCTGAAAACGTCGGACCATCTCATCACGCGCTTTCTTCGGTGTGCCGCCATGAAGGAACACCACCTCGCAGCGGAGACGTTCACTGAGGTACTCCACGAGCTTGTCTCCCATCTCGCGAAACTGCGTGAAGACCAGCGCCTTGTCACCTGCAGCCACCGCCTCTTCGAGCATCTCCGTCGTGCGCGCGAGCTTCCCGGAGCGCTTCGGCAGCGGCCCGCTCTCCCCAAGGTACTGCGCCGGGTGGTTGCAAATCTGCTTGGTAAACATGAGCAGCGCGAGCACGCGCCCACGCCGCTCGATGCCGTCGGAAGCCTCGATACGCCGAAGCTCCTCGTCGACCACTGCCTTGTACAGCGTGGCCTGCTCGCGCGTGAGCGTGCAGACCACCTTCATCTCGTTCTTGGGCGGGAGATCTTGGATGATGGTTGGATCACTCTTCAGTCGGCGCAGGATGAACGGGCCGACGATGCGCCGAAGGCTAGCGGCCGCGTGGTCATTGCCGTAGCGCTCGATGGGCAGGGCGAAGTCCCGCCGAAACGCCTCAAGCGATCCAAGCAGGCCGGGGTTGGCAAACTCGAGGATGGACCACAGCTCGGCGAGGCGGTTCTCGACGGGCGTGCCCGTCAGCGCGAAGCGGTGCCTCGCGCGCAAACCGCGGGCGGCGCGGGCGGTCGCCGAAGAGGCGTTCTTGATGTTCTGCGCCTCGTCGAGCGCGACGACGGACCAGTCGATACTCGACAAGAGCTCGGCGTCCCGGCGCAACAAGCCGTAGGTGGTGACGACGATGGTTCCAGGCTTCTTCGGAATGTCCCTCGCCGACTTCGCGCGCGATGTACCGTAGTGGCGAACCACGTTGAGAGACGGAGCGAAGCGCTCCACCTCGCGCTCCCAGTTTCCGACCACTGAGGTGGGAGCAATGAGCAGCGCCGGCCTTTTGTCGCGCGATGCTTCTTCCTTTCGGCGCAAAAGAAACGCAAGGAGCTGCATCGTCTTGCCGAGACCCATATCGTCGGCAAGGCACGCACCGAGCCCGAGCGAGCCCATGGTGACGAGCCAGTTGAGCCCGCGCTCTTGATAGGGGCGGAGTGTCGCCCGGAGCGAACGAGGTGCGCCGAGCGCCTTGGTGCCACCGTTGCGCAACCGCTCCACCAGCTCAGCCACGGCGCCAGAGGGGGTGACAGCAACCGACAGCTGGCCCTGTCGCGCCTCGCCTGCGAGCACGGCCTGGATCGCCTCGCGCGTCGTGAGCTTCGACGTGCCGCCAGCGAGGCGCTTCTGGATATCACCGAGTTCGTGCGGATCGATCGCGACCCACGCGCCACGAAATTTGACGAGAGGTGCCTTCTGCTTGGCAAGCGCGGTGAGCTCCCGTGCCGTCAGTGGCTCGTCACCAATGATGGCCTCCCAATCCACGGCAAGGAGCTCATCGAGTGCGAGCCCGGCGGCTCCGGCGACCGCCCCTGCGACCTTGTTGCTCTTTCCTCCCACGCGCATACGCAGGCGCAGTCGCCGCTGGCCGGCGGCCGTGAGTTCACCTGGCACGATGACGCCGAAGCCCGCTTCCGCGAGCAGAGCTGCACCGTCTCCGAGGAAGGTCCACGCGGCGGCGGGATCGAGTTCGACCGCCTCGGGGTGCGATTCCTCGAGCGCTCCCGCGAGTACAGGAAAGAGCCGCACTGCACGTCCGAGCGCCTCGAGCAGCGACTCCTGTGGATCGCGAAAGGCGCGCCCCAGTTTCTCGAGGCTCCTTCCCTTGGTCTTCCACACGTCCGAAGCTGGAACGAGCAGGCTCGGATCGTCGGGCGACTGGAGCAGGAAGCGCAGCACGAAGGGCTCGCCGTCTTCCTCGGGTAGCTCGAGGCGAAAGCAGGCGCGGAGCCGGTCGCGCGCTCCGAGGGCCGGCTCGCTCCACCTCGCGAGCTCAGACGCTACAGAGCGTTCTGCAAAGCCGTCGGTCTCAAAGCTTCGCTCGGCGCCACGGAGCGCCGTCTGCCAGCGCTCGGCCCAAGCATTGTGTATGCCTTGGGCTCTCGTTGCACGTGCGGCGGGCGTTGCTGCGCGCCCTGATGCGCGTGGTCTCGGCAGCGACGGACCGCCCTGTGCAGCACGCACCAGCGTGTCGACCACGGCGTCCAGGTACGCGCGCAAGAGCGCGTCCGGCGCCCAGACGGAAGTGGCCCCACGGCTCGTCGCTGGCACAGCGTGCGCCGCAGGGGGCATGCTCTTGGCCAGCGCGGCGACTTTCGCCGCATCCTCACTGGATGCCAACGCCGCGGCCCAGCGAGCCTCGATGCCCCCGGCGCGCCGCGTAATGGTCGGCACCACTCGCTCTCGGGCGACGAGGTCCATCCCGAGCTTGCTGGCCAACACCCAGATCGCCACCGATCCGGGCAGACTCGAAAGCTCCGACGCCGGGACCATCGCGAGCGTCGCCATGGTATCGAACAGCGGTAGCTTGAGTCCCGACGTGTCGCGGCGCCCTTCTGGAGTGGCGAGCGTTGTCGACCAGGGCTCACCGCCTTGGCCGAGCGATGGCAGGAAGCGAGGGACAGGTTCGGTTCCCCAGAGGAACAGGGACTCGACGTCTGGCAGGAACACGAGGGGCATCGGCCGCTCTGTCATGCCATGGCATGGTTCACGAACGGAAGAGGCGCTGCAGCATTGACGGTCGCAGGACCACGAACGGGGCCCCTGTAGCCTCTGGTGCTGGCAATAGAAACGCGCCCTTTTCCAACTTTTTCTGCAGGGTCTGCTCGCCGTCGTAGCTTACGAAGTACAGCAGCAGGGTGTCGCGACGAGCGTTCACGAACAAGAAGCAAGTGGTGGTGTCGGGTTCGATCCCCAAGACCTCTCGGCAGATTGAACCAAGCTTCTTCACGCCCGACCGGACGTTGATGGGCTCAAGGTAGACCACGACCCGCGTGGCCGACCTCGGGAGGAGAGCTTCGAGCATGCGCCTCTATACACCATCTGAGGGGAGGCTCGGCGGCCCCGGCACAAATAGCGCTTTGGGCACAATTAGGCCGTGGGATCGGTCTCCCACGCGGTGAGTAGCTCCGTCGCGAGGGCGACGCAGGCGCCCGCGATGGTGGCAGGGTCTTCGACGCCGACGCTCGCGCGGATTGCCATGGCCGTTCCGTGCGCCGACGGCGTACCGAACAAGTGTCGGAGGAGCGGGCGAGCTTCGCCCGTCACGGGTCCTGCGAGCGCGTGGTGCTCCAGCCCCGCCAGGGTGGCTCCGAGCGGGTGAAGGTCGCCGGCCTGCAAGATGCGCAGCACGTCGAGCCCGTCCTTTGGCGACCAGCGGGTTGACGTCGTTTCCCTTTCGGCGAGTTTGTGGAGCTTGGCGACCAGGAGCGCGCCGAGGCCTGCGACGGCCACGTCGATTGCACGCGCGTCGTTTGGGTCGAGCGCGGTGAGCGTGAAAACACTGTTGTCGACGATGGCAGCCTCGAGTCCCTTCGCTTTGCGCGCCACCTCTGTCCCGTGCGATCCGAGGCGCGCGCTCCTACGACCGGGGCCGCCAAGCGTCGCGGGCACCATGAGGTCGATCTGCACGTCGCTGCGCGACCACGTCCCCGGCTTTACCGCCAGTGTGAAACCTGCCGCGAGAAAAGCCTCGGCGAGGAGCGGCTCGTCGTCGAGCACGGTGGGGTCGAGCGCGAGATCGCCGTCGGATGTGAACGGCGCGACGAGTAGATTGCCAGCGCCAACACGGTGGTAGATGGCCTGCGCGCCTACGAGGACGACAGCCTTGCGGTGGTTGCCGAGCGCTTCGAGCGCATCAAGCAGGATGCGTCGGGCTTCGACGTACTCGGGATCGTGTTCAGCCGGCACGTTGGATCTCCTTCATTTTCTCAACGAGCGCTTCGGCCTCCTGCGGACCTCGCCCGGGGCTCGACATCAAGTCCACGACGGCTTGCGCGTTCGCCACCGTGGTCACCAGGGCTGAGGCATCGCCAGTATTCACCGTCCGCGGTCGGGTGCGGGTGAACACGACGTCGTCGTAAGGCCGCAGCAGCCACACGTTCGCACCAGCCTCTGCGGGTACGAGGCCGAGGGAGCGCGCGGCCTCGTCAGGATCGTCGACGTAGAGCATCGCGATCCGGGTCGGTGCGATGCCAGGTCCCGCCGTCGAACCCGTCGCGGCGTAGCGAGGCAGTCGTTCCAGCTTCGGCCAAAGAGCAGGAAGCCCGCGCGGTTCGAGGAACGTGCACAGCTCGTTCGATCTCGTCAGCTCATAGTCTTTCGCCCAGCGCGCGAGCAGCGCGGGCATGTCGACCGCTATGACCCGCTTCTTGTCGTCACGCGTGAGCAGGGCCTCAGTTTCGAGGAAGGTCACGACCCGCGAGACGGTCCCGAGCGGCGTAGCTGCAGCAGTCGCGAGCGCGCGTGTCCCGAGCGGAAGATCCAGCTCGATAAGAGCACGCACGACGCGGGCGGCAGCAGCACCCCGCAAGCTCTGAAGCGGGCGCGGCGTTCGCGCCGGGTCCTGGTCAGCTCCCGCTCCCTCGATGAAGATGGCCGGGCTGCTCACGACGAGCCGGATGTTGCCGGTGGCGTCGGCGTAGCTCGCTCCCCCCTGCGCGAGCAGCTCGCGAGCGCGGCCTCCTAGGTATGAAGAGACGACCAAAAACGGCGCTTTCGCCCCAGCAAGCAGCGCCGGAACATCGCGCGGAACCAGCCCCTTGCGCACGTTGATCGGCAGCTCGACACAGGTCCTGTCTGGGCCCGCTAGACGCAGGATGGGAGCATGCGGGCTGCCTTTCTCCTCGATACTCCAGCCTGGCGGAAGCCGGCGTCGTAGGCCTTCGAGGGCCTGGCGCACAGTAGTTCCGCTTGACCTGGTGTTCCGCATAGCGTGGAACGTAGCAGTTTCTGGAACAGCCAGCAATGCAACGTTCCACTGAATCAAGCGTTCCGCAGGATGCGGAACACCAGTAGCTGTCGTTCCGTGTCTCCCCGCCGGAATCCCTCCGCGCGCACAAGGTGGGATAGATAGCACCTTCTGCACGAAGTGGCGGTTCGGCCGAGCCTTCTCGAATAGCCGCTTTTGTAGAAAAGCGGCCATTGCGGGACGGTGTAGGCCTGACGCTACGTGCGCCGCCTCACACGCCCAGCAGCGGCAGTCCCATCGGCGTCGTTGCGTCGAGCATGAGGTGGCTTGCGTAGCCTCCTGCGGCGCCCACTGTCGCGCCTCCTGCCACCTGAGCGAGGAACTTGCGGAGTGAATCCGTCTCGCTGTCCGCCGCCTTTGCCAGCGCGACATGCGTCTTGTGGAGTCGCGTCGCCGCCCAGCCTGTCGCGCCGAGCGCGACCGTAGAGTGCGCGACTCGCCGATGGCCAGGGTGGGTTGCTGGCTCGAGCACGTCCGGTAGCCGCGACGTCACGACCCCGGAGAGGACTCCACCCAACACCTCGCCAACGCTAGGCGACCGCCCTGCGGCCATCGCGGAAGCGAAGACCGAAAGCCCTCCCACGAGTGCTCCGGCCATGTCGTGATCACTTCGGCTCGACATGTCTCAGCCCTTGCTCCGGCGGGGATCGTGGCCGTGGCTGTCACGCTGACGGATCTGACCATTGCGCCCGTGGACGAGGAGCTCGCTTTGCTGCGAACGCGAAATTTCTCGCGCCTTCTGGATCGCCTCGGCCTGTGTGGGCACGACTACGGTTGCGCGTTCATTGCCTTCCCCAACCACGGCCCATTGACCGTCACGGGGCACTACGTGCTGGTTCTTTCCCTTTGTCATCTAAACCTCTGAATTTGTTGAAGGGTTCGACCTGCACTGGTTATTCGATTGGTCGACCTCGACTGTTGCTTGTACAGTATATACTAAACACTGATCACTGCGTCAAGTGACAAGGCCGGAGAGCTAGCTCGCGTGGGACCGACAACTTCTGACCTCCGGTCACGAAAAACACCCTCGCGGTGATAACGTTGAGTGCCGTGCGCTTTCTTCAAAACCCTCACACCATCCGCTCCACGCTCGAGAGGGAGCTAACCCGCTGCAAATCCCTCCGCTGGGCGGTCGCCTGGGCATCGAAGCAAGCACCTTGCGCTGATCTACTCCTGAGTATGTCCCACAAGATCGAGCAGCTTACCGTCGGCGTGCACTTCTACCAGACCGATCCCGACTTCATCGAAGCCTTCCTCGAGCACCCGGGCGCGCAGTTTGTCATGAACCCTGACGGCGTCTTTCATCCGAAGCTCTATCTGTTCGAGCATAAGGATGGCAGCTGGAGCTGCATCACGGGCAGTCCGAACTTCACGCGTAGCGTGTTCGAGTCCAATGCTGAAACCGCCGTGTTCATCACGGACGACGATGACGGCGCCGACGACGCTCTTAGGACGATCTGCGACACACTCGACGGCTACCGGAAGCTGGCAAGTGCTGTGGACGAGAGCGGCCTGAACGCCTACCGAGCGCTGTGGAAACGCCAGCAACGCCGACTCGGCTCTCTCTCGGGCCGATACGACAAGCACGAGGATCACAGCCCGAAGCGCACACGAGTTCCCTCGCCGCTCGATGTCCCGCTCTTTCGAGAGAACTGGGGCGAGTTCTTCCAGGAACTACGTAACCTCGAGCAGCACACGACCGAAGGGCGGCTTGAAGTGTTGGAAAGAGCCAACAAGTTATTCGGCAATCACCAGCACTTCGGAGACATGTCAGACGACGAGCGTCGGGGCATCGCTGGACTGTACAATGCCGAGGATGTCGAGTGGCTGTGGTTTGGGAGCATGCGGGGCGCGGGCAGCTTCCAGCAAGCGATCAACTCGAACAACCCAGAGGTGTCGCGAGCGCTAGATGCCATTCCCCACACGGGCGAGGTTGGCGAGTTGCAGTACCGCGAATTTGCCGAGATCTTCGGCGCCGGCTTCGAACGGTCCGGTCTTGCCGTTGGATCGCGTTTGCTCGCTATGAAGCGACCCGACTACTTCGTCTGTCTCGACTCCAAGAACAAGCGGAAGCTCTGCCAAGACTTCGGCATCACGCAGCAGGTCGACTTCGAAAACTACTGGGACAAGGTCGTGGCGCGCTTGATCGACGCGAACTGGTGGAACGCCCCCGCACCAAAGGACAAGCTCGAGCGCCGCGTCTGGAAATGCCGTGCCGCATTCCTCGACGCGCGGTTCTATGAACCGGAAAGCTAGCCCACCAGCGTTCGGTTTCCGCCTCCGTCCCGACGCGAGCCCGTTCGCGGCAACAGAAATGCAGCGCGGGCTCGCCAGGACGGTCCGTTCAGGCTCGGTCTTCAGACGTGAACCGTGCTGCCGCGTCGAGGGCTCCAAGGTGCCCAAGGTAGTGCCCGAGCGCGCGGCGCAAGAACTCCATCCGGGTCTTCATCCCTCGCTTGCGCCAGGCCTCGTCCATGGCCGCCACCGCTTCCGCGTCGAGCCGTAGCGGCAAGATCTTCACATCGGCGTCCCGTTCCGAGCGTGCTCGCGTGGGGCGCGGACCGACTGGGATGCGTCCCTTCTCTGCTTCGCGGATCTTCCAGATGAGGTAGCGCTTGTCATCCGACCCGGTGTCGCGGCCTACGACCTCGCGGTACTTCACCTGCAGTTCCTCGACCGTCATCGACGAGAAGCGCCCGCGGGCCTGGCGCTCTGGCTTCTGGCGTCGCGGTTGGCGCTGGTGCGCCTCGTGGGGCGCTTTCCCCGGCGCCGCCAAGCCAGGGTCCGCCGGTCCGTCTGGCGCGACGTCGGCCATCGTGGTGGCTCCTTCGGCTGGGGCGCGCTCAGCATTGCGCTCGATGGTTGGCTCACTCGCGTCGTCTTGGTCATCGAGCGCTTCCACGTCCGCGTCGGCGAGAGCGCTCGGCTCCTCAGGGTCCCCCGCGTCATTCGGGGCTTCCTTCAGCGCTGAGCAGATGCTGCGGATCAGGTACGTCTTGTTCGGGCAACGCGTCTCCTGTCCGGTCGCCTCCCGATAGCGCTCTTTGAGTTCGGGAAGGCGCAGGTCGGAAAGCTCGGCGATCAGGTCGTTCATGTCTTGGGTCATCGGGTCCTCACACTGGGCGGCGGGTACACCTCTCCCGATCGCGTGCCGCCCGAGCCGCGTCAGGGTGCTCGCCCCTGGATGCTTCACGGTGGGCCGGGGCTCGAGCCCACCGCAGGTTCGTTCACTTGCGGAGCGCGGCGAAGCACTCGAGGTCGATGGCGCGAGGGTCGCTGCTGACGAAGCTGAAGCGCTGCTCCTTCTCGATCCAAGGCTGCACATCAACGCGATCGCCGGGGCCGACACCGCCGTGGCGCGCAAGCTCGTCTTCGTCGGTGATGTACGCGCCTTCTGCGTCCGGATCGAAATCGGGACTCGCTGCACCCTTGAGCACCGCGATGATGAGAACTCGGTGTCCACGCAGGTAGCGGTGTTCGGTTCCCGTGTACGTCGTTTCTGTGCCGATGGTCTTCATCCCTCGTTCTCCTTGCTGGCTTTGCTGTTGGTCTGCGCTCTTCACGAGGGACATACAGGCTTCCGCTGGCGGACGTAGCAAGGCGGTTCAGAGCAGAAATCGACCTTCCACCGTGCCTCAATTCACTCACTTGCTGCGGCACTGGGAGCGCACGGACCCGCACTCCCAGAACACCGACAGCCGGGGTCCCTCGAGGGTCCCGGCGTCGGCGCTCAGCAGCCCGAGCGCTCAGCGCGTTGCCACCTCCCAAGCGGTCTTTGACCCGTAGCGAAGCTGCTCGCCCTCGACCAAGAAGACGTCGCTGCGTGCGCAACCGTCACCGAGCGGCGCGTCCTCGTCATCGTCCCCCTCCGTCCGCAGGATCTCGTCGCGGGTGGTGACCCCGCGCAGCTGGCATTCAAAGGGCCAACTCTGTTGCATCATGACGAGGACGTCCGCGTCCGGGTCCTGTTCTTCGAGTAGCCCGATCAGTTCGCACACCTTCATGTTCATCATCTCCGTGTCGGGGTGGTCCGTGATGCGCCCCGTTCGCGACGCACATACAGGCTTCCGTTCACGGGTGTTGCAATGGCAGAGTCGCCAAGACACGTGGGGATTTGGCTCAGGAGCGCGCGTAAGGACAGGTCTCGCAAAGGGGCGATTCAGGCGTCGCTGCATTGATGAGCCCCGGCAGCTTCGCCAAGTCGAGCCACCCATGCAACGTGCGTTTCCCGATCATGAGGGTGCGCCCCCGCGCGGTGAACGTAGAAGTCCGGCGCCCTCCTGAAGGCTTGCCGGCCGCGGCATCGAACTGCCCGTAATCACAAGTCACGATGCTCGACTGCTCTTCCTTCAGTTCGTCGAGCACTGCCACGTGCTCCGGCTTGGACATGTACAGGATGTCGCCTGGCCTGGGTCGCGCGGAGCCACGAGCCCAGACAAAGGCGCCGAGGGGGTTGAAGACGATCTTCGAAAGATTCTTCCCCATGGCCCACGGCAGCACACCGCCATCGTCCTCGCGGTTCACAATGCGTTCATCGCGAAAGCCGAGCTCCTTCAAGACGTACTGGGCGAGGTCGCCGCACGCCGAATAGCCCTTCCACTTCTGTCGCCCCTCGGTGACCTGCTCGAAGACCGGATCGCCGAAGATGCGGCCCTGGTCTCCGTTGCAGGCGTAACGCGCAATGCGCACGGCCTCGACACGAAGCACTTCCTCAGAGGGATACGTTCGCGTGGGCTTCTGCTCAGCGCTCATTCCGCCGCAGCGCTGTCTTGACGGCCTCGACTGGGCTCAGGGTGGAAGCTGTTGATCGCTTCCTTGAGGGCAACGAGCGCGGACTCCATCTTGGTGATGGCCATGGTCTGCGCGCGGCTGAGTTCGGCGACTTGCTCGTAGAGCTCGCGGATGGCGGCGTCCTTGCGCTCATTCATGCGCCAGAAGGCCCAGCCAAGTACAGCGACGAGTCCGTAGGGACCAGTCGCCTGCAGCCAGGTGGCGATGCTTGTGAGTTCGGGCGTCATTCCTGGTCCTCCTTGGGGGTTGGGGCGTTGCCGGTGCCGGCGTCGTTGGACGCCGCCAAGGGCTCGGCCTGAAGCCCGTTTGGAAACCACTTCTCCACCGCGTCGACGCCGAGGTTCTCGTTCACGGCAGCGAGCACATCCGTCGCCGAATCCGCGTCACGGAAGTGGAGAGCGTCGACGAGCGCATCGACCATCAGACGATGCAGGTAACCGTAGCTGCCGGGCAACGGGTGCTCGGGTTCGTCTTGCGGAGCACGCACCAGGAACTCGGTCGCTCCACCGCGTCGACGCCGAGGTTCTCGTTCACGGCAGCGAGCACATCCGTCGCCGAATCCGCGTCACGGAAGTGGAGAGCGTCGACGAGCGCATCGACCATCAGACGATGCAGGTAACCGTAGCTGCCGGGCAACGGGTGCTCGGGTTCGTCTTGCGGAGCACGCACCAGGAACTCGGTCGCTCCACAGCCGCACGGCGGAATCGCAAGAATCTCAGTGTCAGGACCATCGGGCTCGCCCGTGAAGGAAAGCGAGTCGAAGGGAACGTCGCGCCGCTGTTGGCAGACGGTGCAGAGCTGGCGGATGTGGTCGGCAGCGATTCGAACAATGGGCATTGGGTCCTCATGCAGTGGCGGTGTAGGTCGCCACCCAGAAGGCCCACTGTCCCGTCGTGAGGGACCGGTAGCCGTAGTATCCGAAGCCATCGCGGGTAGCAGAAACGATGCTCGGGGCGGTGTTAACCACCGTGAAGTAGTTGATAGCGAACGTGATCGAAGAAGGGGTCGCGGCGAAGCGGTTGCGGAAGGTCACGGCTCCACAAGTTGCGACCGTTTCGGTACTGCTGGCCGTGTTGCTCCAGCCCATGCCGATGCGCCCCTCTTCCTGCATCGCACCTGTCATCTCGAAGGCGGAGTTCGTCGTCGACGACATGGGCAAGCGCCAGCGGCGCTCAAACGACGTGAACGTTCCGGTCCCGCTCGACTGATAGAACATCTCGAAATCGGTGCGGGAGAAGCGGTAGCCGGCAGACGAGGTAGATCGTGCTGTCCCGAGCCCAAGCGCTCCCATTCCAGACGGCGTTCACCGTGAACCAGATGGAGGTGGTATCGGCGTACACACGGAAGCGAGTTCCAGCTCCGCCTGTTCCCTGTGCGTCCCACAGCAAAGCCTTGCTGCCACCGAAGTTTGGCTGCTGGATGGTCTTGTGCTGCCCGCCATCCGTCGCCGTGGGCGCGTAGTGGTCCACGAGGAACCCACTAAACACCTCTCCGAGGGCATCCTCGACGTTGACCGCGTTGATGCGCGCGGCGTAGTCGGCCACCGAGATGTTCACGGCATCGTGCGCGTCGGTGTACTGCGTCAGGTGGACGTTCAGGAAGCCCAGCAGCGCCGCGAGTTGGTCCTTCACGGCTCCCTGGGGGAGCGCGTTGGGAGAGCCCCCCAGTGCTTCGGAGCCAATACGCTGCGAGCCCGCTTGCCCGGCAGTCGTTGCTGCAAGGTCCGTGAGCAATTCTTGCAGCTGCGCCTGCACGTTGGTGCCGCTCAGGAACCCGTGGGGCGTCGCCGCAATGGCGCTCGCGTTGTGAGCGCCGGTGACGGCACCTTGGTGATTGTTGAGGAGGCTGAGCAGGCTAGCGAGTTGCGCATCCACGCTTCCCGCTGGAAGTGCGTTCGGCGTGCCAGCGACCGCGTCCGCACCGACACGCAGTGCTCCTGCCGCTCCCGATGTGGCGCTGCTCAGATCGTCGACAAGCTCGTTGAGCGCCGCTTGCAGGTTGGTCGCGGAGATGAAGCCTCGCGGTGTCGAGTCGATGGCCGAGGCAGCGTGGCGCCGTCCGGTGGCTCCGAAATGCTCGGTCAGCTCAGCGTCCACCTCGTCAAGCGCCGCCTGCGCAGTGTTCGAGACTGGCTGCAGGATGTTCCAGAGGCCCGTTTGCAGACCGATAGCCGTGCCCTGCGCAAAGATGAACGCCTGGCGCCGGGTGAGGTCGATGTCCGAGGCGATGATCGGGGTCTGCCCTGGTCGTCGCTTCACATCACAGACGAGGATCTCTTCGGGCTGCAGCGCCACCCGAGTCGCTACACCGACAGCGCCCTCGGGAGCCTGGCGCACAACGATCTCGAAGGACTCGTCGCGCCGGAAGAGCACCTGCTGCGAGTTGCCGTCGGTGCGCGGATCGGAGAGCTGCCGAGCGAAGCGCAGGAAGATCCCGAGCCAGCGCTCGTTGCCCGCGGACGCGACGTCCGTAGGGAGCCCGACCAGGTCAACCGAGCAGTCGACGGTCTGGCCGGTCCCAAAGAAGATGCGCTGACCGAGGTTGTCGTAGGCGCGCCCGGGAGCCGTCAGATCGACGCTGAGGTCCGCCACCGGCGAGTGCGGCGCGGGGACAGCTCCTGAGACGACGCCGTAGATGTTCAGGTCAGCCGCGAGGTTTCGGTCGGCCTTTTCGAGGAGTTCGAAGCCGAGATCCAGCTCGGCCTCGGAGACCCTCTGGCGGAAGTAGTAGTCGACGCGATCGGCCATGGTGCTGCGCTGAAGCTCCTCGATGGGCAAAGACTCTCGAGCGTTTCCGAGGGGACAAACCTTCGTGCTACCGTCAGCGGCAATGTTCGACCCAACTCTCAACGGCGTCATGGCTCAGGTGGACGCCGGCAAGATCGTACTCCCGGCGATGCAGCGACCCTTTGTTTGGAAGGCTGAGCGGATCACCCGCCTGGTCGACAGCCTCCTACGTGGCTTTCCACTTGGCACGGCGTTGCTTTGGAAGACGTCGACCATGCAGCGCTATCGACGATTCCAGAAGGATGTCCAGCCCGACGCCGGGATCACGCTCGACTTCGAAAGTGGGACATCAAACGAGAGATACCTCGTCCTCGATGGGCAACAGCGGCTAACCAGCCTCTACGTTGCAACGGCAGGCAGCTACGACGGGAGGTCCCTCTTCGTAGACGTGTTGAGCGGAGACAAGGGGGCGAAAGATCCAGGGGACGCGTATTGGGACTGCCGCTTCCTCACGGAGAAGGAGGCCAATCAGCTGAACGAGTGGCCTCCATCCGTCGTACCGAAGGGCGCACAACCCGAGCGATGCGTGTTTGCTCGCTTCCGCGATCTCACCCGACTTTCCCCTGCCAAGGCCGGTTTCATCGCGACGAAGCGAGCGGGCGAGCTTCAACTCGATGCTGCGCAGGCCGAGCGAATGACGAGGAGCTACCTGCAGTGCGCGACCGTCCTCGCAAGCACCACCCTCCTCAAAGCGGCGCTGCACGATGCTTTCGGTCCCGTAGATCGCGAGCTGGTCGGGCTCCGCTCCGGGGTGGTACTCGGCCCACTCCTTGCGCAAGAAGCCGAAGACCTGTCGCTCGGTGCGCTGACGCAGTCGCATCGGCATCCGGTCTAGCTCCAGCGGCACCTCCGCCACCGAGGTGACGAAGGAGGTGAGCACGATCTGGTCAAGCTCGTCGCGCCCAACCGACGAACTCACCAGGCGGTGCCGCAAGCGACTGAGCATCGGATAGTAGGCGAGCACCAGCACCGACGCCCAGCGGCCATCGCCGGTTCGCCGGTGCTCCCCCATCAGCGCCCGGGTGATCGCTTCCCGCTCGGGGTAGGTCGCCTCGCGTTCGTCGCCCATCGTCGTCAGGAGCGCCGATAGCGTGCTGTGAGGTGCGAGCGCTGGTTGATGGCGCTTGGCCTCCTCGAAGGGTCCCCGTGAGCGGGAGAGCGTCTCCACGCGCACCCGCTCGATGAGAGCGCGAAACGAGCTCACTGGCGCGCCTCCCACCACTCACTGACGAGATCGAGGAAGTCGTCGAGCCCCATGACCACGAAGGCCGGCTCACCGTCGTCCTTGCAGATCCCGATGGGCCACCGACCCTTGGGGCAGGTCTCGACCGCTTGCCTCAGTGCCTCGCGCGGATTGGTGCGCTTGTGGCGCTTGAGCTCCGGCCAGAAGCACGGGAGGTCGACGTCCGCCACCTCGGCTCCTGAGCGGGACTGAAGCCCTCGACGCACCTCCGCGTCGGGCATGGCCTCGCGGAAGCGCAGGACAATCCCACGCTCGAAGTCTGCTCCCTTGCGGCGAGCAGCTGCCCCCGAGGAGGTCATGAGAGCACCTCCTCGAAGGTGATGGGCAACCTGAGCGCGCGGGCAAACGCGAGCTCTCGCTGCATGCCGCCGGTGATGCGGCTGCCGAACACGCGTAGCTCGTCGCAGCTACGCACGAGTTCGAGGCACAGGTCGAGCGCACGCTCGCGCTCCAGCTCCTCGTCGATGAACTCCGGCAGGTAGAGCTGAGGCGCGATGGGAACCTGCTCGTCATCGACGATTCCCCGACACAGCCGACGGATGATGTCGGCGTTGCCGCTCGGATCGCCGCCGAAGGGATGGCAGACGTAGATGCGCCGTCGGCGGTCCTGCTGCTCCCGTCGCCGTCGCACGAGTTCGGCTGCCACGTAGTGGAGCCCATCGAGCGCCTCCTCGTAGGCCTCGGCAGGGTAGTCGCGGCCGTCGCCGACGTTCCACGGCCCGTACTGACGCCGCCCTGCCCCCATGCGGGCGAGGAGCGTCTCGGCGATCTGCTGCTCGTCGCCTTCGAGGGACGCGAGGCGACCGCCAGCCTTCATGCGCTCTCGCAGCCGACGAGCGACGTTGAGCGAGCAGTGAGCGTCGGCCAGCGCCCGGTGAGGAGTCGGTCGTTGGAGCCCGAGGTGCTCCGCCACCGGGTCGAGCGACATGGAACGGATCTCCCCGTTGGACGCAAGCGTCCAGGCGAGGCTGGCCGTGTCGAGGCGATGGTAGTCGACCTCCGGCAGAGGAAGTCCGACGCGACGGTGAGCTGCCACGAGGAAACTCCAGTCGAAGCCCACGTTGTGCCCAGCGACGAGCGCTCCGGAGAGCAGCGGCGCCAGCTGACCCAGGGCAACGGCAAGCGGTACCGCGTCGGACCAACTGCCGGGGTCAAAGCCTGAGACGGCGAGCGCCTCGGGGTCGGCGTTCTCGACGCGCTCGGGCACCACCCGGAGCTCGAGCTCAGCGAGCACCTCCAAGCTGCGGCCGTCAACGCGGACGACACCAATCTCGACGATGTCGTGGCGCTCTGGATCGAGCCCCGTTGTCTCCAAGTCGACGAAGACGAGGTCGCGAGGCTTGGCGGGAGGCGGAAGGATCGGCGAGCGGTCGGTCGGCACCTCGGTCGTGGGCTCGACCTCGGTCAGTTGCAGCGCGGCGGACATCAGGCCACCTCCTTCTTCGCCCACAGGCGCGGGGAGGACTTCTTCGAGGCGTGCGCCTCAAGCTCCGCCTTCAACAGCGAGACGCGCGCCTTGTCCTCGCTCTTGCCGAGCTTCTTCAGCAGAGCATCGACCGCCTTCTTCTCGACGCTGGTGAGCTCGACCACCAGCTCCTCGCGTGAGCGCCCCGTCGCTTCAGCCAGCAGCGACAGCGTCGGCTCGAGCGGGTAGTCGATGCTCGTCGTGGCAAACATCCGGTAGCGGACGCCGGCGAGCACGAGCGCGTCGTTGTGCCCGAGGTGCGTCTTGAGGATGTCCTCCAGCTCGTTCTTGCGGGCGTAGAGCGTCTTCGAGAGCTGAGCCACCTCTTCGCGCTCCCTCGCGACCGCTTCCAGATCGGCGAGGTCCTCGCAGATGAATTCGCGCTTGCCCTTGAGAGCTTCCTCGTAGGCGGGGCAGTGCTTGCGGTGGTCGCAGTAGCAGCAGTTGGTGTTCAGGCGCGCCGGGAACTCGGTGGCGCTCTCCGTCTGGTGCCCGAGCGTCTCCACGTAGGCGAGAGCGTCCGCCAGCTGTTCTTCGGTGCGGGTGGTCTCCTGCTTGATGCCGTGTCGGAGCATCCAGAAGGTCAGCTTCACCTTCTTGACCCACGGCCAGAGGCGCGTGGCTGCCACGTGGTACAGGCTCATCTGCAACGAGGTGTCGACCTCGTCGCGGGTGAACAGCATGTGGTTGGTCTTGTAGTCGATGACCTCCACCGTCTCGTCGTCGATCCAGTCGACGCGGTCGATGAACCCGAGCACGGTGAACGGTCCGACTGGCAGCCGAAACTCCTTCTCGAGCGCGAGCACGTCGCGGTGATCGACGTGGCCCTGGTCGCGAATGAAGTCGCGAAGGATCTTCATGCCCGCCTCGAAGACGTCGACGCCGGTGAGACCCTCGGCTGTCCACGCCTCGCGGAAGAAGTGCAGCGCGCGCTCTTCAGCGAGTCCGCCTGTCAGCTCCTCGTCGACGACCTCCTTCAGGAGCCCTTCGAGCGCGGCGTGCACCGCCTTGCCGAAGCGGAGCGGGAGTCCTGGTTCGGACTTCTGCTTCTCGATGTAGTGGAATTTGTAGGACGCGGGACAGGTCTCGAATCGACTGAGACGGCTGTACGACAGATGCTGGTTCTTGAACGGGGTGATCATGAGCGCTCCTGGACGGGGCGCTCCGGGCGCTCTGGCTTGGGTGACTTGTGGAACGCGACGAGGCGCGAACCGGGGAACACGGAGAGCACGCGCGCGAGCGTCGCTGCGTGCTCTGGGGTGAGCTCGCGACGGTCTTGGCCCGTGTACTCAGGAACCAGCCAGACCTCGCCGCACGCCTCGGACTCGAGGCAGACCTCGACGCCGAGCGCCTTGAAAGACTCGATGTCATCGGGCGTGAAGCCACGAAGCGGATCGACGTCGACGGTGGGCTCGGTGGTGGTCGACGGGAGGGGACGCGTCGCCGGGGGCGCTTTGATCTTCGGCTCGGGCGTTGGAGGCGCCGCAACCGGGTTGCCGAACAGATCCCGGGGTGGCGGTCGCGGGGTAGGAGGCGGCAGCGTTGGCGGAGCCGATGTCGCCGGGTTCCGCTTCAGCCACTCGACGCACATGAACTCGTCCTCGCGAGCGCAGGCGCCGTTCGGCAGGTAGTGGGCGCAACGCTTGCCTTCTGCGCCCGGCGAGTACTTCTCGCAGGTGATCCCCGGTGGGCGGGCGTCCGCCGGAGTCGGCGCCGTCTTCAGCAGGTCTTTGAGGGCCATGGTGCGTTCCGCCGGGGGCCTCTTGGCCCCGGTGTGGTGGAAACGCGGTCTGGCTCAGCGGACTGGGACAGCTTTCGGACGACCCCCGACGAATTCCCACGCCCGCTCCTCGTGGAGCACGACGGCGCGACGGCGATCGGCGTCTTCGTCAAAGAAGAAGCGCTCGGAGAGCGAGAGGATGAGGTCAGGGTGGCGCTTCAGAGCGAAGCGGATGAGCCGCCTCGCTTCGCGGGTGGTCGCCGAGAACTTGCGAGCCTTCCAGAGCGTCGTGGCGGTCGACTCGACGTGAATGGCGAGCCCCTTGGAAGTTCGCCGGAAGTGCTCTCCGTCCACCAGGACGCCGTCGCGAATGCCCAACATCAGAGCGATGAGGAAGTCACCGAAGCGATCGTGCCTCTCGGTCATCGCCTTCGCTGAGCGGTTGACGGTCCTGACGATCCGAACCGAGTCCTCCGAGGTGATGACCCCACCTTGCACGAGCCTCGCGAGTACCTTCTGGAGGTCGAGCAACGGGTCGGTGTGGTCTGCGCGTGTTTGCTGAGTGTCCATCGTGCAAGAGAAACGCGGCTCTCGGACGAGAACTGGGACGGCGCGACTGTCCGCGGTCAGTCGGGACGCCTTGGGACGTGGCCCGGACGTGACTTCGTCCCGAGGATTCACCTGCAATTCCAGATGGTTCAGGGTCACCGGGACAGCGGGACGGCAATGCGCGAGCAGAGCCTCTTCTGAAGAAGGAATTCTTTCAAGTCGCCTCTGCTTCGTGAAAAAAGCCGAAGGCTCTAAATAGACCTACCATTTTAATACTGTCCTGACTGTCCCATGGGGCTCAAGGTGTGAAAACTCCAAGGGAAGTCGCGGGACGCGGTCCTGTCCCTGGCCTGTCCAGCGCAGACCCTTCTGCCCACAACTCCGCGCAGTGTGACTCCCCGTGGAGGCGCGGAGGCCCGACGCCTTCAGTCGTCCTTCGGTCGTCGATGCCGAGCTGCCGCCGCCGCGAGCCGCGCGTTCGCCGTCGGCTCAGCCTCCGACAACTCGGCCATCCTCTCGATGGCGTCCGCAGGCAGCTCGAGACGCTCGACCGGTGACGCCCACTCGTGACCCGTGCCCGCAGCCAATCGCGCGAGTCGCCCTTCGATGACCTCGAGCCGGTGACGAAGACTCGCCAGGTCGAGCACATCGGCTTCTGGCGTGTCGGCGATCATCCGCTCCACCGTGGTCTTCTCCGAAAGCAGGCCGAGCCTGTAGATGTCGTCGTCGTCGGTCATGGATTCTCCCGGCCCTTCCAGGGCTCGCCAGGCAGCGCAGAGACGATGCTCTCGTGAACCAGCGCGTTCGCGGCGTCGAAGTCCCATGTGATCCCCGGACGAAGCAGGGGCTCAATGTCGGCTCGGAAGTCGCCATCTTTCGCCTTTTCGTGAAGGTTCGCCTCGAACTGGGCTCGCGTCACCGCGTGGCCGCCCTCTGTCATGCAGCGCTGGAAGCAACGCAGCAGGGCGGGTGTGTCGACACGGTCGAGCTCGAGGGCGTGCGCCAAGTCGAACAGGTCTCGGCCCTTCTTCCGCTGAAAGAGGGCGCGCAGTTTCGTCCCGAGCAGCTCGTCGAACTGGAAGGTGGTGACGTTCGCCTCGCCCGAGAACCACGGACTCTCAACCCGGACCGGCAACTGGACGAGCCCCAACTCCGCGAAGTGCTCGCGCGTGTTGGTCTCGATCTTCAGCCGCATCCGACGCGGTGGCATCTCCTCCGAATCGAAGCGGTAGACCAGGTTGACGCGCCCCTCCTTGATCTTGCGCTGCGGCTCTCCAAGCCAGGGGGTCAGCACCGCACGCATCTGGTCGAGGGTGTCGCCGATGGGTTCGGCCTTCACCTGCACCAGATCGATGTCCTCCGAGTAGCGGGCGCCTGGCTGCAGATGGAGCTTGTGCAGCGCGGTTCCTCCGCGGAACGCGAGTCGGTCGGCGATGTCCTTGACTCGGAACAGCTCAACGAGCGCTCGGCTGATGACCAAGTCTTGCTCGACCATGGCGTCGTCGAGCCACGGAGCCTCCGTACGCCACGCGGTGATGAATGCTCTGGGAATCATTCGTCGGGCTCCACTTCGGTGTTCACGAGGAGCTTCCACTTGGCGACGCGCTCGGCCCCAGCGAGCGAAGCCGAGCGACGCAGAGGGGTGAAGCTCGCGGCGTGCGCCTCGACGTGGGGCGCGAGGACGTTAGCCAGCTCTTGTTGCTCCACGAGCTCCAGCAGGTAGCCGAGACGCTGCGACCAGCCAACCGGGCAGAGCGCAGCGACCTCCGCCAGCGGCTCGGGCTTCATTGACTCGCCCAGCTCGGACAGCACGGTGGCCACGTTCGAGAGCCCACCTGCTTGCCTGGGGTACCCAACGAGTTCGAGTGCGGTCGCCTCGGGGGAGGAGTACCGGACAGTGCCGCGCGCGGTGTTGAAGGTGCTCACCGGCATGCGCTCGAGATCACCGCGAGCGATGAAGACGATGCGCGCCTGGCCGCACTCGATGGGAGCGCGGTTCTTGGCGACCATCACCTGAAGCGACTGCGGCCGCTGGTGCGCTGCTCCATGGCGCGCGGCAGCTGAGAGCAGTCCGACGTAGTAGGGCTCGCCGAGCTCCGCCATCAGCTGGTCGATGAACTCCTCGCTGGGGAGGCACCCAAGGCGCTGGTACTCGGGTGGCACGACGACGTGGAACGAACGCAGCGGACTCGCCACGAGCCCCTTGCGCTTGAGACGTCGGAGCTGTGCGCGCACGGCGGGCTCACTGGCGCCGAGCGCCTGCACCGCACCCGCGGTGGTGAAGTGGTAGCGGCCCTGGCTCGCCAAAGCCTGGACGTAGTCTTGCGCGTGCATTGGAGACAATTCTCTCTGAAAGTTACCATTGTCGTAGCTTTCGGCAAGAACTGTAGCGAGTCAGCCAATACAGTTCTCTCCGAAAAGAACGCTAAGCGTTACTTTTCCTAAGAATCGTCGCGCTGGCAACCACCCACCCCGGAGACCCACCCCGGAATCGGGCTGCTCTTCCACCCCTGCCGTCCCCCCTGGGTGCCCCCCGCAAGTTCTCCTCACCCCGCAGCTGAACCGCGGGGCGAAGGAGACACCCAGATGCGAATCAGCACCCCGAATGAATGCCGCTGCAAGAGCTGCGGCGCCCTGCTCGCCAAGCGCGATCCCGACGGCATCTCGATCCGTCGCGGCGACTTGCAGGCCACCATCGTCGGCGACTTCACCGCGAGCGTCAGCTGTTACCGCTGTCGGACGCTCAACGTCGTGATCTCGCGCTTCACCCCACCGACCGCACCGGCCGCCGCTCACCCGACGGCCGCTTGAGCGGTCCCTCTCGTCCCCAAGTCCACCGAGCGCACTGACGCCCTGATCGGCTCCCTCTGAGCGCCTGACGCCGCCGGGAAAGCGGCGCGCCCATGCGCTCGTGCTGGGAGGCCCTGCGTGCAGGCCTCGTTCACTCGTCTCGAACCCTCACTGCAGCTCGTGAGTTCACCTCCATGAAGTCTGAATTCCCCACCCTGACCGCGTTCGCCGATCCTGGCGCCGTCGTCGCCTACCTGCATCGCACCCCGGGCGATCTCGACGCCAAGGACGCGCTGCTCGGTGAGTTGGTGCTGGCCGCGCAGAGCGGCGCTCACGGTGAACTGCCATCGAGCCTTCTCTGGCTCGGGCTCTGGCCTGGGCTCGACGCCATCTACAACCGGCGTCGCAAGCACTTCCCGCGCTCCCCCGAAGAGCTGGTTTCGCGCATCAGCGAAGCCTTCATGGAGTTGGTCGGCCGTCTCGACCTCCGCTCCGTCCATCGCGTCGCTGCGACCCTCGTGCGCAGCACCGAACGCGATCTGATGGAGCGCTGCCGGCAGGAGTGGGACCTCGAAGGACGTCGCGCCAGCGAAGCCGAGCTCGACAACCATCTCCAGCACCTGCTGCTCGAGGAGCTTCGACGCGCGGACGAGGTGGAATCGCAGCTAGGTCGCCGCCCCGGACATGGCCTCACCGAGAGTGTGACCGCGCTTCGCCGTTGGCTGCGTCCCCTGGTGGGCGACGACGCGGAGCTCGTCATCCGTGCGCTCGTCCTGGGTGAGTCTCAGAAAGAATCCGGCGAGCGATTGGGCCTCTCGCACGACGCTGCCCGCAAGCGTTTGCAGCGCGCGGTGAGCCAACTCCGCCGCGGTCTTGGTGGTCACTTGTCCCAGTCCGCCGCTCCCGACCGCGTTTGCCCCACACCAGGGCGCCGTTGTGGCGGCCCGCAGCCCCAGTGGCCGTGAGCGCCCGAAGGAGCCGAGCGATGGACGACCGAAAACACGAAGAGCCTGTCCCCGACACCCTGCGCGACGAGTTCGTGCGCCTCCCGGGGCTCTTCCGCGCCTGGGAGCTCGAGCACGTGCTCGTCCCCGGCACCGACTTTCACCTCGAGGAGGCGGGCATCGCCTCCGACGGAACCCAGCTGCTCGCGGTCTACCGCCGACAGCAGCCCCCAACCCTCAGCAATCAGGAGAAATGAACAATGGCAACGAGCATGTGGCAGCAGACCGAAGAGATGGCGAAGAAGCATGACCAGGGCACCGGCCTCTGGCTCAGGCTGCAGAACGACGAGGACAAGGCGGTGGTCGTCTTCCTCGGGGAACCCCACCCGCGCGAGGTCGCGTTCGTCGACGGCAAGTACGTCGAGGTCGACGAGAAGATGAAGGCCGAGGGAGTCCGTGCGTCGTTGCGCATCGCTCTCAACGTCGCGCTCTTCGACACCCAAGAGGTGAAGGTGCTCGAGCAGGGCGTCGTCTTCTTCAAGGATCTGGTGCGCGTCCGCGAGAAGTACGGGCTGAACAAGTGGGCCTTCGAGATCCAGCGCCACGGCGCCGCCAAGGATCCGAAGACCACCTACTCGATCTTGCCCGAGCACCAGCTCACCCCCGAGCAGCAGCGCGCCTTCCAAGCGCTGTCGCAACACGACCTTCCGAAGCTCTACGACGGCGATTCAGGCGGAGCCTCCGGCAAGTCGTCGCTCGACAGCTACGACCAGAAGGCTGACGGCCCGATCGATCCGAAGACGGCGCAGGCCATCGCCGCAGACTTGAAGGCGATGCCACGCGAAGCGGTGGACCGCTTCCTGGAGAAGTTCGGCGTGCAGCGCATCAAGGACCTGCCCGCCGCGCAGGTGCCCAAAGCCCGCGCCTTCGTCGAGCAGCTGCAGACGGAGCTCGCTGAACCCGTGGCGTCGGACACCGAGGTCGATCCTTTCGCCTGAGCGCGAGGAGTGAGGAGCCACAGCCATGAGTGACTACATCTCCGACGTCTTCGGGGCCGGCGGGCTCTTCGCTTCGCGTTTCCCGAACTACGAATCTCGCGAAGGCCAAGTGGCGCTCGCGCGCATGGTGGACGAAGCCATGTCGCGTGGGTGCCACGCCCTCGGGGAAGGCCCGTGCGGCACGGGCAAGAGTGTCGCATACTGCGTGCCTTCCATCTGGCACGCACACCACGAGAAGAAGCGTGTGGTCATCGCCACGGCGAACATCGCGCTGCAAGAGCAGCTGGTCGCCAAGGATCTGCCGATGCTGGCGGACGTGCTGCCCTGGAGCTTCAGCTTCGCGCTGCTCAAGGGACGCAACAACTACCTCTGTCTCGACCGCCTCACCGAGTCCGAAGCCGCGGGACGCTTGCACGGGCTCTTCGACGACCAACAGCGCCAACTCGACGAGGTGCTCGCCTGGGCCGACCAAACCCAGCGCGGCGACGTCTCGGAGCTGCCGTTCATCCCGAGCGCTCAGATCTGGTCGCGCTTCTCCGTGAGCTCGGACGAGTGCAAGGCGGACGCCTGCTCCTTTCGCGACGAGTGCTTCGCCGAGTGCGCCAAGGCCAAGGCTCAGGAGGCGGACATCGTGGTCACCAACTACCACATGCTCTTCGCCCACCTGGCTGTGCGCCGTGAAACGGGACAGGACTTGGTACTTCCACCGTTCGACCTGCTCGTGCTCGACGAGGCTCACGAGGCAGCGGAGATCGCCCGCGACTTCTTCGGCTTCAGCGTCTCGCGGTTCACCATCGGTCGCTTGGCGAACGCCGCAGCCGACTTCGGCAGGCAGCGGCTCGGGGACACGCTTCGTCGGGAGGCGGAGACGCTCTTCGACCGGCTCGCGGACTACGAGCGTTCTCCGAGCTACCGACGGCGACTGCGCGTCCCTGGCGTGGTGACGGACGCTGGGCTCCAGAAGGCCCTGGTCGCACTGCAGGCAGTGGCCGAGGAGCGCGCAGACGACAGCTCGCTCGAGAAGAAGGACCGAGCCCGAGCCTCCAGCGTCGCGCGCGCCGCCAGCACGGCCAGCGCCAGGCTGACTGAAGGACTCAGCCTGACCGACCCCGGCAAGGTCTATTGGATCGATGTCGACCAGAAGGGTCACGTGAAGCTCTGCTCCAAGCCCGTCGACGTCTCGGAGCTGCTTCGCGCTGAACTCTTCGACGCCTGTCCGTCGGTGTCGACGGTCTCCGCGACGCCGACCACCGCGGGGAACTTCGACTTCGTTCGTCGGGAGCTCGGCGTACCCACGGAGGCGCTGGAGGTGATCGCCGAGACGCCTTTCGACTTCGCGTCGCAGGCGCTCTTGGTCGTGCCTGAAGGGATGCCCGATCCGCGAGCACCGGAGTTCATCGACGCAGCGGCCCGCGTGTTTCGCGAGGTAGTTGGGGCTTGCGGTGGACGCACGCTTGGGCTCTTCACCTCGTATCGCGCCTTGAACGGGGTCCACGCGCAGCTGGCTGGCTCCCGCTTCCGGGTGCTGCGCCAGGGGGACCTGCCGCGAGCGGAGCTCACCCGCATCTTCAAGGAGGACGTCGACTCGGTGCTGCTCGGCACCGAGAGCTTCTGGACTGGCATCGACGTCGCCGGCGAGGCGCTCACCGGGGTCGTCATCGACAAGCTTCCGTTCCCGCATCCCGACGATCCGGTCATCGACGCCATCTGCGAGCGTGATCCGCAGGCCTTTGGCAACCACCTGGTGCCGCTCGCGATCATCGCTCTGCGCCAGGGCGTGGGGCGGCTGATTCGGGCGCGCTCAGACGTGGGCGTGGTCGTCATCCTCGACAAGCGCATCGCCGAGAAGGGCTACGGGCGGCAGTTCCTTCGAAGCCTTCCCCCAATGCTCTCCACGCGCCGTGTCGAGAACATCGCCCGCTTTCTCCAGGAGTCGAGCTATGCGCGCGCGAGTTGATTCCGGGCTCTCGCTGCCGAAGGGGGAGTGTCCGCCACGCCTGGCGGAGCGTCTCATCCGCTCGCTTACCTTTCCCAATCCCGCCTACCTCGACCGGATGCGAGTCGGGCGAGATCCAGGTGCAGAGCCTGAGACGCTGTGCTTTCTGCGGGAGCACGAGGACTCACTGCGGCTGCCGCGCGGCGCGATCCACGTGCTGCGCAAGGCCGCAGCACAGGAGGGCGGGATTGTAGCTTGCGAGGATGCGCGCGTGCTCCCCGAAGAGCGGCTACCCGAGCTGCCTGAGCTTCCGCTTCGGGACTACCAGGCGGCTGCCGTCGACAAGCTCGTCCGCGTCACGCAGGGCTCGGTGGTGCTCCCCTGCGGTGGCGGAAAGACCCGTGTGGGGATGGGCGCCATCGCTCGACTCCGCACGCCGACGCTCGTGCTCGTGCACACGCTCGACCTCGCCGAGCAGTGGCTTGGCGAACTGAAAGACAAGCTCGGCATCGACGCGGGCCTCGTGGGGGACGGGCAGCACCGCCCGGCAGCGGTGACCGTGGCTGTCATCCAAGCGTTGGTGCGCTGGGAGGAGGCGCGGCTCGACGAGTTCCTGAGCGCCTTCGGCCTCCTGATCCTCGACGAGGCGCACCACGTCGCCGCGAGCACCTTCCACGCGGTCGTCGATCGCTGTCCCGCTCGCTACCGGCTGGGACTCACCGCGACGCCTGAGCGCTCCGATGGGCTGACGGCGCTGCTCGATCTGTTCCTCGGTGCGCCCCTCGCCGTGGTCTCCCACGACCAACTCGTCGAGGCGGGCGTGCTCACCATCCCGGAGGTGCGCCCTGTGGAGACGGAGTTCTTCTACCCCTACGTGAGCGCAGAGGACTACATGCCAATGCTCGCCGCTGTCACCCAAGACGGGCCGCGCAACGCAATGATCGTCGACTCGGTGGTGGCGGAGGCGCAGGCCGGGCAGACGTGCCTCGTGCTCTCGGGACGAGTCGAGCACTGCCACACGCTCGTCGCCGCCCTACGCGAGGCGGGCGTGACCACTGAGGTCCTCACGGGCGCTGTGAAACGCGAGCGCCGCAAGGAGCTGCTCGACGACGCACGAGCGGGAAGACTCTCGGTTCTGGTTGCGACCAGCATCGCCGACGAGGGGCTCGACCTGCCACGCCTCTCGCGTGTCTTCCTGGCGTTCCCGAGCCGAGCCAAGGGACGCACGGTGCAGCGCCTCGGGCGACTCATGCGCCCGCACCCCGATAAGCAGGACGCAGTCCTCTTCGACTTCGTCGATCGCAAGGTGCCCATCCTGCGTCGCCACCACCTCGAGCGGCGCAAGCTCTACGCAGAGGTTCTTGGACTGCCTGCGTCCAAGCTCAGTCAGCGCCCAGAGCCCAGTCGGCGGGCTCGACGGAGCGACGCTGCATGAGCCCAGAGCCGAACGCCAAGGTGATTCGGAGCACCTGGCGCTGGTTGGCTCACGGCGACCACGGCGTCAGCGAAGTCCGCGTCATCCGCCCCGTGGGCGGCATCGTGGGCATTGGCTTCTTCGACGACGAGGAGGCCTTCGTGCGCGAGTGCCTGCGCACCAACGCCATCGGCAACGTCTACGTCGGCATCCAGCCGCGGCCCGTGACTCTGCTGTCACGTGCCCCCAACGCTATCCGTCCCCTCAAGCGAGGGGCAACCCGTCAGGACATCGAGGTGGTGACCGCCACGGTTATCGACTTAGATCCGGTGCGTCCCAAGGACACGGCCAGTACCAACGAGGAGCTGGCACAAGCCATCGCCGCGGCCACATCGGCCGCTGACTGGTGCGCTGCGGAGGGGCTCGTTCGCCCGCGGCTCATGATGAGCGGGAACGGGGCGCAGCTCTGGTTCTCGCTCCCGCCGACGCACCTGGCTGAACACGAGCACCTCGCCGAGGGGCTGAAGCGCTTCGAGACCGAGCTCCGCGAGCGCTTCCAGACAGAGCAAGTTCACGTCGACTCGATCCACGACGTGGCACGCATCATCAAGGTCATCGGCACCGTCAGTCACAAGGGCGACGGGCAAGGAGAGCGCCCCCATCGCGTCAGCGCGGCCCAGGGCAGCTTCGAACGCTCAGAGGACCCGCGTTTGCTCGAGCGGCTGACGGCGCCGCCTGAACCGGAAGAAGCGCCGGCGCGGCGAGTATCACTCCCCGTGGTCGGCGCGCCCAGCTGTTCAGACGCCGGAACAGTTCCCGGTAGAGCCGCAGCCCCACGTGCGCGCGACGACTTCGACTGGGAGCACCCGGTGGACATGTGCGGTCCGGTGCAGCGTCTCTGGGATCAGGGCGCAGACGACCGCAGTCTCGCCATCTTCAACATGGTGCGTTTCTTCGCGCACAAGGGGCTGCCGCTCGGCGAAATCATCGAGCTCATCACCGAGTATGACCGCCGCGGACTCGGCAAGCTCCAGGGGCGCGATGCAGCGGCCTACATCACGAAGGCGCACGACAAGGTGATGGCCACGGCGCGCGAAGACGGCACCGTCGCTCCGCCGTGCCATGCGCTCCAAAAGCTCGACTACTGCAAGGTGCATCGCGAGCCGGGAGCGCGGTGCGATCTGTACGACGTGGTCTTCGACGTCGAGAAGGCCATCGAGGCGGTGCCAGTCAACATGCCGGTGCAGGAGCTCGAGTACCGGCTCAAGCCAATCCTCCTCGCCATCGCCCAGCGTGACCCGTCCATGCACGGCCGCTACCTTGAGCTGGTCGAGAAGCGCTTCGGGCTCAAGGCCAAAGATCTCCGCAAGGCCCTGGCTCGCGCGGCGGCCGCACCAGCGAACGAGGAGAAGGCTGACGACGCGGCGGCCGAGCCTGACGCCATCGAGGGGGAAATCTACGAGGACGCCGCCTTCTACTACTGCCTCACGGCTCGCGGAGAGACGAAGATCCTGTCGTCCTTCACCATCGAGCCGACGATGCGCGTCGAGACCGAGGACGGCGAGCTGATCATGGGGGAGGCCCGCACCGACCGGGGAACCACGGTACGCGGGCTGCGCCTGCCGCTCACGGCGTTCCATTCGAAGCGCGACCTCATTCGCCTCCTGCCGTCGGCTGACATGCAGTGGACGGGCAGCGACAACAACGTGCAAGGGCTCCTCCGCGTGCTCGCGCGGCGTCCCGTCCCTCGCAAGCCGGGCTCAACGATGCTCGGCGACTACCGCTCGGGCGAGCACCACGTGTGGCTGGGCCCCGACTGCGCGATCGGCCCCCGGGGCTTCCTCACGCCGTCGCCGGTCATCTACGTCCCGAGCGGTGGCTCGCTCGACAAGCGGGTGAACTACAGGGACGTCGACGAGGACACGTTCCTGCTCGTGGCGAGCACCGTGTTCGAGTGCCTTCCGCAGGTGAACAAGCCTGAGGTGATCCTACCCATCCTTGGCTGGTTCTTCGCCACGCCGCTGAAGCCTCGCTTCATGGAGGCAGTGGGCAGCTTCCCGACGCTCTTCGTTTGGGGCACGCAGGGCTCCGGCAAGTCGAGCCTCTGCATCGACATCATGTGGCCGCTGTTCGGCGTGCGCGACGCAGAGCCCTACAGCGCGACTGAGACGGAGTTCGCGCTGCTCAAGCTGCTCACCTCGACGCGGTCGGTGCCCATCTTCATCGATGAGTACAAGCCCTACGACATGCAGCGTTTCCGCGTGAACACGCTGCACCGGTACCTGCGGCGCCTCTACCGAGGGGAGACCGAGGAGCGCGGCCGCCCCGACCAGCGAGTGAACACCTATCACCTGCAAGCGCCCGTCTGCATCGCGGGGGAGACGCGTCCGACCGAGGCAGCGCTGCTCGAGCGCATCATCACCTCGAACCCCGCCAAGACGACGCTGAGCGAGCTGCCCTCGTGCAAGCGGGCTCACCAGGAGCTGCGCGCTCAGGACCTCACGCTCTTCGCGCCCCGGTACATCCAGTTTTGCCTGGGACGGGACTTCGCGGCGGACTTGCAGGTAGCCCGCGCCGCGACGACCGCCCTCATCGGCGAGCGCAAGGTGCCCATCCGCATCGCCGAAAACCTTACGGCGATGCTGCTCGGCATTCACCTGTTCGAGGAGTTCGCGCGGCACTGCGGATTCGAGCTACCCGAGGACCTCGGTGCGCAAGCCGCGGTCGACGCGATCCTCGCCGACCTCCTGGAGACCGACCACGGCGTGAAGAACGCCCTCGATCACTTCGTCGAGATGCTCGGTGTGATGGCCGTGCAGAACGAGCTGAAGCACCGCATCCACTACGTGTTCAACGACGGCCGGCTCGCCATCCATCTGGAGAGCGCCTACGACGCCTTCCGCGCGCACTGCAAGCGCATCGACTACGAGGGCGAGCTCGTCGACCTGAAGGCGCTGCGCCGCCTCGTACTCGAAAACAAGAAGCAGGATGGCTACGTCGCGTCCGACAGCGAGCGCGTCTACTTCGCCGCGGGCGACCGCCGGCGCGCCATGGTCGTCGACCTGACAAAGACCACCGTGGTCACTGAAGACGACTTCCCCCAGCGCGGCGAGTCCGAGGAGGGCAGCTTCCGCGAGAGCTTCAAGAGCCGGTACGGGTGGAACGACTCGTAGGCCATTCAGCCAGCTTGACAGGTTATCGACCAAACGTTCTCATCAAGCGCAGATGGACGATATTCTTGACGATCTTGTACGCGCAGCGCGCAGGTGCGACCGCGCGGCAAGGCGGCTGGACCGCGAAACTGTGCTTGATGGACTTCCCGTTCGACTGGGCGAGGCCATCGGCGAGGTGGGCCGCGCTTGGTCTGGTTCTTGGATTGGCTACCACTCTCGGGTCTACGTCCAAGGGCTCCGTCCTCGACGACCGGGCGAGAGCTTCGATGCCGAATGGGGTGGGTCCGATGGGTTCAGCAATTCCACCAGCGGGGATTGGGCCGAGTACGATGTGGGCGCAGTGCGGCAAGCGGTGCTCGAAGCTGCGGAAGTGAGCGACGACGAGTGGGGGGAGTTGTCGGGTATCGCGAAAGAAGTTGGTGAGGTATTCGACGACGTTCGAGCAGATGTCCTCCCCACTCTGGACGCGGTCTTGGCGACCCATTCCGACAAGACGATCCAGGCGTCCCGAGAAGAGATCGCCGCGCTCAAGAGCCACAACCACGCGCGAGACTTTGTAAGCGTACTCGCTCCCCGTCAGTTCATGTCGCGCGATGGCCGCGCCATGAACGAGGGCATCCAAGTCGCACCGCATCTTCAGCTACAAGTTCAGCTCGCCGAGTTTCTGTCGTACGGAAATCAGGTCAGCGAACTGGGAAAGAAGATTCGCCACATCGCGAAGTACCTGGAGAAGCGGCACAAAATGAAAGGCAAGTCAGTGGCTCGAACGGATGGAACGATCTTCATCGGACATGGTGGTTCGCAAGCATGGCGCGATCTCAAGGACTTCGTTCAGGATCGACTGAAGCTCTCGTGGGATGAGTTCAACCGGGAAGCGACTGCCGGGAAGTCCACGAAAGAGCGACTCCTTGAGATGCTCGATGCAGCTTGCTTTGCGTTTCTGGTCATGACCGCCGAGGACGAACAAGCCGACGGAAAGATGCAGGCACGAGCCAACGTCATTCATGAGGTCGGCCTATTCCAAGGTCGCCTTGGCTTCGAACGCGCGATCGTGTTGCTCGAAGACGGCTGCGAGGAATTCTCGAACATCACCGGCATCACACAGATTCGGTTCCCCGCAGGAAACATCTCAGCGAAGTTCGAGGAGATTCGGCGCGTCCTCGAGCGCGAGGGGATTCTTCGGGTCTAGCTCAGGGCCCCGGCGTCTTCACCGCCTCCGCATCCCCCGGCGCGCCGAGCCGCCGGCACTCGCGCAGGAGCGTGGCCGCCTTCTGCATACCCGCCAGCTGGTCGTCGGACACCTTCCCGCTGGCGCCGCTGCGCTTGCGGGTCGTGGTCGGCGCCATCCACGTGAAGTCAGCGAGCGACGGGTCGAGGATGATGTTCTCGGGAGGAACGGCGAGGCGCACCGCGCCCGTGCCCTTGCGGGACTTGATCAGCGCCCGGCGCTCCTCTTCCAAGAGCCCCGGCACCTCCAGCTTCCCGAACTCTTTCCGCAGCTCGTCGAGTTCCTGCGCCTTCTTGTTCGCGACGCGCAGGCGCTCTTTGTCGACCCAGCCGTCGTCGTCGCCGCGGAGACGAGCGCAGGCGAGCAGCAGGAGGCGCAGGAACTGGAGGTCGCTCTTTCGGAGGCCCCCGAAGTCGTGCCCGTTGATCTCCAGCCGGTGCCGGTCGGGCGTCGTGGAGAACCGCAGCTGCACGAAGTCGAGATCGAACTCGGGATCCTCGACCGCACGCTCGCGGTAGTCGGGGACCAGATCGTCGAGGGCGCGCGAGAAGTCGAGGCGCCCCTGTGTATCGGCGCCGATGGCGACCACAGCGGTCCGCAGAGAAGCAGGCAACGCCTCGCGCGCGGGTCTGGCCGAGAGCACGATGAGGGCGTCGCTGCCCAGCTCCTCCCGCACGCCGCGGCAAAGCTGCTCGAAGCCGCGCCGAAGCGAACGACTCCAGACCACGGCAATCGCCAACCCGCGACGATTCAGAACGCCGACGGGCAGGAACGGCTCCGGCACCTCCCGCGAAAGCGGACGCAGCCCGTTGCGCTTGGCCAGCGCAGCGAGGATGCCCGCCGCCGACGTCCTCAGCGCCTGCACATCGCTGATCGGCACCCATTCCCACCCGGGCCAACAGGCGGGCTCGTGGGGACAGGCGATGCCGACGAGCCCCTCGCCTTGGTGGGAGGCGTAGTCGAAGTTCGGCTGGCACCCGTGCTCGCAGCCGGGCGACTCGTAGTCGTCCTTGGAGTGGACCAGCACCTTCTCGCGCACGAGCCAGGCGACGTCCGACGCAGCGTCCGCCACCTGGCTGCAGCTCACGCGAGCACGGTCACTCCGCTGCAGTGCGGTCAGCAGCAGCGTCCATGGCAGCTCGCGAGCCGACATCGATTCCCCACTCCTTGAGGTAACGACGGATCACCCGATCACGCTGGGTGTCGTTCAGGTTAGTCGAGTTCGGGTTGAAGAGGCTCACGGTGCGGTACTTGCTCCGCCCCTTGCCTTCGAAGGTGAAGCGGAGCTGCACGCCATCGAGCGGATCGCTCTCGAGCGAGATGCCGTGCTCCTCGAGCACCATACCGAGGCCGACGATGGAGAGCCCGGGTCGAAGCTCGATGGTGACACGCTTGGCGTCGTGGTGCGCTGTGCGCGCGATGACCTTGACGACCGAGACCTCGTCGATCGCGTCGGCTCCATGAGTCGGAAAGTCGAAGTCTTCATCTCGGAGCACGTCGAAGTTGAACTTCGGCGCCTTCGACACGTCGCCGAAGTAGTTGGGGTCTTGCACAAACACCTCCGCGAATAGATCGCGGAGCTTCTCGCGCTCGACCTTGCGCGGGGCCTTCACCAAGAGCGTGCTGGTCTCGTAGTGGAAAACGGCGGCCAGCCGCACCACGGGACGCTGCCAGTCGGGTTCGATGACGCCGCTGTCGTTGAAGCGGTCGAACGGAGCCATCTCGTCCTCGTGGAAGACGAAGATCGCGAACTTCTCGTCATTGGCGAAGTCCTCGATTTGGCAGCGCGCGCCAAACGCAGTGTCGCGGAAGTGCGTGATCATCTCGCCCTTCATGCGAGCCTTCGCCTCTGGTGTCGTGGCGAGCGTGACCTCGTAGCTTCCGGGGTACTCGCGGAAGTGCTCCAGTGCGTCGACCGCGTAGGCCCGGTGTGCCTCGCAGAAGCGCGCAGGGTCGGCGACGAAGAGACGCAGCGCCAAGTCCTGAGCCGACCACTCGCGTGACTCATCGAGGAGCGGGGCTTGCTCATCTGTCCAAACGAACGGCGCGACCTGCTGCTCCAGGTACGGCCGCGCATGTCGTGAGCACATGTCGTTGACGACGAGCAGCTCCGTCTCGATGCGCGTACGCTCGTCGACGTCGAGCGCCTTCCACGCGCGGTAGAACTGAAGGCCCGGAGAGTCCTTGCCATCGAGCTGAAGCGTCACGCCCGCCCAGGCCTGCAGCTCATCGAGCGCTGAGGGGGTGAGGTGGCGGAAGAAAGACTTGGGGTTCCATTCTCGATGGTGCATGGGGATTTTCCTTGAGAGAAACTGTTCAGTGAACAGTAAACATCTTGAACAAACGAAAGCCGCGCTCAGAGCAGCGTGAGCTGCGGTGCGGACTCGTCCACGACCAGCTTCAGATCGAGCAGCCGGTAGCGCATGGCCTCGTTCGACACGTTGCTGAAGTTGCCGTGCTCGATGACCTCGGCCGCGAGGTCGCGCAGGTTCTCATCGAGCTCGCGGTTCTTCCGCAGCTCCTCGACGTGCTTCCAGTGGGGCAGCTGCAAGCCATAGCGGGCATGCACCACGGCGCGCACGTCGGCAGCCGGCATGAGCAGGTGAGCGGCGAACATGTCCGCTTGGACCTCCACGGGCGGCCGCTTCCCGTCGTCGGAGCGGCAGACGATCGCGGGCTGCTCGGGCAGATCCTTGGTGGAGAACAGGGGCGCGCTGGCCTCGCGTGCTTCGATGAGGGGACGGTGCAGCTCCCAGTGGCCCACCTCGTGAGCCATGGTGAAGGCGATCCGTCCCTCGTGTCCGCCGATCTCGAGGCTCTCCTCGATGAAGATGCGACGATCCTTGAGGAAGGTCGCCCCGAGCACGTTCGGCAGGCCGAGCATGACGGAGAGGTCCGTGAACGCGAGCTCGAGCTTCAGGTACCCTTCGATGATCTGGTCCACTTCGATCGGCGGGCGTAGCGGCTTGCCACTCCACTCCGCCACGCGGGCCAGGAGGTCCGTCGCGCGGTGCTCGATTTGCGGCACCGCGAGGAAGGGTACTTTCAGTTCCTGGGTCACTTGCCTCGTCGCTTCTTCTTTGCTGCCTCAAGCATCGCCAAGAGGTCCTTGGCGGTGACGTTCTGCTCTCTGGCGGTCCTAAGAAACTCGGGCATCTGCGGGTCGCCGGTGATCATGGCCCCGACATCCTCTGGGACACGACCGGCGAGCTGCATCAGCTCGTCGAAGTCGTCGTCGAGGAGTTCCGCCAGGGCGCGGATCGTCTTTTCGGTGGGGGGGCTGGGGTCTTGGTTGTTCTCAATCCGAGAGAGGTAGGTGGCGGAGATGCCGGCCTTGGCCGCGGCTGCCCGCAGGCCTAGCTCGCGCTCCTGCCGAACACGCTTCAGCCTCTCTCCAAGCGTTTCTTGGCTCACATCAGTTCTTCCTGTGGCAGCGGGTAGGAGTGCCGCCGTGCAGTGTCCAGTGATTACTGGACGGAGGTTGGTTCGTCAAGTGGTCGGCGACATCCCCTGTCCCACTTCCGGTTCGGCCGCCGCGTTTGAACCACGATGGCCCAGAACCAACCGAGCGTCACGGAGCCGGCCGCCCCTCCAGCGCGACCGACCAAGTCCCCCGAAGCCTACCGGGACGAACTCTTCGACCTGCTCGCAGAAGCTCTCCTCGATCTTGCTCTCTCGTCTTGCTTGGAGGCGGAAGCAGAGCCTGTGTGTCCGACGCGGCGAGCGTGATTCGCCGCGAACCCCAGCCGCAGAGGAGACCATGCCCAGACAATCCGCCCCCGCCGAGGTCTTCGACCTCACCGACGATCTGCCCGAGGTGCTCGCCTTGGAGTCGATGACCGTGAACGAGCTCGCCGAGCGCTACGCCGAGGTCTTCGGCGAGCCGACGCGCTCCCGCAACCGCCAGCACCTGATCCGCAGCGTCGCGTGGCGCATCCAGGAGAAGGCGCTTGGCGGCCTGTCTGCCGAAACGCTGGCGCGCATCGCCACCCTCGCTGAAGAGGCCCCGCGCCACTGGCGGCGACGCCTGCTCGACGCTGGACCACGCAAGACGTCGCAGGCGCAAGCGCGCGCTCCGGAGCCGAAGGCACCACCCAAGCCGCGTGATCCACGGCTGCCGCCCGCAGGCACCACGCTCCGCCGCGTCTACCGCGGTGAGACCCACGAGGTGCTCGTGCGCGACCACGACTTCGAGTACCGCGGCAGCAGCTTCCCCTCGCTCTCCGCCATCGCCCGCGACATCACCGGCACCAGCTGGAACGGCTTCGCCTTCTTCCGCTGCTCGCCCGCCGCTGCTCCGGTCTCGGAGGCAGCAGAGTGAGACGTCGGACGGCCACCCCGGCGCCCGAGAAGCGGCGCTGCGCCATCTACACGCGCAAGTCGACGACCCACGGGCTCGACCAGGAGTTCTCCTCCCTCGACGCCCAATGGGACGCGTGTGCGGGGTACGTGCGCGGGCAGCCCGGCTGGGAGCTGGTGGACGAGCGCTACGACGACGGCGGCTTCACCGGCGCCAACCTCGAACGGCCGGCGTTTCAACGACTTCTGGCGGACGTCGAGGAGGGGCGCATCGACGTGGTGGTCGTCTACAAGATCGATCGCTTGAGTCGCTCGCTGTTGGACTTCGCGAGCCTGATGGAACGCTTCCGCAAGGCGGGCGCCTACTTCGTCTCGGTGACCCAGCCCTTCCTCTCCGCGGACTCGGACGCGATGGCGCAGCTGCTGCTCAACGTGCTGATGGCCTTTGCTCAGTTCGAGCGGCAGATGATCGCCGAACGCATCCGCGACAAGGTCGTCGCCTCCCGCCGCAAGGGCCTCTGGACCGGCGGCAATGTGCCCTACGGCTACCAAGTGCAGGACCGCAAGCTGCGGCCGCGCCAAGAGGAGGCCGTCGTCGTCCGCCGCATGGTCGAGCTCTTCCTCGACACCCAGAGCGACTCGGACGTCACGCGCGACCTCGCCGCTCACGGCGTGCTCACACGCAAAGAGCGCCCGTGGACGCCCCAGTCCGTCGCGCGCGTGCTCACGAACCCCGTATACGCTGGCTTCGTCACGCTGGGCAGCGAGCTGCACGATGGCGAACACGAACCCCTCATCGACCGCGAGACTTTCGAGCATTTGCAGTCGCTCCGCGCCATGAGCGCCTCCGTGCGGCAGAGCAAAAACGCCCAGCGCCAGCGCAACCTCGAGTACGTGCTGAGGGGGAACGTGTACTGCGGCTGCCAAGGCGCGGAGGGCAAACCGTGCGGCTTCGCGATGACGCCAGCGTCGACGCGCAAAGGTCGTCGCGTCTATCGCTACTACCGATGTATTGCGCGCGATAAGGTGTCCCCGAAGGCCTGCCCCGCGCGTCCGCTCGCGGCCCCAGAGCTCGAAGAACTGGTGCGTGCCCAAGTGGCGGACGTGGCGCGGCAGCTCGACGAGCAGGGACGAAGCACCGGCGTCACCGTAGACGGCGGTGTCGTGCGGCACGCGGGACGACGCATCGAGGAGCTGAAGACCCGGCGCGCCGGACTTCGCGAGCGGTTGACGACGGTCGAAGCCGAGCTCCGCGCCATCGCCCAGGCCACTGCCGAGGGCGGGGACCGCGGCGCCTACCACCAGCGGCAGCACGACAAGCGGAGCCAGGAGCGGGAGCGCGTGCAGAAGGAGCTGCGCGAGGTCCGCGAGGCGCTCGGCAACCTCGAGCGCTTGGTGCTAAACGGGCCCTGGCTCGCCGAACAGCTGCGCGGCTTCGACACCGTCTGGGACAAGCTGCTGCCCGCCAACCGACTCCGGGTGATGCGGCTCATCGTCGAGCGGGTCGACGCGAACTCTGTGACCGGCGAGGTCAACATCACGCTGGCGCCTTGGGTGGGCGCGATGCTCGGCGGAACGACGCAAGACGAGGAGGCGACCGATGCCGCCTGACGCTCCGGTCATCCTCCGGGCCCAGCTACGCCCGCGGGCGGCCGTGGCTGGCGCCCAGCGGTCGCGGCGTATCCCAGGCCAACCCAACCGCCGTCCCGCCTACGTGGCGCGTCTGTTGGCGCTCGGTCACCAGCTGCGGCGCCTCCTCGACGAAGGCCGGGTAGAGAGCGTCGGCGAGCTGGCTCGGCGCTTGGAGGTCAGCCAGCCCCGGATCACGCAGCTGGTGAACCTCACCTACCTGGCGCCCGCGATTCAGGCGGAAGTGGCGGCGCTCGAGGCGGTCGACGGCAAGGAGCCGATGAGCGAGCGCCCGCTGCGCGAGGTGCTGCCGGAGGCCGGATGGGCGGGGCAGTGGCGGGAGTCGCTGCGGGTCCGGGCCCGATGACCGGTACCGGGAACCGAATTCCGAACAAACCCGAACAAACCCAATTGAACACGGACTAGTCCACTGATACCGTGCTCAGTGCGATTCACCCCAGGAGTCAAGGCAGCTGCAATGGAAGACAGATGGTTCTCAGTCGAAGAGATCGCGGAATACCTCGGGGTAAGCCGGGACACGATCTACTCCTGGGTCACTGGAAAGGGCATGCCGGGGCACAAGGTCGGTCGATTCTGGAAGTTCAAACGAGAAGACGTCGACGCTTGGGTACGAGACGGGGGCGCAGCTTCGTCATCGGATGAGTTCGGAGACAAGGAGCGCCAAGATGGCTAGCCGCAAGAATGCAACTTTGAAGAAGTCAGACGCAAAGCCGTCTAGACAGAAGCGAGCGAGTGGCTCCGCACGCGACACTGCAAGTTCCAAGGGGAACGCGGATGACGAGACGCTAGCTATCGAGGACGGAAAGATCCTCGACTACATCACCGGGAAGCCCATCAAGGAGAACGACAAGGAGCGCGTTCGCCAGCGCATCGCCCGCGCGCTATTCCACGAGTACGGCATCAACGTCGACGACATGGAGCCCGACTTCAAGGTGAAGGTCGACGGCTCGAACAAGAAGATCGACATAGCCATCTTCGAGCCGGAAGCCGAGCACACGCCCGAGAACGTGCGCCGCCTCGTCGTCTGCCAGAAGGAGCTGAAGCTCGGCGACAGGGGCGCGGTCAAGATACGAGACCACGAACAAGCCGCGAAGGACCTCGAGCTCCTCAAGGACGCGATGGCCGCTTGCGAGAACTGCAAGTACGGCCTCTGGACCAACGGTCTCGAGTTCTTCTTCTTTCAGGTGAAGCGAACCAAATTCGACGTCAAGTTCATCCCCATTGGCGACTGGCCGCTGTCCGACGACTCCATCGGTACGCGCGACGTCGCGTCGCACGCGAAGCTCCGTCGCGCCGATCCGGAGATGCTGCGCACGGCTTTTCGGCGCTGCCACAACTTTATACATGGCAACGAGGGCATGCCGAAGGATGCAGCCTTCTGGCAGTTCCTCTACCTCATCTTCGCCAAAATGCATGACGAGCGGCAGCCGAACGACAAGCGTCGTTTCTGGGCCGGCCGCTTCGAGAAGAGCGGCCAGCTTATCGACGAGCAGTTCGACGCCGACGGTCAGAAGGCGATACGGAATCGCATCCTCCCACTCTTCGAGGAAGTGAAGAAGAAGTACGCCACCGTCTTCCGGGGGAACGAGGAGATCTCACTCTCCGACCGAGCGCTCGCGTTCATGGTGTCCGAGCTGGCGAAGTACGACTTCGGGCGCACCGACGTCGATGCAAAGGGCGCGGCCTACCAGGAGATCGTCGGTACGAACCTTCGCGGCGATCGCGGCCAATACTTCACGCCGCGCGGTGCAATCAAGCTAGTTGTCTCGATGCTCGACCCAAAGCCAAACGAGCGCGTGATCGATCCGGCATGCGGGACAGGCGGTTTTCTCACCGCGACGCTCGCGCACCTCGCGCACAAGTTCCAAGCCGAGAAAGGCATTGAGCCCGGAGCCGAGTCGACCCAGGAGTTCATCTCCATTCAGGAACGACTCGCTGAGTTCGTGAAGAAGAACCTTTTTGGCGCTGACTTCGATCCATTCCTCGTGCGCGCTGCTCAGATGAACGCCGTCATGGCAAGCAACGCCGAGGCGCACCTCTTCAATATCAACTCACTCGAGTTTCCAGCAGGCCACCTTCCCGGTCTCGCCGGGGCAAAGAAGTCTGCCGAGTTGGGCACGATGGACGTCGTCCTCACGAACCCGCCGTTCGGATCGGAGATCCCCATCACCGATCCGAACATCCTCAAGCACTTCGAACTCGCTCACATCTGGGAGCGGACGGAGGACGGAGGTTTCCGAAACACCGGCCGCCTTCAGGGCAGCGTCGCTCCGGAGGTCCTGTTCATCGAACGCTGCGTCGACTGGCTCAAGGACGGCGGCCGTACGGGCATCGTCTTGCCCGACGGGATTTTGGGCAATCCGGGTGACGAGTACATTCGTTGGTGGATTCTCCGGCACACGTGGGTACTAGCAAGCGTCGATCTGCCCGTCGAAGTCTTCGTCGTCGAAGCGAAGGTAAACATCCTGACTAGCCTGCTGTTCCTCAAGAAGAAGTCACAGCGGGAGGTTCGAGCTGCCGACCTGAGCGGTACGAACGACTACCCCGTCTTCATGGCGGTCGCGGAGCGAGTTGGTGTCGACCGTCGAGGGAACACGCTGTACAAGCGCGGCCCCGATGGCGAGGAGCTCCTCGAGGAAGTGGAGGAGGTCGAACGTATTCGGGTGAATGGCCACTTCATCACGCGCAGCTTGCGCCGGAAGAAGAAGAAGCTCGATGACGACCTCCCACTTATCGGCGTGGCCTACCAGGAGTTTCGGAAGAAGAACGCGGAGCCCGGTTCATGAGGACGGGCGTCGTTCGCATGCAGGACATCGTTTCCGAAGGCCTACGCCTTACTGGCGGATTCCACGTTTCGGAGGGGCAAGTTGCGCTGGCGGCTCTTCGCCATAGCAAGCGCACCAAGGTCGAACTGAAGACGCTCGTGGCTCGCCGTGGAATCTTTCGAGGCCCAATCTTCAGTCGGATGTTTGTCGACGACCCCTCGCACGGCGTCCCATACGTGTCGGCTCGCGACATCGTTAATGCCGACGTGCAGCCCGCGGGCTACCTGTCCCGAAAACACGGACGGCTCCTCGATGATCTTCGTCTCGTCGAAGGAATGATCCTGGTGACGTGCTCGGGGATGAACCTCGGCAAAGCGATTTGGTCTCGTCGCGATTTCGATGGCCTCATCGCCAGCCACGATCTCATTCGCATCGAGCCGAACGCCGACGTCGTGCCTCCGGGATACCTGTTTGCCTTCCTAGCTTCCCGATATGGTCGCGCGCTCATCCGCAAGCAGATCTATGGCGGTCACATCAAACACATCGAGCCTGAGCACATCGCTCCCATGCCGGTTCCGCGTCTCGGCGATGCGGTAGAGGCGAAGATCCACGGCCTCGTTCAACGCGCCGCGGATCTTCGTTCGGAGGCGAGCACGCTCCTCTCCGATTGCGTTCTCGAGTTGGAGCGTCACGCGAAGTTGCCCGCACTGGGGAAACCGACGGCTGCAACTCCCTTCTGCACCAGAGGCGTCTCCGCATCCAACCTGCAGGCCAGATTGGATGGCTTCTTCCACAGCGAGTTCCATGCAAGCACCATCGAAGCGTTGGCCAAAACGAGGACGAAACGAGTCGAGCAACTCGCCTCAAGCATCGTTGAGCCAGCACGATTCAAACGGGTGGCCGTCGACGATGCTTCACGCGGCTACCCTTTCTTCGGCACCTCCGCGCTATTCTGGCCAGAGCCTGCGCCCAACTACTTCATTTCGCGCGGGATGCCCAACGTCACCGACTATCTGATCGACCGGAAATGCCTGCTGGTTCCGCGTTCGGGCCAGCTCGCAGGCATTATCGGTTCGGTTGTTCTCCCACACGGAGATATTGTCGGGGGCGCGGTTTCCGAGGACGCGATCCGCGTGTACTTCGACTCCGAAGCTGACGCCGGTTTCGGGTTCGTTGCGCTCACTTCGGAGTATGGCCGCCGGCAACTGAAGGCACGCGCCTTCGGCTCGTCGATCCCACATTTGGACGTGAAGCGCATTGGCCTTGTGCTGGTACCCGACCCTGGGCCCGAAAAGCGGAAGGCACTCGGCGAGGAGGGCGCTCGAGTGGCTCGACTGCGAGATGAGGCATGCCAGGCCGAACGTGAGGCTCGCGCCCTTCTCGATCAGGCTATCGAGGGAACGAACTGATGGCGACGGTGATCCCGATCGGTGAACCGGTGAACGAGGCCGAGCGTGAGGCCATCGCATACCTACGGGATCACCTGCCGGCTAGCTATCTCGTCCTGCACAACTTTGAGATTCCCCGCGACGGAGAAGTCTTCGAGATTGACGTCGCTGTCATAGCACCACACGCGGTCTACCTTGTCGACGTGAAGGGCACGCGCGGTCTCATCGATGTCTATGGGCCCAAGTGGTACCCCGAGGGACGCCAACCCTTCAGCTCACCACTCGCCAAGCTGCGCGGCCATGCAAAGGTCGTGAAGGGCATCATCACCGGCAGCCAGCCTGGCCGCCGTGACCTCCAGGACATCTACGTTGATGCTGTAGTCGTGCTCACAGCACCCGACGCCGCCCTCGTCGACCAGGGAGGGCGCGACGCACCGAACGTCACCGCGCTGAAAAAAGCGGCCGCGTTCTTTCAGAACGGCACGCGTATTCCTGCGGGTAAGTCGAAGAACATCGGAGCGCACCACAACATCATCATGAAGGCGCTCCAGGGCGTGGCGAAGGCGCGCTCGGGCCCGCAACGCTTTGGCAACTGGCAAGTGCTCGAGAAGCTCGGGGGGACCGACAGCTATGTCGAGTACCGAGCCTTCAATACGATTGTGGGGCAGCGTTCGACCGCGCTCGTACGCGCGTACCAAGCGGACCCCTACAAGCCACAAGAGGAGCGGGAGAAGCAGAAGCTCCTCATCTCGACGGCCTATCGGGCCCTCAGCTCCATGCCGGGGCACCCCGGCATCGTCGGTGTACGCGAGTTTTTCACGAGCGAGATCGAGGACAAGTACTTCCTGGTCACGGAAGACGTGCCCGGACAGGCGCTGCGCCTGCACATCGAAAAGCCAGCTCTCGCCCTCACACTGGATCAGAAAACGACCATCGCCGCCGACCTGCTCACGGCGCTTGCGCACCTCCAGGCAAACAAGGTCGTCCACCGGAACATTTCGCCTTCGAACATCCTTGTCGGGACGGATGGGCGCGTGCGGCTCACGGGCTTCGACTTCGCGCGCCCGGGTACGGATCACACGCGCACTATCGCGCAGGAGATCGTCGACGACCTCGAACCCAAATACATGGCGCCTGAGATCCACGGGGAGCCAGCTGCCGCAACGCCGGGCTCAGATCTTTTCAGCGTTGGCTTGGTCTTGTACGAGCTCTTTGTCGGCGAGCGCCCTTTCAAGACACCGACTGAACTCTTCGAGCAGAAATCCATCTTTGCGGTGAAGCCAACCGCCGCGCGCCCCGAGCTGGCCAAGGGCTTTGACTCATGGCTCCAGAAGCTCTGCGCGTTCGAGCCCGATCAACGAGCGACGGCGGGCTGGGCGCTATCAGAGCTGAAGATGATTCTCGATCCCAGCGCTGGCTCGATCGCGCAGGTCGCCGCGCCGCCGTCAGCGCCCGCCGTCGAAACCTCGCAGCCGCAGCTCGATTACTCGAACCTGCTGCCACAGACCCAGCTCACACAGAAGTACGTCATCGAGAAGTGGCTCGGAAAGGGTAGCTACGGCGTCGTCTACAAGGTAATCGACACGCTCGGGGACGTGTCACGCGCGATGAAGATTGTCCTTAACGACCGCGTATCGGTCGTCGAACGGCTCAAGAAGGAATACCAAACCCTACTGCGTATTCCCGATCATCCGAACGTGGTGAAGGTGATCGACGCAGACTTCCTGCCCGGAGGCAAGAAGCCCTTCATCGTCTTCGAGTACGTCGATGGGCTCGACGTCGGCGAGATGATTGCTGACAATCTGTTCTCGCCCGAGGACGCACTCGACCTTGCAAGACAGGTCGCCGTCGGTCTCGTGCACCTCCATGGGGCTGGGATCTTTCATTGCGACATCAAGCCAAGGAACCTGCTCTGGACCGAGCGGGGTGCCAAGATTCTCGACTTCAATGTCTCGGTGCGTGCGGGCACGGACGAACGCGGCGGAGGCACGCGACGGTACGTGCCTCCGGACTATGATGCGGACTCGGTTCCATCCCAGAGCGACTTCATCGATCGTGACCTGTACGGCCTTGGCATCACGCTTTACGAAGCGGTGACGGGGCACTACCCGTGGGACGACGCGCAGATCCCGCCTCCTGGCGAGCCTGCAGCTGATCCGCGGGAACAGTCGAACCTGATCAACATCGCGCCCGAATTCGCCGACATTATGGTGAAGGCCATCGCGCCCAAGCGGGCCGATCGGTTCGCATCCGCGGCAGAGCTGCAGGGCGCCCTGGCAAACGTGTCGGCTGCGCGGCGAGCCCCCCAACTCGCCACCCCAGTGCCGCCGACGTGGGGTGTGCCTGGCGATGGCGGAAGCCATAAGGGCACCGGGAACGGCAACGACAGCGGAACTCCGCAGCCGCCGAACACGAACCCATACGTTCGCCACCTCCTGACGGTCTACAGTCAGAGCAAGCGAAGCAACGCGGGAACTCGTGGTCTCGATGTCATCAGCGAGCAAACCTATGTCGAGACCGCACTCGATCGCGACCTCCTTCCGTCGGTACTCGCCGGTGAGTTCGCGCTCGTTATCATCTCCGGCAATGCGGGGGACGGTAAGACGGCATTTCTGCAGAAGCTCGAACGCGCAGCAACCGACGAGCAAGCGATTGTCACGCCCGCGTTGAACGGAGCGCGTTTCGAGCTTCGGGGTCGCACATTCCTATCGAACTACGACGGCAGCCAGGACGAAGGCGATCGGAAGAACGATGATGTGCTGCGTTCGTTCCTTGCACCGTTCAAGGGCAAGGATGCGTCGGGTTGGACCACGCAGGCCGAGACACGCCTCATCGCCATCAACGAGGGCCGCCTCGTCGACTTCCTGGAGGCTAACGGCACTGACTTCGAGGCTCTAGCAGCCCTCGTGAAGGAAGGACTACGTACGGGCGAGCCCGCCGATGGTGTGGCGGTGGTTAACCTGAACCTTCGCAGCGTCGTGGTCGACCCGCAGGGCTTCGACAACTCGATTCTCGAGCGCCTTGTGCACCGCATGACGCATGAGAAGTTCTGGGAGCCGTGCCACGGCTGCGACCTAAAGAAGCGTTGCTACGCTTTTCACAACGCGCGAACCATCCAGGACGAAACGGCGGGCAAGCACGTGGTCGAGCGACTCAAGAGTCTCTACACCATCACGCACCTGCGTGGGCGACTGCACATCACGCTCCGAGACCTGCGATCAGCGCTCGCGTACATGCTCGTGGGCACACGCGATTGCGACGAAATCCACGAGCTATACCGAACCGGTCAGCGCAACGAAATCATCCAGGGCTACTACTTCAACAGCTCGCGCGGCGGCGACGCGCCGAACGCTGATCGGCTCTTGACACTGCTCGCCGAGGTCGACGTCGCTGACGCCGACGATCCCCGTCTCGATCGTGCGCTCGATTTCGTCTCGCCCACCGAGGATCGCACGCTCTTTCGCTTCGAACAGCGGGGTAACTACGACCGTGAGATCCTGCGCAGCCTTTACGACGAACTCCCGCGTGATGTTTCGGGCAGGGCGAGCGAGCATCGCGCCGAGGCCCACCGCCGCTTTATCGCCATGGCGCGGCGGCGCGCCTTCTTTGAGCGGCGTGACACCGGCTGGCGTTCGATGTTGCCCTACAAGACGGCAGACGAGTTGCTGGCCGTCGTACGTGGCGAGCGCAAACCCGAAGGACTGCTCGACCCGCTGCTTGTGGCCATCAATCGCGGTGAGGGCCTCTCGCGCCCCGAGCGCATCGGCAACAACCTGGCGCTCGAAGTGCGCCGAGTCACAGGCGGTAGCGTACGCTCCTATCGTCTTTACCCACGTGATCGCTTTTCGCTATCTCTGACTGACAAGGCTTCGCGGTCTCGATTTGTCGAGCACATGCCCACTGGGCTCGCGCTTCGTTACCAGGACCAGAACCTTGAAGCCGAGCTGCTCGTGTCGCTCGACGTGTACGAGATGCTGCAACGATTGAACGAAGGCTACCGCCCGAGCGTGGAGGAGGAACAGGGGTATTACTTGAGCCTCGCGGTCTTCAAGAATCAGCTCGGCTCCGCCCCGTACCAAGAGGTGCTGCTCAGCACGTCTGGCCACGATTTCTACCGCGTCGCGCGTCAGGCCGACGGTCGCCTAGAGATGACGCGCGCTCGGGAGGGAGCGGTCTAATGTCCTTATCCAAGCGCGATAGAGAGTTCCGGCTGCCGAAGATCAGCTATCTCGACTTCAAGCACCTCGAGATGGACCGCGTGCTCACCGCGTTCTTTGCACGGCTCGCACACAATGGGTTCCCGAGCCGCCTGCGTCGCAAGGTGGAGCTAACCGTCGAAAGCTTCGTCGAGGAATTCCTCGAGCACCCTGAGTGGTTTACGGGATTCAACGACCACCGGGAGGTCCTTGAGCGTTGGGTCGAAACCCACCTGCTGGACGTCGTTAACCGGGGAAAAGCGAACCAGGCAGTGGCCGCGCCGCGCCCGCTGCACGGCTTCACCTATCGCTTCCGCAACCCGAAGCACTCGCGTGACTACGGCGCCGCGCAGCATCTCTACGAGATGCTCTACGGAGCCCGCAACGGCTCGGGTCAGAAGGCCATCGAACACCTCAACCACTTCTTCTTCCAGGGGCACGACAAAGTCACTGGCAAGGCTGCTGCAGGGGTGGTGCTCGACGTTGAAACACAAGCGCTGCTTCGGCTGCTGGATCAGGTAGAGGACGCGCCAGACACGAAGTCCGGCCGCGAGACTTTTGCACCTTTGTGCGTGGGAGCGGCTGACCTGCTGGCTGAGGACATCCAACGCCTCTTGTTCTACCAGCGCTTCATCCCCCGCTCCGTGATGGTGGACTACCTGAAAGTCCTCATCGCTTTCCATCTTGGGCTCTACCACCTGCGGCTCCTGAAACTCCTCCCTGCGCTCGTGCGCAAGAAGGGGGCCGACCCGACGTGTGCGACGAGCGCATGCCCCATGAACGCGAAAAGCGCCGGCAACCCGTTTGGCGATTGCCCCTATCGCATCGGCCTCCTCGCTGATGTCGCCGGTCAGCCGGGAACTCCCATGGCTGCGCTCGCCGAACGCAGCGCGGACACCCACTACCGCCGCATCCCGACCTTCGTACGTGCCTACTTCGCGACGAAAAAGCTCGACGAGTTCGCGACCGACCTCGTCCGGCGCGGCAAGCTCTCCAAGCCGACGAGTGGCGACTTCTCCGTCGGTGAAGTTCTCCAACTGCTCGACGTACCCCTAAAGAGTGAACGCGAGAAGTTTTTCGGGCAGCGCATATCCAGCCTCGTCGAGGAGACCTCTGGCGCAAAGGATGCCGAGCTTGATCCCGAGTTGAAGGCCGTCACGGAGATGGGGCTCTCCGAGTTCGACGCCTACATCGAAATGATCGTTGCGCTGCGTGGTCGCTTCCACCGCCAGTACATCGTCGAGTGCCTCGATTCTCTTCTGCTCAAGAACCGCTCGGGGGGAGCGCTTGCGCAGGGGCGCACGAAGAGCGCACCACGACGCTTCGTGCTCGACAGCCGTCTCCTCGAGGTGCTGCTTCAGATAGCTGTGCTCAAGCCAGGCGGCGCCGAGGGCTTCCACACCGGCGAGCTGCGCGTTGACGAACTGCTCGTTTTCTTGCGCGAACGCTACGGCATTCACATCGACCAGCTACCGCGTGGCGATGGCTTCACGACGACAAGTATCGAGGACCGTCGCGCGCTTCGCGACAACGTTCGCGCGTTTACGGGGCGACTGCGCGAGGTTGGCTTCTATCGCGACCTCTCCGACGCCTACGTAACACAGACCATTACCCCAAGATACCGAATCGCCGAAGGCGACACGGCGCAAGGAGGACAGCCGTGAGCGCTGGGTTCCAAGAGCTGTCGCAAGGACAGCTCACAGTAGAGTTGGAGAACGTCGCGATCCCGCTGCTTGTTGAACAGTTGCGCAGTCGTGTCGCTGGTCATTGCATGCGAGTAAGCGATCTCGACGCGGAGTTGATGGTTCGGCTCTGCGCGCGACTCCGCGCGGAGCTACCGCACACCACTGTCGTTGTCCTAAGTGATGGAAAGCTCGCCATCCCCACCGAGCTTGCTGTCTCGAGCACGAAGCTCGTCGAGCTGCGCAACCCGCACGCGGACGGCTCTCTGCGCCAGCCGCTCCTCGTGTTCGTGCCAAGTGAAGTGCGCGCGTCGGCGGAGGACTCCTTCGGCGTTGCCACGTTCGAAGACGTTTCCGTTACAGGCCTCTACGAAGCACTCATCAAGAGCCTCCTCGAACAGATCCCCCCCTCGCTGCGCGGCTCCGTCCAGGAGGCAATCCGACGCCTGCGTGAAACTGAGACGCCCTGGGCCTTCGCTGATCCGCTCTCGACTGTGCGCTTTCTCCTCACGGCGAAGGTGAACGGTAACGACGCGGAGGCCATCGGGGCCTCGCTGTACGAAGTTGGCCTCGTACCCGACTTCGAGTGGCTTGCTCCACCCGAGAAGGCGCCAGCGCGCCTCGTGCGCAACCGCGAGTGCGTCGAGAAGCTGACGTGGTCAGTGCGCTCGGAGCGCGGTCGGGTCGGAGAGCTGGAGCTGACAAAGCGCGCGTTCAAGAACCTGCTGGGCAACTTCCTCGCAGAGGCGGGTACTGACGATCCACGGCAGTGGGCTCGGCGTATTGTCGTTGACAAGTCGCACTGGCAGCTCGCTTTCAACCGATGGGAGTTCGAGGATGGCGGTGTTCAGCCCGACGCCATCTTCATCGGAGAGGTGCAGACGGACCTACCTTCTGTCGCAGAAGACGAGACGAAAGAACCGCTCGCGCAGCTCATCGGACAGCACATCGTCCCAGTCACCAGTCTCAAGAAATTCAGGGTCACGTTCCGCACCGAGCCGCACCCGAGCAAAGTTCAGGGACTCGCCAAGTTCGTGGCCCAGGTCATCTCGAAGGAGCACGGCCCCATCGGTCTCGTTCGCAGCAAGGCCGTGTGGAAGACGGCGACCGACAAAGCAACCATCTCGTTCTCCGCACTCGGCAAAGTCGACTGGGAGGAGGGATGGCACTTCGTTCGCGTGCTCGCCCAGACCGAGAGCGGGGATCTGATCCCGCTCGTTGACGGCAATGGTCTAGCCATCCCGTGGAGTGCGGACACCGAGGAGACCCTGCCGCGCCCCAACGAGAGTGACCTCTTCTACGTGTTGCCCGACACCGACGTGGAGATCGAGCCTGCACAGCGTGCTGTGCAGCGCGAGCCCAGTGCCTTGCACGCCCTCTTCCGCGCGCAGTTCAAAGCCATTCTCGACAACCGCGATCCCGCGACTGTCGTCTTCGGGCGCGCCGCGTGGGCGGAAAGAACCAAAGGGCACGTCACTGGTGCGGAGATGCTCGAGGTGAAGCTCGGACGAGAGGGTTCGGTTCACGTCCCAGTCTCTCGTGCATTGAAGAGCATCGAGCAGAAGATCCTCGCCGCACCCGATGGGCCGATTAGTTGGCGTATCCCACTAAACCATGGGGTCCCTGGAACGAGCACCGGCGAGGTCAATGGCTGGCCACAAGGCGCAGCTGGTGACCGCTTCCTTGGAGCGCGCACCCGCTACTTCGATGCCGTACGGAGCGGCACGTCCGAGCTAGTGACCCAGGGTGCTGACGCCGCCGCGCACGCCGAGCTCGCGAGCGACTACGCAGAGGCATACCTTGAGCTCCTTGCCGACCTTTCACGGCGTGCTGAGGCAACGGCCAAGAGCGACTCGCAGAGAGCCTTCGCCGACCTGCGCAAAGTACTGGCGCTCGACTCCGTCCTGCTCGCCATTGTAGACCACCGTGGCAGGCGTCGCGACGCCGTTCTGGTCGCGCCTACGCACCCACTCCGCGCGCTCTGGTTCGCGACGTGGGCAAAACTGGGCGCCCGTTGGGTGGCAACGGCGAAGAACGCTCCACACGAGTACGTCGTTCCAACGCGTGAGGCGCTGCTGAACTTGCTCTCGCCCACAAGCTTCCCACCTGTGTTGCCAACGGAGGCGGGGCATGTGCTCACCGCAGTGGACAGCATCAACCCCTTCTGGACCCTGTTCGCGCCCTCGAACGAGGAAGATCCGCGCGGTTTGGTGGGCGAGGTATGCACGGCGCTAGGCCTGCCGGAGCCCGCAATCGGCGGCGCCCTTATCGATGGCGTATACCTGGCCTCGCGCGTGCGGCGCTACCTCGTCCAGCACCCGTACGTTCGTACCCTGACTATCAACGCATTCAACCCGGGTCGCGCAGGCGTCCTTGGAGACATGCTGCTTGAGCTACAGAAGGAGCCGGCCTTCGCCGACCTTCGCTACGACATCCGACTCTTTGTCCCTGATCCGGATGCCCCGGGCGTCGGAGAGGAGATCTCCGATCTGCTCAAGCCAGATGGCGGTACGGCCGCGCGTGAGGCGGACGCGTTTTCAGTTCCAGCTGAGACGCACCTTCATCCGAAGCTGCGCTTTGCGGTGCGCTCAACCAAGGACTTCCGCGCGAAGCCTGAGACGCACGCGGCGCACCTCTCCCTTCTGTTCGACGTGTTCCCAGCTGAGCAAGTCGCGGCGCGCAAGGCGGACCCTCGCCACGCGACGGCCTTCGTCCACGGACTCGTGCAGGAGTTCTCGACCGAGTACCACGAGGACGAGCTGACCGTTGCCTGGCGTCGCCTCCCGCGCCATGGCGTGGCGCAGCCCATCGAAGACGCTGAGGAGCTATCTGACCTCCTTGGAAGCCTGGCGGCGGCAGTGTCGAGTGCAACGGCCACTATCGCCACCGGGCAAAGCGGCATCGACCTTCGCCCTGTTGTGAGCCTCGCGCTCGGCCCCGACGACCGAGCTCTCCTCCACCAGGTTCACGAGGTGAGCGATTGGGTGTTCACCCTAGACCGCAACCTTGGCATCGAGTTCTTTGACCACGGCGGGCACGCAACTCGGCCCGATTACCTCATCGACCACTCGCCCGACATGGCGAGCACGCTGGGGCACCGCCTGGTCATCACCTCTCGCTCGGTCGCCGAGCTCGAAGCACTCCTGCGGCCGGTCCTAGGTCAGTATGGGCTCCAGGCTGAGGGACGCCACGCAGTCGTGCTGCTCGACCAGCTCCGGTCGTTGTCCGGACGGCTCGCGCTCAAGCTCATCTCCTCGCCGACTCAACGGGCAGAAGCGCTCGGCCTCGCTCTCTCGCGTTTGTACCTGGAGCACCAGGGTGTCTTCGAGAACCAGGTCGTCGTCCCGCTCGATGCACACCTCGATCTGTATCGCGTGCTGAAGCAAGGAGCTGACGAGCTGGGTGACGAGGTCAGCTTCAAGCGAACCGACCTTGGACTCTTCGACCTCGACATCACCCGGCGCATCATCACGTGCCGCCTCGTTGAGGTGAAGTGTTACTCGGGTGTCGGCGACCTTGGCGCGTACAACGCGCTCAAGTCGAGTATCGCGGAGCAGATCGGCCAGAGCGAGCAGGTGCTCGCGCACCACTTCGACCCGCTGCGTACGCCGCAGGACCGGCCTGACCGCGCATTCAAGACGCGCGAACTCGCGCTCCTTGTCGAGTTCTACTTGGAGCGCGCGGAACGGTACGGAGCCATCACCAAAGACGCCGCCGACGAAGCTCGCTACTTCATCCACACTCTGGACGATGGCTACCAGCTGACGTTCACGCGCAGCGCTCTCATCTTCGACTTCGCGAAGCCTGGAACTGAGCCGCCGGAGAGCGAGAGTGGCATCGAGTACCACCGTATCGGGGTGGACCTGATTCGTCAGCTCGTGGATGCGGCTGCGCCCAGCACCGAGTCGTCAGCGAGCATCAGTGCTAGCTCGTCCGGGAGCGGTGGCCCAGGAGGCGGACAGCCTCGACCACGTGGAGTCTCCGAGGTGCGCCGTCGTCGCGAGCGAGCCCCATCGGTGCCGACGCTTGATTCTGCCGCCTTCCTTGGTTCGCCTCGTGATCGCTCAGTCTCATGGGAAGAGCTGCGCGGACGTCAGCCCAGCGTGCCGCCGCCTTCGCACCTTCCTGCAGCCCTGCAAGAGGCCGTGCCAACGCCCCCCGCGGCTCCCGTGGCACGCCCGACTTCGCCTGAGGCTCCTCCCGTCGCACCCCCGCTAAAAGCAGACACGGTGGCCAACGTCGCGCCCGCGGCGCCGGCTCCCATCCAGTCAATCCCGGATAAGCCGCTCGCCGTACAGAGCACCGAAGACAAGGACGTAGCGGATGTGCCCTACGACATCATGTTGGGTGTCACCGGCGACTCCCCGCAGTACGGGCTCCTCGGCGACGTCTCTGGTCGACGCGTCGCGATCGACCTCAACCAGACTCACACCATCAGCCTCTTCGGCGTCCAGGGCGGCGGCAAGAGCTACACGCTCGGCACGATTGCCGAGATGGCATCACTGCCCATCCCGAATATCAACGTTCTTCCAAACCCACTCGCAACGGTCATCTTCCACTACAGCCCGACGATGGACTACCGCCCGGAGTTCACGTCCATGGTCGCGCCGAATAGCGAGGCCGCGCAGGTGAAGTCGCTGAAGGCAACGTTCGGAGCCGAGCCCCGTGCACTCTCCGACGTCCTCCTCCTCGCGCCCGAAGACAAGCTCGACGAACGCAGGCAGGAGTACCCGGGCATCGAGGTGCGCCCGCTGAAGTTCGGCGCCGCCGAGCTGCAGACAAGCCACTGGCGCTTCCTAATGGGAGCGGTAGGCAACCAGGCCACGTACATCCGGCAGCTCAATCGGGTGATGAAGTCTCTGCGCGACGACCTCACACTTGAGGGGCTGAACGAGGGAATCGAAGCATCGTCGCTTTCGGACCACCTCAAGGGCATGGCGAAGATGCGTCTCGAGCTCGCAAGCGAGTACATCGACGACACGGTTCGCCTCAAAGAGGAGATTCGCCCCGGTCGCCTTATCATTGTCGACCTGCGCGACGAGTTCATCGAGAAGGATGAGGCGTTGGGGCTTTTCGTTGTGCTGCTCCAGCTCTTCGCAGACGCGAAGTATCGCGACGCGCGGGGCGCGGAGCATTCCTTCAACAAGCTCGTCGTCTTCGACGAGGCCCACAAGTACATCGAGAGCCCAGACCTCGTCGCGGGCCTCATCGAGGTCGTGCGCGAAATGCGGCACAAGGGCACGAGCATCATGGTCGCGAGCCAGGACCCGCCTTCGGTGCCCATCTCCCTCATCGAGCTTTCAAGCCAGGTCATTCTCCACAAGTTCAACTCGCCTGCGTGGCTCAAGCACATTCAGAAGGCCAATGCGGCCCTCGGCTCGCTCACGCCCGAGAAGATGTCGAACCTGCGCCCCGGTGAGGCCTTCATCTGGTCGAGCAAGGCGACCGACGAGGCGTTCACCAAGAGCGCGGTGAAGATTCGCTGCCGCCCGCGGGTGACCCACCATGGCGGCGCCACGAAGACGGCGGTGGAGGGATGAGCGCCATCGAGTCAGGTGCGACGGCGCGGGAGGTGACATGCGGCCGCTGAAGACCAACTTCGTTCTCGTGGATGTCGACGACGCCGAGATCGCCGTCGGCACGGTCGCGCCCTACGATAGGGACCGCCACTACGCTCTTGAGGACGCTCACGGGAACGACTACGTCTTCCGGCGAAGTCGCGCCGGCCTCGAAGCCGTGAGAATCAATCCCGAAGCAGCGCTGCTCGACATGCGGTTCGAGCGGCGCTCGGCGCGCAACATCGGGAAGCTGCTCAACGTGCTCATCGAGCGTGCCTTCGAGCGGCACGTAGTCAAGCCGAAGATCGAGCTGGTCCGTCGGAGGCCGCTGACGATCGTATCCTTGGAGCCGAAGAACGACATCGCAAACACCCTATTCGGACGGCGCACGCAAGGGCGTTTTCCTCTCCATGTGCGAAGGGGATTCCGCGTCGAGGCTCGCACGGTTCATCCGATGTCTGGTCCTGCGCCTGCCCTTGTTGTCGACGCGATCACGCACTCAGACTTGGGCGACACCTCGTGCGCGGACCTCATTGCTGATGGGTTCGATCTTCGTGGACTCTACGTGCTCAGCCTCGCTCCTTCTGATGCGAAGCATGGTCGCCCCACGATGGTCGGCCAGGTGGTGCGAGTCGAGGGAACGACCGTGCATCTCGGCCCAGATCGCCGGGGTGACCAGGTGCAATACCAGGCGAGTTCGCTGTCCCTTGATCTTGGACCCGCAGCACTCCCGCGCCTGACTGCGCACTACGTGGACGGGGGAGCACACGAGAAGCTGTGGGACGAGCGGAACCTTCTCTCGACCGGCAGCCAGCGCTGGGATCGCATCTCGAAGTTCGTCGGGCGCCTCTCAGAGGGCACCTTCGAGATCGCTCCCGGCGTGCGAGCGCGCCTGGGCGACTGGGTGACCGGTCCCGAGTTGGGTCAGACGACAGCGAAGCTCCCTCGGTACGTCGTAGGCGGGAACAAGGACGCGGACTCCACGCGAGGCCTCTTCAAGTCTGGGCCGGTTCACGTCCCTCCGACCGTGAGGAACGGCGTTCGCGCATGCGTCATCTGCGAACAGGCTCAGCGCCGCGACGTCGAGGCGTTCCTCTCGGCGTTAAGCAATGGCGAAGGATCGCATCGCGCGCTCATCCAGACCTGGAAGATCGGCAGGGTGGCGTTCACGATCTTCGAGGCGGCGAGCAGCTCGGCCTCCGACTACGAGAAGGCATTCCAGGCTGCGGTGGACGAGGGCTCAAAGTGGCAGCTCGCCCTCGTGCAGGTGCCGAACGACACGCAGGATGCCCACGGCGATCAGAACCCGTACCTCGTCACAAAGGCAAAGTTCCTCGCGCGCAACATTCCGGTACAGGAGTTCCGCGTCGAGACGATGAGGAAGCCGACGAACCAACGCCAGTGGGCGCTGGGAGGCATCGGCCTTCAGGTCTTCGCGAAGCTCGGCGGTGTGCCGTGGCTGCTGAAGACCAACACTAAAGTACACGAGCTGATCCTCGGTCTGGGCAGCGCAAGCCTTGGGACCAGCCGCTTCGGCGCTCGCGACCGCGTTGTTGGTCTCACGACGGCGTTCAGCGGCGATGGCAGGTACTACCTGACCGAGACGTCGCGCACCGTAAAGTTCGAGGAGCACGAGGGGGCGGTCATCGAGAGCGCCGTCGGGGCGTTCAAGCGAGTTCGCTCCGAGATGGCCTGGCAATTGGGTGACTCTGTTCGCGTCGTCTTGCACAGCTTCAAGGACTTCAAGAAGACGCACATCGATGCTCTGAAGACCGCTGTCCTCGCGACTGCAGGCTCCGACTTGAAAGTTGAGTTTGCGTTCCTTCATCTTGCCGAGAAGCATCCGATCCTGCTCTTCGACCCCGGCGAGCAGCAGCAGATCCCATCGCGAGGAGCCGTCGTTCGCATGGGGCGTTTCGAAGCCCTGGTAGCCGTCCTTGGGCCGAACGACATCCGCAACGACCGCGTCGGCTTTCCGCGTCCGATCTGCATTAAGCTCCAGAAGGGCTCGACGTTCACTGATCTCGACTACCTGAGCGAGCAGGCTCTGGCGTTCGCCGCGCTCTCATGGCGCAATTTCACTCCGACGTCTGGGCCTATCACTGTGTTGTACGCCGAGCTGATCGCCGACCTCCTAGGACGCCTGGGTAGCTTGTCTCGCTGGGATCCTGATGTTCTTCGTGGGGATGTCGGCACGTCGAGGTGGTTCCTGTGACGGCCACCGGCATCCTTCTTCACGACGCCGAAGCGGCGCTACGTCTAGCGACGGTCGGCGAGCTGTCGCTTCTTGAAAGCGCGGTCGTCGCGTGGTTACGAGCCGAGCCCGCGCCGTCGGCGCTGGATGATGCCCTGTCGGCCAAGCTGCGCCAGTACGAGCACGTCACATTGGCTTGCCTCGCGGAGGCGGCAGGGTGGGCGGTAGATGGGGCGAACCTTGATGACGGGCTTCGGTGGCTGGTGGAGGTCGCGCTCGAACGGGCTGGTGTTCCGGCTCCAGTCGTCTCCGATGGTCTCGCGCACGTCGTCCTCGGCCTGGCCGCACGCGAGCGTCCGTGGCTGGCGAGCTGGCATGACCAGGTACTCACGCGAGGTGCGGAGAGCGCGGCTCCCGCGTGGCTCGGTGGCAGCGGTTGCATGGGCAGAGGAAGCGCGGACGTCGGTTCCGTCGAACTCCGGCTGGCGCTCGCTGCGCGCGGCGTCATTGCCAGCAGTGACGCCGATGCGACCGCACTGTTGGAGCGGCTGAAGACCGGGGAACTGCCGGCCGATGCGTTTCACGCGCAGGTGTTGCTGGCGGCCCTCGACTGGGCTCGACGCGCTGCGCCGCTCGTACTCCCTGGCCAAGCCACCGTGGCAGGAGTCACGGACATGCTGCGCGCCGTCCCTCGCGCACTTCAGCAATGGCCCTGGGAAGACGAGGCAACCAAAGCCAACAAGAAGACACCCGCCGCGCGTTGGCACA
>CBFGUR010000032.1:0-82678 GCA_965652275.1 uncultured Polyangiaceae bacterium | reverse complement strand
AAATCATACGACCAGAATTCGGCCGTCGCCTGCGATGTCAATTTGGAAAACAACACCTGAAGCGCGAAGGGCTGCGTCGGATGCTCGTGCCGTACGATTCGGAATGGATCCACGCCGAGCTGGATGTGTGGGTCGATTGGTACAATTCCAGGAGGCCGCATTCGTCGCTTTCGAACGCGACTCCTGGCGAGGCTCATGTGGGCACCCGCCGCCTGCCGAGCAACCTCGGTACGAAGTGCGCTCTAGGTATCCAATTCCGGCCGAGGATGTCGCAGCGGGCAAGGTTTGGCGAGCAAAGTGCGTCGCATTGGACATTGCCTGTTTCAAGCGTCGTCGGCACTTGCCAGATGTGTCCCTCGACGTCGCCGCTTGAGCCGGTAAAGCGTTTTAGTTCCAGGTTCAGAACGAGCGTCCCTCGATGACGCAGCTGCCCAACTGCGTCTTGAATCACAAATCGCTCATGATCGACTCGCCCCACTGAATGCGTCGCACCAGTCGAAGCTTCGATTCGCCATTTTTGGAATGACTTCGATGTCGATTTGGTGGCCAAAACACTGAACATATCGCTAGAAATTATCGCTGGCGCGGGACACAGGTATTGCTACGGGCAGGTCAGCGGCTCGAGCGAGTATTCTGTCACAATGTTTCGTTCTGCAGCATCGGGTGTGGTCGGAATCAGCGCGAGCGACCGATCGAAAAATTGGGGCTCCAGGACAACACACCCGGTGATCGGCTCGACTCCACACGCGCCCGCGCGGTGGGTAATCGAAGTGTAGTCGAGCGTGTCGAGGACGACCCCCGACCAATCCGGGGGGAGGTTCACCTTGAAGTACGTCGGGTCCCCCGGCACGAAATTCACGACGAACATCTTGAGTTCGGGGCAATCGGCAGGCCCCTCGCAAAGAGTCGACGCTGCGGGGATCCGAACAACCCCATTTCCGTGGACTTTGGTGAATTGACATTGGGTCTGTTCATCGACATCGCACCAGTAGTCCTCGGCCTGACAACTATTGGAGCAATCATGAAGCGTGTCGCCCAGGTCCGGGCAAGGAGCGTCGATTGGGAAGCATTCCCCATCAACACATCCCTCCCCGCACTCCTGCACGAGTTGGGAATCAACGTTATCCACCCCACATGCGTGGATGTCCCACCCACTACAAAACGTATCCCCCGGACTCCTTCCCACGCACTCGGGCAATTGCTCCTGACAGCTCCCAGCGGCCACTGCACCGGTATCACAAACTTGTGTGCCGCTACACGTCCCGTTCGCAACCCACGTACCGCTCGCATCACATAGGAGCGACAGGGGCTGCCGATTCCCAGCGCACGCCAAAACGCCGGGCGAGTCGCAGTCCGTCCCCAAGGTTTCCACCCCCGGCGCCGCGGTGGAGCCGCCCGTCCCACCAATGATGACTCCCCCCGCGCCAGGACCGCCGCCATCCGCGACCGCCGCCCCACCGGTGCCGCCGTTCGCGCTCCCCCCGGCACCATCGTCCCCGCCACCTCCGACCGCTGCACCGCCACCCCCATCAGGTGCGCCGCCCCCGGTTCCGCCGTCTGACGTCTCCGGCGATGAACTCGCGCCGCCATCACTCGGGTCGTCGTTGTTCGAGGCGGTTCCACCGCAAGCGAGCGGGCTGCCGAATGTTAGGAGGCAGCTCACTGCCATAGGTCGATGTAGGCTCTTTCTCAAGATGCGGTTCCCTGATGCGCGTACCTCCACGCCTGGTTACTTTACCGCGGACCAGTACCGATAGTCCACGAGAAGCTGGATGTCTTCAATTTGCTCCCAGCGCAGTTCAGGCTGGTCCCAAATTTTCAATCTGTAGGACCCGCTCAGGGGACGCCCGGCGAGTTCACTCTTGTACGTCCCTGGTTCCAATACGAGCGCCGAATCAGCAGAACTGAGGGGCAAGGACAAGACACGCTCCGTTGCCAGAGCTTTTCCACCGCGGACCGCGCCTGTCTTGAAGTCGAAGCAGGTCACACCAGACGGCTGACTTGTCAACGCGACGCTCCCCGTGTGGTGGTGCAAGTCGTAGCCCAAGAACCCGTTGTTGTAACAACTCGTAGAACTCTCAGAACAGTCCAGCACACCGGAACCGACAACGTTGAGCGCAACGCCTTCGATTCGATAGTTCGAGTTCCCCGCACCAATACCGCCGGCGAACACCCCTGATCCCGCTGCGAGGAACTCCTCGTCAAGGTAGAACGGAAACGTCGAGCGGTAGAAGCAATCATCACCTTCGCAGACGTATTCGAACCCATCTCGAAAGTTCTCGGGAGAGTTACCGCGGCAACTCTTGGCCACCACAGTCCGCCTAGCGTCGTTTTCGCGATAGGTCGTACTATCACCCGCCTCTAGTTGAAAGTTCGCAAGCGCTAGCTGAGTCCCCGAATCGGGCTCCACCTCACCAATAGCTACGCGATAGATGCCCGTTTGCGGCGCTGTGAACTTGACCAGGACTCGCTCTCCCCAAACGTCCTTGACGTCGCCCGTCGACACGACGGTCGGGAACTCAATTGCCACAGGACTCCAGTGCTCGTCATAGACCGCCACCTGGTAGGAGACCTCACTATTCGACGTCTCGGCTACCGCGCCGTCCCAGAAGGTCAAGGAGTAGTCGGTTCCCGCCTCAAGCTCTACGTTCTGGAAGAACCAACCGTCGGGGCCGCCTGATGAAGTCTCCGGCTCAAGGTAGGGAACTTCGCCAAAGAGATTGTAGCCCGCTCCGCCACTTGGGGAGCGCAACTCGTCCGCATCTAGTTCCCCCTCGAATAATCCGGCCCCAACGGACGTCACGGCAATACACCTAGAAGAGCGGCAGTCGGTCGCCCTCCAAACGCCAAGATCGTTCAGATCCGAATCTGCGCCGGTCGCTCCCAAGTAGTTGGAGTGGACCAGCAAATTGGGGTTGAGCTCGGAACAAGTCTGATTGACTGCTTGTGCGTGGTCGCGAAGGGAAATCACCGCGCGGTCCGGGGACTCTCCGAAGGGGTACTCCACATTGTAGTACTCAACGAACTCTTCCAGCTGCTCCACATAGTCACCGATGTATTGATCAGCAAACGCGCCGAGCAGCTCCGATTCATCCTCACCCGCCTGGGCACTGAGAGCCTCGTAGTCGACGCCAGTCAAGCTGCATAAATCATCGGCCCAGACGGCCGGCGGTTCGATCGGACCAATAGATTCATGAAGGTTGCGCATGCGCACGCCAAGTCTCTGTTCGATAGCAAGGCGAGCGAGGTAAGCAGCGCGTTTCGCCGCCTCCAAGGCTCGCTGATAGCGGAGCGACTTGACGTCATAGAGGCGGCGGTAGACTGTGCTCAACTCGAGTGGAATCTTGCCTTGTTCTGTTTCCACGAAATCCGCTCCTGCGAGTTTCGCGAGAGCTCGTCGCGCGTTCATTTCGACTTGGCTCAATGTATTGAGGGACTTGAGGGCTGCATTCGCACTGCCGTTGATCTGCTCGATTGCAAGGCGGGTGTCTTCCCGCGCGAGATGAGTATCGAGATTGACGTCGACCAACTGCCGCGCTTCGGCTATGTCCGCGAGCTCCCCAGCAAGCGCGATCTGCTCGTCGTAGTTCTGCGACATCATGCCGAAGTACTCGCCGTTCACCCTACGAGTTACCAACTCGGTCATCATTTCACCGTACCAGCCCACAGTCGCCGCAGCGCCACCCGCGATCGCGCCAACCGCAGCGCCCCAGATCCCTCCAACGGACCTACCGAGGTTCGCCCCGGATTGAATGGCCGAAGTATTTCTGGTCACCGCGTTCCCTGCCCATTTCATGGTCGTGTAGGACTGCGTCGCGTCGAGAATGGCTAGCTCCCTTTCGACGTTCATCTGCTGGTTGAGCAAACTCAGAACGCTTGCTTGCTCCTCCAACTGAATCGACTCCAACCCAAGTCGCGCATCTCGGACGCTCAAGCCCAGCCGATTGAAAGCCGCAGAGACGCCGGCGAACCCTGATTCCATGTTCCGCATCGACTGCTCGAGATCCAAGATCGCCTGCCCACGGTCTCCCATCCCCACAGCGTCGTGGTCCAATGAATCTCCCTGCGCCACAGCGACGGCTTGCGCTGGTACATCGATGAGAAATTGCGCACCCGCGATGTGATGGATCGCGTCCGCGCTTTTGCGCATCCAAGACTCCAACAAGTACATGTCGTTCGCCGTGTTGATCTCCGGCGGAACGAGAGACGAGTCCACACTAGGTCGATAGCTTCCCGCGACGCAAGAGAGCATCAAGGCTTGTGAAACTGCGTCCATGGCCTCACAATCATTTGCTACCTCCTTATGAAGGAACATCTCGACCCTCTCTGAGGGCAGGCATCTCTGCGGACTGAAGCGTGCCTGTGCGCGCACGGATGTCGCGTCTAGCGGGTGCCACTCGGAGAAGTCGAGACAATCTTGGTAGAGAGACCACGATCTGCCTGTGTTGCAGCCGCTATTCGGCACGACGTCACTCCAGCGGTACAAATCTCCATCCGGATCCAGGCTGGTATCAATACCCGGAAGGTCGTCGGGGTGAATGAAGGCAATTCCGTTGAGCTGATCTTGTCGTTTGACCGTATGGGTCGCGAACAGTCCGGAATTTCGGTCAAAGTAGGGGATATTCGGGGAAAGGTCGCTGAACTCACTCGAGATGTGCGTAAAGGTGTAGAAACCAGCGGAATGTTCTAGAGAGCGCCTACAAACTGGCCGTTCGACTGGCCCCGCCCCGACCCGCTGAATCGGCTCGGGCTCCTGGAACCCAACGGTTACCAACTGGTTCTCTTGCCCTACCTTTCCGTAAGTAGGGGCTCCGCTGATGGCGTGTATCGATTGCACGAACGAACCGTAGCCGCAGCTCTCTTCCCAGGAAGAAATCCAGTCGTGCATTGCTTGATTGATCAAGCCACGTGGCTGCCCGTCGAGATCGTGACCCTCAACGAAAAGCATTTCCTCATTGTACCGTCCTTGGACAACGAAGTCGCCAAGGTTTTCAAACATCTCCTTTCGCCATTCGGCCGGGTGCTCGTCTGTTCCCTCAGGATTCGGCGTCGACCAGCGCTGCCTATAGCTCGTTTCGTCACTGGCACGGACCCAATGAGCCATCGCCAGCTGTTCGTCATTGTTGCCGTCATACACCCAGTAATCACTCTCCGGCACGAACTCCCCATGACCGTAGAGTGCCGGAACGGCAACCTCGTTCGAGCTTTCGCTGTCGACAATTTCAGCCGGTATGGGCAAGAGGAACGTGCCATGGGGAATGCGCCCCGCGAGTGCTCCAAGATGAAAAATGCTTCTCTCGAGCATCAGCCGCATCTCTTTTCTCGACTCCGCTGCGGTCAGGAGCGTCCCGCTCGAAAACGCCGACGCCATCAGATTCGCGAATTCGGAACAGCCACCAGCCTGCTCTAGACACATTGGATAAATGTCAGCCAGGTTGACCGTCGGGAAGGCATTCACGACTTCCGTCCCGAGAACGGGGTGCCCGCCAGAGAGCAGCACCCAGTGATCGTTCTCATAGGTACGCAACTCAAGGGCATTCAAAGCGTAGAGCAGCGAGTCTGGGGTCGCGTAGGGCTTGTTAAGGACATCATGATAAAGCCCCCTATTCACGCTCCTCGCTCCGGGGCCCAAGATGTCCACCGCATCGAGAATGTCCTGACAGTAAGTCTGAGACAGATCGAACGGGACGGGACTAGAGTTCTCTAAGCCGAGCTCGGCGATCGTAGGCACAGCGATGGCCTCGCCATCTTCGCAAAACGAAAACGCCCCGACCTCGCAAAGAACGTCGGCGGCAGCTTCGGGCGTCTCGAATGGGCTGCGGCGAAGGAATACGACGTCGACCTTCTCGGGTTCAACACAATTAGAAATCGCCTCATTGCCCGGTAGGACGGTGGCCACGCCATCTTCGACGATAACGTCATTCTCTGTTGGGAACACCCCGCACAGTTCCGCGAACTCTTCAGCCGCCTGCTCTTTCTCGATTGAAATGTCGATACCTTGAGCGATCAGCTCACGACCCAGTTCATCCGCGTAGGCCGCAGCTTCCTTCGCCTGAGAGAGGTAGTGGCGCCAGCTGTCCTCTGTTTCACCGTTTCCGGTCGAGTTCAGGCTATTGGATAGAGGCACATACATATCTCGCTCCATCCCTTCGAGGCAGTAGGCCTCCGGCAGACCGACCGCGCCATTCGCTGCACAGGTACTCTCGGCCAATCCCACCGACTTCCCTGATACAACCCTATCCAGCAGTTGCGCTCTTAGCGGACTAACGACGTCGACATCGTGCTTACCCCAAGCGGAAGGGTAGACCGCCCCCAATGACGCCCCTGCGTCTTCGTCGGTGGCACGCAGTACGAGTTCGTGAGGCAAATTCCCTCCTGGCCAACCTCCTAAGGTGAGAACGTAGAGTGGATATCCCCCCTCCTGCACCGACGACTCGGCGCGACTGAGTGGAGCGGTCAGTCCTTCGACCCCCTCGCACCTCGTTCTCACGCCAAGCAGGCAGTCGGACGGTCTCCCGAAAGCAGGAACGACTTCAAGACGAGCTAAGAACTCTTGCTTCGTGAGCCCGTAATCGGCGGCATCAATACCGTAAACCTGAATGATGTTGCCAGTGTTAGTAATGAAGCCCTCTCCTGCCCATTCACGAATCTCTGCGCGAGCCAGATCGATTGCTGCGCTAGCCTGGGTAGATAGGCCGGGTTTGATGAACCTGAGACGTCGAGAAACCGTCTGAGCGAACGGAAAGACCCCCTGTAGCGCGACGGTCGGGTCGAAATTCGGGTCATCGTCACTCGGACTAATCGAACCGCTGCATTGTCCCCGAGTTCGCAGGGAGTAGAAGTACGTGTAGAGGGCGTTGTGGTTCGAGATTTCGTCGACTGGCAGGCCCCCGTCAATCTGAACAAGCCCCTTGCTCGCTGCCGCGCTGCTGAATTCAGTGTCACCGTTCTCGAGTTCGTCTACTCCGAGACTACCGTACAGCTCGTAGAGCACGCCCGCTCTCCGCATCGCGAATGCAAGGTCGGCATCTGTTAGCAGTGCCAGCACCTGCTGAATGTTGCCAGCGGAGCTCACACTTGCACTGACGCCTTGGCTCGGGTCATCGTCGTCAGCAGCCTCGAACTGAGCAGACAAGATCTCCCGCACGATGTCTTTCAGGCCCAACTCATCGCCGGGCTCATCCAGAGCCCCCGAAGGCGCAACCACGCCAGCGTGCTGCACCATCCCGAGAGCTAGGGCTTGACCGTTCGTTGTTGGGGGAACGACCTGCGCCAATTTTTGGTTCGTGTGGTACGTGCCCGCGGCCGAGATACCCGGTTGTGGGGAGCCACTCTCGCAATTGGGAACATCTCGAAAACGGACATTGTCCCGATCCCAAACGAAGTCTTCCGCGAAGGATCCAGGCCCAACCTCTAACCTCCCAAAGAGCTTCCAGAGGGCGTGATTCACCGTACCATAGATCGGCTGACCATGTGGATTGGTTTCACTGCTAAACGGGATGTAACCCCAAAACTCTCTGCGGCCTTGTACCGGGTCTCCAGCCCGCGCCCTGGCTGCTTCCGCGGTCGCCAAGTCGTCGCGCACGGTGTCCACGATGAGCTTGCGCATCAAGCGAGCCGCGCCGGCTAAGATGTTTGCGCGCATGTCGAGGCGAGCTTGACCGATCTCGTTCCAGGAGTTGCCTTGAATGAAGGGGCGAAGTTCTTCGGGCCAACCGTAGGCATCGTAGATGTTTCCGTCCCCGCCGGGACCAAACCCAGTGACGGGAGCGAAACCGTTGACTGCTGAGTCCAAATACGCATCCGTGCAAGTTTCATGGTTCGGCAGCAACTTCGCCTTGTCGTTCCCGGGGATGTACCACTCGCTGGCGGCTAGCTGCCCGAGGACATTCATCGCCATGTCTCGTGCCACAAAGCGGTCGGCTGTCCGCTGAGGCGGAATGACTAGCTTGGCGGTATCGATGCCGGAAGGGTCCCCTCCTGTCCCCTCCGCGCCAGCGCCCTTATAGTTGACGTCCCAAGTGACAGTTCCGACGCTGTCAGCTATCTCGACAAGCTTGTCGGCGGTGCACATCATGATCTCCTGCGCTCGCAGGAGTCCATCACAGGAACCCACTCCCTCAGGCTGCTTGTCATTGAAGATGAAGAACCCACCCTGAAAGTGTTCCGCTCCCGAGAAGAAGCTCCCGTCGACTTCGATCGGGGGCCGATTGAGCACCTGCGCTGCGTGCGACCCTTTCGCGCACGCTCGTGCGGCAAGCAGTGTCAACGTCCACCCAGGAGCAAACCCGTTGGCAATATCCTCCTCGAGAGAGTCAACCTGCGGCTTCGCGTCCTCCTCGATCAACACCTCCTGCTCAACGGTCCGCGCGTCGCCGGACGCTCGTCGCTGTCTGCCGGGATTGATCTGTGCGTCGATTGAGTCATAACCTAGCTCGGATGTGCTGTTACTCGCTGCGCGCCCTGCGCTGTTCACATCGGCCGGGAGGATCTTGAGTGGATGCCTTTCCCCGTCGGGTGTTTCGACAAACGCTCGAATCGCGAACTCATCGAAGGCTGCGGACCGAGGGGTGCTCTCGTCTTCGACAGGCATACGCGCCGCCCCCCCGGACTCCGATCCGCACCCCTGCGAGGCGATTCCCGCAGTCAGCGCAACAGTCAGTGCAAGTACTTGATTGAGCTTCGGTCGTTTCATTTTATCGGTCCAAGTTTGGGTTGGAGAGGGGTTCTCTCGGTAGTCTATCGGGGGGGCCCCGCCTCATCGCGAGAGACAAGAAGGCCAGAGAAATCAAAGTCGTAGCGACCTCTTTCAGCGTCGAATGAGACAGGGATAGAGGGAAGCTCGCGGCCGAAATACCTCAGCACCATTCCAAGAACGGCACAGGTCATTCCTTCAGGCTGGTAGTCTGTGGGATTCAGCTGAATATCGTCGCACAGGAACGATACATCCTCCGAGACAGCAAGGAGCGACGCTGCGAGGGACAGGCCATATCGAATACTGGCGCGTTCCGCATGTGCTACCTTTGTGACCAAATTCCCTGGGACGAAATGCAGTGGTCCCCAAGAGATGGCTCCCGAGACAGGCTCCGCGCGCACTTCAGCCGACAGGCGCACGCGTATGCCCCACGATGCCTGAATCACCTTGTATTCGAACTCTACGGTCATCTCAGAATTTGAACTCCAGTGTCGGAACAACCTCGGAACTGAAGTAGACCTCAGCCCCGTAGCCGGACTCCCTATTCGCGCCGCGGGTGATTTGTTGGTAACCGGATGGCAGGTATCCGTCTTCCGCCCAAAGCTTGCTGTGCTGCTCCATCCACGCAGTGGGGTCGGCGGCGTCGTCAACGTTGAAACGAGAAAGACGTGCGTAGTCATCTGCGTTCATACCAAACTCGTAGATCCCGAGTCCATCGACCTGCAAGGAACGGAACTCCATGTACCGTTCCGCGTCCGCACGAGTCCCCCATGCGTAAAGGCCCTCTCCAAGCGCAGAATGTTCCGGCGCAGTCGGGAAAGGGCTCCCCCCGGTGATGAGCCGCAACGCGTCGTCGCTCGTTTGCACGGTATAGAATCTGGGCGCTTCAAGTGGAGGAAGCGCGTAGCGCGATGCGCGTAGCGCGGCTGCGTCGGCCGCTGCGAGCTCCACGAAAGGACTGCCGGCTAGCGCAATCGTAGCCCACACCAGTCCACGTGTTCCCTGCCGCACCTTGTCGAACTGCTGATAGTTCGCATCAACGTCAGCTGGCAGACTCTTTGTTACGTGGCAGTAATTACAGCCACTACTGGACTCAGCTATCATAGCTACTCCAGGACGTCCGGCAGCTGCCTCCTCCTTCGCGACCGGATTGTAGTCCGCGGCCACATCCGAATGGGTGACCACCAGTGGCTCCATTTCCATGGCGCCCGGGAACGGTTCCCCCTCAGGAGTGTTGTTGAGCATGCCCTCCTGCTCCCACTGGGCAGCCTCAAGGTCCGGCATCGCATGTTCCACCCCTTCAGCTTGGTTAGGGGGATCCAAACCGAGCGGGTCCACATTCTTCAGCACCTGGCCGGAGACGTAGGCATAGACATTCAAGTCCGCCCTCCCCGGCGCATGCACCGCCAGCGGATCAGCCGAAATCCACCGCCCAAGCAACGGATTCAAATACCTCTTCCCAAAGTACTGAAGCCCTACCTCTACATCCTCTTCCTTCCCGGTAAAACGATAGTCCTCCCTAAACGACTTCCACCTATCGGGCCGGTAGTCAGACTCCGCACCTCCATAACCCTGGAACGTCGCCCGTTCGACGAGTTCACCTGTCGCTTTGTCGAGGACGACGCTGGTTGATCCTAGGTGGTCGCCTAGCTCGAAGAAGACGTGGAGTTTGCCGGTGGAGCTGGTGGGGCCGTTGACGTCGCCTGGGGCTCCTGCATCATTGTAGGCCTCGTCGGGGACTTCGCCGCTGGCGTGGTAGACGACTCGGCTGAGGCGGACTCCGTTGGCCAGGAGGTACGGGACCACGGTGTAGTGGCTGATCTCGTAGTCTTGGGCGCCGAGCTCACCGTAGGCGCCGAACTGGGCTCTTCGGAGCTCCAGAGTTTCGAAGATGTAGGCGGTGTAACTCTTGTTGTTTTGGTCGTCGACGGCTTCTTTGAGGACTCGTTGGTCGCTCGCGTCGTAGGTGGAGCGGAGATCGGCTGCGGGGGTCCCTCCTGGAACGGCGCTGCCGATGGAAGATCCGTTCGCGTCCCAGCGCCGGGCTCGGCTCAGGCGGCCGACTTCGTCCCAGTCGTAGATGAACCGTTGGTCGCAGTCGTCTTGGCCGCCGCCGAGGCAGGTGCCGCTGCGTTCGAGGACCATGTCGACCATGTTCCCGGCGGCGTCGTACTCCGCGTCGAGGAAGTTATCGGTGGAGTCGCTGGGATCGAGCTGGGCGTGCTTCAGCTGGTAGGGCTTTTCGTTTTCGTCGTCATCGTCGATGTCGCCGAGGCTGCGATCGTAGAAGCCGTTCGCATCGTCGCCCGTCTTTCGGTTGTTGCCGACCCAGTCGTACTCGAAGGTCTGCTGCAGGATGCGCCTCTGGAACTCGACATGGGGGCTGGCGACCGCCTGGCGGTCGTCGAGGTTGGACTTCAGGCAGTCGCGATAGGACGGGCCGGTGGCTCCGTCACACGCAGAGGCGGCGGCGTTTTCGGCTTCGAAGGGGCTCTTCCAGGCGTCGTCGCCGGCGGAGTACTCGTAGCGGATGCGGGTGGCGCGGTAGAGATCGTCGTACTCGATCTTCTTGGTGACGGGCTTGGCGCCGTCGGGCCAATCTTGCGGATCGCGCCAGTCGCGGATTTCGACGGGATTACCGACGACGTCGTAGATGAAGTCCTCATCCTGGAGGACCATCTGGCGCGTGGGTGCGTCGGGATCGGTCGTGCTGCTGTTCGGGTTCGTCGCGTCCCAGGCGCCGCTCGAGGGGGGGCCGCGGTAGGTCTGCACCGAGCTGATGCGGCGGCGTTCGTCGTAGAGGTAGCTGGTGCGCGTGGCGGCGGCGTCGCCATAGACGATCTCGGTGACGAGATTGTCCGCCGTGCGGGTGATGCTGCTGACGAGGCTGCCGTAGCTGCTGCCGGCTTCCTTCACCGAACCGCGGGCGCTGTACTCGGTGGTGCAGGTACTTTCACCATCGCTGCTCAGGAGCTCGGGGACGAGCTGGGTCGTGAGGTCGGCGGCAACGAGTTCAGCGGCGCCGGTCGTCGCGCTGACCTCCCGGTCGGCGGCGTCGTACGCCATGTTGCGCTCGTAGACGCGGGGCGCGTAGCGGTCGGCGACGTTGGGGATGGGGTCCGGCTTGCCAGCTGCATTCAAAGTGCGTGGGACGGCGATCTTCGTTTGCGTCTTCACTGTGCGGCCGCGACCGTCGTAGGTCGTGAAGCTCGCGCTTCCGCGATCGAGAACGGCGATCGCCCGGCCTCGGGTGAAGGATGCTCCCGTGCCCTCGCTTCCTGTCCAACCGCTGGGCGCCACGCCGGAAAGGGCCGTGACCGTACTCGGATCGTCGTAGAAGTACGCGACTTCGAGATTCGCGTAGTCCGTGGGGCCGCTCGGCGCGGTGTAGTCCGCGTGGTGGTCCTCACACGGCGCGTAGTCTTCGCCCAGGATGCGGCCGGCGCCGTCATAGTAGAAGTTCTGGCCGCAACCGCGGGCGTCGCTCGTCGCGATCAGATCGCCGAAATGGTTGTACTGGTAGCGCCAGGCTTCGATGTTGGCTGCATCCGCGTCGGGGCTCGGGTCGAAGCCGCTCGTCGTGTTCGGTTCGACGTTGAGGACCATGCGCCCCAGGCTGTCGTAGCGCATCCAGCGGGTGACCTGGTTCGCTGTGTCGGTGCCGCGCTGGCGGGTGATGCTGATGGGCTCTCCCGTCGGCAGGTACGTCGTTTGGACATGCCGCTCCTCGAGCGCGCCGTGATCGCGGAAGCGTTCGGTCGTGCGCACCGTGCGGCCATGGCCGTCCTTGCGCTCGCTCGCATAGCTCCCCTGGTGCTGGCCGGGGTAGATGTCCGCCGCGTCCCACAGATCCGTACTGAGGGCGTGGTAACGGCTCTGCAGGGTGATGGTGCCGTCGAGATCAAAGGTCTGCACCTGGCGCCCGAAGGCGTCGTAGCGCTGACGGCCGTAGGCTGTCGTCGGCTGGTCGCCGTAGTCGAAGGCCATCGGGTCACCGTCCCAGAAGAACGGGAGGTATTTCTTGCTGACGGCGGACTTCTGATCCCATTCGATGAGGCTGCCGGCGATCCACGCGCCGCCGTCGTTGCCGCCCTCACTCGGGTCGGCCTCACTCAAAGTCACGAGCGTGCGACCGAAACCGTCCACGTAGGCGTAACTCTTGATCTGGTGGACGGTGTCGTCTTCGTCGATGCCGTCCTGGGTCTCGGTGTAGATGATGCAGTGGTTCGTGCCGCCGAGGTCGGTGGGGAGGAAGTACTGAATGCTGACGCTGGGGTGCGTCTGGTAGGTGACGCCGGAGGTAGCATCTTTGTAGGCGCTGGGCTTGTGGAGGCGGGTGATGCGCCCGAACTCGTCGTAGGTGGCGAGCGTGTTGCGGAGGTTCAGATCGGTCGCCAGAGTGACGACGCCGATGCCGTGATCGTAGCTGGCGCTGGTCGTCAGGAGATTCCCGGCGTCGCACGCGTTCGAGGAAGTGACGCCTGCGGTGTCGCTCGTCGAAATCGATTCCGTCTTAGCAAAGAGCGCATAGCCAGCCTCCGTGTAGCTGCTTCCTCCCGTCTCGAAGCCGTCATAATTCACCTCGGCGCAGCGGCGGTTTACGGCTCGGGTCCGGATGGCGTTCCCGAAGTCGTCATAGGTCGTGGCGCTTTGGGTGAACGTGCCGTCGACTGCCGCTCCCGCAGGCGTCCCGGCTCCCATCATGCGGCGGATGGCGCCTCCTTCGGCAACTCCGCTCAGCGTGGCCTCGGTCCTCTCGGGACGTCCGAGCGGGTCGAAGAAGGTCGTCGTCTCGTTGCGCAGGCCGGTGTGGACGCTTCCCGTCACGTAAGAGTGGTTGGTGCGCCACATCCAATTGCCGGGATGGGGCAGAAGGGTGGCCTCGGTGTGCTGAGTGATGTCCTCATCCGCCCCAAGACCGAAGTTTTCGGGGCATTCCGTTCCTCCTACACATCCGAAATTCGTAGCGCTCAGCTTGTTCCCGAACGCATCGACCACGCTGCGCGTGCGTAAGTGCGCCATTCCCCCGGCATAGTCAGCGGGGGCATCCGGTTCGTCCGGCGGATTGTAGTTGTCGTCGTCGACGAACCCCCGCCGGTCGATGCCCACTCGTCCCGGGTTCTGCGCGCCCGAATCATACAAAAGCGAATCAGTCGTACTGAGGAACGCGTGGCGCACCTTGCGCCCATCGAGTCCCTCGTAAAGATCGCGAATCGTGTATTCGTTTTCGGTCGTCGCGAGGTGGACGCCGTTCGCATCCATCTTGTGCGTCTCGACCGGGAGTCCCTTGAGCGCTTCGTAGGGGTTGTCCGCCCAGCGATTGGGTGGAGCGCAGTAATGGGTCTGTTCGTGTCCATCGAACGGCGTGCCGTCGGTCGGATCGAGACACTCTCCGAGCAGGAACACGCTCTCGCTCACGTCCGTCGGACTGTTTGCGTCACCGATGCGACGCGCCCGCGCCCGAGCAAAGCCGCGGAACTCACGCTGACGCCCCTCATAGACCGGGTCGCGGTATTCGTATTCGGTGATGTACGCGGCAGGCGGCCGCCCGCGGATCGTGATGTTGTCGCGCTCGGTGACCCGCTTGACGACGTGGGTGACCGTGGGCATCCAGCTACACCAAGCAGCGGCAAACCGGTCGCTTTCTGGAGCCTCGCCGCACTCGTTTCCACTTGCAGCGGCGGAGAGCATCTCGACAGCGCTCGTCGAGTACTCGAGGCTCGTCGTCTTGCCGAGGCCGTTTTCGACCTCGGTCAGGATGTACGGTTTCTCACCGCCTTGAAGGTCGATGTACTTGTAGTCGTTCGCGTCGCCCCAAAGGACATCCGGGGTCCCACTCCCGTTCACATCGAGGACGCGCACGCGATTGTGGAAGCCCGCGTGGAACGGCGTCCCGTCGAGCTTCTTCTTCTCGGTGAACCCGCGCCCGTCCACGTTCAGCCAGATGTCGACCGAGTCGAAGTTGAATTGGATGAGGTCGTCGAGACCGTCGCCGTTCACGTCGTTCAGGCGAAGCGTCGTCCCTTGAATGTCGCTGTACTGGGGCGCGTCCTCCATCTCCTTGTAGCGATCGGCGCCGAACGTCCCGGCTTCACAGTCATCGCGCAGGCCAGTTCCCCAAAACCCGTTCCCGCGCCCCGGCCAGTACTGGATGTCGCCGCGACGTACGCGAACGATGTCCGTGATGCCGTCGCCGTTCATGTCCGCGAGCTGGCTGTCGGCGTCACTGAACCGCACCGGCAGTCCGCTGTGCGGGACGCAGGTCGCGACAGGATTCAGGTCCTTTGAGGCCTGAGTCTTCGACGTCCAGGTCGCCTTGCCGAATTGCCCGTCGCCCCCGGGATAGCGCCCGAGCGAGTAGAAGGTCTGGTACTCGGTACCCGTGCTCACGACGACGTCCACCAGGCCGTCGAAGTTCACATCCATCACCTTCGTGTCGAGGGTGTCGTTGCCGAAGTCTATTTTGACGTTCTGGTTGTTGGCGGTGTCGATGACGCGCCCCACCCAGTCACAGTCGTACATCCCGTCGCACACCGAATCGTAGACGGAGTACGTCTTCACCTTCGGCATGTGCAAAAGGTTGATGCGCCCATCTCCGTCGAGATCTTGCGGCGAGATGTTGAGATTGTTCAGGGTGATGGAGCCCGAATTCGCGCCCAGCACTCCGAAGATGGACATCTCGCCAGGAGTGGTCGAGTACCCAAAAGAATGGGAGGCGTTCTTCCCGTTGTAGAAGATCGCGTGGCCGTTGTTGTAAAGGCCCGGCGCCGTGACGAGCACATCCGGGAGGCCATCGCTGTTCACGTCGAAGAAGTCCGTGAGAGCTTCATCAATCGAGTGGTCCGGGCTCCCCGCGAGGTGCAAAACGCGCCCGTCGAAAGGCATGTACCCCGAAAGTCGCTCAGGATCGGCATCCCCATTCGGCTGGTATCCCTCGACCTCGCTGTACCCGAAGGTCATCGTGGGAAGTCGTCCGCACCCGGTCGAAGCGGGCAGCTGTCCACCCACTTCCGACGGCGTGATGGCGTCGTTTTCGGACGCGCCGCAGCGCCCCTCGACCTGCACACTGGTGAGCAGGGACCGGTGGTAGTCCGCGTCATAGGTCAGGTGATAACGCCGCACCTGCTTGCGCGGATCGCTCGTCCCCCCGAGGTAGGTTTTCGAAGCGACATCCACCCCGACGAGCCTCTGATTCGAGCTCATGAGCCATCCCGAACGGTAGCTTTCGGTCCGGTCCGGCCGCTGCTCCCAGCGGAGGCGCGTGTGGTGCGCGAAAGCGCCGAGGTCCGTCGTGGTCGGGTTGGCCGCAGGAGTCGTGTCGTAGATGTCGGTGACGTACGCCTGCCCGCCCGTCTGCATGTAGTCATACACGACGAGGTTCAGAGGTGTCGTCCCCGACACGTGCTGATCGTACTGACGCGACAAGTGCCACTTGTAGATCTCCGAAGCATCGTCCGGATTGCGCTCCAGCGCTCGGTACCCAGCCGGCTTGGCGCCACCTGGTGCAGGACCGTTCCCATTGACGCGTCCGATCTCCATGATCGTGCCGCTCTTGTCCTGCACAATCCAACTCTCATGGTCGGACGCCCAGAAGAAGCGCAGGAACGACCCCTCCACCCGTGGCCGAAAGTACTGATACCCCGCAGCCCACTCCGGCATCGCCTCCCCAGCGATCGCGCCCGAACATTCGCCCGCATTCCCGATCGTGCAAATCGGAACGAGCTCCTGCCCGCCATTGAACACGAAGCGGTCTTGCTCCGGATGCCACGTACTCGGGCTCTCGCAAGTCCACCCCGGCGGCTTGGTGCTTGCGTTGCAGCCGTCCTTGTACTTCGGCAACCCCCGGTCCGTCTGCCGCGCAATGAACGGAACCCCCACGCTCCACCCCTGTCCCGCAGGCCCCGTCCCTCCCGCCGAAGAATACGAAAGCCCCAGCGAAGGCTGAGCCCCGCCACGCGCCTGCATCAAAGCAAACGGCACCGAGAACGTCGCGATCCCCGTCGAAAGCTGCGCGCTGAACGACTCGTCCATCCCCTTGATGGAGCCAGCCCCCTTGGGAATCGAAATCGCCTGCGACGTCACCCCCGACTTGTCATCACCCGACGGAAGCCCGAGCGTGTCTGTCCCCTGTCCGTCGCCTCCCCCATCCGTTTCTTCTGGAGGCGCACCGTCGTTTTCCCCCTCACGGGCGGGTCCGGATCCGTCACCGCTTTGGCCGTCTGAGCCCTCGCCCTCCTCAAACCCATCACCAGTAGAAGCCCGAGGCGCCGGACCATCCCCACTATCCGTCGCAGCCCCCGACCGGTTCCCGGCCGTCGACAAACTCCCACCACCCACTCGCTCGTAGTCGGCGGCCGGAACCATCTGCGCGGGTTCCGCATCCGCCGCCTCCTGAGCGAAGGCAACAGTCGGCGCCACCATCACCCAGACGTAAGACGTCAGGGTGACGGCCGCGGTCACGGACCGGCGGATGCGCTTCGTTGAGGAAAGTCGCGTCGTCATGGTTCCCACCTGAGCACCGGATGCGACGCGCCCATCACCCAAACATTCACAAAGTCCCAGCCGCTGAAGTTCTGCTGCACCGTAAACCCGCTTGTGTTCAGGTTGCTCACGCCCGGCTGCGCCGCGTCGGCAGCGAAGGGGTTCAGGCCGGGGTTGGGCTCGAGGGCGCCGTAGCAGGCCACGAAAGTCGTCCCCCCGACGGCGTAGTCGGCTCCGGCAACGGTCCCGATACTTCCACTGGCGCTCGTCACCGCGCCCATGGCAAACGCGCGAGTGAGCGTGGCGTTTCTCACGCTGCCGACGAGGCCTCCCCCTTGCGATGGATCCACGTCGACGTCGCCGAGGGCGTAGGCGTCGGTCACACTGGACTCGTAGAGGAACCCAGCCAGGCCGCCGGCGTGATAGCTGTTCCCGTCCACGTCACCGAAAGCAGCACACTGGGAAATCGTGCTGGACTGAGTCGCGCCGCCCACGAGTCCGCCGGCGATGCTGCTCGAGACGACCAAGCCGAGCGCACTCGACTGGAAGGCGTGCGACGCTTCGTGAGTCCCGACGAGGCCGCCCGCCGATGAAACCGTGGCCGTCACGGAACCAAACGCCGAGGATGTGGATACCGTAGACCCCGACTTGGTGAATCCCACGAGACCTCCGACGGAAGATGCTCCTGTGACGCTTCCGAAAGCCAATCCGGCGTCGACCAGCGCCGCCGACTGGAGGCGACCGACGAGACCACCCACGCTTGCGCCGCCGGCGATCACGGAGCCCGTCGCCATGCTGGCTTGGACCTGTGCCGCCGAGCCGCTGGCCATGCCAACGAGGCCACCGACGTAATTCGAGGTACCGGAGTCGGAAACTGCGCCCGAAGCGGTGCACTGCACCGCCGCGGAGCCCGCCAGCTCGCCAATGAGACCGCCGAGATAATCACCCGTCGCCCCCACGGACGCGCCCGACTCGGAATTCTCGATGATTGCGCCGTTGCGCGCGCGTCCAACCAGTCCGCCCACTCGCGACGTCCCGCTCACACTGCCGCTGGTGACGACCACATTCGAAAGACGTCCCTTGTCGAGATCCCCGACGGCGCCGCCGACGTACTGGGTGCCGCTGAATTGGACGCCCGAAAGAACCAGATCCTTGATGTGCCCATCCAGCGACCCGTTGATGACCCCGTCGCCCTGCACTCGGCCAAAGAGACCCGACCTGTCGCCGGCTGAAAATGCGTACCCTTGAAGAACGTGGCCCTTCCCATCGAACGTGCCGCGGAAGGGCGCCGCGTCGTTTCCAATCCGACCGCTCAGCCCCGAGATGTTCAAGTCCTCCTCGAGAACGAAGTACGAGTTCCAGAGCTGCTGGGAATTCGCTACGTGCTGAAGCTGCTGCGAATTGCAGATGTGGTACGGGGCGCTCGCGGAGCCGTTGGGGGTGACCGGCACGCCCGTCGCGAACGGTTCGGTGTTCTGCTGCGCGTACTGGGTGCAGTGGTTCGGCTCGCGGAACCGGAGATTGTCGACCAGGATTTCCGCGCCCGACTGGTACCCCCAGAGGTTCGTCGCCATCCGCAGGGTGCAGTCCGTCGCGGAGCTGGCAAGAGCGGACTGAACCTGCGTCGAAAGCGTGAAATTCGCAGTGAACCACTGATGCCGCGGCTTGCCTTGGAACGACGCGTTACCGATGTAGACGTTCCACAGGGATTGACTCGGACAGCTCAGCCCGAACTCGATCTGTCCACCAAGACTGCCCGATGGCTCGGCGTTCAACTTCACGTCGACGGAAAGAACGGGCGTCTCGGTGAGCTCCGAAAGCGTGAGCGGCGTCGTGTAAAATTCGTTCCACCCGCCCGGAATCGAAAACGAGCTGTCGCACTGGGTCGCATCGTCATCGAGCGTGGGGCTGTTCGTCCACAGCGCGGGGTCCTCCATTCCGAAGATGTCCGCCGCCTGACCCGTGGTGCCCTCGGGAGGATCGCACGCACCGGGACCGCCGCCTGTGCCACTGTCGCCGCCCGTGCCGCTGTCGCCGCCGGTGCCGACCTCGCCTCCAGTCCCGTCGACTCCGCCGGTACCACCATCGCCGCCCGTACCACCGACTCCGCCGGTGCCACCGTTTCCTCCCGTACCACCCGTTCCGTCGTCATCGGGCTCGCAATCGCTACGGAACACCGCGTCACCGCCGAAACGCAGATTGTCGAAGAGGAGCGCTCCGCTCGCCGCACCTGCTGCGCTGCAGTTCCGGTTCACCGAAAACCGGAACTGAATTTCCTGGTCCGCATTGAAGAACGCGTCCTGGATCGCTGGGGAGACGTCCATTCTGAGCGTGTGCCAGACGTTGGCGTCCGTCCGGTTCCAGTTCGTCAGCGGGCGCAGCGGGTAGGTCTCGCCGCTCACGTAAAGATCGATCGTGACTTGGGAAATCCAGTCCCACGTGTTCCCGCCCGGTCCGACGAGCGGATAGAAATCGATGAGAAGCTCGTCGCCCACCGACTCGAACTGGCTCCCGTCGATGACGATGCTCCCAATGTTTTGATGCCCACATCCGGTGTAGGCGACGCTCAGGGAGCCATCGCTCGCCAGGTTGCTGGCACTCATGTCGCCATTCGGAACGATGCCGACTTCCCAGTAGTTGATCGTCCCCCACTGGCTCGCGTCCTCCGCCGAGCGGAACGTGGGATCCACGACGCAGCTCGGGCATTCGGTGCCGCACACTCCACCGCAATCCACTTCGGACTCGCCGTAGTTCTTCGCGCCATCGAAGCAGTGCTCCGGAACACAGACCGGATCCTCCGCGTTCAGCCCGAAGTAGAGCCCGCGATCGGCGACACAGTTCCCGCTCACGCACTCGGCGTCAGCGTCGCACAACCCCAGGCCGTCGGGACACTTGCAATCGACAGAGCAGAAGTCGGGTGAGTACGGGTCACCGCGGTCAGTCGGGCACGTGGCTTCGATGCACACCCCGACTCCGGGATCGAGCCCAAAGTCGGCGGCTGCGTCCTCATCGCACACGAGGCCGACTTCACACGAGGCCCCTTCGGCCAAGCAATCCCCCTCGCCGACGCCACAATCGACTTCGACACAGAAAGTCGGCGTTCCGTTTTCACAAGGGAGGCAATCTGCGCCCCCACAATCGGTCCGGTATTCGTCCGCGTTCAGGACGTCGTCGTGGCAGTGCCCCTCCTCGCAGATGTCGATGGCCGCGGGGAGCCCAACCGTCGCGCCCACGTCTTCGATGCAGCTGAGCCCCTCTTCGCACTCGAAGTCTCCATCACAATCGCCATCCCGCACGTCGCACGGACACACGAGGCTGCAGAAGTTCGCCGTGCCCGCGTACGTCTGCTCATCGGGGCAGAGGAAGCACGTCCCACAGCTCCCACCGCAGTCCTCCCCCTCTTCGTTGCCTGAAAGGACACCGTCGCTGCAATGCGGCGCCTCGCAGACGGGAGTCGTGTAACCGAGCCCATGCCACGGTCCGCGACCCAAGGTACAGCTGAGCCCGGTGTCGCACTCCGCATCCGACTCGCACGGGCCCTCCCCTGCCCCGCAGCCCCCGTTGGAACAATCCGTTTCGACCGGGGGACCCCGCCGCATGTCGAGCGGCGCGACTTGCAAGAGCACATCGGGCCGCGCCTGCTCGGGATCGTGCTGAACACCCCAATCTTCCCACGCCATGCCCAATGTCGGCACATCGAGGTACCCTTCACCGGGCACCTTGAGCGCACCGAGCACCGGCGTGCGCTGGTCGCCGTTTATCACGTTCGTATCCCGGGGAAGCGGGACCTCTGGGTGACTGACGTCGAGAATCTGGGTCGTCTCGTCCCAGTCGAGACGCTTGAGCCACAAGTCCTCTCCGGCTGCCGACCCGAGCGTTCCCTCGCTCCTCCAGGCGAGGTGGACGCGCCCCTCTTTGCCAGCGCTGATCAGCGCCGGCTGACGGAGGCTGCGCGCTGATGCGTGATCCCATCCAGAATCTTGAGGGACGATGTCCGTGATTGACTCGACGACTTGGCTTTCGAAATTGACGACGGCCACCCACAGGCGAAACACGTTGGCGACGCCAGTATCGAGCGGATCGGTCCCGACGGTGAATGCAACGGCGACGCGCTCGCTGTCGAGCTGAGCTATCCCAGGTCGATCATCGAGGTGCCCCGGCATGGGCCTTTGAAACTCGGGAAGCGACGCGGCGCCCCCCATCCCTTCGAGCTCACCGAGATCGCCGACGACTGCCCCGATGAGCGCCGGTTGAACGCGCACCACACCGCCCGCAGTGTAAACCCCGATGTTCTCAGGCCCCTCCTCAACTCCCTCGCGGAACGCCAACGCATAGGCGCGCTCACCGCTCGCCTCGTCAAGGGGTGTGAGCGCGACGGCGCCGAGCGCCGGTCCCGGGGGAGCGACTTCGATCTCCGGTCCGCCTTCGTCCAAGTTGCGCGTGACGATGCGCGGCCCGTACGCGTCGCTGAAATCGACCCAAGCCGCGATCAACCCGTCGGCAGTCATCACCAGATCGGCGTCCTGCTGCGCGCCGATCGCCGTCGTGTTGGCGAAACGCGTTTCGCCAATCTGCCAAAGGCCGCCTTCCTGGCTGAGCTCCTTCACGGCGATGCCGAGCTCGCTCCCGTCGCCGTTCAAGTCGTTGTAAGCGACGACGATGGTGCCGTCGTTGCGCACGGCGACGACCGGGTGACTCGCCAAGACCGGCCGATCGCCGAGCTCTCCGTCCGCCACGACGAGCCGATCGGCGGGACTGTTGAAAAGATCGAGGGTCTGGACCACGACCTGAGGAACCGAGCCAGAAACAGATCCAGGAAGCTCTTCTGCAGCGCCCCACTCGACCCAGGCGAGCGCGCCCACGTACTGAGAGCCCGCGAAGGGGTGGCGCCCCAAGCCGAACCGACGGCTCGCCGCACGACCGCTGACGCTGGGATCGACCACGAGGACGTCTCTGGTCTGACAGTTCGGGGAGCAGACCGCCGTAGAATCATCGAGGGGAACGGGCCCCGCGTCGCACTCCTCGAGGAGTGGATCCCGAGCGCCATCTCCACAGTACATCGACCACGTGCGCGGAGGATCCACGGGAATGAATCCTGGGTCTCCTGGCGCGCCGTTTTGGGGAGCGGGCAGCGGCTCGTCGTAAGAGCCCGTGTCTCCATCACCGTTCGTGCCGCCGCCCCCCGCAGGTTCTTCGCCAAATACGAGTGGACTCGGGCTGGCTCCGATATCGGAGACCTTCTGGCGTGAGTCACCGGCGTCGGAGCACGCGACAGCCAGAAGAAGGCACAAACCGGCCCCAGAGTGTGCATCGCGTCGGCTTGTCAGAATCATTGGCTTCGGTCACCAGAAGCCAGAACCCGTGACTCGAGGCGAAAGTAACGACCCCGCACATACCGAACAACCGGGCGACCGATCAACCCCGAGTCACCACGAGAGGTGATCGATCAAAAAAAACTTTTTTCAATCACCCTCATGGATGGGAAAATCATTTTGCACTTCTAGTGGCGTCGGCCCGTGTCCGAAACTCTCCCGACGCACGTGCTCAATCGATCATGAGGAGCGCCGGACGCCCATTGAAATCAGCTGAAAGCACCGCCCCATCTTGCCGCGCGCATACGCCGCCCAGCCCGACGGAACTGTCGACGAGCTGCGCCCGCGCACCGGAAAACATCACCAGGGCTGCATTCCCCTCGAATGACAAGCCATTACCGTAAATCGCTTGCGCCGACGGAACGTGGGAAAAATGCCTTCCATCATTCCACACCGAGAAGAACCCCGTACCAAGCGCGGTCGTGCGTGTTTCCGCCAAAAACACCGTTTCACTGGAAAGCCGGAAAGGCTCGTTTTGGTGCGCCTCGAGCGCTCCATCGAAGGTCAGTCCTGCGAGATAGTTGAACGAGCCGGCCACGGTGAACGTCAAAAGGGTGCGCTCGCCATCCCACGCGACACGCGGAGTGGCATACGCCCCTTCCACGATGTTTTCAGCGGGATCGACCTCATATCCGGTGAGCGAACGCTCCTGCATGTAAATGGCTCCGGGTTCGACGGCTCCCGGACCCTGCCAGGTCACGACGAAACCATCGCCCCGCCCCGTAAGACTCACGGAATTGATCCCGCCATCACCCAACTCGAGCACGTCTCCCCGCGCTCCTTCGACGGTCATCGCGCGAATCCAGGCTTCTTGCGTGCCGCCGTCCCGCCAACTCACCGCCCAATGGCCATTGCTGTAGGCGACGCTCGGTTCCACCGACCCGGCTGGCCCGTACCCGAGAGCAATCCCACTCGGGGTCCCATCCGCATTCAATTGACGCACCGAAATGCCATTGACCGTCACCCAAGCGACGAGGAAAGCGTCCCCTTTTGACGCAACGCGCACATCCGTCTTTTGATCGAGGTCGTCGACCTCGATTTCGATCTCGTCACCCAGTGGCTCACCCGCCGCGTCCACCAATTGTCCGAGCAACTGCTGCCCCGGCGCGAGCCGCGAATCACTCCACACGAGCAGGAAATGCTCCTCACCGTCGATGACACTACGCGCCACGTCCGGTGGCTCGAAGGGATCCGCATCGTCAACGGTCGGGAAAATCAGCTGTTCGCCGCCGACCAGGTCGCTCCCGTCGCAGTTTTCGTCGACGCCGTTGAGGGGAATTTCTGGTGCGCCCGGATAAATCGCCAATCGATCGTCGTCGCAGTCCTCTCCCTCGGGGAACGCCGCAAATCCGTCTCCGTCCGCATCCACTCCGCGCACGATGGGACTTCCACCGACGCCTGGCACTCCTCCCGTTGCTCCATCCCCATCCCCATCCCCCACGAAGTCTCCATCCCCATCTCCAGGAGGTTCGGAAATCATCCCCCCCATGCCGCCGAATCCGACCTCACGTGCGTCCGATCCCGAACAATCCTGATCGATGCCGTCGCCCGGAATGTCGTCTGCTGCAGGGAAAATCGTCTCGTCGTGATCGTCACAATCGAGCTCGTGCGGCCACCCATCCCCGTCCTGATCGGGCCCGAAGAGGTACGGTTCGTCGTCCTTTTTCTTACAACCAGCAGCCGAAATCAGAGCGATGGCACTCGACGAGACCAAGGTGACGAGCGCGCGGCGACGAAGAGAGCGGGACATGAGACGAACGCGGCTACCAGGAGAGTCCGAACGCGGCAAGAGTCAGTTGTCAGTATCCCTCGGACGAACGCGACGGCGCGCAAGTAGTTTCGCCAGCTCTTTCGCAACGTTCGGATGCGCCCTAGTCTGCGATTCCCATGCTCGCTTTCTTTCTTCGCCCCTCGTCGCGCATCGCCCTGCGCACCTCCTTCGGGGTGATGACTCTGCTCGCAGTGGTCGCGGCTTGCTCGGACGACGGTTCCCCCGGTGGCGGAGACGGCGACGATTCGGGCTCGGGCGGCTCCGTCGAGCAAGGCGACGGGGACGGTGACGCACCTGGAGGCTCCGAAGGAGACGGTGACGGCGACATTCCCGTGTACACGCCGACGGGCGATCCGTGCGAGTTTGGTGACGACTCCGAAAAATGCGACGCCGAGAGCTCCGTCGCCTGCACCCCGGTTTTGGGCACGATGGGCGTCACCTGCGACGACGATGACGACTGCGGCGCGGACGAACTCTGCTTTTCCTCCATTGCATCGGATTCGAGCGAGGGCTTTTGCATGCGCCTGTACGGCGAGTGCCTGTCCGTGTGCGACGACGATTCCGACTGTGGTGCTGGCTCGATGTGCAATCGTCGGACGGGCGCTTGCATCGACGAAGGCGACACGGGCTGGCCGCTCCCCGGGGACGCTCGCTTCGGTGAGAGCTGCACGAGCAGCGACGACTGCGCCGGCAGCTGCGTCCAGATCAGTGACGAGGTCTTCGAGTGCGAGGAGTACTGTCGCGTCGGTGCGGTGAGTGGTTGTGGCGTCGAGGATCTGAGCGAGAGCGCCGTCGCCTGCGCCTACTTTGCCTTCGACTTGAGCGACTTCGACGCCGACCAAGGCGCGGGCGACGTGGGCATTTGCGCGAATCTCTGTGATTGCACCGCCGACTGTCCGGGCCAGCAGAAGTGCCTCCCGCGCCCTCTTCGAGGCCACGCCGGCGTGTGCACGGGCGGAGTCGTCGAGGATGAAATCACTGCGTGTCCGGACGTGAGTGGCGGCGGAGCCGGTGGCTCAGAAGGTCCATGAAGCGCCCGCTCGCGCTCCGTCTCCCTTTGACAAGTGCGCGCGCCCCGGTGCGGTATCGCTTGGGCGCATGCGGCATCGTCCTCTTGATGACCGCATGCCAGGACGCGCCTCCGCTGGGCTCGGACGGCTCGCCACGACAAATGGCGGCGGCCCCCACAAAATCCAAAGCCCAGTCTATCGTTTCCGGCGCAGCCGCACCGAATGACTCCGCCATCTTCTTTTTGGAGGTGACGACGCCCAGCGGTGTCGCGACTTGTTCGGCGACTCTCGTCACGCCCGATCTGCTCCTCACCGCGGCACACTGCGTCACCGGCCAATTCGGCGCCGTGGACTGCGAACGAACGCGCCTCGCGCCGCCCCTCGCTCTCGATTCGTTCCGCGTTTCGAACGAACCGAACCTCACCGGCGCGCCCCAGGACGATTGGTTGTTCCCGGCCCTTTCCGACGTGCGCGTCGTCTTCGAGGGGCAGCCCCTCTGTGGCCATGACATCGCTCTCTTGCAGCTCGAGGAGCCTCTGCCACCGAGCGTCGCCCAGACACTCGACGTGCCGCAAGATGGCCTCGACGACGCGGCGACCACTCCTGCCACCTACCGCGCGGTCGGTTACGGCGCGGTCCATCCGAGCGGAACGGGAGAACGCGTCCGGCGCACATCGAGCGAACTCGAAGTCGCGTGCGACTCTCCGTCGGTTTGTGAGAGCTTCGTGATACCGGGCGCGGCTGGCGCCATGTCGGCGGCGCCTCCGTCGATTGAGGACCGCGAATGGATCGGCGCAGGCTCGGGCTGTCCAGGCGATTCGGGCGGACCGGCTCTGATGGACACGAGCGCAGGCCAAGGAGTCATCGGTGTGCTCTCTCGCGGCCGCTCGGACTGCTCTCTGAACATCTACACGTCACCTCAATCGGCCGAGCTTCGCCGCGTGGCGCGAGAGTTGATGGCATCTGATACCTCAGAACCAAGATATCAAATACCCTTATGGGCCAGGGAGCCCCCTCCCCCCGAACCAACGACTCCCCAAGGCGGAATGGGCGGGACCCTTGTCGAGCTTCCCGAGGATCCGCCCGAGATGGGCGGCTCACTCATCGAATCACCCGATGAGCACGACGGGCCGCAACCGACCACCAAGGAAGACTCGGGGTGCAGCTGCCGGGCGAGCGGACCGAGTGGCGGCGACTCACGCACGCCAGCTATCCTTTCGATCACTTTTTTGTTTCTTTGGTGGGCGCGCCGCCGTCCGACCGGGGCGCGCGCCAAACTGCATCGATGACTCACCACCTTTCACTTCGTTTCGCCCCTGCACTCGCCTGTGCCCTCGGCCTGACTTCCCTCGCCTGCTCGAACGAAGTCACCGACACCGAGGGCACGACGTATTCGTTCGACTGCAAGTCGGGCGCGTGCACGCTCACGGACAAGTCCGAAGACGAAGAAAGGTCGAAGCGCTCCTACGTGACCCAGACGGACGGCCGCGTGCTCCTCGTCTGCCCCGCCGAAAAGGCGGGCTTCGATTGTCGCCCGGTGGCGTGCGAGCCGAGCACCCCCTGCAGCCGCCTCGGCGGGGCCGACTTCACCTGCGAGAAATCCCTCTGTCAGGCGCCGGCGCGCGAGCTCCTTCCGGCCGACAAGCTGGCCCTTTGTCTCGCGAAAACGGGCCCTTTCGAGCGCACCCCCAAGCAGCTCGAACGCATCACTCTGTCGCGCGCCTGCACGGGCGATTGCAAGCTTCCCGCGGCCTGCTTGAAGCCGTGATCGACAAAAGCCTCCTCGCGCCGCACGAATCCCATTTATTCGGCGCTCGACCTGCGCGATAGTTCCGCTCGACTCACGACTTTCTTGGGACGATTTTACGATGAAGGATCTGAATCTCACGCGATCCATCCCGCTCACCGCTGTGGGCGCGCTCATGCTCGTGGGCTGTGGAGGTCGCACGCTGGGCCTGACCGAGCGCGACGGCGACGGGGACCCGCTGTCGGACGAATCCTTCGACGACACCTTGCGCGAAGCTTTCGAGGACCTCTGTCAGAAGCAAATCCGCTGTGGCTATGCCGAGTACAATTCGGTGGAACGCTGCGCGAGCTACTTCGAGGAAGTCTTCGACGATCAATTCAACCTCGACACGCGTCATTGTCGGGACCTCGCCATCGACGCTATCGATTGCCTGGCCGAGTCACGGAGATGCGACACGTACGCCTACGCGTGCGGGGACTCGATCGAGGATTTCGTCGAAGATTGCTACGAGTACAGCTACAGCTATAGCTACGATTACGGCGACTACTACGATTACTGAGCCGTCGGCGGCTCGGCGCGCGCTGCCCGTTTCGACCGCACCGCTGATGAGGGAAAAATGAAGTACGAAAACATTCGAAGACTCATTCCGATCGCGGCCGCTGGGACGCTCCTTTCGGTGAGCTGTGGCGGCAAGGCCGTGGACTCGGGTGACGGCGACGGCGGCGGCGACGGCGATGGGGATCGAGAGCCGGGTCCCGGGCCGGGTCCCGGACCTGGGCCTGGCCCGAGCGATCCTCTGTCGGACGAAGCATTCGAGGCGAGCCTCAACTCGGCTCTCGACGAGTACTGCGCGAATCTCGTCGGCTGCGGGTTCGACAATCGATACGAATGCACCGATCAGCTCGGGGACTTGATCCGCCGTGACTACGATCTAGACACGCGAAGCTGCCGCAGCCTCATGCTCGAAACGATGGAGTGCGTTACTGACAACTGGCGTGGTTGCTACAGCTACACCGCCGATTGCGCCTTCGTCGCGGAACAACTCATGGACGACTGTTATCAGGGTTACTCGTACTACTATTACGACTACTACTACGATTACGACTTCTGAGCCGCCCGGGGACACTCCCGCGCCGAGTCGCCTCCCCCCGCCCGTTCCCTGCCATCCGGGTGTTCGCTACCTCAATCGCTGATGATCTGAGCGCCGTTTTGCTTCGCGGCGCCCGTCTGCCCGATGTCGCTCGCGATGGCGCTCTCGGCGATGAAGAGCTGCTTGAGTTTCTTGGCGTCCTTGATCGGATCGAGGCTCTTGATCTGGGTCCTCTTGATGCTGAGCATTTCGAGATCGGGAGCCGAGGCGAGCGCGCCAATATCCTCCACGGGAGCGCCGTCGAGAGTGACCTCGGTCAGCTTCGTCATGTTCTTCATCGGTGAAATGTCTTTGACCTTCGTGTCGCTGATGTCGATGCGATCCATCTTCTCGAGCTCGGCGAGGGGCGAAATGTCTTCGACCGGGTTGCCGGCGACACGCACGGTCTCGAGCTGCGACAGTCCGGCAAGCGGGCTCAGATCCCACACTTTGCCCGGTCCGAGGAAGACTTCCTTGAGGTTCTTCATCGGCGCGAAGAGACACGTATCGAGAGTGTCGAGGGACGTCCGTGAAAAGTTCACCGACGTGATGCGCGCGAGATCGGCCTTGGTGATCTCACCTTCGGGCTTCTGCGCCTTCATGCGAATGTGCGCTTCGATGTCCTCGTTGTCGAACTCCACCTTGGGGCCGGGATCGCAATCCTCGAGCTTCTTGGTGGGCGTTTTCTCTTCGGGTTCGGGCTCGGGTACCGGCACGGGCGCTGGGGGCGGCAGCGCCTTGGCGACCTCCTGGGGCTCGGCAGCCTTCGGCTCTTCCTTGGGCTCGTCGCAGCCGGTCATCATCGAGACCGACGAAAAAATCCCGAGCATCACCCAACCAAACCAAAGTCCACGCCTCTGATATCCCATCCTCATGGCTGCGCACGGTATCAGGGAGAGCCGCACGAGCGAAGCACTCGCGAGCCCTACGTTCGCGTTTTTGGGCCCTCCAACGAAAAGCCCCCCGGAGACGCGAGGCGCAAAGCCCCTCAGAAGCTCCCGCCAGCTCGAGCAACCCACAGGACGAGGCTTCGCGAAGCGAAGACGAGAGCGCGAGCACCGCCGCCGACCAGGTGGGAGGCGCCGGAGCGCACGTCGCCCGGGTGGGGAGGAGGAGTCGGGATTTACTCCCGACGACGGAGGGGGCCCTGCCCCCTCAACAACCGCAGTCGTAAAATCCAGGCGACAGATTGTGCACGGCTTGGAACTTCCCATCCACACTCTTGATGAGATCATACCCGCCCACGAACTCCGGCACTCCGTCCCCGTCGAGATCGAAAGCGGCCTCGGACTTGATGCCTTTGAGCACCCGGGGCCAAGAGCTATCGATGTGATCACCCGGCGCACCGTTCACACTGGTCCAGTCGTCGCCTTTCAGGCGCAGCATCGCCCAGTAAATCCCCTCGTAGTCCGCGCCGCATCCCCCGCCCGTATGAAACATCGAGACGTCGGCGTACATCGCGCCTCCCGACCCCTCGAAAATCACCACGCGGCTCGTGCCGCCGGGCGTTTCCTCCCAGGGGCCTCGTTCGCCAGTCTGCCCGGAATATGCGGTTTGTTCCGTCCGGTAGCCGACTTGTTTGCGCACCTCGGTGAGGATCTTGGCGCGCTCCGCGTCGTTCGGAGGTCGCGAGCTCCACGTCTTGGCCGCCGGCAGCTCCGCTGCGCGCGCCCACAGAGCCCCCCCGCATCCCTCGGGCAATTCGAGCCGACCGGCGAGGAACCGCCCGCCCATGGCCGAAAGAGCCCAAATCTCGAGAGCTCGACCCGCGGGCGTCACCGGCGTCGCTCCGTCGAACCCGGTCCAGCGCTGCTCCTGTCCGAAGTGGGGCTGCACCTCGACGTGCACCTCGAGCTCCTTGACCTTCGCGCTGCACAGCTTCCCCTGTTCCCCGTAGAGAACGAACTCCTTGCCCAACAGGGACCGCTGCTCCCCGGGAAGCAACTTCGCGTCGATGGGTCGCGTGGTCACGTTGTTCTGGGTCGGCTCGGGGTGCCCCGTCACGCCCCTCAGATCCTCGAGCTCTTCGAAAATGATCTTGTCGTCCCAAACGAAGGAAAAGTGTCGCGGCTCGATGCTGAAGCGGTGCGCGGTGGCGCCCGCAAGCGTCGATTCGAGCATTTCCTCTTTGGCGATAGCGAGCCCATCCTTTCCCTGGACGACCAGGAGCCGTTTCGGGCCCTCGTCCTGGAAAGTCGCGCTCGTCCACGTCTGATCGAACTCGACGATGGCGCTCGCCCCACTGGCCGCCACCTGCATGTCGTCGAGCTTCACCGTGAATTCCTTTTGGAACATGCTTTTTCGATCTTCGAGCCAAGACTTTCGGTCGAAGCTCTGACGCCGATTGCCGACGCGCTTCACGCCCTCGAAACGCTCGGCAAAGAGCGCTTGATACGCCTCGAAGTCGCCCTGATTCTGCGAGGTCAACCAACGGTCGACGAGCGCCTTCACGTCCTTGTCGGGGAGCGCAACCGCCGCGGACTCCGCCTTCGCGGCGGAGCCCCCGGATGCGGCCGCCGCCGGGGGCTCGCTGGGGCGCGGCTCGTTTTTGTTCGTAAGGTCGCAACCAAGAGCGAGCAGCAGGACGAGCGCCCCGCCGCTCCTAGCGAACGAGGTAGATGCAGGTCTGTGTAACCGAGTCGCACGGCACGTCGCCGCAACAGTCATCATTGGATTCACAATCCTGACCGTATTCGGCGCAGACGGTGGTTGTCGAGCCACCCGTCCCAGATCCGCCTCCCATGCCCGAACCACCGGTTCCGGGCGGATCGGTGTTCCCACACACGCCCGTGGATTGCCCCGGCTGGGCGATGCAGATGGCGCCGACGCAGCAGTCCGCATTCGTCGTGCAAGGGCCACCCGCATCCACGCAACTACCGCCCGGGGGGTCGTAGCAGACGAATCGTCCGTCTTCGTTCTGAACACAGGGCAACCCCTCGCAGCAATCATCGGACGTCGCGCAGTCGCCGCCGACATCGACGCATCCTCCGGGGATCGTGCTGCAGCGCGGCACGCGCAGGCTGTCGGCCACGCAGGCGTTGCCGCCCTCCCAGTCGGGCTCCTTCGTCCCGCAACACTTCTCGCCGTTCGGCGCGGACAGCGAACCATCGCACGCCGCAGTGCCGTCGTCGGGGCTGCCACAAATGGCGCCATCCGGGTTGCACGCGCCCACCTTACAGCGCCCGACTTCGTCGTCTGGGTTCACTCGCACGCATTCGGCGGTGCCCGCCCCTGGAACGGTAGAGTCGGGATTCCCGCCGCAGCAGTCATCGGCCGACCGACACAGCTCACCGTCCGTCCGACAGCCGGTGGGTAGCTGACAAATCGTCACGCCACTCGGTCCGTAGGGAGCGCACGTTCGTGAGCAACATTGTCCGCAATCACCGTCGCAGACTTCTCCGGCGATGAGCTTCTCACCACAACGAGTGCCGCCCGATTCCTGCGTCCCGCAGTATCCCACCTCGCGCCCCTCTTCCACGATGCAAACGCCCTGGCAGCATTGAGAATCCACGCTACACACGTCGTTTCTCTGAACGCAGAAAGAGGCCCCAATCCCGCAAAGCCCCTCGGAATTGCACAGCCCCGAACAACAATCCCCCGCATCGTCGCAGGCGTTCCCGGAGCTCTTGCACGTTGCGCCCGAACCTTCGTTCACCGGAGCACAGCTTCCGCTTTCACAGCGTCCCCCGCAGCACTCCCCATCGGCAGAGCAAGAATCACCATCCTGAGTGCAGGCATCCCCGGAACAGAGGCCGTCGACGCAGCTGAGCGAACAGCACTCGGTCACGTTGGAGCACGGAGTTCCCTCCTGCGCGCAGGTACCGAGCACCTGCGCGCAAGTGTTCGTCGAAGGATCGCACTGTCCCGAGCAGCAATCGCTGCCCGAACCGCAGATGTCGCCCACCGGAGCACACCCGCACGTGTCGGTGTTCGGATCACAGTACCCAGAACAGCAGTCTTCGCCACTTTCGCACGTCGTTCCGGCGCCTTCGCAGTCGATCCCATGGTCGATGTCCCCATCGCCATCACCGCCGTCCCCGTCGCCGCCTGAATCGCCATCCCCCGGGCCCGACTCCTCCCCACTGTTGCTGCACGCCGCCGGTAGGACGAATCCAATCGAAAGGGCAACGATCCAGAGAATGTTGTTTTTTCTGTTCATGATTCGGCAGCTCCCCGACAAAGCCCGGAAAACGGGCGTCCTTCAGGTTGGTGGAACCGCGGCGCATGGATTTTCAACTCCGGCCGTTTTCTCAAACGATGCCAGCCCCCGAATCGGGCGCTCGGAAGAGGTCAGCGTTGACCTATCCCCAAGAGGGAGTCATTTCGCCAGAAGCTCACCTCTCGAACGGATACGCTTCCTTGACCCCCTGGTCCATCCGCGGTCACCATGGAGTATGGAGCGAGAGGGGCCCCGACCCTTTTCCTTTGACGAAGGAAGAGTCACGATTGTTTTGAGCGGGATGATCGAGGTGGAGGAGATCCCTCGGACATTTCAGGCGATCGTCTCCGATGCTCGCTTCACCGAAGGCCGCCACGTCGTCTTCGATGCTCGCGGAAGCCTGATGAACCCCAGTCTCTCGGAGCTGAAAAGCATGCTGGCGACCGTCAACGCGGTGAGCTCACGGTTCTCGGGCAAATGGGCCATCGTCGTCTCCGACCCCCTCCGCTACGGACTCTCGCGCATGGCAAGCTCCCTCGCTTCCCCGCTTGGTATGAAAATGAACGCTTTTCATTCCATCGCCGAAGCTGACGTGTGGCTGAAGGAGGAAAGCGAGGACTGAGTCGTTCTCAGAGCTCGACACGCGCGGTGTGACGAAGCGATCCGAGCCCCTCGTAGCGCCCGAGGCGAAGAGGCGCACCTTCGATCGAAACGGCGTGAAGGATTCCATCCTCGCCCCCGAGATGCAGGGCCGAACCACAAGGGTCCATGGAAAATGAACGGATGGGAGCGGTGAGCGAAAGGCATCCCGAACGCACCGGCGCAGCCCCTTCGGAGAGCTTGAAGCTCACGAGTTCACTCGGATCTCGATTGAGGGCGAAAAGACGCTGCTCATCGGGGCTCAGGGCAATGTCGCTGCTCCAGTGCCCGCCTCCGTCCGGATGAGTGACCGTGGACCATTCGGGCCGCCGACGAATCGTGCCTTCGTCGTCCGCGCTCAAACATTCGATTCGACTGCTGAGCTCGCACAGAACGAACACGTCTCGTTCATCGCGGGTAAACGCAAGATGGCGTGGCCCACCTGGAACGGCGATGCGCTGCGGACGCTCCGACTCGAAGCCGAACGCCCCGTCGCCCGGCCGGTAGACGGCGAGCGCATCACTCCCGAGACACGGAACGAACAAAGCTCCGCCAATGAGCTTGGTTTGATGAGGATTGTGCCCCGGCTGAAGGACGGTCTCGGCGCCGAACCCGCTCTCCTCGTCGAACGAAAAACAGGAGACGCAGTGTTCGTGATAGTGCGCCACGAAGATGGTGGCGGGCGCGCTCGGGGAATCGGCTACCGTGACGAAGGTGCCGCTCCCCGCCGTGGGCGTTGTGTGCGTCTTCGTGAACGTGCCGCGGCTCGGATCGAACACGAGGGCGCTGAGGCTTCCCTTGTGGCTCGTGAAGACCCGCAGCTCACCCGAAGTGAGTCGCGCCCCGAGGGCCAGAAAGCTCAGGCGCTCGCCCTCGTAATTGCCGGCGGGCTCGATGACCTTCCCGCCGTCCTCCAGCCGCAATGCGCGCACTGCGCCTTCTGCGCTGCCCGTGAGGAGAAACGACTTGGACTCGCTCGTGGCCACTTAGGCCCTCCCGTAGACGGAGAGAATGCTTTCCTCCGCCGGCACGCCGAGGCGGAGGGGAAACCCGTAGTGACCAGTTCCGCGGTGGACGTAGAGTCGGTTCGTGCCGCTGCCCCAGAGCCCGTGATCGGGGATTTTGGCGATCCATCCGGCCACCGTCCACATCAGGCCGAGGCTGAGAAGACCCACTTGTCCTCCGTGGGTGTGCCCCGAAAGCACCAAGTCCGCTTGCCCATCGTCGAGATGCTTGAACGCCCCGGGATCGTGCAGGAGCGCGAGGCGCAGCGCGCCGGGGATTCGTGGATGCTTCTCGCAGACAGCCGCCATCTTTTTCTTGCGCTCGGTGAAATGAAAGTCGAACCCGACAATTTGCACGGGCCCGCACTCGGTTTGGACGAGTCGGGAATCGTCGACGAGCAGCGTGGCTCCTGCCTCGTCGAGGGCGCGGCGCACGACCAGAGGCGCCTCGTGATCGTGGTTCCCCATGCACGCGAAGACTCGGCCCGGGAGCTGCCTGAGCGGAGCCAGAGCTTCTGAGAGGTAACGGGCGTCGCGTTGCGACTCCATGGTGAGGAAATCACCCGTGAGCAACACCAGATCCGGATCTTCTTCGACGATGCGCTTGCAGATCCTTTCGAGTCGAGCGACGGGCATGAAGGGACCGAGATGCGGGTCGGTGATCTGCGCCACTCGAAGCGGGCGCCCGTGCTCCATGTGAGGAGGGGCCGCCTTTTCGGGACGGGGAACGCGGGTGACCGGCGCGAGGCTCTCCACCCGGCCCACGAGAATGTCGCGATTTTCCACTCGCGATGTGAGGGATTGGAGCATGCCGATCCCCCCGAGAACGAAGGGCACCCAAATGCCCCACGGCTCGAAGCCGAAGGCTGCCACCACCGCCCACGGCCAGGCCAGGAGCGTCGAGGCCGCCATGTACAGGGCGGGCCACGTCACGAGCGCTCGATACCAGGTCGGACGCAGGCGCGGGCGGACGAGAGCGGCCGATTCGACGAAGACCAGGATGTGGAGGAAAAAGAGCGCCGTAAAAAGGCGGCCCGTATGGGGGAAGAGCGCGAGGATGATGAGAGTGTGCAGGCCGAGCGTGATCGCCCGAAACGCGCCATACGCGCGAGACCGGAACACGGTGCCAAAGGCGACGACGGCAAGCCACGCTCCCCAAGACATCCAAGCCAGCGTCGACATGGTGCAGGGGTAGCACGCCAAACGGGCGGAGCATGTGAACTAGTGTTAAGTTCAAGGGACGCGGAGGAGGGGCCGGTTTTCTGGCCGATTTCGTCGAAGAACGGGCCTCTCCCGCCCAGTCACGTACCCCGAAGACCAGAAAGAGCACCCATGGCTACCGTAGAACTCACCGAGGCAACCTTCGAAGAGACCGTCAAGAAGGACGGCATCACCCTCATCGATTGGTGGGCGCCGTGGTGCGGCCCCTGTCGAGCGTTCGGTCCCGTGTACGAAAAGTCATCCGACAAGCACACGGACGTGACCTTCGCCAAGGTCAACACAGAGGAAAACCGATCCCTCGGCGCCACCTTTCAGGTGCGCTCCATCCCGACGCTCATGGTTTTCCGTGACGGAGTTTTGCTCTTCAACCAAGCGGGCATGCTGCCCGGAAAAGCGCTCGACGAGATCATCGAGAAGGTCAAGGAGCTCGACATGGACGAGGTCCGCGCCGAAGTCGAAAAGGAGCGCGCCAAGCAAGCGACCGCCTGAGGCGGCGGTGGGTCATTTCTCGACGCCGTGCTCCCACTCGATTACGCGAGCGAGCTGTCCATCGAGACCCCAGCGAGCTTCTAGGCCATGCTTCTCGCCGTGCTCGTAGGGCACGGCGGTGCGCTTGCGCTCCTGTTCATCCCAAATGAAAACGACCCCGTGGCGCTTGCCATCGACGTACGGTCGCTGGCTCTTGATGACGCCTCCCGGGTACCAGATCGTCTCGAGGCCCTGCTTCTTGCCTCGCTCGTATGGGGTCTCGGCGATCTTCTGTCCGGCCGAGTTCCACTCCGTCCAAATCCCGTGGGCGAAATGATCCTCGAACGTGCCCTCTTCCCGCTTGGTCCCATCCTCGAAGAACTTCGTGGCTCGGCCGACGTTTTTCCCCTTGTCGGTCTTGCAGAGAACCTCGTCGGATTCGGGCGGAGGACCGCCGACCTTCTCGCTCCCGCTCGGACAAGCATCCTCCGCCTCCCACCAGCGCTCGTCCTGGGTGGCGGCACCCGACGTGGGCTCGGGCGGCGCATCGAAATCATGGTCCACCCCTCTGGGTGAACCCGAACCACTGTCGTCGTACTGCTCTACGCCTCGTTGTGTCGTTGCGACCTCGGGTGAGGGTGGCGAGCTGCAGCTCGCGCTCACTGCGACGACCAATAGACCGAATGCGCCAAAGACGGGCGCGCCGGACAGCCCCCCGTTCGAACTTTTCCCTGCGAGAATCACGCCCCGAGAGTGCGCTTCCTCGCGCGGCTTCGGTAGCCCCCGGGGCGATTTCCGTTGGCCCGGTGCGTCACGACGAGTCGCGCCCGAGCAAGGACAGTCGCCTCCGATGCGACCCCGCGCGACGCATTCCCTTTACATTCGCCCGACGCGCGACTCTATTGGCCCGGGACTTTCGTGGCATACGGCTTGCTTTTGGGGGCCGCGCCGCGGCCCGTGCTCACCACGAGTTCAACCCCGTCGCAAAGTTCTGCAGAGACTCCCCACGTATGACCCAAGCTCAATCCGTATCGCCTGCGCCCGAACTCCGTCTCGTGGCGCCCGTAGACGGGGTCGTCGTTCCCTTGGAAGACTTGCCTGACGCGGTTTTCGCCGAGAAAATGCTGGGAGATGGCATCTCCATCGACCCCACGAAGGGCCGGGTCCTCGCGCCTTGCTCGGGTGTGGTTTCCACGCTCCACCGGGCGCGCCACGCGCTCACGATCAAGACGGACGAGGGCCCCTCGATCCTCGTCCACGTCGGACTCGACACGGTCACCCTGAACGGTGAAGGCTTCACCGCCCTCGTGGCCGAGGGAGATCGGCTCGAGGCCGGAACTCCAATCATCGAGTTCGATCTGGACACGATCGCTCGCAAAGCCCTGAGCGCCCAGGTCGAGCTCGTGATCACCGAGGGTGGAGAGAACGTCTCCTTCAAGCTCGAGTCGGGCCGGGTGCGGGCGGGCGAGGACACCGTGCTGCGCATCTCCATGAGCCCGCCGTCGGGCGCCCGTCCCGCGGGCGGCGCGCCAGAGGAAAATGCAGCTCTGGGGCAAAGCCCAGGCGGCGCTCTGGTCCAGCGCAGCGCGCGCATCGAAAACCCGCATGGCATGCACGCCAGGCCCGCCGCCCGCATCGGTCAAGTGGCGAAGCGCTTCGACGCCAAGGTGACGCTCACCTTCGGCGGAAAATCCGCCAGCGCAACCTCGGTCACCGACATCATGAGTCTGGAGCTCGAAAAGGGCTCGGTGATCACCATCCGAGCCGAAGGTCGGGACGCGGAACGGGCTGCGTCGGCCCTTTGCGACGCCATTTCGGAGGGCCTCGGCGAGGACCTCCGCGAAACGGCAAAGCCCGAGACCAAGACCAAATTCATTACGAATGACGAGGCCGTCCTCGGCGGCATCCCCGCATCTCCTGGCCTTTCGATTGGCACCGTCGTCACGCGCCGGACCGAGCTGCCCGCCTTCGAAACCAAGTCGAGCGATCCCAGCGCGCAGGTCGAGAGCCTCGATCGAGCTCTCTCCGAGGTGCGGCAAAAGCTCACGGCACAAGAGCAAGCGTTTCTGGAGGCGGGGGACAAGGAAAAGGCGCAGATCTTCGCCGCGCACCGTGAGCTCCTCGATGACGAGGGACTGCACCGCAAGGCGCGCGAGGGGATCGACGGAGGCAATTCCGCAGCCGCCGCCTGGATGGAAACGATCAGGCTACGAATCGAGCAGTTCGGCGCGCTCAAGAGCCCCTTGTTGCGCGAGCGCGCCTCCGATCTGTCCGATGTGGGTCGACGCGTCTTGTATGCGATTGTGGGTCAGGACGAGCCCAAGCTCGTCCTATCGACGGACAGCGTACTCTGCTGCAGCGATCTCACGCCCTCCCTGGCCGCGTCCCTGGATCCCAAGAACATCCGCGCGATCGTCACCGAACTCGGGGGCGCGACCTCGCACGCTGCCATCATCGCTCGCTCGATGGGTGTGCCGTATGTGGCGGGAGTCGGCCCCGACATCGAAAAACTCGCCGATGGCCTCCGGGTGATCGTCGACGGAAGCACTGGCTCCATCGCCATGGATCCCGACGAAGGCGCCATCGACCGCGCCGAACGCGAAATCGAGCGCCTCGAAAACGTCCGCGCTGGCGACATGAAACGAGCACACGAAAAAGCGGTGACCCTGGACGGATTCGAGGTCGAGGTCGCCGCCAACATCGGAAGCTCACGCGACGCGAAGTCCTGCGTTCAGAACGGCGGCGACGGCGTGGGGCTCTTGCGTTCCGAATTCCTATTCCTGGGGCGGCGCGAGGCCCCGAGTGAGGATGAACAAAGACAAGAGTACGAGGAAATTGCCAAAACTCTGGGCCCGACGCGCTCTCTCGTCCTTCGTACCCTGGACGTCGGCGGAGACAAGCCGCTTTCGTACATGCCGCTCGAGGAAGAAGAGAACCCCTTCCTCGGGATCCGTGGTCTCCGCCTGTCGCTCAAATACCCGGACCTCTTTCGAGCTCAAATCCGCGCCGCACTTTGTGCGACGGAGCACACCAAGCTCAACCTCATGTTCCCGATGGTCTCGAGCCCGCTGGAGTTTTCGCGAGCGCGAAGGCTGGTGGAGTCCGAGATGCTCTCCCTCGGGGTCGATGCGGAAAACGTCGCGATCGGCGTAATGGTGGAAGTCCCCTCGGCTGCTCTGAATGCTCGTTGGCTCGCGGAGGAGGCAGACTTCTTCTCGATCGGGACCAACGATCTGACCCAGTACACTCTCGCCATGGACCGGGGGCATTCCGAGCTGTCCAAGCAAGCGGACGCCTTCGACCCCGCCGTTCTTCGGCTCATTCAGATGACGGTGGAGGCCGCCCACGCCAAGGGGAAGTGGGTGGGTGTCTGCGGCGGACTCGCTGCTGAACCGCTGGCAACTCCGCTGCTCATCGGACTCGACATCAACGAGCTGAGCGTGCCGGCTCCCGTTATCGCCGAGCTCAAGTCGCGCATCCGGCGTCTCGAACACGAAGAATGCCGCGCCGTCGCCGAGGGCGCCCTCGCCCTTCCCGGCCCCGAGCACGTGCGTCGGCTCCTCGCCTCCTTCTCGTCCGGCACTTGAACGCTTGGCGTTCCGTCTTCTCGTAAGAAACCACCAGAAAGCCCTCACCATGAACTTCAAAGGCGCGTTCGCACTGCTTCAAAAAATCGGCCGCTCGCTCATGCTTCCCGTTTCGGTGCTCCCCGTTGCGGGTATCTTGCTCGGTGCCGGCAACGCGATGGTGCGCTCGGATCAGACGTGGGTGCACTCCGTGGGTCTGTTCATGGAGCAGGGTGGCGGCGCCGTCTTTGGTGCAATGCCCATTCTCTTCGCAATCGGCGTCGCTCTGGGCCTGACGAAGAACGAGGGTGCGGCTGCGCTGGCGGCCGCAGTCGGATACGTCGTCTTGCTCGCGACCCTCGGCGTGCTTGCCACCGGGCTCTCGAAGGGGGTCATCCCCGCACTCACAATCGATCCCGAACTCATCGGTCCAGTGATGGGGATCCCGTCCCTGAACACGGGGGTATTCGGTGGGATCATCATCGGTGGCGTGGCGGCTTACCTGTTCAACAAATACTACAAGGTGAAGCTGCCGCAGTACCTGGGGTTTTTCGCGGGCAAACGTCTCGTCCCCATCCTGACGGCATTCGCAGCCATGGCGCTGTCGTTCGTCCTCGCCATCGTCTGGCCGCCGATCGCCCGGGGGATTGCTGTGGTCTCGGAGTGGGCTTCCCAGGAAAACCCCGAGGCAGCCTTCGCCCTCTACGGCGTCGTCGAACGCTCCCTCATCCCTTTCGGTCTCCACCACATCTGGAACTCACCGTTCTTCTTCGAGATCGGGTCGTTCACACTTCCCGACGGTTCGGTCATCACGGGAGAACTGCAACGATACGCCAAGGGGGATCCGAACGCCGGAAACCTCGCGGGAGCTTACCTCTTCAAGATGTGGGGGCTCCCGGCTGCAGGCTTTGCCATGTGGCATTGCGCTCGCCCCGAGGAGAAGAAGCGCGTCGGCGGCCTCATGATGTCCGCAGCTCTGACGTCGTTCCTCACGGGCATCACCGAGCCTCTCGAGTTCGCATTCTTGTTCGTTGCGCCTCGGCTGTATGCCGCACACGCGCTGCTCTCCGGGGCCGCCTTCACTCTCTGTATCGTGCTCGGGATCAAGCACGGCACGACGTTTTCGCACGGCCTGTTCGACTACATCGCCCTGTTTCCGCAGTCCACGAACGCCTTGTGGCTGCTTGTGCTGGGACCCGCATGGGGTGCTTTGTACTACGGAGTCTTCCGCTTCATGATCCAGGTCTTCGATCTGAAGACCCCGGGTCGCGAGGATGTATCCACCGCGTCCGCAGAAGCGGTCGAGCACTCGAGCGAGGCAGTGGCCGCCCAACTGGTCGCTGCCTTCGGGGGCGCCAAGAACCTCAAGAGTCTCGATGCCTGCATCACCCGCCTTCGCATCGAAGTGGTGGACGTCTCGCTCGTCGACAAGGATCGCCTGAAGGACCTCGGTTCCTCGGGAACGGTCGTCATCGGATCCGGCGTCCAATCGATTTTCGGGCCTCTTGCCGAGATCTACAAAACGGAAATGCAGGAGTACATCGACGCGGGCGGCCAGGGCGCCGCGACGCCCGCGAGCCCCACCAGGGCCTCCGCAAGCGCGACGCGAGCGACGCCTCCGACCTCTGCTCGCCGCGGTCGGGGCGAGGTTCCCGTCGATATCGATGGTTTGCTGTCGGGGCTGGGCGGCGCGAGGAACATCGTGGATCTCGGTGCTTGCGCGACGACCCGGATCCGTCTGAGCGTCAAGGATGGCGGCGCCGTGGACCTTTTGCGCCTAAAGCAGGCCGGAGTGATGGCCTCCGTGAAGGTGACCGACGACCTGCTCCATCTGATCGTCGGCTGGCAGGCTGAATCTCTCGCCGAAGAGTTGCGCGCCGCCTGCGCGTGACTCACCCCGCTCGACGTCTTCGCGCCGCCCGCGAGTGACTCACCCCGCTCGACGTCTCCACTGCGCCTGGCGGGGGCCCACCTCGACACGCGAAAAAGCCGCCTTCCAGAGAGACGCCCGCGCGCCGCAACTCACTCGTTTTCGTCGTCGCTGTCGCCTGACCGTTCGCGCGAGCGGAGGTGCAGGTTGGCAATGAGACGCTGCAACGAGCGGCGATTTACGCCCGCCAGCTCCGCGGCGCGCGTTACGTTGCCATCGGTCTTGCCGAGGATCGCTTTGACGTAGAGGAGCTCGAACTGCTCCGTCCAAACCGCCCGCGCATCCTTGAGCGGGAGATGGGTCGGGACGATGCTCGCAAGGACGTCCGGCGCCATGTCGGAAACGGACTTATCGGACGTGGACGAGGGGGCCGACCACCCGAGCGAAACACTCCGTTCGATGAAGTTGCGGAGCTCGCGGACATTGCCGGGCCAAGCGCGGGCCTTGAGGGTTTCTTTGAGTCCTTCTGGGAGGCTCTCGTCTTCGCCCGCGTAACGCCTGTAGAAATGCTCCGCGAGCATGACGATGTCGTCGCCCCTCTGCCGGAGCGGGGGCAAGTGCACTTCTACGACAGCGATGCGATAGTAAAGGTCCTCTCGAAAGCTCCCATTGTTGATGCTTTCGGCAAGAGGACGGTTCGTTGCGGCGACGATGCGCACGTCGATCTTTCGAGATTGATTGCTGCCGATGCGGCGCACCTCACGGCTCTCGAGAACCCGGAGAAGGCGCGGCTGCAGCGAAGCGGGTAGCTCCCCGATTTCGTCCAAAAAGAGCGTTCCGCCGTGGGCTTCCTCGAAGAGTCCGCGCCGATCGGAAACGGCTCCAGAGAAAGCGCCGCGCATGTGCCCGAAGAGCTCACTTTCGATCAGATTCTCGGCAATCGCACCACAATCGACGACGACGAAGGGGCCCTCGGAACGTTCGGAGTTGTCGTGAATCGCTCGCGCGACGAGCTCCTTGCCGACACCCGTCTCCCCCTGGATGAGGACTGTCGCCTCCGTCGGCGATGCCTTCTCCAGGATGGTGAAGAGGCGACGCATCTCTTTGCTCGCCCCGAGCACACCACCGAAACGATTTCGCATGGAGAGCTCGACGCGCACGAGCTGATCGCCCGCATCCACGCGCAGCGTCGTTTCCCCGAGCTGCAGCGTCGAGTTGGGCACGAGCTCGGCTTCCTGCACCCTCACGCCGTTGACGATGACGCCGTTCGTGCTGCCCATGTCCACCACGCGCGGCACGCCATCGACGATGCGCACCTCGCAATGCATGCGCGAAACCGTGGGATCGGTGAGCTGCATCTGACAGATGGCGCCGGTCCCGACGGTCAGGCCCTCGATCTCGATGCGCTTGCGCAGCGCGTTGTCAGGGCCCCCGAGAACGGTCAGCTCGTAGCTGGGGTATTCGTGGCGAGAGCCCTGCTCCACAACTTGGGTCGTTTCGTCCACGGACGCATTGTTAGAGGGGAACTCCGGTCGAGTCACGGCTGAAAACTTCAGCCCGAATTGGAACGCCCCCGCCAGATCCCACGACGCTCGGCCGCGTCGCGCCACGTCGCACCGCGGGCGCTGGATTCCGTTGAGCTGCGACTCGTCGAGACGCAGCCTGTTTCATCGGAGCCAAAAAACCACCAGGAGCCCGACCCTGCGCAGATGGCACGCCCTTTGCTGATTCGGTTGCCGACGAAGCCGGAAATGTGACGTATTTTCCGGCCGTTTGCGATTTTTCCGATGAGCTTCCAGCGCGTGCCTTGGATCGATTTTCGGAACTTTCGGCATCCCTCGCCCCGCGAGGCCGCGCGCACCCCCCCGCGCACCCCCATCGACAGACGAAGGTAGAAAGGCCCTCCCCTCATGAGAACAAAACTCCGGACCCAAGCACAGCTCAGCGCTCTGTTGATGCTTTCGTTTGGGCTCGCGTCCGCATGCGCCTCCAAGTTGCCGGACAACATCATCCTCGTCGACCCGGACGAAGTGACCGACGGGGGAGATGGAGACGTCGTGATCGGGGATGGTGATGGAGACGTCGACCCGCCGCCCGTAGGCTTCAACGATCCGAGCTGCCAGGATTCGCCCAAGACGCGCTATGTGAAGCTCAAGCCGGACGGCGAGACTCATCCGGCCGCTGAAGACGCGGTCGTGTCGATGAGCGTTTCCGAGAAAATCGAAATGCTATCGGGCGGTCCCGTGTGCCCTGACAAGGATTGCGATTTCGACGGCACGGGAGTCCCGAGCCTTGGCATCAAGGACTTTCGCCTGCGCGACGGACCACGCGGCGTCCACACTGCCGACGGCACCGAGGCGACGACCTTCGCGGTTCCCGCCGCCCGGGGAGCCAGCTTCGATCTCGATCTGGAAAACCGCATCGGCGAGGTCGTCGGCGAGGAAATGCTGGCCCTGAACCTCGATCTGATGCTCGCACCTCAGGTCAATACGATCCGTCACCCACGTTGGGCGCGCGCTCAGGAAAGCTACAGCGAGGATCCCTACGTCCTCGGCAAGTTTGGCGCTGCCTACACGCGCGGGGTGCAGCAGCACGTTCCCGCCTGCGCCAAGCACTTCGCCGCCAACAACACCGACGAAAACCGCGAGACGATGTCCGCCAACGTCGACGAGCAGACTCTGCGCGAAAACTACACCAAGGCGTTCCAGATCATCGTCGAGGAAGCCGATCCTGCCTGCATCATGGCCTCGTACAACCGGGTGAACTCGATCCACTCGACCGAGAACGAATATCTCCTCACCAACATCCTTCGCGACGACTGGCGCTGGGAGGGCTTCGTGATCTCCGACTGGTGGTCAACCACCATCCGGAATGGAGCAGGGACTCTGAACGCCGGACTCGATCTGGAGATGCCCGACAAGAGCGCCTTCATGACGCTTCAGGCCGACCTGGACGCTGGCGACATCACCGGGGAACGCATCGACGAGGCGGTCACACGTATTCTCAACGTGCGAGCCCGCTTCGGACAACTCGAAGGCGGCTACAACGAGGATCCCATCAACCCCAGCATCGTCGACGAGCCGGACCACAGAGCCCTCGCCCGAGAGAGCGCCGAAAAAGGCGCCGTACTCCTGCGGAACGAGGGGAACATCCTCCCCATCAGCGGCGAATCGGTGGGCAGCATCCTGCTCATGGGGCCTGACGCGTTCGTGCCCATGACGGATACCACCGCGGAAAATGTCCCTCATGGCCTGGGGGATCGCGGGAGCTCGAATACGTATCCGCCTTACGCGATCTCGTACATCGACGGCATTGGCTCTCGGGCTGCCCAAGCGGGCATCACCGTCGACCACAGCAATACCCCGGCCGACGCCGCGAACGCGGATCTCGTCATCATCCCAGTAACGATGAAGCACGAGGACGAGGGCGAGGCTTTTGGCGGTGGCGGCGATCGTGACGATCTGACTCTGGGCGGTGGACATCCCACCCATTGGGATCCGCGACCGACCACACTGATCAATCAGGTGGCGGCGGTCAATCCCAACGTCATCGTGCTCATTGCGACGGGCTCCGCCGTCATCGTCGAGGACTGGATCGACAACGTCCCCGGCATCGTCCAGACGTTCTACCCCGGTCAAGAAGGCGGAGCCGCCGTGGCCAACCTCCTCTTCGGTGACGTGAACTTCACGGCGAAGCTCCCCTTCACCGTGGCAAAGAGCGAGTCGCATTACCCGTACTTCGGTAACGCCGACGACAACGTGAACATGGACTACCTCCACGGGTACAGGAAGTTCGAAACCGAAGGCATCGAGCCGCGCTACTGGTTCGGCCACGGCCTCAGCTACACGACCTTCGAGTACTCGAACCTCGAACTCATGTGCGACTCGATCAGCGTCGACGGAGCCATCAACGCCCGGGTGACCGTGACGAACACGGGTCAAGTGGCCGGTGACGAAGCCGTGATGGCCTTCATCGGCTTCCCCAATACGTCAGCTCGACGACCCGACAAGGAGATCAAGCAGTTTCGCCGCACGGGCATGCTCGAGCCGGGCGAATCCGCCGAGGTCAACTTCTCGATTCCAGTGCGCGACCTGAGCTACTGGAGCGACTCCGGGTGGACCATCGAAATGGTAGAGCACACGCTCATCGTCGCTCCCAGCGCTGATCCGAATGACCCGAACAAGTTGGAGCTGCCCGTCAGCTTCCAGTAGCGCCCCGAGCCGGGCCCCTGCGAAGCGCGGCGGGCCCGCCCCGGCATCTCTGACCCCCTTCTGCGTACGTACGCTCCGACGCCCCTGGCACTCTTGAAAGACTCCTCCATGAATTCGCAGCGCCCCCACACTCGCTTCGTTCCCCATCTCGGCTGGGGACTGGCCTTGGCCACCTTGCTCGTTTCGACCCACGCCGCTGCTCAGGACGAGGTCGATCCTTTCGCAGCACCCGAACCCTCCACCGATGATTCCGAGTCTGCGGATCCTACGGCCGGAGACTCTCCGTACGAGGACGCGAGCTCCTCGGAGCCCACGGACGAGCCCGACACATCGGAGGCTGACGCGGCGAGCGCATCTGCCTCGGGCTCGGCCAACCTCGGACTCATGAGCGAGTCGGGTCTCGAGGCCGAAGCCTCTGGCTCCGGCGCGCCCGATGCCGCGACCTCGGAAGAATCCGTCGCTCCCTTCGAGGAGAAACGCCTGTGGCAGGGACAATGGCTCGACAACAACCGCTTCGGCATCGAGGGCGCCATGCAGATGGACGTCGGCTACGCCGACTACAGACAGTCCATCGAAACATCTGGTCCCGAAGTACTCCACGACTTCCGTGGTCAGTTTTGGGTCGCGCCGATCATGGAGCACCGTTTCCTGAAAGACGAGAGCGGCTTTTTGAGAGTGAAAGCCGAGCTCGTTGCCTGGTTGCGCGATGAGGTCGGCGAGTACCGCGTGAACGTGTTCGACGCCTTCGTCCAGGCGGGCATTCAGGACGTCTTCGATCTGCAGGTCGGACGCGTCACCACCTGGCGTATCTTCGACCTCGGCTGCCCGAGCGCGCCGGTCGGCGTGAACCACTGCCCGGCGAACGGGAACGGCTTCGACCTCTTCACCCTGGAAGACACCGGCGCCCTGAAGCAAGGCGACACCGCCGCTGGTGAGTACTACCCCTTCCGCTACCAGGTCGACTACATCTGGCTGCGCGAGCCCCCTGCTCGAGCCTCGCTCCACTTTTACCCTCTGAAGAAGTTCGTTCCCGAGGGTTGGAACGATCTCGGCATCGAGCTCACGGGCCAGTACGGCACCCAGCGGCGCCAAAACTCGGACGGCGCCCGGGCCGCGGTCGTCTACGATCAGAAGTGGTTCCGCCTCGCCGGCGGCGCGGAGTACGAGACCCAAAAGAACACGAAGGAGGAGGTCAACGCGACCGATCTCAGCCTTTGTGAGCAATGCACTTGGCAATACCGGAAGGGCTACGGCGGCAGCGTGACGTTGCGTCCCCCTTTCGTGGTCGGCGCGCTGAACCATGCTGACGGTTTCACCGTGAACAAGGGAGCTCGCGGCGACGCGGGTGAAGAAGGTCGCGCTGAAATCACGACCCAGAGCGGCTACATCGAACTCCACACGGGCCACCTCCTTGCCTCGATCAAGGACGGTCCCCGCCCCGGCATTTGGGCGGATCAACGCAGTGAGAACATCCGCAAGCTCACCGTGGGCTACGGGGCGAGGCGCACCGAGCAGCTCATCGGCAACGGCGACTTCGAGCGCCACGACTCGAAGGCGGTCTACGTGAAGTACAACTTCGGCTTCAACCACTCGTCGATCAAGTTCGTGGGCACCTACGCGGAGGGCGTTTGGCTCGACAACACGCGCGCGATCTCCGAAGAAGCTCGCTACATCCGACGTGACGGCGATCTGCTCGCGGGTCGCGTCCGCTTCTCGTACTACTGGTAGCCCGCCGCCGGGCGCAGCCTACCAAAGGCACGGAGGCAGTGCCCCCGTGCCTTTTTGCGTATCCTCCTCAGGCGGCACCCAAATGGGCGTTTTTTCTGCGAGTCCTGACTCCAGCGGGGCGGCCTACGCGGCCCATTTCCGCTCCGAAATCACGAAAATGACTCTTTTCGTCGGTTCGGCGACCGGGTAACACCGGCCTCATGCAAAAAGCGTGGGCGACATTTCTGACAGTCGTGCTCTGCGTTGCGGTCCTCCTCCCCGTGCACGAGGACTTCCGGGGGATCCGCGGGGACGAATTCCCCTTCTCCTGGTACCCCATGTTCTCGCGACCGAGGCCTGATCCCGAGTGGTCTCACTACGTGGTGGGCAACACGCCCTCCGGGGAGCGCGTCCTGATCCCGAGCTGGTACTACGTCAAGGGCTCCATGAACCAGGCCCGGCGTCAGCTGGACCACTTGGTCCGAACCCCGCGTACCGCGATGGAGACCTGCGAGCGCGCAGCGAAACGCGTCGCGAAGTCGCGCCGCGACAAGATGGACCAGCTCGATTCCCTACGCGTCGTCCGCGGCTACTTCCACATGGAGGAATACTTCTCCAAGGGCAACAAGGACCCCGTCCGCGAGATCACCTTCGCGCGCTGCAAGGTCGAGCGAAACATCCCGAGCGGCGAGGACGAAGGATGAAGCGCCTCATCGATGCCGCAGATCGGCTCTGGTTCGCGCCCATGACCCCCATCACTCTGTCCATTTGTCGGTGGGCGACGGGCGGATTTTGCCTGTATCGGCTCCTGGACCTGCGCGAGTATTTCGTCCGTTCGGCGGACGGCGCACCAGAGGTGTTCCGCCCTGTAGGCCTTGCGCAGATCTTGGACGCGCCGATCGACAAGGCCACCTACGATGGGATGATCGGGGTGACGATCTTCCTCTGTGGCCTGTTCATGGTGGGACTCGGACATCGAATCCTCGCTCCCATCTTCGCCCTGCTGCTCACCTTCGTCCTCAGCTACTCGAATTCCTGGGCGATGGTTTACCACACGGAGAACATGCTGGTGTTGCACGTGGCGATCCTGGCGATCACCCCGAGCGCATCCACCCTCTCCCTGGACGCATCGTACACCCGCGAGGAGCCCAAGTACGTCCGCTTCGGACTTTCTCCGGCCGAAAGCGCCCCTCACATGAAGTTCCGCTGGCCCGTGCGACTGATGCAGCTCGGCGCCACGCTCCCGTACGTCGTGGCCGGCATCGCCAAGGTGCGGGGCAAGGCCGGGTGGGACTGGGCCTACGGTGAAAACCTCCGTGACCAAATCACCATGAACGGCCTCTACTACGAGGTCCTGCGTGGCGGAGCTGAGCCGATCACCTTTCACGTGTACGGCTGGGACACGGCCTTCATGTTCGCGGCGGCGGGCACCCTGGTGATCGAGCTCGGCGCCCCCCTCGCCTTGCTCCATCGCTACATCGGATACGCTTTCGTTTTCGGCGTCATGGCCATGCACTGGAGCATCCTCTTCATCATGGGGATCCCCTTCCCCTATCAGCTGGGCGCCTTCGCTTTCGCGTGCTTCTTCGAGTGGGACAAGCTCGTTTCCTACGCGGAGAGCAAGCTCGAGCAACTGCGTGGTCGCCCGCGAAAAGCGGCCGAAGCCTGACCTAGGCGGACGAATGTCCGCCCCTTGGGGTGACGCGGACACCTGTCAACCGCGAGATTCGGTTGGCCGATGGCCGGAGCGTGCTAAAATCGGCGCGGCACGATGGACAACGAACACGAGGAACTCGAAGAAGCTTTTGGTTCAGAAGACGCAACGCTGAGAATGGCCCTCGCGGAGGCCGAGATGGAAATCTCGCTGTTGAAGATTGAGCTGATGCGCACCCGGCAGCGGCTCGAAAAGGCCGAAGCCGCGCTCGCGACCCGCGACCAAGCGCGCGCTCTCGATTCGCTACCTCCGCATAGCGAAGTGTTGCAGCGGACTCACCGAACCTCGGCTCCGCCGGCCGTGCGCCCGAAGGAAACGGTGTGCAGCCCGTCGCACTTTCCTTCATTATCAGCGGAAGGTTCCGCTGGGCTGAAGAACGGCAGCGATCCGAATCGCTGATCCGACCCGAAACCGATAAATTCGGGGAAAATGAGAGTTTCGTGGGTGGACTCGCGGCTATCCTGCGTCGACGCTTGCATGCCGACACGCGCACAAGGATTCAATGAAAAATCTAGCTTTGACACTCTCCCCACTCCTCGCTTTTTCTCTCGCTTGCTCGTCCCCCAATGAAGATGGTGGCGATGGCGATCAAAACACCGGCACGGGCGGCGTCTCTTCCGGAACCGGTGGAGATGGAGCCGGCACGGGCGGCCTCGGCACGGGCGGTGACGGCGTGGGAACGGGCGGCGCAGCAACGGGCGGCGCAGGGACCGGCGGTGATGGGGCTCCAGCTGGCGGCGCAGGGACCGGCGGCGATGGTTCGGGCACGGGCGGTGATGGTTCGGGCACCGGCGGTGACGGCGGCGGGACCGGGGGCGCGTCGAGCGGCATTTGCCCGTCGGGCTCGGAATCCCTCACCCTGAATCTCGCGGGAGCAAGTCTTTCTCCGGTGCCCAACCTGATGAACAACTATCAGGATTATGGAAACTTCGAAGGGCCCGTGTGGATCGGCGAGTCGCTCTACTATTCCAACATTGGGGGCGGGCAGAACCCTCCGCCTTCCGTCATCTGGAAGGTCGTACCCGGCGGGACCCCGGAGATCGTCGTCAACGATTCCGGCTCGAATGGTTTGGCCACGGACGGGAGCAAGCTGTACGCGGCGATGCATTCCGACGGTTCAATCTCCACCCGAGAGCTGAGCAACCTGACCGCAGCAACGCAGGTCGTGGGGATGTACGGGGATCAGCCCTTCGATTCGCCGAACGACCTCGTCGTCGCGTCGAACGGGGACGTCTACTTCACGGATCCGAACTTCCAGGCGCCCGATGGACGTCAGCCGGTCAACATCGCCTACCACGTGAGCGGAGGGGTGGCGACGGCTCTCGCGATCAGCGCCTCGCACCAGAACCCCAACGGCATCACCCTCTCGCCGGATGAGACGAAGCTCTACATCGGCGGGCAGAGCGGCGGCCTTTGGCAGTACAACCTCGCCGCTGACGGATCCATTGATGGCACCGGGACCCAGATCACCACGGCCAGTCTCGGCGCAGGCACCGGCATCGACGGGATGGGACGCGACTGCGCGGGGAACATCTACGTCACCGCACACTCCGACAAGAAGGTCGTCGTCATCAATCCAGCCGGACAGGAGATCGGAGCTCTCGACGTCCCAAGCGAAGGCGGGGTCACCAACGTCGCGTTCGGCGGCGCCGATCGGATGACTCTCTTCATCACGAGCCTCGGCAACACGCCGCAGATTCACCAGGTGACTCTCAACGTCCCCGGATACCCGTACTGATCAGTGGCGAAGCGCTCGGAGGGCGCGCTGACCCGCGGCCTCGGTGCGGCCGCGGTGCCTCGCCGGTGACTTCACGATGAGCGGGGCTGACGCTATGAAGCGCTATGCCTAAGTCCCTGCGTTACAACATCGTCGACGTCTTCACCGACACACCTCTCACGGGGAATCCTCTGGCGGTCTTCACCAACGGTGCCGGGCTGTCTGCTGTGACGATGCAGTCCATCGCGCGCGAGATGAACCTCTCGGAAACGGTGTTCTTCACGCGTCCGGAGGCGGGCGGGCACGCCAAGCTCCGCATCTTCACACCGCGGCATGAACTTCCTTTCGCCGGACATCCCGTTCTGGGGAGCGCCTGGGTCTTGGGCGGTCCGATGGAGATGAATCAGCTCAGGCTCGAGACGGGCGCGGGGATCATCCCCGTCGACTTGGAGCGGGCCGGAGATCGTTTACACGTCGCCTTCATGAGCCAGCCCATTCCCGAGTTTTCTCCCGTCGAAGCGCCCGGCCCTCTCTACGAAGCCCTCGGCGTGGTCCCGTCGTCGACGAGCCTTGCACCGGCTCGTGCGGACAACGGCCCTAGGCACATCCTCGTGGAGGTCGACTCCCAAGAGATGTTGGACGCCCTCCGTCCCGACTATTCCAAGCTCGCGCGCTTCACGGATGGCGGCGTGTATGTCTTCGCGGAGCACGACTCGCGGATCTTCGCTCGTTACTTCGCCCCTGCTGCAGGAATCGACGAGGATCCGGCGACGGGCTCGGCAGCTGGACCTCTGGGCGCCCACCTCGTGCTGTCGGGGAGACTCGCGAGCGATACCCAGATCTCGATCTCTCAGGGACGAGCCATGGAGCGCCCGTCTTTGCTGCTGGTTCAGATCCGAACGGAAAACGGCACGCTCCGGGAGGTCCGGGTGGGCGGCAGCGCGGTGATTCTTGGCCGCGGCGAAATCCACCTTCCGTAGACCGCCGCTCTTTTTGGCGCGACGAGCCCGGGGCTGGCGGCCTCAACCGATTGAAATGAATCGGCTTTCGAAAATGCCCTCTTCTTCGCTTCCATTCTTGACTCATTGTTCAAAAATGTTCATCCTCAGAGCCATGGGACGTCCCTGCGAATACGACGCTGACAAAGCCCTCGACCGGGCCATGCTCGTCTTTTGGCAAAAGGGATACGGAGCCACGAGCATCTCCGACTTGGAAGAGGCGATGGGGATGAAACGGCAAAGCATCTACAACGCTTTCGGGGACAAGTCCGAGCTCTACGCGCGCAGCATCGCCCGCTACCGACAGCGCGCCTTCGAACAGACCGCGGATCTGCGGAAGGAGGGCGCCACCGTCGACGATCTCAAAAAGACCATCCAGCGTTCATTCGAGTATGCTCGGGCAAACGAGTGCGGCGGCTGCATGGTGGTGAAGACCGTCTTCGATCAACAGGTGGACGATCCGGAGATCACCAAGGCCGCCGCGCAAGCGGCGCAGGATACGCGCAAGCTCTACGAACAGGTCTTCGTCCGCGCGCAGCAGCGCGGCGAAATCGATCCGTGCGCTGATCCCGCGGCGCTTTCCGGATTCGTTTTCACGATCGCCAGCGGTCTGAGCGCCCTCGCCCAAACCGGCGGGAGCGACGAAGATATCGGTAAGTCCCTCGACCTGGCCTTTGCGCAGCTGATCCCACCCGGCGGCGCTACGTCCCCGGCACGTCGACCGCGCGCGCGATAGTTCCGCGGGGGAAACGCCGACTTCCGTTTCGTTTTCCCAATTTTTGACTCCCCATTCCAAATCATCGTCTAATTTTGACCAAACATTCAAAAATAAAGAAAGCATCCACCATGTCAAACTTCGTCATCCAAGATTCCGTCGCATTCGTCACAGGCACGAACAAGAAAAACGGCATCGGCCGCGCCATCGTGAAACAGCTCGTGACGCGCGGCGCGAGTAAGGTCTATGCGACAGCGCGATCCGTCGACGCCCTTCAGGATCTGGCGCGAGAGTACCCGGGCAAAGTCGTCCCGGTGCAGCTCGACGTGACGGACGACAAGTCCGTCACTCAGCTCGGAGAGCGCTATCCGGACGTGAACCTCCTCGTCAACAACGCCGGTGTGTTCACGGGCGCTGGCGCGATCGGCGATCCTGAGAAAGCCGGTCTGGAGCTTGCCGTCAACTACATAGCTCCCCTTCGCATCGTTCAGAGCTTCGCCTCGAGCCTCCGCCGCAAGAAAAGCTCTGCCATCGTCAACATCAACTCCATCGCCAGTCTCGTCAACTTCCCTCTGGGGGGGACCTACTCGGCGTCCAAGGCAGCGACACATTCGCTCACCCAAGCGCAACGGCGCGAGTTTCCGCAAAGCTTGGTGGTGGGCGTGTGTCCCGGACCGATCGACACGGAGATGGCTAGGACGATCCCCCTCGACAAGGCGTCTCCGAGCGTCGTAGCCGAGGCAATCTCGGCTGCTCTCGAAGCCGGCCAGGAGGACGTTTTCCCCGATCCTCTGGCTCAGCAGCTGTTTGCCGGGTGGAAAGCGGACGCGAAAGCTCTGGAGACGCAGATGGCACAGGCCGAGGCCGCACAATGAACGATTCGTTCGAATGATTCCCGCGGGATCGACGGCGCGCTCACAATGCGTTGCCGTCGATCGGGCGGTCACTCGGCCGTGGTGACCCCTTCCGCAACACACTCGCCGTGCCGATTCGTGCCGTCGGTCTCGATGACAAACGGAGCAGCCTCGTCCTCGCACTCCTCGGAAAATGTGAGAACGTCACACGCCGGCTCCTCGTTCGCGAGACAATTCATGTAGGCCTCGAACTTTTCGTAGCAAGAGTCCGATGTCTCGAAGGCGCCACAGAGCACCCTGCAGATCTCCGCAGACTGTCCCACGTAAGAGTCGTCCGGGCACGCATCGGCGCTGAGGTCGCATTGCTCGCGACACAAATCGACGACGGTCTCCTCGTCGTCCTCCTTTTTCCCGCAACCTACTGTCGTGATGAAGATTCCGATCCCGAGAAAGTAAGTCAAATGTTGCGTCATTGGTTTTATCGTCTCCTGTATTTCGGCCGCGCGCGTGAAGGTAGTCCTCCTGAGGACCATCATCCAAACCCGAAAGAGGATCGCTCCTCTCCTTGGCGAGACTCGCTCCCTGCGAGAGGTCGTTGGGGGTAGCCCTTCCAATTTGTTCTTTTATTTCGAAAGCTTGGGAGAAAATGAGAGCCACGACGCGGCGCCTCCAGCGGGCGCCGGGCGCAGGACCCCGGTCCAACTAGTCATTGATTCGCCCCCTTGCTGAGCGGCACGAGCCCTGGAACGCTCGTCACCGCAATCAGGAGGATACCTATGGGTCGAATTCATCCGCTGACGATACTGAGCTTGCTCGCCAACGCGGGGGGATTTTTGTTCGCCGCAGTCTCTACATCCGACTTCGTGGCTCACCTCGACCGACAGGTCCACGGCATTCATTGTTCTTTCTTACCCGGTCTTTCTGACGCGGATGTCTCCGGAGCAAGCGGCTGTCATGCAACGCTCATGAGCCCCTACTCGTCGGTCTTTCGTGACTCGGTCTGGGGCGGAATCCCGATCGCACTCCCGGCCATGGCGGTGTTCTCGTTCCTGGCCTTTTGGTGCTTGTGGATCTGGCTCAACGATCGTCAGGACGAAGAGCGCGCTACGGGATTCTTGTTCGCTGGGTCGTTGGTACCGCTCGGCGCGTCCGCAGTGATGGGGTACCTGTCGCTGGTGGAGCTCGATGCAGCCTGCAAGCTCTGCATTGGCATCTATGCTTCGAGTGCGGTCCTTTTCATCGCCTCGTTGATTCTCTGGCGACGAGCAGCTGGGCTGGAAGAAGCATCGTCGCCTCCCCCCGCCGCTCGCAGGTCCGAGGGAGAACAAGCCAAAAGAGCCCCCGAAGAAGAGCATCATGCGCCCCTCTCCTGGGGCACCTTGGGTCTCGCTTTTGCCGCTGGGCTCACATGCGTGGTCATCTCGGTCGGCGCATACGCCGCCGCCGCACCCGACTTTTCCAAGTACGTCGGCAGTTGCGGTTCGATCCCCCACACCAAGGCGCCAGCCGGAGTGCTCATCCCTTTCGGCGAGCAACGGGGAAACCCCAGCATGCTCGAGGTGATCGATCCGTTGTGCCCGTCTTGCAAAGGCTTCGAGTCGCGCTTTTCCAAGATGGAACTTTCAGGCGCTGTCGATCGCAAGCTCCTGCTTTTCCCGCTCGACGAGAGCTGCAACTGGATGATCGATCGCTCGATCCACCCTGGCGCGTGCAGCATCAGCGAGGCAGTTCTGTGTTCGAGCGATCCGGGCCCCGTCCTCGATTGGGCATTCGAAAACCAACAGGCCATCATGGCGGCCACCGAGAAGAATCCGAAGGCCGCCGCCGATATGGCGAAACAGCGTTTTCCTTCGCTCTCCGACTGCATCGGTTCGCCCGAGGCCGGGGCCAAGGTAAACCAGTCCCTGCGCTGGGCCGTAAAGAATCGCTTGCCGATCCTCACGCCTCAGGTGTTCGTCGAAGGCAACCGCCTGTGCGGTGAGGATACCGACCTCGGCCTCGACTACGCGCTGCCCCGGCTGATCGAACACGCGAAAAACCAGCCTCGCCCCAAGGCAGACCTGGTCGACGAACAGGAAGATGAGGAACCGAGCTCGGAGCCCAAGCCCATCCGCCAGGCTCCGCGCAAGAAGGTCCTCACGAAGAAGGACGACCTGGGTGAACCGGTAGAAGGCTCCGATTCCGACGAGGATGGACCGGGCCCGGACTCCGATGCAAAAGCGGAAGGCGCGTCACCACGAGCGGAGGAGGCCTCGTCCAGGAAGCCGCCCGAGCCCGAAGCGAACACCGAGGCGGCGGACGCCGCCTCCCCGCCTCCACCTCCGTCAACGGAAGCCACTGAGGAAGAAGAACCATGACCATGATGCGCACGACCATCTCCGCCGTCCTCGGACTGGCGCTCCTTTCGTTGCCTGCACTGCTTTCCGTCACGTGGACACACCAGGCCAAAGATCGCCTAATGAAGGCCGAATCCGAGGAAAGTGCAGCTCCCGAGGTTGCCGTCGCGTCTCAAGCGAACGAGGCCTACTGCACCCCGCGTTTGCAGAAGATTCTGCGGCGCGTACTACAAAGTTGTGGCTTGATCGAGGGGGCCGCCGGTCGAGGTTGTGAGCCGGTCGATGCCAAGACCGTCGCCACCATGAGCGGCGACGATTTCAACGCACTGTTCATCCCGATGAAGGAACGCGGAGGGATCGTCCAATTCGATCAAGGCGGGATCGAACTCGACGAAAGCGACCTCGGTCTGATCGACCGCGCTTTCGCCGACCGAAAGGGAGCAAGCTACTTCTTCGTCGTCTCGCGCGCGTCGCCCGAAGGGTCCGAGGAAACGAACCGTCAAATCTCTCGGGGGCGTGCCGAAGCGGTGCTCACCCACCTGAAGGAGAAATTCCAAGACCCCGATCTGGAGAACCAGGTAGGGCTCTTGTGGTTGGGCGAGGAGTTCGCTCAGCTCGACCCCAGCTTCTGCGACTGGAAGCGCAGCGGCGAGACCGAACAATGCGAGCCCGAAGATCTCAACCGAAGCGCGTTCATCACATGGATCGATTGTACTCTTTGAAATGGATGCGGGGCGCCGCCCGTCTCACGCTGCTTGGCAGCGTCCTCCTCTCCGCCGGATGCGACGAAGAAAAGACGCCGGATTCCGCGAGTGCGGCGCCACCCGGACGCTTCGAAGCGGTAACGAAGAAGTCCGCTGTATCGCAGAAGGATCTCGATGGCTTCTGCGACCTTCAGAATGGTGGAAAGTTCTCGCTCCCGGACATCACCGGCGGGAGCGAGCCGAAGGGTGCGCGCTGGGTGAACCTGTGGGCGACCTGGTGCAAGTCCTGCGTCGAAGAGATGCCGATGATCGAACGCTGGAAGGAGAGCAGCGGTCTCCAGGTACTCTACGTGTCGGCCGACGAGGAGCCGGAGCAGCTGACAACGTTCCTCGACAAGCACCCGGAAACCCCCAAGACAGCTACGATGAATGATCCCAGCGAGCTCACCCCTTGGATGAAGGCTTTGGGTCTCGATGAGGGCGCCGGACTGCCGCTGCACGTCTTCGTGCGCGCCGACGATACGGTCGCTTGCGCCCGGGCGGCGGCGGTTTCCGAACACCACCTTCCCCTGATAAAAGAACTCCTGAAATAGTGTCTCGCTGTCGCGAGACCGGGGGAGCATGGGTGTCGTGAAAAACTGGGTTGGCTTGATGGTTCTCGCTGCGGCGATCGGTTGTGGCGGGACGGACGACGAGTTCACGAGCAACGACGCGCCGGATTTGCCCCTGGCAGACTCCCCCGCTGCGCTTTCCGAAGCCGTTTGCGATGCGCTCTTTCGTTGCGTGCCGCTCCAGAACGCCTTTCTAGGTTCCGTCGAAACCTGCGCGGAGTTGTTCGAAGCCGAGTTCACAGCCGCCTCCTTCGGCATGATCCAAGACGCCGTCGAGGAAGAGCGCGTCTCCTACGATCAGGAGGCAGCACAAAGATGCATCGACGCGATTTCGGACGCCGACTGCACGGAGATCGATCTTCGCTACATCGACGACTGCGGGGACGTATTCACCGGAACGGTGCAGCGCGGTGAAGAGTGCATCCTCGACGACGAATGCATCGGGGAAAGCTTCTGCCGCTTCGACGATAGCTGTCCGGGTACTTGTTCCGACCTTCTTTCTGCTGGCGAGAGCTGCCTCGACGACAAGCATTGCGACCCGGGGCTCGTTTGCTCCGAAGCTACCGCACGCTGCGTGGAGCCGTCGTCCGTGGGAGAGCCCTGCGGCATGGGGGAACCACAATGCGCCCTGCCCTACATTTGCTTGGGCGAGGACGAGGACGCCGGGGAGCCCGGGGTCTGCGTCGCTGCTGAGCAAGCGCTTTCGCGCGAGGAAGGCGAAGCGTGCGTCTTCATCGGCGAGGACCCGGCGCTTTGCCAGGAGGGGCTGGCTTGCCGCGTCGAAGACATCAATCTCACGGACGGTGTCGTTTCCGTCTGCCGCGCGATGGTCGCCGCTGGGGAGGAATGCGGGCTGGCTCTTCCCTCGATGTGCGAAAGCGGCCACTACTGCGATGGGATCGACATCGAAGCGGGCGAATTTTCGGGAACTTGCATGCCGCTGCCCGGAAGCGGAGACAGCTGCGCCGAGGACCTCTTCACGCCCTGCCAGGTGGGTTTGATCTGCCTCGACGGCACATGCACCGAGCGCAAAAACAACGGTCAGAGCTGCAACGTGGATACCGAATGCCTGAGCGACAACTGCGCCGACGGTGGATGTGCTCCCTTGAGTCCATGTGAGTGATGGTGTCGGCTGATGCGCGCCAGTCGTGCACTGAGAGCGCACGACTGTACGCCAAGGTCCTACGAATCTGATCGCACATGGACTCGCGACTCTTGATTGCTCGTCACAAAAGCCGTCTTCTATGGTGTGACGAAATTCATTTCGAGTGCGGCGTTGGTTATGTGGGTGACGGGATGTGGAGGGGCGGCCCTTCCCGCCGAATCTCCATCGTCGCCGCCCGAGACCGCGTCTGCCCCCAGGGCCGAAGAGCAAGAAGAGGCGGCACTCGCCGATGAACGAGAGGTCGCCGGGTCCGACAGCGAACCGGTCGAAGCAAAGCTCGTCGCCGCAATGCCCCCAGAGAGCTGCCAAGAGGGACAGGCGTGTACCCCTCCGGCTGCTTTCGCCAAAGAGGTGTGCAAGGGTCGTTACCCGGGCCTGGCGGTCCGCATGTTCGAGAAAAACACCCCGTGGAAACGGATGTACGTGCAGGTGGAGTCCATGGAGGCGGTCAACACCTACGGAGGTGTTTCGACGAAGAACCTCGTCTTCACGGAAGAAGTCCTCGTCTTGCACTACCAGTCGAGTGACGCGGGAGGCATCAAGGTCGGCGGTGCCAGTGACGTGGATGTCCTTCGCTGGGACGGGACCTGCGCAACCGTACGGGAAGAACTCCTTTCGGAACATCGCATGCCGACAATCAAAAATGCCACCATCACGTGGCGGTACCTCGACGAAGAGACACAAGAAGGCCTGCTGCAAGCCAAATACGTGAAGGTCCGGTACGATCAGCAGCGCGATGTCTGCCGGAAGTCCTCGGCTTCGAACCCAACGGAGCCGTGTCGCAAAGCCACCGAGAAGCTGAACGACGCGATCACCGTCGCAGTGCGAGGTGGCATCGAGCTGCCAGACCCTGGCGAGCTCCCCGCCTGGAAGAAGCCCGACTGAAGGCCAAAGAGCACGAACCTCGTCAGGCCGAATGCAGTTGCCGCGATCCGGCGCCCGGCTGAAGTTGCAGATCGGCTGCAGCCATGGCTTGCGCCATCGTTTCGACTGCCTGATAGGGGAAGGGCGCAGGAAACACCCAGTAGACGGCCGTGATCATCCCGCGCAGGAGCGTCGACGGGGTGACCAGAATCAGGGCGGCGCGCAAGGCCGAGAGCGAGCGCGCGTTTTCGCGGTTCCATTCGGCAACCTGGCGCCGATGACGGCTGTTGAGTGACTTGCCGTTTCGCGCGTCCACGACGACGACGTGGCGCTCGCCCCGATCGAGGTATGAACGGAGGACACTCGTATAGGTCGCAATATCAGCGTCCGTAGAGTCCCCTACCGCTCTACAGATGACGATGGGCCACTTGGAATCGTCGAACTCGATGGGCATGTCGATGATCAGGACGGCCGCCAGTCGGGGAACCTTAATGAGTCAGGCGCAGAAGCGTCATGTCACCGAGGATGCAATCTTCCAGCGTGACAGCATCACTGGAAACAACGACTCCCGTGCTAAGATTCGCTCACCTTGACTCATTCTCGCTATTCTTTTGTTGGTCCTTCACTCTTGTTCGCAGTCGCACTCGGGGCGGCCTGCACGGCCCCTGCTCCCGCCGGCGACGACGATGCCCCCGGCGGAGGCGCGGCGCCAGGCGATGGCGACAGCGGCGACGGCGACATCGATCCTTTTGGTGACGGGGATGGCGACATCGATCCGGGCGACGGCGATGGCGGCGGCGGACCGAGTGTCTGCGGAAACGGGCTTCTTACCCCTGACGAGGCCTGCGACGACGGCAACACGACGGCTGGTGACGGATGCGCGACGGATTGCCTCTTGGTGGAGCCAGGGTTCATTTGCCGAGAGCCCGGCGCGCCGTGCGATCCGTTCGCAAAGTGTGGGGACGGCCTCGTGTCCTTCCCCGAGCAATGTGATGACGGGGGAATCGTACCGGACGACGGTTGCTCAGCGACGTGCAAAACCGAGATAGGATGGAAATGCGCCGGGGCGCCAAGCACGTGTTCTGAGACCACTTGCGGCGACGGGATGATGGAAGGGGCGGAGCTTTGCGATGACGGCAATTCGGTTCCCTTCGATGGCTGCAGCGTCGACTGCCAGATCGAGCCATCCTGCAGCGTCGGCGGAGGCTGCTCCTCCACGTGTGGCGACGGCATCGTGCTCGGCGACGAGACCTGCGACGACGGCAACACCATCGACGGGGACGGCTGTTCCGGCGCGTGTCAGGCCGAGGACGGGTATACCTGCGTCGGCGAACCGTGTGAGACCGTAGGTGGAGAATGCGTGCTGCGGATTCCGATCGTACTACGCGACTTTGCTTCGAGTCACCCCGACTTCGGGTTCTACCAGAACAACGGTGGACCAGCGGCGAACGGAGGCAACGATGTAGGCATGGTGGCCGCGACCTTGGACGCCGACGGGAAGCCCGTCCCCGAAAACCCCGGGAACGTCACCGGGCTCTCGGATTGGTACCGGGATGTGCCGGGAACTAACTCTGGCGCAATCTTGGGAGCCATCACGCTCTTCGACGACGGCAATGGCAACTTCGTCAATCGGTATTTGGATGATGGCACGCGTTGGCTCACGCCGTTCGGCGCTTCCAACTGCCAACAACAGGACAACGGAGGAATGGACTGCCCGGTCGACGGCAACCCACTCTTCTTCCCTCTCGATGGTCATCCGAATGTGATCGACCCGGAAGTCTACGACGCCTCGGTGCCCAATCCGCTTTACGGAGGGAGCGTGCTCACTGGTCAAAACCAGAACACGTTCCCGGATCACAACTTTCACTTCACGACCGAGGTCGCGTATTGGTTCGTCTACGACCCCGACGCAAACGCCACGCTGACTTTCGTGGGTGACGACGACGTCTGGGTGTTTCTGAACGGAACTCTGGCTGTCGACATCGGAAACAAGCACGAACCCAGGGGCGGTCGCATCACCCTGGGCGCGACCGATGCAACGATCGAGAACGCAAACAATCTCCAAAATGAGGACTGGACGACGACGACGCGCCCCATTGGCGACTTCGGACTCGAGGCCGGGAAAGCTTACGAAATCAAGGTCTTCCATGCTGAACGCGAGACCCTGTCTTCCTCGTTCCAGCTCACTCTCGCGGGATTTGACACTTCCAAGAGTGACTGCACGCCCTTTTGCGGCGACGGAATCCTCGGCTTCGGCGAAGAGTGTGACGACGGGGACAACGACGGCGGCTACAACGAATGCCAAGAAGGGTGCGTGCTCGGGGGCTACTGCGGGGACGGCATCGTCCAAGAGACCGAGGCCTGCGACGACAGAGACCCGAATGCTCCCGCCGGTTGCAGCAACTGTCGCATCATCGTCGTGAGATAGACCCAAGTCGCGGGATCGACTCAGGTCGACCCGTGGCCCGTCTCCAAGAGACGGAGGAGACCTCCGACGCTGGCGTGGGACTCGAGGGAGTGCCTGAGCGGCGCATCCTCGATGATCTCGTAGTGGTTGCGTCTCCCGACCCGCTGCCGAACGATCACCCCCGCCTCTTCGAGTTCCGCGAGGATGCGAGTGACGGCTCTCTCGGTGATGCCGACTCTCAGCGCCATTTCACGAACTCGGACCTCGGGATCGCTCCCTAGACAGACGAGCACGTGAGCGTGGTTGCTGAGAAAGGTCCACCGCGGTTCTTCGAGTGACTCGACTCCGAGCGCGGAACGCGCCCGCTGTTCACTTTCGTTCTTCATGGTTGCCCCTCTGGCTCTCCGCCGCGCGGAGGAAGATAAGAAGAAGGCTGGTCGCTTCCGAGCAATTCCTGGAGGCGAACCCAAGCCATCTCGAACTCGAAAATCGCGTCGAGTTCATCGAGGTACGTCGAGACCACCGCCTGTTCGCGGAGGTTCACCGACAGCACCGAGCTTTGACCCATTTCGAAGCTCTCTCGCTCGGCTGAGCTCACGTCTCGCGCCCCAACGGTGGCTTCCCTACTCAAGGTGGCGACCTCGTACTGGGCTCTCAGGGATGCGAGCTGACTCTGCACGGAGAGCGCGAGTTGATCTTCCAAGAGGCGCCTCTTTGCTTCGAGCATCGACCGCTTGGTTCGGAGTATCCCAGCCTTCCCGCGCGCCTCTCTACGCTGGACGTCCCACGCAAGCTTGAGTTTCCCTCCGACCGCAGTCTCCGTCACGCTGCTATCGAGTGCCGAATAGGGGCGAGGCTGACCGAAGCTTCGCGACGAGAACACCTCGAGATCGAGCTTCGGGAGCTGCTTGTTCTCAGCCAAAGCAAGCTGCCTCTCGATCACGTCAATGGACAGCCCATAGATCCTGAGCCCGGGCGCGCGAGCTAGCTCATCATCGAAGTTTTCGACGCCGACGGCGCGCGGTGGGCCGATGGAAGGAAGCTCCGGCAACTCTTCGTCCCGCGCGGGCCGTGGCTGACTCGCATCGTCCCGACGGTACATACCGAGTTCGAGCGAAAGCTGTCGAAACTCGAGCTCGAGGGCCGATAGCTTCGCACGACGCGTCGAAAGAAGGCGTTGATTGTCGATGAGCTCGACCCGCGGCAATGCACCTACGGCCACCTGTTCCTCGAGGAATCGGCGACGCTCCTCGGCTTGAGCGAGAAGCTGACGGAAGGCTTCCAGCTTTTGACCCGTAATGACCCACTTCCACCAAGCACCTGCGGCGTCGGCCAAGATGCTGGCGCGCGCCTGTCGGCGCTGCTCCTCGGCGACCACGAGCTGGAGTTCACTGATGGCCTTGCCCATCCTTCCCTCGTCGATGGACCTGCCCTGCAGCAGAGGAAGCACGATGCCGAGGGACGCTCGACCGGCTTCGCTCGTCACCAGCGCGCCGTCGTAGGGAGCAAAGTCAGCGCCGTTTTCGTAGCTCGTCCAGAGCTCGATACCGGAGATCGCCGTCGGCTGCCGGAGACCAGCAGCGGCGCGCGGTTTTTCGTACTTGCCCAGCGGGGCGTATCCCCCCTCGGCCCAGAGCTCCAAATCGAAAGCGCCACGCGCCATTCGGAGCCCTTGGCGAGCCTCCTCGAGGCCCGCCTCTGCGACGTCGATCTCCGGATGCATCTCGGACGCGCTTCGCAAGACCTCGATGAGTTCCAGTGACCGGGGCTCAGCCTGAGCTTTTTGAGATGACGCGAAGGTAAGGAAGGCGAGCACGAAAGCGAGTTTCCTCACATTTCACCTCCCCCAGCGGCAACGCGGTCCCCTTCGTCGTTCGCCTTCGGGGGCGGAGCATGCGGAAGACCGCCCAACGTCGGCGGAAAGCCGTTGAGCCGACGCCAGACTTCCCAACCCAAGGGTACCGTGTCGAGCAAGAACCAAGACTTCGCGCGCACCTGCTGGCGAAGCAGCGCCGGGTTCGGCCAAGGTTGGTCGCGTGCGTCGGGCACGACCAAGACTCGAACGCGACCCCGATGATCGGTGGCGGCCGGATCGACGAAGCTCACCAGGCCGCCGTAGGTTCCAACCGCTGCACTCGGAAACCCAGAGAATTGAAGCGCCGGCCAGCCTTCGAACTGCAGGCGGACCTTCCTTCCCTTCTCGACGAGAGGGGCATCGTTTCCGTCGACGAAGAGTTCGACCGCACGCGACGCCGTGACTGGGACGAGCTTCGCTAGATGCTGCCCGGCCTTGACGACGTTCCCCCCTAGGTTGCCGTCGATCTGAACGATCGTACCGTCGACCGGGCTCCTGATGATTTGCGCGAGCTGACGTGAGCGTTCGACCTTGAGCTTGGCGACATCACCTCTCGCGTAGGCAGCTTCAGCCTGAGCCTTCTCGACTTCGGCCTGCGACGTGGCGACCTTTGCGCCTCCCTCGGCGTTCGCCCTGACGACTTCGGCCTCAGCGGCAACGCGGTTTGCTTCGTATTCGAGGACCTCCGCCTCGGCCAAGTTGTACTGGGCCTCGGCCGTGGCGAAGTCGAGTTCGGCGAGTTCGAGCTGACGCTGAGAAGCGATGCCCTTCTCATGAAGCGAGCGCGTTCGTTCCACGTTTGCGCGGGCCGTTTCGAGGCTGGCTTCGCCAACCTTGGCCTTCTGCTTTGCCACGCTCAACCTTTGTTCGGCCATGGTCACCTTCATGCGCAGGGCCTGCACCTTCATCTCCCGCGCTTTTTCGTATGCTTCGACTTGAGCCTGATAGACGAGCAGGCGCTCCTTCGCGGCCTCGATTCGGTCCTGATCGGCTTGGAGGCGCTCCTCGATGCGATGGAGGTAGTCGGGATCGATGTCCGCGAGCTCCACGATCGGATCACCTTCCTTGACTCGGCTCCCCTCCACGACGTGCCACTTCACGATCCGTCCAGGAACGGGCGCGTGAAGGTCTTGCTCGCGGTCGGTGGGCGAAAATGCGACGACACGGCCGTTACCTTCCACTGTTTGCTGCCAAGGAACGAAGGCCAGCGCCAAGACCGTGATGATGAGGACGCCCACGAGCCAGCGTGAAAGCCGAATGGGAAAGTCTGGCAGCGTTGCGTACTGGTGGAGTCTGAGAGACGTAGGCCGAATTGTCTTGATGTCATCCATCGAGTCGTCCTCCGATGTCCGGGGTCGCGGGTGCGCCTGGATTGGGAGCAAGAGAAAACCCCGAGCGTGCCGGGCGGAAAGGAAGGTCGACGAAGGTTCCGAGCTTCTCGAAGGAGGTGATCAGATCGTAAATCTTCGGCAGTTGTTTCCCGAGCTTGTTGAGCGACATGAGCGCGGTTCCGCTCACGAGTTCGGCGGCTACGAGCTGCCCCAGCGTGAGCTGCCCTTCGATGACGAGCATGCCCCCCATGAAGAGCAGGGCTACCGAGAGAACGACTTGCAGCGCTTGGAGGCCAATTTGTTGTCCGAGCGCCACCCGGAAGCCGCCGTGACGAGCCTCCTCCCATTTGCTGAATAGGCGGAGCCGCTCCACTTCATCCTGCTTTCCACCCTTGAGAAAGTCCGCAAGCTCGTATTTTGCCCTCGACTCGTCGAGGCTTCTGGTGAGAGCCATCGAAAAGGGGAGTCGTACGATGAGGATTGAGCTAACCGCCATGACCAGCGTGAAGCTCAAAAGGACCGGATGGTAGAACGACAGGAGGATCGTCGCTGCAACGAGCTGTAGCACCAGAGCAATGAGATCGAGCCCCAGAGCGAAGAACGCCTTGTCGACGGACGCAACTTCGAAGAACCGATGCACCGGGTTCTCCATCTTTCCGCCGTCAACCACCGGTAGGCGCTCGGAATAGTCCATGACCGTCTTTGCAAAGAAACGCCGCGAGAGATGCTCGACGAGGATTTGCTGAAACACGCTCAGCGTCGCCGCTCCGGCAAGCCCCATGAGAAGCAGCGTCGAGATGACCACGAGCTGTTGGGTCATCATGCCGAACCCAACGGTGTTGATGAGGATCTGAACGGCAAGAGGCGCAGCTAGACTGAGCGCCTCGACGAAGATAGCGTAAACAACGAGCGACTTGAGAAGCTGGCGTTCGGTCGAGAGATACGACACCACTCTCGCGACGCGGCTCTTTCCTCGAAGCGAGGCCAAGGTCATGCGGGGTGACGGGACGAGGAACGTTCCGTCTCCATCACCAACCGCGTCACGACTGATGCGACGAGTCTCGTTGCCTTCGAACACGCGCACCTCGTCACGGTCTTCACGGATCAAGACCCTCGGCTTGTCCCCGACCTGGAGCACCGGGATGGGTGGAGAAGTGGAGAGCACTTCCTTCGTGTTTGCATCAATGCGGTAAAACTGTGCTCCTACTCGATAGCCGACATCGGAAATGAGGGGGATGAGCTCCCGCTTTTCGGAGTCCCGGAGCGCCGCGGCCAATTCGCTCGTCGGAATTTCCGGAAGTAATTTTCTGAGGTAAACGAACGCCTCGGCGCGATCACTTTCGAACTCCGTTTCACGTTTCACAATACCGGAAACTTGTGACGTGTTTTTTCGTTTCGTCAATTCCATTCCACGTTTTTTTCGTCTCATTTCCTCAAGTCTCTGAACTACTTGGTTATTTTTTCGCGCCGCGTCTCCCCCCGCCAGAGCCGAATTCCACTGGGACCACCCTGCCCGCAATCGAGGCCAGCCTAGTGGGTGCCGCCTTACCCTCGGAGCGCGCCTCATCAAAAGGGCGTATCCTGGAACCAGGAGGGGTAAGGATGGAAGACATCAACCAGAGTATCGCGCGAGCCATTGGGTCGAGGCCCGCCAGACAACCCAAGTTGCCGATCGCACGAGACTGCATGACGCGCCGCCTCATCACGTTTCACCCGGATCAACCCATCCGCGAAGTCGTGAAGATTCTTCTCAGCAAGAGTATCTCGGGGGGACCCGTCATCGAGAACGAGCACCAGCTCGTCGGAATGATCTCCGAGCTCGACTGCATGCGAGCACTTGCGGGTACCGCCTACGAAGGCCACTACACTGCTCGTGATCGTTTGGTCCGCGAAGAGATGAGCAAGGAGCCGCTCACCATCGGTCCCGAAGACAACATCTATACGATGGCTCACATGTTCGAGACGCACCTCATCCGACGTCTTCCGGTCATCGAGAACGGCCAGCTCATCGGCCAAGTGAGTCGGCGCGACGTGCTGCGTGCCATCATGAGCGCTCAGTAGTCGCCCCATCGGCTCTCCCTCTCGTGTTCTGCCCACGGCCATTACTGGATCGGAGGGGGCGCCGCTGTCGAAACTTGGCGCACACCTGACATTCGAAGCGCCGCATAGGTGACGAAAGCCGCAAAGACGCTTCCGAGATATGGCGCCTCGAATCCAATGGTATCGAGGAGAGGTGTCGCCAGCGCCCCGACGATCAATGAGGATACGGCGGCAGTGGGATTCGGGCGCGGGTCGTAGAGCCCGGCGAAGGTCACGACGAGGATCCCGGCGGTCCCCAGCGCCGAAGCTGTCTCGACGAGGTCGTAGATGCTCTCGGCATGTAAGGCGACGACCGTGCAGAAGAGCCCGCTGAGCACCACGACCGAACGCCCCAAAGCAAGCTTTCTACGTTCACTCGGTTCGTGGAGGAGAGGCTCGATGAGGTTGTGGGACACGAGCGCCGAGGTAGAGAGCAAGATACTGTCCACGGTCGACAGGATGGCGCACAGGAGCGCGAGAGCGAACACCAGGCCCCAACCCCCGCCAAGGTACTTGTCCGACAGTACGAGTAAGAGCTGCTCCGGCTCAGCTACAGGGGAGACGACGAGCGATCCGACCAGGCCAAGAAAAACCGGCAACCCGCCCACCAACAGGTAGAGCCCGGCAGCCGCAAACGAGGCCCTTTGGGCGACGCCTCCCGTTCGAGCCGAAAGAACGCGAGCCACGAGTTCCTGTGCGACGAGTGAACCGAGGATCGGCACGGACCAACGATCGAGGGTCGAAAACACGGACTCGCCCTCCGCGACCAGGTCCAGGCGCGCCGAAGAAAACGCAGCACTCGCGAAGACGTCATCCGGCAAGTCCAACGCCACGAACACACAAAGCGCAACGAGCCCGATGATGACGATGCCCCCTTGGACGGTATCAGTGATCACGTCACCCAACAGCCCGCCGAAAAACGTGTAGACAACCGAGACCGACGCGGCGATCCAGACCGCCGGGAGAACGGGTAGATCCGTCGTCGACGCGAGTACTTGACCGAACGCCCGCACCTGGGCCGCTCCCCATACCAACCCAGAAGGAACGAGCAGAAGTACCGCAAGCCGCTCGGTTCCCCGTCCGAACCGCGCCTTGAACAGGTCGCCGAGGGTCATGAAGCCACCTCGATGTAGCCGTCGTGAGAGCAGCAGCCCCAGAAGAACGAGGCAGAGGAAATACCCAAATGGATCGGCGCGGGCACCGGAAAGCCCCTCCGTGTAGACCGCGCCCGACGAACCCAGGCAGGTCTCGGCTCCGAACCAAGTCGCAAAAAGCGAAAGCGTCACGAGTGGAGCCCCGAGTCGACGACCAGCGACGAAAAAGTCGTCCTCGCTCTTGATACGCCGGCTCGCCCAAGCGCCAATCGCGACCTGGACGACCAAAAAGACGACGCCTACTAGCCACACCACTTGGGGCCCGCATCGCACGAGATCACTCATGCCTCAAGACAGCGTCCGTTACCGTACGATTGCCTCAGCGACGTATCCCACCCCGTCGTACGGTTCCCCACTCCCAGGGATGCAGGCACAGCTCCAATTGGCAGGAGTCCCCGCGGGTGTTCTTTTCCGGTACACTGAGGACAAATGGTCCATGTCGAAGACGAGCCGACGATAACGGCTGCCATTCGAAAGAACGGCACCTCCGGAGAAAAGCGGCCCATTTTGGTGGTCCTGACGGGGAACTCGGCGGGACGCTCCTTTCGACTGGACGATCCGCCGTGCACTCTCGGCCGGAGCACGGACGCGGATTTCCTCCTGGACGACGAAGGGATCAGCCGCCTGCATGCCAGGGTGCTCGTCGATGCGGATGGAAAGATGAAGGTGAGTGACTTGAACAGCACGAACGGGACCTTCGTCAACAACGAAAGAATCGCGACCCACGCACTCGAAAATGGGGATCGGATCCGCCTGGGAGCGGCCACGACCATTCGCTACGCGCTCGAGGACGACGTCGAAACGAACGTGAGGAACCACCTTTTCACTTCGGCAACGCATGATCCGTTGACCGGGGTTCAGAACAAGCGGGCCTTCGACGACCACGCGCTTCGCGCAGTCGCATACAGCCGCCGGCACAAGGCGCATCTCTCTTTGATTTTGTTCGACATCGACCATTTCAAGTCGGTCAACGACAACCACGGACACCTCGTGGGTGACGAAGTTCTCAAGTGCGTTGCAAGCCGCGTCCAGGAAACCATTCGCGTCGAAGACACGCTCTGTCGGGTGGGCGGAGAAGAGTTCGCCGTCTTGCTTCCAGGTATCGATCGAGAAAACGGACTGCTCGCCGCCGACCGAATTCGCACGGTCATCTCCTGCGATCCGATCTCCTGCGCTGCCGGCGACCTGGACATCAGCATCAGCTTGGGAGTGGCTCTATTCGACCCCGGGAAGCACACGGCCGTTCAGCAGCTCTACACCGAAGCGGACGCGTTCCTGTACGAAGCTAAACACAATGGGCGGAACTGCGTCCGCCCTGAGCCGACTCGCCGTCGTAAGGTGTTTCGAGACATTGCAACGGTAGTGAACAGCGAAGAGATCCTTCACTACGGGAAAAACGCAAAGAATCTCGGCCCAAAGTAGGCCTTTCGTCGAACGAGGCTAGCTCAGGCAGGTCGTGCGCTTCGGCGCGCCGCGTGATTTTTCCTTGCCGCCGCATCGGTTTGAACTAGCTTGCGCCCCCCAATGCGGTCCGGCCTGGGGAGGGGACTCATCGACGCGAGACCTCTATGTTTACAGAATCCTTATTGGCAGCAGCGCTTACATTTTCGTCCTGGCACGGCGATACCGAATCGGAAGAAGCGAGAGCAGCTCGACTTCGAACGATCGCCGAAGCGATCAACATCGCTACGCTCCATGCCGTTTGCATGGACGATGCTCCAGCGCTTCCAGACCTTCCCGGCGAGACGGCCGGCACGGACGGCAAGCCGTGTGCGCGCATCTGGCGCGGCTCTCCTCGAGAGCTCGCGTTCTTGCTACTCACGCAAGCCTACTTCGAAACCCACCTCGCCCAACACGTCCACGAAGGCAAGTGCCGCGTGCACCTAGGCGAATGCGACGGCGGCAAAGCGACGAGCTTGTGGCAACTCCAGTCGGGCGGTCACCTACCCAAAAGTCGGTGGGAAAGGCTTTCGGGCACCAGTCTGGCCGCCACCACGCATGCCGCATACGAAGCCGGGCGAGCACTCTCGCGTGGTCGGAACTACTGCGGAAACGTGCGGGGCGCCGTCGCCCTTTACGCCACCGGGCGCACGTGCCGCTGGAAACCTGCTGAGCAGCGGATCTCGTTCCTCCGCCGTCTCGAGGCGCGTCACTAGAGCTCGTCGTTTGTATTCTGCAATGATTTCCGCCGCTTGAGACACAATTCCCAACGGTTGGATTGTTGCGCTCTGCGCGGGATACTCCCAGGGGGAACGTCTCATGCGGTCGGAGAAAGAGCGATTGTCCCTGCGGAGCATCGGAGGAGAGGGCCTCGCGCCGCCGAACGAAGCATCGTTGTCTGACGTGAAGTCGCATCTCGACTGGCTTGCCGCGGCGCTCCCGGGGTTCTCCTTCAGACGCAGCCTCGATGACGGCCAACCACCGCTCGTTTTGACGAGTGGCGTCGAAAGGCTCACTGGCTACCGCGCCGTAGACTTCCTCCAGACCGAGCACCGAACGCTGGACAGCCTCATCCACGAGGAGGACCGCGAGCGGGTGCTCGAAGAACGCAGGGCAAGCATTTTAAAGCTCGCGCCCTACGAGATCGAGTATCGTTTGGTGCACCGAGATCAATCCGTGCGCAGGGTACGAGAGCTGGGGCGCCCTTTCTGTTCCGATGGCCGAGTCGAGTTTCTCGACGGGTACGTCGACGACCAAGCGGATCTACGTCAGATGCGCGTGCGCGACGAACGACGCAGTGAGGACTTTCGCAGACAGCAAGCCGCGCTCGTGTCCCTCGTTACCTCGGATGCAGTAGCCTCGGGAGACTTCGAAGAGGCAAGTCGCCTCGCGACGGAGCTGCTGTCCGAGGCGGTCGGTGTCGCTCGGGCCAGCACTTGGTTGCTACGGGAAAATCACACGAGCTTGGAGCTCGTGACTCTCTTCGAGTGCGCAAAGAAGGGCCACAAAGACGGGGTATCTCTACGTGCAGAGCAATACCCGTCCTACTTCGACGCGCTCAATACCGGGCGACTCATCGACGCCCACGACGCTCGTCGGGATCCGCGCACCTCGGAGTTCAAGGACGAGTATCTCGTACCGCTCGGAATCACCTCGATGCTGGACGTGGCAGTGCGCGTATCCGGACGAGTACAAGGCGTCGTCTGCCTGGAGCACATCGGCCCTCGCCGCACGTGGTCGGACCACGAAATCCAGTTCGCGGGCGAGGTGGCTGACCAGCTCGCGCACGCGCTCCTCAACCACGAACGCAAGCTGGCACAAGAGCGCGAATCCGAATTGCACGAGCAACTCTTCTTTTCTCAAAAGATGGAGGCGGTCGGGCAGCTCGCCGGCAGCGTTGCTCACGATTTCAACAATCTTTTGACCATCATCTCCGGATTTGCCGAAGAACTCCACGACAGCATAGCTGATCCCGCGTCACGTGCCGACGTCGAAGAAATCATCAAAGCGGCCAAACAGGGAACGGAGCTCACCACACAGCTGCTCTCGATGTCACGACGCGAGCCATTGGAACTCAAGGGCGTCAACATTGCAAACGCCGTGAGAGAACTGAGCCAGGTTCTTCCCAAGATGCTTGCCGAGGATGTCACCCTTTCGGTTCAAGCTCCCGAAGCCAAGGTCGTGGTGAAGTCGTCGCTCGGCTTGATTCAACAGATTTTGACGAATCTGGTCGTCAATGCCGGCCATGCAATGAACCATCGCGGCACGGTCTTGCTAAAAGTCGAGGCGGTGGAGCATGACTCACCATTCGATGTCGTCCAAGGGATGTTGCCACCCGGGCGCTACGGACTGCTCCAGGTCACCGATAGCGGGCGAGGGATGGACAAAGATGTGCTGGCTCGCATCTTCGAGCCGTTCTTCACGACTCGTATCGGCGGTACTGGCACGGGTCTCGGTCTTTCGACGGTGTACAACATCGTCGCGCGCTGCTCTGGAGGGATCCGCGTTTCTTCCGCCGTGGGCGTCGGAACGACGTTCAGCGTTTTCCTGCCGCTCGACGAGACAGGTCGCGAAGAACCACGCCCCTCAGTCGCTCCAGCAGACGAGTGTCGCTGGGCCGAAGGGCTCGAAATCGTGGTCGTCGAGGACAACGCGGCAGTATTGGGTGTGATGCAAAACTCCCTGTCGCGAGTCGGTGCCCGAGTCACCACCGCAAACCGACCAGATGAGGCCATCGAGATCCTGGAGACGTGGAATCGCGGCAACGAAAACTCTCCCGACCTCGTGCTCACCGACATGGGGATGCCTGGAGGAGGAGGCACGAAGGTCATCCGCTGGTTGCAGGACAATCGCCCCAACGTCCCCATTGGCATCGTATCGGGATACATTCCGGACAATCAGCTCGCTTCTACGGAAGGCATCGAACTGCTGCGAAAGCCGTTCCTCAGCGCAGATCTTCAAGAGTTTGCGAGAGAGATATTCGAGGCAAGTCGACTCGATTCTTAGTCAAAGATCGGTGCCCGAGGCCCTCAGCTGGATGGCCTTCACGGCCTCGAGGTATTGCTTTGCCTCATCCTTGCAGGCGGCGGTGCAAGGGCGATTCTTCCACTTTCCGCAGCCAGTTTTCGCTCCGCGTGCGAGCGGTGCCAAAATCGCCACCGAGCGCATGTCGCCGAGATGGGTGGCGCGCGAGAGCAGCGGTAGTCGGGCGGCACAGTCTTCTGCTGCCTCCAGGTCGAGGGCAATTCGGAGAGCGGGAGAAATGTCGTCTTGAAGAGCTTCGCTCTTCAACGCATCTTCGGCGCGGTCTTTCACCTTGGACCCAGACTTCCTCAGCTCGTAGAGGAGATCCGCACCGGTCGATTCGAGATCCTTTTCCATGAGCGAGAAAGCGAGCTCCGAGGCATTCCCGGGAGTGCTGGCGGCCCTCTTGATGATGATCCCGAGCGACTCGCTGTCGCGCTTCTCTGGCGCCACCTCGATGAGGCGCTTGGCGGTCACCATCGCGTCTGCCAGGCCCGTCGCGCGGCTCGCAAATGCGACGAGTAGCGGCTCGAGAACTCGCGCGTCCTTGGGGTACTTCTCGGACAGGGGCAGAAGGCCGTCGAGGCCCTGCTCTACAGCCGAGACGAGTTCCTCGTCCGTCGCCAACTTGATGGGTTCTGGCGGCGGCGGTGGGGGCGGTGGGACGACCTCGCCGGGAACTTCAGGTGTGAGAATGGGATCGGGCTTGGCATCGTGCGAAGCGGCCTGCGCTGCCAGCCGCGCGGACACGTCACTTGCCCGCCACTCGAGCGAGAAAAAAAGCGCAGTGGCAGCCACGACGAATACGACACTACTGAGGGGCACCCCGAGCCAGAACCGACGCTTCGCGCCGTCGGGCCCTTCGCTGAATCGCCGGCGGGCGTACGCCGCGCCACCGACGAGAAGAGCAATGGCCGGAAAGACCCATGTGAACCCTGGCCACCCGAGCCCTGGGTTTTTCAGGAACAACGGGCTCTGAACCAGTCGACTGAGAAAATCGTCGGCAAAGCGAACGAAGATCGCCAGCGCGCCGTACGTCAGGATAGCGGCGAACAGAGGCCCTTGCAGACGCGCCAAGACGCCGACCACTTTGGCGCTGTTGCTCCAAATGGTTCTCTTGAAGTGGCGAAACGCGATGATCGCCGGCGTCAGAACCGTCCCGCACATCCCCACGACCACGAGAATCAACTCGGTCTTGCTGAACTCGAACGGTCCCGTGAAAAGCTCGAGACCGCTCACCGCGCTGGTCAAGAAAGCCAAGATGATCAACAGCAGCAACACGCCGAAGAGAACTAGCCGCGGACGGCTCGTACGAAGCTCGTAGTTTTCTTCTTCCGCCTGATAGGTGGACCCAAAACGCGGGCGCGTCATCGGTCCGGGCAGCATCGACTCGGTGAGAACCGATTGATAGATCCCCTCGAGAACGCTGCGAAGCTCGTCGACGGTCTGGTAGCGCTCGTCGGGATCCTTGGCCATTGCCTTTTGGATCAGGTGCTCGAGCGCTTCCGGGATTTCCGGCACGATTTTCGATGGTCGGGGGACCTCCTCGGTCATCACGGCTACGAGCATCGCAGGAAGCGTTTCTTCCAAGAACGGCGCTTGCCCAGTGAGGCTCGCGTAAAGAATCACGCCGATGCCATAGACGTCGACCCTATGATCGCCTCGGTTCCCAGTCGCCTGCTCGGGAGCCATGAACGCCGGAGTTCCCATGAGGGTCCCGGTCTTGGTCAGCTGGGTATCGGTATGGTCCAAGAACCGTGAGAGCCCGAAATCGAGCAGCTTCACCGATGGTCGCCCCGGTAGGTTCCCGTCGGCATCATTGAGAAGAAACACGTTCTGCGGCTTGAGATCGCGATGAACGATGTTCTGGGAGTGGGCAGTGGAAAGCGCGTCGCAGATCTGAAGAGCCACGGAGAGGGCGCCAGGCACCGTCATTCGCCCACGTTGCTCGAGATAGGCATCCAGATCGACGCCGTGGAGCAACTCGCACGCCAAATAAGACGTGCCGTCCTCCGTCCGTCCGACGTCGAACACACCCACGACGTTGGGGTGTGAAAGCGTCGCAGCGGCCTCAGCCTCCTGCTGAAAGCGAGCCAGCTGATGAGGATCGCGCCCATGTTCGGCGTGCAGCACCTTGAGCGCATAGCGCTTGGTCTTGATCCGAACATGTCGCGCTCGGTAAACCCGCCCAACACCACCTTCACCGAGGACGCCCTCGATGAGGTAGGTCTCGTTGAGCACTCGACCGACAAGCTCGTCTTCCGAATCCACGGGCTCGTCGGAAGCGAGCGCTTCAGCTTGGTCCTGCGACGCCATACCCCTTACGCTTCGACCCACCGTAGTCGAATGGACAGCCGTTTTCATGGGGATCGTGTTTGAGGCCAAACCCCGCTGGTTTTCTCGCCAAAGCGGAGCCGTCCCCGACGGTCGGGCGCCCTGCGGCTCGGGTTTCGCACTTCGAACACCCACATGAGCGCACTCGAAGAGGTCCCCGCCTACCGCGCGGGAAGGACCCGACTCGCGTCTCGCTCCTCCAGAAATTCACGCTCCGCGGCGTCCAGCCAGTTCAGAATCTCGGCCGTCGCGTGCAGCACACCATCTCTCCCTCGGAGCTGGTGCCCCTCGAACGGAAGCGCCACATAGCGAGACCGCACACCGTTCCCCACCAAGGCCGCGTAGAATCGCTCGGACTGCAGGATCGGCGTACCAGCATTTTCGTCCTCCTCACCATGGATCAGGAGCAGCGATCCCTCGATCTCGTCGGCGAAAAAGAAGGGCGACACGTTGATGTATGCGTCGGTACTCTCCCAAAACGTACGCGTCTCGTGCTGAAACCCGAAGGGTGTGAGCGTTCGGTTGTAGGCTCCGTTCATCGCAATTCCCGTGCGAAAAGATCGACTGTGAGCCAGCAAGTTGGCCACCGCAAAGGCTCCGTAGCTACGCCCCATCGGGTAAACGCGCCCCCGTTCACTGACCCCAATCTCCACGAGCGTATCCACGGCCGCCTCGGCTCCTTGAATCAGTTGAGGAAGAAAATCGTCGCGACCCGTCTTCACCTCTCCTACGATTGGAACGGCCGGGAGATCCAGAAGAGCGTAGCCTTGCGTGAGAACACTCAGACGCGAAGGGCCACCTACATCGAAGTAATGATCCGTGCCTTCGGTAAAACGTTCGGCCGCTTCCGGGTCGGGGAACTGGCGTGGGTAGATCCACATCACCGTGGGGACGGGCCGATTCGGCTGGAACCCCGGCGGCAAGAAAAGTGTGGCCGGCATGGTGACGCCGTCGTCGCGCCGGATTCTGAGATCCCGTCGCTTGACCCCTTCCAGCTCTGGGTGACGCGCGGGCGGAGGAGTGACCACACGACGGCGCCCCGCGCGCGTCACCACCACCTTCGGTGGAGACTGGTTCGTTTCGACCGACAATAGGTACTCGAAACGATCGGGGCTGAGCACACCGAGGACCTCCATGTGCTCCCCTGCCCGTCCTAGAAGGGCTCGTTTCGTCGTGTTCTTGTTGGAGTCCCAGAGCACTAGCTCTTGGACTTTTTTCCCATCGATCGGGACTTCTCTGGCAAAGAAGAAAGCTCCCTTGTGTTCGAGGATGGCCCCCGAACTCCCGTCGGTCAGAACGGCACGCGACAGATCACCGATGGCTTCCGACGGTCCGCCTTCAGCGAGAAAGTCGAGCCCCTGGGCGCTCAACCGATACGACGTCCACGGTTTGCCAGCCGGGGCGTCCGTGACGGTGAGCACGCCCGCCGAGGTCCACCCCAAGAACGTGACACGTCGAAGGGCGTCCGAGATCACCTCTGGAGCCATGTCGAAGGGCGCACGGTGCCGGACGAGACGCTCCTGTGTTCCTCCGGAAGCGGTCTCGAGCCGCTCTACGTAAACGAGCTCAGCCGGAGCCCGAGGGTTCCACGCCTGAACCCTCGGCCCGAAAGCCACGCCGGTGGTCGAACGACTGAGCGGTGCGGTGAGCGAATGAACGACCTCCCCAGTGGACCGGCGGTACACGAGCTGTTGCACCGGAAACTTCCAAGCGGGAACGAGGCGCGAATAGGGCGGCGCCAATTGAGTCACCAGGATGTACTCCGCGTTCGGCGACAGCGACGCGCTCGTGATGAGACCATGAGGGGGGAGGTCCGTCACCTCCTTGGTGGAAAGCTCGACGGCGATCAAGCGGACGCGGCCATAGCGCTCGAAGAGCGCATCGTCCGATGCACCCTGGAGCAAACCACTATACGTGCGTGCCGGCACTGACCCCGACTTCAGCTCGTAGATGCGGGGCACCGGTTCGTCGGACAGCGGAGGAGTTTCGTCGCGCTCGGCGAAACAAAGGAGTTCGCGCTCGTTGGTCCAAAGGCAGGGAGGCCCCCAAACGGCACTGAGAGGCGGGGTCGCGATCTCTTCCAGTTCGGCGCGAGCGACGTCATAAACGGCGATTTTCAGCTCGTCCTCGAAGATCAATGGCACCGCAAGTCGCGTACCTTCCGGAGAAAACTGCGCTTCACCGAAGTACGCGCCCTCTGGGGGCCGGAGCTCGCGCGCCTCTCGAGACTTGTCGATGGAATTGATGCGAATGTGCGTCCCCAGAGGTTCTCGCGAATGGGTCAGCCGCTCGGGCTCGATGCGCATGCCGGCAAGGGCAAGGAACGGCCGAGCCATCTGTTCCCGCGCGAACAACTTCTGAAAATACGAGCGCGCCATTTGGCGGCTCTGGGCATGAAACTTGACCTTGGGTGGTGATGCGCGTTCGAGCAAGCGGATCACCTCAGCGGGCGGAGAGAGGTACTCACCCTGAGAGACGTGCTGCGCTGGCGAAGTCCGTCGGACCTTGGCGGGTGGCTCCTCGGCTGGTTGAGTCTCCACGACTTGGGGGGGGGGGTGTGGAGGTTGTGCGTCGCTCGGTGTCTTGGGTGTCTGTGCCGCACATGCGCACACAGCAAGGGTCGCGACAGAAAGCGAGGCGAACGAAAGCCGCATGGCCGAGGTCATAGCACGGTCGTCCCACACAGAGGTTTCTAGAGCGTATCCACTTTCTGCGTTGGAATTTCCGTAAATTCCGAGCTCCCGCCCCACCCAAATTTCGAGGGAAGGGCATCATGAAGACTTGGATAAAGCATTGCACATGGACCACACTCATCGTCCTCGGCGTCGCCAGCGCTTGTGGTAGTGACGACCAGTCGACCTCCAGAACGGGAGATGGCGATGGCGATGGCGACGGCGAAGCCAGCACAGGCGGGATAAGCTCGGGCGATGGCGACGGGGACACGGGCGGCACGCCAGCCGGCGACGGCGACGGCGACGGTACGGGCGGGAGCATGACCGTCGAGATGACTGGGAGCGCCTGCGAGTCCGTGGACGATTGCTATCCACGCGTTGCCGAGGGAGAGCTCAGCGGTCCAGCCATGTGTCTGGACCGGGTCGAGGAGGGCTATTGCACCCACGAGTGCGAGGAAGATCTCGATTGCTGCGCGGCTGAAGGGGAGTGCGAAAGCGATCTGGCTCAAGTGTGTGCTCCGTTCGCCAGCCTGGAAGTAAAGCTCTGCTTCTTGAGCTGCGAGGATGAGGAAGTAGCAGCAGCGGGCTTCGAGAGCGCCGACGAGTTCTGCCAAGAGGAAGCAAATCCAGAGTTCGGGTGCCGGTCGACCGGTGGCGGACAAGCCAACCGTAGGGTGTGCATGCCAATCGGGACCCAGGGGATGGGGGGGGCGATGAATGGGGGCGGAGCCCCGAACCTGGGCGGGGGGGCCGGAGCGCTCAACTGAACCGATTCCGCGCCCGGCCGAGTTTGGGGCGGCCCACTAAAAAAGCCCCCTGCTTTCGCAGGAGGCTTTTTTAGTCCGTCGGGGCGGCGTGATTCGAACACGCGACCCCTTGTCCCCCAGACAAGTGCGCTAACCAGGCTGCGCTACGCCCCGGACACCTTCGGCCCCTGCTACCCGAACCGAAGATCGGGTGCCGCGTCCGATCAACTGGGGGGAAGCGGCGGGGTGCCAGGAGTGACCCCCTGGCGAAAGGTTCGCGGAACTTAGCCGCTAAAAAAGGTATTTCAAGAGCCATTTGGAAAATGCAGCACAGCGGCCAAAGTCGCGGAACTCGTGGCATTTTCGAAAGCGCCCTTGCTTCACGTGCACGCAGGGTGCGCGAGCTCAGAAGTTGGTTTCTACCATGGGCCGGAACGTCAGCTCGTGGACGACGACATCCTCCGGCGCCAGAAGCACACCCAGGATCATGTGTGCCACGCTCTCGGGCTTCATGTACTCCGGGCGCCCGAGCTCACGGAAATTCGTGTCGGTGCCACCTGGGTGAACGGCAGTCACCTTCACTCCCCGCTGCCTCCCCTCCTTGATCAGCACGCGGGTCAGACCGAAAAGCCCCTGCTTCATCGTGGTGTACGCCCCCATGGTCTCGATTCCAAGGTGGACGACAGAGCTGAGGACGTTGACGATGTGCCCGCTGCCCCGACGCTCCATGTCCCTCAGGGCTTCGCGCGAAAGAAGCGCGGGCGCCCGGAGGTTCACCATCCACTGCCTATCGAGCTCCTCGTCCGTGACCTCGACGAAACGAGCCTTGCGTGAATTGAAGCCCGCATTGTTGACGAGAAAGTCTGGGACCCCACCCAGTGCGCGGCACGCGGTCGAGTAGAGAGCGGCCGGCGCGTCTGCCTCTGCCAGATCGAAGGACGCCCCCCGACAATCGAGGTCGTAGCAAAGCCGGGCCAACTCCTCTTGGTTTCGACCAGTGATGAAAATCTCAACTCCAGCTGCCGCCAGCTGCCGACAAAGGGCGCGGCCGATGCCGCTCGTGGCGCCTGTGACGAGGGCCGTTTGGGCCCCATTCGGTCCGTTCATGAGCAGACGTTACACAATTTGACGAGAGCGTCGGCGGCATTCTACTTCCCAGAAGGTGAACATCCCGCGGTCCATTGGTTTCGCCGTTCTTCTCGCTTTGCCCCTCGCCCTGGGCTGCTCGAGGAAATCCGCATCCGAGGATGCGCCGCCCGACGCCAGGCTGTCGCCATCGAAACCGACGGAACAACCGGCCGGCGGGACCGACCCGCGCCCGTCCGATGGGCCAATTCGCCGGATCAGCGGTGCCGAATTACTGGAAAAAATCGGAAGTTCGGGAGCCAAAGGGACCATCGTCAACGCCTGGGCAAGCTGGTGCGGCCCATGCCGCCGAGAATTCCCCATGCTTGTCGCTCTTCAGGACAACCTGCATGGCCGTGGAATCGACGTGGTCTTCGTGTCCGTCGACGAGGAGGAAGGTGAAAGGGATGCGCTGAACTTTGCCTCGGAGCGCGGCGTCGAGCCCCCCATCTTGGTGGCACAACGACCTCTGGGCCCTTTCAAGCAGGCTTTGAACCCGAAATGGCCCGGCATGCTGCCCGCGACGTTCCTTTTCGACGGCAAGGGAAAGCTTCGATATTTCTGGGGCGGCCCCGTGTACGAAAACGAGCTCCTCCCCATCGTGGAGGGCTTTTTGGCCGGAAAGGACATCGACGGCCAGGCGAACTTCGGCCTGAGCCCCGGCAAGGACTTCCGTCACCAATAGGTCCGGCTGATTTCGGAGCTTTTTTGTCCCGTTCGGTGGCTTTCGTTTATGTATGAGCCGCCATGAAAGTCGCTCACTTTTGTTCGAAAACGGCCCTTTTCGGTGCCCTGGTGCTCGGGACCTCGATTCTGACTGGATGCGGCATGTTCGCCAAGCGCCCGCCCGAAGAGCTCGAAAAAATGAGCAAGAGCGAGGCGAGCCTGGCTGCTGATCTCTGGCAGCGGCAAGGAAGAACTCGCGAAGCGCTCGACCATGTGCTGAAGGCCCTCGAGCACGACCGGCACAACGCCGACGCATCGCATTTGGCAGCTCTGATTTACCTGGATTTTTGCCGAGTCTCGCAAATCGGCGAATGCCGCCTCGACTCGGCCGAACAGCACGCTCGCCGCGCCATCGCCGAGAAAAAGGACTTTCTGGAGGCGCACAACACCCTGGCCGTCGTGCTGATCCATCAACAGCGTTACCAGGAAGCCATCAACGAGCTGCGCCCCCTCACGGAGAACATGCTGTACGGAACCCCTGAAATCGCTTGGGGAAATCTGGGATGGGCCTACCTGCTGAAGGGAGAAAACAAGGAGGCCATCGGCGCTCTGCGACGCGCGATCGCGGCTCAGCCCCTGTTTTGCGTAGGAAGCTACCGACTCGGGGTCGCCTATCGACGCACCGGAGCCATGGAATCAGCCGTGGAAGCGTTCAACCGAGCACTCACGACGAATGCTCCCGGTTGCAGTGCACTCCAAGATGCGTACCTCGAACGCGCTCAGGCGCACCTTGCCTTGGGCGAACCGGAGAGTACTCGTGCGGATCTCGACCGGTGCGTCGATCTGTCCAAGTCCACGCCTACCGGTCAACAGTGCAACCGACTCATGGCATCACTCGACTGAGCGACCCTACGATCCGGGCGGAGATCGACCGCAGGCATTTTTCCTCCCCTCCTTCCAATCAAGCCGGCTTTGGGTAGTCTAACCGCACTGCAGCGCCCCCTCGATGTTCGCGGGGGCCGCAGCGAAGATTCGGCTGATGGCTTCCGTTGGACAATACCTTCGCGCGAAGCGCGAAGAGCGACGCATGAGTGTCGCGGAGATCGCGCGCGCCACTCGTGTTCCCGTCTCGAGCGTAGAGCGAATCGAATCGGATCAGTTCGACGAGTTACCCGCCGAGGTTTTCGTCCGCGGATTCCTCAAGTCGTACGCGCGCGCGGTCGGCGTGTCCGAAGACGACGTCCTTGCCCGCTACACTTCGAGCCGACGCGTGGCCTGGGTCACCCCCCTTCCCCTCCCCTCCGCTCAGCGCCCGGCCCGGGGGCGGCGCGTCGGCGTGGCGGTTGCTTTCGTTTTGCTCCTCATCCTTTTCACGCTGGCGCTCAGCATCGTGCTCAAGCCCCGCGGCGGCGACATGCCTCAGGAACTCTCCGACTCGAGCAGAGTGATCGCGGAGCTTCCCGTCGCGCGCTGTTGATTGACACCGGCCCGGCTTCTCGGCTCGGTTGACCCATTCGATGACTCCTTCATCCGGTTCGTCCCAGACGATCGAGGCGCAGGCTCTGATCCTCGGTCGGGTGAACTATCGAGAGAGCGATTTGATCGTGCAGCTGTTCACGGACGGGCTTGGCCGCATTTCGGCCCTCGCCCGCGGCTCGAGGAAAAGCAACAAGCGCTTTTCGGGTGCACTCGAACCGATGCACACCCTCCGAGTCGAGCTCTCCGACAAACCGCGAGGTGAACTGTACACTCTGAAAGACGCGCGGCTCACCCATCCACGGACGCACCTCACGTCCCACCTCGACGGCCTTTCGGCAGCAGGAAAAGCCTTGAATTGGGTGCGGAAGGTCGCCCCGCACCACACCCCAGAAGCCGAACTGTGGCGGGCAATCACGTTGCTCCTCGACGAACTCGACAAGCCGGAGGAAGTCGAACAACCCGAGCGGCTGCTTGCTGGTTTCGGAACTCGCCTGCTCGAGGTACTCGGTTGGGGATTGCATCTGGTAAGCTGCGTCTCGTGCGGCAAGCACTGTCCCCCGGGACGCGCGGCGTGGATCCATCCCGAGCGCGGCGGCATCATCTGCCAGAGATGCGGCGGAGGTCCGATTCGACTTGCAGGTCTCACCCGGGAAGAGCTCATCCGAGCGAGTCGGAACGACGGTGTGCGCATCAGCGCGACGGCGGTCGGTGACGTACTACGCGTGGTGGAACGAGCCCTGAGTGCCCACATGGGACTCTCGGAAACTTCCACCTCGGACTTGGGTCGCCGACTCAAATAACTGTATGGTGTGCCGGTGAACGCCAACGAGGGCGAAAGCGAGCGAAAGCAAATCACCGGTCGCGCCGGAATCGTCGCTCTTGGGACGTTGGTAAGCAGGTTGCTTGGGCTGGGCCGCGACATCGCGCTCGCGGCACTGTTCAGCCGAGCGGCAACCGATGCCTGGCTCATCGCCTGGCAGCTTCCGAATCTCCTCCGCCAAATCTTCGCCGAGGGCGCGGTGCAGACCGCCGTGCTTCCGGTGCTGAGCAAGATCAAGGAGCAGGAAGGCGACGAAGCTGCGGCGCGCTACTTCCGTGCCATGCGCGGCCTGTCCCTGTGCCTTCTCGTGCTGGTGAGCCTTCTGGGGGTGCTTTTCGCGCCGCTCTTGGTGGAGCTCTTCGCGGCTGGCTTTCGCGACAAGCCGGGACAGTTTGCCCGAACCGTCCAACTGACACGCTGGGTCTTTCCCTACATCTTCTTCATGGGCACGGCGGCTCTCGGCGTCGCCGCACTGAATACCCACCGAAGGTTCGTCGTCACTTCGTTCGCTCCTGCACTCCTCAACGTCGCCTTCATGATCGCAGCCGTCGCACTTCCGGGCCTCCTGGGAGCACAGGGCGAGGAGCGCATCTTGGCGATGGCGTTCGGCGGCCTCGCCGGCGGCGTGCTTCAGGTGGTCGCACAATGGCCCAGCCTGCGCGCCATCGGCTATCTGACGGCGCCGAGTTTCGAATGGAATCACCCCGGCGTGGGGGGCGCGCGGGCGCCCCGCCCCCCCCCCCACCCGGGGCTGGGGGGGTAAAACCAAAAACGGATGGTGGGGGGGGGGACTCTCGACGACCGGGGCCAGGGCGGCG
>CBFGUR010000031.1:0-83030 GCA_965652275.1 uncultured Polyangiaceae bacterium | reverse complement strand
CGGCGACGACGGAACCGGCGGCAACGGAACCGGCGGCGACGACGGAACCGGCGGCGACGACGGAACCGGCGGCAACGGAACCGGCGGCGACGACGGAACCGGGGGCTCAACTGGCGGTATGGGAGGCTCGACGGGCGGAACCAGCGACAATGGCTCGGGCGGCTCCACGTCGTCGACGTTTCAGACGGACGACTTCAACGGCTCATTGGGAGATCATTGGACCTTCCTCAACCCCGCGGCTGATTGCTCGTTCACCGAGCTCGGTACCGCGATCCAGATCGTTCTTCCGTCCGGGACCCCTCACAATCTTTGGACGGGCGGCCCGCAGGCACCCAAGCTAGTGCAGACTGTCCCGAACGAGAACTTCTACATCGAAGCCGTGTTCAACACTCTTCCGACCGGAAACATCCAAGGATTCGGAATCGTGGCTCTGTCTGACTTCGACACCTTCGTGCGCGCGGACTTGTACCACGCGGCCGATGGGTTTCACTTCTTCTTCGGCAGGGTCAACGGGAGCTCCGGAACTCCGCTCGTCAACGTAATCATTTCGCCAACCAGCGCTCCACTTTACGTACGGCTAAGGCGGGAGGGAACATCCTGGACGGCATCCTGGTCGGACGATGGGATCACCTACTTGAACGAGACCACGCGCACTCACAGCATGTCGGTGACCCAACTGGGAGTCTTCGGGCTCAACTTCAACGACAATCCCGCCACGACCGTCGAGATCGAGCGCGTGGTGAATCTCATGGATTGACGCGCAGGGCGCCGAACACAAAAGCGCCCGGGCAGTTCTCTTCCGAGACAACCAGGCGCGCTCCGCGCCGATTCGAGTCGCCCCCCGCCGACGCGCAGACTGTCATCCGCGCCGCCAGCACGGCATGAGCACGAAGCACCGATGCATGCAGCTTCGCGGACTTTCGCCCGCGAAGCTTTGCACTCATCGATCAAAAATCGCGCATCTGCTTGCGGATTTTCCCGATTGCTTGCTCCTGCAGCTGGCGGATCCGTTCGCGAGACAGGTTGTACTTGTCTCCGATCTCCTTGAGCGTGAGCTCGTCCTCGTGGTCGAGTCCGAACCGCCAGCGGATGATGCTCGACTCGATGGGAGTCAGAGTCGCCAGCAAGCGCCGCACCTCTTCGGACCAACGCTCGGAGGCGAGTTGCTCATGGGGACTCGGGGTGTTCTCCGCCTCGAGGAAGTCGATGAACTTGCGTCCGTCCTCGTCACCCACAGGGCGATCCAGAGAGAATGGCGTGTCGGCGTAGAGGTCCTTCACCTTTTCGAGCTTCTCACGCGGGATGCCCGTTTCTTTCTCGAGCTCGGCAGGCGTCGCCTCGCGACCCGTACGCGCAGAGATCGTCTGCTTCGCGCGGGTGACGCGATTGTACGTGTCGAGCATGTGCACCGGGATGCGCACGGCACGACCCTTGTCCGCGAGAGCTCGCGAAATCGAGTGGCGAATCCACCAAGAAGCGTACGTGGAGAACCGGTAACCCCGCGAATGGTCGAAACGCTCGACCGCCTTGATGAGACCGATGTTGCCCTCTTGAATGAGGTCGATCAGAGGCAGGCGCCCGCGGTTGTAACGGCGTGCGATACTCACCACCAAGCGGAGGTTCGCTTTGACGAACTTGTTCTTGGCGTTCCGTTGACGCGCGTCAGCGCCAGTGAGCGACTTGACGTACTTGCGGTAGTCCGGGGTGTCGTCCAGCACCGGTGGCTGATCCACGCCGCCGTCGACCTCGACAGTCATTTGACGAGCGGTTGCGAGGGCGCGATTCATCCAGAGCCTATCGGAATCGGGCATGCGCAAGCTCCGACCGAGATCGGCACAGCTCTCCTGCCACTTCTCCTGATCCTTATCGGACAGCGAACCGTTCTTCTCGAACTTCACGATGAGCTTCTTGAGATTCTCCACCGGCGCCATGTCCGGACGGTCGTCGTCCGAGAGGCCGAGCAGATCGACCTCCAGCTGACTCACCAAGCGGCCCGCTGCGGGGAGATAGGCAAGCAACTTGCACCACATCTGGACTTCGGCGTTCTCGACTGCTTCGGCAGCCTTGAGTTCTTCGTCGGCGCCCATCACTTGATGTCCGGACATCTCGCGGAAGTAGCGCGAGAGGACGGAATCACCGCCCTCTTCGTCACGACGAGAAGGCATGATGCTGGAGGCGCGCTTGCTCTCTCGGCCCAGCGGACGTGCCGCGCCGAGATCACCCGCGGTCGCGCTCAAGCGCTTGGCCGACGCAGAGATGGCGCGGGCCTTGGCGGTGGATTGAACAACGTGACGCGACTCAGACATGGTTGGACTTTCTAGTGAGAGGGAAATATACGGGGCGAAGTTGAGCTGGGACTAAGGCTTCTAGGTAGGGAACAGTTCTTGACTTGGATTCATTCCCGAGCATCGGAAAAACGCGAAGGTGGGATTTTGACTTGCTCGAACGACCTGCACAAAGCGTTCCACTCGATGGCTCGAACTAGATTTGGACGATGGGGAGGAGTTCGGAGCCGCAGCCTGAAAACGCCCCCGTGAAAGATTGCGGACGCCTGTCGCGCCTTGGAGACGATGTCGGACACATGTCCGCTCCATGTTCATTGCATTTACGTGGGGTGAGCCTTCTTGGTTGCATCAAAAACCAGGGAGAAGCTGTACCCCTTCCTTTTGAAACGCACTTTTTCGCGCTCGCGTAAGATTCCGTGCCCGCCGCGGATACTTTTGTTCACGACGTCACGCCGGCTCCGGGGGGGGCACAGACTGCGACGACATGATTCGACGGCCCGTTCGCGTGCTGGCACACCCACGACATCCGTGACGCGGTGCCCCGCAAAGCCCAGCGACACGAGCTCGACGCACAACTCGATGCAAGCGCCCGGGCACATCAAAACCGGGGCGCATCATGAAAAGGAGGACTTTGCGGCTCCCGACATGCTTTGCGGCCCATACACGTCCGGGGTGGTGTGGGGGCCCGGGCGAATGGGGCCGTCAACAACTGATGAGGCCATGAGCCAGTGCGCCGTCACCCTCAAGGAGGAGCAGGACGCTGGCGCTCAGCGATGGTGTTTCAAGTACAAGAAGACCTCGCCCTCCCCGCGAAGAAGGACATCGAGTCGAAGAGGCGTCCGCGTTCGTCGCTAGCTCCCGATGTGTGGCAAAATGCCACGGGTGTGTAGCAAAATGCCACAGTGGTCGCCCCGGCTCCGGCGTCTTTCGCCATGGAACCGCATCCATCGGGGCCCGAATCGATGCCCCCACCTTCCGCACCGAAACGCGCCAACCTCCGCCAGGGTGATCCCGAAGACTCGCGTTGACGCGCCGCGCGAACCTCCACATTCTCGGCGCCGTGCGCCCTCCTCCGCTCGCTCTCGCGCTGTCGCTCGTCGGTGCCCTTTCGACCCATTGGGGTTGCGGGGGCCAGGGGTGTACTCTGATCGGCTGCAGCAACGAAGGCTACGAGGTTTTCTTCGATTCGGATTCCCGTTGGGGAGAGGGGGTGCATACGGTCGCTCTCCAATGGTCTCCACCGGGCAGCGAATACCTGTCTGGCTATTCGAGGTGCCGCATCTATCCGTACTCGACCGGAAGGAACGCCGAGTGCGACCCGATCGTCGCCAATTCTGCGCAGACCTACTTCTCCGACCGTTCGATCCGGATTCTCGAGCACCCCGACTATTTGAGGATCGACATCTCGGACGAATCCGGATGGTCGATGCGACACATCATCGGTGATCCCGAGTATGACGTGAGCTATCCCAACGGACGCAAGTGTGATGATGGGTGCCGCTATGGGACGACCACGATCACTCTCGACGGGCCCGGCGACCTTGCAGGCTATGTGCAGGATCTCTACCCCGTCTCGGAAAGCCCCGCTCCTGAAGAAGGGCTCGGGGGCGCGGGCGGCGCCAGCGCCAGGAGCTCCGAAGTGGGCGCGCGTTGTGAACGGAACGCCGACTGCTCCCTGCCCGGCTTCTGCTTTGCTCATTTTCTCGGCAGCACGGGGCTCTGCACCCAGAGCTGCCTCACGGATGCCGACTGTCCGGTGGAGACCGTGTGCGGCTCGTCCCTCATCGACGACTCCTTCGAGCGCCTGGATGGCTACTGCCTGCGGCCCTGTTCCGACGTTGCCACCTGCGTGACGTACGGCTCGCACTGCAACATCCAGGATTCGGGACACTTCTGCTTCTGAATCGAAGGGAGTGGCGCACCTACGTTTGGGCCCTCACGGGCGAGTCGACTGCGGTCGAAGTTTGGCCAAAGTTCGCGCCCCCACGAGTCGCTCGTGAGAGATGCCACGACGTCGCGCCTCGCAGCATGGGTCGTCGCAGCACTAGAGATCCATCCGGGCAATGAAGAGCCCTCTTTCCAGTCCAGGGGTGTCCGCAGACGAGCCGGAAAGCTCGCCCGCAACGAAGAGCGAATCGGAGGTCGTCGCGAGGCATTGCACGGTGTCGTATCCCTCGCTCCCCCATTGACTCGTCCAGACCTCGTCGCCGTCGGGGGTCATCTTGCGAACGAAGGAGTCCGCGTGACCCTGGTTGGGGGCCGCGAGAAAGCCAAGGGTATTGCCCGCCACGTAGATGTCTCCAGACGGACTGACGTCCAGATCGAAAGTCGTTTCGTGTTCGGGGGTTCCGAATTGGTGGATCCAAGCAACGGCGCCGGCGACGTCCACCTCGGCGACGAAGGGATCCGAACCTCCATGCGACGCGCCGAGTACACCCTCGGTACGGCCGGCCACGAAGAGACGTCCGGTGGGCCCGAGCGATGCCGACGAGACGAAGTCGTTTTGCTCTGTCGCGAAGCGAACCGAAAAAGAAACGTCTCCTCCGGCTCCCAGGCGCAGGACGAACCCGTCGTAGCCTCCCATCGGTGAGCCATCGCCGAAGTCGCCGTCCGTGTATCCGACGACGAAGAGGGAACCATCGGGCGTCACGACGACGTCTTTGGCGTAGTCGTCGCCCGCCGAACCGTACTGTCGAATCCACCCCAAATTGCCAGCGGGATTCACTTCGGCGACGAAGATGTCGATGCCGCCGGCATAGTCTGCGTCGCCGATACGGCCGTCAGCATATCCCACCAGGTACAGCTGTCCGTTTGGACCTTCTGCGACGGCTTCCGCGTAGTCGTCTCCGGAACTTCCGAATTCGATGACGGTCTCGGACGAACCGTCGCCGTCAGTGACCCGGACGAAGATGTCCGTGAGGCCATTGGGGGTCCACACGAAACCACCTTCCGAGTGACCCGCCGCGTAGAGCAGCCCCCATGACGTCCAAGTCAAGGCGCCCCCGGCGTCCTCCGAGCTGGTGCCAAATTGGTCCATCCACGAGGGAGTGCCGACTCCATCGAGGCGTGCGGAAAACGCGTCCTTGAGGCCCACTTGCCTCCCCGGAACCAGCTCGTCCCAGGTCGAGCCCAAGACGTAAAGGGCGCCATCACCATCGGTAACCATCTCCTCGAGCACCCCGGAGGCAAAGATACGTACCTCCTCCGGGGGCGGGACAGGGGTGCTTCCCACGCCAACGCTCGGCATCCCGCCGGTCATGCCCCCCGAACTCGACGAACCTCCGGACGCACCACCAGAGCCCGCCCGCCCTCCCTCTTCGATCGACATCTGCTCTTCCTCGCCGGGAATGATGGGGAGGCTCCGGCCGCCGCAGCCAGTGCTGAAAACCAGAGGCAGAACGCCGAGCAAGCATCGATGCATCGTGATCCTGAACTCCTTTGGCTGGGGGTGGGTGCGGGGAGGCTGTAGATGATGCCTCGCAGCTTGTCGCGGTGGCAAGGCGATGGGCGGCGGCGCGCGCGGCGTCTGATCTCGGCGAGACGTTCGATATTTGCCGCAGCAAAAATCGCCTTGATGACAAAGTAGGACGCCATTGTCGCGAAACGAGACGTGGCTTAGTCTCGCTCGCTAGGCCGGGGGTCTGTCCCCTAGCCGTTCGAAAGGGTCCTATGAAAAAGGTTGTATGGCGCTCGATCATCGTAAGTCTGCTCGCTTCACACTTTGCACTCTCCTCGTGCAAGGGCGACGATGACGACGGCGGGGATGGTGACGGCGACGGCGACGGTGATTCGTCGTCGGGTGGCATGACAGGCGACGGGGATGGCGACACGCCCGGTGACGGGGACGGTGACGAACCGGGTGACGGGGACGGCGACGCACCCGGTGATGGCGACGGCGACGGCGCGGGTGGTTCGACGGGCGGCGTGCCTGGAGAGGGAGGCGCGCCCATGGGAGGCCTTGGCGGAATGGGCGGTGGGGAAAGTCCCACGGCGGGCAGCTGCGACAATCCTCCCGCGCCGAGCCCGAACGTGATTTCGGAAACCCAGAAGACGGGCATCATCGACGAACCGGCCGGAGGAACCATCGCCGATGGTCTCTATTACCTCTCCGAATTCAACATCTACCCGTCCGGTGTCGCGGACGAGCACGTACGGGCACGACTGCTTCTCATCGAGGGGAATCAAGTCACCTTCGTCAACGTCGATGACGGTGGAGAGGCGATGGTGGGCGCCGGCACGTACACGGCGTCTTCGACCGAGCTCCAGTTCGACGTCACGTGTCCAGCTACGGACAGCGTCACCGTCCAGTACACCGCGACTTCGACCGAGCTCTGGCTCTTCGATTTGTCGGAGCCGAACGTGCAGATCTACACGAGACAATGAGTTCATCGGGAGCCTGAATTGAGGGGCCGAGGGCGACGGGATGCACCTGGACCCCCCACCTCGGCCTCATCGCGGGCGCGCCACATCGGGAGTCGGAAGGAAACGCGGGTGCCGCTTTCGTTCGAATCGAGATCCACCCGGCCTTCGTGCGCCCGTGCGACGTGGGAAAGGAGGGCCAAACCGAGCCCAAATCCCGTCTTGGCCGCCCGACTCCCCGCCCGGTAGAACGGTTCCAACGCACGAATACTTTCGTCCGGGCTCATGCCGGGACCCTGGTCGACGACCTCGACGACGACCTCTTCCTCGATCTGTCGAATGGATACTTCCACGGGCCCCTCGGTGTAACGCAGCGCGTTCTCCACCGCGTTGGTGACCATGGAAGCCAGGAGCGCGGCATCCCCGCGTACCACGCCTTCGCTTTCTGCGTGCAGCTGCAACCGAGCCCGCTCGACAGCAATCCTTTCGTCGTAAACTTCCTGCACCACGTCGCACATGGACACGGCCTCGAATCCGTCGCCAAGCTCGGCGGGTGGGAGGGCCAACACGAGCAGCCTCTCGACCAGGGTGCCGAGCCGCTTGACCTGAGTGCTGGTTCTTTCGAGAGCCGCCCGATCTTCAGTCCGAATTGCCTCCTCTGCCATCAACTCGAGCTCCGCGCGAATCGTCGTGAGCGGAGTGCGTAGTTCGTGCGCCGCGTTGGCCGCAAAGCTCTGTGCCTGCCCCAACAGCATCCGAACGTTGTCGGTCAGCGCGCCCACGGCCTCCTGAATGGCTCTCACCTCTCGAAGCTGGCTCGGAGGACCCAGACGGACCGTCTCGAGACGTTCAGGCTCGAACGCCCGAAGACGTGCGGCTACGCCGAGCAGGGGTCCGAGCGCCCAGCGCGTGAGAGCTCCGCTGAAAAGCGCTCCAGAGGAGCCGCCGAGCAACACCCCGAGCGCCAGGGCGAGGGCATAGTACCAGAGCAAAGTGAGACGATCGCTTCGTTGCTCCGAGACGAGGAGAAGACCCCGGTACGCGCGCGAACAAGTGCGAGCACGACTGCCGAGTTCGCCGGTCGTTTTACACGCTCCCCGAGGCGGGACGATCCGGGGCGCGTACCCAGCGAGGTGCCGCGTTCCTTCGAACACGGACAGGTGGATTCCGCTGGTCGCGATCTCGCCGTTTTCGTCTTCGAGCGTACGTACCAACTTCGCACGCAGCTTCGCTCGTGATTCGTCTTCGTCGAGTTCATCCGCGAGAGTGAAAAGCGCTGCGCGAAGACGCTGGTCGGCATGTTCTTCGATGAGTTCATCCACGGCCACGATCGCCATCAACGCGGCAAGCAGTCCTCCGAGCGCCGCGCTCAGTACGGTCACCGTCACGACGCGAGCCCCGACACTGCTTCGCGGCGGAGACGGGCGGCCTTCGGGATCCGCTGGTGGTTCACCCATGATGGATTGCGTACCCCCGACCACGCACGGTGCGGACGACTTCGGTTCCAAGCTTGCGGCGAATGCGACCGATCAGTACCTCGAGGCTCGCCTCATTGCCCTTGTCGATCCCCCCCCAGATTCGTTCGAGCAGCGTAGCGCGGTCGACAACCGCGCCTCGGGCTTCGGTGAGCGCTTTCAAAATGGCCCATTCTCGGGCGGTAATGGGGACCTCCCGCCCGGAAACGCGCGCCTCCCGTCGTGCGAAGTCCAAGACGGCGGGGCCCATTCGAAGTGGGGCCCCGACGCCCAGCCCAGGGCGTCGACCGAGCGCCCGAACTCGCGCGCGCAGCTCGGCGACGGCAAAGGGCTTCGTCAGATAATCATCCGCACCGAGATCCAGACATCGTACGCGCGACTTTACTGCGCTCCTGGCGGTCAACACCAGGATGGCTGGGCGGGCAATCCCCTGCAGCCAGGCACACAGCTCCTCCCCTCCACCGTCGGGCAGCCCCAGGTCGAGCACCACGACCTGAGCCCAGCCACTCGACAGCTGCTCCCGGGCAGCGCGATCGGTAGCGACCGCGCGCACCTCGTGTCCGTCCTTCTCCAGCGCTCGCCCTACGAGCTCCAAGACTTCCTCGTGATCGTCCACGACGAGAACGCGCAGCGACGAGGAGACGTCGATGAGCGGAGATCCCGCCGGTTGCCCCGCGATCTGCTGGCTCCCTTTCGTTGAGTTCACCATCTCACTGGGACTTGCGATAGCATGTCCCAGCAACAGGCAACGAACTACAACGCTAAACATGCTGACCAGAGGCTACTCTGACGAGTTCCAAAGCTCGACGACGCCGCGCATGTTTGGCAGCCGTTTGGGATGAAATTGACCCGGCCTTGCGAGCGCCTACTACGTGATTCGAATGTTCGAGCACCAAGGAGGCTTCCATGTGCTGCTCCCGTCGAAACCACTCCATTTTCATGGTATTTTATCCACTCTTTTATTCGACCGCCGTCGAGCGCGCCAAGGACACACCGTCCGGAGGCACAAGGGCGGAGGCGCGAGCTCCTGGTCGCGGTCCCGCTCGTAGACTCGCGTCAACGCGGCGAATCGTTGGCATGAGCCTCACCGCCCTCTCGATGGCGGCTGGGTGTACCTTCGTTGCGTCACGGTGGAGCGCTCTGCGAGGAGCCGACTCCGAGGCGACGGCAGCTCTCGGCCATTCGGCCCGAGCCCACGTTTCGTTTCTAGGAAGCTGCGACGCATCTGGTGCGGTGCCGATCACGGACCACACGTTCGTAGTCGCGGACGACGAGGACAATGTGCTCCGCATCTATGACGCAGATCGCGGCGGGCTGCCCCTGCATACAATCGACATTTCTCACAAGGTGGGGATCGTAGGGGGCACCGACAAGAAGGGCAGACCGACAAAGCCGCCCGAAGCAGACCTCGAAGCCGCCACCGGCTCTGGTTCGCTCGCATACTGGATCAGTTCTCACGCCAGAAAGAAGAGCGGCAAGCTACAACCCGAACGATTTCGCTTCTTTGCCACGACTCCGCCGACCCCTGGTCGTCCCACCGAGCTCGTCGGACGAGCCCGAGATGACCTGCTCGGACACCTGCTCGTCGATCCACGCATGGACGGGTTCGAGCTCGAGCACGCAATGACGCAGGCCGCTGGCAGTCCCAGAGGGCTCAACATCGAGGGAATGACGGCTCGGGAAGCGGGAGGACTCTTCATCGGTCTTCGTAGTCCAACGTACGACGAGCGCGCTCTGGTCCTCACGCTCGAAAACCCGGAAGGCGTCGTTCGAGGCAGCCCTCCGCAATTTGGTCCACCGCAAACTCTGAATCTCGGCGGCCTGGGGATCCGCGCACTCTCGAGCTGGAGAAGTCGGTACCTCATCGTCGCGGGCGGCTCCGCAGGCGGCCACGAGTCGAAGCTCTACACGTGGGCCGGAGGAGACTCGGAGCCAACGCTCGTCCCTCTCCGATTCCCCGACTTCAATCCGGAGGCGTTCTTCACCCCAGAAACGAGAGACCGCATCCTACTTCTTAGCGACGATGGCGAGCGGCTGCATGGCAAGAAGCGCTGCAAGGATCTCGGCGACCCAAAGAAGAAGTCCTTCCGCGGCTTTTGGTATCGATTGCCGCCTTCCGTTGGCCCGTTCGAGCCGTTCGCCGGCTGAGGCCGCGCCGCGGAGGACGTCGGTATGCCGCGAAGCAACGAGCCCGCACCTCGAGTCTGGTGGGGCGGCAGAGCTCGACGGGTCGGCTAAAACTGGGCCAGAAAGCGCGGGTCGTTCTCGAACAGAACGCGGATGTCCGGAATGCCGTAGCGGAGCATCGCCACGCGTTCGACGCCGAGGCCGAACGCGAAACCGGAGTAGGTGTCGGGATCGAGCTTGCAGTGACGCAAGACGTCGGGATGGATCATCCCGCAGCCAAGCACCTCGAGCCACCCAGTGCTCTTGCAGACGCGGCACGTGTCGCGTGTGCCGTCGTCCGGGGAGCAAAACACGCAGCCGACATCCGCCTCCGCCCCCGGCTCGACGAAGGGGAAGTAACTTGGTCGGAAGCGCACCGGGACCGCGTCGCCGTACAGTCGCTGGATGAAAGTGGTCAGTACGCCCTTGAGCTGAGCGAAGCTCACCTTCTTGGCGACGTAGAAACCCTCGACCTGATGGAACATCGGCGAATGGGTCACGTCGTCGTCGCGGCGGTAGACAGCGCCACCAGTCACGATGGCGAGCGGCGGCTTCTTGGTCGACATCTCGCGAATCTGCACCGGACTCGTGTGAGTCCGCATGAGTACGCGGAGATCCGGCGGCGCGCCCTTCACGTTCACCCAGAACGTGTCCTGCATGTCGGTGGCGGGATGGTCAGCGGGAAACGCGAGCTTCTCGAAGTTGTTCGCTTCGGTCTCGACCTCGGGGCCCCACGAGATGGCGAAACCCAGGGACCGAAAGATGTCGAGGATTTCGTCGCGGACCTGCATCACCGGATGGCGATGTCCTCGGGGCAGTGGACGGGCCGGGAGCGAAAGGTCGTAGGGCGTTGCGTTCAACTCGGCGTCACGAGCGGCCTTCTTCAGGGCGTCGAGATGCCGTTGAAAGGATGTCTCCAGAGCCTCGCGGGCCGCGTTGACCTTCTCCCCCACCTCTTTGCGGGCGTCAGGCGCAACCTTGCCCATGCCGCGAAGCAGAGCTGTGAGTTCACCCTTCTTTCCGAGGAACTCGGCGCGCGCATTGCGCAGTTCGAGCTCGTCCGAGCTTTCGCCCAGACGAGCCTCGAAGCGCTTCTTCAGATCGCCAAGACCGGAAAGGATCGTCGTCGCCGCGTCAGACACAGGTGCTGAACTCGGGGGGAGCGAGACGTGGCGGATCAGGCCTGAGCGGCCAACTCCGTGAGCTTCTTGAATGCTGCTGCGTCGTTCACGGCGATGTCTGCGAGGACCTTACGATCGAGCTCGATCTCGGCCTTCTTCAGAGCGCCCATGAACTTGGAGTAGGAGGTTCCGTTGATGCGGCAGGCAGCGTTGATGCGCTGGATCCACAGACGACGGAAATCGCGCTTCCTGAGCTTGCGGCCCTGGTAGGCGTAGATCCAGCTCTTGTAGAGGCAGTTGATGGCCTGACGGAAACGGTTCTTGCGCGTTCCGTAGAAACCCTTCGTCTGCCTGAGAACCTTCTTGTGGCGGCGGCGGGGGATCGGCCCCCTCTTTACACGTGACATTTATCTATACTCCTGGAGATGAAAAAGCTGATTCGGTTCGACTCGACTCACGCGTACGGGAGGAGGATCTTGATCCGCTTCTCGTGATCCTTGGAGACCATGTCATTGTCACGAAGGCGACGACGCTGTTTGCGGCTCTTTCCCATGAAAGAGTGCTGACCACCCATCTTCGGGCGGCGAATGCGGCCCTTGCCGGTGATCTTGAACCGCTTTGCGGCGGCTCGATTGGTTTTCATTTTGGGCATGAGGTTTCTCCTTCGACGCGACGCCGGTACTCATCCACCGAACGCCGCTGACTGTAAGAAGCCGGTCCAATGTGGTGCCGGCGGGTCTCGGGCTCGCCAGGGAGCCCGGGGGACGCGTCTTTTGGCAGGTTGGCGGGGGTTTGTCCAGGAAACGCGATCGTTCGGGGCCGAGCAGTCCCAAGTATCTATAACTGCACACGATTTCCCGGAGTCGGGACGCCCCCCAAGGCGCGCGTCGCGCGGGGAACGCGTGCTAGCATCCGCCGCCAAGGCACTATGAATACTTTCCTTCGCTTCTCGATTCTTCCCGTTCTTCTCCCTCTTACAGTCGCTTCGGTCACGGGCGGCTGCAGCGCTCAGGACACGAGCGAGGATCCTCACGGCAACGTCGCAGGCGACGGCGACGCAGCGGGGACCGGCGGGGGTGCAGCGACTGGTGGAGGCGCTGCGACTGGTGGAGGCGCTGCGACTGGTGGGAATGTCGGGACCGGCGGTGGCGCCGCAACTGGTGGTGCGGCCAGCTCCGGCGGCGCAGGCACGGGAAGTGGCGGCGGTCCCATCGTGGTCACACCGGGTCGCTACGCGCTCCCCCCACCCAACCAATGTACGAACAAGTACAACCTCCAGGACGAGGGATGCGTACCCGGGGATGGCGGTAGCGCTTGTGGCGGTGTCTGCGAGCCTCCGTCAGCTGGGCACAACGAAGGTAAGGCAGGCGAGCTCGGCTACATGTGCCCCCGCACGATGCTGTTCTCCGGGGAGATGGAGCAGGCGGCCCTGGACGATGCAAGTACGTACGGATGGTCCGACGGCACGACGAGTCCGTTCACCTACGCAGTGGTTGGACACGACAACGATGGGGGCAACTTGGATGGACCGAACGGGCAGAGCGTGTGCTGCCAGTGCTATCAGCTCATCCCGTACATGCCTGAGCAACAGCTGACCGTGGACGGCAACGGCGTCACTCCGAGCGTGCCTCTCCCTAAACCACTCGTGGTGCAAGCCTTCAACACCGGCGCGACACCGGACAGTTTCGACATCTACATGGCCGCGGGTGGAACCGGCGCCGTCAAAGGGTGCTTCAACGAGCCCAACGGGCAGCCCTTCTATTCGGCGTACCCGACCGACATCGGACAAGATTTCGGCGGCGGCATCAAGCCAGTCGGGCAACCCGGTGATGGGACGGAGTGCAAAAACCAATACGGGCTCGTCACTCCCGAGACTTTGGGGTCAGCGGGGTGTCAGACCTGGATCGAAAACGGCTGCAACCAAATCACGCACGAGCAAAGCTGGGTCACCGAAAACGCCCGCGCTTCCTGCATCCAGGGCAACCAGGTCGAAACGCTCTACCATCTGAACTGGGAAGTCTACGCCAAGCGGGTGGCCTGCCCAGCAGCGATCACTCAGGTCACGGGTTGCAAACTCGTCGAAAACCTCCCCGCGGCCGATCCCACCATCACTGCCGAGACCGCCCTCGCGAATGGGTTCGTTCAAGGATACCACACTACGTCGATGGAAGACTGCGCCAAGCCGACTTGCGCCGCGCGCGACTGGGTGACGGGTACCAACGCTGGCACCCCGCATACAGTGGAAGGTGACTACAACAGCTTTTACACTTGCGGTGGCGACGGAGCGCCGTGGACCGCCGAGTGAAAGGGCGTGAAGCGAGACGGGCCTTGCCGCAGATTCACGATTCGCCCTCAAGGTGCTCAGGCCTTTCATCGTGCTCTCGGCGGCCCCGACTCAGGCCAAGTTCGCGCGGAGAGTCTTCGCGGCGGAAACCATGTTCGTAAGCGCGGGCAAGACCTCCTCCCACTGACGCGTCTTGAGGCCGCAGTCCGGGTTGACCCAGAGACGCTCCGCTGGAATGCGCTGCGCGGCTTTCTTCATCAGCTCGACGATGTGATCGACGCTCGGAATGTTCGGCGAATGGATATCGTACACACCGGGGCCGATCTCGTTCGGATATTTGAACGAATCGAAAGCGTCGAGGAGCTCCATGTCCGAACGTGAGGTTTCGATGGTGATGACGTCCGCATCCATATCCGCAATCGACGCGATGATGTCATTGAACTCCGAGTAACACATGTGCGTATGGATCTGCGTCTCGTCTTGTACGCCGGATGACGCAACTCTGAATGCGAGCACCGACCAATCGAGGTACTCTTTCCATTCGGATTTCCTCAAGGGGAGCCCTTCGCGCAACGCCGCTTCGTCGATCTGAATGATGCGCACGCCGGCCTTCTCCAGATCGACGACTTCTTGACGAATGGCGAGGGCGAGTTGCAGGCACGAGGTCGATCGCGGCTGGTCGTCGCGAACGAACGACCAATTGAGAATCGTGACCGGCCCGGTCAGCATGCCCTTCATCGGTTTTTTGGTGAGCGCCGCCGCGGTCTTGATCCAGTCGACGGTCATCGCCTTCGGACGACTGATGTCGCCGTACAAGATCGGCGGTTTCACACAGCGAGATCCATAGCTCTGGACCCAACCGAACTGGCTGAAAGCGTAGCCATGGAGCTGCTCGCCGAAGTACTCCACCATGTCGTTGCGCTCGGGTTCTCCGTGAACGAAGACATCGAGCCCGAGCTTCTCCTGCTCCCTCACGCTCCGCTCGATCTCCGCGCGCATCGCGTCCTTGTAGCCTTTTTCGTCGAGCTTTCCGCTCTTGAACTGTCTTCGTGCCAGACGAATCTCCGGCGTCTGAGGGAAGGAACCGATGGTGGTCGTGGGGAACTTCGGCAAAGAAAAAAGCGCTGCCTGTTTCTTGGCTCGCTCCGCGTAGGGACTCTTGCGCCGGCCGAGGTGCGCATCGATGTTTTTCATTGCGTCCTCGACCGCCGGGTTGTTCACCCGGGGTGAACGACGTCTCGCATCGATGGCGGCGGCGCTTTCCGACAGCTCTTCAGAAACCAGATCCGGTCCCCGGTTGAGGGCCGTCGAGAGGACGCGAAGCTCTTCGATCTTCTCTTTGGCAAAGGCGAGCCACGTCTTGACCTCGGAGTCGAGCTTCTCCTCACCAGAAAGATCGACCGGGACGTGAAGCAGCGAACACGACGGCGCGAGCCAGAGTCGATTGCCCAGCCGCTGAGCAATCGGCTTCAGAAAATCCAAGGTCGCGCGCAAATCGCTCTTCCAGACGTTGCGTCCGTCGACGACGCCCAAGGACACGATGGACTCGGGGAGGGCCGCAATCAGACCTTCGACCTCGTCTCGGGCACGAATGGCATCGAGGTGAACCCCTGCGACCGGCAAGCTCGATACGAGCTCGAAATTCCCGGCGAGCTTGCCGAAGTAGGTGGTCAAGAGCAGCTTTGCGCGCCTCTTCCCGAGCGCGGCGTAGGTGGACTTGAAGGCTTGCGTGTAGCCAGGCTCGAGTTCGGTCACGAGGATCGGCTCGTCGACCTGAATCCAGGTTGCGCCCTCCGCGACCAGTACGTCCAGAAGCTGCTCATAAACGGGAACGAGGCGTTCGAGGAGCGCGAGCTTGTCGGAACCGTCCTTCGCCTTGCCGAGAGCGAGATAAGTCATCGGCCCAATGATGACGGGCTTGAAGCTGATCTTCTCGGACTTGGCTTCGTTCAGTTGCTCGACGAGACGCGAAGCGTCGAGCTTGAACTCAGTCCCGGCAGTGAATTCGGGTACGATGTAGTGATAGTTGGTATCGAACCATTTGGTCATTTCCCCGGCGGCGATTCCATCTGCGCCGCTCGATGGAGCGGAGCGACCGCGGGCGACGCGAAAGTAGTTGTCGAGAGGATCTCCGGCGAAGTTTGCTGCACGCTCGGGGACGTTTCCCAAGGTGAAGCTCATGTCGAGCACCTGATCGTAGAAGGCGAAGTCTCCCACGGGAGCAAAGTCGAGGCCGGCCTGATCGCGAAGATGGCGCAAGCGGAGCGCCGATCCGATGGATAGGAGGTCGGAACGAGCAGAATTGCCCTTCCAGTAGGATTCCAGAGCGAACTTCAATTCTCGCCGGGCGCCGATACGCGGAAACCCCAAATTGTGCGTAAAAACCATGTGTTTATCTCTCCTTTTCGGGAAACTGCCCGCTTGATCTAAGCCCGGAGGAACATGATGAAAATTGGTATATTTTCATCGATTGATTAAATTTTGTAATAGTTCACTCCAACCAAGGACTCGGGAGTCGCTCCTGAAAAGCGAAAGCCCCCCTTCCGCAGAGCCGGCGCACCGACATGTCCATCCTTCAACCCATTCACTTCACGGTCATCCGCGAAGTCCACGACAAGGGCACTCTCTCGGCGGCTGCACGCGAGCTTCATCTGACCCAATCGGCGCTCAGCCACACGATCCGGAAACTCGAAGAGCAGCTCGGCACTCCGGTTTGGCACCGTGACGGGAGAAGGCTTCGGCTGACGCAGGTCGGTGAGTATCTGCTCACAGTGGCCAACCGTATCCTGCCTCAGCTCGCCCACGCGGAAGAGCGCGTCGCCCAGTTCGCCAGCGGGGAAGGCGGAACGCTTCGCATCGGCATGGAGTGTCACCCCTGCTATCAGTGGTTGCTCAAGATCGTGTCCCCGTATCTCTCGGCATTTCCGCTGGTGGACGTGGACGTGAAACAGAAGTTTCAGTTCGGGGGCATCGGCGCGCTCTACGCCTACGAGATCGACGTCTTGGTGACTCCCGATCCGCTGCGCAAGAGGGATCTCGTCTTCGAACCCGTCTTCGACTACGAGCAGGTGCTCGTCGTCGGCCCACAGCACCCTCTCCGCGACGCAGCCTACGCCAGGCCCAGAGATTTGGCCGGCGAAACGCTGATCACCTATCCCGTCGAGATCGATCGCTTGGACGTCTTCGCCCAGTTCCTGACTCCCGCCAAAGCGTCGCCAAAGCGCCACAAGCCCATCGAGACGACGGACATCATGCTGCAAATGGTCGAGAGCGGGCGAGGCGTGGCGGCGCTTCCTGGCTGGCTCGTCGCGGAATACGCGGACAAGCTCGAGGTTTTCCCCGTGCGCCTGGGAAAACGCGGAATCGGAAAACAGATCTTCCTCGGCCGACGTAAGTCCGACTCTGACGTCGCCTACCTGCGCGCTTTCTTCGACCTTGCGAGAAGGTACCGAACGAAGCGCCCGAGAAGACGCTAATGAGTCGAGGCGTCCAACCGAATCGACTTCTGCATATCTGCGACGACACCACTGGCAGCGTACCCCATCGGGCCGCATCGAGGTGGTCGAGACTTGGACGAGCTGGTCCTCGAAGATGAAGCGAGCAGAGCTCGACCAGCGGTGGACCTTATCGTAGGGTCGAGGGTCATGAATGCTCGATGGCTGATTCCCCTTGCCGTGTCGTATTGGTTATTCGGCTGCTCGAAGTCGGTTCAGGGCAAAAAGGGCGACGAGGAGGACCCCTCGAGCGGAGGCGGCACATCGGAAAACGGTCCAGGCACCGGCGGTCGAGGTGAGACCGGCGGCACGGCGAACGGACTCGGCGGGGAATCGGCCGATGGCGGGACCACGGGTTCAGGTGGTCGTTCGTCGTCCGGAGGCGACTCGTCGTCGGGCGGCGACTCGTCGTCGGGCGGCGACTCGTCGTCGGGGGGGGACACGGGCTCCGGTGGTACAGGCGGGACGACGGAAGAAGTGACTCTCCCGGAACTGGTGGGAGGGGAGGAAGGGTTCGCGACGCGCTATTGGGACTGCTGCAAGCCCTCCTGTGGGTGGTCGAGCGCCGTCAGTCCGGTGAGTAGCTGTGACATCGACGGCAACAACATCGGTGTGAGCGACAACCCTAGTGCTTGCGACGGAGGCAGCGCATTCGCCTGTCACGATTGGGCTCCTTGGATGAAGAGCGACGTCTTGGCCTACGGCTTCACTGCGCACAGTGCGCCCTGCGGCACCTGCTTTCAGATCCGCTTTTCGGGAACGAGCTCGAGCGGCCCGGCCGTTCCGGGCCTCGAAGGCAAACAGATGGTGGTTCAGGTCGTGAGCAGCACGGGTGGTGTCGGGGACCAGTTCGATCTCCTCATCCCCGGCGGGGGAGTTGGTGCGTTCAATGCTTGTTCGACTCAATGGGGAGTCTCTACGAACGACTTGGGGCCCAGCTACGGAGGATTCCGCGCCGCTTGTGGAGACAATGGCCCATGTATCCGCGCAATGTGCGAAGACGCCTTTGGCGATAGCCCGGACCTCATGGCGGGATGTGATTGGTACATCGAATGGCTCCTGATGGCCGAAAACCCAGAAATCCGATTCGCCGAAATCGAATGCCCGCAAGAGATCTTGGATCGGTCCGGGGGCTGAGCTCAAAAGGTGCGCCGGAAGAAAGCGCTCACGCGCCCCAGAACACGAGCACGTCCTCGGTGAACTTACCGCCCAGGCTGATGACAATCGAGCACTCGTCGTCCGGGTGACCAAGCTCATGCTGTTGCCAAGGGAACTCGTAAACCACCGATCCTGATTCAGTTCCGCAAGTGTTTTCCCAGTGCACCGTGAGGGGGAACGCGTTTTCGTTCGGATCCTGATCGTCATAGTTGGCGATTTGTACGCGCGCCGTCCCGTCGCTGTATTGCCACCAAGAGGGCAAGAACGGCGGAATGATGGCAACGCACGCGTTCGAGCCCACTCGATTGGACGCGTTCGGGCCCTGCAGCGGAACCGAATTGTTTTCGTGGCAGCCGTTTACGATTTCCTGAGTCGTCGTTGCGACCTCGTCCCCAGTTGAATCGTCGAAGTCGCTCGTGCCGACCATGCAACCGGTGCTCAGCATTGTGGTGCTCACACCGAGAGAAAAAAGAGAGAGTCGCGCTTTCGTATTCATCGTGGTTCCTTTCGTCATGAGAGCGCCATCTCGGAAGGGCGCAGCGATCATTTCCCTAGAGCCCCAGGAGCCTCACATCTTCACGACGGAAACGTCTCCTTCTCCTTTTCGTACCCGCGCGCTCGCGCATGTGCGCTTCTGCCCCAGTCGATCCATTTCGCCACACCGGGCCGTCGAGGCGTCCGGGCCCGTCGAACGGGCTTTTCGGGAATTCGCGCTGGAAGCAGGGCGCGTGCCTGGCGCGGATCTTGCTGCATGCAGATTCATGAAACAGATGACCACCACCCAGAAGATCGCTCAATCGTTTGGCCAGGTTCAGGAGTGGCTCCACGCGCTGGACTGGAAGGATTGGCTCCGTCAAATCATTCCAGAGAACGGAAGAAGCGGGAGCACGCCGCCGTCCGAAGGACCGCCGTCCGAAGGACCCCCGTCCGAGAGACCCAGCAGCTTCGAGGCCGAACTGCCCACACTTCGGTCGGACCCTGGGCCTACCAACGAAGACCTCGAGAAGCTCGAGCGCGGTCAGATCCCCAGTCTATTCGACTTGGAAGAACGACAGACCCTCGATGAGCTCACCTTGGCCACAGCGCGGGAAGAAGAGCGCCCTTTCGATGATGATGATGGGATCGGCGCGTCCCCGAGCGCCATCGGTGACGAGCTCGCCCGCAGAATGCTCCTCTCCGCGACGGGCAATGACGTTGCGTAAGCGAGTCGACTCGTCCGCCGCACGGAAGGCCCCGGGGAGCGAGGGCGCCTCGAGACACCAGTCCTGAAAACCGAAGCGCCGACAAATTCGCACGAGGAGGCGAAGGATTTTCTCGCATGCCGCAAAGAACGGTCATGACACGAGACAAACGATCGACTCACTTTTCGTTGGGGTTCGTCACCATTGCAATCCTACACTCCTCGTTCCTCACGGGATGTCAGCATCCCGACCTCGATCCGGGACTTGGGGAGGAGGACGAAGGCGTAGGTGGGCAACCGACTGGGCCCTGGCCCGGCGGAGTTGGAGGGCAACCGACTGGGCCCTGGCCCGGCGGAGTTGGAGGGCAAGCGACGGAGCCCTGGCCCGGTGGGGCTGGAGGGAGCCCTCCAGATGCCGGAGTGGGCGGTTCACCAGCAGGTGGAAGCCCGAGCTTCTGCGACGGTTCAGGGGCTTTCCGCCAGTCCTACGTTTGCGCGGGCGCCGTCTACGAAGAACGGGCCGTGAGCCAACGCAGCGTCCGTCTCTATCCGGTCTTGGCACCTTATGCCTGCAACACCTCAGGCACCGATTTGACCCCCTTCGCTGAGCTCGGAGGTGTCGGTGGCAGTCCGGTCGGTCCGGACGATGGTGTGGGCGGTAGTCCCGTTGGTCCGGGAGATGGCGTGGGCGGTAGTCCCGTTGGCCCGGGAGATGGCGTGGGCGGTAGTCCCGTTGGTCCGGGAGATGGCGTGGGCGGCAGTCCGGTTGGTCCGGGGGGCGGCGACGGTGGAAGCGCCGCCGGGGGCTGGAGTGGCGACGGCGACGGCGACGACGTCTGGGGCGCAGGCGGCGGTTTTGCTGGCTCACCGACGAGCGAAGGCTGGTGTAGTGAAGCGCCCGAAGGCGTCGCTATTTCCGGAGTGACTTATTCGCTCGATGATTGTGGCAATGGCGAAGTCAAACTCCCTCTCGTCTTCCAGGAACCACAAAACTGGTACCGGCTGCGCGTGTTTCATGGCGATTCCGCCTGCGAGCGAGGAGAGCTCGTCGCGGACACGTCGGGTTTCGGCACCGGTGAGATCGTCGAACTCGATCTCGGCCTTCTCACGGGAGGCTTCGTCTCCCTCGAATTCACTGCCGATGTCGAGGACTATTACGACTACTTCTGGGACTACGAGGGAGGCTACTACTACGGTCCGTACAACTACGGGGACGCGCTCCACGTGGAGCTCGTGCCGGTCGGAACCAATCCCGGCGGGTGGTGAGCGCGGGCGGGCGGACCGTGCCGCAAAATGGCGTTGCGCGTCCCCCACAACCGAGAGCCAACGCGCGTCCACGCCGCATGGGAAACACATTGTATGATATTGTAATGATTGGGAAATAAATACACGCACCAAATCTATCGGAATTGTGCGCATTTCGATTGACGCCCTGTCGAGAAGGGTCCACACCAGCGCCGTATGGACGAGATCGTGTGGGTTGCTTTGGTCGGCTTCGGGGCATCATTCGTCGATGGGGCGTTGGGCATGGGATTCGGCGCAACTGGCTCGACGCTCCTCATGGGAATGGGCCTGCCACCGCAGGTCGCTGCTGGTACGGTCAACCTGGCGAAAGTCGCAACGGGTTTGGCGTCGGGTGTTTCGCACTGGAAGTTCAAGAACATCGACAAAGCGCTCGTCTTGCGACTTGGGCTGTCCGGGTGCGCTGGGGCCATCCTCGGAGCCGCCGTTCTTTCGTTCGCAGACCCCGGGATCCTCAAGCTAGTGATGTCGGCGCTACTCACGTTGATCGGTCTGCGCCTCCTCCTGAGGTTTGCGGCACCGACGCGAGACACGGACAGCGCAGTCTCGCCCAAGTCGAAAGGCGCAAGCCCGAACCCCAACCCCGGTCCGACGACGCCCGTTGCCGGAGTGGAATGGGCTGGCTTTTTGGGTGGTGTCGTCAACGGGTTGATCGGAGCTTGGGGTCCGCTCGTAACCCCGTTTCTCTTGTATCGACGTGTCGCCCCGCGCTTCGCGATCGGGGTCTCCAATACCGCAGAGGTCTTCGTCGCGATGACCTCTGCAGGGGCTATCGTTCTGGGGCTCGGAACGACGAATTTCGATTTTCGGCTCCTCGCGGCCATGTTGGTCGGCGGGGTGCTCGCCGCTCCCGTTGCCGCGTGGCTGATACGCTACGTGCCAGCCCGTCCAATGGGGCTCGCGACTGCCGCGCTTCTCATCCTCCTCAACGCGAGGGAACTCATTTCGAGAGCGTCTCCGGAGTGGCAACCCGGACTCGCTGCCGCGGCACTGGCCGTCGTGATTGCGCTCATGTCGGCGAGGTTTCGTCGCCGAGCCCAATCCGTCGCCGCATGACCGCGAGTGGGCGACCAGTCGACCAGGAGCGCGCCCACCCTTTATGGTGCGAGAAAGAAATGACCATGGTCAGTTTTCCCAATGAGTCGCTAACATCAGCCGAGACTGGGCGCACAGGGAGTAGGATGGTTGGCAATGGATCGGTTCACGCGAGCAAGCATTTCGGTCGAGAGTCGTTTTCGTGGCAAGCTCAAGCCGCGAACACTGATCATTGGGTCGCTTCTGGTACTGGCAGCGGCGTGCGGTAAAGACAAGGATCCATCGCATCGCGACGACGACGGAACGGGCGGCGCAGGCAATGATACCGGCGGCACTCCCTCGACGGGGGAAATCCTTCGAACACCGGTGGGCGAGCTTCGAACACCGGCGGTAGCCCTTCGGACACCGGCGGTGGTCCTTCGAACACCGGAGGTGCAAGCGGCGGCAACTCGTCGACCGGAGGCTTGGGCGGGAGCGGTAGCGATGGATCGGGTGGGGCCCCCGACGATTTCAACTGTGAAGACTCCGGGGCCGCGGGCTCCGCTGGACACGGAGGCGAAGGAGGGGCAAGTGGCACGATTTCTCTCGATCCGACCACGGGCAGATGGCTGGAAGCGTGCAGTATCGACCTCGTCGGCGCCTACTACACGGTTGCTGATTTAGGCGGCTCGACGATTACCCCGGTGTGCACCGATGAGGTGACGGAAGACTGCCTCGCTGGGCCGGAGCTCTGCGTGGCGGGTCAAGGCACGACCGTGCAAAATGGCGACTACGGTCACTACTGGGGCGCAACGTTGGGGCTCACGATCTGCGATGCGGAAACAGGACAATGTCCAATACCTCCCGACTACGCGCCCGTTGTCGACGACTGGATCCCCAATTCCTACGGTCTGACGAAACTCTCGTTCAACATCACGGGCGCGGCGCCCAACGTGCGGCTCACGGTTCAAACGATTGATGGGACCCAGTACTGCCGCGATGTCCAGTATACGAGCAGCGTGCTTCTCTCGACCCTGACCGCGGAATGCTGGTCCCCAGGAGGAGAGCACTACGCAGGACAGCCCATCACCGGGATCATGTGGCAAATTCCCACCAACGAGGTCGTGCCGACGAACTTCGACTTCTGCCTGGAAGACATTCGGCTCGAATGAAAACATACGAGATTGCGCGTTCGTCGTAGAAAGATGAGATCGCGGACAATTACCCGCCCTGGCGCAGCTCTCGACTTGATTGAAGCCGCGCGGAGGCCAGCCGCCGACTGGGAGGTGTGGGCCGAGCAGGTGACGGAGGTGGCTCGGTACTTCTTTGGGCAGACGCTGGTGGGAGTATCCGTCGTCGAGCGGCAGCCGAATTGTTTTCGGCCACTCCACGTCAAGTTTCCTCTTCTGCCCGAGGAGGTTCGTCGCGAATTTTGGGACAACCGCAACCGGGCGGTCCTGGCTCAGATTTGCAGGAGCGCGGGACGGTATCGCCATGACGACGAGGAGCGGTCGCGTTCAAGCTGCCGTATATGCGCTACTTCCTCACTTGGCCGTTCCCTCTACCAAGGAGCGAGATCTTCTCACGCGCGTCGGACTTCACATCGAGCAAGCAATGAGGGTTCGCCTGGGACATTGCCTGGAGGTCGCTGTCGTGAGCCCGGAAGGTAAAGTGGTGCACGCTGAGGGACAGCTGCGGGCTCGAGAGCAAAGCGAACCGATTACCTCGCAAGTCCGCGCGATTGAAAGTGCGCGAGCTCGCCCGGCGGATGACGGGGTGATGGTACGGACAGGCTTGGTGAAGGGAATGTACAGCCTGAGCCCCCGTGAGGAGGGAGGGCGACGACATTACGCGGTACTCGAATATGCCGAGCAAGAGGAAGCGCTGCAGCTTGCCCCGCGAGAGATGCGGATTGTGGAGCTCGCCGCGCAGGGACTTTCGAACAAGATGATCGCCTACTCACAAGGTTTGTCCCAGGCAAGTATTTCTCGAAGCCTGTCGTCCGCGGCGCTCAAGATGGGATGTACGAGCGTGGGCGATTTGGTGGGTGCCGCTTCATTGCTCCTCTGTGCATCGAGTGAACCAGTGACCTGGCGAAAGGCGCCGTCGGCCGCCGAACTCCAGGTGCTCCATCTCTTGCGCCACGGCTACTCGAACCGCGAGATCGCCGAAGCCAGAAATTGCGCGCCACGGACCGTCGCGAATCAGGTCGCCTCGCTTCTCAAGAAGGCACCAGCCATCTCGCGCAGAGACCTGATGCGCCATCAGACGCCGGCCGAATGACCTCCGCGAAGATTTCGCGCACGGCAGTCGTGCATTCCTCGAGGGGCCCGCGAAGGCGGACTCCAACTGTCGGGGCAAATGGAAAAAATCTCTCGCGATTTGTCCGAAAGGCGACCGGTGATCCGTCGAAAGGGTGCGGGGCGCTTCTGCCCCCAATCAAACGTGGTAGTTTTAGCGGCGGGTCGACACCCGCCACCGCACTCAGGAGAGACGCATGACCAAGTATTTGTTTTTGTACTGGAATCCGCCGGCCCCCGACCGACAGCCAAGCCCCGAGGAGATGCAGCAGATGTTGGCGCAGTGGCAATCTTGGAAACAGAAATTCAAGGACCAGGTGGTCGACATGGGGGACGGACTCAAGCACGGCGGTCGCACCCTCCGAAAAGACGAGGTCCTGGACGGTCCGTACCCGGAGGCCAAGGAGATTATCGGTGGATTTTCAATCGTCCAGGCGAAGGACTACGATCACGCTGTCGAAGTCGCCAAAGAATGCCCCATCATGTTCATGCCGGGAGCGAGCATCGAAATCCGCGAGATGATGGGCTTCTAGCGCACTCGGCCGGCGCGTGGGACGACACTTGGAAGACGGGACGAGCCTTGGCGACGCTCCCTCCGACGCGCCCCCGCGCCTCGTCGAGCATTTCTTCCGGCACGAGTCCGGGCGACTCGTCGCGGGACTCGTCCGGCGCTTCGGCGCGCCGCGTCTGGAGTTGATCGAGGACGCCGTGCAGACGGCGCTGGCTACGGCGGTCTCGCGCTGGGCCCAGGACGGCATCCCAGACAATCCTTCCGCTTGGCTCACGAGTGTCGCCAAGAATCGCGTTCTCGACGAACTCCGCCGGGCGCGGTCTCGCGACCTCAGCCTCGACGAGGGTGACAACGAGCCGAGCGCAGCTCCTGAATCGAGCATGTCCGGCTACCCCGACGAGATCTTCGACGACGAGCTGCGCATGCTCTACGTATGTTGTGATCCGGAAATCCCAGCCCGCATGCAGCTGGTGCTCTCGCTCAAGTTGCTGTGCGGGTTTTCGACCCGGGAGATTGCGGCCCGGCTATTCGTGTCCGATGCCAATGTCCAAAAGCTCCTGGAGCGCGGTCGGGCGCGTATGCAAAAAGCCTATGATCCCGTAAGTCGGGGTTGGGACGCGCCGGCCAGTCCGGATATCGTGAGCCGCACGGAAACGGTGCTCCGCGTCGTCTATTTGCTGTTCAACGAAGGTTACAGCTCACTCAAGAGTGATGAAGTGATCCGCCAAGAGCTGTGTCGCGAAGCGCTTCGGCTCGGGGAAATCGTCGCTCGCCATCCAGTGGCGGCATGCCCCGAGGCCGACGCACTGATGTCTCTCATGTTGCTCCACTACGCTCGTTTGCCCGCACGGTTGGACGAAGCAGGGGGTCTCTTGCTCCTCGAAGAACAGGACCGCTCCCTCTGGGACCGCGGCTTGATTGGAGAAGGCATGAGATACCTCTGGCGTTCTGGGCGGGGTGACGTGTTCTCGCGCTACCACGCGCAGGCAGCCGTCCTTGCCGAGCATTGTATGGCGCCGCGTTTCGAGGACACCAATTTTCGAGAGATCGTCGAACTGTACGAAGCCCTGGAACGGCTCGAACCGTCGCCGCTCCACACCCTCAATCGAGCCATCGCCCTGGCCGAATGGAAGGGCCCAGATGTCGCCCTGAAACTCCTCGCCGAGATGAAGCCCCCGGCTTGGCTCGCCGGTTATTATCTTTGGGACGCGACCCACGGCGAGTTGCTGCGGCGCGCCGGAGAGTTCGAGAAGGCAGCGGCGCATCTCGAGCGCGCGCTCGAGGCCGCCCCGACGAATCCGGAAAAGGCGGTGTTCCAGCGCCGCCTCGAAAAGACCCGGCGAGGTGAGAAGCGCTGACTTATTTTCCTTGACGCGCATATTCCTGTATTGGAATATACATACATGCACGAGACATTTGCGGCTCTCGGGGATCCAAATCGAACCCGAATTTTCGAGCTTCTGCGGGAGGGCGAATGTCCCGTGGGAGAGATCGCCGCGGCGCTGGACTTGTCTCAATCGAACGCATCCAAACATCTCAAGGCACTGAAGAACGTCGGGCTCGTTCGGGTGCGGACCGAGGCCCAGAGTCGGTTGTATTCGATTGACCCCGCGGCAGTCCGCGCGCTCGACGCTTGGCTCACTCCCTATCGAAAGCTGTGGGCTGACCGACTCGACGCCCTTTCCCGACATCTGGATGCCACATACGGAAAACCCGCCAAGAAAGGAAAAAGGAGATGAAGGACGACGAACGGTTAGGAGAAGTTCTGAGGGATGGGGACGAAGTCACGCTCAAGTACGTCCGGGAGTTCCGTCATCCTCTCGAAGCCGTTTGGGCTGCTCTGACGGAGTCCGAGAGTCTCCGGGCTTGGATGCCGGTCGATCTCATTGGCGAGCGGTCCGTTGGTGCCCGACTCGAGGCGCGCTTTTGGCCTGAAGTCGTCGAGAAATACGGAATGGAAGATGCGGGTATGCCTACAGAAATCTTGATCTGGGATCCGCCCCGCACCTTCGAGTGGCGCTGGGATACGGATATCTTGAGGTTCGAGCTGTCTCCATGTCCGGCGGGGACGCGCTTGGTCTTCACGACGAAGATCGACACGCGTGAGGTCCCGGGGCACAAGACGGGTGCGGGTTATCATCTGTGCCTCGATTGCCTGCAAGGGTACCTGGATGACGGGGCGCCGGAGGTACCTCTCATCGATCAGCCGACCGAGGAACTCGAAGCTCGCTACCTAAGAACGTTCGAACGTTGAACGCGCGTCACGACGCGCGACCGAACGAACTTGCCCCGAAGAATCGGCGGGGTGCCCCGAAACTGCGCTCGTCAGTGCCAATTTGTGCCTGGACTAACGTAGGAGTAAGGACCTGAAGAGCTCACGAACCTTCGTCGGAGTAGTACCCGGAACCTTCGGAACTCGACATGCAACGGACGTATCGAGTGATTTCGCGCTCGCAGGGCGAATCGCCCGAGCCGTAGGCCCCTCGGCAAGACCACTCATCGGCCAGACACTCGAGCGCGCCCTCGTACACCGACTCGCACCCGGCTCGACGTGTGTCCTCAAGACCGTCCAGACAATCCTCCCGACATTGTCGTAGGATTTCCTGGGTCGAAAGCCCGCTGCCTGAGTCACCAAAACACGTCGCAGTCTCCCGGCACACGTCGCCACAGAGGTCGGATGACGACTGCTCACCGCCCTCGTCCGCATCCTCCACGGTGCCGCTACACGCGACGAACCCCACCACCCCCGAGAAGAGAATGAATCCAGCGACCAAGTACTTCATGAATATGCCTCGTGCTCTCGTAAGATGTGGCGGTCCCGGCCACGCCCAAGAATCCTACAACCTAGCTTGGGAGCGCCAGGTCTGACAAGACTCCGGGAGGTTCATGTCCTCGGCCCCGAGATCCTTCACGGTATCTCGCAACCTCCGGGGTGATTTTCGTCAACGGGGTGCGGACCGGCCCTTTTCTCGCGAAATATCGGGGACTTCGAGCCAGGGCAACCACACGGATTTCAGCTCGTCCTTCTTCACGCCCTGGGCGAGGTTTTGCGGCTCTTGGTCCACGAGGTGGGCCTCGAGCGCCGCGTTCAAAAGTTCGAACTCCTCGGGGTGGGCCGAAGTGATGTCAGGGGCGGGTCTCTTTCCCTCCTTCCAGTCGATGAGTCGGCGCCGGCGCGATCCGTCCACCATGGGTTCGTAAACGAGCCTCAAGTCGCCGAGTTGAACCATGCGCTGCTTGTTCAGGACGAGCTTGTCGTGAAAATGGCGTCGCGTAACGAGCTCACCGCTCATCTCATCGAAATGGTAGAGCCGGAGCAAATCGAAGTCATAGCTCGCGGCAGATTCGTCGAGCTTGCGACCGAAGTGGGTCCCACTCTCGGCGTAGAGGATCGGCTCCTCAAGCTCCTTGTCTTCGGTGAGCGGAAGCAGCGAGCGCCCCTCTCTTCGTCCTGGCAGAGCAGGTAGACCAAGGCCCGCGAGGAGCGTGGGCGCGATGTCCACCGAACTCACCGTATCTTTCACGTGCCGATGAGCGCCTCCGGGCGGACGGATCCCCAGGACGATCTTCAAGTCTTCCCCCCCCTCGTCGACCGCCAGCCCATGGCTCGGCAAGATGGGGTTACCACGGCTGTCCGCGAACGTTTCGCCGTGGTCGGACCACACGATCACCCATGCATCGTCGAACAAGCGCGTTCGTTTCAAATGCTCGAAAATCCTCCCGAGCTCGGCGTCTGCCCTTCGAACTCCTGCTCGGTACAGCCCCAAGAGTCGCCGACTCCGATCGCGGCTCACATGCATTTCACCATCTTTGACGTGGGAAAGCGACGCCTTGAAGTAGTCGATGATCGGCTCTCCGTCCGGCTGATGGGCGCGATATTCCGGCCCGGGCTGGGTTCCCGGAAAGTGCGCAATGCAGATGTGAGCAGCGACGAAGAAGGGCCCGCCCTTTGCACGCTCCTCATCGATCGCGGAAATCACAGCATCGGAGAAGTCCTTCGAATCGTAGTTGTGGTGAAGAGCTCGATTGTGTTCGAGAGCGGGGATCAGACCCTTCGTCCATTTGGCAGGCAAGCTGGACAAGAAGAAGAACTCCATGAAACGGCGCGTGGCGTACGTTTCGAGCATCGTCGGCGGCTGACCGACCCTCTGAAAGCCGTGTTCGATCCCGAGCGAACTGAACATGTTTTCGTCGGTCAGATAGCGCGTGGTGTATCCAGCATCGATCAACGCGTGACCCACCGTCTTCGGCAGCCTTCGAGCGAAGAAGGGATCGGCTCTGTTGTATCGCACGCCGTGTCGATCGGGAGTGCGCGCCGTGAGCATGCTCACATAGGACGGATGGGTGCGCCCCACCACGGTCCAGGCGTTCGAAAACTCGTACGAGCTCGCCAGGAATTCGTCGAGGTGGGGAGTGAGTCCGGAAGGACCGCCGAACCGTCCCACGTGATCCCGCCGAAGCGAATCCACGCCAATCAGGACGACGGGCGGGCGCGCGTAATGCGCCTTCGATGGTGCAGCCGTGGATGCTTCGACCGACAGGGAGGAAATGCTGGGACCAAGAAGCGGGAAGAAGAACCCGAGGAGGACCGCGGTCTTCGCCCACTCGGCGCGGCGGCGCCCCCGTGCGAGAACGAGGAGCAGTAGGACAGACAGCAACCCGACGAAGAAAGTGGCCCAGGTTGGTGTCCAGAAGGAGCGAATCGTCGGTTCCAGTACTTCTCCCCCCGGGATTGCGCTGGCCGCGTAGGGGTGGACCGCAAGAAGGCGAGCCGCGGCGCTCGAGAGCACCCAGACGAATACGAGAGCGACGGAAAAGATGATGCGCCCTCGCGACGGAAGCGAGCCGCCCCGTTTCCACGGAGGAATCAAAAGCGCACAGCCGAGCCCGAAATAGAGCGCGACAGCCCCATAGACACCCAAAAGTCCGACGATGAGACGCGTCCCAATCTCGTCCGTCACCGCAGTTGGAATGTCAGCAAACCTGCGAAGCAACGAAACGCTGCGCAGATTCATCGTCCCAAAGAGAAAGAGCGCCTCAGCAATAAGCAGCAAGATTACGAGAAAGATCCCCGCCCCGAGCGCCCAAGAGCTCGCCCGCAGTGATGACGACGGTGGGCGTCTCAGGCCCTCAAGCGTCCGTATCCATGAAAAAGAAAGCAAAGCGACGGAACCTACTGGGACTTGCGATAGCATGTCTCAGCAACAGGAAACGAACTACAACGCTAAACATGCTGACCAGAGGCTTTTCCTAGGTCGAGCCCTCGCCCCGACAGCGGCGAGACCTAGAAAGGCCGCTGCATGCCAATGCAAGCGGCTGTCGGCGCCGATTGTGACGCGAAGCAAGACTCCCTCGGGGGCCATCAGGCCTCGGGACCCGGTGGTCCCTCGCGACGATGACGCCTGGAAAACGAGCTGCGTTTCCGTCAAGCTGTCGCTCATGCGTCCTAGAACCATGCATGCTCGTGAGCTCGGGCCATCGATTCTGCCTCTCTCGCTCGCGCTCATAGCTTCCGCCTGCGGCGGCGGTGACAGCACCAGAGGCGAGTCGGACGGCACTTCTGGGTCGGGGGGCTCATCGACTGACAATGAGTCGGGAGGTCGAGGCAACGGCGAAGCTTCAGGCGGCGACGCCTCCGGTGGAGAAGCTTCCGGTGGCGGGGGACTCGGTGGCGAGGCTTCTGGGGGAGGCGGACTTGGCGGAAGCGGCGCAGCCGGTCAAGACGCATGTAGTCCCACTTGTGATGATGGATTCGAATGCGTCGCGGGTGAGTGCACGTGCCCGCACACCGCGTGTGGCGACGTATGCATTGATACGGAGGAAAATCCACGAGCGTGCGGAGGATGTGAGACCGTCTGCGAGAGTACGGAGGGCTGTAGCGACGGATCTTGCTGCGCCGCCGTTCCCCAGCCGCTCGACGTACTCTTCGTCGTCGACAACACCAACTCGATGGTGGAGGAACAAGCGGCGCTCACGGCTGACCTCGCGTCGTTCCTCTCCAAGTTGGTCACGGGCGATTCGGACGACGACGGGACCGCGGACGTAGTAGCCGCAGATCTACATGTCGGCGTGATCACGACCGACATGGGCTCGGGCGGATTCATCGTACCCACTTGCAGTGCCCCGACGTTCGGCGACGATGGAGTGCTGCGGACGGAGGGCAACCCGAACATCCAAAACTGCGCGGCGACCTACCCAGCAGTGCACTCGATCCAAGCAGGCGACGACTTGAATCAAGCGGCATTCGAACTCTCGTGTGTTACGTCGGCGGGCACGGCGGGCTGCGGCTTCGAGCAACCGCTCGAGGCTGCACTCAAGGCTCTCACCCCGAGCACTTCGCCTTTGCGATTCGTCCAGGAGAGTACTGGACATGCCGATGGGGCAAACAGCGGATTCCTTCGGGACGCAGCCATGCTTGCCGTTGTGATCCTGAGTGACGACAACGATTGCTCGTCTGCCGATCCCGAGTTGTTCGACCCGGGCTCGGAGACCTACGACGCCGAGTTGGGTTTGCGTTGCTTCGAACATCCCGAGGCACTTCATCCCGTCCGTCGCTACGTGGATGGGCTCGTAGCCGCCAAGGGCGACCCCAAACGACTGGTTGTGGCCACCTTGGGAGGCGTTCCGACGGATCTGGTGGGTGAGAATCTCCAGACGATCCTCGATGACTCGCGGATGGTCGAACGGAAGAGCGAAGAGCTCCCAAGACTCGAAGCATCCTGCGAGGGTGATCTCGGCATGGCGTTCCCACCCCGTCGCACTCTCGAAACGGCGCTCGAGCTCGAACCTGCTGGCGTCCGAATCGTGACGGGTTCCGTCTGCAGTGCGAGCTTCGCGAGCTTCTTCGATCAGGTTGCCGAGCGCGTGGCGGCGGAACTGCCCCGTGTCTGCGAGTGAGCCTCAAAGACGCACTACCGCAGCTCGGACTGCAGAGTTGAGCCCGGGCTCGCAGTACTGTCCGAACAACTGACAAGCTCATCGGCCCGCATCTCCGTGTCACGGCCGCGCGGCGGTGGAGTCCCCAAGAGTCGTCAGCCGTACGCGAGTCCCTCCGCATGCTGCACGGCAAGTGGTAGAGTCAGCATCGAAATGAGCCAAGGGATCCGACTGCTCTGGGACTTTTACGGTCCCGACGCAGAGAAAACTGCGAAGCACCACCACAAGCACCTCGCCGATTTTTTGGCTCGCAACGGCCTCGGGCTTGCTTCGGGTACGCTGCGAGTCACCGAGGCCCACTTCGCCGCCTACATCGATACTCCGGACCGCCCCGCTGCCCTCGACCCGGAGGCAGACGCTGGCGAGCCTGAGCGCATCTCCGATCGGATTGGCAAGGCGCTTCGCCCGATCCGGTTCGAGGAACTCGCCGACGAGTGACTCGACGGGGCGCGCGCCCTTTGGCCAAACGGCGCAGGCAATTTGCCTCGCTCGTGAGAGGCCAAACAGGGTCGCGCCGAAACGGACCATCGGCGTGTGTCATGGGCGAAGTCGATGCAAGGGGCACGCGAAGCGCACCCCTCTCGGTGACCCGGGTCTGCGAAAGGGTCAGCTCCTCGCGGCCGAAATGGGTGCTTCTCGACTCGAGAAAAAGACAATTGCGAGGTCCGAAGCCAAGTCATAGAAATGGGCATGTTGGCGTCACTGGGCTCGGGGTCAAGACGCGACCCTTTCCTCCGGCGCGCCCCCGTGCCCCTCCCCTGCCCCATCCGTGCGATGCCTTGACGCGTCGTTTTGGGTCACGACGATGTCCGGCGTGAAGATCTCCGCGCTGTTCGTTTCCGTATCCTTTGCTGCCGGTGCCGTTGCTTGCGCGGCGAGTTCGCCTCCGCCTGAGGCTCCGCGCCCTTTCGTGGCGACCCCCTCCCCGCCCGAGCAGCGCGAGGTGCTCCCCCTCGTCTTGGGTGAGTCCGGCTATTTTCACCGACCGGGGCTCGACGTGATGGCGTTCAGCGACTTCTACCCAGAGGGCCACCAAGGCGGAGTCACGATCATTCAGAGTGACGTGCGCACCGCGGCGGGTGGCGATCTGCGGCTCGAGCCGGCACCGGGTCAGTGGCAGCCGGTACCGAAGCTCGTCGAGCGAACGGTCGATCGAAAGCGGTCCACCATCAGCGCTCGCCTCGCCTTCCCCGACGAGAGCAAGGACCGAAAGGGGTTCAACCCGGTCGAGTATCCCGACCTCGAGCTGAGCTACACGGTACGCGTCGAACCGGTCGGCCCGGACTTTCGAGTGAGTGTGGATCTCGACGAACCGCTTCCCGAGGCTTGGCGGGGAAAGGTGGGATTCAATCTCGAGCTCTTCCCCGGCGAATATTTCGGCCGGACCTTTCACATCGGGGACGGCTCGGGGAGCTTTCCGCGTCAGGTCAGCGGCCCCCTGGAGCGCGACGGCGACGGCCGCATCCTCTCCGCTCCCCTCGGACGCGGCGACGTGCTCAGCGTGGCCCCCGAATCACCGCGCCGGCACATCGTGATCGAGGCGGAGGCGGGCTCCGAGCTGACCCTCTGGGACGGACGGGCGGAACACAACAATGGCTGGTTCGTGGTCCGCGGCGAGCTTTCGAGCGACCGGACCAAGGGCGCGCTGGTTTGGGTCATCCGACCGAGCGCCGACCCCGATTTCATCCGAGAGCCCGTCATCCACACCTCGCAGGTCGGCTATCACACCCGCGCACGGAAACAGGCAACCCTCGAATTGGATCCGGCGGACGAGCGCGCGCAGACGATCCGGCTCTTTCGAATCCACCCCGATGCGTCCCGGACGCTGGTAAAGGAGAGTCCGCCCGAACCCTGGGGGAAATTCTTGCGCTACGACTACCGCACGTTCGACTTCAGTGAGGTGAGCCAGGAGGGCGTGTATCGACTCGAGTACGGCGAGACGACATCCAGCGTGTTTCGCATCTCGAGCGAGATCTACCGGCGCCACGTCTGGCAGCCGACCTTGGAGTACTTCTTGCCGGTGCAGATGTGCCACGTGCGTGTCAACGACCGGTACCGGGTGTGGCACGACCACTGCCACGAGGACGACGCCCGCATGGCGCCGACCAACTTGAACCATTTCGACGGCTATGTTCAGGGGGAAACGACCCTCACCCGCTTTACTCCAGGTCAATCCATCGACGGGCTGAACCGCGGCGGCTGGCACGACGCGGGGGATTACGATCTGCGCATCGAGTCGCAGATCGGCACCGTGCGCATCCTCTCGCAGATCTACGAAGAGTTCGGGCTCACCTACGACGCGACCACCTTCGACACGGAAACGCAAGTCGTGGAGATGCACAGGCCGGATGGAATCCCGGACGTGTTGCAACAGATCGAGCATGGTCTATCGAGCATTCTGTCCGCGTACGACAAGCTCGGCCGGCTGTACCGGGGGATTATCGCTCCCACGAATCGTCAGTACGTTCTCCTCGGGGACGCCGCGGCGCAGACGGACGGGCGCGCCATGAAAGGACGAGGCGCGAGCCCCGGCCACGACATTGATGACCGCTGGGTCTTCACGGAGGACAACCCAGCGCGGCAGTTGCAAGTGGCCGCTGGGCTCTTTGCCGCATCGAGGGCACTCTTGGCGCACAACGCCGAGCTCTCTCGACGCTGCCTTGCGGTGGGACGCGAACTCCTGGCAGGTGCGGAGGGAGCACGAGACGCCGACGCTGTGGGGATGCGGATCGAGGCGCTCGTGGAGCTCGCCCTTACGACGAAGAGCGCCGAAGATTTGAAGGCGGTCGTGGACAGTCGTCTGGCAATCCTGGCCAATCTGGAGAAACACGGCTGGGTCGTGGGGCGCGTCCTTCCGCTCATCTCCGACCAGGGATTCAAGCAGACGATCCAACAGCGCATGGCGACCGTCGCTCAAACGATTCGCAAGGCTGCAGGCGAAACACCGTTCGGTGTACCCTACACTCCGAACATCTGGGGCGCGGGCTGGGGGATCCAGAAGTTCGGCGTCGACCAGTACTTCCTGCACCAAGGATTCCCGGACTTGTTCGACGTCGATCCAATGCTGAGCGCGCTGAGCTTCGTGCTCGGGCACCATCCCGGTGAAAACGGCGCGTCCTTCGTCTCAGGGGTAGGCGCAAAGTCGCTGACCGTCGCCTATGGGGTCAACCGCGCCGACTGGAGCTACATCCCAGGAGGAGTCGGGTCGGGGACGGCGCTCATTCAGCCTGACTTCCCCGAGCTGAAGACTTGGCCCTTCTTCTGGCAGCAGTCCGAGTACGTGATGGGCGGCGGAGGTACCAACTTCCTCTTCCTCGCTCTGGCTGCCGAGCGCCACTACGACGGAACGAGGTAGACGAAGGCTTTGGTGGATCCAAAGCTGAACGGTTCGGGGACGCCTGCCCGCTCAAACCACGACGAAAGGCTCCGTCGAGCTAGTCGAAGTAATCGATCTTGTGCAGTGGCATCACGAGAGTGCTGAGCGCATTGGCCAAGTGCTTCACGACGCGCTTGTAGTGGCGGGCCGCCAGCGCCAGCGGAACGGCCAAGGAGGCTGGACGGTCGGACTGAGCCGTCTTCTTGATGAAATCCTCGCATCGAGCGCCAACCTCGACCGCCTTCTGCATGATCGGACGAGCCTCGCTCTCGTCGGTGGTCTCGAAGGCCCTGCGGGTGCGACTCAGCGCCTCTTCGACGTCGAGAGCGATCGACCGGAGAACCGCGCCTTCTGCCGTCCCCTCGAGGGAGCCCTCGAGCATCTCCGCGGTCTCCAGGAGGTTCTTCGCGTAGTCGCCAAGACGCTCGATGTCCTTGATGAGCCCATAGGTCACCAAAAACCGCGCCCGTTCCGTCGCCGTACTGAGCTCAAGGCGCCCCACCAGATGCTTTCGGATTCTCTGTTGGAGAGCGTTGATGCGCTGATCCTTGGCGTAAAATTCGTCCTTGTCCGCCACGGCGGAAACGGAGAAGAACCGGGCGCCGCTGCTCGTGACGAGTTGGTGAGCGAGCTCGAGCATCTCCACCACGTCATCACGGACGACGGCATCGGGATCTTCGCTCCGAAAAACGTCCAACAGTTCCTTGATGATCACGACATCCCTCCCTTGAACAGGTGCCACAAAACGAATCCCGCGCCAGGCAGTCCGTAGAAAAGCGCCACGACATAGAGCAGCGCACGTGATTTGGACTGGACGGCCGTATTGGCGACCCAGCGTGAGAGATTCAGCGGGATCCTCCGCAGTCTCTCGATGGGATAGATCAACGACGTCCCGATGATGTTGAAAAGAAGATGCACGAGTGCAATCTGCACCGCGAAGCGGATTGTCTCTGGAGGAGGTGCCGTTGAAGCGACGAGAGCAGTGAAGGTGGTGCCAAAGTTTGCGCCGAGTACGATCGGGAACAATTCCTCCAAGGTGACGATCTTCGTCGCAGCGAACGGAACCAACACGCTCAAAGTCAACGAGCTCGATTGGACGATGGCGGTGAGGACTGCCCCCGCGAAAAACCCGACCCACGCAGTCTTTCCCAGCGCTCGGCGCAGCGTGCTCTGCACACGACTCCCCGCGAACTTTCTTAGCTCCCGGACCAAGAGAAGCAGCGACGAAAAGAGCAACCCCGCGGCGAGTACCAGCACGGCGACGCCGCCTACTGCTTCAGAAGGAGCCAAGTCCAAAGCGAGAGAGATGACAGGTTCCAGCACGGCGTCGGTGGCGGCGGCAACTGGATTGGGCAATGTCGCTTCATCAGGACGTGGCAAGGCCTTGACCAACAAGCCCGACAGACGGTGCAAGAATCCAGTCGCAAGCTCCAGCGGGAACAAGACGATCACTGCAACCAAATTGTAGAAATCGTCGCATGTGCCGGCTGCCACGGCACGACGGAACTCGTCCGGTCGCGCCACGTGCCCCACGGAAACCATGGTGTTGGTGACGCTGGTGCCAATGTTCGCACCCATCACCATGGGAATGGCGTGGGCCACTGGCAGCGGGTTTTCGGGAGCGGCAACCAGGGCGACGATCATCGATGTGGTCACCGAAGAGCTTTGCACTAGAGAAGTACTGAGGATCCCAATCGCAAGGCCGACGAATGGATTTTTCGTTGCCGCGAACACCTGATCCAGCGCTTCCTTGCCCAGCAACTTGAAACCATCGCCGAGCGCTTTGACGCCGAGCAGGAAGACGAAGAGGAAAAGGGCCACCTTGAGGCCTCGCAGCCACACGGACGCTTTCCCGGTAGAGGAGGGCACGAGTGCCCGCACCGGGCGCACAGCAATTCTGTCGCGCTCGTTCGTCATCCTCGCGTCTCGATGGTCAGGCCGCAGTCCACGGGTTAAACAGCAAGCAAATACCGTACCCGTGGCAATTTGCGCCCGACGTCATTCGCTCGACTTCATTTTTCGGAAGCGACCGAGGCATCGCTAGGAGAATCCGCGCCCTCGTCGGCTGACGGTCGCGCCGTCTGGGGAGCCAACCCCCGAGCCGCGTCGTAGGCCGCAGAGCTCTTCGCGAGGAGCCAGCTTCGACTCTTGGGAATCGCCAGAGCAACGCCGAGGGCCGCTGCCCCTCCCACGACCATGGGAAGCGGGGCAAGAAGTGGAGCCGCTTTTACGAGCCCGACGCGTCCCAAGTAGTGCTTCGGAATTGCTGTAGCGACCGCTTTTGCCGCGCCGGTGGCTGCGGCGATGGTGATGGGATTGATGAGAGCCATAGCTTACCTAAAGAGGTGTTTAGCAAGGTCCATTCCATGACGAGCTCAACCCTTCAGAGGCAGACTCCACAAGATTTCGGGGGACGAGCTGGGCCGCCCGGTGCGCGCTCCTGACACAGTGTGGCGTTCTTGCACAGATGCCAGCGCGCGGATCTCCTGGCGCGGAAAGGTGCGCGCGCGGGGCCCGCTCGAATCCAAGAGCCCGAGACGCGGCACGCTTCGTGCTTGACCCGGTTCGACACGACGACCCTTGGTCGTAGTCGACAAACCCATTCCCACATGCTGCAAATTCGGAACCTGCCTCCAGATTGGGAAGTCCTCCAAAGGGAGGGCCCCGTTCTCGCCACCGCAATCCACGCCGGGCACCGCATCCGCGAAGATCTGAAGCCCTACTTGCAGGCGGATGACGGCACCCGGCGTCGCGAAGAGGATCCCATGACAGGCATCTGGGCCGGAGTAGGTGATCACGTCTTCCGGACGAGCACCTCCCGCTTCGAAGTCGATCTGAACCGGCCGCGGGACAAGGCTCTTTCGGCGAATCCAGAGGACACGTGGGGGATCCGGGTATGGAAGGAAAGCCCACCCCTACATGTAGTGGAGCGCTCGGCCCGCAGCCACGATGCCTTTTACGCGCTCATGAGCGCTTGGATCGAAGGCCTCATCGCCGAACACGGACGAGTGCTCGTGTTGGATCTCCACAGCTACAACCACATGCGCGACGGGGCTCGGCCCGCGCCCCAGAGCAGGAATCCGGATATCGATCTCGGTGTGACGACGTCCGATCTCGGTCGCTTCGGACGCGTTGTCGACTCCCTTCACGAAGCGCTCAGCAGCACCAGTTCTGCGGGAAGACGGTACGACGTCCGGCGCAACGTACGCTACCCCGATGGCGGCAACTTCCCGGAATGGGTGTTCGCAAAATACGGCGACCATGTGTGCACGGTCACGCTCGAAGTGAAGAAAATCTACATGGACGAATGGAGCGGAGAAGTCGACTTGGCCGTCGTGGATGATCTCCACGGACAGATGAAAAAGGCCACGGACTCAGCCAAAATGGAGATTTCGGCATGAGCGTGACGAGCAATCGCCTCGCCCGGGACCGCGCCGAGGCGCGTCGTCCCCGTAGGATCTCGGCCCAGGGGACCGCAAGACTCCCGAAGACAGCACACGCGGTGGACCACGAGCTGTGTCGGATCGACACCACGATGAATTGGCTCCAGGCGCTGTCGCCCGTCGACAACGACGCACTCTGGCGAACCTTCGAGGCGAACGGCCTCAGGAATTGCCCGAAGCTACGTTATCGTCCTCTCGACTTCGATCCGAGGGCTTTGAGACAACGGATCGACGAAATACCCATCGGCGACGTCGAGGACCCCATCCTGGAGGCGCTCTTCGCCGAAAAGCAAAAGGAGCTGTCCCTATTCACGGTCCTCTTGGAGCTGCGCGACACATCGGGGGCCCTCGCAGCGTCGCTCGAGCTGTTCGGCGGCACCGAGCCCCGTATTCAGAACATCGCCGAGCGCATCCTGAAAGAGGTGTACTCGGATCTTCCGGCCGAAGAGCAGTGCGGATGTGACGTGCTCGTGTCGTCGGCTCGGACGATGATCGAAACCTACCGGCAAAACCACCCGGATTTCGAGGCCGAAGTCGTGGTTCGCGATGATCTCAATGGCAATCTCATGGTGAGCGGCCACCGCCTCTTCGTTGCCAGGACCACTCGAGTTCCGTTCAGTCGTGTCGCTCCGCTCCTCGCTCACGAGGTAGGGACCCACCTCCTCACCCACTACAATGGTCTTCAGCAAAGCCCGCGCATCTTGGCTTGTGGTTTGGCGGGCTACGACGAACTGCAGGAGGGATTAGCTGCGTTTTCGGAATTCTTGGCCGGCAACCTGCCCGCGCGCCGTCTCCGCACTTTGGCTGCACGAGTGGTGGCAGCTCGCCTCGCAGTCGAAGAAAAGCCGCTACAGGAAATCTTCGACACGCTCCACGAAGAGTACCGGATGCTACCCTCGGATGCTTTCGAGGTAGCTGTCCGAGCACTTCGTGGCGGAGGGCTCACGAAGGACGCCGTCTACCTCCGGGGCTTGGACGAGCTTCTCGAATACCTGAAGGCGGGTGGGTGCCTCGAAAAGCTCCACTTGGGGAAGTTCGCACTGTCACAACTCCCGTTGCTCGAAAAGCTCGAAGCGAAGGGATGGATCCAGGCCCCGCGCATGCTGCCCTTGCATTTGTCGGGACTGCACTTCGAGGAGCGTCTCAACTCCGCCCTCCGGCGCGATGTATTCCAATTTTGTTCCAACTAATCAACGAAGCTGCGACCCATGAGAATTGCTTTCGTCGTCAACGACATCCAAACCGAAAAGGAAAACTTCACGACGATACGCCTCGCTCGAAGAGCCGTAGCTCGTGGAGACGACGTCTACTTCATTGGCCTTGCCGACTTTTGCTACGGGCGCGACGGCATCGTGGCCGCCCTCTCGAGGGCTCCTCACAAATGCGACTACGACTCCGACAAGGATTTCCTGGCACATTTAAAGGCGCTTTCGCCCGGCCGCGTACGACTGATCCCGAGCGAAGTCGACATCCTCATGCTCCGAGCCGATCCGGCCGATGAGCTTCACGCACGACCTTGGGCGCCGACCTCGGGGCTGCTGTTCGCACAACTTGCGGGTAGAAGCGGGGTACTCGTTCTCAACGATCCCCGCCACCTGACGGACGCGGCGAACAAGACGTACTTCCAAACCTATCCGGAAGCGATCCGACCTCGAACGTGTATCACCATGATCCGGGAGGAAATCATGAAGTTCGTCGAAGAAGAGGGGGGAAAGGCCGTCATCAAGCCTCTCCAAGGTTCCGGCGGGCGCGGCGTCTTCATCATCACCGAAGAGTCCAGGCCGAATCTCAACCAGATGATCGACGCCACGATCAAGGAAGGATACGCCATCGTGCAGGAGTATCTGCCCAGGGCAGCGAATGGCGACCTTCGCTTGATCACACTCAACGGCAAGCCTCTTGTCGTCGACGGCGTCTACGCGTGCCTGCGCCGGTACAATGATCAGGGGGACGGACGCTCGAACATCTCGGCCGGGGGCAAGTACGAGATCTACGAGCCGGATGAGGACGCGCTGCGTCTGGCCGAAATTGCCGGGCCAAAGCTAGCCCGCGACGGTATGTATCTGGCAGGCCTCGATATCGTCGGAGACAAGATGATGGAGGTCAACGTCGACACCCCCGGCGGCATCACGATGCTCGATGATCTCTCGGACAAGGACTTTTCCGGCGCTATCTTGGATGACCTGGCCAAGAAGGTTCGCATGAGAGAGCACTACCGCGGGCGTGAGGAAAGCATTCCTTTCGCGGTCGTCTGAGGACGATTTTCGAAGTGTCCGGGTGGGGCAAAATGCCTCGGGAAGCCGTAAGAGTGAGGCCTTTTGCCTCAGTCGCAGCGAAAAACGACCCAACCGGCGCCGTCGATTCTGGAACGGCGCTTGCTTGAGCAAACGGGAGATGAACGGCTGTCCGCGAGCAGTGTTTTCCTGGCTGGGCCTACCCTTCGCTACATCTTTGCTCCTCGCGGTGCTCCCTGCGCGCGCCGCCCAGGCCGCCTCACGAGCAGCGACTGAAATCTCCGCCGCGCCGATCGTCGAAAAGTCGAGCGCCGACGACAGGCCCGAGCCCGATGACGCCGTGGCGGACGAAGACGACGAAGACGAAGTTGCGAGTCGAGAAGCCGCCCGGAAGCTGGCTTACATGGCCCAGGAGAAGTTCGACGCGCGACGCTACGATCAGGCGATCTCGCATGGTGAGCAGGCTTTCGCGATCATCCCCGCATCGACCATCGCTCTCCTGCTCGCGCGAGCTCACCGAGAAGAGGGGAAATACCATCTTTCTACGCTGTGGTATCGTACCGCAAGCGCTCCGTCCGAGCTTTCCGACAATCAGGTGCTGCGACAAGCACGTCGACAAGCGCGGCTGGAACTCGATGAGCTGGAGATGCGTTTCCCTCGGGTACGCATCGATTCACGCGAGGGGAAGATGACGGCGGCGCTCCTCGATGGAACGCGCATGCCGCTCGAGGCCGTCGAGACCTGGCTACGAGTCGACCCTGGGCGTCATCTCATGGAAGTGGAATTCGAATCGGGTCGTTCGCTGCGTCAGGTTTTCCACATCGAGGCAGGACAGCGCCGGGTACTCGTGTTTTCCCGAGAAACCGTGGAATCTCCTGGACCGGCGCGTGCCTACAAAGCAGCAGGAATTGCATCTTTGAGCGTAGGTGCAGCAGCTTTGGGCACAGGGGCGGGTTTCGCGCTTCGAGCTCGGGCTATCTCCCGGGGGCTCGATGAGGATTGCCCCGATCGGAGCTGTCCGGCTTCCGAGGAGAAGGAAGTACGTGCCTACAAAACCGCTCGGGCGGTTTCCACGGCTTCGTATGTTCTCGGCGCGGTTGCCTCGACTGGTGGAGCACTCATGTTGTGGAGAGGTGCGAACGCCGGTCCGGTTCAGGACCTCGGCGTGATGGTGTCTCCTGATCGAGTGACGCTGAAAGGAGTATTCTAGTGGCACTATTTCCGGGGCTCCCGTGGGCGCCGCCGCTCCTGTGCGTCGCGCTGTGCGGCCCAAGCGCGTGCGTGAGTTTCGACCGAACCTACGACGTCGAAGATCCCGTCACCGATGAGAGCAGTTCGTCGATCGGGACTGGCTCGGACGCATCATCCGACTCCTTGACGGAGTCCGAAGACAGCCCCGAGATGACCGACGTCGCCGTCGATTGTCCAAACTTCTGCATCGGCGGATGCGCGGGTCAGACGTGCGTCATCGAGTGTCTCGACCCGGGCTGCAAAGACGAAGAATTCGATTGCCCGGCGGGGATGGACTGCGATCTCGTCTGTGGGGAAGAAAAGTCCTGCGAAGGCGTCGAATTCCGGTGCAGCGAAGAAAGCTCGTGTAATGTCACCTGTTCGGAAAACGCGAGCTGCCGGAAGACGAAGTTCATCTGCCTCGGAGCTGAATGCTCCACGGTCTGCGAGGTAGCAGACGCTTGCAAGGACCTCGACTACGAATGCAAAGAGGATGGGGTCTGTCAGCTCGAAAGGTGCAACGACAACTCCGTCCTCGCCTGCGAAGCAGACTCCAGCTGCACGGAGGCCGAAGGTTGCGTGACGTCCTCCGACGAGGACGAGGAGGAAGGCGAGTACGATGACTGAGTCAGCCGAGACCTTCGAGGCAGATCCGAACGCGTTTCAGGAAGGGATCTCGGAGATGCCCCCGGCCTCCCAAGCGGTAAACGAGCCTGGGGAGACTGCCGTGGGAACGACGGCGGCAAAGTGCGCCGAGCAAACCGTCCCCGGCGGCTCACCACCTCCCAGTGGAAGGCGCATCGAACACTATGAGCTGCTCGAAGAACTCGGTTCGGGCGCGATGGGCTCAGTCTACCGGGCTCGCGACTCGCGACTCGACCGCGAAGTCGCGCTCAAGCTTTCGGCAATCGAGGCGCAGTCCGGGCTGAACTTCGAGCGAGTTCGGAGAGAGGGTGAGCATACTGCGCAGGTGAGGCACCCCAATGTCGTGTCGGTCTTCGACACGGGAACCACCGACGACGGAGCTGTATTCATGGTGATGGAGCTGCTTCGCGGAGAACCTCTCAGCAGGCGCATGTCGACGGAAAGGCGACTCGACGCAGTCACTGCAATACGCATCATGCTACCAGCCATCGCAGGATTGGGCGCCGCGCATGAAAATGGAGTTTTCCACAGGGACGTGAAGCCCGACAACATCTTTCTTTCGCGCGACGGCGGCCGAATCGTACCCAAAATCGTGGACTTTGGAGTGGCGAAACGCGAGGACTCGGGGCTGGCTCTCACTCAAGCAGGGATCGTGCTCGGGACTCCGCTCTACATGTCCCCCGAGCAAATCAACAATCCAGCCTCCGCTTCGAGCGCTTCCGATCTCTGGTCGGTTTGCGCGATTATTTACGAAATGATCGCCGGAAGGCCTCCTTTCATTTCCGACAACTTGAAGGAACTCTTCGGTCAGATTCTCACCGCCAAGCCGCCCGAAATCTCGCGTGAACTCGTGGACCGGCGCCTCTGGAAAATCATCGAACGAGGCCTGCGCAAATCCCCGTCCGAGCGCTTTTCTTCAGCCGCCGATCTCGGCGGGGAACTGGCCCGCTGGTTGCGCGACGCGGGCTACGACGAAGACATCTCCGAAGAGCCTGTCGCGGGGTGGCTTTCACCCGAAAGCGGAATGCGGCGTTCTCAGCCCTCCTTGTCGTCCTATACCCGGCAGGGGTACTACCGCCTGCGGCGACGCTTCGAGCCGATCGTCGTCGAGCGCCTCAAATTCGGCGGGAGCCGTTTGGCCTGGGCCGCGGCGGCGGTCCTCACACTGGGGACGACCGCATTCGCGTACGGCAATCGATCGGTGAGTCATGTCGCGGGAACCTCGCCATCCCCGAACTCGGCCGTCTCCACCTCGCCCGAGTTCCCTGCGATGGTGCTGCCGGAGCGGGCGCCTCAATCCTCCGACGCGGCTGAAGAACTCCCACCGAAAGAGGCTCGCTATGAGACGCGAAACGTCCAGGAGCCCAGGCAGCAGGTCGGACAGAGCGAGAAGAAAACGCCGAGCGACACGTCAGCCGCACGCCACCGGAACACGCCCGCGCCACCCGCATCGCAGGTGACGGCCCAGCCGATCTCCAAAAGCCGGAAGCACGAGTCGCAATCTGATCCGCAGCTGGACCCGACTTGGGGCTTTTAGGACGAAGCGACGTTTCGTGTGACAGCTCTCGAGACGCCTCGACGACTCTGAGCAACATTCGCCGGAAATGAGAGGAGAAACTCGCGCCTAGCTGATGAAGTCTAGGGTGTGCAGACGCTGAACCTGGAGACCGAGCACCCACGGGACGCACGGATCGGTCGCGCCTTCCGGCGTCATCGGGATCGGCTGCGAGTGGTTGTCAGCGGAGCGGGAATCGGCTCGGGGGAGGCCGACGACGTCGTGCAGGAGGCCTTTGTCGTGCTCGCCGGGCGCCTGGGAGATGTTCCCGAAAGGGCGGAGCGGTCATTTCTCGTCAGCACGGCGCTCCGCTTGGCTTCCGATCGACGGCGCTCCGCTTGGCACCAGCTGGTCCGGGTGCGAAACGACGAAGATCCGTGCGAAGCGTTGACGGGCGACCGGCCGGACGCGAGCTACGAGCGCGCCGAGGGTCAGCGCCGGATCGCCCGGGCAGCTTGGGCGATGCCGGAAGAGGAGCGCCAAGTGTTCCTGCTCTTTTCGCTCGAGGGTCTGTCGCGGGCCGAGGTCGCCTTCATCTTGGATCTGCCCCCGGGCACCGTGGCCTCCCGTTTCGCCCGTGCACGACGACGATTCGAAGCGGCGCTCCGGCATCACCCGGAAGCCGCACTTTGCGCCGATCTGGTCCAGCCCTCCCCCTGGGTGAATCGCGTCGTGGGCGACCGCCTTTTGTGTACGAACCCATGGGGAAGCCACAAGGTTCCTGGCTGGTTCGATCAGCGGCTTCTCGAACGAACGCGAGGCGAAAAAACCGAGCTCGGCTGGTACTTTCACTTTCCCGGGCTCGATCACTCGGGACTGGCGTTCCCGGAAATGGTGATGGGCTGGAAGCCCTGGGTGGGAGGCGCGACCAGCGACGCTCGATTCCCGCGCCCGTTGAGCACGAGCCGAAATCTGACGGTCGACTACGACGCCGAAGTGCGGACGACCGGCCTGGTCAACCTGGCAATCTCCACCTGGCTCTGCAAACCGAACGCGTACGGCTTCACGCCGAATCCCGGGGCCATCAACTCCGAGGTCGTGGTTTGGAACAACTACGCCTCCTCATCCCGCCCCTTCGGACGTTTCGAGCAGATGCTTCGCCTGGGCGATCGAACTTACGAACTCTGGTGCGATCGTCAGTACGGCAAGGACGACAAGCCTGGCGGCTGGACGATCGTCACCCTCAGGCCGCTCGATGTCACGAGTAGCGGCACGCTCCCTCTGGGCTCCATCCTGTGGGAGCTCGCCCGGAGCGGCTTCGTTAGCTTGGACGACGAAATGATGGGGGTCGAGTTCGGGACGGAAGTGCTCGGCGGAGCCGGCTCGGCGTTCGTCCGCGAGTTCTCGGCCACGATCTGAATCCGATTTTCTCGAAAATCGTGATCAGGATCCCGGGCTGCCTCCATCCCAGGACAAGCACCACGCGTGCGCCACCGAAAACGTGGAGCCGCCGCCGAGTTTCGGTCGCGGCCCTGGAGGACTCCATCATGAAAAAGACCCTACTTCTTGCCTTCCCTTGCGCCCTGACCCTCAGCTTCGCCTGCGAAAGGTCGGACAGTCAGGAGCCCACTGACGAGCCATCCACCGGTCTGGGGGGCGGCGACGGCGACTTCCTCGTCGAGCCGGGTGACGGCGATGGAGACGTCGGCGACGGCGACGGCGACGGGGGAGAGCTCCCGCCCACAATCGCCCTGTGCACTATCGAAGGGACGGAAACGGTGGGAGAGCCGAGCGGTTCTTTGCTCATCGACGATTTCGATGACGGCGACGCCCGCGTGACCGGAAACGGCAGGCACGGTCGCTGGTTCGACTACGATGATGGCACTTCCACTCAATCGCCCCGCACCAGCGATCCCGGAGGTTGGCTCCCCGAGCCCGGGGGCCTTTCCGCAGACGGTTACGCCCTGCACGCAGTGGGAGGCGGCTACACCGGATGGGGCTCGGGCCAGGTCCTTTCGCCCGCTTGGGACGAGGACGACGAGTTCAATTGCCTTTACGACGCGTCGGCGTTCGATGGCATTTCATTCTGGATCCGCGGCTCGGTCGTGGATGTCGCGGGAGACGTGGCGGCCGCGGCGCGAAACACGATCCGATTCGGCATCGGTTCCCTCGACATCTTTCCCGTGGACGCCGGGGGGACTTGCACCGGAGAAACAGGTCAGTGCTGGGACTGGCACAAGGTGCGCGTCACCCCGACCGACTGTTGGCGGCGCCACAGCTTCCGCTTCGATGAGCTCACTCAGGAGGGATGGGGCGCCCCGGTCGGCGAGCTCGATCCGAGCCAGATGGTCGACATCAATTTCGAGGTCGCACGCGGCCAGAGCTACGATTTTTGGATCGACGAAGTGAGCTTCTTCATCGGAGATCCCCCGCTAGAGGAAGAAATCTGCGACGGGGGAATGGGGGGGGCTGGCGGGAGCGCGATGTGAATCAGAAGGGGGCGCATTCTAGTGTTTCTGGTTCAACTTCAGTCGGCTGCGCCCTGTGGCGAGTTCGTTCTTGGCGTCCACGAGCGGACCGATCTTGCCGAGGCCGAAAGCGGGCATGTACGTGTAGATGGATTCGTAGTTGCCGGCAGAGACGACGTAGGTCTCGTGCCAAATCCCGAACGCTTGATTCTTGAGGATCTTGCGGAAGTAGCCTTTGGCTGTCGGTTCGTGCTCCTTGGTCTTGTCCTCGGCGTAGCGCATCAGATCTTCGACGCTGCGCCAATACTGCACGTCGGCACTCCCCAGACTTTGAAAGCCCAAAAGGCCGGAGTCCGGATCCGCCAGGAGCTCTTGCTGCATCTTGCGCATCTTGACGAGCAGAGGGAGCGAAAGGGGGAGCAACCACCACTTGTTGATGCGAGCCCCGATGAGGAACACGACCAAATCGCGATGGTTCGGAACTGTCTTTCTTCCTGAAATGATTGCGGACATGTTGGTTCTCCTGATGAATGATGAGAGTTAACAGCGTTAACCTTGGTGACAAAAAAAGAGATGACTTCTGACTGAATGGACGAATTGTTAACACCGTTAACCAGAAGGGCGAAGACCGAGGCACCTTGCCCACCCAAAAAGTCTTTCTATACTTTGAGGCCCTTTTCGATGGTGTTCAGGTGAAGCTTGATGAGAGCCTGGAGCTCTTTGTCGCTTTCACCGACGTTGCCCGTGACGATCAAGCTCGACAACCCGTGTGTCGAAGCCCAGACCGATGCGGCGATCGCTCGAGGATCTCCCCTGGAGAAAAGGCCCGCTCGTTGGCACTCGACGATACGATCCTGAAGAAGCTGGAATGTCCCGCCGATTTCTCTCTTGGCGACTTCGTCGAGATGCGTCATCCCGAGCTCCTGACAATCGGTCATGAAGATGAGCCGATAATCCGACGGGTGTTCTCTCGCAAACTCGATGTACCGTCGCCCCATCATCCGAAAGCGCTTGAGCGGAGTCGACTCTTCCAAAGCGTCCATCAGGTAGCTTCCGAAGATCCGAAACCCTTCGAGAACGGCCCGGGCAACGAGGGCGTCCTTGTCCTCGTAGTGCCGGTAGATGGCCGTCGCCGAGATCCCGCACAGGCCCGCGACCTTGCGCATGGAGAGCCCCGCGAGCCCCTCCTCCAAGAGGACGTCTCGAGCCGCATGAGCGAGCTCGGTCTTGGTGTCTTCCTTGCTGGAAACAGCCACGGTACGGATGTTAACACCGTTAACACAAAAGGCAAGACTGCTGGTTCGGCAGGAAACAGCAAAGTGGCGGTGCGATGACTTCGGGTTGTCATCGGGTGCGGCCCGACGGAGAACACGGAGAACACGGAGAACACGGAGAACACGGAGTACTCGGGCGGACCTGCGACCCAGGGGTGACGGGGACGAAGGTGGAGACGATTCCACCGCGGTCGGCGGCTCGGATGAAGGACCGCCCGGCGGCGGAGCCTTTTCTCGTGGTTTGTTCGATGTACGACGTTACTTGTTGAGCGCATCTCGCCACCCTTCGGGTGATGAGATGCGTTCTAGCAGCCGTCTCCCCAACTCTCGTACAGGATGAGATAGTCGAGGAAGTCCACCCAGCCATCCTCATTGAAGTCAGCAGAGGGATTCGCGTCGACGTGGTCCACCGAAAGATTGTAGCTCTCGTCGAGAAGGTCATAATCCGCCTGGTCGACGCACCCGTCTTGGTTCGCATCGCCGACCGGGGGAGCCTCTCCGGCCATTTCGCATTGCGGAGTTGCGGTGAACACGGTGTTCTGGCTTCCCATCACCAGATGTTTGCCGCTGTGAGCAAAGCTCGTCACGCGCTGCCGGGTGGGATATCTCGCAATGAAGGAAAGGTCTTCCATGCTCAGCACATCGACCCCATCTTGAGGCGCCGTCGTTCCTCGCCCGATGCTTGCTGCTACGTAAAGCCGCTCCCCTTCGATGCCCAGAAATCCATAGTATTGCACGGTGGGGTCTCGTTCGCTTTCGAGATTGCGGGTGGCAGTGAGGTTCAGCATCGGGCCGTCGCGCTCGAAAAGGTGTAAACTCACGTCATCCGTGGACAACGTGACCAGACTGTCGCCGTGCAGGATCGCGTGAGCTGGAGCGTTTGCGCCTGGAAACGATTGGACCTCGCTGACAGCAAGCTCGAACCGCTCTCCCGTCCACTCGTACCAATGGATCGCCCTGTGATCCTCCTCCGCTGCCTCACCCTCCAGCACGAACGCACGTCCATTCTTCGCCACGGCAAAGATACCCGAGTACGGAGTGGTGGAGATTTCAATGGGCGGCAAGCTCTCCATCGTGGTCAGGTCTTCTGCCGTGCGAGGCAGCGAAAAGACTCGCACGGTGGGCGCGGCATCGTTCAGCTGCGCCATCCGAAAGAGCATTCCATCCGAGGCGAGCTGGTACGCATGCCCCGCAGAAGGCGGGCCCGGGAGTTCGAACGAGCCCCCGGGCCGAGCAGGTTGGTCAGGAGCCGTCTCGAGCCAGGAAAGCCCGCCGGAGGACTCCCGGAGTCCCGTAGGACCAAGCAAGAAGGGAGCCCGAGGAGACGCACCACCTGATTCGGAAAAGGTGAGCCGATAGAGAGAGCTCGTTCCCGGTTGCAACATCCCCCCGGCGACGAGCTGCGGTTCCCCATCGTGCAGAGCCAGCCGATGAGAACTCAGCGGGCTGGAGGCGAGGATGGACCCGTCTTCCAGAGTGCGAAGCTCATTGAAAGTCCCCTGGAGAGCACCGTTGACCTCCGTGAGAGTCTCGTCGTGGAGCGAGACGACCCGCCGCAAAGGATTGAGAACCGCAAGGGAGCCGTACGCGGTCGGGGGAAACCCTCGGTATTGCCGATGATCCTCCAAGGCGGCGAGATCGGCATAGAGCATGGAGTCCACAAGGTGCGGCGTCCCCGCACTGAGGTCATAAAGCTCTGCCTGGAGCGTGCTGGGCTCGTAGCTCTCGTACAGCAGACGCTGCAACAACAGTCCATTCTCAGTAAAATCGGCTCCAAGAGGCGAGTCTTCCTCCAAAGTCGACGGAAACTCCATCACCAGTTCCAGACTCGGAACGCGGTAAAGCCGAGCATCACCGATCGTGTCCCAGACCTTGTCGGTCTGAATGAAGAGATGGTCCTCGTGGAGGGTCATTTGGCGCGGACGACTCTCGGTCTGTGGCGCGAGGACGGGCTGGTCCTCGACTACCGGTTGAGCGAGGTCGGAAACGTCGATGCGAAAGGTACCGAGCTGGCCCCCCGCATAGACGGTTTGGCCATCCGTAGAAAGTGCAAAGGCCGAGGTCTTGGCGGGTACCTCCACATCGGCCAACCAGCTTGGGGAGCCGTCCGGTGCGATATCGTAGGCGTGCAGACCAAAAGGAGTGGCCAGGATCCACAAGCGGGTTCCTCGACCTTTTGCATCCCAAAACAAGCCTGCATTCAGACCGTCTTCAACCCTCACATCATGCTGAGCAGCGAGGGTCAGATCCCCATCGACCACGTCGTAGATCGCGATCCCGGAGGGGGCGCTGACCAAGGCAAATCGGCTTGCACTCAAGCGGACGAGGTGACTGCCGAGCACGGCCGGCCAAATCCCAACGGCGCTTTGAGTCACCCCAAACTCGGTGGGCACGGTATCCAAGCGACGTAGCCCACTGTCGTCCACTTCCACGAGCACCAGATCGATCTTCCCAGTTCCACCTGGCTCGCTGAAGACGAGCATGTCTTCATCCAGTGCCAGGGAAAGACCCACCTCCGAGAAATCGACATTTCCGGTGGCCGTATAGGGAGTGTAGCTACCAAACGAGCGGAGACTTTCGAGGAGCAGCGCTGAGCTCGCGATGGGCTCGCCGGAGCAAACTCCCGCCGCGCACAAGTCGCCCAAGGTACAAGCGTCGTTGTCGTCACAACTGGTGCCATCAGAAACAGGCTCGTGGTGGCATCCCTCCAGGGTACAAGTGTCCAACGTGCAATCGTTGGCATCATCGCACAAGGCCTGCAGGAGCGCTCCGCAGTCGCCGCCCGTTGCGGCGTGGCCTCCGCTGGCGACGGTCCCGCCACTGGCGACGCTCCCGCCACCATCGTGACCACCACCGGAGCCCCCTTCTGCGCCCCCTGTCGCCTCGACTCCCCCAGATCCACCGTCAAAATGGTGGCTGCCCCCGCTCGATCGTCCACCGCTTGCGTCGTTGCCTTCGCCCACCCCGCCCCAAGCTTCGTAGGTGTTGTCTCCCTCCCGAGGTCCTTTGTCCTTGCCACAACCCGAGCACCAAAAGACGAGGCCCGCGGCCGCCCACCACGTTGCGCGTCTCTTTCTTTTCACTCCTTCTTCATCCCTATCTTCATTCAACCAGAGTGCCTCCCCCGCACTCCGGTGTCGCGGCCACGAGGGAACTCGGCCCCGCGAAAACGAGATCCTCTCCCGCCGTTGTGAAGGTCGTCATCTCTTGGCTCATGGGATAGTGAGCAACAACCGAGAGATCGCTGAGGCGAAGAACATCGATGCCTCGCAGGACAATCCGAGGGGGGCCATCTTCTACGAACAACCCGGTGACGTAAAGACGGTCCCCTTCTATTCCAAGGAGCTTATGGTACTCGACCGCCGCGCTATCTGCGCCAGGTAGCTCACGCAGGGCGACTTGATTGATCCCTGATGCATCACGCGAAAAGTGCAGCAGCTGGCGCCCGTCTGCGCTCAAGACGATCCAGGTGCCTCCACGCAGTACGGCTTCACCGAAGTAGATGCGCGGGGGACCGAGCGTCAAGGTCGAAGCCAGCTCGTACCCAGAGCCAGCCCGCTCGTACCAAAGGACCACGTCTTGGTCTGCGTCGTGGCCCTCCGAAGAGACCACGAACGACTCTCCGCTGAAGTCGACAGCGAACGTGCTCGGATATTCGAAGTCGGGAAGAACGGTGGACGTGACGGTTTCCAGAGATGTCCAATCTTGCGTGGACGTCGGAAGAGGGAAAACGGAAAGAGCGTTGGTTCGCGTGTCGGAAAAATACTCCAGACGGAAGAACAGACTGCTGGAAGCGAGCTGATAGGCGGCGGAGTCGAAGGGGGCTCCGGGCAAAGGAAAGACTCCCTCCGGCTCGGCGTGTTCATTGGATGGCACACTCAACCATCCCAGGTATCCACTCGATTCGACGAGATGAGTGGGGCCGAGCAGTCGCGGGAACGTCTGGATCCCGGAGGGACGCGCCACGTCGGGGAAGGCCAAACGAAACAGTGCGCCAGCACCGGGCGGATACATTCCACCCTCGATGAGTGACAGTCCTGCATCGCTCAGGGCCACCCGGTGAGAACTCTCCGCGCCGAAGGCGACGATCGATCCATCGTCCTCTGCTTGGAGCGCGTCGAATGTACCCTGCAATGGACCAGTGAGTTCACTCAAGCTTCTACCCGCGCTCGTCACCACGCGACGGAACGGCCGGAGAATGGCTGCGTTCCCGCTGGCAGTGGGCGGAAACACCCGATAGAGTCGGTGATCTTCCAATGCAGAGAGGTCGGCATACAGGAAGGAGTCGACCAAGCTGAGCTCTGCTCCATCGAGAGAATAGAGCTCGGCGCGTAGCTCGCTCGGCTCGTTGTTGTCATAGAGGGCGCGCTGCAACAAAAATCCGTCGTCCGTGAAGGCCCCGCCCATTGGAGAGTCGACTACCAAGGTGGAGGGAAACTCCCGAATCAGTGCCATGTCCGGTAGGTGATACAGACGAGCATTGCCCAAGTGATTCCACATCTCTTCCGCTTGAATGAAGAGATAGTCGCCCCGGATCTCAATTTGCCGAGGACGGGTTTCGCTTTCTGCGGGGATAACGGGCGCAGCAGATGCAACCGGGTTCTGCAGATCGGACACATCCACACGGTAAACTCCGTGTAGTCCCCCAGCATAAACCACGTGTTGATCGTCCTTCACCGCGAAAGCCGATGAACTCCTCGGCAAGTCGACGGTTGCCAGAAGCGTTGGCGTCCCATCGACAGCGATCTGGTAGACGTAGATGCAGTCATGTAAAGAGTCCAGTATCCAGAGCCGATCGTCATGCGCCTTCGCGTCCCAAAAGAGCGAGGAATTGATGCCGTCCTCCGCATACAAGTCACGTCGAGCGGCAAGCGCGAGTCCCGATAGATCGGCATCGTAGATCTCGAGTTCGTTGGCGCGGACGAGCGCGAACCGCTGATCGTTCAAGCGCACCAGATGGGAACCGATCATCCTCGGCCAAAACCCCGCAAGTGCACTGTCGATATCTTGAGTCGTCGCAACATGGTCGACGGGCCGGAGCTCTCCCTCGACATGGCGCACCAAGTCCAAATCGAGCCGTCCGCTCGTGCTGCGCCGCGGCTCCGTAAAAACGAAAAGCTCGTCGCTCAAGGCCAGAGAAAGCCCTGCGTCCAGGAAGCCGGAACGACCCGCCCGTTCGTAGGGAATGTAGCTAGCGAAGGTGCGCCGCTCTCCCTGAACCGCTGCTTCGCTAGCGATCGCCTCGCCCGTGCAGATCCCGGCGGAGCAGCTATCGCTGGCGGTGCATGCGTTGCGATCGTCGCAGGGCGTGTCGTCCGCCACGGCTTCGTGACGACAGCCCACCTCAGAGCATTCGTCGAGCGTGCAGTCATTGCCGTCGTCGCAGAGAGCACCTTCGAGAGCGCTGCATCCGCTCCAACCACCCGTGCCGCCTCCACCCCCGGTGCTCTCGCTGCCTCCCGAGCCGCCTCTGCCGCCCGAGTTGCCTAAGCCGCCGGTTGCCGGCTGTCCGCCAGACTCTCCTGAACCGCCTGTTGCATCATCCGGATGAGACCCGCCGCCGGACTGGGTATCTTCTCCCCCAAATCCGCCGCCTCCGCCCGAGGCTTCGCCCCCGTCAGCGGGGGCCGATTCACCATCGGTTCGCCCCTGATCGTGACCACATCCGGCCCAAGCAGAGAGGAGAAAGGAGAACGCTGTCGCCTTCGCTATTCGCCGTGTCGTCATTCACTCATCCACAAGTACCGAGCATGGTGCGCAGAACGCGCCGCCCCTTCAAGAAAGCTCAACCTCCAAATGGAAGACTAACACGGGGGATTTCGGGCGTCGACTTGACGAGCCCTGGTAGCCGCGGACCGAGCCCGTCAGCGATGGTCCGAACCAATGCTGCATTTCTAATTCTCGGGATCACTCGGACGCCACCAGCCTTGATAGAGCGTCCCGTCTGCACCAAGGACTTGAACACGGGGGGTGCTCGTACGCCGACCGACCACTAGACCGGACGCGCCGTAGTCGTTGTCAGTGTCCCAACCAGAGGATCCACGGGCAAAGCCAACGTCGGCTCGCAGCGGTATCGCGCGCTTTCCCCCGCAGGACGTGCCGGCCGCTCCGTAGGAGAACTCGAGTGCATAGCGATTAGGATGCCCTTGAAAGGCGAGACGAACTCCGCCCGGATGCCGAGAACGGTCGACGAAGCGGATCTCTCCATCGCGCATTTCCACCGTACTGAAGGGATACACTGCCAAGAGATCCTGCTCACCCAACGCGGAGTCTCGTAAGGTCAGAGTCACTCGGCTGCCCCGACGAGTCGAACGCACTCGCAGGCGGGTATCGAGTGTGGGCTCTTGAACGAATGTCCAACCAAGGTCCGGCTCCGCGCCGAGTGGTACGGGGCCGACGCTCTCCGGTGTTTCGTCATCGCCGACGTTGTCGCGAAACGCATAGCCCAGCTGTCCCGCAAAGTTGGCACCAAAGCAGGAGAGTTCCTCAGTCGTCGATTGCACACAGGTGTTTTGCGCGCCTGCGAAAATCCTAAGCGCGCTCGCGCCCAATCCTATGGGCGGCAGGTCACCCGGAGGGACAAACGTTGGTGAGGAAGGCGGCCCCCCAGGAAGTGGAGGCCCACTCGGAAAGGGCGGGGCCGCCGTTTCGCCGTAGCCCAAGGCACCACTCGGACCGAAGCCCCAACAGCGCACCGTGCCGTCTTCAAAGCGGGCGCAGCTGTGCAATTGCCCAAGTGCGACCTCGCTCACCGCTGCGCCGAGGTTCACGACCCCTGCAACGCTGGGCACCTCGTCGTCGCCGATCCGCGCGGGGCTTGCGATGCCCAGTTGAGAGAACGTGTTGTCTCCCCAGCACACGACGGCTCCATCGTGGCGCAGCGCACAGGTTTGCATCCAATGCGCTACGATGCGATCGACGCCCCCCCCAACGTCCACGGCGGGAGCCGTGTCCAGGAGTTCATCGTCGCCCAAATTCTCGCTGTTCCCTAGTCCGAGCTGACCGAACTGGTTGAGTCCCCAGCAGCGAACGGAATCATCTTCCATCAGCGCACAGCTGTGACTTGCCCCCACGGCGATGGCTGACGCGGCGCCAGGGAGGACAGCGGGCGAGGCAAAAACCTCAGCTCCTGTGCGCTCGGCACCGCGCCCGAGCTGGCCAAACTGATCGTCGCCAAAGCAGCGCACGGAGCCGTCGTCCATCAAAGCACAGGTGTGCCCAGCGCCCGCCTCGACAGCGGTCGCTACGCCATCCAGGGGCACGGGCACCGGTGCTCCTCGCTTGCTGGGGTTGCCTCCAAGCTGTCCCAACTGGTTGTCGCCCCAACAAGCGATGCTCCCTTGCTCAAGGAGAGCACAAGTGTGCAGCGAACCGGACGAAAGCGCGACGGCAACTCCCGGCAATATCACATCGACTGAGTGAGCGGCGCTCGCTCCGGAAGGGCGATCGCCGCTCCCAAGCTGTCCCATGGAGTTGTCGCCGAAGCAACGGACTCTACCGCGCGCGAGCACGCACACGTGCCGCAGACCAATGGCCACGTCCGTCGGCGCTTCACATGGCAGCAAGGTGCTTTCTCCAGCCACACGCGCCTGAAGCGCAGCCCGGTCGAGTTCGTCGATCGAACCGCTGCAATCCACGTCGGCTTGTGAAGGAAGGCGCGCTCGCCGCCATGCGTCCGAAAGCAGGGCTACGTCTCGTTCGTCCAGGCGGTCGTCCTGATTCACGTTGCCCAGCCGGGCCGTGCAGGCTGACGCGGCGCACTCGTAGCCTCCCGGGCAACCACAATCCTCGCAGCAGCTCAGGCGTCCGACTTCAAAGGGTTCGCACACCGCGTTTCCGCACGAACCGCAATCTTCATAGCAGTTCGAGGCAGACTCCCCGCCGTTGCAGGCTCCGTCCCCGCAGCTCGCACCGCAATCGTCCGGGCAGCTCGCGGTGTCTTCCCGCAGTTCCCCCTCGCAGGTGCCGTTGCCGCACGCGCACAACATCGGGTCCGACACAGTTTCGCAAAGGACCTCCGTCGCGCGCGCCACGTAGGTGGACTCAATGGCCATGGCATGACCATCTGCGACGCGCTGCGCACGAAAGCATGTCTCGCCCGGATTTCTGACATATCCCCCTCCCGGACCTCGCGCCAGGATCCCCACCAGCTCCCCCGTGGTCTCGTCGAAGACACCTCCGCCGGAATTGCCCGGAAAGGCGTCCAAATTGGCTTCGAAGAAATCGAGTGTGTCCGCGCGATTCGCCGAAATCCAAGCGTTATCGGCAACCTTTTGAGGAAGACCGGTGGGATGACCGATGACGAACAGCCGTTGCCCTAACGCCAATGAGCGGTCGCCCACGCGGACCTGAACGGGCACGGCCTCAGACGGAGCTGCGTCGATGCGCACGAGGGCGAAATCGACACCGCCTTGGTTGGCGCGCGCGACGACCTCCACACACTCCGCCACGTTCGCCCGAGGCAGGATCGGCACTTGACCCTCGTCATACTGGGCGTAGCCAAAAACAATGCGAGCATCGCCGCAGCCGGTGGGGGAAACGCAGTGACCCGCCGTCAAAATCAGATCGCTCGCGACCAACGTTCCGCTGCACGTCGAGACGACGGGCTCCTGAGCGAAAGGCTCATCCGGACAGACGTCGAGAGCTTCCTCCAAGGTGGGTCCATTTAGGCGAACATGCTCGGCATCGATGGTCTCCACGGAGCCTGAGGGAACGAACGCGACGGAGGCAAGTGTCAGCGCCTGGGCGCCTGGGATGTTCGCATCGAGCGATGCCGTCCGGTCGTCACTCCCATATATGATACGACCCTCCTTGCGGGAGATGTTCGAGTCGGCATTCTCTGCAGAACACCCGCAAACGAGGGAGAGGAACAACCATGCTCCAGTGGAGTGGCCGCGCGGCCGCGTACGGTTCAAGAATGTCGGCATGATGTCGAGCTTCTAAGTTCTCAGATATCGAGAAAGCCGCGCGGAGCGCCCCAACGTTCGGGGTGCTCCGCTGTCTGGGTCTCGTGTGGACTGCGGTTGCAGTCAGCAGACCCCGCCGTCTCCCCAGTGGTTGTAGAGGATGAGGTAGTCGAGGTAGTCCACCCATCCATCGCCGTTCAAATCAGCCCAGTAGCTGTGCGGATGCTGGGGATCGACCGCCTGGCCGTACCACTGCGAAAGCTCCGCGTAGTCCGCGTTCCCGACACAGCCGCTGAAGTCTATGTCACCTGGACGCCGCGAAATGATGGCTCCGCTCGCGTCGACGGTCACGGTTTGAAAGCTGCCGTTGAGTGTGTTGTCGGCAAGGCCCCCGTAGAACTCCAGAGCTTGATTCAGCGTCGGCTCGGTGGTGTAGGGAGTCCCGCCAGAATAGCCTTGCTCACTGCTGCCACCGGAAAGCCCGCTGATGTAGTTTTCGAAGATGAGGTGTACGTCGAGAGTCTGAAGGCTATTGAGTGTCGTGGCAAGCTCAGGGCTTCCGGTAAGATACTTGTTTCGGAGTTTGTACTGCCAGCTTTCTTCTTCGTAGTTCGCGTAGTCTTCGTCGCTGGTGATTCCCCCGCATTCGTTGCCCGACGGACCTGACGGGGTGGCGTTTTCGAGTCCATCGGTGCCAATGTACAGGCGGCGCGCGATTTCGGCAGGGTTTGATGGCGCCTCGTTCTTCTGCCATTCGTACCCCGCCTCGACGAGGGCGCCGTTTTCATCCAGCGAGGCCACCAGCTCACCAGCAGCGTAGCAACCCGCTCCCGCCAGAGGAGTAGTGGTCGAGGGCGTGAGGGCAGCATCGAGCGTTCCACCGTTGTAACCCAGAGCCTGGTACACCTGCGTCGCCGTGGCTGGAAAGTCTAGGATGCGTTCCACGTAGCCGTTGCCGGCTCCAAAGCTACCGTCGAAGGCCCACAGAGCGTACTCTTTGGACAAGCCGGTGTACTCAGAGTCGGATTCAATCTCCTCGACGAACTCTTTGGCGAGAATGATCGCGGTCTCCAGCTTGGTTTGACCGGTCGTATGGTCTTCGGCCATCGAACCGCTCACGTCGATCAGGAGCATGACGTTGACCTCGTCGATAGCATCGTTGATGGGCGGCGGGTCGGGTGGGGGTGGAGCCTGAGCAAATGCAGGCCCTGCGGGCGCTAGCGCACAGACTCCCGCCATGAGTGAAATGAGATGTTTCATGCTTTCTTTCTCCTTCTTTTGTTGTAGCGGTAGAAACGGAAACGTCGGACAGAACGGCCGAGATAGATGTGCCTTCAGCAGCCTTCCTGCCAATGTTGGACGAGAAGGATGTAGTCTGTAGCGTCTACCCAGCCGTCATCGTTGAAGTCGGCGTCGGGATTCGCACCACTTGCGACCGATTGATTGTAGCTGCTGGCAAGCAGGTCGTAGTCGTTCTGGTCGACACAGTGATTGCCATCCACGTCACCGATGAGAGGCAAGTTCTCATCGTCGTGCAGGACGTACGCGTACATGTTGAGCTTGGCGTTGTTGATGAAGGAATAGGCCATTTGACCGTATCCCCCATTGCCCCACGAGGTGCCCCACGAGTTGATGAACTTGAAGGTATCGTCCACATCGTTGTAGCCAATGATGGCAACGGCGTGACGCCCACGACTCGAACCGGAGTCGCTGTCGTAGACGAGGTTGGTCGAGCCGTTCAGACTATCGAAATCAGGCAAGACCGAGATGGCGACGATGATGGCGTTCCCGCCCGCCAACTCGTTCTTGAACGATGTCTCGGAGACGGCCAAAGTATTCCACGTCAGCCCAGGAAAGCGCTCCGCGCGCTGGAAAGAGTCCGTGTCCGGTTGCGTCGTAAAATCCCCGTTGACGTAAGGAAAGGCCGAAAGAGTGTCACAGCCGCTGTCGACGACGAGATCGAGTGCATCGGAGATGTAGGAGCCGCCATCGACGCCAAAATTGATCTGGTTGTAGATCCAGGATGCCGAAAATTGCCGATTGGTCGTGGACGGAGACCAGCCTTCCTCCACGGTTTCATGGAAGCTCTTGACCGCGTAGCCGACTGCCCAGCCCACACACGAGCCCATGCTCATCTGGTTTCCAGGTGGGGGCAATGATGCGCTGTGGTCGACGAACGACGGGAGTCCCGTGGGCGGAGGTGCATTCACCAGCTGCTTGGCCGACAGAAGCGCAGGATCGTCATCAATCACTCCCAAATGCGGCAATCCACTGGATTGCTCGATGCTGCGAACCTCACTGTCCCCCTCGCCCTCAAGAGCACTTCGTTCGACGGGGCTACTGCATGCGGTCAACGCCAATATCGCGGCAGTTGTCGTGCTGATTCTCAGCACAATGCTCCCTCTCCGCCTTCGCCCCTCTATGCCTTCGAACTGATTCATGCTGTCTTCTCCTTCATCCGTGACCCATGACGCATCCGCCGCCCGAACGAGAAAGGAGCCCCGGGACTCACGCCGCGGTCTCCCTCGCCTCGGAGCGAACTCGGGGCAAAGCTATGCGAAGGAGTGTGCGAACGGGGTTTGAGTTGCGTGTGAAGAACGTTTGGGTCGGCTAGTCAGTACCGACGCGCTGGGCGGAGCTGCTCAATCCAGAAGCGCATCCTGGACGCGGTACCCGCAGCCGCGAACGTTTTCGATATAGTTCGCGGCAACACCGAGGCGCGCTCGCAATCGCGCGACATGATAGCGCACCACGCTCGGATCTTGGCGACCGGTCTGCAGTCTTGGGAGCCGCCGCATCAAGTCTCTCAAGGAAAACACGACTCCAGGTTCCCTCATCAGGATGACCAAGAGGTCGAACTGCAAAGCAGTCAGAGTCGCTTCGCCATCAGCTGTACAGACCTCACGAGTAGCGGGATTGACGACCAAAGAGCCGAGCGAAAGAAGGTCCGTGTCCGTGAGCGCGAGCAGATCACTCCTGGCGCGGAGATGATGGATCAAGCGCCCCAGTTGGCGCGGAAGATGGAAGTGTGTCTCGCCCGGCCTGTGGCTCGGCCGAGAAGCCTCGGAACTATGCGGGAACGGGCTGCAGGAAATGGAGATGACCTCGACATCGTGGCTGCCGGCTAGTTCGCGAAATGTGGGCAGGCTCGTCGTTGGGGAAAGAAGTTGACTCTCGACGATGACGATCGAGGTTTGCTCGAGGAACAGTTCCTGATTCGTCCGACAAGCAGTCACCGGCAGACCACTAGCGCCGAGCCATTTGACGACGAAGCTCAAACACGGTGACGGACCCATGACGGAGATGGGGAGGCACTCCTGAGAATTCAATGGCATGAGAGACGATGGCCGGTTCTTCCTGAGAGCCCCCTTCGAACGAGCGCACTGACTGCATGCAAAAAGCAGTCGACACCGACGAATGCCGACCCTCAGCATTGATCGAAGCACTTCGAGTCAAGAGCGAACACGTGCGCGCTATCACGTCGAGTACGCCCCTTCAATGACAAGTCATTTCAGACTTCGCAGCGCGATCGGTGCATCACCCAGGACAAAGCTTCTCCGCAATCGCTCACAGGATCGCGTGAGGCAAATCGGGAGCTGAGTGAGACGCTAGAAACGGTGTTTTGAAGTAACGCGTCTCATGAGCATCGAGAAAATCGTGGGTGTACCTGCGGAAACCAGGCCTCCAATCGACGTGCTCATCGGGTGCGGGATCGGGCCGAAGCGTGTGACAAGTAACGTTGGAAGAATCGACGGGCCGGTCGACGGTCTCGCCGCTCGCCTTCGATGAGGGCTGCGAGACGGTGAACTTGCCCCGCCCTGCTACGGCCAGATGTCGCTGCCGAGCTGGGGTGCCCCCGATCGAAGAGGCGCGGCCTTCACTTCCAACCCCCGCCCAGGGCCTGATAGAGATCGACGGTGGCGTTGAGCTGGCGGAGCTTCGTTTCGACGAGATCCATCTCGGCTTCGAGGGAGTCGCGACGCGTCAAGAGGACCTCCATGTAGTCGGCGCGTGCCGTCCGAAAGAGGACGTTCGAGACTTCGATGGCTCGCTCCAATGTGGCGACCTGCTCCGTTTCGAGCTCGAGGCTCTTTCCGTAGTTGTCCACGGCGGAGAGTCCACTGGAGACGTCGGTGACTGCCTGCAAGAGAGCTTGTTCGTAGCGGAAGACGGCCTTGAGTTGCCGTGCGTTCGCGGAGCGGTACTCGGCTTTGATCGCCGCTCGGTTGAGCAAGGGCGCCGTGACGCCCGCGGCAGCGCCGTAAGCCAGGGACTCCGGCGTGAAGAAGAGGTGTTTGGCGTTGAACGCCTCGTACCCGACGCCGGCTTCGATGCTGAGGGAGGGATAGAAGCGCGCCCGTGCGACTTTGACGTCGAGCTTCGCCGCCTCGAGCTCGAGCTCTGCCTGGCGCACGTCCGGTCGGTTTTCGAGAAGATCGGCAGGGACGCCCTGGGCGAGGACCTGGGGCTCGAGCTCGAGGAGTCTTTCCTTCGTCCGCCGAACGGCTTGCGGATACCTCCCCACCAAGAAGTTGATGCGGTTTTCGGCTCGAACGCGATCTTGTTCCAGGACGAATCTGCGCGACGAGTTCTTCAGAACTTCAGCCTCGAAGCGCTGCACGGCCAGCTGGGTCACCTGCCCTGCCTGCTTTTGCAGGCGCATGATCTCGAGGGCGTCCTTTTGGATTTTGATGTTTTGGTCCAAAATCTCGAGCTGGCTGTCGAGGGCGACGAGTTCGTAATAGCTCCGAGCGATTTCGGCGACGATTTCGGTGACCATGAACTTCCGCCCCTCGATGGAGGACAGGTAGCGCAGAGCAGCCGCCTTCGAGGCGTTTCGGAGCTTCTTCCAGATGTCCACCTCCCAGGAGGCGCGCAGACCGAATCCGAAGTTGCCCAAGGGTTCCGGGAGGCCGTGAGCTTCGTCACTCGCGCCCTGACTGGTCTCTCGGCCGACCTTTTCCACGCCGGCTCCGGCCTGAGCGTCGAGGTTCGGCATCACCTCTCCTTTGCGGGCCTTCACCTCGCTCGCCGCGATCAGGATCTCCTGGAGCTGGATATTGAGCTCCTGATTGTTCTTGATGGAGAGGCTGATGAGGGCGCGCAGGTTCTCGTCGGAAAAGTACGACGACCAGTCGCGTTTGCTCGTGGAGCGCACCTTGCTCGGGGTGCTTCCGGTTTGGTTCCCGAAGGCGTCGGGAGCCTTCACGTTGGCTTCTCGCGGCGGGTTGTCATTGAGCGAAGGAGCGCAGCCGAGGGAAAGTCCACAGCTGAGCACCAGCCAGCGAGCGGTGTGGCGAGCAGGCCAGAGTGCACGCGCCTTCATGATTCGGACTCCTTGCTCGGACTCGTCTCGCTCGGATCCGAAGGGGCCTTCTCGCGATGCGAATCTCCGCTCGTGTGGCCATCCGATTCTTCGTCGTCGGGAGGCAACTCAGCGCCCCGCCATTGTTCGCTGTAGGGAACGGTCGTTTCGCTTTTCAGCAGCTTCTTTCCGTCGGAGAGATGAGCGAACACATAGTAGAGGCCAGGAATCACTAGTACCCCGATCACCGTTCCGAGGAGCATGCCGCCGACGCCCGTCGTGCCGATGGTCCGGTTCCCGATAGCACCCGCGCCCGTTGCCACGACGAGGGGGATGAGCCCTGCGATGAATGCGAAGGACGTCATCTGGATCGGGCGGAAGCGCAGCTTGCCTCCTTCGATCGCAGCTTCCTTCAGTGACAGGCCCTCGCCCCTTCGCTGGACGGCGAACTCCACGATCAAGATGGCATTTTTGCCCAGAAGGCCCACCAGCATGATGAGACCGAGCTGCGCCCACACGTCGTTCGCTAGACCCAAGGCCTTGAGCAGGAAGAACGATCCGAAAAGTCCCACCGGCAAGGAGAAGATGACGGCGAGCGGAATGAGAAAGCTCTCGTATTGACCGACGAGGACGAGGTACACGAAGGCGACGACCACGAGAAAGATGTAGAGCGCCTCGTTGCCTGCCTTGGCTTCGTCCCAGGCGAGACCCTCCCAGCCCAGATCGTAGCCGCGCGGTAGGGTTTGTGCGGCCACCTCGCGTATGGCGGCGATAGCTTCACCGCTCGAGTAGCCGGGGGCCGGAACCGTTTGAATGGCGGCCGACGGGTAGAGATTGTAGCGCGTGATCTCGTTGAGCCCCTGCTTCTTCTCGAGCTTCATGAACGACGAGTACGGCACCATGTTGCCAGCGTCGTTCTTCACGAACAGCTCGTCGAGGTCCTTCGGCATGCGCCGAAACTGCGGCCACGATTGGACGTAGACCTTGTAGAACTGATTGAACAAGACGAACCCTTGCTCGTAGGTGCTACCGATGAGGATGTTGAGGTTTTCAAGGGCGCGCTCGATGGAAACCCCTTTTTGCATCGCGATGTCGTTGTTGATCCTGAGCTCGTACTGGGGGTAGTCGGACGCATAGAAGGTGAACAAGTTCTTGACCTCGGGTCGCTCTCGAAGCTCCTCCATGAAGCGCTCGGTCACTTCGCCGAGCTTTTCGTAGTCGGCTGTGCTCGACTGAGTCTTGTCGAGCACGCGGAGCGAAAGACCGCCCGCTGCACCGAATCCCGGGATGGCGGGCGGTTCGAAGAACTCGAGTTTGACGTCCGTCATTTGCTCCGTCTTTTTCTCGAGCTTTGCGATGATTTCTGCGGCGGTTTCTTTGCGCTCCTTCCAATCGCGCAGATTGACGATCGCCGTCCCTGCGTTGGAGCCCCGACCTTCGGTCAGGATTTCGTAACCGGCCACCGACGTCACCGAGTTCACGCCGTCGATCTCCTTGGCGATTCGCTCGAACTCCTGCGACTTGGCGTTGGTGTATTCGAGCGTCGAGCCTGGTGGAGTCTGCAAGACCGCGTAGATGATCCCCTGGTCTTCTCCCGGGATGAACCCGCTGGCCATCTGGGAGTTTACGGCGACGAGCCCTGCTGCGAACGCGCCCACCACTCCGAAGGTCACGAGGCGCCGGGCCACGATCGGCTGGAGGAACCCCGCGTAGAGATTCGTCAGTTTGTCGACTCCCTTGGAGAACGCCTTCTGGGCGAAAGGCACACCAAGCAGCAAGAAGCCAATCGGCCCCCACAGGGTGTAGGCGAGGTAGATGAATCCGATAAAGAGGGGAAACCCCAACAGCGCGTAGACAGCCAGCGTTCTCGAGTGAAGCTGCCACAGCACCGCGAGCCCCTTGGCGACGCTTGCGCCGCTTTCGGGCCGATGATCGTGCGGCTTCAAGATCATCGCGCACAGCACCGGGGTCAGAGTCAAAGCCACCACGCCCGAAAGGATGATCGAGGAGGCCATGGTCACGCCGAACTGGCGATAAAACACGCCGACCGGACCGGGAATGAACGTGACAGGCACGAAGACGGCCGTCATCACGAGAGTGATCGCAATGATGGCGCCGCTGATTTCACTAAGCACCTCGAGACTCGCCCGGTAGGGGGAAAGGTGCTTTTCGGCCATCTTTGCGTGCACGGCCTCCACCACGACGATGGCATCATCGACCACGACACCGATGGCGAGAACCATCGCAAAGAGGGTGATGAGGTTGATCGAGAACCCGAGCACGTTCAGCACGAAGAAGGTTCCGATGAGCGAAACGGGCACCGCCAGCGTCGGGATCAGCGTGGAGCGCAGATCACCCAAGAACAGATACACCACGAGGGAGACGAGAATGAACGCCTCGAGGAGCGTGTGGAGCACCTTTTCGATCGACGCATCCACGAACTTGGAAACGTCGTACGCAATCTCGTATTTCATCCCGGGAGGGAACGACTTTTCCATGCGTGCGAGCGTGGTCTTGACCTCCTCGATCACCTCGGCCGCGTTGGAGCCCGGCGCTTGCTTGAGAACGATGGACGCTGCGGGACGGCCATCGACGTCGGAATAGATGTCGAAGAACTCCGAGCCGAGTTCGATGCCTGCATGCTCATCTTCGCTCTTGACCTTCCCGTCGGCTCCGCTCTTTTGCCATTCCGAGCTCCGATCGGTCGGGGGAACGCAGAGATCCTTCAGGCGTAGGATCTCTCCATCCGGCTTCGCGCGAATGACGATGTTTTCGTACTGCTCCGGGGTGTTGTAACGACCGACGTAGGTGAGGACGTACTCCTTCGATTGGGAGGTCATTCCCGTCGCCTGTCCGAGTCGTCCCGGCGAGCCGATGATGCTCTGTTCCGCCAGAGCTTCCATGACGTCCTGAACGGACACGTCGTAGGCACGCATCCGCTCCGGGTTGAGCCAAATGCGCATCGCGAACGTGCGGTTGCCGAGGTTGGTGGGAATGCCCATGCCCTTGATGCGTTTCAGCTCGGGCATGATGAAGACGTTCGCGTAGTTGAAGAGATCCTTTTGATCGGTTTTGTCGTCCTCGCTGTACAGATTCAGGTACATGAGCATGCTCGGTACGACCTGACTGACCAGAATTCCCTCGCGCACGACGAGTTCGGGAAGCCGACTGAGCATGATGTTGACGCGGTTCTGCACGTTGACCACGTTGGTGTTCGGATCGGTACCGGGCTCGAAGAAGACCCGAATGGTCGCCTCGCCGGCGCTCGTCGCGTCGGAGACCATGTAGCGCATGCCTTGGACACCGTTGATCGACTGTTCGAGAGGCACGATCACCGAGTCGATGAGAACGTTCGCACTCGCACCCGGGTAAGCGATGCCGACGTAGACCGTGGGCGGCGCCACATCGGGAAACTGCGCGATGGGCAGACTGCGAATGCCCAGAAATCCACCGAATAGAATGATGATGGACGTGACCAATGCCAGCGCGGGACGCTGGAGGACTTTCGTAAACATCTCAGTGTCTCACTCGGCGTGGTGCTTCAAATGGGACAGGATCTCTTCGGGCTTCTGGAAACGAGCCTCGATGTGAGCTCCGTCCCTCACCTGTCGGACTCCCTCCACGACGATTTTCTCGTCCAGCTCGAGGCCTTCTTTCACGACGAAGATGTCGTCGAGCTCGTTTTCGATCTGAATCACTCGCTGATGAGCGACGCCCTTTTCGTCGACGACGAAAACGTAGCGCTTGTCGAGCACCTCGAATGTGGCTCGCTGGGGAATGACGACCGCGTCTTCGATGGGTCGGTGAACCCACAAGGTTCCCGTTTGCCCATGACGCAGGAGCCCCTTGGGGTTGGGAAAGTCGGATCGGAACGGGATGTTGCCCGTCTCGCTGTCGAAGTCCGACTCGATGGTGAGGGACTCGTGTGCGGTCTGCTCGAAGAACTGCCCGTTGGCGAGCTGCAGTCGGAGGCGCACTCCGGGGAGCTTCAGAGTCTGTGGATGGTCCGGATCGATGGCACCCGGCAGCGACTGAAAGTCGAGATAGTCCGCCTCGGGCACGTTGAAGTAGACCCACATGAGGCTGTTGTCCGAGACCGTGGTCAGCATGTCTCCCTCTTCGAGCAGGCTGCCCTGCTGCTCGTATTGGCGGTCGACGAGACCATCGAAGGGGGCGCGGATTTCGGTGAACGTCAGCTCGGCGGAGGCAAGTTCGACCTGCGCCTTGGCGCGTGCCCGCTCGGCTTTGGCGAGGGCGAGCTCTTGATCGGAGACGACGTCCTTTTCCGAGAGGAGCTCGGTGTTCCGGAGAGTGATCTCGGCACGGTCGAGCTCAGCTTCGTCGGCGTGGAGTCGCGCCTTGTAAACCGCGGGGAGCAGCTTGAAGAGAAGCTCACCCTTCTTCACCGCTTGGCCTTCCTGAACCTTCACTTCTTGCAGGTAGCCGCGCTCCAGAGCGCGCAGTTCGATGTGCCGGCTCGCGTGAATTTGGCAAACGAAATGCTCGGCGATGTCGAGGTCGCGTCGAACCGGGGTCGTCACCACGATCGGATGCCGGGCTTCGTGCTCGTGGGCTTCGTCGTGGCCCTCCTCGGCCTTGACCGTGGAGCAGCCCCAGACGAACAGGCACAGGGAAATGAGAAGAGGAGAGGAGAGGGAACGGAGTTTCATGACGTTCAGGGGGGGGCGCGCACACGGGGCGCCGCTCGTGGGGATGGACATGGGGCGCGCTCGTCCGGGTGCGGGTTCGCGTCCGGGGCGCTCGTGGGGGAGTGCGCTCGTTCGGATGCAGGTTCGCGTCCGGGGGCGCTCGTTGAGAGCTGCGGGCTGGAGGCTCCGCCGTGTGGCACTTCTCGCCACTCTCGGCTGGCAGCCAGGCCACGCTACTTCGAGGAGCTGTGCCTATGCCGTCTCGTCGTCGCACTCGTGCGAACGGACGACGAACGCCAGCCTGCGCTCGGTTCCTCAGGAGCGGCGCGGAGGGCCGCGCGGCAGCTCGCGCGAGTCGCCAACGGGATGGACGAAGCCGTCCGATGAGCCTCGCGGGCGCCGGGCCGACGCCGCCTCGAAGCTCGGGATCTGATGATAAGGACCCCGGGCGGCGAGGGACTTGAACTTGCCCTCCTCGTCCTCCTTTTCGAACTCGGCGGCCCGAAGCTCGAGGTCGAACTCGGCGGGAGCGCTGCGTCGCACGGCCATCCGGCCCTCGCCGGACGGTGTGAGCCGGGAGGCGGTGGGGTGCTCGGAGAGTTCGCCTCCCGGCACCGCGTTCACAGCCGTATCCAGCAGGGACAGCTCGAGATGGGGCCCTGAGGAGCTCCACATCGCGACGGCCGAAACCAGCCCCGCGACGAGGAAAAGCAGCGCCCGACCGGCACCCTTTCGAGCGGCTTCGGCCATCTTCAACAGATGCAGGAGGCCTGCGACATGAACACCTTTCTCATGTGCAGTCCGGGCACCTGAAATGGGCGTCGCGAGAGGCACGGCGCAGTTTTTACTCCCAACCGGGGGGAATTCAAATTTTATCATTTGCTGCGCCCTGCTTACGGCCGGCGGCTTGCTTCCGCACGACCGCCGCCTCCGCTCTTGATTCTGGGAGCTTTCTGTTGCGTACAGATGTCCGCCGCGCGGCCGGTCAGTGCAGCGAGGCGAGGGGGCACCTCGCGGGAACCGCCCGTTCGCGGGCGGCAACGAAATGCGTTGTGCCGTCTCAACGTCCCAAAGGAACGCCTGAAGCTAGTCCGTTGGAGCGGTTCGCGGCTCAGCTCACCACCATCGGGGAACTCAACTGCACCGCCCGTTCCTTCACGATTGCGTAGAACGAGCACTTTTTCCGGCGGACCGAATCGGGGGTGCGGAACCCTCTGGCAGGGGTTCGCCGAGCGAGCTGAAGTTGTCAGAGGCACCCCCGACGACTCGATCCGACGAATCGAGTCGAGCAGGGTGGTAGAGATCGGCCCTCCAGGATGGGCAAGAAGGGGAGACCCTCCCCACATGACAAGCGGCGGCCGCGACCCCTAGTCGGCGTTGCTGTGTCCTTTGACCAACGCCCGCTCGTCTCTATCCTTCGGCATGCTTGCTTGTCCGCCGCTCCGCGTTCCGCTTCGTCTGGCGGAACGGCTCCTTTTCATGAGCACTCTGCTCCACCTCGCAGCCTGTGAGAAGTCGTGTGTTCCGGGACCGGCACACTGTGAGGGAAACGTTGTCGTGGCTTGCACGTCACGGGGGAAAAACCCGAGACCCCTCGCTACCCGTCGCGACTGCGAAAGCGAGACCTGCATCGAAACCAACGACACAGCTTTCTGTGCCCGCGATCCCTCTCCCGCACCCGAATGCGAGTCCCCTGACTCCGCCCAGAGCTTCTGCGCTGGAACGGATATCGTCGGGTGTGAGTCTGGCTATACCGTGACCCAAGAGTCATGCTCCACGGGCCAAATCTGTGTCGCTCTAGGAACGTCTGGCGACCCCGCCTGCGTCGAGGCCAGCTCGGAAGGAACTTGCCCCGACGATGTCGAAGGCAGCCTTTGTGTCGGCGAGCAGGCGCTCCGCTGCTCGGGGGGCTACGTCCTCTCGCGTGCCACCTGCTCGGCGCCCGACCTTTGCCACACCCCCACCGCTTCGACCGCACTCTGCTTCGTCGAAGGCAAGCCCAGCTGTGACTCCACCGTCCGTCATCCAACGCACTGCGTGGCCGACGCTCTTGCCTGGTGCGACGACGGAGTGCTCGTCCACGGCCCCCCGTGCAGCGGCTCCTGTAACGTGGTCACGGAGGGTGGAAGCTCGACGGCGGAGTGCTCCGACTGATGGACCGGGAACAGCTATGCGTCGCCACGAGGTGAGCTCTAGTAGAGACACTCATTTTCGAGTTGGTACGTCACGTCGACGCAGACGTCGGGCACAACCCCGCATTCTTGCCAGGATTCGTTCATGCAATCGAGAGTGTCGAGCATGAGCGAACGACACTGTCGCGCTTCGAGATTGTAGATGAACTCGGCCTCGCGGAAGAGGTCGCGACACGAAAGGCCGTCGGGCAGTTCGCCGCAGCTTTCGAGGTTCTCGCAATACTCGAGGACACGCTCTTCGTAGGCGTCGGGAAACCCCGCGTCCGAGAGCGGGTCGATCGGCTGGACCGGCGTCTCGCCATCTCCGTCGCCGTCACCTGTTGCACCAGGGTCATCGATAGCCTTGCCGGCACACGACAGGGAGAGGAGAGCACTCAGAATGACGAGGGAGGAAATCAAGCTTTGAGCCACTCTGACGAAAGTGGCTCAAACTCTGACTCGCGGCCAAACAAACAGGCTCGACAGGGCGCGAGGAGTCCTCCGGGGTCGGTCCCGCGCCGAAAAATCCAGGCAAGTAGGACGGGACGGGCTAGCCAAGTGCTTGCAAGAAGTCGTGACAAGCCGCGATCCAGTGCATCGAACGAATGAAGGCCCCTCGAACTCTCTCGAGGGGCCTTCGCATTCTCGGCTACTGGGACGCTTACTCGCCGCCAGCGCCGCCGGCGCCGCCCATGCCGGAGCAGGAGATCGCCACGTCTTCGGAGTGGTCGCAGTCGTTGCTCAACTCATACGCGCAATCGAGCAGACTCTCTTCGTCCCCGGAACAGACGACGTCGTCGAGGACGATGGGCATCGTTGCCGGCCCCTCGTTGTTACCATCGACGAACCCGTCCTCGTACCCCAAGGCTCGACACGCCACGCGGGCACCGTTGTCATTGTTGTCGAACTCATCGTCGCACACGCTACCCCAGCGCCCTCGAACGTAGGCTTCGAGGCGTCCATCCATGGAGCTACTTCCATCGCTCAGACGCAGGGCCCCCTCTTGGACCTGGCACTCGCCATCCATACACATGTGGAAGCGTTCGCAGGCCTCCTCGACCTCCCAACCGGTATCGGTGCACTCGGCAGGCACTCCATCCGGATCGCAAGTCCGTGCACCAACGACGCATGTGGGCAGAATGGTTTCAGTGTCACCGCAGGTGATGGTGATGCTGCCGTTCCCATTGTCGGCGAACGAACACTCCAAATCATCGATGGATGTGACCTCCCCATCGCAATCGATGGAGACACCGTCGTCGTCGCTCGTCACGACACAGTCCGTTTCGCCGTCCCCGTCGCCTCCGCCCGCACCTGGGGCGTCAATCGTTGCCGAGGTTCCATCGGGACATTCGATGACAGCGCCACCGTCCTGTGTGTTCGTCACGCTGCACGACGATCCATTGTCGTTATCGTTGTCGTCGTCGTCACCGCTACAGGCAGCAAGGATCGCCGAGCAGCCAATCAAGGCGAGAGCTGTCTTGTAAATGTTCTTGTGGTGTTTCTTCGTCATTCTAATTCCTCCTCCGCTCGAGTGAACGTAACGGCGTAGGTCTTGCTCGCGACGAAGAGGCACGCAAGCTGATAAACCAATCACATCCGGTCCAAACCGAAGAATCTCGCTCACCACATGGGATGTTCTATGGGCGTGCCATAGACTCCGCCGCTGGACCCCAAGGTTTATCCTCATGGTTCATCCGACTAGCGAGTCAGTCGTCGCCGTCTCGAAGAGCACGAGCGGAACGCATTCCGTGAAACATGCCGAACGCGGGCTAGTCGACGAAGAAGGTCGCGGCCAAGCGGTTTTCTGCCGTCGGATCCGAACTCGAAGCGACGATCAGTTCATGAGCGACCCGTTCGACGGACCAGCCTGAAGCTTCATCGAAGAACGAGAAATCTCGCGTCGAAATCGTGAAGGTGAGCGTCCTGGACTCGCCCGGCTCGAGGAAGACTGCCTCGAAACCGACCAGTTCCTTCACGGGACGACGCTGCGCCGTGTTCGGGTAGCCAACGTACGCTTGAACCACCTCGGTCCCGGCAAAGTTCCCGGTGTTCTCCACCGTCACTTGGAACATCAAGGCACCTTCGACCGACACCTCTCTACAGAGAACGTCGAGGGACGTGTAAGCGAACGTCGTGTAGCTGAGACCATGTCCAAACCAGTAGCGCGGGGCCACCCCTTGGGTTTCCATCGCCTCATAGCCGTGAAGATAGTCCACGTTCACTTCGTCCAGCGCGTTGCCGAAGATCGGGTAGTCGGATTCGGCTCTCCCTACCGTGAATGGAAGCTTCCCTTGGAAGTTGATGTCGCCGAACAGCAGTGAAGCGACAGCATCTCCCGCTTCTTGCCCCGGGTAGAACGTCTGGACGAGGGCACGTGTGTCGCCCAGGAAGTCTTCGACGAGGACCGCGCCACCCACCATCAAGAGAACCACCACGTTGGGATTGACCGCCGCGACCTCGGAGATGAAGGACGCCGGACTCGGCCCCCAATGGGCCGGGTGCGCTCCGGAAAGCGTCAAATCGTCGCGGTCCCCGCCCCCTCCCAAGGCCTCTCCTTCGTCTTCGTGGGCCATCGCGATCGGAATGATGACGAGATCGGCGCCGTCGGCGTCTGCCGGGTCGGTGCTCTGCGCGACGCTCACGCCGGCTTGATTCGCTCGGGCGGTGATCCCCTCGAGCAGGGACACTGTGTGGGGCGGGGAGGCATTCGAGCCGCCGTCTGCACACCTTCGCAGAGGCCTCCCTCGTCGGTCCCGGCACACGTTTGGGTCTCCCCCGGATCACAAACGTCCCCGTCTCCGTCTCCACCCCGGGGACTCCCCGAATTCCCACAAGCGATGAAGGCGCTCCAGCCGATGAGAACAAGAAGAGAACGACGAAGAGAGGAGGTCATGTTCGGTAGAGTAGACGCAAGTCGCGGGACGGCGAAACCTTCTCGCTGGGAGACGCGGGGGATAGGTCTTCACAGGGACCCCAACCCGTCAGTCGCTGTGCATCGGGAACGAGGAGACTGAGCCGTGCAGACAGCCGATCGAGTGGAGGCGCCTCGCCGTCTACTTCGCCTGCCGACTCGGGCACGATGAGGAACCTCGGGGACGGGGAATTTGCAGCCGGGCAGGAAACCTGGGAGAGGGTTCACGGCCGAGCACATACTTTTCCGGAAATTCTCCCCCCTGCTCTGGTGGGCGCGCTTCGTCCTTTGGTATGTGCGGCTGAATCTAGGTTCACCCAATGCAAGCAATCGGTACAAGGCACATCGTTTCCCTCGCGTCTTCCTTAGCGCTCAGCCTGAGCCTCAGCATCGGTTGCGACACATCGAGCGAAGGATTGGGTGGTGGCGATGGCGACGGCGACGCAGGCGGAACCCCCGGCGACGGTGACGGAGACGCGGGAGGAAACCCCGGCGATGGCGATGGCGACGCCAAGACCGGCGGTAGTGGGGGAAATCCGAGGGGCGACGGCGACGGCGACGGCGACGGCGACACGGGGGGAACGGCTACCGGAGACGGCGACGGCGACACGTCCACGGGCGGCACGGGAAATGAGCCGGAATGTCAGGTGGATGAGGACTGCGCTCCCGCGACTGCTTGCGACTCCGCCTCGACCTGCGAGAGGGGCGCTTGCGTGCCGGGATCTTCCGTTTGCGGAGACTACGACACAACGAACTGCGACTGCGTTGAAATCGACAGCACCTGCGAAGTCGTCGCTAGCGACGCAGACAGCGATGGCTACGGCTCCACCCTCTGCGATGTCGCTCCTGGCGATGACTGCGACGACACTCTCGATACGGTCCATCCCGGTGCGGAAGAGGCGTGCGACGGGCTGGACAACGATTGTGATGGACTCTTCGATCTCGACGAAGGGCAGGAGCCCTTCGTACGGCGTGTCAACGTTCCGGGTGGACAATCGGGCATCATAGCGGCGATGGCCTGGTCGCCCGAAGCAAACGCCTACGGGATTGCTTGGGCCACGGTTGTCAACAAACAGAGCGGACCTACGCTCGACGTGCATTTCGGTCTGCTTCACCTGGACGGCACGCTACAAGAGACGCTCACCTCCGTGATCCTCGGGACAAGCACCACGTTCATGAACTCGAGCAACATCGACCTTGCGTATGGTGATGGTGAGTTCGGGCTCGCAGCGCTCGACACCGGAGCCGACGGCCCAATTCTCCGGTTCCGTCGCATCGTCCAGACGGGAACGGCTACCCGTGGCGCGCAGGTCAACATCACCCCGACCTTCTCATCACCTCAAGATCTGGACCTCGTGCGCTCCGGACCCGACGACTGGGTGGTCAGCTACACGCAGTATGACTCCAACGCAGGCACACGACCGCGCTACGCGACGCTCATCACCTCAGGCGCGGTTGTCGCACAAATGTCCGAAGTTTCCCTTCCGGTCGTCGTGAGCGCAGGCGGAAGCACCGATTTGGCGCTGCTTCCCTGGCGCTACCAGACGGCAGCAGGTTGGTCGTTCATTTGGTCTGCTTTTGAGCCGGGCTCGGCCCTCGCTGCCTCGACCGGCAACCTAGGCCCCACGAGCGCCCTGTCGACCATGTTCAGTGCGCCCGGTCGCTCGGTTGCCGTCTCGTATCCGGACAGCAACGCCGGTTTGGAGTACTTCAACTCGGTAAACTCTCAGGCCGTGGAATGCGTCAACGTGGAAACCCCGTATACGCAAGGGAACACGCAAGGCGGGATCGCCCGAGTGGCCGACGGATGGGCGATCGTCAGGCCACGCCAGGTCGGCAATGTACTGGATCGGCTCGTTTTCTCTAGAGTTCACGCTGACTGCACACCCTCGATTGGCGTCGCCGATCAAGATCTTGCGATCATGGTCGACGGCGAAGTCGACCCCGTTGCTCGCAACTACGGTGTGAAGGTCGCTGGCAACGGGAAGGGACTCGCGGTCATGTGGGCGGAGGCCGTAGAGGGCGATCCTCTTCGAGTTGGCCTTTACGGACCCAACGTCTGCGACGATCCGAACCAGTGAACGGCGAGCGGCTTCCACCGTTCCCTTACGTCAAGAAGTCGGCGAAGCGAGGCGGAAAGCGAGGTTCCCCTAGAGCTCGTCCACCGGAACGATCCGGTCGATGATGACCCGAACTCGAGGTGGCGGAGCCGGGCTCGTCCAGCAATCGAGGGCAATGACATACCCCATGTCGGGATCACTATGGGACAGTCCCAAGCCGGTCCATGTGCTCGAATGGGTATAGGGCGCTTCCAAAGTCGGATCAGGCTGGAGATGGAGAAGTTCGTCGAAAACCCCGAGCGTGGTTTGGGGGATTTCCATCTGGTAACCCAAGTAGGGGGAGCTGTCGGAATCGGACTCGACGCGATAGCGAAGGGCAAGATCATGATGCGTCGAATGGTCGACGCGGACTCCGAGAACCGCGGAAGCGTTGACCCGACCCCCGGTGCAGCGCTCAGCGACGGTCTCGAGGACGACACACGACCCTTGCTCGCACGGAGGGCCGCTCTGCACGTGGTAGACGGTGGCGTCCGGATCGATGGCTTGAAGTCCCGGGGGGATGCCGTCCGAGAAGTCGAATCGCTCTCGCGGGAGCCCCGGATCGCGAACGTGGATCCGCTCGGTGGCCCATGAGATCGGATAGCCAGCGAGATCACGCGCATTTCCCCCCAAATGCAGATCCAACGTCTTGCCGCGGACGAGCTCCTCCTCGAAGAAGATGCCGGTACACCCCCAAATGGAATCGTAGGTGAAGGGCACCTCGTCCCCGCTCTCGTCCGTGAATCGCGCGAGAGCGCTGGCGGCGGGCTCCCATTCGACGCAGGTCCAGGGGCGATCGTTCCCGTCCCAGACGACGGGCTCGGAGAACCACAAGGACAACCCATTGAAGCTGAACACGATGTCTGGCTCCAGCCAGCCGTGCAAGTGGAGCTCGGGAGGGGTGGAGTCCGGGAGAAGCTGAAACTCTATCGGCACCGCGGTGCGGCGACCGTCACAATAGCTCTGCAGAGTCCCCATTCCCGGATTCGTTGGGCCCTGCTTCGTCCATTCGATCGAAAGTTGCGTCGGAGCGGTCGATTGGCTCCCGGTGAACGTGACGAGCGCACCTCCGAAACTCTCGTCGTTCTCTAGCGCCGTTTCCAAGGTCCGCGAGCGAGAAAGGAAGGGAGTGTAGCGCGTAGTCAGCCCTCGTTCGTCTCCCGTCACGGTCAGCGTTGGCGGCCTCTCCAGACCCATACAACGTGCCTCTTCGGGAATGTCGAGCAAATGGACTTCGTAGTTCCCGACGAGATCGAGCGCAGTGACGGTCCCTGAGTCTCCGGGTTCTCCGCCTGCCGCGCCCTCCAATCCTCCCGACCCACCGCTTCCGCCGTTTGTCACGCTCGTCGCGCCGCCGGAGTGCGGTTCGGATGACTCTCCGGCGCTGCCACCCCCGGGCTCGGCGCCCCCGGCTGCTCCAGTCGTGACGGTAGGCGCTCCTCCCGACGCCTCTGGAGATGACTCGGCTCCACCGGTCGAAAACTCTGGGTCCGAACCTTTGCCCCCGCTCGACGGCGCAAGCGACGCCGCATCTCCCCGGGGGCCCTGATCGCGTCCGCAGCCGGCCACGAGGGCGAGGAGCAGATAGGTCAACGGGCGATGGCGCAACATCAATCGGGTACTCGCCCTGAGCCTACAACTTCGGCCGAAAATGGACTAGCGCAGCGCCGAGCCAGCGCGACTACTCGTTCCAGTTCTCCCAGTCATCCCAGTTCTTGAATTCGGTGGACCAAATCCCGGTGTCGTTGTACTCGCCGCCATCACCGAGAAAGGCATCCTTGCGGAAGTTTTCTCCTCCGATGTGCCAGCGCATCCACGCAACGTTGGCGCCCGCTCCGTCCCAGGGGCCCGAGCCATGACCGCCTCCGGCCATCATGCCTAGCCAGCAGGGGCCTTGGTTACCGGGGTTGTTGTAGTCCCCTTCGGCGTTGGGTCGTTCTTGCCCTGTCTCGCCGTAGATGATCCCCGTCGGGATGGTGACGTTCACGAGAGCGTCGTGACTGAAGGCGCCGCTGTTGTTGAGCAGCGCGGTCGTCACGCGGTCGTCCGCGAGAGCTGCCGCCTCCGAAGAGAGTCCGCCCATCGAATGGCCGAACACACCGACTCGGTCGAGAATCAGTCTGTCGTACATCGGGCTGGCGGGGTTTTCGTCTTGCTCCTCCAGCCAATCGATGGCCGCAGACATGAGCGCTGCGTCCCCCGTCGACTCTCGGATGCCGATGAGAACGAACCCCTGTGAAGCCATGCGCCTCAACAACAAGAGATACTCGCCGGGAGGCGTTCCACCCCCGGGTCCCCAAATCGCGACCGGGTGTTTGGTGTTCGGTTCGGTGGTGATGTCGGTCGGGCGGACGAGGATGTGCCCGCCTCCGCTGAAGTCGAGATCTTCGACCGTCGTTTCCAGAGGACCGTTGGCGTCCACATCGTCGCCCGCCAGAAAGACCGTGACCTCGGGATCGTTCGAGCCCGTCTCGCTCCCGCCGGCACCCGTCTCCGTCGTGCCGCCTCCGGTTCCCCCATCAGCGTTGCCGGTTCCGCCGGCGGTAGGGCTGCCGCCTGAGCCACCGCCCATCGTGCCGCCGCCAGCGCCGGGGCCCGTGGTCAGGCCCCCCGTGCCAGCATCCAGAAGGGTGCCGCCCGCTCCGGGATCGCCGAGGCTGCCTCCCGTGCCCTCGGCTCGAGCCCCGCCCGAATTGGCGTTCGCCCCGTCGCCCGACTCTCCCGTTTCACCACCAGAGCAAGCGCAGAGGAGCGTGAGGGGCAACGCCCCCAGGAGGAAAAGGTGCATCGGGGATCGGGCTCTCGCCTTGTTTGCGCTCGACATCGGATCGCAAAGGTAGGACCGAGCTCCGTTTGGGAACACGGGAGAAATTCCACCGCGCCCTGACGGACAATTCCTATGGCGCCAGAATCCTGGAGGGTGCTCTTCAGAACGAAATTTCGACGCGCACGGACCTTTCGGTCGAGGCGGAGCTGACCCCAAAGCGGCCCTGACAGTTTCCGACGAAGCGGCCGTGAACTTCGTAGACGACGGCATCACTGTCGTCGGCCGCCCTGCAGACGGGCGTTACTTCGTCGATCCGAAACTCGATCGCGTCTCCCTCGATGAGGGTCCGCTCCTCCTCGTGCTGCGTGACACTGCACTTCACCACAATGGCTTCCTCGTCGCTGAGTAGGCCAGTCACGTTTGCTCCGCCCCAGTACTGGCTCGCGTGAGAGTAGGTCACGTCGAGGTGCGTGCCGATGGCAAGCGTGTCCCCGAGCTCGTAGTGGAACCCCTCGTAACTCTCGAACTCTTGTCCAGGACCGGTGAAGGTTAGGTCGATGTGTTCGAATGGCACTTCCGCAAGGCTGGTGCCCCCCTGGAAGAGAAGATAGGAAACGCCCTCGTCTGCACTGCTGACCGCGTTTGCTTCCAGATTGCAGGTCCCTCCGATTGTTTCTCCTCCCTCGTAGCTGAGCGAGTAGGTGCAATCGTTGTCCGTAACGAAGCCGTTGCGTCCCTCGAAGTTCATGGCAACGACGGACTCGCACTCGGGCAAGCGGCCCACTTCCGCGGACGGGGCGCCTCCGTCGCCATTGCCACCTTCATCGCCACCACAGGCGAGATGCAGCAGCGGCATCCCAGCCAAAACTCCGCGCGCCCAAAGTGATTGCATGCGATCATCACCCTTCTTCAGTCTGGTGGATACTTCGCTTCGATTGCAGGAGGCTACGGCTGGCGGTTGGTGCTCGCAAGAGGGAAGAGATCAACGACTCGTCGATTGTCCGCTCACGCACACGCAGCGCGCCGCATGAGAAACATGCGCGCAACACAGGACACCGCGGAAGACGTGGCGGCGCACCCGAGGATAAACAGGAGTGAGCGGCGCGCGAGCTCACGTTCCTTTGGATCCTCAGAACTTGCCCCGGTCACACTTCGGGGTGCCCTTCCACGAAAACTCCCCTAAGTGGTCGTAGTCGGGGAGCTCCCGGAAGGCTCACAAAGCTGTTAAGTTGGCGCATCTTGAGCTCGTTTCCCGCGCCCCACCTTCGCCGCCAACTCGCGTCGTTGCTCCTGCTCCTCGCGTCCGCGTGCGGGGGGCGTACCGACTTCCACGACTATCTCGAGACGCTCGACCACGGTGAGGACGGGACCGGAGGACAGCTCGCGGCGGGCGCTGGCGGCGATCAGCTCGCGACGGGCGGAGCGCCCTTCGGGGCGGGGGGCGTTTCAATCGGCACTGGTGGGATGGCCACCGGGGGCGTTCCCCTCACCGGAGGCACCGGCGGGCGGGCGACCGGCGGCACGGGAGGCACGGGAGGCAGCGGCGGCGATCCAGGGAGCGGGGGCGCTTCAGGAGGAACGGGGGGCTCCGGCGGCTCCCCATCCGTTTCCGGAGACGTGTTCGTCGACTGCGAAACGACAATCGAAAACGGCGACGGTTTCTCTTGGGCCACGCCGCTCAAACATCCAGCCCTCGCCATCGAGGGGCGAGAGGACGGAGACATCATCTACCTGAAGGCGGGAACCTGCCGAGCGTGGCACGACGTGTCCGAGCCCTTGTTGACGATCCCGAGCGGTCTCTCGGTGACTTTGGCGGGCGGCTACGACGGGAACAACCTGAACGATGAGTTCGCACACTCGGGTGGGCGGACGGTGCTTTCCGGCGACAAGAACGGAGACGACGTCGGTCTCCCGCCAGCAGACACCCGACCCGGCGAGTTCAACGACAGCCGCCTCGACAACAACCGCACCATCCTCCTCATCGAGAGCGGCGCCACCGTTGCGGCGGATTCAGTGACCGTCAGCGGCAGCTTCAGTGGGGAGTCGGAGGAGAGCCACGGTTGTGTGACCATCGAGACCGACGCTCACCTCGCCCTTCATGGCTCGACGATTCGAAACTGCGCCACGCCCTACTCTGCGGCTCTGAGCGCGTCACCAGGGAGCAGCGTCGAGTTCGTCTCCGTCGAAATCGAATCCAACCATTCGTTCGGCGGACTCGGCGTCGTGACCCTGAGCGGAGCAGGCCTTCAAATCACGGGCGGTACGTTTCGATCCAACCTCGCGGTAGCGGGCGGAGCCGTCGGGCTCGAAGATTCCTACCTCGAAGGCACCGGGCTCTTGTTCGAGAACAACCGCGCTCACGCTCAGGGGGGAGCACTTCACCTCTCGAACGAGCTTTCCAGCGCAACCCTCATCGATGCCGACTTCATCGGGAACAGCACGAGCGCCTTAGGTGGAGCGATCTCGAATGTGGAGGGCTCGCTCTACCTCTTTTCGAGCTCGCTTTCGAACAGTACGGCGGCGGGCCCTGGGGGGTTCCTGTTCATTTCAGGCGGGACCACGACGATCGAGGAGACGGAGTTTCTTGGCGGGACCGCGTGGCAGGGCGGACACATCTCGATGGTTTCGGACGCGGAGGTCGCGCTGGACAGCTGCAGATTCTTCGACGGCGCCGCCGAAAGCGGGGGCGGCTTCATCTCGGCCACGTCCAGCACTGCGCTCGATATCACGTCGAGCTGGTTCGTGGGAGGGACAGCCGAAACGGGAGGTCAGCTTTCTCTTGAGGGCACTCACGTCACCATAGAAAGCAGCCATTTCATTGGCGCAAGTGCGGAGCAGGCTGGCAGCTTTCAGATTTCTCCCAACTCCGTCGTCACGATCAGCGATTCGACCGTCAGCGGGTCCACCGCGCAGGGCACCGCTTCCGTCCTCGTTGCCGTACCGCCGTCGGACCTGTCGATCGAAAGTTCCGCCTTCGTAGGCAACGGAACGGCTGGCATTCCGTTGATTTTAGCCTATTCCGACGGCGACAGAAGCATCTCAGGCTCCGTTTTCAGAGACAACGTTGGGCAGGGGGTCGTTTCGGTCGTCGCCTCCACCATGAACCTCAGCGACTCGTACATCGGAACCCATACGAGCGGGGGGACAGGCGTTCTTTCGGTGGGGGGTGGAGCAACTTTGAATGCCGTGGGGCTCACCTTGGCGGAAAACAGCTCGAACGGAGCAGCGACACCAGTCCTGACCGTGAACGACGGCGGCACCTTGAGCCTCCGAAACACCGTCGTGTGGGCGAGCGGGACAGCAACCGAGCCTTGGATTTCCTTGGGCACTCTCGGCATCTCGGCGACGGGCAGCGCGAACTGCGGCCCCGCCCAGCTCTCGACGTTCGGGACGAACACCCTTCTCACAGGATCACCCTTCGTCGACCTCGGCGCGCACACGCCCCACTTTCAGAGAACGGACAGCCCCTGTTTGGATCAGGGGGCTGATACGGGTTTCGACTACGGGACACATTCCGTCGTCTCGCCTTTTACTGCCGACGGTGGTGCTACCGATCCTGGGTACCACTTCTCTCCCCCCACGCCGATGACTCGAGAGCTCACCGTGAGCGCCGGCCAAGTCTCGTGGAACGTGGACACGACGGGGTGCGCTCTCGTCGTCCCGCATGAATCTCTACTCCTCGGAGTTGGGGCGAGTGGGACGTACGACCACGCGCTGCCGGCCGGCACCCCGTTTTATTTCGTCTGCTACGATTCGAGCCCCGACACGCCGCCGGTCGTCCTTGCTGGCGCGTTCTGAATTGGTTTCTTTGAGCGAGTTGGTGATCAATCATGAGCGCCCGTGAGGGAGCAAACGGGGGTGCGCCCGTCAGCGAGAGCAAACGGGCGTGATACGGAAAGCCAGGAGACCGATGCGTAAGGACTCGAATCAGAACGAAACGCGCGTGGTGCGGAGCCGACCTAGAGCGCCGGTCAATTCGTCGCGAAGAACGAGCGACTGGGCGAACTGGGCAATCGCTTCGTGCTTGACGCTGTCAGCATGCGGCGGGAAGAGTACCGATGGGCAAGGCGATTCGGGCTCGTCCCCGCACGGAACAGGAGGAGCGGACGCTGCCGGCGTCGGCGGCGCGAGATCAGGTTCCGGGGGGGAAGTGGCGACGGGTGCTTCCAACGGCGTAGGAGGTGAACCTCGCGCGGCTCCCCCTGTAGTCTTCGGGGAACAGGGGCTCCCGCTCCTGCTCACCGAAGGCGACTCGGTGGGGGCCTTTGCAGTGCCAGAAGCAGCCGGCGGAGGAATGAGCGAAGTGTATGCTCTTTCCGTGAACGAAGAAGTTCCGCTAGCCGATCTATCGACTCATCTTCCGCACGTGAACTTTGGGGAGCAATACCGCGTCGTTGCGCTTTCGGCTCGCGCGGATCGGGCGACCGAGCTTTCTGTCTCTGTCGCGCCGTGGGGCGAGGAGTATCACGACGCTCGCGATCGAGGTGTGGCGTGGCAGGGAACGGTCGTGCAGGTGGGCGAAGACTGGCAGGACTACGCGCTCGTCATCGGCGAGATGAGCCCGCTCACCGATGGAATCGTGGCACCGCGCGGCTCGGACGACGGGAGTTCGGTCCATCTGATTCTCCAAGGCACAGAGCCGACGACGGTCTTCGTTTCGGGATTCTCGCTCGTGCCTTGAGACAGCCGGGTGCGCTGCCAAGGCAAGCGTGCGGGGGAAGCTCGTGACGGAGACAGCTCGGCGTGTGTGCCGCCTGGGCCCCCGCATGAGCCTCACCCCGCCCGGATACTTCGGATCGGGGGCGCGTGGAAACGTCCCCGAACACCACTCGTACGCGCTCTCCGTGTCCAACTTGCCGGGCAGTTTTTCGAGCGCGAGCGATGTGCGAGCAGCTCTTAGGAGCGGGCGGACGGGAGCCACACCCCGCTTGGGGTGTGGTGTCAGATCCACGCCGCCCGCGCAAAGTATTCTTAATAATAACAAAGTTTTCTGGCCTATTATTAATCTTAGCTTAATAATGGGGCGGAAAACCGCATTTCTGGAGGCACCCCGCCTGGATCCACCTCGACTCCGGGGCGAACGGGGCAAGTTCGAGCGGCCGCACCGTTGAGCTCGAGGAAGGGCTCACAGGCGCTCAGCTGGCGTACAATTTGCCTGATTTTCTGGCATGCAGATGCGACTCTCGCCTCTCCGATTAGCCCAGCGCGCAAGCTCAGGTCGCAGGATGAATTTCCGGATCGACAAAAGGGACGCCCTCGATGCGCTTCGGCGTGCGATTCAGGCAGCGGCCGCTGCCTCGGCATTCTACGGCGTGATGAAGTGGGCGGGCCTCCCCGAGATCTTCGTCGGTGTGCTCTCGGCGGTCCTCATCGTCGAGCCGACTGCCGGACACACGATGGGCGCTGCTTTCGATCGAGTTCTGGCCGCTTTGTTCGGGACGCTCGTCGGCTGCCTTTGCATCTGGCTCCTTCCCTACGGCGTCGGGTCGGCGATAGCGCTCGGGGTCACGATGATGGCCGTCAACGCTGTCGCCCACTTCCGTCCTGAATGGAGCTACGGAGTGGTCGCCGCCGTGGCGATCGCGCTCCAATCCGAAGAACAGGCCTTCCAAACAGCCACCGATAGAATGACTTCGATCGGCATTGGTGCCCTCGTCGGCACGATTGTCTCGCTCGTCGTCTGGCCCGAGCGGGCAAGGTCTCGAGCCGAGCGGCATGTCGCTGACGCCCTTGTCGCCGCATGCGACCGCTTCAATCAGGCGATTGTCCCAGTGATGGGCGCCAAGGACGACGAGGACGAGGAGCAACGGGCGGCTCAACGTTTCGGGACGCATCTGGGCGCCGCCCGCGCCGCGGCGCAGGCGTCCAAAATCGCGAAGACTCGACCGCTCTTGCGTCAAATCGATGACGTCGAGCGCTTCTACAACTCGGTCTTGATCGTGCGCAGAGCCACGGCTCGCACGAAACAGGGCGACATCCCGCAGGATGAAGGGGAGCGAGCCTGCCATGTCGTCAATAGTGCATGCTCGATTGCCCAGTCATTTGCAAAAGGAGAGACGCATCTAAAACAAGAGGTCCGAGAGCTCTCCGAACAGGTGAACGAGATCAGCGCAGCGTCCGCAAGCGATCGACACACCCGGAGAAACGGCCTCGCCTTCGGTCTGGAGGAGATCGCGATGAGTCTGAGTTCACTGATCCACCACCGGGAAGGCATCGAAGACGATGCTCACGAGCCTACGCACGTAGACTCGAAGAAAAAGGCTGGATTCGTGCCGAGCTCGACGTGAGCGCTCGCGGCTCCCGTCATGGCGATCTCTCGGCTCTTGTAGCCAGACTTCAAGTCGAGCTGAAACACTCCCCGGTTGCACGGTGGTGCTCGACGAGCTAGGCGACATCCGAGAGTCACCAGTCCTTACGCCTGACGCGTCGCCGCTTCCGCACATCAGAATCAGCTCGTTCAAGCTGAAAGCGG
>CBFGUR010000030.1:0-84414 GCA_965652275.1 uncultured Polyangiaceae bacterium | reverse complement strand
GGCGATGGCGACGGAGATGGCGATGGCGACGGCGATGGCGACGGCGACGGCGACGGCGATGGCGACGGCGATGGGCTCGGTGGTGGCTCTGGCTCCACCGGAGACGGCGACGATGGAACTGGCGAGGGTGATGGCGACGGGGATGGCGACGCAGGAACCGGCGGAGCGGGCGATCCGTGCGCTGGTGTCGTCTGCGAGACCCCGCCGGCCGCGACCTGCGGCTCCGGAACTCTGACGACCTACGCCCCAATCGGCATGTGCAATGACGGGGATTGTGGTTATGAAGCAGCCGAAGGCGTGTGCACGAACGGGTGCGCCGGATCTTCCTGCGCCTGTACCGCTACAGCAGGTCCCCTCGTCGACTCCGTGTTCACGAGTCACTCCGATATGGCAGTCGACTCGGGGGGCGGGATTCACGTCATCTACCGGGTCTCGCAAACCATTGTCTACGCCTACCGACCCGTCGAGGGGCCATGGGATCACACCATTGCGATCCCCGACAACGCGGGAAGTGGAGCTGCCTTGGCGCTCGACTCCGCAGGCGGCGTCCACGTCGCCATCAATCGGGGGGGCGAAAACGGACTGGGCTACTCGTATCGGCCCGAAGGCGGAACGTTCTCGACCGAGACCATCACTGGAACCGCCGGCATGGGACTGAACGCGGACATCGCTCTGGACTCAATGGACAACGTGTACATCGTCCACATGCTCGACGAAATTGACAGCGCAGACGATCGCATGGAACTTACCGTGAAGATCGGCATGGGCTCGTTTTCGACCGACTTGTTGTTCCCGGACGAAAGCGAGATTCGCTCCGGCGGAAAGATCGCCATCGGCCCAGACGACACGATCTACGTCGCTTACACCGACATCACGACGTACAACTCCGAGAAGCTTCGCTTGGCAACTCGCTCTCCCCAAGCATCCGAATTCGTCTCATCGGACATAGATGCCACTCGCTATGGGAGCCCGCAGAGTCTGGTCGTCGATGACGAGGGCGGTTTGCATCACGCCTACTATGACAACAGCAGCTTCAACGGGTACCTCCGCTATGGGCATCTGCCAAAAGGAGCGACGACTTGGCAGACCGTCCAGGCCGACTCCGCAGTGCGCGCAGGATTCGACGCCTCCCTGGGTGTGGAGAGCGACGGCACGGTCCACATCGTTCATCAACTCGTAGGGAATACTTTGAACGTGAACGCGACTACTTACGACTTGCGCTATTCACGAAAGGACCCCGGCGGCTCATTTTCGAGCGTAACGCTCGAAGACGCGGGCACGGTTGGCGAGGGTCCGTCCATGGCGCTCGCCCCCGGGGGGATCGTGCACGCGGTTTACGGCAATCGAAACGAGTCAGCCGTTCAGAGCGACTGGACGCTCGACTACCGGACCATTTGTCCGGATTGAGCTCGCCACCCGCGAGGCTCACTCGCCGCGCAGGTCCACATCAATGGGCCTGTCGGGGACATTCCGCATGCTCGGAAGATCCACGTCCGGGGCGTCACTCCCGTAGGGCTTCCCCATGTTGGGAAGAAACACCGCCGAGAAGAAGACCCCGGCTACGAGTAGAAACAAACCCACGGACCACCAGATTGCTTTTTTGGATTGGAACTTGTTCATGTTGCCTCCTTTCCGTGCACCGAATGCGCGCCCGAAAGGGGCGAAACGCAACGGATGCTCGATTGAGAAATGAATGAACGGTCCACACCTCGAAAATAGCAGGACTCGTGCCATCCCAGCGGGCACGCAACTTGCAGCTCCCTTCGCAGAAAGAAAGATACATTGGGGGTCGTCATGAGGGCCAAAGAAATCATGAATCAGTTCTTCGTCACCGTCAGTCCGACCGATCCGATTCGCGCGGCAGTCGAAGCGATGGCCCGCGAACGCGTCGGTGTCGTGTGCGTTTGTGACTGTGGAATGGTGCCCGTCGGCGTTGTCACCGATCGCGATATCGTGCTGCGCGCGTGCTACCGGCGCCTCGATCTCGATCGCGAACCCATCGGGTCCATCATGACGACCGATCCCCTGCTGTGCGGCCCAGAAGACGACATGGACGAGGTCGGGCTGCAGATGGAGCGCCGCGGAGTCGGGCGAGTCCTCGTCGCCGACGCAGGAAAACTGGTCGGCCTCATCAGCCTCGCGGAGATTTGGCACTCGGAGAGTCCCCTCAAAGCGGGCGCGATCAGCCGTCGAGTGACGGAACGCGAGCTGCGGGTCGGGGCTACGGGCGGCCACTACGATGGTGGACGCGCATCCCGACCCGGCCAGCCGAGCTGATCTTCGACACGAACCATTTTCGCAACATGGTGATAAAGTGCGAGCGATGAGCGGGGCTCGACGGACGCGACGCGCAAACGAAATCATGTCGAAACTCGTTGCGGCAGCGGGTCTTTTCTCGTGCGGATGCAAAGCACCATCTGCCGCGCGTCCGAACGAGACGCTTGTTCGCACTTGTGCCCACGAGTGCCGACTCGAGGTGTCTCCAAGAATCCTCGAGAAGCTTCTGGAGCAGGAGGACACCGATTCGGACCGACGCATCACCATCCTCGACAAGGGCCCTGGGCGTTTCTCAATGCCCGTCCAAGGGGGTGGAAGCTACCCCATCGAGGGGACGTATCACCTCGCGAACCTCGTCCAGGAGATCTACTTGCGGCGAGACGACCCCGGGGCGTCCGTCCCGCTGGAACGGATCGAGGAACCGATCTTGGAGCGTCTGTCTCGACTCATTCGCGAGAGCTATTGGGACGTGCTGACGCGGCGGATCGACGAGGAAAGCCTCGACGAGGTTCTCTCTGACTCGAAAACCGATCCGAAAAAGTCCACGAGCACGGTCGAATGGCCAGCAGGGTGCACTGCCCCTCCCGAGGGAGTGGCGCGTTTTCTTTACGTGCCCCACGGCGACGCCGAGTCGTACGAGTACTACTCGGCGATGCGGGGACGCCATGTGGGCCTCGTGGTCTGTCGTCTCCCCGAAACGATCACCCCCGCGTGGGTGCGCCGCCTCGATGCAAACGCATCCCACGGGAGTCGTCACGGTCTTTTGACTCTCGCCGTGGACAAGGACGAACGAGGCACTCTAGAGGCGCTTCCGTACGGCGTTCCTGGGGGACGTTTCAACGAAATGTACGGTTGGGACAGCTACTTTCACGTCCGCGGTCTCCTTTCCGACAAGAGAACGAAGCTTGCTCGCGCGATGGTCGAAAACCAGCTCTACGAAGTGACGCACTACGGAAAGGTGCTCAACGCGAATCGGACCTATTACCTCACGCGGTCTCAACCGCCTTTTCTCAGCTCCTCTGTGCGGGCGATCTGGCAGGAGACGGGGCCGAGCGTTTCCTGGCTGAAGAGCGCTCTGGGCACGCTGGAACGAGAGTATCACCAGGTCTGGGCCAGTGGGGACCGTCTCACCCCGCTTTGCGCACCGTTCGCGGAGCATGAACAGGGCGATACCCAAGACGACTCCCAGGTTTGCCTAGCCGCCTACCACGCTGCTGGGATCGGCGAGCCACCCGAGGTCGAACCGGGTCACTTCGATTGGCTCTATGAGGACAAGGCGAACCACTCCGACCTCAGCCCATCTGAATATCGAACTCGGTACCAACGAAGAGAACTTCCCGCGGCTCGACTGGAGGAGCTCGATCGGTTCTTTCTCCACGATCGCTCGATGCGAGAATCTGGTCACGACACGACCTACCGCTGGACGACCGAGCGCGGTGATGAGTGCGCCAACTTCGCAACGATCGATCTGAACGCTCTTCTCTTCAAGTACGAACTCGATCTCGCCTATCTGACGAAGGAGTCGGGCGGCTCTGATTGGAAGAGGTGGTGCGACCGCGCCGCCACTCGGCGCGAGCTGATTCAGGATCATCTCTACGATGGACGCATCTTCGTGGACGCCGAGATGATTCGGAGCGAAACGGGCGCGCTCGCCCGGCCGGCTGAGAAGAGCGACTACGTGAGCGCGACCACCCTCTTCACCTTGTGGGCTTCGACGGACAGTCCCTGCACCGACCCGAGCGGCTCCCCGCTGAGTCTTTTTTCCAATCCGGAACAAGCGCGGCGGCTCGTCGACTCGGCGCTCGCTCAGCTGGAAGCACCGGGGGGCCTCGTTTCGACTTCACGCGCTTCGATACACGGCGCGCCAAACCGAGGTATACGCCAATGGGACTTTCCCTTCGGCTGGGCTCCGCATCAAATCCTCGCCTGGGAAGGTCTGCGCCGCCACGGATTCCACGAGGACGCTGACCGACTGACCTACCGATGGCTCTACACCATTGCCAAAAACGCCCACGACTACCACGGGACGGTTCCCGAGAAGTTCGACGTCGTGAAGCGCTCGCATCTCGTGTTCGCCGAATATGGCAACGTGGGCTCCGAGTTTTCGTACATCACCAAGGAGGGCTTCGGCTGGATGAACGCGTCTTTTCAACTAGGGCTCGAATCTCTACCCGGCGAGCTGAAACGCCAACTGAATCGCTTGGTCCCCCCGGAACGGATCGATACTTGGAAGCAGGCGCCGGTAAGATGAAGGCCGCTCGAACGGTAAGCCCGAGTCCAGCCGTCACGATCCGACGGTGGGTGACCCCGGAGCTCTGGGGGCCTACCCTGAGGAACATGGCGCTGTCCCAGCATATCCCACGGCCCGGAGCCATCGGGATCTTGCTGGTGATGCTCGTGTGCTCCTGCGATCGAAGTACCCCGAGCGAGAAGGGAAGGACGCTCGCCAAGAAGGAGAGCACCGCAACACCGGTTGCCACGCCGCTCGACCTCGACGACCCCGAGCAATGTGCGCCGTGCCATACGGCCGTCGTCGCCGAGTGGAAGACAAGCATGCATGCTCACGCTCACCAAAGCCGCGATCCCATCTACGCCGCGATGAGAGCTCTCAGAATGAAAAAGGAGGGACCGGCACTGGGCGAGAAGTGTGCGAATTGTCACGGCCCGCGCGACCCGAAACAATCTGACAGCGCCATCGCAATCGTCGGGGTTGGGTGCGCGAGCTGTCATCTGGTCGAAGATGTCAATCGCGAAGAGGGCAGGAACAAGGGCGCCGCCGCACTCACGTACAGCGCTGGAAAGCTCCGGGGGCCCCATGATCCGGTGAACCCGATGGCTGCGCCCCACGGCCGCGGTCCGGCAGCGCCCTGGCTGACCGACGGCGTATCGGTCTGCCTCGTTTGCCACGACGCGATGAAAAACGCCGAGGGCGTCGCGACATGCACGACCGGGACCGAGTACTCTCAGAAGGCGGAGAAGCGGCCCTGCACGGGCTGCCACATGCCCGAAGTCGCCGAGCCCAATGGTCCGGTATCGAGCGTACAGAAGCACCGAAGCCACGCATTCCTGGGACCCCATCAGCTCTACGACGATCCGGCGCAGCGGGAATTCATGGCGTCGGCGATCCACCTCGACGGAGAGCTCGATGGGGGCGAGCTTCGACTCACGCTCGAAAACCAGACCGGTCACTCCGTCCCATCTGGCTTCCCCGGTCGCATGCTGCTGATCCAGGCTCGAGGCTACGACGCGACCGAAAAAGAGCTGTGGAGCAATTTCCGTGACGATCCCATGGTGGAAGATCCACAAGCGGTCCTCAACAAGGTCTACGTGGACGACGAAGGGAAGCCGGTCCTTCCTCCGTACGCGAAGGAACTGAAACGAGACAACCGTCTTGTCCCCGACGAGACCCGTACCCTGAAATGGCACGTTCCGGATGCGGTGCAGCATGTCGAGGTGCAGATCTTCTACCGTCTCGTCCCGCCGGCGGCAGTTTCTGCGCTGGGGCTCGCGGGCCGGCAAGTCGCTGAAGCGCGCCTGGTCGAGGAGTTTCGTTTGCCTCGCGCGAAATGATCCGCGGACCAGAGCTCGACTTGGTGGCGTGCCCGCGGCCCGAGACGTCTCGCTCGACTCAGTCGCGGAGTGATTGGCCTCGAACCAGATCGCGAAAGAGCCCGTCCTGGGCGGAGAGATCTTCGTAGGTCCCATCTTGAACGATGCGGCCACCGTCGACCACGAGGATCCTGTCGCAGTTTCTTACCGTCGCGAGTCGATGGGCTATGAATATGACCGTTCGATCGCCGAGATTCTTCTCGAGAGCATCCTGAATGAGACTCTCGCTGAGGCTGTCGAGGGCGCTCGTCGCCTCGTCGAAGACGAAGATCTGCGGTTCGGTCAACAGAGCTCGCGCAATCGCGAGTCGCTGGCGCTGTCCTCCCGAGAGGGAGGACCCCCCTTCCCCAACGTGAGCGTCTAGCTGCCCGGGTAGCTTTTCGATGAACTCCCATGAATTCGAGAGCTCACATGCCCGACGGATGGCTTCATCATCCGCTTCCGGTCTCGCGACACGCACGTTGTCGCGAATACTCGCGCGAAAGATGAATGGGTCCTGCGGAACGACGCCGAACGCCTTGCGCAGTTGACTCGCCTCGAACTCTCGCAGGTCGCGGTCACCCAGACGAATGCTACCCTCGTCAGGGTCATAAAGACGAAGACAGAGCTGAGCGATGGTGCTCTTGCCTGCTCCTGAGGGTCCGACGAGAGCCAACCTCTCCCCACGGGGGATCTTCAAACGAATGTCGAACAGGATCTGCTCGCCCGCTACGTAAGAAAAGTCTACTTGCCGAAACTCGATGTCGGCTGCTTCCGGAATCACGTCAACGGGCTGCGCCGGGTCCGGTGTGGTGGAAGGGGTATCCAGGACCGCTCCGATTCGATCGATGGACGCCTCAGCGCTCCCCCACAAAGCGAAAGCCTGGAATATCGTTTGAAACGGCCCCCCGAGCGCCGCATAAGAGGCGAGGCAAGCGGCGACGGTCCCCAAGTCGATCCCGTGTCCGAGATAGCGCCACGTACAGGTAGCCAAGAGCGCCCCGTAGCAGAAGTACCCGAAGGTCTCCTGCTTCATGTACTCGATGTGACTGAGCACATCCCGTTCATAGGACTTCCTCGCGATTACGAGAGCTTGCTGGTCGAAGTCCTCGGCGATTTGTCGCTCCATGGCATAGAGCTTGACCGCCTTGTTGCCGCGCAAGAGGTCGGCAACCCGTCCGCTGACGTCACCCTCCGCCGATTGAAAGTCCTTGGAGATCTTCTGGATGCGCGTCCTCGCTCGGACCATTAACCACACACTCGACAGCGACGTGGCGAGGAGGACGACTGCCACCGCCCAATCCCATTTGAAGAACATGCCCAGGGTCGTCAGCACCGTTACGATTGCACCGAGAACTGCCATCGACGTGTGGTGAAAGAACGCCATGACGTTGGCGAGGGGTGTGCCGAAGAGGTAGCTGAATAGCTCGCCAGACGGATGCTCACCGTGGAAGCGGAGGCAGAGATGATTGACGTGCCGAAAGAACTGATCGCGGAGGGCAAAGACGACCTTCTCGCGCACCCAGGTAAATAGCCGAAATCCCGCATGCCAAGCGGCCATGCGAAAAACGATGGAAACGGTGAGATAGGCCCCCGCAAGCCAACCGAGCCGGACGAGTCGCTCCTGTACGGTCAAGCCCCCAGGCTCGAGCACCTCGGAAAACAACCACTTCGGAGTGACGTTTTGGATCGCAATCGCGACCCCATGGACACCATTGAGCACAAGGGCAACCAGAAGGAGCCAGCGGTGCTGCCAGAACAACGGCCACACGTGGCGACGGAATGCGGACGATGAACGCGGAGAAGCCATGCAGTTCGGCGCGAAGGCCGCGTTGACCTCCGCTTCGTGAAGCGGACGTTGGATCAGTTCGCAGGCTGACTCAATACGCCGCGCGTTCTCCGCGTTCCGGAGGTCCGGCAGAGGCTCACCATTCGCTTTCGACGCAAATGACGACTTTACACGACGCAATCAAGCACCCAACGAAAGCGGAGATTGCCGCTACCAACCCGCAACCAACCCCATCCACCGACACGGGTGGCGGCACGATCCCACTTTCGCTTTCACCCCTGCTTCGGGAAGAACGGCCAACCGCGCGCCGTACCGAACAGAGACATTCTTCTCATTCGAGCTGGTTCTTGCTTCTTCGGTCGCATCCTACATCGTTGCCTGGGCAGCGACATTTTCGCCATGATAGCCTGCTCGCTCGACTCGGATCGGATGAAAGATTGAGTCAACGAAATCGGAGCATGATCATGAAATTGAGGCGAGGGATGATTCTCGTGGGCGCTGGGGCGCTCGTGGTGACGATGAACGGCTGCGCGGTCAGTTCGAGCAGTGGGGCGAAGTCTTCTTCCAGTTCCAAGAGCGAGTCGTCGAGCTCTGGTTCGGGGAGCTCGTTTTCATGGAGTGGAAAGGCTTCCGCATCAGCCAAGACCGAGTTCAACTTGAGCGGCACGGCTCGAGCTCGGGTCAGCACGGTCCGCGCCCGAAAGACAGCGGCATCGAGTCGAGTTTCGGCTCGCATCAAACTCCATGACGCGGCGAAGGTTCGCCTCGAAACGAAGAAGGTCCGCGCCAAAGTGAAGGTGAGTCTCGCCGCGGCGAAGAAGGCCCGTGCCTCGGCGCACGCCTCTTTTTCGGCTAAGGGCAAAGCGGGCTTCAAGGCGGATCTGAAAGGTTCTCTCGGAAAGGCGAAGGCCTCGGTCGATCTGGCGAAATCCGCGGAGCTCGAGGCGAAAAATGCCGCCAACATTCAGGCTAAAGCGGCGCTCGACGCGAAGGCCGCGGCGGACTTGGCCAAGAAAGCGAAGCTCGAAGCACAGGCAGCTCTAGAGAAGGCAGAAGCACAGGTCGAAATCTCGACCAATCACTCGGCGAAAGCACAAGCCAACGCCAAGGCACAGATGGAAGCCGCGGCAAAAGCCCTCGCCAAGGCAAAGGCCGAGGCGAAGGTCTCCGTGAAGATCTCCGTGGAGGCCAAAGCCTCGGCCAAGGCTGCGAAGGAAGAAGAGAAGGCTGCCAAAGCAGACGTGGAGACGGCTGAAAGCCTCGTGAAGGAAGTGGAAGCGGAGCTCGAGAAGGCCGACAAGGGCGAGATCGATGCGCCCACTGCCGCGGCGACCGCGAAAACGGCTGAGGAAGACGCAAAGACCACCGAGAAGGAGGCCGAACAGATCGAAGAAGAGATCAAAGAGGTCGAAAAGGAGGAGCGCTCCTGCGAAAAGCACGTAGAAGAAGCGAAGGAAGAAGAAAAGGCCATCGAGGAGGAAGTCGCGGAAGTCGAAAAGGAAGTCGCCGAGGCCGAAGAAATCGAGCTCGAGGAGACGGGCGCACAGCCTACACCCACGCCTCCCACGACCGACTCGGGCGCCTACGGAACCGTCAAGGGTTGTGAAACGGCGTTCGCGTTCGGTGACAAGACGTTCATCGATTTGGGCGTTACGAAGTCACGCTGGGGTTGGCAGGTGGGCCCACTCGGGGTTGGGACTCACGAAGCCGACATCTACGCCGGAGCCGGGAAGAACGACATCGAGAAGGGCACGAAAGTTGGCAAGCTCGAAGTCGTCGTAACTGCCAAGAGCACGACGGTGACCTACAAGCTCGAAGCTGACAACGTTCTCCAAGAAACGCATCTTTACGTAGGCAAGGGGAACGTGAAAGACATCGCTCCCGGCAAGCTGGGCGAACAGCACCAACTCGCTAAGGCAACGACCGACAGCTTCACGGTAGAGACCGGGGGCACGGTGAACGTCGTGGCGCATGCGGTGGTCTGCAACGAATAGAGGGATTTATCCGAGGAGCCCTCGTTCGGCTCATCCATAGGAGAGGCCGGGAACCATCGCTCTCGGCCTCTCTTGGTTTCAGTCCGGGATAGAGCGCGACCTCGCTTGGATGAACAGGGCATCGCGTTCGCTCCCCGGGACGAACGATCCGGGGCGCCCCATGCGCCGCAGTGCGTCACGCAGCCCGAGCGCATCCATCTCGTAGAAGCCTTTGAGGATCTTCAACTTCTCTTCCACCACTTCCGCCTCGCGCCGGGCCTGGGGCTTGGAAAGCAGCAGATGCGCGAGACTTCCCACGAAGGACTCCGCGTCGGCAGCAAGAAACCAAGGCAGGCTTTCTGTCAGATCCATCGGTAGCTGTCTCAGGCCCACGAGGCGCGAACCACGCAAGGCCGGATGGGGAGGTAGCGCGGTCCTTTTCTCTCGGTGCCCGATGATGCCGAGTAGATCTACCAGACACTGGAAGGCGAGTTTCGCGCGCGGACGCGATCGAAACGTCCCGAACCAACTCAGGTCGAGGTGCGCGTAGGCCTCCGGCGTCGTCGTCAAGCAAAGGAGTGTTTGGCGGCCGCTCGTCGCAACCCCGATCGCAGGGTAGAGGAAAGCATATGCGCCATCGACATTGAACGCGGGCCTGAGCTCTTGGATGAGCTGATTTTCGCGAAGAAGCGCCGCTTCCTCCGAAACCAGCGCTTCGTAGGACACGGTCGCCGCAGTCCTCACGAGTCGTGCCATCTTGCGGTGCACCTTCTTTCTGCCAGCTGCCCTGTAGCCCTGCAGGCGGCGTCGCAGGTTCTTCGCCTTCCCCACGTAAATGACGGCGCCGTGTTCGTTCAAAAAGCAGTACACACCCGGTCCAGTCGGCAGAGAGCTCGTGAAATCAGCGCCGAACTTCTCGTCGAAGAGTTTCTGAGGCATCGAAGGGTGGGCGGGCCGGGGGTGGGTGCACGACGAAGGTAGCACGACCCCGGCGTCACGGGAAAAAACCAGCAAATGCCGGAACGGAAGCGGAGCCGTCACTCGTTTCTAATCGATGGGTCGCACTCGCCTTCGCCGGGTACGGACGGAGTATCCCGACCCTCCACGATGGTGATCTCGTCGAAGTAGCTGCGTTGCGGAGCAAGCGGCCAGTCGTAGTCGGCTCCGCCGCCAAAGTAGTTGTGGAACGCGATCTTCTGGATTTCCGATGCGGGGCCGACGTTGCCCCGGAACAGCTTGTTGGAGCGACAGGACATGAGCTCCCCATCCACCCAGAGTTCAGCTCGCCCGTCCCGCGTCATGCCATCGGTATTGAGAGACACGTAGAGCGTGACGTGGTGCCACGTGTCCCGAACGAACGAAAATCCAGGGTGGTTGTTGTGTTCGCCGGTCTGTCCTTGCTGGCGATCCTGGTCGTACAAGTAGAGGTCCGGCTTCACGATACCGTTCAAGTCGGCGTCGCCCGTCTTCAGCCACATCACCCGGACGCTCCACTTGTCTGGATGGGGCGGGTCGTCCTTGTTCCCTCCGAAATGGGGAGCGAGCGGGATCATCCCAGGAAGTTTGCCCTGCTTTCTGAAGTCGAAGTCGGAGTCGAACGAGACCCAATAGTGCATCGTCGCCTCGACCGAGGATGCTCCAAACGAATACTCGCCGTTGACCTTGGCTGTCTTCTGATTCTCACCACCGTAGTCGTGCAGCACCGAGACGCATGAGCCCTCGACGCAATCGGTCGCCTCTTCGAACGTGAGCAAAGCATCGGTGTGGTCGGAAACGAGGCTCGCCTGCACCTCGTCCAGGTCGGTGAGACTATCGAAGGAGTTTCGGTAGAGCAGATCGGGGGCCGGTGCGCCGGGCAAATGTCCCCCCGAGCCTGGGACTGTTCCGCCAACTCCCGTCGCACCTCCAGCGTTCGGAGAGCCTCCGACCGCGCCCCCGCCGGTAGCCGCAACCGCACCACCCGATGCGAGAGACCCACCGGAGCCAATGTCTGGGTGGTGGTCCTGCCCGGGCCTTCCTCCCGTCTCACTCGGCGGGAGCTCACCAGGTGGAGTCCCGTCGCCCCCAGCACTCGAGACGTCTCCCCCCGCCCCGTCTCCACACATCGGGTCGGCGCCGCACCCCGGCTCTCCCGAGTCTTCGCTCTCGCTTGCAGGCTCCTGCTTGCCCAGGTCCGATGAACATCCAACCAAACCAACTAGAAAATACGTGCGCAACAACTTGGGAGCGGTCATTCGTGCCTTCATGACAGCCTCCTCCTCGAGGTTCGTGGTGAGATCCGGTCCTCACACGAGAAGAATCTGCTCGGCATGCCGAACGAGATCAATCGATAGATGCCTCGTTTCGAGGTGTTCCTTTGATGCACGTCAATTGCCGCCACACGGTTCTCGTATTCGGGCACGCGCCACGAATCGGGTACACGAAGAGAGAACTCGAGCACCGCAACAGAGCTACGCTCTCTGGATGGGAGGAGGCGCGGGCTGGTCGCGCGCCACCTCCACGAGGCGCTCGCGCATCCAACGATGCGCGGGGTCGTCCGTTTGACGACGGTGCCACATCATGGCGACCCTTACTTCGGGGAGCGCAAGTGGCGCGCAGCGTACGACCAAATTGAGCTCGTCGACCAACCGCGAAGCGGGACGCTCGGGCATGGTCACGAGGTAGTCGGTGCTCGCGACACGTCGGAGCGCTCCATCGAAAGTCGTCGTGGTGCGCGCTACCCGACGCGTCTTTCCCATCTGCTCGAGCGCGTCGTCGACCATGGCGCGGTGTCCTCCCGTCGGCGCCGTCAATACATGGGGCACGGACAAATATCGCGGCAGCGTGAGCCTCTTTGTGGCCAGCGGATGGCCCTTTCGCATCACGCAAACCATCCGGTCGCGCATGAGCTCGGCTACCTCCACATCTGCCGGCGGGCTTTGGAATACACCAAGCGCGAGATCCAACGATCCGTTTCGCAGCCGCTCCGGCGCTTCACCCGGATGCACCGCAAAGAGGTCCAAACCCGGTGCCAGTCGAGCAAGACATGCTGACAGCGGCTCGAGTAGTACGAAATCGACGTACTCCACGGCGGAGATGCGAAATGTGCGCCGTACGGTCTCGGGCTGAAAGTCCCTCTCGTCCGAAAGCAGGCTGCGCGTCGCCTGCAGGAGCTCGAGGACCTCGGGTCGCAATCGTTGGCCGCGCGAGGTGAGGACCATGGACTGCCCGGCGCGCACCAGAAGTTCGTCCCCGAGCAGGTCTCTCAATCTTCCGAGAGCATGACTCGTCGCCGAAGGGCTGAGACCGAGACGCACCGCGGCCTCCTTGACGCTGGCCGTTTCGAGGAGGGCCCCGAGGACCACCAAGAGGTTCAGATCGACCGCGCTGAGCTGCATTTCTCTCGCCTCCTCCAATACATGCATTCTATGCATCTATTAACTGCAAACAATTCGTTTGATACATGTCAGATACGGACGCAGATTGCACGTCGAAAGGACATCGAACATGACTCAATCAGCATCCAAACAGACGATTTTGGTCACCGGAGCTAGCGGAAACATTGGAGGTCAGGTCATCGACCGCCTCCGAGACGACGACGTCGTCATCCGCGCTGGTGGCCGAGATCTCTCCCGAATCGAAAGGCGCCACCCGCGTGTTTCTGCGGTGAAGTTCGACTACCACGACCGGGCGACATGGAATGCGGCTCTGTCAGGCAGCGACGTCGTTTTCGTCGTGGCCCCTGCGAGCGAGGGATTCTCCAAGGTGGTGATCGAGTTCATCGACGCGGCCCGCGACGAGGGAGTCAAGCACGTCGTGCGCTATTCCGCGGTCGGGGTCTCGCCCGACGGCTTCTTCCCGCTGTCGGTAGAACACGGCCGCATCGACGAGTATCTCAGAGGCTCGGGCATCCCCTACACGATCCTCCAACCGACGTTCTACCAGGACAACGTGCTGAACTTTCAGGGGCAGGCCCTTCGTGATGACGGCGCGTTCTACGGAAGCTCCGGGGATGGGAAGTCCGCCTACATCGCGTCGAGTGACATCGCCTCGGTCGCCGCGCACGTACTTTCGAATCCACGCCCCCACGCCGGGCAGAGCTACGTTCTCACGGGCCCGGAGGCGGTGTCGGATGAAGAGCTCGCGGTGCTCCTTTCCGAGATCGGCGGCGCACCCGTCCGTTTCATCGACGTCGGTGATGAAGCGCTGCACGGGAATCTGGTCGCCACGGGGATGCCCGACTGGTACGCGCAGTCGATGGTGGGTCTCGAGAACGTGAAAAGAAACGGCTGGGCCGAGGCCACGACGACCACGGTCAGGGACCTTCTGGGTCGAGACCCAATCTCCTACCGGACGTTCCTCGAGACGAATCGCGGCCGCCTCGTCGTGAAGAGAGCCAGCTGATTCGTGTGACGAGACGGAGGCGACAGGCATTGCCGTCACGCGACCAAACACGCAGGGACGCGGTCCGCGGAGCTCGGACTTGTGCACCGCGATCGAACACCGCTCGGACCGATGGCTCACGAATTCGCAATGATCGGGTCCGAGCGTTCGAGCTCGCGCCTCCACCATGTTACCGTGCCGGCTATGGCAAACCCGAAACACCTGAGCATATTGACAGCAATCCTCTTCTCCGCCTCCATCGTGGCCTGCGGAGGCTCCAAGACGGAAGCCGAATCACCCGCTGACGAATCGGCCGACGAAGACGCCGTCAACGACGAGATGATGGATCTCGCCGAGGACGACATGCCCGACGACGGCTTCGAAGAAGGCGGCATGGACGAAGGAATGGAGGGTGACGAAGCGCCCGCCGACGAAATGCCAGAGTGACCTCGAGGCGCTCGCGTAATGGTCGCGTCCTCTCCGAGCCGAGCTTTCGGGGGGACGCCTCGAACCTCGGTGTGAGGGGCCCACCGGCTGGACGTCAGGTCCTGGTGCGACGGCCGGAGAAGGTCCGCGCGATGTCGGGGAGATAGTGGCTCTCGTAAAGCCCGTGAAGCGTCATGAAGAGCATGGCGATGAGCGGACCGTAGACGAATCCGATGACTCCGAATGCCCCAAGCCCACCGATAATGGAGAGGAACACGAGGAGATCGTGCATCCGCATCGCTGAGCCCATGAGCTTGGTCTTGACGACGTTGTCGACGAACGTTCCCATCACGAGGCAAAATACGAGGAAGGTGAGCGCGACCGTGGCGTCGCCCCGAATGAAGAGGACTGCTGCCGCCGGGATGACCACGATCGTGATCCCCACCAGCGGCAAGAACGCGAAGATCGTCATGACCGCTCCCCACAAAAGCGGTGACGGCAGTCCGGCCCACCACATGGCCAAACCGCCGAGAAGCCCTTGGATCGCGCTCCCCAAGCCATTTCCCACTACGACGCCACGTGAAACCTTCTGAAAGGTCTCCACGAGAAGCGCATCTTCATGATCGGGGAGTGGGGACAGCCGAAACAGGAAATCCCGGAGCCTGTCACCGTCCGCGAAGAGATAAAAGACCATCACGACTTCGATCGCTGCGTGGACAGTGAATGCCAACACATTCCCGAAGACGGTGCTTCCCATCGCCACCATCATGCCATTTAGCCCCGTCACGAGCTGAGCAAGGTAGTCTGCCGCAAGCTTTCGAGTGATCTTGAGGCCGTTCTTTTCGGCGAATTGGAGCGTCGTTTCGACGAATCCCTCTCCGCCTTCCTCGAACAAGAAGCTCAGCCTCTCGAAGGCGACGGCCGCTTCGACAGTGAGCGCGTAGAAGAACCCGAAAAGCGGGAGCAGCAAAACGACCACGACGATCGTGGTCGTGATGCCAGAGGCCACCCAGCGATTCTTCACACGAGCGAGAATGTGCTCGTAAGGCTTTCGGAAGAGCCCGAGCAAAATGAAGCTGATGACGGCGTCCGGAACGAAGCTCAAGAGGACATATCCGAGAGCCAAGATCACCGAGAGAAAAAGAAACGTGAAAAACAGCGGCGCGAGAGTCTCGGCGTCCAGCATCGTGACCGAAAAGCGACTCGGCGGAGCTCCTTCCTCCGCCTCGCTTTCGCGACCCGCGGCGGGCGCCTCGTCTCGGTCGTCGTCCCCTGTCGTGTCCACCATTCGGGCGGGTTTTACCGCCGAGGAAGGCGCAAATCGAGCAGGGCGTCGATCATGTCCCGATCCACCGATCCGGAAAACCCGGGGAGAAGCCCCGTTGTTTCAGCGGGGAGAGCCTCGGGGTGGACAATACCGACCTGGATCATCCGCCGGGCTTCGTCGAGAAGGATGAAGAAGTACCTATCTCCTCTCGGACGGCGCCACACGGGGCAACCCGCCGAGGTTCCCCCTACCTCGATTTCGGGCCCGGTCTCGTAGGAGACCCCAGCGCAGGCGTCCACGACTTCGACGTCACTCGGAGGGAACGCACCCCAGTCGCAGCCCACACCACAGACGTTTCCACCCACGTGGCCAGCCTGGTACGAACGCACTCCGGTACTCGCGAATTGTCGATTCGAATAGTCGTTGTCGTCCATGACGACCTCGAACACGTTGATCTCTCCGCATCCGTCACCAACGCTGCCGGTCTTCGAATAGCAATTGCAAAGCCCGTTCCACTTGCGCCCCCCATCGCGAACCAGTTCGGACGCCGCCAGCGCCACCCACGGCCCGGGATGCCCCGCGCCGTCTCCGTCACACGCCGTCACCCCTTCATCGACGAAGTCCATCGAGCCCAGAAACACGATGAGTTTCGAACCCGAGAATCCCTCGTGCAACACGCCGGGATCGTCGGGACAGTAGTAGTCGGCTCCGTCCCCACAATCGAAGGCAGCCTCTTGCATCAAGTAGCCAACGCAGTCGTCCCGGGTGAGATCTCCGGGAAATGAAGCGCTACCGACGCCTTTTTGGGTGAACCAAAGATTGTCGCTGGTCCCGCGCGCATCCCAGGCCGTCACACGTCGCCAACGAGCGTCGGAAACCGCAGCGGATGGTTGATAGATGGCGAGCTGTTTGATCTCAATGGCCTTCAGGATGAGCGTCATTTCCTCGTCGAAGGGGGCCAGGCGATTGCTCTCGGTTCGATAATCCTCCTGACAGCAGTGGCCGCCCCACGTGTCCTGGCCGTCCTTGTAGTCGCACGCCGGATCACCGGGCTCTCGGTCGAGGCGCCGTGGCCAGGAACCCGGCGCGCCGACGTTCGTGAAGGTCATCGTGCCACCTCGAGTGAGGGGGGAAGCCTCTACCGGGTACGCCCCCAGCGCATCCTCGTCAGGGGGAGTCTCAGGGGCGCCACCGACGCTTGGTGCAGAGCCCCCCGCGCCCGATGGCGAAGTTCCACCCGTCGATACGCCTCTAGCACCCCCAGCTCCGCTGCCTCCGCCCACGTCTGCGCCTCCATCCGCGCTCTCGGGGACAGATTGTTCGCCATCGGTGTACGAGCCCTCGGACGGGTCGCCGCAGGCTCCAACGAAGCAACCAACGAAAGTCGCCGCGATCCCGTTCAGAACTCTCACTTCTCCTCCGGGCAGAAGACGATATCCCAGTCCTCACCGGCACACGCGTACATGGGGCTCGGATCATCGCCCGCCTGATCATCGCCGGACCAGGCGTACGCGTCATCACACCCTTCGAAGAACAAGGCGACCTCACTGTTTGGATTGTCGCGTTCGGGACTCACGCAGGCGATCACTTCCCCCTCCGAGTCTCGCAGCTTCCCAATCTCCGGGCACGTCTCCAGCCAGCTCTCCGCGCAAGTGACGATTTTACAATCGGGACGCGCTACCGGAACAATGCGCATGGGGAGATTGTGCGCGTCCACGTGGCTGATGTTGTACCAATCGAAGTCGTAGAAATCCGTGTTGAAGGTGAATTCGGCCAACGTATGACGCTGGCCCCCGGGATCGTCCCCTATGAAGCCCCGGTAGCGTTTCGAGCTGATGGTTTCGACGTCGGAACCGATGTCCACGCATGCGACCCCGCCGGGCGAGATAGTCCCACCCTCGATGTCGCTCCCGCGGAACTCGACCGAATCGACGCAGCTATTTTCGAAGACGAGCGTCGTCTTCCGATCGCCATCGACCCGACAGTCGGTACTCGAAGGGTCACCGGGTGTATTCGGCGAGACACCACCTGCGCCAGGGACGCCGCCGCTGGAGAGCGCAGGCGCATCACCGTCCCCCTCGTCACCGGTTTCCCCGCTCGCTCCGCCCGACGGCATCACTTGCAGCCGGCCATCGCCTCCTGCGCCTGTCTGCTCTTCGACTTGTGACGACGAGCCACAGGCCACGGTCGTCAGGCCTCCGATGAAATGGACGACAGCTGCCCTTCTTGCCACATGCCGGGTCATGGTTCAGCTCAGGAGACCTCCGCTCTCCCTCAGGGGAAAGGTGTCCCACAGGCCACCCGCAATGGATCCGGAATTGGACTATATTGGGGGGGTGGACACGAGGGTGCTCATCGATTCCATCATGCGCCAAACGACGGTGCTCATTGCACAGCTGTCGTCGGCTGCAGGAAGCCGAGCCCCCCTCGCCCACATCGCGGACGAGGTATTTCTCAATCTGTCTCGCGAACTGGAGCAGCAGGGCCTGTCTCGAAAGGTCGTCGCTGACATGTTCGGATTGGCTCTGCGGGGCTATCAGAGGCGGGTTCAGCGGCTGAGCGAAAGCCAAACCGATCGGGGGACAACGCTGTGGCAAGCCGTGCTCGACCTCATCGAGGGTGAAGGTCCCGTGCTCCGCAAACGCGTTTTCGAGCGCTTCCGGTACGACGACGGCAATGCGGTCGGCGCAGTGCTCAGCGATCTGTGTAGTAGTGGCCTCGTGTACCGCACGGGAAACGGCGAACAAACGCTCTATGCCGTCACGCAGGCGAGCGAACGCGAAACCCTCGCCCAGCACGGGACCATGGAAACGACGACCGCGCTCGTTTGGCTGGAGCTTTGTCGCAGCCCCGAGCTTGCCACGGAGGAGCTCGGTCACAAGCTTGCTCTCGAGGAGAATCAGATAAGATCTGCCCTCGAGACGCTGCTAGCTGATGGACGAGTCCGACGGGATGGGGCTCGACTCGTAGCTGAGCCCCTGGTCGTACCGGTCGGCTCGGAGTCGGGCTGGGAGGTCGCCGTCTTCGACCACTTCCAGACGGTCTGTGTGGCGCTGGCGACCAAGCTGAACCAGAGCGCTGCCGGCGCCCGCGCCGATGACACGACCGGTGGGAAGACGGTGAGCTTCGAAATCGACGACGACCACCCGGAGCGAGACGCGGTGCTGGGGCTGCTTGCGCACGTGCGCATGCAGGTCGACGAACTCTGGAACCGCGTCGAGGCCCATAACCGAGCCTTTCCGCTAGATCGACGACAAACGGTTCGGTTTTATCTAGGTCAGGTCGAGATGCCACGAGAGGAGGAATCATGAGGGGCGCGACGGGCGCACTCTTGTGCGTCTCCGGCGTGCTTGCACTTTGTTGTGGCGCCCCGCAGAGCGACTCGGGGACGAACACGAATTGGCTTCGCCAGTGCGTCGCAAGCGAAGAATGCGACCCGACCGACGCATGCCTTTGCGGGCGCTGCACGCAAGCGTGTAGCGCCGACGAAGATTGCCCCGTCGGCAACGTTTGTGCGACGGACGAGAGCGCCTTTTTACAGTGTGCTGGACAACGAACTGCCACATGCCAACCAGCCTGCTCGGCGATCGAAGATTGCGAAACGGGGCGACTCTGCCATCACGGCGCGTGCGTCGATGCGCTCGCCGGACTCGAATGCACGGCAGGCGAGTTGTTCTGCGAAGACTTCGAGACACCCATCAGCGCCGACTACACGCGGGTCGTCACCGATGGCAACGAAGTAGAGCGCTCACCTGGCTTTTCACCCTCCGGAGGAAGCTCGCTGCTCTCGAGTACCGCCACCGCTCCGTCGACCGCATATTTGAGAGCAGAAATCGAGGCACCCGAGAGCGGCGAAATCTTCGTGAGCGCGTGGGTCGAGGTTCCGACGGAGCTTCCCCACGATGTGGCTCCGTTGGCGTTTTGGTCGTCACTCGAAGAAAGCTGGGCTCTTCGCCTGACCTTGCGAGACTCACGCGTCGAAGTGTGGAGCGGCACGACTCCGATGACTGGGAGCCATCCCCTCACCCCCGGAACCTGGCACTGTCTGCAGATGGGCATTACGATCGGAGACGCACCAGACGGCGCAGTAGACCTCCTCATCGATGGGAGAGAGGTCGAGACAGCCAACGCGGTCGACACCCTTCCCGAAGGCGGCATCGAAGCCGTCGCTTGGGGGAACCTGTGGGCTGGAACTGCGGGTGACGTTCGAGTCGATCGAATCGTGGTGAGCACCTCACCCATCAGTTGCTTCGACTGAGCGCGTCTGGGAAAACGGCGCACTCGATCGGGGCTGCGGCGCGTCAAGGAGAGGAAAACACCGCTCGAAGCTCGTCGTAGGCCGGACGAGGTTGTCGGTCGAGCGTGAGCAAGCCCCACCACTCCTCGTTGAAGGTCGCATCGGGATAGGGGCCGCCCCCGGGGGCGATGCCTCCGACGTCGTGAACGGATGGGTCACCCGCTCCGTCCTTCCACCACTCATCGGCCCACTCGAAAATCGTGCCGCCGCTAGCTACCCCGCCGCTCCTGGCAGCGTTCGTTTCCAGCTCACCCGCGAGAGCCGCTGTGGCCTCGGCCTGCGCGGAAAGGTTCTCGGCACCTCCCTCCCGCGCGTCGTACGCGTCCGCCCCATATTCTGCGATGAACATGGGCAGACCGCTCAGGCTCTCCCAGCTAGAAAACAGATCTCCGAAGCTGATGCCACGGTAGCTGTTGATCCCCCAGACATCGATGGCGGAAAGTGAGGCGATCGTCGCGGAAGCGGGCAGCTCACCGTAAACCGTTGCAACGAGGTGCCCTGGATCGGCCGCCTTGACGAGCTGAGCCGCCTCGGCCACGCGAGAGAGCGACTCTTCGAAAGAAAGGTCGACGTAAAGGCCGTTGTAGTTCCATTCGTTGCCAACCAGCCACATGAACACCGCAGGATGATCTTTGACTGCGTTTACAGTGGAAACGGCGGAGGACGGGTCGTTTCCGCCATAGGCATAGACGGTCATGAGAACCTTGATGCCAGCCTCGTGCAGGGCATCGAGTACTTCAAGATCGAGGATCGGCTCGTAGGTCCGGACCACGTTGACGCCGGCAGCCCTCATCAACGGAATGTCCGTGGCCGCGAACCCCGGGAAGTCGAGACTCTCCGGGTGCGTCCCCCCGAGAGGTACGGGATTCCAACAGACGCCTCTGAGTTGGATCGCGACCCCATCGACCACCAAGCGGCGCCCGTCCACCGCCGCTGGACCATCTGGGATCACGTGCCGGACCTCGTCGCCTGGGCCCCCCCCCGTGAGGGAGCCACCCGCTCCTCCTGGCGCTCCGCCAGCCCCCGGCGCTCCCCCGGTCTGTGGCGCTCCGCCCGAAGCTCCGCCACCCATCGGCGCGCCCCCACTGGTTGCGCCCCCGTCTGGCGCCGCTCCACCGCTCGAGGGGTCTCCGCCCGTAGGCGGGGCAATATCTCCATCACCCGAAGACTCCGTCCCATCACCGCTTCCAGCACAAGAAAGGGTCCAAAGGACGGCCCCGCAGAGGAGCACGGATCTGTAGTTCGAGAGCACGACCAGGAGAGTACCAAGGGCACCGCTCGATGAAAGGTGGCCTCCGGGCCACCCGTAAGCCCCAGGGGTCAGCCGAGCCCGAAGAAGTGCCGCATGCGGTCGAGGATCTCGTGTTGCCGATCGACCCGAGAGATCCGATCGCCACCCTGCTCGAGGGCCTCTCGCGAGCGTGCCAACTCTTCCTGGCGCGCGGCAAGGACTCCCGCGACGTCTTCGGCAATCTCCGGGCGGGAGCGGAGCAGCTCGTCGAACGTCTCTCGGTCCAAGCGAAAACATTCCACCTCGGACGCAGCCGCGACGGTTGCAGCGCGAGGCGCTCCGGTGAGCATCCCGTGCTCACCGAAGTAATTCGGCGCCTCCATCGTTGCGATAGGCACGTCTTCGCCTCCCTCGAAGATTCGAATCTCGACCTTGCCTTTGTCGAGAATGTAGAGCCAATGAGCTGCGGCGCCTTCTCGGCTGATGATCTCACCCTCGGCGAAGGGGGTGAATTTCAACCGCCGAGCGACGCGCTCGCGCTCTTCTGGGGTCAGCGAACCACAAAGTGCGAGTCGCTCCACCGCAGCCAAACGGCGCTGGAACTTCCGCTCCTCTTTTCGTTGCAGGGCTTCGTCGTCTCGATTCTCGAGAAAGAGAGTTGCAGCAGGGACGGCTAGCGGGATTTTGGCGCGACGGAGAGCGGCGTAGATTCGGGTCCGGACGGCCGAATTCGTGGGATCGTCAGCGGCAAGATTGGTCAGATGGTAGCGCACGGCGTATCGAATCGCGCTGTCCGGCTGAACGAAGTCCATGCAAACGCAGTTGGGCGGAGGCGTAGTCGCAACGTTCGCGATGGGAGCAGAGCGGAGGTTCTTTTCCACGGTATCGATGACGTCTGCGGGCGAGAACCGAAAGTCGACGTTGAAATACACCCACATGCGATGCCGGCTCGGTTCGCCCTCCCGCTTTCCCAAGAGGAGGAACTTCTCCCCCATGAGCATCGAGTTGGGAACGATGATGGTGTCCCAATTGCGCGTTTCGATCACGGTGTGCCGCCACCTGACGGCTTTGACCAATCCCTCGCTCCCATCGTCCAAGCGCACCCACTCTCCCTCGCGCACCGATTGATCCAGCTGCAACATCAAGCCGCCGAATGCATTGCCGAGCGTCGCTTGCATGCTCATGGCGACGATGGCGGTGACGACGGCAGAGGTCGCCAAGAGGCTCGAGAAATTCACACCGAAGCGTTGAAGAAACAGGAAGAGCAGAACGACGTATGCCGCTCCGACCAGCAGCTCTTGTGCCAAACGCGGAATCTTGACGAACCGCGGCAGGATGACCTCGAAAAGAAGGAGCCCCGTTGAGTTGATCAGAAAGACCCAAACGAGCAGCCAGGTCGTGTGACCGACGGCGAGACGAGCCTCCCCGTCGACGAGCGCGGCGGGCACGAAGCGGACGACCAAGCCAGTCGCGGTCGCCAAGAGAGCAGGTACCACGACGCGGGAAAGAGAGCCCCGCCTCGAGGGAGCAAAGCGCCCAACCAGAAACGCGACGAGAACGACGCCGCCCCAAAGCAGGGCCAGCTGGATGGCTCCTATGTCGAGTTCGGTGGAGGACCAGAGATTCACCCTCCGAAGCTAGCAGCGCCGCGGGCCACGAAACAGGCGCAGCCCGCGGAGCACGACCACCGTTGCAAGGCCGACGCCCACGAAAGTGACGAACGTCGGCCCATAGAGGATGAACATGAAGTGCTCCTTTCGTAGAGGCCGGACGCGGTGCGACTCTGCGAACCGCACCCCGGCCGGGAAACGAATCAGCAAGCCGGCGCAAGGGGGCGACTTGCGAATCGCCCTGGGCTCGTCCAAAAGGACGTCCGATGGCACGAATGTTGAACCGGAGCTCGCGACCCATGGCACCTCAAGGTCGAACCATGAAATCCAGTCTCCTCACCCGCCTCCCGCTTCCCCTGGTCTTGCTGTTACTCGCAGTTTGCACGCTCACCGTGCCGCGGACCGCCAATGCCGAGAACCTGATAAGAAACCCGGGAGCACACAACCGCTACAAGTTCGAGCTCGAGCCCCAGCTGGTCATCCGCACGGCTGGCCCTCGTTGGGGCGGATACTATTGTGATCGGTACGATCCACCTGGCCCCGAGGGCCCGGACTGCCGCCACTACGGCTACGGAGGTTGGACGGGGATCGGGCCCGGTGTCCGGGTCAACATCCCGTTCATGCACAACGGACCCGTCGACACGATCAACAACAACATCGGGATCTCTTTCGGCGGCTCGACGACTTTTCACGGGTATCGCGGAACGAGCGCCGTAGTGCTCAACATGCCCGTGGCCTTCCAGTGGAACTTCTACTTCACCGACATCATCAGTGTGCTGGGAGAAGCGGGTCTCAACACGCCGATCACCTTTTGGCGCGGGGGCAGCTCCTTCACGGTCGAGCCACTGTTCCAAGGCGGCGGGCGATTCCAGTTCGGGAAGGTAGGCATCATTGCCCGCCTCGGATGGCCCATGATCTCCGTGGGGGCCAACATCCAGTTCTGAAGGCGCCCGATGTGCTGACGTGGCTACAGCGCATCTCATAACCCGGAGGGTGACGAGATGCGCTCCGCAAGCGAAAATCGAATATCGAACAAACCACGAGAAAAGGCTCCGCCCGACGCTCGCCTCACCCGCCCAGGGTGAGCGGCGACGGTGCCCCTTTGAGTTGTGAGATGTGATCGATTCGCCCAGCGCGAAGCTTGGGTATAGCCTCGGTACCGGCGACAGCCTCGATGTCCTCCCAACGTTGCTTCAAGTGCCGCGACCCGATATCGCATTGTATCTGCGAAACGCTCGTCCCTGTCGACACGACGACTCGAGTGGAGCTGGTGCTTCCGGCTCGTGAAGTGAAAAAGTGCGCGACCACGGGGCCCTTCGCTCTTGCGGCGCTCTCCCGCGCCCGCCTCCATCTTCAGGGTCAAAGGAACGCACCCCTCGCCTTTGGATCGCTCCATGAGGAAGGGCGGCGAGTTGTCGTGCTCTATCCGGGAGAGAGAGCCTCAATCCTCGATCGAGACTTTGTCACGAGTGATCCAAGACCGATCACATTGGTCGTTCCTGACGGAACCTTCCGCCAGGCTGGGCAAGTGGTGCGCCGGGTTCCAGGGCTTGCCGGAGTCACTCAAGTGAAACTGGACACGCCTCCCAGGGGCACCTTCGAGGCACTCGCCCGAGCGCTCGGGGTCATTGAGTCGCCTGCTGTGGAGCGTGAGCTGCTCGAGATGTTCGCAAGAAGCCAACTTCGGAGACACCAGGAGCAGCAAACCACGATGCGCGGGGCCCACGGGCCATCTCGGACGCATGACTCGGCAGGCCCGCCCCCGCTTGCGATCGTCTTCGAAGACGAGTCGTTCGTTGCCGTCAACAAGCCGTCCGGGACCCCAGTACACAGAGGGCTGGCGAAAGACGGTACGCCCGCCCTCCAAATCCTCCGCGATCAGATTGGGCAGCACGTTTTCCCGGTCCATCGTCTCGACCGCGCCACTTCTGGCGCGCTCTTGTTCGCAAAGAATCCCGACGTCGCGCGCGATCTGAAGAGGCTCTTCGACGAACGACGAGTTCAGAAGCGCTACCTCACCCTGTGCCGAGGACACCAGTTCCAAACGCTGCGCGTGAGCCACGCTCTATCCTCGGGGAAGGACAAGCCACGGGTTCCGGCCGTGACCGACATCCGGCTCCTCGGCTCTTTCGAACGGTATGGGCTCTTCGAGGCTTATCCTCACAGTGGCCGTCTTCATCAAATCCGCAAGCACCTCAAGCACGTCTCCCATCCCATCATCGGCGATGTGCGCTATGGCAAGGGGGAGCACAACCGCTACTTCCGAGATCGTTTCGGATTCTCGCGCCTCGCTCTACATTGTGAGCGCGTGCTCTTCCCGCACCCTCGGAGCGGAGCCCCCGTCAGCATTCACGCCCCTCTAGCGGAGGACTTTGCCGAGCTTCTCGCCCGGCTCGGCCTATCGCTAGCGATCGGGTGACGCGTAGCGCAAATCGTCTACGGATATGGGAACATCATTGATGCTCGCGTCACGCCGTCGCATCAGCCCCTCGTCGTCGAACTCCCAGTGTTCGTTGCCGTGAGCTCGGTACCACTGTCCGGTCTCGTCATGCCACTCGTACTCGAAGCGAACGCTGATGCGACGCTCCGAGTAGCACCAGAGTTCCTTCATCAAGCGGTAACCGTTCTCCTTCTTCCACTTTCGAGTGAGAAACTCCTTGATGGCCTGTCGCCCCTCGAAAAACTCGTCGCGGTTCCTCCACTTCGAGTCCACGGTGTAAGCAAGACAAACGCGTTCGGGGTCACAACTGTTCCAGGCGTTTTCCGCGGCCTTCACCTTGAGGAGCGCGGTTTCGAGGGTAAACGGTGGTCGAATGTCGGTTGGACTCATGGGAGAATCTCCTGGCGAGGGGCGCTGGACGGACCTCGAGGCGGCTCACCACTTCACGTAAGGCAAGAACTTCCCGTTCATGGTCACGACGACGCGGTCTCCTTTCGGGTTCTCTTCTTTGCTGACGTCGATCTTGAAGTCGATCGCGCTCATGATCCCATCTCCGAACTTTTCGTGGATCACGTCTTTGGCGCTCGCGCCGTAGACTTGCATGATCTCGTAGAAACGATAGATGAGGGGGTCTGTCGGGATTGATTTTCCGAGGGAGTGTCCCTTCGTTGGGTACTCGAGAAGAGCAGCCTGAACTTCCGACCCCAGGTCGAGAGCGTTGCACAACTTGGTGGCCGTTTCTTCGGTCATCGAGTTCTCACCGTAACAACAGGATGCGATCCACATTTCGCTCATTTTCACCGCCTCGGCGAGGCTGGTCCAGGAGATCCCCTTCGCCTTCTTTGCAGCCAAAATTGCAGTCGACATTTCATCTTTGGTCATGGTGTGTTCCTTTCTTGATCTAAAAATGGACGAATGATTCGGTTCAGTGCCGCACGAACGCGGCCGCACCCTGAAGGAGGCTCTGATTTTCGGGGGACGACGGCTCCACGACGCTCTTCGACCTAGGGGCGACGCCGTCCTTGGACGAGGGGGTGTCGTCGTGATCCTCGGGAGGCTCGGACACAGAGGCCGTTCGCGCCTTCCCACTTCTCGCGACGAGAAAGTCGAGGAGTTCCGTGCGTAGTTCGAAGTACCTCTGGTCCTTGGCCAGTTTGGCTCGGTCACGAGGTCGCGCCAGATCGACGTCCACCACCTCGGCGATTTCTGCGTGAGGGCCGTTCGACATCAGCAGGATTCGATCCGAGAGATAGAGAGCCTCGTCCACGTCGTGGGTGATCATGAAAACGGTCTGATTGGTGTCGCGGCAGATCGCGATGAGCTCGTCCTGAATGGATCCCCTCGTCAGAGCGTCGAGGGCCCCGAAGGGTTCGTCCATCAAGAGGATTTGGGGCTTGATGGCGAACGCTCGCGCGATCCCGACGCGCTGCTTCATACCGCCGGACAACTGAGCCGGTCGTCGTCCCTCGACCCCTTGGAGCCCCACCATTTGCAGGTACTTCAAGCTGTGTTCCTTGATTTGTTCCTTGGTCCAGCTTGGCCAGCGGGCGCGCACCGAGAACATCACGTTTTGAAGAGCGGACTTCCACGGAAGGAGGCTGTGATTTTGAAAAATTACGCCCCGAGAAAGGCCGGGTGCTTCCACCACCTTGTCGCCTACGAAAACGTGGCCCGACGTCGCCTGGCTGAGACCTGCGATGACGTTCAAGATCGTCGACTTCCCGCAACCCGAGTGCCCGATGACGCAGACGAACTCACCCTTTTCGACCCCGAAGGTGATGTCCTCGAACACCGTGAGCTCGTCGGCACCCTTTCTACCGGGATAGCGTTTGGTGAGTTTCTCTACGTATAAAAATGGCTTTTTGCTCACTATCTTGGACCTTTCGAAGACACGCATCGCGACGTCGTCAAACGCCGTCGTACTCCACCGCGTCACTGGCGCGTGCGAAGATCCAGTCGAGGAACATCCCGACCAGGCCGATCATGAGGATAGAAAAAATGACAGCCGCCAAGTCGAGATTGTTCCACTCGTTCCAGACGTAGTATCCAATCCCGGTTCCTCCGACCAACATCTCCGCGGCGACGATGACCAGCCACGAGATGCCAATCGAGATGCGCATTCCTGTGAGTATGGTCGGAGCAGCCGCCGGTAAGATGACGGTAAACGCCGTGCGCCAGGAGCTGAGCTCGAGAGTCTTGGCGACATTGAGAAAATCTCGACTGACCGCGCTGACTCCAAACGCGGTGTTGATCAAGCAAGGCCAAAGGGAGCAAATGAAGATGACGAAGATCGCGGACGTCACCGAGTCCTTGATGATGAAAAGGGCCAAAGGCATCCATGCCAGGGGGGAAACCGGTTTGAGCAGCTGAATGAAGGGGTTCATCGCCTTCATCATCAAAGGCGACATCCCGATGACGAATCCGGACGGGATCGCGACCAAGAGGGCCAGCACGTACCCGGCAAGCACGCGGCCCAAGGAGTATGCGAGCTGCGTGCCGATCCCCTTGTCGTTCGGTCCGCGGTCATAGAAGGGATCCGTCAGTTGCTCGTAGGCGAGGGCGAAGATCTCCGACGGTGGAGGGACCGCCGCCATGTCGTCTTCCCCCGCAACGAGGGCTTCATATTCGCTCGCCGCCTCCTTGGAGGAACCGCCGCTTGCAGCAACTTCCCACGCGGCGAGGAAGAAGAACAGGATCGACAGAGTCAATACTAGTGCACGAAGTTTGAACGGCAGCATGGGGGAGATCTCCGCTCTCGGATCAGGTCTTCCGGATTGGGAAACTGCTCACGTATTCGTCTGGCTTGTCCGGGTCGAACTCCTTACCCATGATCGTGTACTTCGCGTACGTCTTGCTGGGCGGCTCGTAGCCGAGCTCCTTCATGTACTTCCCGCACTCCGTCGCGATGTACACTTGCTCGGCAATCTTCTTGTAGTCGACGTCCCCTTCGACGTAGCCCCAACGCTTCATCTGAGTGAGGATCCACACAGCCATCGAGTGCCAGGGGAACGGATCGAAATCGATCCGGTTCGGCACGGTTTTCACCTCGCCTAACCCATCGGCATACGTTCCGGTGAGCACCTGCTCGACGACGGTGACTGGCTGATTCAGGTAATTCTTGGGAGAAATCGCCTTGGCGATCTCTTTTCGATTGTTGGGGTCGTGGGAATAGTGGGTTGCATCCACGATCGACTTGAAGAGAGCGCCAAACGTGTTCGGCATCTTCTCCGCAAAGGATTGGCTTGCGGCAAACGCGCAGCACGGATGTCCCTCCCAGATTTCCTTGGTGAGAAGGTGCAAAAACCCGACCTTCTCGTACACCGCCCGCTGATTGAATGGGTCGGGTGCCAGGTAGCCATCGACATTGCCAGCCTTGAGGTTTGCAACCATCTCCGGCGGGGGGAGCACGCGGAACTGGATGTCCTTGTCGGGATCGAGTCCATGCTCCGCGACGTAGTACCGCAACAGAAAATTGTGCATGGAGAAGTCGAAGGGCACTGCGAACTTGAACCCCTTCCAATCCTTGGGGTCGCGCTTGTCCTTGTGCTTGACGTCGAGCGTGATCGCTTGCCCGTTGATGTTCTCGACTGCCGGCATCAGATAGGGCTCGGCCGTCGATCCGGCCCCCAGTGTGATCGCCAAGGGCATCGGGGTGAGCATGTGTGATGCGTCGTATTCCTTGCTCAGCGACTTGTCGCGCGCCACGGCCCACCCGGCCGTCTTGATGACGTCGACGTTGAGGCCGTACTTCTTGTAGAAGCCCAGAGGGTGCGCCATGATGATGGGCGTCGCACAGGTGATCGGGACGAAGCCGACTTTCAGATCCGTTTTCTCGAGGGGCTTGGCAGTGCTGTCTGCCTTGACGCCCTTTTCCGTTTTTTCGATCTCCTCTTTGGTGTTCGATTTGCATGCGGCGAGCGGAAACACGCTGGCGAGCGCCGAGTAAAAGGCTGCACTGCCCACGCGGCTGATGAAAGCTCGCCGAGCCATGTCGTTGCCACCGAACATGGCTCGCACGACCGCCCCTTCCACCGCGCGATCGATGATTGCTTCTGGAGTGGAGAGCTCCTCGGACGACTGCTCGTTCGGGCCGGCGTCGTAAGCCGCACCATGAGGTGCTCCGGGCGCGTGGCGGTGCCCACAGGCACAAGCAGGCGAGTCCCGCGCCGGCTCGAATGAGCCATGGCTCGAGTGGGATAGGGAAGTGGTTTCGGAAAAGGGATCGCTGAGGGGTCCTCGCTTCATGACTGTCTCCGTTTCGGGGTCGGTGGGGGGCTGAGGAGACTCTTTGCAAGCCGGGTGCCACCGAAGCAGCACATGAAGATTCGAAGAGGATTCGCCTCCTTTCGAAGAAGACGAGCGGTGCAGCCAGGAGCGTTTCAGGCGACGCATTCACGAGTCTTCGCGAATCGGAACGCAGTCACTCACGAAATGCCGTCAAAGTTTCTGTTTCGTCCTGAAACGAAGAAGACAAGCTGTCGTCTCGATGCCCCTGGCACGACGAATCACTTCGGACGAGTTGTTTCGAGTGAGCGCAATGCCCCACGACGCCCCTCGGCCCGAGGCCGGAAGCGCACGTCTGGAAACGAACCTCGGGGTCCTCAAGCGTCGTCGCGAGAAAGACCAAGCTTCTGCATGCGGGAGCGGAGTGTGCTCGGATGCATGTCGAGGATGGCAGCAGCGCCTCGTGGGCCGCTGATCTTGAAGTGGCACTGCCTGAGAACACTGAGAATGTGCGCACGCTCGATATCGGTGAGGCTCAGGGAGGATGCCGAATCCGGTGGTTGTTCCAGCGCGGGCCCGGGGTCCAGGTCCAGCTGAATTCGGAAGGTGGGTTGGAAGAATCGTTGGAGCTCATTCAGAGGCTCCCCTTCGTTCTCCAAGGCTGCTCGCTCGATGACGTTTTGAAGCTCCCGAACGTTTCCCGGCCAGTCGTACACCATGAGCGGAGCTAGCGCGCCCACATCGAGACGCCCCAGGCGTCGCCCCCACCGCTTTTCGAGCTGGGTGAGAAAGTGATCGACGAGCAGCGGAATGTCACATCGACGCTCGCGCAATGGTGGGACTCGTACAGGGACGACACTGAGTCGGTAGAATAGATCCTGGCGGAATTTGCCTTCGCGGACGAGGTCGGCGAGGTCCCGGTTCGTCGCCGCGACGACACGAACATTGACCTTGACCGTCTGGTTTCCACCTACGCGCTCGAACTCGCGTTCCTGGAGCGCACGCAGCAGTTTCACCTGCGTCGATAGTGGGAGTTCGCCGACTTCGTCCAGGAACAGGGTGCCGGTATCGGCCTGCTCGAAACGGCCCAGCCGCCGACGCTCGGCGCCGGTAAAGGCTCCCCGCTCATGTCCGAAGAGTTCGGATTCGACGAGCTGTTCGGAGATGGCGCCGCAGTTGAGGCGAACCAACGGCGCATTCCGGCGAGCGCTGGCCTCGTGAATCGCCTTGGCGAATAGCTCTTTTCCCGTACCCGTTTCACCGAGGAGGAGAACTGTCGAGTCGGTGGAGGCCGTCCGTGTCAGCAAACGAAGAACGCTCTGAATGGAGTCGGATGTACCGAGGATCTCCGGAAACTTGGTCGACTCGATTCGCCGACGGAGGGCTCGGTTTTCCTCTTGAAGACGCTCCTTGAGAGTACGAACCTCGTCGAGCGCCCTCCGCAGCCGCTCCTCGGTGCGCTTTCGCTTGCTGATGTCGCGAAAGACGACAACCGCACCCACGATTTCTCCGCTGTTGTAGATGGGAGTGCTCGTGTACTCGACGGGAAAAGAGGTCCCATCCTTGCGCCAGAATACCTCGTCACATACGTTTCGCACCAATCCGTCCCGGAAGGCCGCATAGATGGGACAGTCGAATCGTCCGTACTGTTCCCCGCTTTCGTGAGAGTGATGGACGATGTCGTGCATCGACCTGCCCAGAAGTTCGTCGACGCTGTGGCCTGTCATTGCGGCTGCGGCGGGGTTTGCGAAGGTGGTTCGACCGTGAAGGTCGAGGCCATAGATCCCCTCACCCGCGGCATTCAAAATGAGCTCGTTTTGCTGGCGGAGGGCATTCCAGCTCTCTTGCCCGGGATAGGACTCGGCGAAGCCCTCGCGCACGAGGCGCGGAAAAGGCCCGCTCAACTTCCTCGTTCGCTCCGTCGTGTCGCTCACCGGGTCACGATGTGTTTCCGTCTCGCTCAGGCAGGTCTCGGATACGTATCTGCCCGGTTTCTGAGCGAGAGGAACGCCCGGGCTCCGAGAAATCCATCCTACTTTGGTTGACAGACCCCAGTCCGGATCCATGTTGGGCGGACATGGCGGTAAAAGAGTCGATGGTGCGCTTCTTGGACATTCGCGGTCGTTTGCGGGCGATCGAGATCCGACGCTCGGATCGGCGACCGGTCATCGCTGCCGCCCACGCGGCCTTGCTCGCGCTGGGCGTCACGGTGACCTCCTATCAGGTGACCCCCGATGGCGAAGGGCTGGGGGAGCGCCTCGAACTGTCGGCGATCGACGGCGCCGAACTCGATGAGTCGCTGAGTAAACGCGCTCGTTCGGCTCTATTGCCCATCGTTCTCTCGTCCGAATGACGACTTCAGGTCGTCTCCGCGGAGCGTTTTCGTTTGCCCTGCAGGAAACAGGGCGAACCTCGGGTCAATCGAAGGGACGCTCGGTGGCTCCGGTATAGACCTGACGCGGACGGTGAATCCTCGCCCCCTCGCCTCGTTGCTCCATCCAGTGCGCGATCCAGCCGGGGATTCTTCCGAGCGTGAACATGACGGTAAACATGTCCGTCGGGATCCCCATCGTGCGATAAATGATACCGCTGTAGAAGTCGACGTTCGGGTAAAGCTTCCGCTTGACGAAGTATTCGTCCTTGAGCGCCTCTTCCTCCAGCCCCTTGGCGAGCTCCAGTAGTGGATCATTGATACCGAGAGAATCGAAGAGCTTGTCGGCTGCGGCCTTGAGGAGCTTCGCCCGCGGATCGAAGTTCTTGTACACCCGATGACCGAAACCCATGAGGCGCGTTTTGCTCTTCCCGTCCTTCACCTGAGAAAGGAAGTTCTTGTAGTCGCCACCGTCGGCCTTGATGGCGTCGAGCATCTCGATGACGGCTTGGTTGGCGCCACCGTGAAGGGGGCCCCAAAGGCTGCAGATTGCAGCGGAAAGTGACGCAAACAGGTTGGCTCCGCTGGAGCCGACCATACGCATCGTAGAAGTGCTGCAATTCTGCTCATGGTCTGCGTGAAGAATGAGCAGAAGGTTGAGCGCCTCTTCCATCACCGGATTGACGACATAGTCCTCGGCCGGAACGGCAAACATCATGCGCAGGAAGTTCCCAGCGAGGCTGAGATCGTTCTTCGGATAGATGAAGGGATGGCCGATGGACTTCTTGTGGGCAAAGGCCGCCAAAGTGGGAGATTTTGCGAGCACTCGGACGATGTTCAAGTCGAGGGACTCTTCGTCCTCCTCGGGGTAAAACGAGGACAAAGAAGCGCACATCGCCGCCATGATGGCCATCGGATGGGCGCGCGGCGGGTAACCCTCGTAGAACTTCTTCATGTCCTCGTGGATCAGAGTGTGGCGAGTGAGACGCTTCTCGAACCTCACGAGTTCTTCCGGGCTCGGTCGTTCCCCATTGATGAGGAGGTAGCTCACCTCGGCAAAACTTGCCTTTTGCGCGACCTGCTCGATGGGGTAGCCGCGGTAACGCAAGATCCCCTTGTCACCATCGATGAAGGTGATCTGACTCGAGCAAGAACCAGTGCTCGTGTAGGCGGGGTCGAGGGTGATGAGTCCCGTGTCCGTCCGGAGTCTTCCAATATCGAGAGCGCGCTCTCCTTCCGAACCTTCGACGATCTCGAGCTCGTACTTCTTGTCGTCATAACTCAGGGTGGCTTTGTTGCTCATGATCCGTTCTTTCTCCGCAAGGCGAGCGCTCGGCTCCGGAGACGGTTCTAGGCCGAAGCTGCCGTTTCCGAAACCTGAGCGCGCTCGGCGTAGAGAGGAGGCTCATCCGGAAATCCTCCCGCCTGAGGAAACACGCGAGACACGCGGCGGGCGCGTCGAACCCCGCTCCCGCCGTCGCCGAGTCGCGGTCTTGCGGGAAGTACGCAAGTAAAGCCAGGGAACCGCTTTCATCATTTCCGATGAACGCGTGTTCGAATCGTTCGATTGGCGGACGAGACAAGCTGGACACATGTTTTCCATATCCACGACACGCTCCCAGCGTGTGAACGAAACAGGGAGAAGGTATGAAAAATTACAAGTTGTTCCTCGCCGGCTTGGGGCTGGCCGCCGCCGCGCAGGTTGGGTGCGCCACGACGGCTCGGAGTTCGACTTCGTCGCAAGTAGCGGCACAAGGCACCTGCGAAGCATCCAGCCAAAACATGAGACCACAATGGAAGACAGCCGCAGTGCGTACGGCACCGAGTGACGTTTTGTTCCGCCCGGACGTGAAGGGAACGGACGCGCGCCACGAAGTTGCCACGCGCACATTTCGCCCTGGCGTACACGAAGTCAACGTTGCCGCCGCCAGTTGCATCGAACCTGGACATCGCACCTATTGAACGGCGTCGGGAAGACCGAGCGGCGCTAAGCTTTGCGCGTCTCACCGATCGTCCCCCACCCAAAGCCGCCTCTCGCCGGAGGCGGCAGGGTCGAGGACGGTAGGTGGACTCAGCTCTTGTAGCTGAAATCTTGCACGAAAAGGTCCACCTTCTCCATGAGCTCGCGAGCCCCCGGCATGGACATGTAGTCCTGATCGATCTCTTCGAGCTCGAGCAGAAGTTCGATCTCTTCTCGTGGAGCCAGCTGTTGTTGGAGGATTGGGAAGAGGTCGAGCCTCTCGGAAAGCAAGTGCCTCCCTTCTGCTCGGGCCCAGGCGCTCCCCAAAGACGTGAAGTGGCGCACCGTTTCACGGCTCCAAGTCCCGCGCTGACACGATAGGGCAACGACTTCGCGTCGCAGCCCGCGACAGTGAGCGCATTGTCTACGAGTCTCGAGCAAGATCCCCGTCGACCAGCTCAGGCCATGTCGACAGAGCTCGGGCAAGAGGCATACCTCCTCTTTCTCTTCGTATCTTTGTAAAATGAGAGACGAGGCCCCGTCGAGGACCTCCTTGAGCTCGCTGGAACAAGGGCAATCTAGGTCCTGGCACTCCCGAAAGTAGTGCTCCAGCGAGTGCATCAGAGCCGCGATCTTCGATTGGTCGCGACTGAGGTGGTCGAGTAAGATTCTCATGATCACTCCGGGCCCTTCGGCGGTTACATCGAACCCACATGCGGTTGCATCGGTCGGCTCGAATGAGTCACCTTGTGTCCGAACGTGTGGTGCTCGCTGTGACGCGCGCACCACATCTGCGCTCCGCCACTGGCAAACCTCGCCTCGAGACATTTCGGGCACGGCGGTTCGATCTGTGGGACATCCTCATTCGAATCGAGGTGCGCCACCAACACCGGGCAGGTTGCCTCGCGAACGATGGTTTCGGCGACCGAGCCAAATAGATAACGGCGCAGCCCCTTCCGACCATGCGTGCCGACCACGATCAGGTCGACGTCGAGCTCTTCGGCGAGTTCGAGGATCCCCGAAGCCGGACGGTCGGCACGCGTGTGAACCTCGATCCTTCCGATACCGCTTCCGCTGCTCTTGGACCATTCTCCAAAGATCCTCGAAACGTCTCGCTCCAGCTTGACGTGCTCGCCGGAAGGCACCCTGAGAGACATCGTGTCATGTCCCCACAGCCCGACCGCGGACCCGCTGACGAGATCGTGCCTCGGTAGAATCCTGACGACGTGAACGGACGATAGTGGGTGCGTCCCGGCCTGCTCGAACGCGAGGCGGAGAGCTTGCTCCGCCTCGCGTGAGCCGTCGAAACCAGTTAGGACGCGATACGCGTGCTTGGACATTTGAACCCCCTTTTCAGCAACCTTCATCCCCGACGTGGGTCTGTCCCTTGGTCGCACGTACAAATTCCCACTGGGAGACGACGCTGCAAGCGAGATTCATGCGGAAAACGCTTCCTTTTCCCAGAAAACGCTTCCAACGACACGCACGCCGACCTCGCGCAGTCGACGCGCCCAGTGTTGCTGTCAACCGTAAGCGCCGCGAATGTAGTTGGTCAGTTCTCGAATCTCACTTTGTTGTTCGAGCACCAAACCATGGATGATGTCTCCCATTGAGAGGAGCCCTACGACGTTCGAGCCGCCCTCGACGACGGGCAGATGCCGGATCTTGTGGTGCGTCATGAGCTGCATGCATTCGTCGGCCGTCGTGTCCATGTCGACGAAGATCAAGGCTATGGACATGACCTCTTCGACTCGGGTGTCCGTCGCCGAACGCCCCAAGAGCGCTACTCGCCGTAGATAGTCCCGCTCGGTAAACATCCCAATGGGTGTCCCGTTCGTTCCGTAGATCACGAGCGAACCGACATTGTGCTCGACCATCTTCTCGATGGCCTCGTACACTCGAGCGCGCCCCGATATGCCGTAAACCGCTTGCCCCTTGCGCAAGACGAGATCCTTCACAGTTTTCATTTTGTTCCCCCTATTCCCGTGGAGCAGCGCTCGTATCGCGACTGCCCGATGCTTTCAGAAATTTCCCAAGCTAAGTTGTGGCCCGAGCGCAGATGGGGGTCAAAGGCGGCGGCCAGCCATTTCGATGCGGGAGACTCGGGGGGCCGACTGGACACGTGGCGGATGGGAGCGCTTCCTCACCTTTCAAATGCTGCTCCGCCGCGCACGGGATTCGACAAACACCCGTTCGTGGGGCTTCGCTTTTCTCGAAATCGGACGAAGAAGATTCTCATTCGAAGATGAATTCTCGCACTCTTCGAATCGACTATCGTTTCGCCGAATGACGACACGAGCGCCCGAGGCGGTCATTGATCCGCAGCGTGACCGACTCGTTGACCCGTCAGATACTCTCTCGGAGACGTCCCCAAGGTAGCGCGGAACACACGATGAAATTGGGCGTAGCTACCGAAACCGGCGAGCTCAGCCGCCCGCTGGAGGGATTCACTTCCCCCTTCCACGAACTGCAGAAAACGTTCGACCCGCAAGCGGTTGCGGTAGTCCACCAAGGACAACCCCGTTGCTTTTCGAAAACGCCGATTGAGATGCCCCTCGGTGACGTCGAGGCGCGAGGCAAGCAGCTTGGCGTCCAGAGACGGATCATCGCGCAGAGCCAGGATGATCCGTTCGACGAAGGACCGCGCGCCTTTAGACGCATCATTCGTCGATATGCTGGGCAGTCCCAAAGCCGGGTCGTCGAGCCTCGAAATGACCGGACCCAAGAGGGAGCAAAAGACGGCAACCCGCGTCTGTTGCCCTTCGCTCATGGGGCGTCCGGAAAGGGCCGCATCGTTGAACATGACCCCGACGGCTCGCGTCGGTGTACGAATCGCGGTCACGGCAATCCATCCACGCCCGATGACGACGGGATCGTCCCCCACCTTGGCGATGTACGGAGCATCTTGCATCAAGAGCCAGCGACTCGTCCCCGACTTTGCCTGCTCGTGGACGTCCCGATCGAGGCCACCGTGGCGGTAGGTGAAATCGCGCTCATCCGTCGTCTCGCCGCGAATTCCCGTCCCGAAGGTTCCGACCATCTGTCCCTCGGCCGCGTCCAAGAGAAAGATGGCCACGCGCTCCAGCTGCAGCTTGTCGCGAGCAAGTTCGACGGCACGACGAAGTACGACGTCCTTGTCGGAATATGCCGAAAGCTCGTCGATCGCGGCAAGCACCGAGCTCAAGGGACCTGGACGTGGTCCCGGGTTCTGCAGATGCAGCACCTCACCACCTCCCATGAGAGTGTCCCAATCGACGCTCTGTCGTTTGACCTCGCTGTCCATCGACCTCCGTACCAAAAGAGCATAGCACAGCGGCCGCTTTTTCACCTCGTCCGGCAGACGAATCCAGCCGTATCGTCGCGGCAACGGTCGAGGAACCGCGGGCACTCAACCCGTGGGGGAGTCGGAGCGGGGCCGAAGCAGTCTGCCGATGTCTTCGAACGCGACATAGAGGCAGGGCACGAGTACGAGAATGATTGCGGTCGCGAAGACGATACCGAAGCCGAGGGACACAGCCATCGGGATGAGCTGATTGGCCTGATCCGAGCGCTCGGAAATGATGGGAAAAAGACCGCCGAACGTCGTCAGGGTCGTGAGTAGGATGGGGCGAAATCGACGCACCCCCGCCTGCCGAATTGCTTCGAAGGCCGACTGATCGCCTCGGCGATGGTTCGCATAGTCGATCATCACGAGCGAGTCGTTCACGACGACTCCGGATAGAGCGATCACCCCCATGAGGCTGACGAGGGAGAGATCATACCCGAGAATGAGATGACCGATGAGAGCACCAACCAAGCCGAACGGAATCGCCATCATCACGATCAGTGGTTGGAAGTAGCTCCGAAACGCGATGGCCAAGAGCGAGTAGATGACTCCAAGCGCGAGCACGAACCCTCCCCACAGAGTGCGCGTGGACTCTCGCATGTCGGCCTGGTTGCCCTTGAAGGCCCAGGTTGCTCCCGGGAAATCGGCCATGAGCTGAGGAAGCTCGGTTGATTCCAGCTCCGAAAGGACCCTCGTCACGGCGTTGTTCGGCTCGACGTCGATAGCCATACTCACGACCCGGCGACCGTTGCGCCGGACGATCGACTGGAATGCCGTGCTCGGCTTCACTCGGGCGACCTCACTCAGTGGGACTTCGCCGCCGGACGGCGTCCGAATGATGAAGTCCTCGAAGGTCGAAAGCGACTCGCGCTCCTCCTCGGGCAACTTCACGCGTACCTCGACCTCGTTGGTGCCGCGCAGCTGCCTAGTCGCCAGGGCGCCGAAGAACGCGTCGCGTACCTGGCGACCCACGTAGTCCGGTGAAAGTCCGAGGTTTCTCGCCTCGGGGAGCAGCTCGACATCCAGCTGAGACTTCCCCCTGCTGTCGCTGTGCGTCACGTTCACGACGTCCGAGTAACCCCGGACCCGCTCGATGAAAGCCTCGTACGTGCGCTCGAGTTCGCCGAGCTCCGAATGGCTCAGGTCTACGCTGATGTCTGGACGGTGACCGCCGGGGCCCCGTTCGGCCTCGAATGTGATCTGGTCGACTCCCGGTATCTCGCCGATTTGGCTCCTCCACAGGGATATGACGTCGTCGGCACTGACGTCGCGTTCATCGGGAGGCTTCATCACGATCTCCACGTCGATGAAGTTGTCACCGCGAACGTTCGTCTTGACGCCCTCGGCGACTCGGAAAAGATCATGCTCATCGAACATGCGTAGGGTCGAAGTCGTGACTTCGTCGGCGACGCGCGCCGCTTGGTCCTGGGTCGTGCCAACCGGAAGACGGACGCCTGCTTCGATCTCGTGGGCCGCGACCTGCGGCATCATGATCATCGCCATGTGACCGCTGTACCCGAACGCTCCGACGACAATGAGAAGGCACAACGCCCCAATCAGCGTCACGTAGCGGTAGCGCAGCATCTCCTGAAGCAAGCGGCCGTAGTAGCGATGAATGAACCGATCCATCCATGTGGCAAACGCCTGTTGACGCCCGTGGAGTGCCGCCCCCAAACCGGTTCGCCTCCTTTCGCTCACATGCCCGAGGTGGGCCGGGAGAATGAACAATGCTTCGACCAGCGATACGAGCAAGATCACGATGACCACGGCGGGCATCGGCCACCAGTATTTTCCCATCACGCCGGGAATGAACAGGAGCGGCACGAAGGTCATCACCGTCGTCAGCACGCTGAACACGACCGGCCGGGCAACTTCGCGTGTTCCCAAGATTGCCGCTCGTAGCGGCTTCGGCTCCTCTTTCCGAGCCTCGTAGATGTTCTCGCCGATGACGATCGCGTCGTCCACGACCACCCCGAGAACGATGAGGAAGCCGAACATGGATACCATGTTGATGCTCACTCCAAGAGGCGGAAGGAACAGCACGCCTCCCAAGAACGAGATGACCATTCCCAACATGACCCAGAAGGCGAGACGCATCTCGAGGAACAGCGCCAAGATCCCGAACACGATGGCCATGCCGTAGAGCGCGTTGTCGGTCAGAAGCGAAAGACGATCGTCGAAGTCTTCGGCAGCATTGCCGTCGATACGCAGATGAAGCCCTTCTGGCAACGTCGGACGAAGCTCATCCAAGATGCGCTCGACGGCCTCGGCAATTTCAAGCGGAGACTGTTTTCCCACCCGAAAGACGTTCAGCTCGATGGACGGCTGTTGGTTGAACTGCGAGTGAAAACCAGCCTCGGCGAACCCGTCGGTGATTGTGGCAATGTCGCCGAGCGAAACGGTCGTGCCCGAATCCGAGTTCAGAACGACGACTCGAGCGAAGTCTTCTGCCCATTGTTTTCGCTCCTTCATGCGGAGCTGAATCTCTCCGCCTGCGGTTTGGACCGAGCCGGCAGGTACATCCTCGCTCGACTCTTCGATGAGGTTGGCTACGTCACGCAAGGTGAGTCCATACTCGCGGAGAGTGTCCTGGGAGATCTCCACGTGTGTGACGTAGTCTGGGACTCGATTCAGCTCGACCTGAGTGATGAGCGGATCATTGAGCAATCGGTCGCGCACTCGTTCCCCGAGCTGCCGCAGGGCGAATACGTCCGACTGCCCGAAGATGACGACCTCCATGACCTCACGCTGTGCAGAGACGAGCTTGACCTTGGGTTGCTCGGCCTCTTCTGGGAAGGTTCGCACCCTGGCCACGGCCTGATCGATGTCCTGAAAAGCTCGAGTCCTATCGAGGCCGCCGATGAGTTCGATCTCGACGAGACCGCTTCCTTCCCACGCAGTGGAGGTGATTTCCTTGATGCCCTGCACTCCGCGGACCATGTCCTCGATGGGAAGCAGGACGCCCGTCTCGACCTCGGCGGCAGTCGCGCCCGGGTACGCCACCTCGACCGTGACGACGTCCAGGAGGAACTCCGGCAGGACTTCCTTTTGCATACGGAGGGCAGTCCATATGCCGCCGACCAGAAGCAGCACCATGAAGAGATTGGCCGCGATCGGGTTTTGCGCCATCCAGCCGATGGCGCCGGGCGTGCGTTCTCGTCCTTCTCCTTCCGGGGGACGCGAGGGCTGCGCCGGTTCACTCACGTGATCCGTCGCCCGTGTTCATAATCATCGAATCGGCTGAAGTCAGACTTGTGATCAATCATGAGCGCCCGTGGAGGTGTCCGTCTCGAAACGCAGGGGGGCACCGTCTTTCACGCGAGACAGATCGGTGATCACGATTCGATCGCCGCCCTGGACTCCCGCGCTGACGTAGGCGTAGTCCGTGTCCAGCAGCACAATCGTCGGCTCGACGACGTCGAGTTCGTCCCCTCTTGCGAGCCAGACCGTGTTTCCCTTGCGCAAGTATTTTCGGGGAATTCGTACGACTCCCTCGAGCGGCTTGGCTAGGATATGAGCCTGGAGAAACTCTCCCAGCATGAGAGCAGGCGCGTCTTGGGGCGTCTCCTCGTCCCTCCCAAGCGGGTCCTTTACCTCGATGAGAACGCGGGCCAGCCTCGTTGACTCGTCCAAAGCACCAATCAAACGTGCCAGGCAACCCTTCCGACTCGCGCCGGTAGCCCAGGTCGTGGGATTGCGAAGAACGACCTCGGAGCAGCCTTTGTCTGGATGGTCCTCCGCCCCATCGGCGCTTTGGAAGCTCAACCATTTTCTCTGCGTCAAAGGTACAGCTGCCTCGACCCAGTACTTCTCGGTGCCCACGATGCGCCCGAGAGCCGTTCCTGGCTGAACGTAGGCGCCCACGTCCACGTTGCGCTCGATGACCTGCGCGTCGAATGGCGCACTGAACGTCGTCCGAGCAAGATCGAGTTGGGCTTGACTCACCGCGGTCTCGGCGGTGCTGACCTCCTCACGTGCGGCGGCGAGCTGAGGCTCACGAAGGGCGAGCGATTTTTCCTGGTCGCTCAGTTGGGTGTCGGAGAAGAGCGTATCGTGTTCTTGCCTCGCGAGGCTCTGGTTCCCCTCTTCGAGTCGCAGACGGGTTTTGGCTTGAGCGAGCGCGCTCTTTTGTCGAGAAAGCGCGAGCCTGTAGCCGGCCGGATCAATCTGAAGCAGCGTGGTTCCCTTTTCGACGAACTGACCGGGCGAGAACGCCTCACTTCGAGAAATCACGGCACCGCTCACCTGCGGACTGAGAGAAACGTCCTTCTCCGCGCGGACCGTTCCTGTGACGACGAACTCCGGACGAAAGGTTCCCTGCTCCGCAGGCACCACATCCACGAGCATGGCGGTCTTCTTCACAGCACCGCTCCGCTGCGCCTTGGGTTCGGTGGAAAAAATCCAAAGGACCGAGAGCCCCGTCAATCCGAGCAGAGCGAAACTCAATAGCGCGCTCTTGGCGACGGATGCAGCAGAAAGGCTCGGCATGACGTGGCTTGCGGTTTACCCTGCCCAAGATCACCGCGTCATGCAAACCACTCTTTTTTCGTCGATACCTCCTTCGCGCAGCACGGAAACGGCGCGGCGGGCGAGAAACCAGCCAAAACGCTAGCGACGGCTCCGGGCATCGGCCCAGCGCTTCATGGCGCGTTCGTACCCGGGCCTCTGGACCAACCTGTCCACGTACGCGCCGAGATGCTGCATCTCGCCCATCGGCAACTGGTGAGCCATCTGCGCGAGCGTCACGAAGGCGCAATCAGCAACGGTGAACGTACTACACAGCCAATCTCGACCGTCCAAATGACGGTCCACGAGGCGCACGTAGGAAATGGCCTGCTCGGGCAAGCCGCGCACGAAGGACATGCCGATTCGAATGACTAGAAAGTCGAGCCACGCGTCGACTCGAGCTTGCTCATGTAAGTCTTCGGGCATCAGTGTACCCATCCCGTATGCACGCCCGAGGTGTCGAAGAATCGGGTTTCCCTCGAACAACCTGAAGTCTCCGTCGACCCAAGCTGGCCCGACCCGCCCGTAGGTGGTCTCGAAGTGCCCGTCACCAAACACTCGAAGCTCGCAGTCGACGTCCATCTCTTCGAGAGCAAATAGGAGACGCGGAGTCGCTAGACAGTCAGGTGTGGATTCGACTAGGGGCATGACGCATCTTAAGCCAAAAGCAGATCCAGTGTCTCTATTCGCGACTTTGCCCGATCGGCGCGGCAAATTGCCACAGGTGAGGCAAAACGTCACAAACGCGCAGGTTTCGAACGCGCGAAAGAGGCACGTAGAAACCCGTTTCGGGATGTGATGGCCGTGGCACGACGCGTGCACCGGCGTGTTCGTATGGAAAACGAGCACGATTCAAAATCCGACGCGACATCCCTGAGCCACACGCACCGCTATTCCTCGGTAGATCCGCAGGCGCATCTTCCCGAGCTGAGCACCATAGGATCGCTGGACGACGAGGCGAGGCGCCAGGCCCTTTCGAAATGGGTCTCTTGGTTCAACGGCAACCGATTTGCCGTTCCGCCCGACCTCGAGAGACGAATCGACGAAGCACTGGAAGCCTTCGAACGGGATCAGGCCAGTCCGAGCCCGAATGAAGTCGAGGAGATTCAGGACGACTTCGACGACTGGCTCGACGGCTTGGGAGAGGACGGTCGCTTCGGACCTTCCGACCCTTCCTAGTCCCGCGCGCTGAGCGACTGTGGTCGGGCGGCGCGCTCTCCGGGGTGCGCCCGTGCAACATGCCCGAAACCAGCCCGCCACCGAGGAAGCCAACCATCGGCTGGTGATTCGGTATTTGCGCAACCTCTCGACGCCCCGTTTCATCCTGTGGTGTTACCTGATCTGGTGGATCTCCGTCGCCGTCACACACTTCGACCCGAGTCCGCGGCTTTGGCTCAATTCCTTGGGCATCAGCGGGATCATCGGCATGGCCCTTTACCTCAGCACCGCATACGCGGGCCCAGAGAAACGAACCTTGGGAAACTGGGCTCTCGCGCGTCTTTTCATGATGCCATTTTGCGTGTCGAGCTTTGCGGCATTGATCAAAGGACAAGGGTTCGTTCTCGTGTTTCCACCGACGCTCCGCGAAAACCTCGTCCCGCTTGGAGCGTGCCTGGGCTTCGGGGTCCTCTGGCAGCTGGTGAAAAGGGTCCCAAGGGCGAAGGCGTTCTCCCAAGCCGTCGGTTGAACGATTCGTGCCTCCGATCGCGGACTCGCTTGCGCCGCTCAATTCGGCCAAAACCGAAAATCTTGGGCCTCGAGCCATCAATCAGGCTAACCTCCGCTCAGCCGGTGTGGCCCGACGTGCGAACGACGGGTCGTCGGAACGCTTTTCTTAGTTGGAGGTCCCCTCTTGAATTCTCGAAGTTCGAGTCGTCGCGTTGCTTTGCTCTTTCTCGTCACTCCGCCACTTGCGATCTCGTGTTCGAGCGGCGACGACGGTACGCAGGGTGGCGACGGACGGAGCGGTGACCCCGTCTACGCCGGTGGGAGCACCGCCGGAATCGGGGGCATGTACGCGACCGGGGGATTTCCCGCCGGAGCGGGTGGCTTCATCGGTGGAGTCGGGGGCGCGTTCGTGGGCGCGGGCGGTGACGCCTTCCTATCGGGAGGCGCCTCGTTCGGCTCTGGCGGAGACGCGCTCGGTGCGGGCGGCGATCCAGTAGGGACCGGCGGCGAATTCGGAAGTGGCGGGAGCGAGCTCGGGGCTGGCGGCAACATGTCCGGTTCCGGTGGAAATGGGACTGGCGGAGCACTCGTCGCTTCAGGAGGCGCCACCGCTATCTGCTCTGACGAGCTGCCCACGAATACGGGTTGGCCGGAGGCGACATGCACGATGTGGGCCGATGCTGGCCACTGCGACGCCCAGTGGTTCATCGACCAGGGCGCCTGTGAACAAACCTGCGGCCGGTGCTCCGGTGGTTCGGGCGGCGCCATGGGCACCGGCGGGACCAACGACGGGACCGGTGGAGCACTCGTGAGCTCGGGAGGCGCCACGAGTGGCTGCTCCGATGAGCTACCCACGGGTACGGGTTGGCCCGAAGCGACATGCGCGATGTGGGCCGATGCTGGCGAATGTGACGCCCAGTGGTTCATCGACCAGGGCGCCTGTGAACAAACCTGCGGCCGGTGCTCCGGTGGTTCGGGTGGCGCCATGGGTACTGGCGGGGCCAACGACGGTACAGGCGGGACCAACGACGGTACTGGCGGGACGACGGGCGAAGTCACGATCCCGGACCTGCAAGGGGGATCCAACGGGTTTGCATCTCGCTACTGGGATTGTTGCAAGCCAAGCTGCAGCTGGACCGCCAACGCGAGCGAGCCCGTGGACAGCTGTGACATCAACGACAACAACATCGGCGTGAACGACGGCGCCGCCAACGGGTGTCAGCCAGGTGGGACGGCATTCACATGTCACAGCTGGGCGCCGTGGGCCAAGAGCGACGCGCTTTCTTACGGCTTCGCGGCCTACAACGGGGCGCCATGCGGGACGTGTTTCCAGGTTCGATTTTCGGGGACGAGTAGCAACGGACAGGCCACGCCGGGCATCGAAGGCAAGCAAATGATCGTTCAGGTGACGAACATCGGCGGTCTGGCGTCCGGTCAGTTCGACCTTCTGATCCCAGGCGGAGGAGTCGGCGACTTCGACGGCTGCTCTGGGCAGTGGAACGTCGCCCCCTCGAGCCTAGGCGCGCGCTACGGCGGCTTTCGCACCACCTGTGGTAGCAACGCGAACTGCATCCGCGCGATGTGCGAGGACGCCTTCGGCGACAGCCCCGATCTGATGGCGGGCTGCGACTGGTACATCGACTGGTTCCAAATGGCCGACAATCCGGACATCCGCTACCAGCAAATCGAGTGTCCCCAAGAAATCCGTGACCGCTCTAGTGGCTGATTCCAGGGACTCGCTTTTCGAACGGCTTCCGGAAGCGAAGCCTCGCGCTGCGTAGTACGCGGGGGCGGCGCATCTTCGCACGGATTCGAGCTGAAGCGCTTGGGATCTCGAATTTTGTGGAAGACACCCCGAGGGGCGGCAGCTTTTTTTGGAGCCGCCCTCGCTAATCGTCCCTTCGAGGCGGCTCGTGGTAACGCGAGGTCGGCAGATCATCCAAATCGATCTGGTCGGCGGGTTCCGCAGAAACACGCACCGGAACGGGGAGTGACGTATGGCGGGCTAGCCGCGGAGCTGGAGGTGGAGGCCCTAGAAGCCAGGTGCGTGGTCCATTCTGAGAATGGGCTTCCCGCGCAATCGCGTTGGCTTCGATTCTTTCCACGAGGTCAGCGAGGTCCAAACAAGCGCGGATCAACCAATTCCTCGCTCGGTGAGCAAGGGATCGGGACCAGTCGCGAGCACGCAAAACGGCGTGCGACAAGAACGTTTCTCTCCACTGAAGATAGGGAACGACCGGATGACCGCTCCTTTTGACCAGTGAATTCCGTGTGTCCCAATTCTGCGGGTTCATGTTTGCGCACTTTGCACAGCTCGTGCCACTTGCTCGGCCTACGCCCCTCCGGTCCTGGTACGCAGGTAGTATCGAGAACCGCAAGTGAGGCATCGGTAGGGATAGAGCCCCGAAAGAGAGAGGATTCTTTCGAGAAGCCGTCTCCGCGACCGAGTTTTGCTGGTGTCGTGACAGCGGGGACAGGATCGCCGCTTTTCGGTGGGTCGTGCCATGGCGGCGTCCTGTGCAACGGTCGTGCCTTTTGCCCACCAGCTGACTGCCGCAAAGCGGCCGTTTTCTGAGGCCCTTTTCGGCCGCTCTTGCCCAAGGGCTCACCTCCTATCATGCACCCAACACCGCACACGTGAGGCAAAATGCCACATAGTCGTGGCATTTTGCCTCACTGCGCGCGAAAGGTGATCGGTTTTCGACGACGAGAACCGCGATACAGCCGGGCTTGCGTCGCCTGGCACGACGGTTGCCTCTTCGAGGGACGTCGCGAGCAATTAGGCTGGCGTCGAACGGAGGCGTCGAAGCCTCGATGATGAGGAGAACCACATGATCAAGATCTACGGACGAAGAGGCTCGCCAGCTCTGTTGAGCCTGATGTGCATCCCGCTCATCGGTTGTGCGGCCCAACAAGTGCCGCAAGCTGAACATGTCGACACCAAATCAACGGTCAAGGCTGCGGAGGTTGCAGGAGCCCAGGAAGTTCCCCGGGCGTCGCTCTATCTCAAGATGGCGCAGGACGGGGTGAAGGATGCAGAGGCGCTGATGGCGGAGGAGAAGTACGACGAGGCGAGGCAAGAGCTCGAGCGAGCGAAGATCGACGCCGATCTGGCACTCAGCCTCACTCGTGAGGAAGAAATCCGTCAGGAAGCCGAAGAGGAAAAGCAGCGTCTGAAGGAGCTCGAAGGCGCCCTTTTCAGCAAGACCACGAACGAAAGGCAAGGGTGACATGACAACTCTTTCGAAGGAAAAAATCGCTATGAACTGGAGCCGGCGCTCGCGGTTGCCAGTGGGCATCTGCGGGACGGTCGCGCTTTCTCTCGTCGCGCTCGGCTGTAGCCCGCCAGAACCCGCCGAATCCGTCCAGACGGCGCGGCAGAGTTACGCGGAAGCCAAGGACGGGCACGCTGCGACGTACGCTCCCGACGAGCTACTCGAAGCGAAGAAGCTGTTGATGCGAGCAGAAGACGCGAAGAACGGATCGCAAGAGCAGGTGCACCTCGCCTACCTAGCTGAGCGACAAGCAGAGCTTGCGGAGTCGAGCGGAAAGACCGAGCACTACAGCGAGGAAAAGGCTGGAGCTCAAGCGGCGTACATCGACAAAGTCGAACGCGATCGCGCCCAGGCCAAAGAGAGTCTCGAAGAAACCCGCGAAGCCCTCGAGCAAGTGCGCAACGACTTGACCAAGCAGGACGCCAACGTCGAAGAGCTGGAAGAAAAGAAGCGCAAGCTCGAGGCGCGCGAGGCCGCTCTCACCGGAGAGCTCGAGCAGTCGGAAGAAGCACGCAAAGAGGCCGAGCAGAACGCCGCGGCAGCTTTGGCCAGCTTGAACAAGCTCGCTCAGGTGAAAGAAGAACGGAACCAAACGGTGATCACGCTTTCGGGTTCCGTTCTCTTCGAAACGGGCAAATCAGCCCTCCTTCCCATCGCCAAAAATAGCCTCTCCAAGGTGGCTGATGCGCTGCAGCAGATGGAGGACGAAAAGCACTTCGTCGTGGAAGGTCACACGGATTCCCGTGGAGCATCGGAGATGAACAAGGATCTATCGAAAGAGCGAGCCGAATCAGTCCGACAGTTTCTGATCTCGAAAGGCGTCGAATCGTCCCGTGTGAAGGCTGTGGGTCGAGGCGAGGAAGAACCGGTAGCCACTAACGACTCACCGGAGGGGCGAGCAAACAATCGCCGCGTGGAAGTTCACATCAAAAATGGTGAACAAGAAAAAGAAGGTGACGCGACAGCGAGCCGCTGAAGCAAATCGGATTCTTGTCCCATATCGCCCTCTGTCCCATGCCCAGGACAGAGGGCGATTTTACGTTCGCCCCTCGGCATCCGACGGGCCGAGACGCACGTCGTCATCGTGACCGCCACCACACATAGCCGAGGCAAACCAACGCCGTGAGGATCGCGAGCGCTATCTTCACGGTGGACCAGGGCCTCTCGCCCTGAACCTCACCGGTCGCGGCGTTGATGACGACTTGATATGGCTCGCCATCGTATTGGTAGGCGAGCATCCAAACCGGAAACAACGTGTGCTTGTAGGTGAGCGCGCTGAATGCGGTATCGAGAGAGGTGATCTCTTGCTTGTCGCCTCCGATACGACCTCGCACGTCGTTCTCGAGCTCCTCGTTGATCTTCGACTTGGCAGCGACGAGCCCCTGACTCAGCTCGATGTCGTAAGTCATGGCCTGGTATCCAGCGATGAGCTCTTGATTGAAGGGCGTCGCCTTGTCGATGGGCCACGGGGTAAGCGCTTCGATCAGCGATTTTTCGACTTTGGCCGCCGCACAAACTGCGACGTCATCGAAAAACCTATCGAAGCTCCCGTTCTTGGGCGTCCAGCGAGTGCGAGTGACCGTACGCTTCTTGTCGCCGCTCCCGATCGTTTCCTGGTAGTTGTCGCCTCGCTTGCCTCGGTACCGGGTGAACGTCATGGCGTCGAAGGTCCAAAAGGGGAGATATAGCCCATTGAACTTCCCCCCCACCCCGCGTGCCTTGAAATCCGACGGCGCGAACCAGAGGCCCTTGACCCACTCCTCCAGCTTCGCGCCGGCCGCCTTTTTGTCGACGAGGAAGGGCAGCACGGCGTCGACAGCGATGCGCTCCTCCGCTTGATGCACGTCGTTGCGCTGAAGGTGGAGTCCGCAGAAAGGACACTCGCTCGTCGTCATTTCACCCGAGAAGGTGGTGGTGGCGCCACATCCCTTGCAGTCGACTTCTCGCTCGAACACAGCACCGGTGGCGCCCTCCCTCCGTCTCTTCGCGAGGCGGGCGAGGGCGGCCTCGAGATCTTGCTCTTCGATCTTGGCGTCTTCGGCGAACGTGAGCTCTTTCGAGTGCCCGCAATAAGGACACTTCAGCTGCTGCTGGCCGATGTGAAATTCCAAGTTGGCGCCGCAGCCATCGCAGGGGAACTGTCTGGAGCCGGTGCCATCGGCGACCGGGGGTGACTCGGGAGCGTCGCTGTGTTCAGCGGCCGGGGGCGTAGCTGCTTCCATGTTGGATCCTTCGACCGTCCTGCGTCGTCAACCGAGCGGTGGAGGCCCCGCCGGCGGTGGTGGTGGCATCGCCGCAGCGAACAACTGCGCTAGCTGAGGAACCTGTCCGGCGGGCATCCATTGAGCCATCCCTTGAGTCCAAACCATCGTTTGGGCGCTCACGGTCCCCGAGGTCACTCCCGAGGCCACCTGGGCAACGGTGTAGGGACCTTGGGAGGCACCATTGACGTTCACGTGGAACATCGCTCCAGCGAGGGGCGGCGGACCACCAAGGGGAGGCGGAGCCGCGCCTGGTGGAGACCCACCCGCGCCAGGGGCCATCGCGCCCATCATCTGATGCGCCATCCCGAGACCCATCCCCATTCCCATTCCCATGCCTGCTCCTCCGCTTCCCTCATTGGCAGCGGCGATCGGCATCGCATTGGCCATCTGGTACTGCTGGTACTGGTTCATGTTGCCGATGACGCCCATGCTCGTTCGAGTGTCGAGTGCCTTTTCGACGGCTTCGGGCAGGGAAACGTTCACCAACATCACCTTCGGCACCTCCAGACCGTATTCGTCATCGATCCGTTCGTTTACGGAAGTGGCGAGCTGGGCGCCGAGCTCTCGATAGTTGGCAGCCAGATCGAGGGCGCTGATCTTCGATTCGCCCAGGAGATCCGCGAAGGATTCGGCGATGATCGAGCGCATCAGTTCGGTGAGCTCGTCTGCCTCGAAGGCGCCATCGGTTCCAACGAGCTCCCGGAGAATGATCTTCGGATCGCGAGCTTTGAGCACGTAGGTTCCGAAGGCGCGCAGGCGAATGGGACCGAAGTCGGCGTCGCGGAGCATGATGGGATTCGGGGTGCCCCATTTCAAGTCGGTGATCTGAGACGTTCGTACGAAGTACACCTCGGCCTTGAAGGGACTATCGAAACCGTGTTTCCAGCCGAGGATGGTGCTCAAGATGGGTAGGTTGTCCGTCTTGAGCTCGTGGGTGCCCTCCCCGAAAACGTCCGCGAGCTTGCCGCCGTGAACGAACACCGCTTGTTGTCCCGGGCGGACGATGAGCTTGGCTCCGTTTTTGATCTGATTGTGGTAGCGGGGGAAACGCCACACCAAGGTGTGCTGACTGTCGTCGATCCATTCCACGATATCGACGAGTTCCCCACGTAGCTTGTCCATCAATCCCATTCGACCTGTCTCCTTGGGCCGGAACGACTCTGCCCGAACCTCCTACCGGCGTAGCCCGAGTCAAGCTCTTCTGACAAGCATGGCACAGAGCCCGCCCAGCCCAGGCCCGGATACGGACCGAGGGCGGCCGCACGGCGAGCAAAAGACGGCCGGCGGCGGGGCGAAGGGCGGGTCCTTCGAATCGCGGGTGACCCCCTCGACCCTCCTCGTGCCCGCCTGAGCACGCCGCTGGCCTACGGTCGCGGACCACCGTCATCGATGCGGATCGGTTTCGTCACCGCGCGTTAAAAAAGCGCCGAAAAACGTGCGTAAGCAGTTACATCGAGTCGACTTGCCCCTTGCTATGCGGCGCTCATGAAGTTCCGCGTTCTTTGTTCGACCACTCTGCCGATCCTCGCCGTCTGGGCCACCGCCTGTGGAGGCGGTGACGACGACGATCACGAAAATGAAGAGGGAAAGGATGGGGCCGCCGCGCTCCTGTCCCTGAGCGACGAGGACGCTGGCGACAACTGTGAAGTCGGCGGAACACGGGTCGACGCCGGACGAGACGAAGACGGCAACGGAGCGCTCGACGATGATGAGATCGAGGAAACGACCTACCTGTGTGCCGCACCCGCCGGACAGGATGGGGACGACGGCGGTGACGGGTACGACGGCGATGATGGGGACGACGGCGCCCAGGGGCCGCCCGGCGGCCCTGGCGGTCAGGGCAACCCCGGGCTCCCCGGCGAACAGGGGCCTCCAGGAAACACCGGGGCCCCAGGGGATCGGGGGCAGGACGGACTCGACGTTCTCATCTCCGTCGAGGGCGAGCCCTCCGGCGAAAACTGCACGTTTGGTGGACAGAAGATCACGACCGGCGTCGATCAGGACCGAAGCGGCACCCTGGACGAGACCGAGGTCAGCCAAACGGCCTACGTGTGCTCGGGAAACCCTGGTGCGGCCACGGTTGCGGGCTTTCGTCTGGTCTCGAAGTACGTCGCGGCGGGAGGTCCGATCGCGGAGATCGTCAGCGCTTCTCCCGATGGGAATACTCTCGTTTACACGAGCAGTAGCACGGGGACGATTGGCTTCGCTGATATCAGCGATGCCACCGTACCCACCCTCCTCGGAACGACCGATGTCGCCTCCGCGACCGGTGGAGATGGGGAACCGACAGCGGTTGCCTTCTCTCCCAACGGAACTCACCTCACGATCCCCGAATTCGGAAACATGCCCACGGATCTGCAGCCGGAGTACGTCGACATTACCGAGGACGGCCGGACGGCTCTCGTCACTCTCCAGGAGAACAACATCGCTGCCGTTATCGATATCGAGTCGGCGTCCGTCGTGCGCTTCATCGACATGGGGACGTCGGTGCATGCGCGGGCGGATGTGAGCGACGACAGCTTCTTCGACTTCTCGGATACCTACGAAGGACAGCTCCAACCCGACGCCGGCTGCATCCTGCCCGATCAGGAGCACTTCATCACGGCGAACGAGGGAGATACACCCAGTGGCGTGTTTGGTGGCGTTTCCGCAGGCGGGCGCGGGTTCAGCATCTTCTCCTTGCTGGGAGACCGTATTTACGACAGCGGCGATGCTCTCGAGTGGGCGGCGTTCACTTCGGGCGCCTATCCCGATGGTCGTTCGGACGCCCGCGGGGTAGAGCCGGAGGGTTGTGGAACGGGGACGTTCGGTGGCACCCCCTTCGCTTTCGTCACGGGGGAGCGGAACGCGTCGCTCTTCGTGGTCGATGTCAGCAGCCCGAGGTATCCAATCCTGAGGCAGGTGCTGGGCGCGCCCATGCGTCCGGAGGCGGCAATCACGATCGAGTCGCGCAACCTCGTCGTCGTCTCGGGGGAGGGGGACGGTCTCGGTTCCGGGATCTGGATCTACGAAGCAGTAGCGAACCCCTCCGAGGTCGGTCACGGATCCCACGTCTACGACGCTCGCTCGACGGGAACGTCCTTTGGTGCGCTCAGTGGGACCGCCTACCAACCTTCTACGGGACTCGTTCTGGCGGTGCCCGACAACGCCTACGAGGAAGCTCGAATTTGGCGGTTCGCCGTCAATCATTCGCTCCGTCGCCTCGACCTGGTCGATGAGATCCTGCTCAAAGATCACGACGGTGTGCAGCTCAGCGGTATCGATCCCGAAGGGATCGTCGAAAATCCCGAGGGCGGCTACATCGTCGCCACCGAGGGAACGACAGGCAATGGTGGTGGCGGCGCAACCTGCACTGGTTTGCCCACGAGCAACCGCATCCTTTTCTTCGACGAGGGAGGGCGTCTCGACGACAGCTATGGAGATCTGGGCATCGTGGATCTTCCCTGCGGTGCCGATCAAAACGCTTTCGATTGGTCCACCATGCCGGGGAACGGCTTCGAAGGCGTCACCGTGGTCGATTCCAGCCCGGGCACCGATGGCGGTCTTCTGGTTTACGCCGCATTCCAGCGGCCTCTTTCCGGGGAAGGGATGCAGGCTCGCATCGGCGTCTACGACGTCGATGGCGGGGTCTGGAACTTCTACTTCTACCCGCTCGACGCTGACGTCGGAGGCGACACGGGCAACACGTTCCTCAGCGAGCTGACCCATGTAACGGGTGATACCTTCGCCGTGATCGAGCGCGATCAAGGGATCTCGTCTGCTGCGCTCAACAAGACAGTGCGCACGTTCTCGCTGTCGAGCGGCACGGTGAACGACGAGGGGAACCCGGTGAACAAGACACTCGCCATCGATCTTCTCGCCGATTCCTTCCGTTTCGACCAAGAGAAGATCGAGGGCCTTGCCCTGGGCGGAGGGTCGCTCTTCGTCGTAAACGACAACGATGGTGGCGAAGCTCAGAACTTCTTCGTCCGCTTCAGCCCACAGCTCCTTTTGGGCTCCGTTCAGCCGGAGGAGATCCCCGATGTGGTCATCAACGAGTTGAGCTCGACGGGCGCCTTCGACGACTTCGTCGAACTCTACAATCGCGGTGCCGCGACCGCCGACGTGGGCGGCTGGACTTTGACCGATGCCGGCGGCGGCACCCATACGATCCCAGGCGGAACGACGATCCCAGCCGATGGTTATCTGCTCATCGATCCCGACTTTGGACTCGGAAACGGAGACTCCGTCCTGGTGGAAACGTCCTTGGGGTCATTCGTCGACTTTCACGAGTATCCGTCGCACGTCCAGACATCGAGTCGATGCGGCGAGACGGGACTCGTCTTCTGGCGCACGGACGGCGTCGATGGAGCAGGAGATCCGACTCCCGGTGCAGAAAACGATTGCGCCCCCCTGACCATTTCGGGACAAAGCGACATCGTCCTCAACGAAGTGAACTCGTCCGGCAACGACTTCATCGAGCTTTACAACAACGGCGCTAGCCCAGTCGACTTGTCGCACTTCAAGATCACCGACAGTGATCCGACCCACGTCTTCATCATTCCCGAAGGTACGATGATCTCGGCGGGAGGATTTTTGCTCATCGAGGGAGACTGGACGACGGGCACCCTGGCTCTCGACTTCGGACTGGGGTCGGGCGACTCGGTCATCCTGTACAACCCCTACGATGTCGAGCTCGTCAACTACGCCTGGTCGGGCCACCGCAACACGGACAGCCGCTGCCCCGACGGCACCGGCGCATTCGTGAACGGCTCGAGCGAGTCCCGCGGTGCGGCCAACAACTGCCTCTAGAATCGAATGATCGCGCGGTCTCGGAGCCGCAACGAAAGGGGCATGATACCGTGCTCCGCAGATGACCTTCGACCTCCCGTCGGCCAAATTCCGAGCCGCTCAGGCAAGCCTGCGCGCAAAACTCGAAGAGGTAAAAGAAGCGGCCGACGAACGCGATTGGTTCTTGTTGGCCGCGCTTGCTTCGGAGGGAGCCTTGGGGTGGTCCACCCTGCGGGGGCTGGGGGTCGAGGTGGCTCGCCTCGATCGTTGGCGGCGGGAGTCGATCGTCGTCGAAAACGGCGAGGTCCGCCCCCTTTCGATCGTGCGTGACGGGCCCACCGAGCCGGGGTTCTCCATCCCGTCGAACCTAGCGCAGCTCGTGCTCCGGGAGGCCCAGCGGCGCGCGGTCCTGGGCCCGGCATCCTTGGCTACGGAGGAGCTCCTCGGCGCTCGCAGTACTTCATCACTTTCGCGAAGACTCCAGGCGGGTTCCCTCATCTTCCGGCCCGGAGAGCAGTGGTCCGTCGACCCGCGAGTTCGGGAAGCCTTGTGCGCTTCCGTATTGGAACCTTTCGATTCGAAATGGTTCGAGGAAACATGGGGAGCGCGCGCGCCACGCGTCGCCGAAGTGCTTCTGTCGACCTGCCTGCTCACGCTTCGGCCCTGTCACGATCTCTACGAGTGGGCCATGAAACGCCAAGAGCGAGAGCCAGACACGACTCTCGCACCGCTTTTGGTGAGCTACGGGCTTCACCTGCTCGAGTTCGAGCGAGTCGAGCCTCTGCTCGACACCATGGAAATGCGCGCGCGGACGGACCTGCGGACCGCCGCGCAGTTCCTCCGCGGAGACACGGGGCTCGCTCGACGACTTCTGGAGCGCGATCTTCAGCAATCGCCGAAAAAGTTCCCCCAGTCGCACCCCCTGAGTCCCCTCCTCGCTCTGCTCTTTGCCACCGATGAAAAGCTCACGGAATCCGACGGGCGGAGTCCCGTCGACTGGCTCAAGGAGGGGCGTGGAGGTGAGGCAAGTCGAGCCCAACGACATGCGCTTCGGACCTTCCTGCGGTATCGCGACGAACCAGAGGAGCGCCTCCGCCGACTCGATCCACACCAGCTTCCGGCGGGTGCTCCCGCCTGGCAGATTCTCCTCCTCGGTCTTTCGACCTACGCCTTCGTCGACGGCGGCCCGACCCGCGCCGCCTGGGCTGAGCGACTCTCGCGCTTCGGGGCCCGGGCCCTCGACCAAGGCTTCCTTTGGATGGGGCGCCAGGGGTTGGTCCTCGCTGCCGTCCTCGATCGAGTTCAAATGAACACGACGCTGAGCGAGCTCGGTGATGCGGTCCGCCTGCCGATCTCCGAGGAGGGTTTGACGCCGCAACCCGGCGATCTCGCTCGGCTGGTCCGCGTGCGAGCTCCCTGGGAAGTGAAGCTGGCCGCGCTCGAGCGCGTGTCGAAAATGGAGGAAACACCGAAAACCCGGCACCGGGTTCGATGGTACGTCGACGCGACCTCAGGGAGCGTGCACCAGCCGGGCCTTCTGGCCTTCGATGAGAAGCGCGGATGGGTTCTCGAACGTCGGCACCCGTGGCCTGAACTTCTTCAAGTGGAAGATATCGATGAGGTCGACCAGCGCATCCTCATGGTCACGTCGCGCGACACGGAAGACGACGCCTTCCCTCATCTCGAAGTTCTCGAGCGCCTCGTGGGCCATCCGCGTGTCGTAGATGGGGCCCAGGGAGAGCTCCCTCTCGAAGTTACTCGCCAGCATCTCCGCATCGAGACCATCGACGAGGTGGACCACTTGCGCATCGGTGTTCGCCCGAAGAACTTGAGCCCTGGTCTCAACTTGCTTCGCCTCGCGGACGACCGTCTGTGTGTGGTGACCGTCGAAGCATCGATGGCTGCCGTTCTCGAAACCCTACGAGAGGATCTCCTCGTCCCCCACGTCGAAGCTGCGCAGGTTCTCTCGGTCCTCAGCCGTCTCAGCTCCAGGGTGCCCGTCAAGAGCCCTCATCTCGATGGCGAGACCGACGTCAGCGCTGGTTCGACGCTCACTCTGCGGCTGACGCCTCACTCGGGGGCGTATCTCCTGGAAATGGGCCTGCGACCTTTTGGCAAGGAAGGGCGGTTCTTTCCCCCTGGTTCGGGCCCCGCGGTGCTGTCCACCACGGTCGAAGGAAGGCGCGTGCGAACGACCCGCGCCCTGGACGTCGAGCGCGAACAGGCGGACGAATTCGTCGCAACGTGTCGAACGCTTCTCAAGGGCGAGCGCGAGGACACCCCCGGGCATACGGGCCCCTCGTATGCCTGGATTCTGGGCGAAGGGGGCGTCCTCGACTTGCTCGGCGAGCTGCGTGAAAAGGGGCTCGATGTAGCCGTGGAGTGGCCCGAGAAATCGGGCCTTCGGCTCGCGGGCTCGGCGACAGTGGGCGCCCTGCGGGGAGCCCTGCGTTCGAAGAAGGGCTGGTACTTGTTGAGCGGTAGCGTTCGGATCGACGATGTCTCTGCGCTAACTCTTGCCGAGCTCAGCCGGGCGCCCTTCGTTCACGGCGGTCGCTACCTGCGCCTGAACAATGGCGACTATTTGAGCGTCGATCGCAGGGTGAGACGACTCGGTAGTCTGATCTCGGGCGCGAAGATCGATCCCGCTGGGCGGCTTCGATTGGCCCCCGCGCGCCTCTTTGCCCTGCGCGCCACTCTGGAGGGAGCGGAGCTCGTCGTGGACGAGGAAACGGAGAGGCGCTGGAACGAACTCGAGAAAACCTGGCACGAGGCGCCGAAAATCGCGGACGAACTCGAAGGGGTTCTCCGGCCCTATCAGAAGGAGGGCGTCACCTGGATGCAGCGCCTGAGTGAAAGCGGATTCGGCGCCCTCTTGGCCGACGACATGGGCCTCGGAAAGACACTGCAGGTCATCGCATTCTTTTCAGGACGTCCCCAGGGCTCGCGTCACTTGGTCATCGCGCCGCTCTCCGTGTGCACCAACTGGCAGCGAGAACTCTTGCGCTTCAGTCCGCGCTCCACCGTCCGCCAGTTTTCCTCCCGATGGGACCCATCCGCGGAGCCGCCCGACGTCACCATCGTCAGCTTCAGTCAGCTGGGCGCCGCCCACCAACAACTCAGTCGAGTTTCCTGGGACACCATCGTGGTGGACGAGGCTCAATTCATCAAGAACCCGAAAACGCAACGAGCGCAAGCCATCCTCCCGCTCTCGTCCCAATGCCGAATCGCGACCACGGGCACCCCCGTCGAGAATCACTTGGGAGATCTTTGGGGGATCTTTCGTTTCCTCAATCCCGAGCTGCTGGGGAAATGGTCCGCCTTTCACACGCACTTCATCAAACCGATCGAGCGGGACGGCGACGCCGAGCAACGGGAGAGTCTGCGAGAGATCGTCCGCCCCTTCATCCTCCGTCGCACGAAAGCCGGGGTCCTCTCGGAGCTTCCGCCGCTCACTCGCATCCGCAAGGCCGTGCATCTCACGGAGGACGAAGAAAAACGCTACGCCCTCTTGCGACGTCAGATCCATGAAAGGCTGCGCACGGTCGCCGGCAGGCAAAACTACAAGCTCGAAATCTTGGCCGAAATCACCCGCCTGCGCCGCTTCTGCTGCCACCCTCGCTTGGTTTTCCCCGACGCGCCGGACGACAGCCCCAAGCTGCGCGCTCTGGTCGACCTCGTGCGCGAGCTCGCGGAAAACGGTCATCAAGCACTGGTCTTCAGTCAGTACGTCGATTTCCTGACGAGCGTGCGCGAGCGGCTCGCAGAACATCAACTCCCCTACGTGTACCTCGACGGCGGCTCGTCGCAGTCCGACCGCCAGCGAAACATCGATCGGTTCAACTCGGGTGAAGTGCCCATCTTCGTGATCAGCCTCAAAGCGGGCGGCGTCGGCCTCAATCTCACGGCGGCGGACTACGTGATCCATCTCGATCCTTGGTGGAACCCCGCCGTCACGAGTCAAGCCACCGATCGGGCGCACCGCATCGGCCAAGAAAAACCGGTCACGTCCTATGAGCTCTTCACCAAGGATACGATCGAAGAAGACATCTTGGAGCTCCACGAATCCAAGCGAGAGCTCGCCCGCCTCATCGAGGAAAGCGCGCCCTCTGGGGGCCGGGGTTCGCCCCAGGAGCTACGAGAGTGGCTGGAAACATCGCTCGGTCGCCGGCTGAGTTCGGGGCTTGGTCTCTGAGGCCAACTGCCCGTCAGCGGACCCCGCTCAGCCAAAGCTCGACGGCGGCATAGGTCGCCGGGGCGGGTTCCTCGTTACCCGCCAACTTCAGCTCTTCGACGACGAGACGATACCCCTGCTTCTTGATCTTCAGGGTCGCTCGCTGTGGCTCGAGAACACGAAACAGGAACGCTTGCCCTTCGAGGAACTCGTGCACCTGTGTCGCGACGCAATGATTCATTGCGCGTCCTTCGACGTGCAGCTCGTGCTCATTCAAGACGGGCAGAATCGTCGTCGAAGCGGCGACTGGGGCGCGGGGAAACTCCCGAGGGTAGCCCGCGAGCCGTGCGAGTTTGTCGGGGGCACTGTCGTACAGTTCGACGATGAGGAGCTGCCTGAGCTCGTCGAGTGCTGCGCCGTTGTGGCAGCGGACCATCTCAGCCGAAATGTCTCGACCGAGGAGCTCACCGAGTTTCCGGATCTCGGCGATGAGACGAGATGTCGCGGGCGGCCCGATGGTTTTCGTGGCCTCGCTGAGCTCGGCGGTGAAGGCACGTACGTCGCGCAGCTCGGGAGCCGCTTCGAAGTAACGCCGCGCCTGAAAGACTTCGCTGAGGGGACGTGAGGCGGACTCCCGGAGCAGCTGCTCGTCCGAGATGCGCCGCAACGTGCGCTCGAACTCTCCGTAGGTGCCCGGCACCTCGAAGCGCTCGATGAATTTTACGCCCGCCTCTTGCTCGATGCCGCCGAGCCAACCCACGAGCTCACGCTTCTTGCGACGCACCAGATCGCCCAGTTCGTTTTCACTCAGGTCGAGCTGCGACACTCGAAAAGCCAAGAGCGAGAAGAGAACCGGATTCGTCTTCACCAGCTGCAGCGCCGCTGGGGCTCTCTTGACGAGCGAGATGAATACCGGGGCAGCTTCTGGTCTCTGGCACGAGAGCGCGAGTAGCTCCTCGGCGTCCGTCGGTTCGTGTCTTTCGGCCTTCACCTGATCCCTGACTCCTCCGACCAGGGTACTCGATTCACCGGATGTCGAAAGCCTGCATGGCCCGTGAGGGGCCTTTAACGCGGCTGACCTGCGGAGCGTCTCGTGCGGCTCGGCGTCGGGTCAGGCTCAGCAGGGTCTTTGTTCGTTGGCGAACCTGCCGTCGGCCGGGGAGCGACGCTCTCCGACCGACTCGAGGCATCAGTTGGCAATCTCGACGCGCACTTTACGATCCCGAGCCCAGGATTCTTCATCCGTACCTCGGGCTTCGAGCTCGCCGCGCGACGTCGTTTCGAGCTGCTCCGATCGACTTCCGAGACGGACCAGAACCTTCTTCACGTTGTCCGCGCGGCGACCGCCGAGGACCATATTGTACTCCTCGTCGCCTCTCGGATCGGCATGCCCGATCAACCGAACGGGAGTCCCGGCGAGAGGACCCGTCGTGAAGCAGTCGGAGAGCTTCTTCAAGATCTCGTTGGCCTTTGGATCGATTGCAGACGAGTTGTAGGCAAAATAGGCCTCAGCGTTGGAGATACCACACGCATCGCGGATGCGATCCGAGATCTCTAGGTTGCCCCGTTCCGGGTCCTTTTCCTGCTTGGCGACATCGTCGACATCTTCGGTCGTCGTCTGAGTCGGCGAGGCTGCCTCAGGCTGATTCTTGGAACAGCCGACAGTGGCAATGGTGAGAGAGAGAAAAACTGCGTATTTCATTCTTGTTCGAGCTTGGAAGACTCGCCTCCATGGGTGATCAAAATTGGTGTGTTCGGATTTTCGGTTTCAGTTTTTGGAGTCCGAGGCTCCAATGAGTAGGAAATCGACGACAGTGAGGAGAGCCTCCATGTCGAAGGGCTTACTGAGGACGACGGCGGCGCCGAGTTGCTCCGCCTCGCTGAGCACCTCCTCCTCACAGAAAGCCGAGATCAGAAGGACGGGGGCTTCGATCGAGCGGGCTCGAACTTCTCGGAGCACCTCGAGGCCACTCAATCCCGGCATCCGGATGTCCGAGATCACGAGCGCGACAGGAATTCCGACTTCCCGCGCGTAGGCGAGACGTTCGAACAGTTCCGCGCCACTGCCGGTGCTGGTGACAAGGTGCCCGTTCCGTTCGAGGGTCTGCTGAACGAGCCGACGCATTTCGGGATCATCCTCCGCAAGGAAGATTCTCTTCTCGTGCACTCCGCTCGAGCCGCTTCGGCTGACTTGCTCCTCACCGGAGGCTTCCTCGAGCTCCATGTGGCCGACTAGAGCAAAGGGCGTGCCACTCGAGCTCTCTAATAACGATCAAAGGGGAGCGATGAAAAGTCGGGCTCAGAGGCGCACACGGTGTCGCGGCACGCAAGCTCGGTCGGGGCAAAGTGCCCCCTAAGACCCCGTTCGGGGGCAATTTGCCCCAAGCTGATCAGTGGTCCGACGCCGAGGTGGGGCCAGGCTCGTCTGCATCGCCATCCCCCGCCCCGGGCGCTCCTCGTGACAGTCTCCGAAACAGGGTCTTCCGGTCGATTCCCAAGATTCGGGCGGCGCGGGCGCGGTGGCCCCCGACGGACTCGAGAACGTGCGCGATGTACTGTCGCTCCATCTCCTCTAGAGGCAGAAGCGAGCGGAACGACCATCCATCCGCACGCACCCTCCCAGGCTCTTGCTCTCGCATCCGAGCTGGCAAGTCGTCGGGGGTGACTCGATCGAATCTCGCCAGCGCGACGGCGCGCTCCATCGCGTTTTCGAGTTCTCGGACGTTCCCGGGAAAGGAATACCCAAGAAGCATGTGGGCCGCCTCCGAAGAAAGACCAAGCACGGCTTTGCCCGACCGACTAGCAAAACGTTGGATGAACGTCTCGGCTAGGACGAGCACGTCGTTGGCGCGATTTCTCAATGGCGGGAGTTCGAGCTCGAAAACCGCCAGGCGATAATACAGATCTCGCCGAAACGCTCCGCTCGTCACGGCCTCCTCCAGGTCGCGGTTCGTTGCCGCCACGATGCGGACATCGAACGGCACCTCTTTGGAGCCGCCGACTGGTCGCACCGTTCTCTCCTGGAGTGCGCGCAGGAGCTTGGGCTGGAGGGAAATTGGCAGCTCGCCCACCTCGTCGAGGAACAACGTCCCCCCCGAGGCCTCCCGCAAGAGACCCAAGCGACTGGTACGAGCATCCGTGAATGCCCCCCTTTCGTGACCGAAGAGCTCGCTTTCCAGGAGGCGTTCAGGAAGAGCCGCACAGTTCAACGCGACCAGAGGCTTGTCCCGGCGACTGCTGCACTCATGGATCTCCCGTGCAGCCAGCTCTTTACCCGTACCGCTTTCCCCGGTCACCAGCACGGTCACGTCCGAATCAGCGATTCGTCGGATCACCTGGATGACCTCCTGCATGGCGCTACTACCTCCCACCAGAGAGCTCGATCGTGGTTGTTCCGCGCGCTCCTGCTTCAAGAGCCGCAATTCCCTTCTGAGCGATGTCAACCGAACCGCCCGGGTCAACGCGAGCTCGACCAGATCCAGGTCGACGGGCTTCGACACGAAATCGTAAGCGCCTGCGCGAATCGCATCGATGGCCGTCTCCAGACTCCCGAAGCCGGTCATGAGGATCACCGGCAATCCTGGAACCACTTCCCCCACACGCTTGCAAAGGTCGATACCGTCCATCTCCGGCAGCCGCAGGTCCGTGAGCACAGCATCGACTTCCTCCCGAGCGAGGATTTCGAGCGCAGAAATCGGCCCATCCACGGCAAAGACTCGGAACTGGTGCTTCAGTCCCCGAGCGAGGGTCTCGCGGAGCGACGAGTCGTCTTCGACGAGCAGGATGGACTGGAGTGGTCGGGTCATGAAACAGCGGGCTCTCGCTTGGAGGTATCCTGTCGGTCCTCGGTGGGAGGGAGAAAAATCATCATGCGAGCGCCCCCTCCAGGGGCGCTCGAAACCTCGAAGCGCCCACCGTGCTCGCGGACGATGCCGTAAGATACCGAAAGACCGAGTCCCGTGCCCGCCCCGACGTCTTTCGTGGAAAAGAACGGGTCGAAGACTCGCTCCCTCAGGGGCTCCGGGATGCCGGGACCGTCGTCCTCGACGGTCACCCGCGTCCAGCCGCTCTCGGCATCATCCACGTGGACGCGAACGGCACCCCCTCCGGGTTGTGCCTGGATCGCGTTCACGATGAGATTCGTGATTACTTGGTGCAGCTGGCCTTCGTCGATCGAGATGACAAGAGGGGACCCCGTGACGTTCACGACGACGCCGTGCTTCCGGGCCATCGGTTGCAGAAGTCCTGCGACTTCTTGACACAATTTCAGAACGTCGTGAGTGCTTCTCCGGGGCTTGTGCGGGCGCGCGAAATCCAAGAGTTGCCGGATGATGAGGGTGATGCGTTCGCCTTGTTCGAAAATCACACGCGCATCGTCTCGTGCCTCCTCCCCAACGGAACTCCCTCGGGCAATCATCTTCGCTCGAGCGGTGACCACGTTGAGGGGAGTTCCGAGCTCATGAGCAACCCCAGCCGCCATCTTCCCCACGGTTGCGAGTCGGTCCGCGTGTCGGAGCTGCTGGACGGCCTCGATCCTTCGACGAGCCTCTCGGTCGTTTTTCTCACTGAGCTCGCGCAAATCCGCAGCCATCTGGTCGAGCGAGTCTCCCAACAAGGCCATCTCATCTCGTCCCCGGAGTCGGACGGGAGTGCTGAAGTCACCGCGACCTATCCGCTGCACCGAGGCGAGCAGAGGCCGCAGCCGTCCATCGACGAGGTGAATCCCCGCTGCGAAGACGATGGCAGCGCTGAGAATGATCGCGATCCCGGTCATGAGGAACGTTCGGGAGACGGTGTCGGCGATGTATTTTTCTTCGTTTGCCATCGATTCTTCGATGCGGAGCGCTCCCTGGAGTCGGGGAGTGACCACCACAGCCGTGGTCCTCAAATACGGCTCGTCGTCCTCGACGATCACGATGGTTTCCACCGGCTCGTGCAAGTGCTGTTGTGCCGCGGCGCCCACCACCGACCTTGGCATCGCGTCCACGTTGGATGATTCGAGCCAGGATATCTGCGCTCGATCAGTCTTGAGGTCCGCGTCGCCAATCAAATCCAGGGCGGCTTCCGGCCCCGAACGGATCGCCGTGGAGACGACGGCGACGCGAAGCGCGTGCGCGATCGCCTGGTGATCCAGCGTCATCTCCTGGCGAAAGCGTCCCGATTCGCGGACCACTCGCAGGTAGCCGAAAACCGCGTGGACACAGGTGATGCCCACGGCAATGACCAGCGCCAACTTGAGGGTCAGACGGTGGCGAATCGGGATCATGAGGCGGACAATAGGTCACGAGGCGGCGACTCTGAAGACGTACTCAACAACCATGTTGACTGAGCGCCTCCACGAGGAAATCGAACACCACGCGCACGCGGCGGCTCGTCTTGATCTCGCGATGACTGGTGAGCCAGGTGTCGAAAGGAAAGCTGATGAGCTCGGGGAGCACACGCACCACGCGACTGTCCTCATCCCCCACCGCCCCCACCATCACACCTATCGCCGCACCCCGCGTGACGAGAGCCCATTTTACGGCTTGGCTCGCGCTCAGCCAGGGGAAATTCGCCGAAGTGAGCTCGAGGCCGAACTTCGACAGGCCGGTGATGAAGACGTCGGTGTGATCGAAGCCGACGAACTCACCCCGAGAAAGCTCGTGCAGAGTCTTGGGACTTCCCAGCGAACACAAGTACTCGGGGGTCGCGTAGAGGTACGCTTCGTCGGTTCGCAATTTCTTCGCGACCAAGTCGGACTCTTGGGGTCGAAAGTTCCGCAGAGCGATGTCCGCTTCGCGACGCGCGAGATCACTCGTTTCATTCGTGGCGACAATCTCGATGAAGATGCCCGGATGGCGCGCGCGGATCTCGGACAAGATCGGAGGCAAGAGATACGTCGAGAAGATCTCGCTGGCGCTGATGCACACCGGGCCATCGAGGGAGAGCGACTGCCCAGCGGCAACCCGCGACATTCGAAGCGCAGCTTCGCCCATGGCGCGCGCGTGTTCGAGGAGCTCGAGGCCAGTGGGCGTGAGCACGAGACCGCGCCCCACTCTCTCGAACAAAACCACATCGAGCTCTTCCTCGAGCGCCGTGACCTGGCGCCCGATCGTCGGCTGGGTCGAGTTCGTGGCGCGGGCCGCAGCGGAGAACGATCCGTGCTCGGCCGTAGCTAGAAAAGCTCGGATGAGGGCCCAATCGAAGTCCACACGCTGCCAATCCATGCGTTATTGTATGGATAACAATCATATTTCGTCAATTTTCAAAACGATTTCGTTTGACATTCTTGCTGTGTCGCCGGGGAGCCCCGGCTCCGAAAAGCCCGGCGCAAGGAGCCCCGGCGCAATTGAGAAAGGATTCAGTCATGCGAGCCATCAAGAACGAAAACTACGGCAGTCCCAGCGTCCTCACGCTTTGCGATATCGAGCGCCCGAGCATCCGGCCGCGCGACATTCTGGTGCGCGTCCACGCGACCACGGTCACCCAGGGCGATCGCCGTTTGCGGGCGGCCGACTACCCGGGGATCAGCGCTCTGTTCGGGCGACTCTTTTCGGGTCTCCGGCGGCCGCGTCATCCGGTGGGAGGCTCGAACTTCGCGGGTCGCGTGGTTCAAGTGGGCGCGGAGGTTACCCGCTACGCGCCCGGTGATGACGTCTTCGGGAGCACGATGCACGGCGCCTACGCCGAGTATCTCGCCATCTCCGAAGACGACGCAGTCGCGTCCCTACCCGAAACTGCCGGTTACGCCGAGGCAGCCGCCCTGCCCTACGGAGCGGTAACCGCATTCGTCTTTCTACGTGACCTAGCAAAGGTCAAGCCAGGTGAGCGCGTGCTCGTCGTGGGGGCAAGCGGCGGAGTCGGTCGTCTGGCGGTCGCCATCGCCAAGCAGCTGGGCGCGCACGTCACCGGCGTGGCGAGTCGCGATGCAGACGTCGTCGGCCGCCAAGGCGCGGACGACGTCATCGACTACCGGCGCGAGCACTTCACCGAGCGCAACGAAAAATGGGACGTCATCTTCGACACGACCGAAGGGAATCACTTTCGGCGCTTCGAGAACTCCCTGACGCCGAGTGGACGCTATCTGACCCTCTACGTCACGGCGCGAGTCCTAGTACAGATGGTACTCACCAAGCTGTTGGGCGGTCCACGCGCCCTCTGTGGCGTGGCTCTCGGCAACGCCAAGCTGCTCGCCGACGTCGCCGCGCTCGCCGACGAAGCAAACTTGCGCGACCCCGTCGCCGCCCGTTTCCCTTTGGACCAAGCCGCGCAGGCCCACGCCTTCCTGGAGGAGAAGTCACCTCACGGGAGCATCGTTCTCGATGTCGCCGAAACCGCCGATTCGTCTCGGAAAGCTGCCTGACGCGGCTCGCAACGGCGAACTTGCCACGACTTTCGAACGCGGTGATGGCGGGCCAGGTGGGGTGCCCTCAGAGAATTCGAACAACATGCGACGCTCGGGTCGCTGTGGCATTTCGCCACACCGAGCCGGCTCCTATCCGAGGAGCTGTGGCAAAATGTCACAGGCTGGACTCAGCAGCACACACGGTGCGTCAGAGCCGATCGAACGAGACGTCGGGCCCTGGGAGCGGGCGCTCGAGCTCGCTTCTACTGCTTGCGACACGGAGCCGCGGCGGATGGCACTCCCAATGCATGCTGAGGCGTGAAAGATCCACCGTCCGTGTTCGACAATTTGACAGAGAAAGGTCGCCTTTGATGGAAGAAATTCAGCAGGATCTCCTGGGGCTCATGAGCCATCGAGCCCGCCACAGCGTCTCCATTTACGTCCCTTGCGCGGACGCACATAGCCACCCGGATGTCTTCGTCGCCCGCTGGAAGAACGTGACCCGCATCGCTCGTGACCAGCTCGCGACGAATGGTGGCACGCACGATACGACGATCCCGCCTCTCACACCCGAACTCCGATCGCTCGCGCGCAAGTGCAAGGCTCTAGCGGTATTCTTCTCGGACCACAGGGACGCGGTATTTTATCCTCTGAACTTCGAAACCGAACAGCTCGTTGCCGTCTCCAGCCGCTTCCACCTCAAGCCGGTGCTCGCAGCCGCGAGTCAGTCTCGTGCGTGCTTCGTGCTCTCCTTGAGCCGTCACTCCGTGCGCCTCGCGGTGGTCGATGACGCGGGCGCTCACGAACTCGAGCTCGATCCGGACATGCCCCGGACTTTGGAGTCCGTCACCAAGACGCTCATGGCTCCACATCTCGACGTGCATACGGCCAGGGATGGGCAGGGTGTGTTTCACGGACAAGATCCCGAGGAGCGACGCCGCGATGCCGATTTGAAGCGGTTCTTGCGGGCGGTCGCCGAAGCCGTCGAGTCTACCATCAAGGCCGAATCTTCGCGAAGAGGCGCAAAGCGCGCGTTTCCTCTGGTGCTCTCGGGCGTGCACGAGCTCACCGCGGCGTTTCGAAATCACACGACGATGTGGATCCTCGACGGCGAAATCTCGGGAAATCCAGAGCACGCATCGCTGTCGCGCCTCGGCGACGAGGCTGTCGAACACGCCCGCGCCGCTTCCCTCAGTGAGGCGAAGCAACTCGAGGAAAAGGTGCGACAGCTCAGCGACACACCCCGAGTCAAATTTGGGATCGTCGACATCCTGCGAGCAGCACACGACGGTCGGGTCGAGGCGCTTCTGCTGAAGGACGACGTCAACGTGTGGGGCTTGTTCGATTCCGAGCAACGAGAGGCGGAGCTTAGCGAGGAGCCCGACGGCTCGAACGAAGATCTCTTGGACCGCGCGGCGGTCGACACCTTTCGCCAGGGTGGCACCGTGCAGTTCGTCGATGCCCAAACGATGCAGGAGATCAACGGTCCGGCGGTTGCCTTGTTGCGCTACTGAGGGCGCGTTCACGCGCCTCCCTGCGTTCCAGGGAGAGCCCGATGGAAAACAGCCCGATGGGTTGAAGCAGCACGGCGAGGAGCGCCACGGAGAGTCCCCACGCGTCCGCTACGAGGCCCATCCCGAGCGGAAGGCCGATGCCGAGGGGCGTGAAAAGGTGGGCCACGGCGTTCACCGTCCCGGATTGGCCGGGAAGCGAGGCGTAGGCCCGAGCCAAAGTGATCGGATACATCGGCGCGGCCGTGAATCCGACCACGAAGAACCAGAGCCCGGACCCCAGCACCGTCGACGTGCTCCACCAAGCGACGAACGCCACCGCGCACAGAGCGCTCGTCACCCACAAGATCCGCAGAGACGACAGACTCGACAGGAATCGATCGAGCACCACGAGGCCCACGAGAGCTCCGGCGACGCCGGCGCCCATGACTGCGGCAGTCTGTTGTGGGCTCGCGTCGACCGACTCGTTCAAGTGGAGGACGGCAAACACGACGATCATGTCGTCGAGCAAATCACAGAGCGCGACCGCGCCCAGCCAGCCCACGAGCTTTCGATTGCCGATGGCGGTGCGGAGCGCTTCAGCTACGGAGGGCTCCTCCTCCTCTTCGGACGCCTCTGAAACGGGAGGATCCACGCCCCATCGCCACCAGGCGAGTCCCCACAGGATCGTGCTCAAGGAAACGACGACCAACGAGGTCCGCCAACCCCCCCCGAATGCAGCCACTGCGGCAACGAGAACTGGTGCCAAGAGATCGCCCATTTCTCCGGCCACGGTCCAGCGGGAGAGCGAACGCTCTGCATGCTCGGGATCCAGATCCACCAACGTGGCCTGCGCGAGCGCGACGCCCGCCCCACTTCCAAGATAGGCGACCGAGATGCATGCGCCGAGCATCCAAAGAGAAGAAGACCAGGCGGCTCCGAGACCAGCCGCCCCCATGGCGATGGTTCCGCCTGCAAGGAACCACTTGCGTGGAAGTCGATCGGCCCACACGAAGAGCACAGGCTCGACGATCAGAGCGACCAGCGCCGGAACGAAAAGCAGCGCGCCCGAGACCGCGGTATACGAACTCTCGAAGTCCGCCTCCACACCGGCGGCGCTCAGAACGACGGCGCCCGAATAGAGCTCGTCGATGGCCTCGACAGCGAGAAGGAGGAAGAAAAAGCGACCCGCACCCGCGAGCAGGCGCGCCGCCTCGAGAGAGGCGTGTCAGATGTGTTCGGAAAGTCGATTCATGACTCTCCGAGTATGAGCCCCCCGGGGAAGGTCGGCAAGGGCAGAGCAAAAGCGACCCTTCCTCGAGACGGGTACGCGGCCTACCCTGGGAAATGTGGCGGCTCGCCGCCATCGTGTCTCAGCGTGGGGGGAACCATGGAAAACCCATATCGACCGCCAGAGAGCGATACGACAGCACCGTCCGAGTCCTCGAGCATCCCGTTTCACTGGGTGGTGCTCGCTCTCTTCGAGCTCGTCATCGGCGTCATCGTCGTCCTCATCGCTTCGCTCGGCGTCGTAGGGCTCGTTTTCGCACGGGAGACGAGCGCGTCGCTGCGCGACTGGATGATCCTGCTCAGCGTGCTGTCCTTCGGCGTCGGTTTCGTGTTCTCGGCGAAACGCCTACGTCAGGGGAAGCTCCCGCCACAGCTCATCTGGGTCGCCGCAGCTGCGACTCTGGCTCTGTTCGTCATGTACGGTTGAAAACGTCGAGCTCGTTCAAAAGAGCAATTGTCCCCGCGGCTTTCGCTCCTCGGGCAGCTCCTTTTGGCCAACCATCTGGAGGATGTCCCTTTCGATGCCGCGGGCCATTTGCGTGATCGGGACGTCGTTGGCCAAGCCCTCGAACGGATGTTCGCTCAAGTCACCAGTTCTTGATGCGCTCCGCCTTTCCTTGTTGCGTCATCAATTCATCGAGCAAGCTCTGTAACTTGACGTGAGAAAACCCATCGAGTTTTCCCGCGCGCCGGAGTTCGGCGAGGCGCTTGCTCTGATTGGCGATCAAGTGCGCGGCGGGGTTGGATGATGGCCAGTCCACGTTTCCTGCGAGTGTCGCCCACCCAATCGGATAGGCCCCGATGCGTGGGCTACGTGCACCCGCGAGCGCAGTCCACCACGAGACGAGCCCGAGCTTGGCCTTGAAATGCGCGCCCTCTCGCTTCAATTTCTCTGCATGAACGGGTTCAAGCAATCAGAACGCCTTCGAACTTCGTGCATCTTGGCGCTGTGCGCACTCTCTTTCGGATGCGCGGCGGATCCCAAGATCCCCCACTACGTCGACAATCCGACGGGCGACTGTGAGCCTGATGACGATGGTTCGCGGACCGGTCACCATCCGGGCGACAGCCAGTACCTCCCCGACTGCGATCCGCCCCTTCTGCGGGAGTACTATCGGGTCTTCGCGCAAGAGGACAAGACGGCCTACATGATTCCGAGGCCCGACGCTCTCGGCATTCACTACGGCTACTGTGACGGGGACGACCCGGAGCTCGCACGGCTCTTCGACGACAATGGCTTGTGCGAACGAGTCGCCGATCCCGATGTCGTCAACTCGATGACGCCCGCCGACGCTCTCGCGATCGCTCACGTCCTGCACGAAGAGCTCGTTTTCGTTGCCGAGGAGCACGAGGGCAACTGGTCCATCTGGCCGGGCGCGATGTCGGACGACGTCGTCGCCGCTTGCGAGCGGGCGGCGGTCGATCTCTCGGACGCCCAAGCGGCTTGCAGCTATCACCGCGACCGAGTGCAAAACAAAAGCCATGACGACATGGGGCGGACCTACACCCGCGCGGAGGTCGAGCAGCTCGCACCCGCCCTCAACGAGCTCTACGGCATCGAGCGCTGAGGAGTGGCTGGGGGAGGCCGCCGTCCTGGATCGCTCATCACCGCACCTCCAGACGGAACGTGCGATAGCTCAGGAACTCCGGAGCTCTAGAGTGCGACGGTGGGAAAAGTGTGTTAGCCGGCCAGTATCATGCGCGCTGCCCCCAATCTCCTCATGTTCCTCGTGGCCCTGTCTGCATGTGACTCGATCCAATCGGGTCATGAAGGCAGAAAAGACCAAGAACGGGCGGGGGTCGCTTCTCCCGCGCGACCCACGACCACGTCTGCAGCGAGGCAAAGCGAACGGGAGGGGGGGAGCCGTCCGATGCTACCTGCGTCACAAGCGAAGACCGAGCATGACCAGCCATCACCGACGCCCCCCGCTGCCGCCCAAGAAAACATGAGACTCTGTTCTGCGATGTGTCAGACGACCGGGCCGCTGGGTTGCGCTTCCGCGGAGGATTGCGCAAGTGCCTGCCTGGAAATGACGCTCTTGCCTCATTGCTCGGCGCAACTGAATGCGTTCTTGAAGTGCTCAGGACAACAACCAGCGACGAGCTTCGAATGCAGCGACGGGCAGCCATCCTTGAAGGAAGGGCTCTGTTCAAACGAACAACGAGGGTTTTTGCGGTGCCTCGAGAGTGCTTTCCAGTAACCGTTTCATCTTGAAGGATTCGAAGATCCTGCGGCTCAGGAAGCAACGGATGGAGGGCATCGCATCGAAGGGCTTCGAGCTCGCCCTCGAAAGACCCGAATCTTCGACCAGCCGTTCAAAGATCAACTTCCTATGCAAACGGCCGAACCACTCTCAGAGGGAGCGTTTCGACAATTGATGCACTCATTTCCTTGGGTTACTCTTCGTCAATGAAAGCTACTTTCTTGATTCGCGTGGCCCTTTCGTTGCTCGCTCCGGTTCAATTGGGTTGTTCCGGAAGCGACCCCGACGAAAAGAAGAACGAATCAGACGATTCCGAGTACACCGGTACCTACGAGGGGATGATCGCCCAATGCCTCCGGGCATGCGAAAGATACAATGGAGATTGCAGTGGGGATCTCGATTGCCCAAGCTATTGCGACGCTTGGCTGTCAGGCGACCCGCGTGAGTGTGACGCGGTCAAAGAGACCTACTTGGGGTGCATTGCCGAACAACCCTCCAGTTGCGTCCCTTCGGATCTAGGCAACGGGCTCGAAGACGTATGCGATCCGATTCCGGAATCGACCTGTAGGCTCGCCGGGGGACGGGATTGCGGACGGAACGACACGTTCCAAACCTTCTGCCCCGACAGCTACGCCTACTATTGTCAGAAGGGGAAGGCACCGAGCATCTGTGAGGAGGAGGACCCTTACGCGTACCCCGGCCTCTATTGCTGCACGAGCCCCGATCTCTAATTTCACGGACCTGACTTTCGACCGCAGGAGAACGCCGGAGGGCGACGTGCGAAACGTCGGTCGCTCAATGAGCTGCTAGGGCCTCCTTGGCCAAGCGTTTCACGGCCTCGTTCTGGTCTTCGGCGGCCACCTTCTTGATGATGGGCAAGACCTCCGGAGAGGTCGGCAGCCAGCGCACGAGGAGTTTGAGGCTCTTCTTGCGGATCCCGGAGTTCGAATCGGAGATCGCGGCATCACCAATGCTCTTTCTGATCAGGGGGCTTGCTTCGCGCACCATTGCGGAACTGAGAACTGCTGACCGAACGGAAACGGCATTGTCCGATTTCAAACGCTCGCTCAAGATCGCATCGACTTCAGACCCTGGAACCAGACGAATCGCATCCACAGCAGCCTGCCGCATGCGCACGGATTCGTCCACCAAAAGTGGTTTCACGAGAGGAAGCGCACGTGGCTCGGCAGCGTTCGCCAAGCCTCGGAGCACGATCTCTTTTTCATCTTCCGATTTGGCGATCTTCAGACGATCGAGAAGCTCGGTTCCGATACTCTGGGCCCGTTCGCCCGCTCCGGCCTCCCTGAGTTTGCGAGCATAAGTGCCCAGACCGTACAGACAAAAGGAGAGGAACTTCGTATCATTGCACAAGCTCCGGACCGCTTCTTCGGACGCGACCGTAGGCTCGGAAACCCGGATGAGACTCGTGGCAGCCGTCTTTTTCACCTCGACCGGGGCCGCTAAGAGCGAAGCGAGGGTCTCCTGCGCCGCAGGCGTACCCGCCGATGCCAAAGCGTCGGCCATCACGCTGGAGACCTCGACGTTTTTCTTCACCTCGGCCTCCGCAAGCTTCAACTTGTCTGACTGAGTGCGCAATATCGCCGTCATCGCGATGAAGGCGCCGCGGTTGGCCGGCGGACCGCCAGGCATCACCTTTCCGTTGATTGTGCGCGCCGCCTTTTCCTTCGCTTCCGTCGCCAGCGTCTGGAGGGCTGTCTCGTAGGTGAAAGTCCCAATGCGCTTACTATCAAGATCCTCAGGCGACGCGGAGCCGTATGGAGCGCCCGGTTGGAGCACGACGGTACTCTCGAGCGGCTCGATGCGGGGGGCGCTGGCCCGTCGCTCAACCAACGTGAGGGTGAGTTTCGTGTTGCTGGAAACGTCCGCCTTTCCAGCGGAGAGGGTGACGTCCTCGTCGTAGGTGACCTTCGAGATGTGCCCGTCATCCAGGGACAGTTCGCCGGAACTCTTCGCAATCGTGGGTTGGATCTTGCGAATGGGTTGGCCCTGGGTTCTAGGAAGCTCGAGCGGGCTGTACTCTTTCTTCTCGCGTCGATAACGCCGCTCCTTCACCGGTTGGTACCGAATCTGATAGCGGCCGGTCCCATCCGATTCGCTCGCCGTCCAAGGCTCCCCCCGATCCGAGGTGGGTCCGAACTGAAGTGATGCCCCAAGTGTGCGCAGGATGCTGGCGGCATAGTTGGACGTGCCGTTTGCCAACTCTTCCTTCGAGATTGATCCGTTGTCGTACGTCACGAAAAACGGTCCTCGGAGTTCGGGCGCGAGCTGCTCGAACTGGCCTTGTTGTCCTTCTGGAACTTCGAAATGCACGTTTTCGAGGGCGAGGGCTATTTTCGTCTGGGAGCCCTCTTTCGAGACAACGGTCGCCCGGAGGCGCGCCTCAAGCCGGAACGCCACGGGCCTGTCGAGCCCCGGACTCTTCACTTCGGTAGAGAGGTCGACCGAGTAAAGAGCCGCTTCATTCTCCTTCCACTCCAGCAGCGTCTCGGGCGATGCGGCTTGTTCCGAATTCTTCGACGAAGAGGCCGGTTCGTCGCAGGCTCCGCACAGAGCCCAAGCAAGAACGAAAACAGGTACTCTTCGTCGAAACATCATCACCTCGGTCCGTTCGTAGCGAACACGACCTTGGATTCGCAAGGAACAATCACTTCTTCTTGTCTGCAGAATGGAGAAAGGCCGCTCCCGGAGGAGCGGCCTTTCCTTGTGGTCCGAGCTACGCTCAGATGTCGCAGGGGTCGTAGGACAACACTGCGTCTTGATGGACTTCGAGGAACTTCCCGTAGTAGGCGCCCTCGTAAGCCCGACTATTGAGCTCGAGCTTACCATTCGGCGTCACTACGGTGCCCTTGAAGCCGTAGATGCTCTGCATGTAGGTCACACCAGACCCGAAGACGCCGAAGACATGTGCATTCGGCTCGCCGGTACCGTTCTCGAGACGACCCTTCCAAGTGAACGAGTTGTGGATGACGACCACGACCGCGCCCTCGGCGTGGTTGATACGGACCACGCCACCCGGCTCCACCTGGAGATTGTTGAAGAAGAACTGCTGGGGCGTGTCCGCTGCCAGGGCCTCACCGTTGAGAACCAACACACCGCCATTGTCCACGATGAGCGTGTCGTAGCGGCTTCCGGCAGCAAGCTGCTTCGTTTCACCACTGACCACATGAACCGTTCCCGATTGGCTGTAGTTCGGCGGGTAAGCCGGCTCCTGGAGGATGATCTCAGGAACATTCACGACCGGAATGAGGTTCGTGAAGATCCCCTCGTACGACACGCGGTGCCAGACGTCGTGGGTATCGCTACCCCATAGGTTCTCCAAAGAGACGTCGTTGCGAAGGACTGCATGACCAGACTTCACAGCAGCACTTGCCGGGCCCGTACCCCAATGGAGGGCAACGCGATCGTGAAGATCCATCCCCGTCGAGCCATAGGCAACGACGTTCGTGTTCTCCATGCGGGGGAACAGCAAGCCGTTCTCTGCGAAGATATCGGGACATGCTTGAATGACCGGGTCCTCGCAAAGCTCCTTGTAGAAGAACGTCTCCGCACGTCCCATGTCGAACTCGAACACTTCTGGCTCCGAGGGAGCCCCTCCCATTCCGTCATCCACCGGAGGAGCGGGGGGCGGATTCGGGAAGCGTGCCAGTCGAGGGAAGGTGAAGGGCATACGGACGGTACCCAGCTCGCCCCGCCTGTCGATGGGGGGAATCAGCTCGAAGCGAGCCGTCGGCAAGCCACCGAAGGCAACGATCTGCTTCTTCCAGCTCTTGCTGAAGAAGAAGAACTTGATCCTCAACTTGGCATACAATTCACCCCTGAGAATGTTACTCACTTCCACTCCAACGCTCAGGTCGAAGCCGGAATAGAACTTGAAGGCCGACTTTCCGTTCTCCGGGAAGATCACGCCGGCGTCACCGCCGGTGGCCACGAGTGCGGCGGACTCGCCGTCGAGCTCACGCTCGTCGTCGACGGCTTGCACCGCGATGTATGCCCTGGCCCGCCCTGGAACGTCGACGCGTCCGACCGATACCTCACCCGAAATCCCGAGCTTGGCTTCGAGCGGACCGAACGAGAACCCGACACCGAGGAACAGGTCGATACCAGCCTCCGCGTAGGGGCCCACATCGGCGTAAGCAGCAGCAATGGTGTGCCGACTGGTGTCCTTGAGCGCCTGCATGGCGTTGTTCGGGTCGAAGTTGTATCCGGCCGAGCCGCCCAGTCCGTACTCGAAGAAGAGATCGATACTTAGGTTCATCGGCACCGGTCCGATGGCGAAGTTCACCGAAGCGATAGTCTGACTCTCCTTGTTCCCCGCTGAGGGGAAGCGGAAGCTGTCAGTGAGCAGCGGTTCATCTGCTTCGAGATACGGAGTCAGAGCACTCAGCTCGTTCAAAAGAACGTATTCGGAGTAATCGATGAACGCATTGACCACCTGGTTGGGGGTAGCCGTCGCGCAGTTGATCTCCTCGAAGCCTTCCGGGGTCTTCGCCTGGATCAGCTGGGCACAGAAGTCCGCGGGGAACTCCATGCCCGCATCGATCGCAGCGCGGTACTGCCGTGCGATCTCTTGAGCGTCACGATAGGCCTTCTTCGCCTTTCCGAGGGTATCGAGATAGTTCTCTTGGAGCGTGGTGCATTCCTCACCGAAATCCACCGCGCCAAGACTATCGAGAGTGCTTTGCTGGCTGTCACTCAGGAGATCGGGGAGGAAATCGTGTCCAAGCAGAACCAATCGGGCATCGACGCCGGCGCTGCACCGCTGGACACTTCCGCCGGCGTAGGCGTCGATGATGTCGAGCGTCGGGCTCGTGTACCCCATGAAGTCGTTGATTCTCACGGAGGCCCCAAGCGAAATCGACGCTTCGATGTCGACACCGGCGTCGCCGTACAGCCCGGGTGACACATCATACATGAGCGTCATGTTGGGATCGAAGTCGAACTCCACCTTCTGCCCCCGGGGCGTCTCTCCTTGGCGGTCGCTCAACGGATTGACCGGATCGTCTTCGGATGTCGGCTCCAGGAGGTTTTCGTCCGCCGGATCCGCATTCGGATCACACCACGGGTGTGAAGTTCCCAGGGCACAAGGCGCGTCTCCGTCCAGCTCGGTTCCGCAGGTCGGGGGCTTGATGCCGGGAACGAGTATCGTCTCGTCGAATGGCTCCGTGGGCTCGAAGAGATCTTCCGGTTCGACTGGAGCCCCTGTCAGGTTCGACCCTCCGCCGTTGAGCAAATCGTCGTAGGTGACCGTAGCCGTCTCAAGCTCCGGGTTGCAGATCACCGTTTCGTCGCACAGGTCGTGCTCGGGCACCTGATCGTAGGTGTAAGCACAGTACAGTCCGGGAGGACCGCAAACGAATATGTTGCGCGGCGGTTCTCCTGCAACCGGCGTGTACTCCAGACGGCCGCAGATGTCGCCGCCAATGCAAGCGGAGTTGTCGGTCCCGTTTTCTCCTGGATCGCACTGCGTCAGGTTTTCGATCGGGCCCGGGTTCCAAGTCGGGTCGAAGTCACAGTTGAGAGTTCGCTCCGGCGGATCGTTGTCCGTGCAGTCATTGCCCGTGGGGACGGACAACACACCCTCGCACAAGTTGTGGCCCGGCCCGGATCCGTCGCAGGGTTCTTCAACGCACTGAGCGCACTCTTCGGCGGCAGCACGGAAGGCATCCCGCTCGGCATCAGGAACATCGCCGTCCGGCCACTCTCCATCCTCGAAGGGACTGTCGACGCAGGCGGCAATGCCACCCGGAATGTCCTTCGGTGGCGGGGGGCCATCGCTGTCTGGGTTTTGAAGGCCCTGCTCACAAATGAAGCCTCGGGTCGTCGAGGATGACGCGCTGATCCATTCACCCGCATCGCTCAAGAAGGCGCGCGCTCCGGTCGCGGGATGACCCTCTGCCCAGTTTTCGAAGGCCCCTTGGTACGCGTACCCCGAGGTGTCTCCCACCCAGATGCGCTCTGCGTCGAGGTCATCACGATAGGCTGCGTACCAATCTCCCGAGATGCGGTTCAGGCCAGTCCAGGCGTCGAAATCGGCGACAGAACGGAGCCAATAGTGCTCGAGCGCGTCGTTCGACACGGCCAGTGTACGGCCCTCCTCGGCGGTACATGCGGCCTGGGCCGTGGCCCAATCCACGTTGACCGGACAGAACCAGTAACTGCTGTCGCCCGCCTTGCCTGCGTAATCGAGAGAAAAGCAGGTCTCGTTTCCTGGAACATCGGGCGGGCAGGCTGCACCGCAGATTTCACCCTGACAGGTCGCCTCGACGCTGGAACAACGCGTGTTGCGGCAGAACGCGCCGTCGGGCTTGTCGCTGCACCCGCCTTCTACCTGGATATCGGGGTTGGTGTCGTCGTCATCGACGCAGCTCGGAACTTGATCGTTGTCGGCGTCGACGTCCGCGACGTGACAGTCGCACGCCCCACGCTCGGACTTCTCCGGATCGAGAGTGCACTCGTCGTCCACATTGCAAACCTCGTCCTGGTCTGCATCCGGACAAGGCCCGGCGTTGCCGCTACCACCCGTGCCGCCCCCACCGGTGGGATCGTCCAAGAGATCGATGAGATCAATGTCGAGAGGAATCGTCGGAAGATTCGTATTCGAGTCGTTCGTAACGTCACGACCGTAGAATGAGCCCTTGTGTTGCCCGTTGTTGCGGGGAGCATTGAGCCGCACCTCGGCATTGGGGGCAACCACGGTCCCAATGAAACCACCCGTGAGCTCGACCTGGCCTTGCCCCCGGTAACCGAGAAGGACTCGTCCCGCTTCGACGATGGGCTCGCCGGCCGAGTTTTGGGCCGGGAGGATCAACCCCACCACGCGGGCGCTGTTGCGCGTATAGATCTGAACCGGACCGTTGCTAGAATCGATGCGGATCTCAGCGTCGGCGTCGAGGTTGAAGTCCGTGAAGAAGTACGTGCCCGAGCGGAGGGTGATCCGGTTGCGTGCCTGGACGCTGAACCGGCCGTAGTTGCCGGGAGCGAGCTCTTCGCCCGGGTCTCCGGGGGGCGGCAGAGCACCACCGGCAGCATTGCGCTCGATTGGAGCACCCGCCTGGTCGGGCCAATCGACGCTCCACGTGATCGTCGAGCTGGGGGGAGGTGTGTTCTCGGTGGTCGTGCCGAGGATTTGAATGGGCTGCTGAACGTTGATTTGCCCGGCGCTCTGCGCGTTGCCGTGGATCACCGACTGCGAGTTGAGCTGGATGCTCGCCCCGCTGTAGACGTTTGCGTAGATGTTGGATGAAGCTTGAATGTTCAGCTGCCCGCTGGTGCCGAAGCCCGCAACATTGGCGATGGTGCCCGCAAGACCCACTGTCCCTTGGCCATTGAGAGTGAGGCGGTTGCTCGCCGAAAGCAGCGCACGCGTGGCGCCCTGAGGGACGACGATCTCGAATTCGTAGGCCGTGGTCGGCACCGTGATGGCGTGCTGCTGCTTCGCCTTCGCGCTCTCGTCGGTGTCTGAACTGCAGCCCGCCGCAAAAACAACGAGACCGAGGCCTAAGATGCCTGATCCGATTGCGAGCTTTCGGCTCAGCGCCCTGACGGCGCGTGAGTTTGACTGTCGGTGTCTCATGATTCGTTTCCTCATGCCAAGATGAATCCGCCCACCCTGGTCAGACTCGAGCCCACGCATAGCAAATCGATTGCGCCGACAGCAAGCCCTTCGATCACATACATGCGCAAGTTACATGATCGAGACGGACTGAGACTTTGCTAACATTCGTGTGACGGACCGTCCTCGTGTGACGGACTGTCCGACTTCTCACGAAACACTATGTATCTCGCCCGCCCAAAGGTTAGGCGCGACGAAACGCACTCGATTGGTGGAGCCACCCCGCCGGGTCAGGTGTTCGGCTCGAAACACACAGGAAAAACCAACCGCACCCTGAGGGGCACCGATCCAATCAGCCAGCCGTCCAGCCGCGATGTGAGCCAAAAGTGTCGAGGAATCGGACTTATTGGGTCGGCCCCTCAAAGATCGTGGCAGCCCTCGAGGTTTTCAGTTGCCGGAGCGTCGTTGCAGTTCCCGACGAGTGAAATATCGGTCAGGGTGGCAAGGTGAGCGCCGTTTTCGTTTCTTTCCCAGGTGCCCCCACCAATGCAATAGACAGCTCCCGGATCGGCCCCTCCGGGGACCCCAAATATCATTCCGGAAACGTTCGAACTGCTCCCATTCGTCGCCAAGGGCTCCTCGGCGACGATGAGAACATCGTAGTCGGCAGCCTGGGTGACCCAAACCGAACCACTGGCGCGGATGGCAGACCACTCGCCAGCCCCGGCATCGTGACCGTGGAACGTGCCCGCCAAACCTTCCGTCAGTTGTGGCGAGCTCCCGTTGCAGTCCTGGAGCCCCGCGCCGGAACATGCATAGACCTCACCCTCCACCGGAGTCCCCGGGCACGTCCCCAGCAAGTGGCCAACGAAGGAATAGGCCTCGTCCGAATGCAGAGACCCTTCGTCGATGCACCATATCTTTCCAGCATGGGCGCTCTCATCGGGAAACCGCAGGGCCCCCTGCACACCGTCCGGGCCGTCAGGGTTGTACGTCGTCACGTAGGCGTCGATGAAGCCCCCCGAGTGACCGTGAAGCGACGTGTATCCACCACCGGGACCGGCCAATATGAGGCTTTCCTCCACGGGTGTGCCTCCGACCGTTCCCGAGTAGGTGAACTGTCCCGCTTCACAAGTCGTCGCGGGAACTGAGGTCGGAATCACGACATTCCCAGGCGAACCCGAGCCGCCCGACCCGGTTGGGGATCCGCCTGTACCGTTGCCACCATTGCCTCCGGTAGGGTTTTCAGTTCCTCCCGTACCGTTGTCGGAACCGCCGCCGGTGCCGGTTGCCGGGTCACCACCGGATCCCGTGGAGCCTCCCGGCTCCCCAACGCTCCCGTCGTCGCCACCACAAGACGCGCTCAACAGAGAGAGGCCCACAGTCCAAAAAGCAAAGCGAGGCGATATCATCGATCGCTCTCATAGGCTCCGCTCGACGGAAAGGTCAAACCGAACGACGAAGGAAGGATGCAACGGCTGCCTTCCTCACGTCGCCACATACCAGATAGACATTCTGCAAAGGAGAGACCGAAGAAGCTTGGGGAGTCGAGCCCCTTGGTCGATACGGCCGCGCTGTCACGGTCTCGAAACGGTTGATTTTCGTCCCGGAACCGACCTCGCGGATCTCGTGATCCGCCCGAACTCACCCGGAACCGTCGCTCGAGGTTCTCATCGTCAACGCCATCATCCTCACGTTCACTTTGGTCAACGAAGAGGAGAGACAAGGGTGCTACGGGCAAGAGCGAGCTCGTTTGGGGGCGTTCCCCGCGGCGCTTCGTCGCCCGAGTACATCCAATCCCCACTACCTTCCACGGCTGCGCGAATCTTGCAGCGCTGGACGGCACCCTTTCACCCCTTTCGAGATGACCACGCGCGCGCCACACCACACGCATGGACGCGCATACCATCAACTACAAAAGAACGAGCTTCTGGCTCGTGGTGCCGGCGGGGCTCTCGCTTCTTGCGGTCGCCTGCAGCGGAAACTCGGACGAAGGCACGAACTCCGGCAACAACTCGACGATCACGGGCGGCGCCGGAAACGGCACCGGGGGCGAAGGCACCGTCGAATCGACGGGTGGAGTGCCGGGCACCGGCGGAAGCCTTGGTACCGGCGGAGCAGCTGGGGGCACCGGCGGAGCTCCGGGCGGCACCGGCGGCGGCGCGCCGACGATGGGCAACTTCTTCCAGGCTGGGGCCTTCCAGGGCTACGGCTACACGAGCGTGGGTGACGCGGCCGGCGGCACCATCACGGAGCTTTCGAGCGGGTTCACCTCTGGCCAAGGAGACGTCTGTGTCGAGGGAACTCTCGCCCTCGACTACGCTTCGATTGGCGCCCTCGGCATGAACGTGAATCAGGCGGAAGGTTCGGACACGGCCGAAGCCTGGACACCTGGGACCGACTACTCCGGTGTCTTCGTGAACATCTCGAAGACCGTCGAGACGAACGTGCGGCTCGAGCTGTCCGGCAGCGACGGCAACAGCTACTGCGCCGACGACATCACGACGGGCGGGGTGACGATCCCCTGGAGCAGCTTCCGAACGGAATGCTGGGGCGCGGACGGAACCGCTTACGACCCGTCCACCAGCTTCAGCGCCATTCAACTGAGCGCCCCTGGAGACATGAATCAAGCCGTGAGCTTCGGGTACTGTCTGAGCGAGCTCTACCCCGCCGAAGCTTCGGATGACCCGCCCGAGGGCGGCGAGTACCCGTTCGGCAACGATCCGGTCCCGAGCGCGGGCTGCGGCAAGGCTCTGGGCGATCTCACCACGGGTAAGCACTACATGACGAGCGCAGATCTCGAGAGGAACTACAACCTCGCGCTGCCCGACAACTACGATCCGAACAAGCCCTACCGTCTCGTCTTCGGGATGCACTTCCTCGGCGGCAGCTCGGATGTGGTGCGCAACGACGGATGGTACGGCCTTCAGCCGCTCGACGATGAGGACAGCACGATTTGGGTCGCGCCCCACGGTTACACGGACAGCAGTCCTTGGCGTCGCAACGACGACAAGGACCACGTTTACTTCGACGAGCTGCTCGCACACCTCAAAGTCGAGCTCTGTATCGACGAGTCGCGCGTCTTTTCCATCGGCTGGAGTTTTGGAGCGATGTTCACCAACGCGCTCGCTCAAACTCACCAAGACGTCTTGCGAGGGGTCGCGGTGTTTTCAACGGCCGACTTCAACATCTACTTCCCCGAAAACACGGGCGAACCCCTGGCCTACATGGGCGTGCACGGCATCTACGACGATCTCACCCCGTACGACTCCGGTCAGCGTTCGAAGCAACGGTTCGTCGACAACAATGGCTGCACCGGTCCCAATCCGCCGCCCGAGAACACGGGTCAAGGAACCCACGTCACCACCGATTTCGAAGGTTGCGGCAACTTCCCGGTGCGCTGGGCCACGTTCGCCGGCGGACACATCTGGAACGCCGCCGATCCAGGTCAGCCGACGTGGGTTCCGGGGGAAGTCTGGGAATTCATCACCCAGTTCTGAGGAGTCGCGCCGCGTCGAATCGAGAGAAAAGCCGAAGGCCGCTGGGGCCTTCGGCTTTTTCTTTGAATGCTCGATTCGACGGTCCAAATCGGACCCGGACGGTCCAAATCGGACCCGGGTTGCTGCCGAAGGGTCCAAATCTGGCCCGCGGGTCCAAATCTGACCCGGGTTGCTGCCGAAGGGTCCAAATCTGACCCGGGTTGCTGCCGACAGTGTCCAAATCTGGCCCGCGGGTCCAAATCTGACCCGGGTTGCTGCCGAAGGGTCCAAATCTGGCCCGCGCCGACCGAGACTCGGATGGGATTGCGATAGGCTCCCGACTACTCTTGTGGCTCAGGGCAGTCGACGCCGCAGGCGAAAACGCCATCGCCGCAATCAGTGGGACTGCAGCCATTGAAGGAACAATCGGCGGCTCCGTCTTCGCAAGTCAGAAGGGCCCGGGCCGCTCCAGCCATGTTCACCTCGCAGCTGCCGGTGCAGGTCACATAACAGCTCGCCGTCCCGGGGCATTCAATGATGGCCGCGTCACCCGTGTGGACGTCGCATCTCGTCGTGCCAGGGCAGGTCAACAGGCAGTCCTCGCCGCACGTCATGCCGCAGTCTGCGTTGCCTTCGCATTGAAACTCGATGCTGTTGCCCTCAATCTCGCATTCCGAGCCTCCCACACAAGAGCAGCGAGTTTCTCGCTCGACTCCCTCCTCACACGAACACGCACCGGCCGGTTCGCACTCCTCGATCTCCGCGTCGCCTGGTCCCGGCTCGTCCTTTCCCGAGCAGGCCGACAACACCAATCCCAACCACAACACCACAGCGGGCAACCATACAGACTTCATGAATCCCCTTTCAGCTCGAACGAAGCGCGTTTTCTAGCGCGAGGCACGACGACGTGCCCCACCCACACGCGCAACCTCGTTCGCGAGAATGAGCGCGTGAGTGGAGGATGGTGCGTCAGTTTTCGGTCCAGGTGCAGCCCACGCTTTCACACGAGATGCTGTCGAGGTGGTTGGAACAGTCATCAGGCGTTCCCGAACAAACCACACCATAGGTGCACTCGAGCGCGTCCATCATGCTGTTACATGCCATGGCCGTGGCGAGTTCCTCGCACCCCGCCTCACCAGAACATCCCGGCCCCACCGAACACCCGGCGATGACGCAGGCGTCCTCTCCCTGGTCGACGCAGGCTGTGGCTGCTCCGCTACAACCACCATCGGTCGATGGCACTCCACCGGTGCCGGGATCACCCCCGGTGCCAGAGTCACCTCCCGAGGAGGAGTCACCTCCCGAAGCAGTGTCGCCACCCGATGAGGTGGAGCCACCCATGCCACCGCCTCCCACATCACCGTCGCCGTCACCCGGTGCCCCTCCCAAGTCGCCATCTCCGTCCCCTGTGTCGCCGTCGCCGTCACCGGTGTCGCCGTCGCCCGTGTCGCCATCACCCGTATCGCCGTCGCCGTCGCCCGTGTCGCCGTCCCCGGCGTCACCGTCGCCATCTCCACCATCCGAGTCGTCGCCTTTGCCACCGCAGGCGACGGCAATCGCCGTCATGGTCAGGAAGGAAACCAAGTAAAGTTTTCGCATTTTCATCGCTTCTCCTAGGCAAAAAGAAAGCCCCCCCGGGTCGCCACCAACATGAGAGGTAGTGAGGGAGGTGCCGACCGCGGAGAGCGATGGTTCAGGAAAACGACTTTCAAATCTGACCCGGGTTGCTCCCCGGGGACTTTCAAATCTGACCCGGGTTGCTCCCCGGGTGAATCGACCGGACTTCGCGCCTTTGGCCAAACGGTGCGTGACTCAAATCTGACCCGGTTTGTTCCCTCCGCTTCGAACCCGCGTGACTCAAATCTGACCCGGTTTGTTCCCTCCGCTTCGAACCCGGGTTGCTCCCCGAGATCCACCAATCCAGACCAATCGACCCGGGTAGACTGCTCTTTGCCATGAATCTGACCCGAGTTGCTCCCTGACAGCGGGGACCGAACGGTCCAGCGAGCCGGCGCCGGGAGTGCAGTGTCCTACGCCAATCCCCCCGTCTTCGAAAATGTTCTGACATCTACCGGGTGGCGAGTGTTCGGTGCCGGCGGTCCAGAGCACGCTCGTCTCAAGACGCGTCCGTCCGCCTCGTCCAGATTTCGGCGCGAGCCCTCAAGTCGTAGTGTGATCTGAACAAGCGGCGTGGGTTCCCCTACGTTGGCACGTCGGGCAGACACAATGCACCATGATGCACGCGCATCTGCCAAGTGCCGTGGGGAAACAGCGTGCGACGTTGTCCCCGACGCCACTTCTCAAGGGACGTGCGGTAGGCCGTTCTAAAGGAGCGGAGTTCGGCGGCAACTTTCAAGTAGAGGGCGTTTCCACCTCCGAGAACCGCAAAAGTGGGTTCCGTCGCGCCGAATACCTCATAGGCCCGCGCTCGCTTGAAGGGACTGACTTTCAGGCACTGGCAGTAACCCAAGACTTTCCAGCCGCGTCGCCGCACTTCCTCGCTCCCCTTGGCTATGTGCTGCGCAAGAATTCTGCCCAGAAGGCGTTCCGTCTTCGTCCCGTGCGTGGCTGTAAGAGCGCTTGGAAGCTCAAGGCGGAACTCCGCGTGGTCGGGAAGTTCGCCGTTTTCGGCAAAAAAGTGGGCGGGACGGCCTACGCGCCTCGGCCCCTTGAAGGCGACTCCGGCAGCAACACACAGTCCGGGCCACTCATTGGAGCGTCGCACGGCTCCGGCCGCGACTGGGTTGGCGAGAACGTACGCGATCTTGTCTGCGATGGCTCGAGGAGTGAGTAGCCTTACGATGTTGGGCTTGGGTCGAAACACGGGCCCTCGCCATCCTCGCATTGCTTTGACGACATTTGCGATGCCACGATTGACGTCTCGCAGAAAAAGCGACCGATTCCCTCGCTTGTCGAATGCCACGACATGAAAGTGAGTGCTCATGACACAGACCGCGTTCAGCACGAGCTCATGCTTCTCGGCGTAGTGGCCCATGACGTATCTGACCGCTCCCACCAACTCGGGGTCCGGACGCAACAAATAAAACCGAGCAATCGTGCGCACGGTCATCATGATCGTTTCACCCGGAACGATGTATCGTGGCTGAGTCACTTCTCAACGAATGCACAACCTCGGCCAATCGCGTGTAAGCCTTTTTGGGCTACGTCATCGTCCGTGCCGCGTGGCAACTCCCTGGCGTACGAGCTGGCGCGCCACCTCACTTCGGCCAGTAACGGCAACCCGGGTCGGATTGCCT
>CBFGUR010000029.1:0-87446 GCA_965652275.1 uncultured Polyangiaceae bacterium | reverse complement strand
CCCGAAAACACGCTGAGGATGCACGTGGGACACTCTGTCCCCGTTGCTTTTTCGTGATCCATCCGCCAGTTTCACGCATGGACGGATGTCGAAAGCCCCCAGCGAACGATCCATCCCCAGAGCCCCCTTTTCCCGCGACCCCCACAAGTTGGCACGACCGCGAAGCTCCAGGCTTCTTTTCCTGCTCCTCTCCCTCCTCTTCGCAGCGTTCTGCGACGCTGCATCGGCCCACGACTTGGAGGTGGACACCTTGACCGTGCAGCTCAGAACGGATTCGAATGAGCTTTCGGGTCAGCTCTTCCTCGACCCCGATCTGACGCGTCCTGGGGAGCCCAGCGAAGACGACAGCGCGCGAGTCCTGGCGTTCGTCGAGCAACATGTGCGTCTTCGCGCTGACGGCAAGGAAGTCCCCTTGTCTCTGGGAATCAGAGAACTCTACCAAAAAGGTGGCGCAGTTCCCGGGGATAGCGTCACCTACCGAGCGACCTTGCCAGCCAGGATGTCTCAACTCACGGTCGCGATTCGACAGCCCCTGGAGAAGCTCGCGGTAACGGTCACTCTGGATAACACACAGAATCCGACCATCCTCGTTGTCGGCTCGGAGGAGACACCCTTGTTCGAAGCTGCCCCGACCGGAACCGGAAGAAAAGAGGCGCCAGCGACGCCGTCACCGCTTCCTACCATCTCGGGACAGATCGCAAGATACCTTTGGATCGGGTTCGTTCACATCGTCCCTCTCGGCTGGGACCACATCCTTTTCGTCCTTGCCCTCACCCTCGGCACCCTCGGTCGTCGGAAGGAGCGTCGGTATCGCCGGCTCCTCCTCGAACTGTCAGCGTTCACCCTTGCCCATACGCTCACTCTCGCCCTGGGTGCCCTGGACATCTTGAGGGTTCCGGGATCAGTCGTGGAACCACTGATCGCGTTTTCGATTGCTGCCATGGCCGCCGAACATGTCCTCCTGGGAGACCGGACAGCAGCACGATTCTTGCTCGTGACGTTCTTCGGTTTGATTCATGGGCTCGGATTTGCCGGCGCACTCCACGAGCTCGGGCTCGGCGGTCCCCGCTTCGTGCTCTTCTTGGCGTCATTCAACGTCGGCGTGGAGCTGGGTCAGATAGTCGTCGTCGCCGGCGCCGCACTCGTGCTCCACCTCATTGGTCGTTCGTCGAGCTCGGAGCGGATCTTGAAGTGGGCGTCTTGGAGCATCGTCGTCACAGGCGTCTCGGTGGGCGTGCTTCGCATCATCGAGACGACCGGCGAGAGTGCGCGTTCGGATGCGACCGGCGACCCGGAACCCGTTTCGGTTCGGTCCTCATTGACCGCTGCCGAGCCAAAGGCGCGACCGAGTTTGCCAGAATAGGACTCGCCGGCCACGATACGGAAAGGAGGGAAGGATCATGTTAGTCGTCCACGTCCATGTCCACGTAAAGCCGGAATACACCCAGGCTTTCATCACCGAAACCAGGCGAAACGTCGAGATGAGCTTGAACGAGCCCGGCATTTCGCGCTTCGACTTCGTCCAACAAAAGGACGATCCGTCCCGATTCGTGCTCGTGGAAGCCTACAAGAACGATTCCGCGCCGGCCGCACACAAAGAGACGGCCCACTACCAGCGTTGGCGCGACGCCGTCGCAGACATGATGGAGTCGCCACGCAGCAGCGTAAAGTTCGAGTCCCTAGCTCCCGATGACGAGCAGTGGGGTTGAGCTTCACTTTCGCAACGGCTGGGCGCATCGTTTTCGGTTCGGGACAGCTCAAGAACTTGGACACCCACCTGCTCGCCGCTTTGGGGGCCCCACCTCGAGGCAAGAAGGCGCTTGTCATCACCGGTTCGAGGAAAGAGCGCGCCGAGCCTCTCGCCATTGCGTTGGCGCAGCTCGACGTGACCACCCGCGTCGTGCCGACGATGGGGGAGCCCACCATCACAGACGCAGAAAGCGCTCTCTCAGAGGGTCGGAGCCTCGGCGCCGATTTCGTGTGCGCAATCGGCGGTGGCAGCGCGATTGACCTGGCAAAAATCGTCGCACTTCTCCTCGAAAATGAGGGAGGCGCGCTCGACTACTTGGAAGTCATCGGCAAGGGAAGAACCCCGGCTCATCCTGCGCTTCCCGTCATTGCCCTCCCCACCACGTCAGGCACCGGCGCCGAGGTCACGAAAAACGGCGTTTTGCAATCGGAGGAGCATCGCGTCAAGGTGAGCCTCCGTCATGAATCGATGTTGCCCCGCCTCGCGCTAGTCGATCCGGAGCTCACTCTCTCGGTACCACCCGACGTGACGGCAGCCACGGGGCTCGATGCACTCACGCAATGCATCGAGCCGTTCCTGAGTTGTTTCGCACATCCGCTGACGGACGCAGTCGCTCGAGAAGGGATGACGTCCGGTGCGCAATCCTTGCGCGCAGCCGTCGAAGACGGTGCGAACCTCCCCGCGCGAGAAGGGATGGCCATCTGCTCGCTCTTCGGCGGGCTGTCGCTCGCGAATGCGAAACTCGGCGCGGTCCATGGTTTCGCTGGGCCGTTCGGGGGCATGTTTCGAAGCCCCCACGGAGCGGTCTGCGCTCGCCTCTTGCCGCTAGTTCTCGAGGAAAATCTCCGCGCCCTTCGCTCGCGCGCTCCCGGAAGTCCAGCTCTTCCGCGCTTCGACGAGGTCGCGCGCATCCTCACGGGGGACCCTGGGGCAGCTGCAGAGGATGGGATCGACTGGGTGGGGCGTCTGGTCGAAGACCTTCGCATCCCCCGGCTACGTGACTACGGCATGGCCGGTCGGGACGTCGAAGGGCTCGCCGAACAGTCGGAACGCTCGAGCAGCATGAAGGGCAACCCGATCCCCCTGACCCGAGGAGAACTCACGAGCATCTTGGAAAAAGCTCTATGATGGATGTCTGCGAGACAGCGCGGCTTGGGACCCACGTCACCACGGTCGTCGTGCTCTTGTTCGGATCATCATGCAAAGGCACCGCTCGGGGCCCGCACGAAACAGAGCGCTCGACTGGGCACGATACCCCAAACGGCCGCGACGTGTCGCCATCGAGCTCGGAGGTTCCGAGACTTTCCAAGAAAGCCCTCGAACGACGACTGAAGTCTTGCGACGATTTGCCCCTGACCAAGACTCGCTTCTCCATCGGCCACCGTGGTGCGCCAGCACACTACCCCGAGCACACGCGGGAAGGCTATGAGGCCGCGGCAAAGATGGGTTCGGGCCTCGTCGAATGCGACGTCGTGTTCACGAAAGACCGCGTCGGGGTCTGTCGGCATAGTGCGTGTGACCTGCACCTGACGACGGACATACTCACCACGCCGCTCTCCGAACGCTGCAAGCGAACGTCGCCCTCGACGGATACCGAACGTTCAAGTAGCGTCGAGTGCTGCACCTTCGACGTCACGGTCGCCGAATTCAAGAGCCTGTGTGGGACTTCATCGGAGACGGATGACGTTTGCGGAACTCTAGTCACGCATGCCGAGAGCATTGCGCTCCTGGATTCACTCGAAGTCGACTTCATCCCCGAGTTGAAGCGACCGGTAGACCGCGAAAGATCGAGCGAGAAGGAACTCCGGGATCGATCTTTGGAGTTCCTGGTCGAGTACGAGCGCGCCGGGATCGCTCCGGAACGCGTTTTCCCTCAAAGCTTCGATCTGGACACGATTGCGCTCTGGGCCCGCGAGATTCCCGGGTATTCCAAACGATCGGTTTACCTGGACGCACGCTACACGAACCCAGAGTTCGACCCGACCGACGCTTCCACGTTCCGGCCCTCGATGGCGGAGATCCGAAAGCGCGGAGCCGCGTTCGTGGGACCTCCATTCTGGTTCCTTCTTGCAAAGGAGGGGGCCACGATCCGACCGACCACCTACGTGGACCAAGCGCGCCGCGCGGGGCTGGAGCTCATCCCGTGGTCCGTCCACCGCCCCGAGCTCCTCGAAGACCATGCGAATCAGCTGAAAGCGCCCTTCTCGGCTCTCCTCGCAAGCGCTCAGGACTACGACTTCATCGTCCATCAGCTGGCGCAGCTGCCTGGCGTTTTTGGCGTTTTTTCCGACGATCCAGCGAGACTCACCCGCTATGCGAACTGCTTCGGGCTTTGACTACTCGCATGTGTCGGACCGCGCTAGACTCCGCGCGTGTCCCGCCTGCGCGCCCCAGAGTTTCCACGCCGCGAGCAAAGCTTCAAAAACACCTCCAGTGCCCAAATGGCAATGTACATCGGCTTGGTGTCTCTGGGAGTATTTTTTGCAGCGAGCGTTCTCGGTTTGCTCATTACCCGCGCACAGTCCGATGCGTGGCGCGCCGAGTCCCCAGACCCGCCCCTTGGTCTCTGGGTGAGCACCGTTCTTCTTGCGGTCCTGTCGGCTGCGCTCAGATATGGCGAACGTTTCCTCTCGAGGAACAATCGCACGGGTCTGCTCCAAGGACTCAGGATCGCGCTGACGGCGAGCCTCGCGTTTCTCGTGGCTCAAATCCAAAATTGGCGCAGCATGGAAAGTGAGCTCCACCTCGTCGAGGTCAAATCGCTCTATGTCTCTTGCTTCTATTTCCTAACCATGTTGCACGCGCTGCACGTGGTGGCGGGCGTGGTACCCCTGGTGATGGTCTATCGAAAGACGCAGCGCGACGAGTATTCGAGTTCGAACAACGAAGGTGTGAGGCTCATGAGGCAGTACTGGGACTTCCTCTTCGTCGTCTGGATCGTTCTCTTGCTCGCGCTTTGGTTCTGACTTAAAGCAGCGCGCTCAATCAGCGAAGCAGTAGCCACGCAATGGCGACGACGAGCATCCCTGCCAAGACAGCCTGCACGAGCAGTGAGGGCGACATGATTCCAGAAGGAGCGTTTTCCCGGCTCTTCGCGGGCGGAACCGTGGACGCCGGTGGGCCGCTCACTTCGGTCTCGGTCTCCTCGGAACGCGCAGCCTCTCTGAGTTCTTGGAGGTCGTGCTCTCCGGTACGATACCACCCCGATTGATCGACCTCTCCCTCCGGCGCCTTCACGTCGACTTCGGTTTTCACCGTCATGTCGTCCTCCGGAGCGAGAGATGCAATGAGCCGCTCGGCTTGATGCGGTGGAATGCTCCGGCTCTTTTTGAGAAGCTCTCCCGGCGGAACGACGACCCCACTAGCCGCAGTGGGAGGCTCGTTCTCATCGAATGCGTCGAGCAAGTCGGCGAACGAGTGCCGGACAGCCTTCGTAGTACGCGTCCGAAGCTTCTTCACGTGCGTGAGCTTCCCAGGGTCCATTCTGGAGACTAGGGCTTCGGCGATGTCTTCCTGCGTGACGATCAGCTTGGCTGAAGCGAGCCAGTCCTCGAGCGCGATCCGCATTTCCTCGGTTGACGCGAAGCGATCCTCTGGCTTGTGCTGCAACGCCTTGACGACGATCTCCTCGAGGCCGGGCGGATACATGGCGTCGATCTCGCGAGGCTTGCGGTAAGCACCCTTGAGGATTTTCGTCATCGCCTGCGGGCCGTTCCCGAACGGGCGCAGCCCCATCGTCGCGATGTACAAAACACAACCCATGGCATAGACGTCGATGCGTCTATCACCCTTGTTCCCCGTGATTTGTTCGGGCGCGAGGTACCCGAACTTTCCCTTCACTTCTCCGGTCTTGGTCCGTTCGTGCAGCTGCTGCCGCGCTTTGGCGATACCAAAGTCGCTTACCTTCACGAGCCCCTGGAGCGAGATGAGAATGTTCGGGGGCGAGACGTCTCGATGGATCACCCCGAGGTGTTCCCCATCCTCACCGACGGCTTCATGCGCTGCATGAAGCCCGGCGCATGCCTCGGCACACACCCGAACCGCAATCCCGGGATCGAGTGGAACGAACTCTCGCCCCTGACGAAGCATCCCCGTCAGGCTGTCGCCGGCGACCCACTCCATCGCCATGAAGAGGGTTCCGTCCTGCTGCTCTAGCTCGTACGTACGACATACGTTGGGATGGTCGATGGCGCTCGCGATCGTCGCTTCGTCCACGAACATCCGAACGTATTCCTTGTCGGTGGCGAGATCCTTCTTGATGATCTTGATCGCAACGTGATGACCGAGTCCGCTGCCCGCGTCGGGTTCGGCCGCCCAAACATGCGCCATGCCTCCGCTAGCCAAGGGGGCGATCAGGCGATAGCGACCGACGAGTGCTCCCGCAGCAAACCCATCGATTTCCGGCACCTCTTTGGTCGCTGTAGATTCGTTGGAAACGCTCATGGATCGATCTGCGCCCTCGCTCGTCTCAAAGCCAGACCCCGAAAACGGCTTTTCCGTAGGGGAAGAGGCTCCCCCGGTGCCGAGAAGCGTCACCGAGTAGAGACATGCTGGAAAGCTAGAGTAAGATGAAACCACCCCGGTCGCCAACTGATCTCAGCCAGTAAATCATCGATATTCGACGCACACATCTACCCGCATGAGCGACAAATCCTCACCCGAGACCAGCTCCGACAACTCCAGGTCCTCCGCAACGGACGGCTTCCGATTCGTCGACGATTACGGGCTGCTCATTTGTCTGGGCGAGGGCGGGATGGGCGAGGTGTGGGCGGCGCGCGACGCGACCAGCCCCAAGAACCGCGTCATCGCCCTCAAGACGACCAAGCAGCAGGGCGTCGAAGCGGCGAAGATCCTGTACGACGAGGCACGTATCGCGTCGATGATCGACCACCCGAACGTGTGTCGCGTGCATCATTTGGGCAGAGCTGGCGAGGTTCAGTATCTGGTGATGGACTACTGCGACGGCGCGAGCCTGCACGATCTATTGCAGGCTCTGCCGGATCGCAGGATGCCGATCGCTCTGGCTTGCCGCGTGCTCGCAAACGCCGCCGCAGGTCTGCATGCCGCTCACACCCTCACGAGCGATGACGGCACCCCTCTGGGGGTCGTGCACCGTGACGTTTCGCCGCAAAACCTGCTGATATCGACCCAGGGCATCGTCACCGTCACGGACTTCGGCGTCGCCAAAGCACTGGGGCAGGCGCACAAGGCAACCGAGACTGGCGAGATGAAGGGGAAGCTCTCCTACATGGCCCCAGAGCAGGTCACCTCTAAGGACATTGACGCACGTGCAGACGTCTTCGCCCTCGGATGCGTACTGTACCAGATGACCTTGGGCCGTCGGCCTTTTCATGGCGACGACGCACTTTCGACCCTGTACCAACTGCTCGAGGAAGACCTCACCCTGCCCAGCGAGGTCGATCCGGACTTCCCAAAGGAGCTCGAGCGCGTCATCACCAAGGCACTCGCTAAGGATCGCACCGAGCGTTATCAGAGCGCCGCGGAGTTCCGTCGCGCTCTGGAAGAGGTCCTCCTGCACCTCGACTCTCGACCTGGTAACGCAGACATTGCGGCTCTGATGGAGCAATTCCTCGGCGAATCGATCGGGAAAAGGAAGCAGCTGCTGCTTTCACGGAACGAGGCGCTGAGCCACTTCGACAGGAGCCAGGCCGACGTCATCTCGCCTGCGACACCGGTCACCGGCTCGGAACCAGAGCTGGGCCGCGAGGGCGAAAGGACGGTCACAGCCACTCAGCGATCGACCCGTCCCGGGAGCAAGAAGGGGACCAACTTGACCGCATTCCTGGTTTTCGCCCTCGTCGTGGTAGGCGGCATCGTGATCCTCACTTCGAAGGACAAGGATGACGAGCCCGAGGACGGTCCACCTGCACCTGCGCCTGCAGCCTCGCCCGAAGAGCTGCCCTCCCCCACCCCCTCGACAAACGAGGCGGAGCCGGTCACATTCGAAGTTGCCACGACTCCAGTAGAAGCGAGCATCGTGCTCGATGGGAAAGTAGTCGGGCAGGGTAAGTACAAAGATGAATTCGAGCCCTCGACGGGCGGCCATGTTCTGGAAGTGAAGGCCGAAGGCTACGAGTCCGTCACACGCGCAGTAGTCTTCGACAAGAGCCAGAGCATCACGATCGTCCTCACCGCAAAGAAAGAGGCGCCCGCGATCTCGCCTTCACCACGACCCAAGCCTCCTCCCAAACCGCCCGAGCCTCCGACAACAGGTAAGAAGACCCCAACGAAACCACCGCGAAAGCTCGACTCGGACAACCCGTTCGCAGCCCCTTGAATCAGCGCCATTGATGTCTCTCACTCGTTTCACTGCACTCTGTACGCTCCTGGGCGCTTTGCTCGTCGATACGGCTAAGGCGCAGGCGCCCTCGGACGAAAATGAGCTTGCTCCCGATAAAGAGAATGGAGCTCAAGTGGAGGGCGACAAGGCACCTCCCGTGACGGCAGAGCCGACGGCAGAAGCGAAAAAGGAAGCCGCCGAGCGGTTCGGAAGAGGTCTTTCGTTCTACGAAGACGGAGACTACGGCCTCGCGCTCATCGAGTTCGAACGCGCGTATCAGCTCGTTCCCGATTACCGAGTTCTCTACAACATCGGTCAGGTGTCGATTCAACTCTCGCGCTCCGCCCAGGCTCTGCGCGCGCTGAAACAGTATCTCGAGGAAGGTGGCCAGTCCCTCGGCCAGGAACGCGTCGAGTCGGTGAATCGCGACCTAGAGATGCTCGAGGCGCGTACTGCTCACCTCACCATCAAGGGAACCGAGGGCGCCGAAGTGCTCATCGACGACGAAAGCCTCGGAACCTTGCCGCTCGAAGGGCCGCTCTTGGTCGATGCGGGCCGCCATCGGCTCGAAGTGAAGCGGGATGGGTACCGCCCCTACGGGGAGCGCCTGACCCTCGCGGGCGCGGAAGATCGTGAAATCACGGTCGAACTCGAGAAGAAGCCCAAGGCTGTGCCACTCGTAGCGGCGCCTCGTCCCGAGACCTCGCCGCAGCCAACCCCGGCGATCGGCGTCGATGCTCCTCCGCCACCTGTCCGGCGTGTTCCATGGACCATCATCGGCTGGTCGACGACCGGAGTGCTGGCGAGCGGCGCGATCGTCAGCGGCATCGTGGGGCTGAACGCGACCAGTCAACTCAAGGAGCTCCGGGGGAAACCAGACACGTCGCGCTCTGAACTCGACGACCAGGCGCAAACCGCCAAGAGCTGGCTGACCGCTGCCGACATTCTCGGGGCTGCGGCCATCGCGGCGGGTGGTGTCAGCCTCTATCTGACGATCGGTGGCGAGCGCGGTTCCGAGTCGGCTCATCGCCAGCAAGGCGAAGGGGCTTCGACCGATTTTTCGGTCCAGTTCACGCCGCGCGCTATCCACTTGCAGCGCAGTTTCTGAGCTGGACACAATCGGCACTTCATTTTCCGAGTGTTTTTTCCGGGCTGAACCTACACCCTGCCACCGAACTTGCGCGATTGTGCAAATTGGGGATGTCAGAGGCCGTTCGGTCCCGTACCCTCTGTACGTTGCCATATTTTTGGGAAACGAGGAGAGTCGAATAACATGAAGAGAATTAGCCTTATTCTAGCCCTATTCACAGCGATTCCGCTGGCATCCACGGCCTGCTCGAAGGATGACGATGGAGGCGGTGGTGGCGATGGCGATGGCGACGGTGATGGCACCGGGGGCCTGATGGGCGGCGATGGTGACGGTGACGGCACCGGGGGTTCAGGTGACGGTGACGGTGACGGTGACGGCGACACCGGCGGGATGTCCGGGGATGGCGACGGCGATACCGGCGGAACCGCCATGGGCGGCGACGGTATGGGCGGCGACGGCATGGGCGGCATGGGCGGCTCGATGGACACCATGGATGTGGAAACCATGATTGCAACCGTCTGCGCCGTTCGCGCACAGGAGGGGTGCCTCTTCGAGATGACGGCGCAAAACTGCATCACAGCGTACGAAATGGCCTACAACGATGCTTGTGGCGATGAGTGGGTGGCTCGCCTCACATGTGAGGTCATGCTCGACGACGGAGCAGATTGGGAGTGCCAGATGCCCGGCGGCTTTACGGCAACGTATTCTTCGGAGGGCGAAGCCGTCTGCGGTCAAGCTTTCCAAGACTACCAAACCTGCGACAACTAACGGAGTGAGTTTTCTCCCCCCGTGAACCCTCCCCCCGAAGTCACACTCTACGTCAAACAACGTTCGTTTTCCCATCGGCTTCAAGCCGATCAGGCAACGAGCGTCGGCCGGGGGACAGGGGTTCACATCCGCGTGGATGACGCTTCGGTCTCGCGAGAACATCTGCGCTTCCACCTCGATCGTGGAACGATCGAGGTGGAAGACCTCGGAAGCTCCAACGGAACCCGCATCTTCCGGGCGAATCGTCCCGACGAAGCGATCGAGCTCGTCCCTTTTCGACGGTACGGGATCGTCGAGGGCGACGTTCTCCGGCTCGGCAACGTGCCTGTTCTCTTGCGACAACCTTCGTCGGTCCCCGCGCCGGACGGTGCCACCGCACCGCCACCTTCTGGACGGAATCGAATTCTTGCCGACCCGGAGATGAAGCGGATCTACGAGCTCGCCGAGCGAGCCGCCGCGAGCGAGATCTCGGTCCTCGTCTTGGGCGAAACCGGCGCCGGCAAGGAACTGCTCGCCTCCCACGTGCACGAAAAATCGCGTCGGGCAGCTCGCAACTTCATGCAGATCAACTGCGCCGCGCTGGCCGAAACGTTGCTGGAAAGCGAGCTATTTGGCCACGAAAAGGGCGCCTTTACCGGAGCCCATTCGACTCGGGCGGGTCTGCTCGAGTCGGCGGCGGGGGGGACCGTCTTTCTCGACGAAATCGGAGAGATGCCTCTCTCGACTCAGGCAAAGCTGCTTCGCGTCCTCGAAGAACGAGAGATCCGGCGCCTCGGATCGTCCCGAAAAATCCCTATCGACGTGCGCTTTGTCTCCGCAACGAATCGAAACCTGGAAGCCGAAGTGGCGGCAGGCCGGTTTCGCGGCGACCTGTACTACCGCATCAGCGGTATCGCGGTGAAGGTTCCGCCGCTCCGCGAACGACAGTCGGAAATCGAGCCGCTGGCGAGGCATTTCATCCACGAGTTTTGCTTGAGGAGTGGGATCGCGGTTCCCGATTTCACGACTGGCGCCATCCGTGCCTTGCACGAATACCCCTGGCCGGGAAACGTCCGCGAGCTCAAAAACGCCATGGAAAGAGCGCCGTTCTTGAGTGGTGGCGCCCCCCTCACCGAGGACCACATCCCGAAGAACCCAGAGGGTGCTTTCGATCCCGGTGACGATCCGTTCCCCGACGACGAGGTCACTGACATCAGCTTCGTCGATCAACACACGATGCTGCGGGACGCGGTAGCCGCGGCCCGTGAATCCAGGCGCGCGCAGACTTCACCACAGCGTCCGATCTACGCGAAAACACCCCCGAACGCGTTCCGCCTTCCGAGTCCCCCGTCGGAATCCGAACTCCTTGCCGGGGGAAGCGCTCCGCCGCTCGCCCGTCCAAGGTCCGAGGAATACCGATCGTCCGCTTTTCGGAATCACCACTCGAGCGTACCAGCCCGAGATTCGAGCGGACTCACCCATGGCAACTCGAAGCACTACTCGCAGGAGCTCGAGAGGGAGGCAGTGATATCCGCTCTCGAAGCTTGCTCCGGAAACCAGACTCGGGCGGCAGAGATGCTTCAGGTCTCCCGCCGAACGCTGATCAACAGAATCGAGGCGCTCGGATTGCCCCGCCCCCGCAAGCGCCGTTCGTAGCAGTCATCCGCCGACCCCACCGCTGCGAGGCGCCTGACCCAGGCGCGTGAGGCACGCGTTCGATGTTCGAGCGCAGGGCACCCGCGTCGCCTCATCAGGCCCCTTGAGCCCGGGTACTTCGGATCTCCGTTTGTCCAGATTCGAGACGGCCGACGTGACGCCCGAGCGACGTGCCAAAGGCTTCGAATCTCAGCGACTTCCGAGCCCCCATGGTACTTGTGCAAGGTGCGAAACCCTGGAAACTGCACAACACAACTTGTGTAAGTTGCACGATCAATTTGCACAAGTCCAGCCCGCGCCGATGGACGATTCCGGTCTCGTCACACGCTCTCCCATAGCCCAAATGGGGCGACGACATGGAAGCAGCAGAATAACAGCCGGATGACGGATCTCGATGCACCGACGAGGTGGGCAGCCTCCTCCCATCGAGATCTGGCATGTCCCCTGCATTGGTCCTTCATGTCACGGGACAGAAATCCCGTTCGAGGAGGTAGCCAATGAAAGCAGTGAAAGCAGTGAAAGCAGTAGTTACGATGTGTGTCGCCCTGGGCGGCCTGGCATTCGCAGGATGTTCCGCCGAACCGGTCGAGGAGCACAACACCCGCGCCATCGAGCAGGGCCTGGAATGCAACACCAATACCGGGATCAACACCATGAAGGCTTCGCTCGCCGTTGCGATGGCAGAGGAAATCGGCCGCATCGACCCGGTGAACGACCTCTTCGTCGCCTGGTGGGACGGCCTGGTGAACCTGCGCTGGCACGCCAAGCAGATGTGCCTCGCCCGCGGATACGGAGAGTGCCCTCGTACCCACTCCATCCTCATGATGGCCGGCTACAACGTGAACAACGAGATCCCTCAGCACATCTTCAATGCGACGGCCTACCGTGAGGACCTGAAGGCGTCTTTCGAGAGGCAGACGAATCACGAAACCAACCTGAAGAACAACGAGCCCTGGAAGCTGCCCGGGGCGCACGAGACCTTCCAGGACGGCGTCAGTGACTACGGTGCCTGCGGCGTCCACTTCGAGTACCGAGTCGTCGGCGACAAGGTCTGGAACCTGAAGGAGCGCATGCCCTTCTTCGGCGGTGACCAAAACCCCTTCATCGACTTCCGCTCGTGGGATTCGCACATCGCCATCGACCCCACTGGCACGATGGAAGGTGACACCACGACGACCTCGGGTATGTGTCACGACGTCTGCTTCGGCTACGGTGACGATCTGAAGAGCAAGCGCGGGCAGTGCTGCTTCTGCAACGGCGGTCAGGGGACTCTCCGTCGAGCAAGCTGGGACTACTCGATGACCTACTGCAAGATGTAACGAGTTACATCTGACTGGCCCCTCCGGACTCGCTACCTCTTCCGGAGGGACCCGAAGCGGTCGAACCAATCGGTTCGGCCGTTTTTCTTTGGTGAGAACGTTTTTCCGGAGAACGCCCGCGGAGTCTTGCCGGGCCCGAGATGCGTCCTACTATGAACGTCGGATGCTCACTTCGAAGCGCGGTCGCCGACGCCTCTGGCTCGTCCTTGCGGGTCTTTTCGGTGTGGGTTGCTCCTTCCTTTCGGACTTCTCCGTCGACCAATGCCAGACCGACGCGGATTGCGAAAAGCTGGGCAGCGCCTTTGAAGGCACGGTTTGCGACGCCAATCTCTGCGTGACACCGGAATCCGGCGATGGTGACGGTGATGGCGATGGGTCCGGGGGGAGCATCGGCGGTCAGGGAGGCGCACCACTCACCGCCGAATGCGAGACGAACAGCGACTGCATCGACGACAATTTCGGAAGCCCCTTCATTTGTCGAGATGGTGAGTGCATCGCGCTCACCATCCCGGGTGAGTGTCCGATCGTTCTCGGCGCGGGCCAGGACAGCGAAAACCTGCGGAAACCGGAGCCGTTCATCTTCGGCGCCTATTCCTACGTGGATCCGACGGCTCCACGACTCTCGGTCCCGACCTTGAACTACGAGCTGGCGATCCAAGAGGTCAACGACGCCACGCGGGGCGGCATCCCCGGCGGCCCAAACGGCACCAGACGTCCGTTCATCGCGATCGTCTGTTCCGGAACCCAAGACCCCGATCTGGAAACAAGCCTCAGCCACTTGATCGACGACGTTCAGGTGCCGGCCATCATCTCCTCTCTTTATACTCGCGATCTACTGGAGGCATTCCAGACGAAGGGGTTCCCCGAGAAGGTGTTCTTCTTGAGCCCGCTCGAGGCCGATTCGACGCTGACGAGCGTCGATGACGACGGCCTAATGTGGCACCTACTCTCGCCCGCCGTGGACTTCGCCCCCGCCTATCTCCCCCTCGTGGCCCAGACGGAGAGCTACGTCCGAACCCAACGTGGCCTGACGGAAGACGACAAGATCAAGATTGCTCTGGTCGAATCGAAAACGCCATTTCTCACGGACATCGCCGACAATCTGCTCCTGAACATGAGCTTCAATGGCGGAATCAGCGCGCTGCAGAACCGCGAGGACGGGAATCTCATTCGCATCCGTCTCGATTCGAGTCTCGAAGTCGTCAATCCGAACACGGGCGACAACAACTTGCAGGGCCTGAGCGCGTTGATCGACTTCGAGCCCGACATCGTCTTGGGCCTCGTCAGCGGTGAGTTCGTCGAATTGATGAATTCATTCGAAGGGCAAGTCGCCGGTGAAAAGCCCTTCTACGTTCTATCGCCGTACGTGTTCGGTCGCAGTGACCTGGCCGATCAGAATTTCTTCGACGACGTGCATCCTCGCCTTCTCGGCGTGAACTTTGGTGCCGCGGAGGATCCAACCCTCTATCAGCTCTACCTCTCGAAACTCGAGGACACCTACAGGGATGTGGGGTTTTCGCTCGCGGGTTCGGAAAACTTCTACGACGCCGCGTACTACCTCATGTACGCCATTGTAGGGGCCGGGGAGCCACCCCGCCTCACCGGAAACGAAATTGCATTGGGAATGACGCGTCTCGTCAACGGGCGAGTCGAGTTCAATGTAGGTTCCATGGATGCCAATGACGTCGTAGGGACTTTGCGGGGGAGCATCAGCTCGGAGATCTCCCTCATCGGGACGATGGGCCCCCCGGACTTCAACACGTCCACCGGAGCGCGACGAGGACGACCGACGATTTACTGCATCGATGGAAACGGCGATTACGTTCAAAATGCGATGCTTTACGACGTAGAAACCGGCACACTGAGTGGTAGTCCGCCATGTGTCGCCGATTTCGCCAACTGACTTTCCCGAAAGCGCCAAGCTCCGTTTCTCTCGTCCACGAACGGGCGAGGATGGTCGCCCTGGCTCTGGGAATCGTGGCCATCGCTGGCGCTTCGTCCGGTTGCGCCTACGACGTGAGGGAAGCCTCCACGGACAGCTCCATCGGGACGAAGTCTCAGCCCGTAATCGGCGGCACCGTGAGCGAGCGTGAGTCGGTCGTTCTGGTCCGCAGTCGGGGTGCGACTGGGACGAGCGTTTGCAGCGGCACTCTAGTGGCGCCAAATCTCGTTTTGACGGCTCGCCACTGTGTGTCCGCGTTCCAAAATGGCGACTTCATGTGCACCATCGAAGGTTTCGTCGATCTCAGTCGACCTCGATCTCCCGTCAATGCGGGAGACATGGGCCTACCGTACCCTCCCGAGGATGTCGGGATTCACGTGGGCACGGAGCCCGACTTCGACGACCCGACCACGATCGGCAGAGCGATTATCGCACCGGAAAGTGACACCATCTGCCGCAACGACATCGCGTTCGTAATCTTGGAGGAGGAGCTCGACGTCGAGTACTCTCCGATCCGACTCGAGGACGGGGTCGTTCAAAACGAACCAAGCACGGTGGTCGGATTCGGTCTGAACGACAATCGGCGTATCGAACGCACCGAGCGCAGCGGACTGCCGATCGTCGCCATCGGGTTCAGCGACTTCTACCCGGTCGAAGGCAACGCCCTGCCTCGAACTTTCGTTCTCGGCACTTCCGTCTGTCCTGGCGATAGTGGGGGTCCCGCCTACTCCGACGAGACGGAGGAGGTGATGGGCGTTTTCTCGTTTTTCCGCGGAGATTGTGAGAGCTCCGAAGCACGCAATTTTTTCACCCAAGCCGCACCGTTCCGTTCCATCGCGCTGCAGGCGTTCCAGGAGGCAGGGTACCTGGAGCTGATTGAGCCCGAAGAGCCGCCCCCCCCCGAGGATCCTCCGCCCGATGAGACCGGTGGAGCGGCGTCGGAGACAGACGACTCCGAGGGTCCTCCGACCAAAGACAAGGGCGGCTGCGCCTATCAACCGGCAGGAGATAATTCGGTGGGACGTCTGATCATGCTCGCCCTTGGGGTGTTCGTCACTTACCGAAGACGCCGGGGTCGCGCGGCGGCGGGGACAAACTAGCGGCTAATCTTTGAAGCGCCCTAGGATAACCCGTACAATGAAATAGGATGGGGCAAAACGACGACGACACGACGGTGGCGGGTCCCAACGAACCGCAAGCGCAGCCGGGTGAAAAGAGTCCGCACTTGCTCGTCTTGTCGGGGAACTCCATGGGGCGGTCGTTTCGCCTGGAGGGAAGCTCATGCGTAATCGGGCGTAGTGCCGACTGCGACTTTCCGTTGGATGATGAAGGCATTTCGCGCCATCACGCCAAGGTCGTGCTTTTGCCCGAGGGGGTCGCCCTCGTCAAAGATCTGAAGAGCACGAACGGCACCTTCGTCAATGAACGGAAGATCGAGGCGCATCCGCTCGAAGATGGCGATCGGATCCGCCTCGGCTCCGAGACGACGCTGCGCTACGGACTCGAGGATGAGCTCGAGGTCAACGTTCGCCAACATTTGTTCGTTGCTGCGACGCGCGATGCCCTCACCGGTCTTCACAACAAGCGCTCGTTCAAAGAGCAGGCGGATCGCGCCTTCGCCTTCAGTCGTCGCCACCGGCAACCGCTGTCCTTCATCGTGTTCGACATCGATCACTTCAAGAACGTCAACGACACCCACGGGCACGCGATCGGTGACGAGATCCTGCAAGGCGTGGCACGCCGCGTGGCCGAAACGGTGCGCATCGAGGATACAGTGGCGAGAATGGGCGGCGAGGAATTCGTCGTCATCTTGCCGGCCATCAACGGAGATCACGGCATCATGGCAGCAAAACGAATTCGCGCCGTGATCGCCGATCGGCCGTTCCTCACTTCGAAAGGGCCGCTCACGGTCACAATATCCCTCGGCGTGGCCGAGTTCGATCCGTACAAGCACGAAAAGCCCGATGCCCTCGTTTCCGAAGCCGATGATCGGCTCTACGAGGCGAAGAACGCGGGTCGCAATTGCGTAAGGCCGGAAGGCTCGAGGCATCGCCGCCGCTTTCGGGATGCCGAAACTCTTGTCAACGGAGAGATCGTCCGACGAGCCGCCGCCGAGGAACTCGAGAAACGCAAGAAGGACTCCGAGTAGCCGCCCCGCCGACGACCGTCTGGGTCACGGGTTGGCGGCCCTCACTCGAGCCTCGGGCGTCAGCTCCAGGGCTTGGTGCGCAGGATACGCATCGACATTGGAGGGAGTTCCGCGCCACGCGGAGTGATGGACTGGGGCGGCATGGATACCATCTCGAACCCTTCGGTCCGCTCCGGCAGCCTACGCCGAGAGAGAGCGGGGGGACGGTACGTCTCCTTGTCGCCTCCGCCGCTCATCCGATCACCCGAGTTTTCCATGTCTGCTTCGTGCCCCACATGACACCAAACTCTTTGCAATCGTTGGGCCAATCCCAGGGCTTCGCGAGTCCTGCTGGTTTCGCTCGTATGCGGCGGTCCTGCCGCCTGAAGTTGTGTAGATCGGATGCGTAAATTGCACAGTTTGTGCACAAAAATGGGGAATTTATACAGCCCCGTCATCCGGGGAGATGTCTCGGAGGCGGGCTGCATTCGGTTTTTCCGCAAGCTCATCGCCTCCTGATTCTGCTTCGCCTCCTGCTTCTCCAACCGCTCATGATGCCGCAATCGCTGTCGACAGGCTCTCGCGTGACACCGCTTCCAGAAGGTTCCGAGGCACCCGCGGGCCAAGGTCATCGTCGATCAGGATCTCGCTCGCGAACTCGGCCCGACTGATGCGCCAGCGACTTTCATCAACGGCATGTCGATTGCGGGAGCGGCCCAGCGCGACGAATTCGTCGAAGCGATCGAACAGGCAAGGCAGAACGGGAGCCGCTAGCGGCGCGGCTCGTCGCTCCCGAACGAGAACTCGATGCCCTGAGCCAAGGGCAATCGATTGCCGTAGTTGATGGTGTTCGTGACCCGCCGCATGTAGTTCTTCCAGGCATCGGCTCCGGATTCTCTTCCGCCCCCGGTATCCTTTTCGCCCCCGAAAGCGCCTCCAATCTCGGCGCCAGACGTCCCGATGTTGACGTTTGCAATCCCGCAGTCCGACCCAGCTGCACTCAGGAACCTCTCCGTCTCTCTCATGCTCTCGGAAAATAGCGCTGAGCTGAGACCTTGCGGAACGTCGTTCTGGATGGAGAGAGCTTCGTCGAAGTCGTCGTAGGGGACGACGTAGAGGAGCGGGGCGAAACACTCGTGTTTCATCACAGCACTCTGTTCTGGCATCGCAACGACCGCGGGACGAACGTATGCTCCGGTCGGCTCCGACGACAGGACCCTTTCACCGCCGGTCCAGACAGTGCCGCCTTCTCGCTTTGCTTGCTCCATCGTCGAGAGCATTTTAGTGACGGCTTCCTGATTGACCACCGGACCCACGTGGACCTCCGAGGCGAACGGGTTGCCGATCTTCAGCGTGCGGTAAGCCTGATCGAGCGCAGCGAGCATCTCTTGCATCTTCGAATGGTGCACGATCAATCGTCTCAAGGAGGTGCAACGCTGTCCCGCGGTCCCGACAGCGGAAAACACGATCGCCCGGAGAGCGAGATCCATCCGGGCGCTAGGTGCCACGATGAGCGCATTGTTTCCCCCCAGTTCGAGGAGACTGCGGCCGAGTCGTGACGCGACCCGTCGCGCCACCGCTCGCCCCATCTCAGTGGAGCCGGTTGCAGAGACGAGTGGAAGTCGGGTGTCGTCGGCGAGCGCCTCCCCCAGCTCCACTCCACCCACCACGACTTGAGAGATCCCGTCGGGGATCTCGGGGATCTCCTGCGCTGCGCGACGGAGAAGCGCGTCGCAAGCGATCGCGGACCATGGCGTCTGGGGAGACGGTTTCCAAACGACGGGGTCTCCACAGACAATCGCGAGCACGGCATTCCACGACCAAACGGCAACCGGGAAGTTGAACGCGGAGATCACTCCGATTGGGCCGAGCGGATGCCATTGCTCCATCATGCGGTGTTCAGCCCTCTCCGTCGCCATGGTCAGTCCATGAAGCTGTCGTGAAAGACCGACCGCGAAGTCGCAAATGTCGATCATTTCCTGAACCTCACCTTGGGCCTCCTGGAAGATCTTGCCGCTCTCCCAAGTCACCAACGCGGCCAAGTCGTCCTTGTGCGCGCGGAGGAGCATCCCAAAACGTCGAATCAATTCACCACGCTTGGGAGCTGGGAGGAGGCGAAGAGTGAGGAATGCCTCCTTGGCGCGAGCGATCTTCGCCTCCAGATCGGAAACGGTGTCCTCGGACAACGGAAGCGTCGGCCGTCCGTTGATGGGCGAGCAGGGCGACAAACGTTGGCCGCTCGTGAGGTCCGAAGGATTGAGGTTCAGGTTTCGAAGTGCTCGCGCAAACTCCATGCTCAGGACTCCCTCTTGAAAAGATGGGCAGTACTTCGGTATGGCTCGGCCCAGGGGCGCTGCATGAATTTTCGATGTGAGATGTGCTCCTGCGCGATGAATCCACGGTCACGTCCTTCTGGTAGCAGCTCGCCCGCAAGGAAGAGATCGAGCACCACACATGCCGAGCTGGCCGTGGCAATCTGAATCGCGCTCATGTGAGGAAGCGACTCCTGTCCGTGAACGATGCGGTGATGTTCGGTCTTCTGCACGAGTTTTCCACCGATGTAACCCGTAGCAGACACCATGATCACGACCACGTCTTGTTCGGTAACCGGTACAGCGTCCTCGATGATCTTCATGAGCAGTTTGCGCCTCTCGCCCTGCCCCAGTTTGAGCCCATGGATCAGGAACGCCATCTGATCCCGGTGCCCCGGATACCGAATCGTCTTGTAAGTGAGATCCTGAACCCGGCCCTCGAGAGTCTCGTTCAGGGTCCCGAGTCCCCCGGAAGTATTGAAGGCTTCGTACATCGTCCCACCCAGAGCGAACGTTTCTTTCCCTTCGAGAGCCAAGACCTTCGTACGCTGCCCATTCTTGATGGCGTCACAAGGCATGCAGTACTCGTTGATGAGGCCCTCCGTCGACCACGTGAGATTGTAGAGCATCGCATTGTTCGGCATCTCGGGGAGAGCACCCACGCGCAGCTTCAGAGTGTCGAGTTCGTCGAAGTGCGTGGCGAGTTCGGCTGCCAAGATACCGACGTATCCGGGAGCCAGACCGCATTGCGGGACGAATACCTGGCCAGCGTTCGCCCCTTTGGAGAGCCTTCTGATCGCCTGGGTCGACGCGACGTCCTCCGTCAGATCGAAAAAGCTGACTCCCGTTTCCAAAGCGGCCGAGGCGATGGCAGGGCTGTCGGTGTACTGACACGCCGAAAGCACCCCATCTTGTCCAGCCAAGAGCTCCTTGAGTTGATCAGCATCTTGCACGTCCACGCGCACGGTACGCACGCCCTCTGGTGCGAGATCGAGAGCCGACGGCTCTCGATCTCCTAGGGTGACCTGAATGTCCCCACGTCCTTGCAGGATCTCGGCAATGCAACGGCCAATGCGCCCCGCCCCCAAGATGGTGATCTTTCTCATGCTCAATCCTTTCGTGGTGGTGCTTTTTCCTCGAACTTACGTGTTCCCTTTTCGTTCGGTGGTGGACTCGAAGATGTCGTTGGCGCTCTGCGGAACGAATCCGAGATAATACTCTCCATCCGCTCCCCGATGACGTTCTGCAAACTCGTAGTAGCAGCTCGGAATTGGCCTCGAGACGCCATCGGAGAACGTCACCGGGCGACTCTCTGCCAACGTACTGGATTGCCTGAGCAGATCAGCGGGCTCGCCCTTGAACACCCCACCCACTTGATTCATCGAAAACCCTTCGCGCTCCAACATGCGAACGACACTTTCGAGGTCCGCCCCGCCCGGCAGCCGGTGAACGGCTATGGTGAAGTGATTGGCACAAAGGCCCCAGACCGAGAGCCAAGCCGCATAAGCACTCTCGGTCTCCAAAGTCGAGTAGAGCTCGGACGAGGGCATCTTCCAGAGTCGACCCGAGAGCAAGAGCTCAGCCGGGTGCAGATCGGGATCGATCTCTCGCGTTGCCTGCTGCGCGAAGTCGCCCAGAGCGGGGGAAAACCGTTCGGTAATGAGTTCACTCAAGAAGACGAGCGGCAAGCCGTGATCTGGTGGAATGTACCCGTGAGCTCGGAGATGTTTGTCCGGGAACTCGTACAATCGATCGCGGCGGTAACCCCACTCGAGAAAGGCCCTCTCCAAGTCGTGGAGAGCGATCGGGGAACGATCAAAGGTGCGAAACGCGACGTGATCGTTCATGACCGGTCCGAAGCGCTCCTGGACGAGCCCCCGGATCGCGGCAGCTGTGGGCGCGATCTGGACGTACTGCTCCCAGAGTCGGGAGAAAAAGTCTTCCGCCTTCATACTCTCTTCCCCGGGCGAGCTTCCGTGCGCAGGAGCGCCACCCCACAGCGCCCCAAGAAAGGAGCTGCGATGGCTGGACGGATCTCGCCCTATGTATCGAGTATGACTCAACTTGGTGACTGCGCCATGGAAGCGGAACTTTGGCAGCGCTCCCACGCCCGAGGACACCGGTCGGGGCGAGTTCATCCATGTCGAGGAAGCCGAGCGCACATCGAATCGTAAACGCACGCCCCCTCCTCGCTCGCGGGCGAGAGCCGCTTTTTCTGGCTGCTTATCGAGCCGGGAGCGCTTGCCACCACGTGCGCCGTTTGCGACTCTGCGCGACGCCGTGAAGACCAATTTCTCAGCTCTTGCGTTTGCCTCTTGCTCGTGGCTCCTCGCCGCGTGCGGGGGCGCTACTGGAACCACGACAACCGAAACGCAGGTGGACGCCAAGGACTCGGGCCGAGAAGAATCAGCGAAGGCATCCGCACCGCCGGCCCCGTCGAACGACCCGGAGGCCGCAGCAGCGCTGGCCTCTCCTGTGTCCGGCCCGGCTCTCGACGACCTCCCACCTCCCCCGCCCACCCGCGTTGAGCAAGAGCCGGTCGATCTGACGACACTTTCCGAGCCTCCTCGACTCGTCGTCGACGGGCATGGTCACACGGGTCGCGTCAGCGCGCTGTCATACACGCATGACGGGCGTTCTCTCGTCACGGCCAGCTACGACAAGACCGTGCGAGTTTGGTCCGCGCAAACCGGAGAATTGGAGAGAACGATTCGAGGGGAGCGCGGAGAGGGCGCGGCGGGACGCATCGTGACCGCGGCGCTTTCGCCCGACGATCAATTCTTGGCGCTCGGTGGTTGGCTCGGAACGAGCGCCACCCCGAGCCACGGCTCGAACGACCCGGCGTTTGCGATTCGTATCGTCGATTTTCGCAGTGAGGCCGTCTACCGGCTCCTCCAAGGACATTCGGACGTCGTCCTCAGCACGGCATTTTCGCGCGATGGTAAGCGCCTCCTCTCGGGGGCCGGGGACCGCAGTGCTCGGATCTGGGACGTGATGGGCGGCCGAAGTCAGCGGACCCTCTACGGCCATTCAGAAGGGGTCACCTCGGTTGCCTGGTCGCCGGACGACAAGCTGGTGGCTACAGGAAGTAGCGACGATACGGCGCGCGTTTGGGACGGTGCAACTGGGACACAACTCGCCACGCTCACGGGGCACACCGACGACATCCGGTCGCTCACGTTCACTCCCAGCGGCCGCTCGATCATCACGGGCAGCCTGGATGGTACAGTGCGCATTTGGGAGGCCGCGAGCGGAAGGCACCTGAAAACCCTAGCGGAGGTCGGTGCTCCGATCGGCAGCGTCTCCATCTCGAGCGGTGGGCTCGAGGTTCTCGTCACGACCGTCGGCGCTCCCTACGCAAACCATGTGTACAACATCAACAACGGTCGCCGTGTGGCCGTCTTCACGGGCCACGACAACGGCGTACTCGCATCCGCGATCTCACCCAACGGCAAATGGGCCGCAACGGCTGGCGGCGGAGACTTCTCGGTCTCGGTTTGGGATCTGAAAACGGGTACACGCCACATTCACTCGTCGGGCCACGGGCAGACGATTTGGAACGTGGGGTTCTCGAAGGATGGCGAAGCGATTGCGTGGAGCTCGGACTACGATTCGAAACATACGGGTCAGTATCAGCTCAACGGCCCTCTGCGACACAAGCTACGCATCTCGAGCGGTACTTCGGACGGTCTCGCGGTGCGTCCCCTCACGAACCAGACCGACTTCGTTCGGGCGATAACTCGCGTGGGAGACGTCGACGTGCGCACTTCTACCGGTCGGGAGCACGAAGACCTGGAGATTTCGGCTGGAGCCAGGCGTCGAGCGACCATACGTCGGGATCTCACGACTGGCTTCGTGCATCGAGCATTCGGACTGACCCCCGATGGGAGGACCGTCGTTTCCGGCGGCGACAACGGGGTACTCTCGAGTTTCGACTCCGAGACGGGCCGCAAGCTGGCGGACTTCGAGGGGCACACGGGCGACGTACTGGCACTCGCGATCTCACCTGACGGGAAGCTGGTCGTCACCGGCTCCACAGATCAGACGGTCCGCCTTTGGCACGTAGGCACGGGCGCTCTTTTGATGACGATGTTCCATGCCCGAAACGGTGAATGGGTCGCGTTCACACCGGCCGGCTATTACGCATCTTCCCCGTTTGGTGACGCGTACGTCGGCTGGCACGCCAACCGCGGTCCGGACCAGCCCGCCAGCTATTTCCCAACCAGCGCGCTCTCGGCACAGCTTCGCTTCGACCTTGTCGTGCGCAAGTACGTAGAGCTGGGGGGCAGCATCGAACAGGCAATCACTGCCTGCAACGAGATGCGTGGTTCGGGCCTCCCCAAGATCAACTACTACCGCTTCGAAGATCTCCCGCAGTTCGCCCCACCGGACGTCTATTACCTCGACCCAGGGGACGACCTGCGCATCGAATCCGACCGCCTCAAAGTAACCGCGCGCGCCCACTCGCCGAGCGCCGAGCCCATCACCGCCATCGACTTTCTCGTCAACGGACGGCCGATGGACGAGCGATGGCTTCGCCATGTGGGACGTCCACGGGAGAGTCTTTCGGGTCGCGAGGCGGAAATCTCGGCCACGTTGCCGCTCCCCAACAAGTCCAACAAGATCAGCGTGGTAGCGCGCAATCGTTTCAATGAAAGCGTCCCCGTCAGCTTCGAAGTCGAGCGGACCGGCGGCGCCAAAGAGCTGGAAAAGCTCTACCAACCCGAACTCTACATGTTGTCCGTGGGCATCTCGGACTACGGGTCGCCTCATCTGACTCCCCTTTCCTATGCGCACAAGGATGCCGAAGAGGTTGGTGCACTACTTTTGAAGAAGAACACGGGCCTGTACAAGCACGTGGAGATCCGAACTCTGACGGAAAACGCCGCAAGCCGGTCGGCGATCATGAATGGCCTCGGTTGGCTCGCAGGACGGGCGTCCCAAAAGGACGTCGCCATCGTATTTCTGTCGGGGTACGCCGCGCGCGGCGGAGACGGCGAGTACTATTTCATCCCCCACGACGCCGACATCAAGCGTCTCGAGGAAACGGCCGTCCTCTGGAAGGACCTGAAGGCGCGCATAGAAGGGCTCCCTGCCAAAGTGGTCCTGATGGTGGATTCCTCCCATGCGGGCGCTTGGACCGAAAAGACCGATGGCGCTCCCCTCGATATGGCACAGCTCCTGCGTTCGACGATTTCGCACAACAGCGGCATCGTGGTCATGACGTCTTCGACCGGCGCCGAGAGCAGCTACGAATCGCCCCAGTGGAAGCACGGCGCTTTCACGAAGGCACTGCTCGACGGTATCGGCGGTGGGGCGGACTACGACGGTGACAAACACGTCTTCATCAGAGAGCTCGAGCACTACGTGAAGAAGCGAGTCGTGGCACTCACGGGAGGGAAACAACACCCCACGACGGATATCCCAGAAGAGCTCCCGAATTTCCCGCTCTCACAACGATGAACGACCCGAGACTCCGAGCCACTCCATCCAACGAGATCCCCAAAATGAAAGACTCAATCGAATCACGCCGTCTCCGACAGCACCTGCACCAGCTCCTTCTTCCTCTCTGCCTCGCGACTTCGGTGGCCTGCGGCTCTTCGAACCCCAAGGACGCAAAGAGCGGAAGAGACGGTAAGGGTGGCGAAGAAGAGAACGCCGACCCCATGGAGGGCGCCCCGGTCTGGGTGACTCAGGATTGCCGCGACCATTTCAAGGACGAGCCTGTCATCTGCGGCGTGGGCTCCGTCTCTGGAGTCGAGAGTCCGTCCCTCGCGCGCAACACCGCCATGGCGCGAGGGAGAACGGAGATCTCGCGCTACCTGTCGATCGAAGTTCGGAGCATCATTACCGACTACCAGGCGCAAAAGGGAGGGAAAACTGAGCAGGAAATCGAGGACCAATCGACACAGATCTCCGATATGACCCTCAGCGGAAGTCGGATGGCCAGCTATTTCGTCGGCAAGGACGGCACGTACTACTCCCTGATGGTGCTCGAACTCGATGCCTTCAAGCAGAGCGTCGAAGCTTCTTCTACGATCGAACAAGAGCTCAAGCAGGCCCTCATCGACAACGCCAACAAGGCGTTCTCGGTCCGAGATAGCGAAGTCTCTCGCTACTGAGACCGGGCCATCAACGCGATGCCTGCGGGCTGACGGCGGGCGTTAGGGGTTCTTGGGGCTCAGGCCCATGTCCGAATCGTAGCGGATGAGTTCGTACTTCGGCGCGACGTTGGCATACGCTGGGCTCTGCGTGGGGAGATCCATTCGTTGGACGCTTGGTCGCGGCGTAGCGGGACGCCCCACGGGGATCGTCCGGATTTCGTGACCGGGGCGCGCGTAGAGGATCTGGCCTCTTTCGTCCACCATGACGGTCTCGACAAGGGGTGCCTTGGCACCATCGGGCGTCCCCCACTGCACGATGAAGTGACTGGGAGCGGAGCTGTTTCTCCGATCGACATCGAGATCGACAACCTCCTTGGAGCGCCTGTCGGCATGAGCGTCTTCCCTGGTTTCTGGCCTTGCCAAGAATTCGACCGATGCGAAGGGTCGAAGCTCGAACGGGTCCTGCGCGATCCGGCGAATTCGCTTCCCGTTCTGCCCGTAGAGATCCACCTGCTTCACGACGAGCGACGCCGCGCGGTTCGGATTGCGGAGGACCAGGGTGGCGGATAGCGGAAGCTTTTTCCCGTCGTTCTGGTAGGCGTGGGCGTCGACGGGGACATACACCTCGCTGTAGGGGATTGGGGGGGCTTCATCCAAGGTATCCAGGATCGGAGCGACGTAGCTCCTCCCCTTCTCATCGCTCGTATCGGAGCGAAACGCCGAGCACCCGGTGGCCGCGAGGAGCGTACCTGCGACTGTGAGCGCCAAAGAGGATCGAGAGACAGAACGGGAGGAACGGGTCATGAGTTTCAGTCTTCTTGGAAACAGGGGATCACGAGGCTGCAGCCTCGCACAGCACATGTCTTACGAAGGCTGGATCACGGCCCTTCCCCGAAAATGAAATTTGGCCCATCAGCCGCAAAGTGTCCCCCGCGGGCGCGCCCCAAAACGCCCTGTGGTAGCGTCCGAGGCCATGCTCCGGCAAGCTTCGCCTCTTCGTCGGCACGCTCACGTGCGCCTCTTGAACCTCCCCCGTCTCGTCTTCGTCGCTGCAGCCCTGATTGCCGTGGGCTGCGGCGGCAGCTCGGCGTCCCCCAAAAACCCAGGATCGTCGGGAGGTCGAGTCCTCGAACGCGCCGAAGGATTCGACGACCGCCCGGGCTGGGCAGACCCCAATGTTCCCTTCAGCCGTCGTGACGGCATGGTGCGGGTGCTTGGATACGTGGCAATCGGCGCCGACCAACGGAAAGAAGCTGGGTTCCGGGCGGCGGATAGCTATGCCCGCGCCGAGCTCGTGCGATTCCTCAGCACTCGGATCGTAGCCGTTCTCACCGACAAGGTCTCCACCCAGGAAGCCGGGAAAATCTCGGAAGCCATCAGCGAAACGGCGCATCTTCTGATCGAGGACATCTCCATCACGGCTCACTACTGGGAAAAGGTCGAGACCAAGGATGGGGAGAAGGTCCGCCTCTATAGTCGTATCGACGTCGACAGAGAGCGCGTTCAAGAGCTCCTTGCGGGCGTGTGGGAGAAGAAGGGCGATCTGAGAACACCCCTCGGGGACGTCCAGCTTGCCGTAGTCGAGGGTTGGGACAAGTTGGAAGCCGTCGAGGGCGCCGCATCGTCTGCGGATCTCCTCCCAAAGGGCGTGTACACTCCCGACTGGGCCAAAAAGGGCGACGTCGAGGACGCCCAAGCGTTCCACTTCGTCTGTCACGGGCTGGCCGCGGATGAAGACCACGCGGGAGCTCTCGCAAGGCGCATGTGTACCGAGAAGCTGTGCCGGCTCTTCGGTGTTCAGATCAAGTCCCAGACGACGGTGCGCGAAGATCTCGAGGGGATCGACGTGCAGAGCGAAGTCAGCGAAGGGTGCCTCGACGTACGCCTCGAGGACCGCACCACCGAGTACAACGGCGGGGAGTGCGGACCGCGGGGCTGCGTGAAGTGGATCATGCAGAGGTACCCCAAGAGCTCCTATGTGGCCGAACGAGCGCGCCTCGACAATCCCACGGTGGTCGAACGACAGGTCGTCGTTCAGGAGGGGGACATCAAATACAAGGATCCTGCAGCGTGCGAGGCGGAACTCCGGAAATACGGCGAAGTCCAGGACCGCACGTACGAGGACATCAAGAAACGGAGGGAGATCCTTCAGCGCGCTCTGGGCGCTTGTCAGGGGATCGATGGTCGAGACAGCGGGTTGTATAGCCGCCTCACGCACCTACTGGAGAGTCCACTGCCTTCCTTCACCACTTCGAGCCGAGGTTACCAAGAACGTCCGGAGGACCACTTCCTTTATGTCGACGCAAAGTGGCTCGAGCAGCTGAAGACAGAGCGATTCTTCGACCAGAGGATCAGCATGGTGGTGCGCCTCCTGAAAGACGCCGAACCCCCCGTTTTCGCCTACCACACCATGAAGACGAAGCCCCAGGACCTCGCTGCAATCCAAAAAGCCACTCAGCCGCTCTATGCGTACCCCTACGAAGACAAGCCTGCCCTACGGACTCACTCGACGAGCGTTCATCGCGTCCATCACTATCGCCCCAAGGGGCAGCGCGACCCCCAATACCTGGAGTTTCTGCTGAAGGAAGCTCGGGCGCGCTCCTACGCCTGCGAGTGGGCTTCTTGGTTGAGCGGCAGCATCCTCATCACCGACCTCATCAACCACGGACGCGGCACAGAAGCCGAATGGCAGGCCGGGCTTCATGTCCTCAAGAACGCCAGTTCGTCGCCGTACACGTGCGCGCGATACCTGCTCAAGGGGCAACCGAAGGGAGCCAAGCGCATGGCGCGCGCACGAGAGATACTCCGACTCGTGAAAGCGGGTACGGTTTCGTTCTCGGACTTTTCGAACAGAAGGGAAACCTCGCAGGTTACGTCTCTCACCAATTTCATTTCCGGGGATTTCACCGTGGACGAACAGCTCGAGCTGATTTCCGAGTTCTTGCCGCAATTTTCCGGTACACGCGAAGAGCGCCTGCGTCTTGCCAAGAGAACTCTCGAGGACGCCGACCCGAAGTACAACGAACGCGGTCCGACCCAGTGCGAGAACTACGTGAGGACGGCGGAAAGTCTCACCTCGATGATCCCCGAGTTCGGCTTCGGCGAGTATCAGGAGAATACGATGTGCGAATGCCTCGAAAGCGGCTTCACTGGAAGCGCCCGCGCCCGAGTGATCCAGGGTCTGAGCACCACCGCGAATCGAACCTGCAAGCACGTGAAGGACGACGAGTGGCCGGGTGGAATGGAGCCGCGCCCCGATCCGCCCAAGCCTCCGGCCAACGTGATCACCCCCAAACCGCGAAGTCGGGGCGAGAAAACACCTCCAGGTACTCCTGCCAATCCTTGGGACATCGCCAGCCTCATCAGCCCGGCCATCAAAGGCTGCCTGATGAATACCGATGTCAGACAACCCTACAACGGCGTGCTCAACGCCTACGTCGAGATCACGGCGAGCGCCTCGTCCCAAGGAGCATCCAACGTAGTGCCCAACGTAGTCTTGAGGACGACTCCACGAGACGTCAGCTTCCGTGATCGCAAAGGATGGGTCACCTTATCGGACCTACGCAAGTCGAAACGAGCCATAGAAGTCTGCATCAAGTCCGCCACCGAGGCGGCTCGACCCGCCGCTGACTCGCCTCTCGAGGGTACGAGCCGCAGCAAAGTGTGGCTCCTCTTCTCGTCTGCGGACGTTTACAAGGCCTTCTTGCTACCGTAATCGCCCGAGCACCAACGGACCAGCTGCGGGGAAGGTTCAAGGCGCTCCGTCGTGGGCGCGCCGCAAGAGTGCATAGCCGAGAGGCAGCACAACGCCCGTCGCTACGAGCACCGCCCCCCACCACTCCCAAACGGTTGGCCAAGCTCCGAACACGAGGCTAGTCAGGGGGATCGCCAATAGGGGGCGGATTTGTTGCAGCAGTGCGGACTCGGCGGCAGGGAGGTCCCGCGCGGCGCTGATCAGAAGCTGACGGGCGATCCCAGGTCCGAAAATCGCCGCAACGGCGCACGCTCCCACCTCGTACGGGCTCATGTCCACGAACTGCTGGAGGGCCCCTGGAAAGAAGGTGAGGAACAGCGCCGCCATCCACGCGCGGACGACGTTGGTGAGCACGGCGTCGACGCCGTGAGCATCGCGCCGCGAAAAAACGTCCATGAGAGAGAAGAGAAAAGCTGCAACGACAGACCACAGTACCCCCCACCCCACGGAGAGATGACCGGACAGGGCAGGCCACTGCGCGACACCCATCCCGAGAGCTGCGAGCAGGATCCCAACCCCCGTCGACCAACGCAGAGACTCTCCCAGCCACACGACCCCGAGGACTGCAACGAAGAGCACGTTCATTTGGATGAAAACGACGGCGACCCCTGCGTGCAATGTCTCGAAAGCCCAGCCCTGCGCCACGTTCCCGAGACCCGCAAAGAGCGCGAGTTTCCAGGCAAGAGAGACTGTAGCGCGCTTCTGCTCCCGGCCCATTCGGCCCAGCCGAACGAACCCCCAGGGCGCAAAAATCAACCCGACGAAGAACAGGAGCCCGAGGGCCGCCCCGGAGCCGTTCCCGTCTCGGCTCGCCACCTTGAAAGGCAAAATGAAAAACGTGGCGGATATGACCGCAGCCAAGACCTTGAGGCGCGCTCGAGCAGTAGAAGTCAGACGCAGAACTCCATGGCGGACGGAACCATAGAGACGTCCGCGGGGAACTCAAACGTCGCGAGCCCGCGATGGCGAAGGGCCAGGATCAGCGCACGGGCGTGACAACCGTCTCACAGCCGACCGAGAGACTCAGAGTCGATCCGGCCACGGATACGATGTCACAGGTCTGATCGCAGAGTTGCACGACCGTTTCGCCGCCCACTTGATCGTAGTACCATGCGCCGTCGGCGCAGCTTTCGGGTGCGCTAACGAGGTAGGTGTGCACCGTCTCACCAGCCCCATTGCAGATACCAACGTTGACCTGTTCGGTGTCAACTTCGCCGTTCGGCGGCTCGGGGATGTTGATGGTGCACGGAATCACAGCGTCAGCTCGGATGGCATTGAGCGCTTCGAGCACCGAACCCGCAACATCGTTGGCATCGGTCAAATACGCCTGTTCCGTACCGCCAGCGTCCGCAATGTCGTTGAGCTGGGAAAGTGAGCTACCACCGTTCCCCCCCCCACCGGTATTCGCCTCGATCCCGAGAACGTAGATCTCTCGACCAGCGCCACCATCGTAGCACTCCTCAGCAGCGTCCGTCGCTTGGCCGATGTTCGCGTTGCACGAGTGCTCGGGAATCCCGTCGGTCACCAACAGGATGACGACCTTGTGCGTGGGGTTCTGTTGTTTCCAATCGTTCGCGTAGTCGCAAGCCCCGGCGATGCCGAGATGGGTCGGCGTACCGCCTTGCGGCTCACTCGCGTCGAGGGTGCTCGTGAGGGCGGCAGCTGAAAGTGGGAGAACATCGATCGGGACCGCAGCATCCGAGTGAGCCTCCACGGTGCAGACGTCGGGATCGTTCGGACTATCGACATCGTGATCACCAAAGAACCCCAGACCGACTCCGATACCAGCGCTACGCGGATCCTCGAGGAAGAGCCGCATCGCCTCGCGGACCGGCTGAATACGCCACTGATCGCGCTCGTCTTCGTTCAAGCAACAACCCGAATCGTTGACGGTACAGCTCATCGAGCAAGAGAGGTCGAACATCACGTAGATGTCGAGGGGGACGTTTTCTCCTTCGTACGTCTCGCCTGCGCACCCTTCTCCGAAGTCCGGAGAACACCCATCGATGCCGCCTCCGATGTCACCATCGCCGCCGCTATCACCGTCGCCGTCTCCTAGGGAGATGTCGCCGTCGCCGCTTCCGGAATCTCCATCCCCACTCGAGCCGCCGTCTTGGTCTCCCTCAGAGCCGCCGCAACCGACGACGGAGAAGAGGCCAAGTGCCACCGAGACGAAGAACGCGGTACGAATCATTCAAAAACTCCCTGCCAGAAGAAAAGGTAACATGCTTGAAGCATGCCTCGAATAGTTCATCGGACAATCGGCCGAATCGTTACAGAGCCATTCGTCAACCGTGCCACTAAACATTTGAAACGAGAAAGGAAGCGCGGTCCTCGCCTGCGCGATGATGAGCACCGGCTCCGCTTGAATCAGTCACCAAAGGCTGTGATTTCCTGTCGTTTAATTTTCTCTTTCCGCCGAGGCCGTTCCAAAGCGGCAGCTGCTCGTTCGTGCAAGCAGAAAAATCTCCTGGAAAGCTGCCAATTTTCCGGGAGGCGGTGCAAAGCGCTTCGCTGGGAGATGCGGACACGTCGTGTCTACGGCTGACCTTTGGGCGCATCCTCCAGACCCGCGCGCTCCATGCGGAGACCGCGACTTCGACAAGCACTCTCGGCCAGGGCGAGCGCCTCTTCCATCGTCGAGACCACACGGTCGTCCGTCGGAGCGCCCCGTAGCCATTGATACGCGCTGAGGGCCGCCCGCATGAGGCGCGAAGTCACGATTTTGATCGAAGCCACGTTGTTCCGCCCGTATTCGTTCTCCATCTTAGTAGCCCAGACTTGTAGCGTGTGCCGCTGTCTGGAACTCGCAGCGACGTCCAGCCTGCGCATGTCGGTAACGAGAACGTGGAACTCCGAACGACGAAACAACGACTCGGCTTCCGCCATTAGGTAATCGTAATCCCCGTCGCCGAGGCGCCCCGAAAGCGTGACCACGACAATCGGCCAGCGAGTCTTGTCGAAGCGAACCGCTTCCTCCCCCATCTCCAGAACATAGCGCGTTCTGGGGATGGGAGGGAGCTCTCCGGCTCAAAACGCGCTCATAGCCGCCTCTGAGTCGTCGTAAACGTCGGCATTTCTCCTTTGGTAGCCGCGAGCCTTGCTCTTCTTCGCCTCTTGATTGCGCACGGGAGCCGGGGCGCTCTGCGCTCGCTCGGCGGCGCGCGCTTTGTGACCCAGCTCGTCGAGCTTGGAAATGACGGATGTATTGCCCAGGCTGCTCGCCAGCTTTCGCTCGTCTTCCGCCGCCCGCAAAGCTGCGTCGAGCTCTTGCTTGCTGCCTGAACGAATGGCGTCCCCGAACCGTTCTTCCGTGGTCGAAAACACACTTCCGAGTACCGCTCTCTCCCAAACGTCCTCGTGCACGTAGTTCTGGAACTGGTGGTAGCTGGCAACACACTCCACGGCAGGCAGACTCCCGACGCTGGCGTAACCGGGCTGCCCGCGCCTTTGATAGGACAGCGAGAGGTGCCCCAGCTCCCGCATACCGAGCCCACTGCTTGGCACCCTGAGGGTCAGCCATACGGTGCGAGCTCGGGAGGAGTACAAACTCCCGAGCCGAATCACGTGCTCCCGTCCCCGTGGTTCGATGGGAAGACCCATCGCGCTGATGAGAGAAACACCTGGAGCCGGTTCGTAGTGGATCTCGGCGGCATGGGCGTAGGTCTGACGCGTGCTCGAGAGCTCGCTCTCGAAGAACTCTGGAAGATAGCCCAGCTTGGCAAGATAGTAGAACGCGCCGGTGCCTACCGTGGCGAGATGAGTCATCACCTGCTCGTCGAAGTCTTCACCAATCCCCATGGTCGTCAGCGCGAAATCATCGTAGCTCAGAGTGCGTGCCCGCCGCGCCAGGCCAGCGAGCGAGGAATCCCCAGCGTTTGCCAACCCATCCGACAGAAGCAGCACGCGACCCGGACGTCCCTCGCCCCGGGAGCTCTGAAGCAAGCGAATGGCCGCATCCAAGCCCCCGCTCATGTTCGTGCTCCCACTTGCGGAGAGCCTTCGAGCGGCAGAGCGAAAGTGGTCCTTGTTGTGTTCGCTCGCATGACGGAGTGGGACGAGCACGTGCGCTGAGTAGTTGTATTCGATCAGACTGAAGCGATCCTGTTCACCGAGCCGATCGAAGAGCCCGTGGAGAGCCTCTTTCGCAAAGTGAAGCTTCTGTCCCTCCATGGATCCGGACGTGTCGACGACCACCACGATGTCGCTCGCGCGCTCGGCGTGGACTCCATCCTCAGCTCCCGTCTCGACCTGTACCTCGACCCGGACGATGCCGTCACCATTCGCTAGGATGGCGCCGCGATCGAGCTGAGCGCCCAGAACTACATCTGGGGTGCTCTTCACTGCAGGTCCAGGCTGATTCCAGGGAGCAACCGGATCGTCGGGGTGCGCGCGAGGGACCGGTTCGTACCCACGGCGGTAAGAATCGGGGTGGGTTTGAGCCTGCGCGCACGAGATGAGCTGCCCGCTGAGCCCAAGCAGCATCACCGCGCACAATATCGCCACGTAGTACCAGAAGTGCTTCTCTTTGCGCTTCATCATCTCTTCTCTCCTCGTTTCCGTTCCGTCGTTTCGATCGCCAAAAGTAGGCGACTCTGGGCCTACGTAAGAGTGTGCATGGGTTTTTCCCCGACTTCCGAAAGCCTTCTGTAAAACCGGCCCCGACGGATTTACCTCCGATTTACACTTCTCCCTTCGGCTCCGCATAACGCCGCGCTAAAACGAACGACATGAAGAAGCGCGCGGGTCGCATCCTCGTCGTGGAGGATGAGGAAAGCATCGGCCAAGGTCTGTGCGACGTGCTGTCCTTTCGCGGACACGAAGTCACCTGGTCGAAAGACGGAAACGAAGCACTCGGTTTGGGAACGAGCCAGCCTTTCGATCTCCTTCTGCTCGACGTGATGCTGCCGGGCGTCGACGGTTTCACACTTTGCGCCCGGTTTCGTGAGTCGGGGGTGAAGGCAGGCGTGATCATGTTGACCGCAAAAGGTTCGGAAGATGACATCCTGCGCGGTTTCGATGCCGGGGCCGACGACTACGTCACGAAGCCCTTCTCGCTGAAGCTTCTCCTGGCGAGGATCGAGGCGGTCCTGGGGCGAAGTCTTCCTGACGTCAGCGAGCCGTTTGCATGCGGAACGGTACACGTGGACCCCGACAAAGCGTGCGCCCGGCGCGGCGAAGACCTCGTCGAACTCAGCGCGCGGGAACTCGCCATCCTGCGTCTATTCGCTGGCGAACCAGGACGCATCATCTCCCGGCGGGTGCTCCTGCGCGACGTCTGGGAAATGCAAAAACCGGACGGCGTCGAGACTCGCACCGTGGACGTCACCATCGGCAAGCTGCGCAAGAAGCTCAATGACATCTCCCTCGATACGATCGAATCGGTGCGTGGTCAGGGCTACAGGTACGTGGCGAAAGGACGCCCTTGACGAAGCCCCGTCCTCTCGGTCGAGTGATTTCCCCTCGACGGCTGAGGCTTTCGTTCATTGTCCTGGGGACGGCACTTCTGGGCGCCCTCGGGGGACTCGCCACGTTGGTCGATGAACGTCTGGCGGAGGCGCGGCGTGAGCGGGAGGAGATGGTGGCCTCACGGGTGTTCGACGAGATGGAGCGCGAAGTCTCGGCGTTTCTCGAGCAAGAGAACGCGCGCCCCTCCTACACCCGCCTCGATCAGACCAACCCAGAAACATGGGCACCATTCGTCGTCGGCTATTTCTCCGAAGACAGCCTCGGTAGAAGTCCACAGCCAGAAATCGTCGTCGCCGAAGGACCGACGAGCGAACACCGCCGCCGCATGAGCTGGGCCTTATCCAAAGCCCGCGCTGAGTGGACAGCCAGCACGTCAAACGCCAGCGAGACCCAAGAGCCTGTGGACTTTCTCGGAGGAGACGCACCATCGCCTCCGCTCCTGCGCGCCCGGCAACAGAAGTCTGAAGCAGACGACGCACCGTCGCCGCACCGCGAGAGCGCTGGTGCGGTGTCCCCAGCCCCAGCCCCCAAAAAGCCGACGACCGACCGGGAGATCATCGAATCTCTCAACCGGGCCCCGGAGCGGCGTAAGGTCGCGCCCAAGCCTTCGAGCTCGGGCAAGGGCGACGATCCATTCTCGGACTACATGGAGTCCTTCTGATGAGCGCGGCGGAATCTCCTTCGGCTTTTCAAGGCGTCGACGTGGGGGCAAACACGACCCTTTTTTATCGAGGATCGTCGAACGGGGTCGAGGGATTCGTCGTCGACAACGAACTGCTCGTCGAGACGCTCAAGGAACGCGTGCTGTCCTCGCGCGGTCTTTCTGAAGTCGTGGAAGTCACGGCTCTCGGCGGACGCCAGGGCGAGGGTGTGTCGAGCCCTGAGCTCAGCCATCAGTTCGCTCGCCCTTTTTCTTCCGTACGGGCGGACCTGGCGCTTTCGCCTCTCGATGTTCCCTTCAGCGAACAGCTCCTCATCCCGCTCACCCTGGCACTCGGACTCTTCATCGTCGTCGGCCTCTGGGCGCTCTACCGAGTCGTGAAGACTCAGCTCGAGTTCGCCGAGCGCCAGAGCAACTTCGTCGCAGCCGTTTCTCACGAGCTGAAGACTCCGCTCACGGCAATCAGAATGCACGGAGAAATGCTGCAAGAAGGACTCGTCGAAGATCGCGCCAAGGAAGAGGAGTCTTTTCGCACCATCACTTCTCAAGCGGAGCGACTCAGTCGCCTCATCGGCAACATTCTGCTGCTCTCGAAGATCGAGCGTGCCGTGAAACCCGAGCCGCGCCGGGGGGATCTCGTGAGGCTGGTCGACAGCACGACGACGGCCCTTCTCCCTCATGTCGAGAAGTCCGGATTTACTCTTCAAATTGACATTCCCACGAACGTTCCCGAGGTTCTCCTCGATCCGGACTCGGTCGAGCAGATCCTGTTCAACCTGGTCGACAACGCACTGAAGTACGCCAAGGACGCGGAAGACAAGCGGCTGACGCTTTCCATCGAAGTCGTTCGAGATGCTGTCTCCCTTTCGGTTCGGGACCGTGGCCCCGGGATCCCCGAGTCGGAGCAGCACAAGATCTTCGAGGCGTTCTACCGCTTGGAGAATGAACTCACTCGCAAGAACCAGGGAACGGGACTCGGTCTCGCCCTGGTCTCCGATCTTGCAGCTCAAATGGGAGCGCGCGTGCGTGCGGTGGCTGCGAACCCTGGCCTCGCCGTCGTTGTCGAGTTCGCTCGGGCTTGAAGCAGCGGGGATCGATCCCCAACAGGGCTTCTCGAGCCCCCCGTAAGCCCTTGAATCTCCTCGCGTTCAGGAGGTCTGACGAACAGCAAAGCCGCCGCGACTTCGCCCAGAAACGCCCCCGACGCGAATCGGGGTGGCCAATCCATGGGTAAACATGTCGCTCAATCAGCTCGAAGAAACCCCTTCCACCGAACCGGAAAGCGGTCGCGCGCCTCGCGTGAGCGGCAGCTTCGCTGCCTACCCCGAAATGGAGGAGTTTCTGGATATTCTGAAACCACTCATCCGCGAACCATCCGTCGTCGGAACCGAGGACTCGTTCTTTCGAGTTCTACGCCGCGAGCTGGAAGAAGTCGGGGTCAAGGTCCAGTACTTCCACGGGGTGCTCGTTGCGCAAGGAAGTCGGCCGGGCGATCTGTATCTCTCGGCCCATATCGATCGGCACGGTTTGCTCTGTACCGGACCGAACGAGTTCGAGTACGCCGCCTTCATCGCGGGCAATCAGGGGGAAAACATGGTCGAATCCGTCTCCGCGCACATGCTCGGCCAGATCGAGGATCGCTTTGCTGGACAGCGCGTGCAGGCGCACATGGTGTACACTGGAACGTATCTCGGTCAGGGCAGAATCACCCGCTCCTACGTATGTCCCCGACGCAAGAACTTGATCTTCGAGGTCGACGGCTTGGACTTCTTGCAGCCTGGAACGCCAGTGTCGTTTCTCGATCGGTTGAAGGTCGAAAATGGTCTCGTGAGCTGCCAGCTCGACAACGTCGTGAGCGCGGCGCTCATCATCTACTTGTTTCGCAAAGGATATCAGGGAACTGGACTCTTCACGGCTCAAGAAGAGTCCGGGAAAAGCTGGCGCTACGCACTCTCTTGGTTCCAGCGGAGCGAAATCACGACTCAGCGGTTGTTGGTACTCGACACGAGTCCGTACGCGACCCGTGCCGACGCCGACGCTCAGCTGATCGCACTTCGACGAAAGGACGCAAACGGGGACTTTTCCACGGACATGACGGATGAGCACGTGCGCCAGTGCGAAGCGTTGGGCCTTTCGTATGGTTTCAAGGACCAATACATCGAGCACCAAAACAAGACGCGCGAGCGGCCGTATCCTCTGGGACGCACCGAACTCGGACGTATCGCAGTCGCCACGGCCGGAGCCATCAACGGCACGACACTTCAGATCCCGACTACCGAGTACCACACGGCAACGGAAACAGCCTCGCTTGCCTCCATCGCGGCCGTCCTCAAGCTCTTGATGACCTATGTCTGAGCTATGGGACTCGGCTTTTCCCTCATAATTGTGGAGACTTAGAGCAACTGAGGAGGGCCCTTTTCGCTTCCAGGCTGGCCGGCTCACGGTTCTGATGCAATTGAATTGCATGTGCACTCCGGTGATGATAACTGCGGGCGCATGCGAAACCCCGTCTCCACTGCTGGCCTCTGTTCCTGTCTCCTGCTGATCGGCTGCAGCTCGGGTTCCGACGACTCGGGAGATGCGTCCATCTCGGTGCTCCTGGAATCGGAGGACGTGATCATCGACGGCATCTCAGCAGGCGATGGAGGCGAGGAGATTCGAGACGGGTGGAGCGTTTCGTTCGAACGCTACATCGTCGCCATCGGAAACGTGCACCTCCTCCCCACGGCCGGGGATGGGCGCGAACTGCATTCGGAAGAAGTGTTGGCGGTGGATCTGACTCGGCTCAGACCGGGCGGAGAGTCACTTTGGGAGTTCGAGGGAGTGGGCGAAGGGACCTACGACTTCGGTTACGAAACGAGCGGTCATGACGCCGAGCGTCACGAGAGCGTGAACGAGGAGGACTTCGACGAACTGATCGGGGACGACCTGACCTACATCGTGTCCGGCACGATGGTCAAAGAAGGGGGGCGCAGCTGTCCTCCAACTGCGCTGGCGACAGTCCCCGACGACCTGACGGCGAGCGGCGAAAATTCCGTCGGGGACCCGTGCTACCCCGCAGAGTCGATCTCGTTTTCGTTCGGACTCGCGGCGGAGATGGCTTACGGACCCTGTGAGATCGATGGGATTTCCGGCGTTTCGACCACGTCGGGAGCAACGACGACGGTGGCCATCACCATTCACGGAGACCACCTGTTCTTCAATGGTTTCCCCGAAGGAGACGAGGGTGGGATCACTCGCTTGGCCCAGTGGCTCGCCGATTGTGACTTGGACCAGGACGGAACGGTCACCGAAGAGGAGCTGCGCTCGATCGCCCCGAGCGATCTGCCGGAAATAGACGATCGTTTTCAGCTCGGAGGCTCCCCCATCACTCCTCTCGACGACATGATGACCTATCTCACGGCTCAAGCCATGACCCAGGGTCACTTCCAGGGCGAGGGCGAGTGCGCCTTGGACGGAGAAGCTGGTCACACTCACTGAGCGCAGATGTCTGAGGACCGAGACCAAATCCGTGAGGAGCTCCACGAAGCAGGTCTGCGCGCTACCGGACCACGGGTAGCGGTCTTGCGGCTTCTGAGGAAAAGCCCACGACCTTTGTCCCATGCAGAAGTCGTGGAAAGTATCGGTTCGGAAGACTGGGATCGAGCGACTCTCTTTCGCAACCTCGTCAAACTCCAAGAACACGACTTCGCCCGGGTGGCATCGTCTGCGCTCGGAATCATCCGCTACGAAGCCATCGAGCGCCACGGCGCGCCCCACGTTCACCCTCACTTCGCTTGTCGTGATTGCGGACAGGTGACGTGCATCCGGGAAGCATCTCTCAAGCTACCGCAAGAGGGGAAATGGAAGGCGGCCCTGATGGACGCCGACCTGCAGCTCGTCGGGCGCTGCCCCGAGTGTCGGGCCACTGGGGGTGCGCGATGAGACTTCGACAGCTCAGCGTGCTGTGCGCGGTGGCCTCCGTCGGTCTCCTTTCCAGCGAAGTACGCGCCCAAGAAGAAACCAAAGCGGAAACCGGCGACGTTTCCGGAGGCCCCGACGAAAATGTAGACGACGAGCAGATCGAAGACGACGTGGCAGAAGACGCCCCGTCCCCGAGCAGCGGCGCCACGAGACGCGACTCGACCGAGCCTCCCACCGAGGATTCCACCCCTCAGGACGCTGATGCTCCCGTCGTGTTGCCCCCGACTGTCTTGAACGAAGTGCCGCCCGTGCTTCCAGCTGATGTGGAGCGCGAGGGCCGCGTCATCCTCGTCGTCGTAGTGGGCGCGGACGGCAGAGCGGAAGACGTCACGGTTGAAAAGGGTCTTTCGCCCACGATCGACGCGGCGGCGAAGGCAGCTGTGGAGAACTGGATCTTCGCCCCGGCGACTCGCGACGGTGTTCCCCTTGCAGCTCGCATCCAGGTGGCGGTGGCGATCCGCAAGCCACAACCTAAAGCCGCTGCCCCCGCGGAAGCGACGAGGCCGCACACCCCACAGCCCGAACTACCTCCGGCCCTCCAGAAAGGCGAGCATCCGGAACACGATCACGCCCACGAGGGCGACGTGCACATGCAGATCACCGTCCACGGAGAACGACCGCTGCGGACCGAACAACGCACAGCAAGCGACTACTTCGTGCATCGTGAGGTGCTCAGCGCTGCGCCACACCAGGAAGGCGCCGAAATGCTGCGGACAGCTCCAGGTCTCACTGCGTTTCGTTCCGAGGGCCTGGCGCAAGCCCACTCCTATTCGCTACGTGGTTTCGACGCAGAGCACGGACAGGACATCGAGTTTTCGGTCGGCGGACTTCCGATCAATCTCCCGTCCCACATCCACGGGCAGGGATACTCGGACCTGAGCTTCCTCATCGGTCCGGTCGTCGACGCCCTTTCGGTAAAGGAGGGCGTGAGCGATCCCCGTCAGGGCGACTTCGCCGTGGCCGGTTCGGTGCAGGTAGCCCTCGGTGTCGACGAAGAGCACCGGGGTCTCCAACTCAGAAGTGGCTACGGCTCCTTCGATACCCAGCGCCATCAAATCATCTGGGCGCCGAAGGAGGCCGAACGAGAGAGCGTGGGGGCGGCCCAAGTCACGTCCACCGACGGGTTCGGACAGAGTCGCGCAGGCGATAGCGCCAGCGGCGTGGTACAGCATCGCTTCGGAAAGGGCGACGTCCGCTATCGCGCGATCGGTTTCGTACACGGTGCCCGGGGTCAATCCGCGGGAGTCGTCCGCAAGGACGACATCGACTCGGGATTGGTCTGCTTTCACTGCACTTACCCCGACGCCACCGCCCGCGCTCAGAACGCTCTGAGTCAGCGAATCATGGCCGGGTTTTTCGCCGACTATCGGGGACCCGCCCACGCCAACGGCACGTTCGGGTTTTACCTCGGGCGGGATCACTACCGCAGCCAGCAGAACTTCACCGGGTACCAGGAACGTTCCCAAACGCTTCCGGGCGTCAGCGGACGGGGCGATCTGATCGAGCAGATGAACGACACGACGACGTTCGGACTCTTGGGTCGTTATCGCACCGAAGCCTTCGAGCCGGCCGAGGGGATTCACGGGACGGTCGAAGTTGGAGTCGACGGTCGCTTCGACGCCATCGACCAATCGCAAAGCCTTCTCGACGCCACCGTGCGAAACCAAACTTGGGACCACCGGGTGGACGCTCGCATCCATGGCGCAACGGTTGGGCTCTTCGGCGATCTCGACTTTCAATTTGGCGAGCGGGTCCACGCGCGCGTCGGTGCTCGCGCCGCCGTCTTGTCCTACGACGTAAACGATCGCCTTGGGAACTTCGCGCCCCAGTCTCGACCTCAAGATCAGTCACTCCCCGGGTTTCGACGCAGTGCCATGGGGGCCACGGTGGGCCCGCGTTCGAGCTTGGAGGTCAAGATCTTCGAGTGGATGAAGGCCGTGGCCTCGTACGGAGAAGGCTACCGATCTCCCCAAGCCCGCACGCTGCAAGACGGTGAACGAGCTCCGTTCGCAAAGGTGCGGTCCGGTGACACCGGGTTGCGGTTCCACTTTGGATCACCACTTTCGATGAGCGTGGCAGGTTACTACACGCATTTGTCGGACGACGTCATCTTCGAGGCATCCGAGGGACGCCTCGAAAGGATTGGCCCGACCAGACGTGCTGGTGTCGTCGGGTACGCTCAAACGCGGCCGACCGAGTGGCTCCTGAGCGCAGTCTCCGTCACTTACGTGAACACCGCTGTGCTCTCCCCACCGCCTGCGACCGCCGAGGAACCGGACCCGCCTTTCGAAAAGGGCGCGCCGCTGCCCTTCGTGCCCCCGCTGATCGTGCGACTCGACACCTCCGCAAAGAGAACACTTCTCGATATCGGCCGTCATCCTTTGCTCGCCAGGGTCGGACTCGGTGCGACCTATTTGGCGCCGCGCCCTCTCCCCTACAATCAATCCGCAAAGCCCGTCGTGCTCTTGGACGCCTCGACGGGTCTCGGTTGGGGACCACTCGATCTGGACGTGTCCGCGTTCAATCTGCTCGACCTGGACTACGCGGCTCGTGAGTTCTACTTCGTTTCCAATTGGCAGACGGACAACGCTCCTTCGCGGCTACCCGGTCGTCACATCGCCGCTGGATCACCATTTGCTCTCATGGCCACGCTGGGAGTGAGCCTATGACCCTGCGACTCGTTCCTTTCACCTTGGCCGCCATGGTCGCGTACGCGTGTGTCGATGCCCCCCAGGACGAGGTCTCTCTCGAGCTGGTAGCAAGCGGAATGGAGGTTGATGAGCTCGGTCTCGGGGATGGGCTCTCCCTCTCTCTCTCACGAGCCGATCTGGCGTTCGGTCCGCTCTATCTTTGCCCCGGCACTCAGGCCGGCGAGCTGTGCGACACCGCTCGTCTTGAGTGGACTCAAAGCGCAGTCGTCGACGTTCTCGATTCCGAACCTCAATCTCTCGGAAGGTTGCTGGGAGTAACCGGCCCAATCCGATCCTACATGTTCGACTACGGGATCTCCTCGCTCTTGACCCAGGAACGTCCCCAGATCCTGGACGCAGCCGAGCAGCTCGATGGCGCATCCCTCGTGCTGTCGGGCGAAGCCATTCTGGACGGCACTGCCGTGCCCTTTTCGGTCGGCGTCGTGGTCGAGCAGAGTGAGGACACCGAATCGGGAGTGCCGGTCGTGCGCAAATCGACCACCGAGCGCTTCGACTTCGAGGTGACTGTGGACTCTCGACGATTCACCGTCGCCTTCCGTCCCGAATCGTGGTTCAGCTCGGTTTCGCGTGAGCATTTCGATGACGCGATCAACCCGGACGATTGTGAGATCGGTGTCGACGAGAGTTGCGAGGAGATCGAATTCGACCCCGATTCCTCCCTCGCCCGGGTGATCGGACAAGCGCTCTCCGCTGGTCGTCGCCCGGAGTTTTCCCTGAACTGAGCTACAATCTCGCGCGGCTGGACCGAATCGGGTCCCCAACCGTGAGGGCGAAAGTCCGCGAATTGTGCGTCTCACCTCGCGAGCGATGCGCACGAAGTGCACGAACGATCCACGGCCTCATCACGACGTCCCGACCTTGTCGAGAGAATCGCTGCGCGTTCGAGGACGTCCGAGTCCACGAGTCCGTGGCATGGAGCTTGCTCGACCTCTTTGGAGCAGCCCAGCGCGCACGGAGAAGGAACGACATCGTGAAACCCTCGATCACCGCCAGTGGACTGGCACTTGCACTCATCGCTTGTGGTCCGTCAGCCCCCGAACCAACGGCCCCGACGCCTTCCGAGTCGAGCCCGGAGACCGGATCCGAGCAGACAGACGCTGACGCAGGGAGCGATGAGAGCGAGCCCCCGGACACCGAAAGCGCCCCAGCGAACTCGAGCCGCCCCCGCGAGAAGGAGCCGACCAGCGACTCGCCCCTAGCAGAAATCATGGCGGGTCACGCCCGAGACGCTGAGAAGATCCGGGCGGCCGTTATCGAAGGACGTCCGGAAGACTCGGGACCGGCCGCCGAATCCATTCTCCACCTCTTCGACGTCGAGAAGCTCCCTCGAGAGTGGATCGAGCCGGCCGCGCGCATGCAAGCTTCAGCTCGGCGGATCAAGGACAGCTCCGACATTGCCGGAGTCGCGGCTGCAATCGCGGACGTAGGAACATCGTGCGGCTGGTGCCACAGCAAGCTGGGTGGTCCAGAGGCGAGCGCGGAACCCGCTCCCCCAAATGACGGAACCCTCGAAAGTCGAATGAAGCAGCACAGCTGGGCCACGGAGAAGCTATGGGAGGGGCTTTACGTCCCGTCCTCTACCGCCTGGGCCGACGGCGCCAGGATCCTATCGGGCACGGAGTTCCCCAGCGAGGTGCTCCAAAGAGGCGTGTACGCCAAGAGTTCGGCCCAGGAATTCAAGAAGCTCGCAGCCAAGCTCCCGTCGCAGTCCACACCGACGACGCGTGCGGCTCTCTACGCAAGGCTGCTGGGGACCTGCGGTTCATGCCACTTGGCACAGAGAGAATGATCAGGGTCCGGCCGGTCAAAGCCGCGAGCGCAGTCCGGTCTTCAGGTGCTCCACCAGGGCTCGTGTACGAGCATTCAGAAGCCGCGCGTGTGCGAATACGACATGAACCGGAATCGGCGCATCCTCGAACTCCTCGAGGACGATGCGAAGCTGCCCTGCCTGGATTTCCCGCGCGACCTGGTAGGAGAGAAATCGACCGAAACCCACGCCGGCGCTAGCGGCAATCACGCCTGCAGCCGCCTGATTGCACGAAAACTTGGCCGTGACGGCCACCTCCAAGCGCTCTCCCTCCTCTTGGAATTGCCACTTCCCCCCGGAAGCAGCTCCGCCGGAAAACCAAACAACGGGAAGCTTCGTCAGATCTCGAGGGTGCTCGAGGTTCACTTGACACATCAGCTCCGGACTCCCCACGACGACACGACGCAGTTCACCTACCTTCACGGCAATCAAGCTCGAATCCGACAAAGGCGCGATCCGAACACCGAGGTCGAGCCCCTCTTCCACCAGATCGACGACCCGATCGAGGAGCACGAGCTCCACCTGAATCCCGGGATGCTTCTTCATGAATTCCGCGATGAGAGGGGTGACCACCAGCGAGCCGAAGAGCGCCGGGGCCGTCATTCGGATCGGACCCTCGAGCTTCGTGTCACTCCGGGCGATCTCCGCTTCGGCGGACGCGACGTCGGAGAGGATCTGTCGACACCTCGAGAGGTACGCGCGTCCCTCGGGGGTCAGCGATTGTCGCCGGGTCGTACGCTGTAGCAATCGCACCCCGAGCTCCTCCTCCAGAAGCGATAGGGTGCGTACGACAGTAGGAAGCGCGCGGTCGAGTCGTCGCGCCGCCGCCGTCAGGCTCTTCTCTTCGACGATTGCGACGAACGTCTCCATGGCATTCAACTTGTCCATTACTCAGCTTTTCTGAATAATAATATCCATTTTGCACCATTTATCACGAATTATTCGAGTCCATACTGCCCTCATGCACCACGAAGCTCCTCTCACCGCCGGCATTCACCACCTCGGGCTCACCGTCCTGAACGCACGGGCCACTGCACATTTCTTCGAACGGGTCCTCGGATTCGACATCGTCACAGAGAAACCGGACTACCCTGCGTACTTCGTGTCGGATGGGACCGTCCTCCTCACCCTCTGGCAGGTTCAGACCACGGATCCTGCGCCATTCGATCGGAAGGCCAGTTTGGGGCTCCATCACTTTGCCCTCCGCCTCCGAGGGGACCTATCCCTCGAAGACGTGCATCGGGCGCTGCTGGACGAAGAGGGCGTCGAGATGGAGTTCGCGCCGGAGAACCTGGGGTCGGGGCCGAGTCGTCACTTGATGTGCACCATCCCGGGCGGACTACGAATGGAGATCATCGCGCCCGCCCGGTGAGATCATGGTGACGAAAGTGGAAGCACGACCAACCACCCCGTTTCACACCGGCGAGCTCGAAGCTCAACGTCGAATGGGAACTGCGACGAAGATTGCGCCTTTCGCGGCGCGGGCGATCCGCTCTTTCCTCCCGGATCAACACCGAGAGTTCTTTGCAGAGCTCCCCTTCCTGATCCTGTGCGCTCCGACGAAAACCGAGCATTTCGGCGTCACGTGCCTCACGGGGGCCCCGGGGTTCGCTTGGAGCCCCACGTCGAGCACACTGCACATCGGCTCGTTGCCGCGGCCGGGGGACCCACTCTTCGAGTCCCTTCGCCCAGGTTCGAGCGTTGGAATTCTGGGGATTCAACCACACACACGGCGCCGAAATCGCGCCAACGGCGTCATCACCCGCGCGAGCGAAGATGGGTTCGAAGTGAGGGTCGAGCAAAGCTTCGGCAACTGCAAACAGCACATCACCCGGCGCCTTCTCGACCCGGTGCAGCGCAGTCCCGCCCGAATCGAAGCCTCCACTCGCCTGGAGGGACAATCACGGCATCTCGTCGAGAAGTCGGACACGTTCTTCATCGGGACGGGAGTCGACGACCACGGAAGCGACGCCTCCCATCGTGGCGGCCCAAGCGGGTTCGTTCGGGTGCTGTCGTCGAGGTCTGTCGAGTTCCCCGACTACTCGGGGAACAACTTCTACAACACCGTGGGCAATCTCTTGCTAGATTCTCGCGTCGGCCTACTTTTCATCGACTTCGGCTCAGGAGATCTGCTTCACATTTCCGGACGAGGAACCATCCGATGGAACGATGCGCGTTTGAACGGTTCGGCTGCAAACACCGAACGCTGGATTCGGGTCGAAATCGAGGACGTCGTGTTCCGGAGGGCCGCATGGGCTCTGTCTATTTCTTGCCAAACAGATTGAGCAATATAGACCCTACGATACTCAGCACGATACAGGTGACGATGGGGAAGTAGATCCCGCCGCGTTTCCCCTCGACTCGGATGTCACCCGGCAGGTTCCCCAGAGAAATCCCGACCCGTTCCAGGAGAAGCATGAAAACCCCAAGCCCCGCGACGCCGAGACCAAGGGCGATGAGGGTTTTGGCAAGGGAAAACTCTGCTCCGAACCACTGCACGCCGGTTTCGTAGCACAGACAATCGACTGACGTCACAAGGACGTCGGTCTCACCCGCGCTATCCTCCCATCGAAATGAAAGCCGTAGGTTACAGGACTCCAGGTCCCATCGATCGCGACGACGCCCTCGAAGATCTCGACCTCGAACCGCCAGAGGCGGTAGGCCGAGACTTGCTGGTTCGAGTACAGGCTGTTTCCGTCAACCCGGTCGATACGAAGCTTCGCCGCCGTCGCGCACCTGACCCCGGGCAGTCGGTCATCCTCGGCTTCGATGCGTCCGGAGTCGTGGAGGCGGTCGGACCGATCGTCGAAGGGTTCGAAGTCGGAGACGCCGTGTTCTATTCGGGAAGCCTGACTCGTCCCGGGACGAACAGCGAGCTCCACCTCGTCGACGAACGCATCGTGGCTCGGAAACCATCGACTTTGGACCATCCCCACGCCGCCGCCCTACCTCTGACCTCCATCACGGCTTGGGAAATGTTGTTCGAGCGGCTGCAAGTCGGACGACCGACGCCTGAAGGAGGCTCCACGATCTTGGTGATTGGTGGCGCCGGCGGCGTGGGCTCCATCACCATACAGCTGCTTCGCGCGCTCACGGATCTGACAGTCATTGCTACGGCCTCGCGCCCCGAAACCGAGCGCTGGGCGCGCGACTGTGGCGCGCACCACGTGGTGGATCACTCGCGGCCTCTCGCGCCCCAGGTGGCAGGCCTCGGAACGGATGCACCGGGATTCGTCTTTTCGACGACCGAAACGCACAGACATCTGCAGGACATCGCAGATCTCATCGCACCCCAGGGTCGCTTCGGTCTCATCGACGACCCCCCCGATCTGGACGTCTCTTCATTCAAGAAAAAGTCCGTCTCCATTCATTGGGAACTCATGTTCACCCGGACGCTCTTCGAGACCCCCGACGTCCAGCGCCAGGGAGAGCTACTTTCCGAGGTCGCGCGCTTGGTGGATGCCGGTGCCCTGCGAAGCACGCTCACGGAGGTCCTCTGTCCGATCAATGCCGAGAATCTCAAGAAGGCACACACGATGATCGAGTCCGGCAAGGCACGTGGAAAGATCGTGGTGGAAGGCTTTTGAGCTGTTTCTTCTTGGGAGGCGCTCGGAGCGCGTTCCAGCCACACTGAACGCTCAGTCGCTTCACGACCGCGCACGGAGTTCCGACTCCAGCTCCACGACCCCTAGTGGTGAAATCGGGCCATTTCGGGGGAAAGGGAAGCGCCTCTGGCCGCCTACATCACCGCTCCTGTACTTTCGTGATCAATCGAGGACTTTGATGGGGACCCTACTTCCGACTTTTCACCGACGCTCGAGCTCGCATCACACTCGCTGGGCTGCTAGCGCAGTCCTTTCGGCGACGCTGTTCATGGGGCAATCAGTCTCGGCACAGCTGCCCCCGGCCCCTGCAGAGAACGTAGAGGTCTCGGACAAGGCGCGTGAACTCTTCAGCGTGGGCGTGGCTCTGCTCCAAGATCCGGACGGCGCCCGCTACGAGGAAGCCTTTCGTTCATTCATGCACGCCTACGAGTCGAGCCCGAGTTGGAAGATCTTGGGCAACCTCGGCCTCTGCGCTCTCAAGCTCGAGCGCTACACAGATGGGATCGAAGCCTACGAACGTTATCTGGCAGCCGGAGCGGAGTCGATGGATCCGGCCGAACGCAAGCAGGTGGAACGAGACCTTCGCATCATGAAGGGTACGAGCGGCACGTTGGTCGTGCGAGTTCAAGGCGGCTCGCCTACGAAGATCCACGACAGTCGCGCCCGCACCGTCGGGGGCCCGGTGACCAACTCCTACACCTTCCCAGAAGACGAGACGATGGAGCTCAAGGTGGCTGGCGGCACGCACACGGTTTCCGCATCCAGCGGTGCGCGACAAGCGGAGGTCGTCGTCGAGATCGAGGTCGGGGCGACATCAGAGGTGGTCCTGGATTTCTCGAAGAACGTGCCGGCTCCGGCAGCCGCTGCAAGCCCTGCAGACCCCGCTCCACCGAATGAGGGTGGCCAGACGGGAACCGCCATTAGCACGAACGATCCACCTTCGGGGTCGGGCCTCCGTACCGCGGGGTACATCGTGGGAGGGGTGGGCGTCGCTGCACTCATTGGTGGTGCGGTGACGACTGGGATGGGGTTCGGGCTGAAGGGCGATCTGAACGATCGCTGCCCGGAAGGACGCTGTGAATACACGAGTGCGGACGACAAGAAAGCGTTCGAAGACGACCAGGCTCGGCTCGAGTCGCTCGGTACCGTGACCACTGCGCTCTACATCGGCGGGGGCGTTCTCGCAGCGACGGGTGTGACGCTTTGGTTTCTTGGCGGCAAGAACACGGGCGAAAGCGTTGCCATGCAAGTTTCTCCGAGTGTTGGCCCAGGACTGACGGGTCTATTCGCTGAGGGTCGCTTCTGATGTCTTTCAACCATTCTTCCTTCTTCCACGACTTCAAACTCCAGAAAAGCGCACTCGCGCTCGTCCTCGGCGCCTTGACGGCAGCCGCCTGCGACTTCGGGGCCAGTACCTTCGAGATCGTGGACGGCCAGACGGCGGGCGACGGCGACGGCGACATGGGAGGCGACTCTGGTGGGGATGGCGACGGCGACGGCGATGGCGATGGCGATGGCGATGGCGACACCGGTGGCATGGCGGGCGACGGCGACGGCGACACCGGCGGCAGCTCAGGCGACGGCGACGGCGACACCGGCGGCACAGCAGGCGATGGCGACGGCGACCTGGGCACCGGTGGAATGGGAACCGGTGGCGATGGGTCTGGGGGCGCGCCGCCAGCGGTGTGGGACTGCAATCCTTTTGGTTCGATTGCCAACGCGCTGCTCTTCGACGGGCAAGTACTGGTCAACCAAGACCTGCAGTGGGCCAGTGGACCGCACTTGATCCAAGACGGTCCTTCGGCGGCCTTCGCTGTCGTGGCGTTTTTGTCTCGGGATCAACAGCAGCAGCAAGTCGAACAACAACTTCACGTCGGCGTGCGCCGGATTACGGACTCGAACGCCAATCCCCTGGACGACCCTCAGAGTTTTCCCCTTAGCCCGCCGGCCAGGATCCGAGAGATCGAACAGATCTATCGAACGATGGATGATTTGGTCATCGTCGGACGCGCGGACACCTCCATCATCGTCTACCGTCTGGCGATTGGTTCTGGTGGGAACGTCGGCGCACCGAGCGTCACGGAAATCCCCGTCGAATGCCCGAACTTCGGCAACATCAGGGTCGTACGCGCCGCGGAAACAAGCAGCTCTCTCGAGTTCGCGGTAACGTGTCAGAATTCCGGCGTCGATCCGAACATCCAAGACGACGACGAACTCAACCTGCTGATCTACAATCCACAAGCGCCGAACCTGTTCGACATGGTCCCGGGCATGCCCTTCGACATCAGGCACAACGTCAAACACTACACGAAGGTCGGGAACAACATGTTCCTCTTGACCGGCTCCGACGCCGAAGAGGCGTATTTCAGGAGGGGAGTCGACATGCTACAGCTGGAGACCGCGACTCGGATCGAGTTGCTGGAAGGCAAATGGACTTCCGTCGGCGCTACCGTCCTTCCAATGGATGGACTCTTCGTCTTCGGCGCTGCACTGAATCCATCGGAATCGAATCCGTTCCCCGCAGACGGGTACGCAGGCACCATCCCCTTTAGTGACCTGCCAAACTTGGACGCCGCACGCTTCCTCGGGTCGCTGAGTCACTGGGGGACGATTGCGACTTCGCCGAATGGCTCACATGTGACCGACGTCAAGCCGATGGAAGACGACGTCATCTTGACAGGACCGGGCATAGACGGGAGGTCCGTGTGGGTGGCAGTTCACGAGAAGTCCGGGGAACTCATCATCAGGAAGAAGATGATCGAAGACGTGAACATCAACTATGCGACGTCAGCGGTGGCGCGAGTTGGGCTGTCTTCCGTCCTTGCGTACCGAGAGGGCGTCGACGCGCGCGCCACTGGGATCTACTGCGGGCAGAACTAGATGGCGGAGACCCCGCCCGAAAGGCCCAATCGGCGAAAAGCCGAGAGGACCCTTCCTGGCGCGCGTCTACGACCGAACTCAGCGCACTACGACCACAACCGGTGGAACAGGAGGAATCGAGAAGTCCTCCCACGCCGGGGTGAGGTTGGCGGTCTTGAGCTCCTCGTAGGTATCGGGGCCCGTCGCCAAGTAGTTCTGATTCCACAAGTAGATGGGTGCATAGGAAACGGTCTCACCAGTAGCCGGGTCGTGCTCCACGACGCTCATGTACAGCTGCGAAGACTTGGTGGAGATCGGCGGGGTGTACACGGTCGGAGTGAGCTCGAACTGACCCTCGTAGGCACGAGCCGATGAGAAGATGATGAAGTAGTAGTTCTTCCCCTCGTGCTCGCGCACGGCAGACGACCACTTCGCCCAGCTGTTGAGAACCCCCGGGCTCGTCTCACCCGAACAGCTGACGGGATCGTTGGCCCGCAGACGGTGCGGCGTGCCACCGGCCGACGGCACGATGTAGACCTCACCCTTGCGGTTGTAGTAGGGGCCATCCGGGTTCTCGCCCAGGGTCGCAGGGTTGTTGGCGCAAGGGGGCGTGGAGTTCGGATCCTGCTTGCACCGGCTCAGATTCGTCGGCTGGGGCGCCCGATTGAACGCAATGAAGGCATCGTCCGGCGAAAACGAGGGGTAGTACTCGAGCATTCCCGGCTCACTCGCGCCCGCCAGTTTGACCGATGGTCCGGCGGCAGCCCGCGGCGACGTCATCGTGAGGACATGAATGTCGGAGGTGTTGTTGTGCCAATCGGGGTGGCCGTCGGCCGACGTTTCGCTTACCGAATAGGCAACCTGCATGGTGGTCTTGGCCGAGTTCGGATTCGAGATGCTCCCGATCTCGGACGTGATGATGCCCCAGGCAGTGTTCTGCGCCGCCATGATGGACATCTCGCGCGCGGCCGGGGTCGCTCCAGTGATGTTCGCGGGCGTCGCGAGGTCGATCCACATGAGGTCGTGCAGCAATGGAACCGGCTTCGTCACCCAATCGATGTAGACGTAGCCGGAACGACGACCCATCGTGGTGATGAGTGTTCGATCGCCCTCCGCCCAGGGAGTTGGCATCATCGTTCCTGTCCCGAGATACGGGATCTTCATCACCTCGAGCGCTCCCGCGGTCACGTAGGTTGGGGACGAACCAGCGACACCCGCCTCGACCGATGCGATACCCATGTTCCACGGATAGTCGTCGCTGAAGACCATCGCAGTTCCGTCGGGGGTAGCGTTGTGGCAGCCCACGCAGCGCGGCGCGCCAACCGCAAACCCGGCATTGGCTGTCTCCGGTGTCGAGCCTCGGAGGTCGGCGCCGGTCGGATTGTACACGCCTGTGATTCCCGTCACCTGCTCCGCGCGGAGCGTATCGACCACGGCTTCGTCTCCCATGGTGAAGCCATAGAGACGGCTGGAACCCGGTTCGACCACCGAACTCGACGTACCCCAGAACACCATGGACCCACCCGCTCGGGCGGGAGTCACGCGGAAGCTTCCGCGCATACCGACGATACCGCTCGGCCCCGTGCCGCGCACGGACACCAGGATGTCGTCCGCCACACCGCTTGCGATCGTATCCCACATCTCCTTCGGCATCGTCCAATTGGTCGAACGGGTGTAGATGCGAAGGTCGTTCGTCTGGCTCGGCGCCGAGAGGCGGATTTCCCACGCCGTCTCACCTCCGGTGCCGGTCCAGCGAAACCGCGGACGGAGCCAATTCATCGGATAGAGCGCGCCGACGCCGCGATCGTCGGAGAGGTGTGGCTCGAAAACACATACGCCGGGCGAGAACTCCTCAGGATTGGCAAAGACGGCAGCTTCGGCCTCAGTCACGCCCTCGTCGTAAATCGGGTCGGCGGGAAATGCCCCGGCATCGGGCTCGGGGATGTCGACCACGTCGATGACGCCGGTAGTTCCACCGGTGAGTTGGATTCCTTGATCGCCACCGGTCCCCGAAACGGGACCCGTCCCCTCGTCCTTTTCGGTCGGAGCGGTCGAGGCTGGAGAACAAGCGGAATGAATGAACAGTGAGAAGAGACCGAGGGCACTAGCCGACAGCGAGCGACCACGAGAGAAGCGGAACGATGAGTGAGACATGACCTTGTTGAGTTTATAAAGTGCGACAAAGGGGGAGCGCGTCACGTCGCCCGTATCACAACCGGCTTGCGGCTCACCGTTCAAAGCGCTCCAAGTTGCCGATCTCCGTCTCCTCGATCTGTTGAAGCAGAAAAATTGCCCCGAAAACGCAAGCTCGTACTCGCGATCGCGCGTCCGTGCGGGTGGGAAGATGGTTCAGGCGAGGAGACCCGGAAGCGGCCCCTGCCCGCCCGAGAGCCGCTCGTCGCCGAACATCGTCACGTCCTCGAACCCCATGTAGTGGAAACACGCAACGAGCAGATCGCTGAATGCGCCCTCACTTCCGTAGTCGATGAGACGGTTCTTCTGGAAGTAACCGTCCGCTCCGCCGGCGATCACACACAGCGCATCGTGGGTACTGTGTACGTCGCCTTGTCCGAGTTCGTTCCAGTGAACGATTGCGGTCGAGTCCCACAAGGAGCCATCTCCATCTGGAGTGGCCATCAGCTCCTCGTAGAGGGCCGTCGTCGATTCCCAAAGATGTCGATGGATGCTTCGAATCTCCGAAAAAGCGGCATCGTCGCTCTTGTGGGAGATGTCGTGATGCCCCTCGATGAAGCCCAGATTGGCGTACACTCGTTGGCTGGTGTTGCCGGCCCAATTGAAGTTCACCACACGTGACAGGTCGCAAGCGAAAGCAAGCGACATGATCTTGAAGAAAACGTTCGCCGCCACCACGTGGCTGTCGTGAACGTAGGGGTCGAAGGAATCACCGAGAGCCAAAGCCTGGCATTGGGGCGATTCCCTACCGCCTACGAGCGTCCGCTCCAGGTCGCGGATCGCATCGGCGTGAAGCTCGAGGCGCTGTCGATCGGCCGCTCCGAGCTTCTGACCTAGAGATGTCACCCGACCCTCGACGAGGTCGAGCACCGAACGACGCATGTCCAAGTTGTGGCGCAGCTCTGCATCGTCCTGCTCACTCGAGAAGAAACCGAAGATGCGCGCATAGGCGGCAAATGGATCGGTTTCGGGAAGAACGGGATTCTTGTTCCCAGCCGGGCCTGCGTGGGACGACAGGTTCCAAATATCGTTGTGCCGGTCACCGACGCGATACACGAGATGGCGGTAGGGAACGCCTGGGTTCTGCTCGAGAACTCGGTCACCGATGGCATGGTCGGCGCTCGGGCCGAGCACGTAGCCGATCGTGCGTTCCTCGCCCCCCACGGGGAAGTCGCCCTCGCCCGAAGACCACGGAGCGAGAGACGCGCCGCCTTGTTGATGCTGGTCGGCGCGCTCGTGGGTCTCGAGCCGGTGGAAGTACTTGTTCAGCTTGTTGGCGAACAAGAGGTCCGAACGGTAAGGCTCGAGAGGCGCCAAGAACTCCCCAAGTACGAAGTCGGTCTCCCCCTCGACGTCGAAGCGGCGCGTGATCTGGTCTCCGTTCGGCTTGAACGAAAAGATCAGGCGACGAGTGGCGTCCGACTGAGCTCGTGCAGGCCGCTCCATTGCCTCCAAGAACGGCAGCGCAATCGCCACTCCACCCGCACCCCGCAGGAGAGTCCTCCGCGAAAGACGCGGCAACTTTGCCAGGCGCCGGCCCTTGGCATTCTCTCGGCTCATGGTGCGTCCTCCACAGCGCTTTGAGTCTGTTCGTCCGAATTCAAGACGTCGAGCCCCGCCTTGAAGCGGAAGGCATCCGTTCTTGCCAGGGCAACGAACAGCTCCGCGAGGCTTTGGTCCGACTCCTGGAAATGGTCAGTGAGCTGGGCCTGGGAACACAGATCGTCACGCATCGCCTCCCTTCCAAAGAAGAACCGGAAGTTCTGAATGAGATAGCATTGCTCGACTTCCCGACTTTCCGCCATGGCCTGGCCGAGCTGTCGAACTCCGTCGTACTGCCCATCCAGGTCGAGGGTGTTGGTCACCTCTCCCAGGGTCTCGACCGGGGAGCCGTATTCATCGACGGTTCGTGCACGCCCAACCGCATCGAACCCCTCGAACGCGACACCGATGGGATCCATCATGGTGTGACACTGGGCACAGGCAGGCGCCTCTCGGTGCAGAGCGAGGCGTTCAGCCTGAGTGAGATCGGAGCCGATGCCATCGAGAGTCAGGTCCACCGTATCCGGGGGCGCTGGAACGAGCTGACAGAGGAAATCCGTCCGGATTTTCAGCCCGCGACGGACGATCGACGTACGCGTGGGTCCGTCCTGGACCGCGAGCATCGCCTGGGACAGGATGCCGGATCGATCAGGGGCCTCGACTCGCTCGAAGCTCTGTCCGGTCGGCCCTTCGAGGTCATAGTGCCGCGCAAGAGCCTCGTTTGCGTAGGTGTACGGCGCCGAGAGGAGGTCCGTCAAATCCGCGTCCCCCCGGGTGAGAAGCGTCTTCACGAATGCTTCGTTCTCGGTGAGGAGTAGTTCTTTCAGGTTGCTCGGCAGATTTGGATAGAGACTCTCGTCACGATCGATCGCATCGAGTTCGTCCAGATCGAGCCATTGGCGGAAGAACTCGTAGACGCGAAGGGCCCGACCGTCCCGGAGAAGGCGGCGTACCTGGTGCTCGATCTGCGCGTCCGTCTCGAGCTCACCAGCCGCCGCGGCATCGAGCAGCTCCTGGTCGGGCGGCGATTGCCAAAATGTGTAGGAGAGGCGTGAGGCCATTTCGTACCCAGCGACGCGCGCCGTCTCATCCTCGGGGACCTCCACTCGGTACAAGAACTCGGGACTGAGAAGCATCGCCTCGACCACCCAGGCAATCGCGCCTGGAGTCGCTTCCCCGCCTTCCGTGGCGCGATCGAAGAGCGACAAGAAGCTATCGCGGTCATCATCGGTGAGGGGCCGACGAAACAACTTCTCACCCACGCTCGCGATGAAGTTGGACACGCAGGTCCGCTCGTCGTCAGCCCCCGCACAATCCACCGAAAGCCGACTCCGGAAGTGCTGCGCGACGCGGGCGTACTCCTGGGCCATCAGAGAATCCACGTGCAAGGTTCGCGCGCCATTGCGAAACCCGAGGGACATCGGCTCACTCGGGATGCTCTCCGTGGCAGCGTCCACCTCGCCGCGAGGGATGCCCAAGTCCTCGAGAGTGTTCCGATACTCCTCGTTGGTGAGGCGCCGAAGCGGCGTGTCGCCCGGCCTCGGGACCCCACAGAACTCCGAGGACAGCACCTGCCCCGGCGGCGTTTCATCGAGCCAATCCCCTTCGGGAAGCTCTCCGACAACGGGCTCTTCGGAGTCCGCCGCGCAACCAGTAAGAGCCGCGAGGAAGAGGGTTACGGCTGAGAAAAGGCCTACTTGTCTCACGAGGTCAGTTCCCGCCGCCTCCGGCGCCACCGCCGCCGGCTCCGCCCATCCCGAGGTCGCACCGCTCCTCCGGCTCGGGGGTGTCTCCTACGAAGAACATGACCTCGTCGATCCAAAAATCGTAGCTGTGCCCTTGGGCTACCTCGAAGTTGAAGTTGAGCATCTCCGCCATTTCGAGCTCGTCGTCGGGCGCGCCCCAACCGTCCTGAGCGAGGTCGTCAAAACGTACGCTGATGCGTTGCCAACACTCGCCGGGAGTCACGCGCATCTTGTGCCAATCCCAGCACTCACCCGTGTCACCGGTGCAGTTACCGCCCTCCTCCACGGGAACGATATCCGGTTCGGCGACTCCGAACTTGATCACTCCGCGGTCCATGGCAACGGCAAGGCTTTCCTCGACGACAACGCTACCGCGAAGCCAGAACGAGACACCATCGTAGGCGGATGCGTCATACAAGCAGTTGGTTTGCTGGGCATCGTTCCAGGCGGGAGTCGCGCCCTGCCCCGAGCCCCAGGTCGTGAAGCCAGTGCCCACGGCGTGAAGTGCATAGCCGTCTTCGGTCAGGCCACCCGGCTCGGGCAACCACCCGCCGCTATCGCCCCACGCCGGTGAGTGGGTCGCCGTCCCATCATCGTAATCGTACCAGGTCCCGGTCATCCCGTTACCGTTGAGGGACGCGTCACCGTCATCGAAGTCGTCGAACAGGAGTCGCTCCTCGGGGTCACCCACCGTCTCCATGCCATCGAGCACACAAGACTCGTAGGGGGGTGGAAGCTCCACGTCATCGCCGTCTCCGTCACCGTCCCCGCCGTCTCCGTCACCTTCCGGGACGTAGAAATCTCCATCGCCACCACCGAGGCCGTCGGCTGGAGCGTCTTGCTTTTCGTCTTCATCCGACTTGCCGCAGGCATAAGTGATGAGGACTGAACAGGAGAGACCGAATAGAAGTGATGGTTTCATGGCGCGGTACTTTCAGATGATGAGGTAGCGCAACCAGCCGTGGGAAGCTTCTCAAAATCGGGCACTGCGTCTCATTGCGTCTCACCCCCGCGCCGCGAATCGACACCTCGTGCGGCGGCGGACTGTGAACCCAACGTGAGTCCCCAGACTACTCGAGCAAGGCGGCACATGGATGTCTCAATTCGATTGGACAGAGGGATTTTTCCTTCGAAATTGCTCAAAAAGGAACGCGAATCGAGGCACCATCGCTTGACCCTGTTGGGCGACAATTCCTAGCCTGGGGCCTCCGAGAGCAACGATGAAAACGAAAACCACGAGACCAACAACGACCAATTTTCTAGCGCTGGGGGCGGCGTTTTCATTCGTCCTCCTCGCCACAGCATGCGGAAGCAGCTCGGCGGATACCGAGCCCAACGCACCTCCATCCTCACCCGTAGAAGCACCCGAAGTGACTGAAAAGCAAGACGAAATGAGCGACACCGCTAAAGAGCCCACAACTGCGGAACCCATGGTCGAAACATTCGGACAGCACGAGGGTAAGGACGTCAAGGTCTACACCCTGACCAACGGGAACGGGCTGGTGATGAAGGCGATCACCTATGGGGCCATCATCACCGAGCTACACGTGCCGGACAAGAACGGCAAGATGGCCGATATCGTGCAGGGCTTCGATGCACTTTCGGACTACGAGAAGAGCAGCCCGTATTTCGGCGCGACGATTGGTCGTCTCGCTAATCGAATCAAGGACGCCAAGTTCAAGCTTGATGGCAAGGAATACAAGCTCGCGGCAAACGACGGACCAAACCACCTCCACGGCGGGAAGAAGGGCTGGGACAAAGTCCTCTGGGAAGCCGAAGCGAAGGCAACCGGTGCAGGGCCTCAGGTCGTTTTCACCTACACCTCACCCGATGGAGAGGAGGGGTACCCCGGAACGGTCCAGGCCAAGGTCGTGTACACGCTGACACACGACAACGAACTCAAGGTCGAGATGAGCGCGACGACCGACAAGACGACCCTCATCAACATGGCGCACCACAGCTATTGGAATCTGGGCGGCCATGCGTCGGGCACGATCAAGGACCATGAGCTCGTCATCCACGCCGACAGCTACACGCCCGCCCCCGGGCTCGTTCCGAACGGTGAGGTGAAGAAGGTCGAGGGCACTCCATTCGACTTCACGACCGCGAAGCCCATCGGTAAGGATCTCCAGGCCGCCGGAGGTAAGCCCATCGGCTTCGATCACAACTGGATCATCAACGGCGACCCGCACACGCTGCGGGAATTCGCCGTACTGAGCCACCCGGATTCGGGCCGCAAGATGACCCTCAGCGCCGATCAACCCGGACTACAGTTTTACTCGGGCAACTTTCTCGACGGGACCCTGAAGGGGAAGGGCGGCGTGGAATATCCCCAGTACTCGGGCCTATGTCTCGAGAGCCAGAAAATCCCGAATTCTGTCAATGTGCCCGCCTGGCGTGAAGAGGTGATCCTGAAGCCCGGCGAAAAATACGAGCACACGATGGTCCACAAATTCACCGCGGAGTGAGAGTGCCGCGGGCGCGCCACTGCCGTGTCCGTCACCTCAAACGAAGAACGGCGCTGCCCGAGGGCGGCGCCGTTCTTCGTTTCCCATCATGTGGAGCACACCATGTGGAGCAACCCCGATCATCCAGGTCGCCTCACTCCCCCGGCTCCCAATGCGGTAGGCGGCTGTCTGGACGAACGAGATACGCCACCATGTTCGTTTCTCCGTTTCCCGATTCGAGCTGCCGAAGGGTGCCTCGGGGGAGTGACTTACTCACAGCTCGAGCCAATTCTTCTTGAACCTGACCAAACTCGGATCCCTCGTCGACAGAGAGCTCGACCTTGCACATCGTCGATCCACAGGTTGCCGAGCGAAGCCTCGCCACACTCAATGCATCGCTCTGGAAGGCCCCGACGATCTCCTTCTCGGTGGAGGTAGACCAGGCGGCATCGCGAGGCTCGGACTCGAAGGATGCGTCCAAGAACTCGTAGCGCGCCGCAGTAGCCGCTTCGGCTTCTTCTTTAGTCTCCGCAATCGGATGTGCGTCGTCCTCATCCTCGACTACAGGCTCAGGCCCAATCACGACTTCGTCGGGCAGTTCACCCTCACCGTCCCTTCGAAAGCGAACGCTCTCCTCCGTGCTCGCCTGGCGGGCACGGAGGAGACGCATTTCGTGAGTAAGACGCCGCACCTCGTCGCGGAGTCCGTCAGGGTCGGAAGGGTCGCCTTCGGATGCAACCTCGGGCTCATTCGCCGGCATCAAAAAGAAAGAGCCGATACCCCCGAAAAGGGTGACCGCGCCGGCGACGACGAAATACACCCCGAAACCTGCGCTCCGGCGCTCTGGAATTGGCTTCGCACCCACGACCATGCTCACTCGTTCGTGTTGTATTCGTACATCCGATAGCTCCTCAACGTGAGCTGAGAGCCAGGACCTGAAGGCCAGAAGCAATACGTGACATAGTTGGAGGAAACGGACGACGACCCCGAATCTACGCTCATGAAGAGCGTGTCATTTCCGGGCGTCCCAGACGTGGTGTCGCTATCCCAATCGCTCCACCCACCCCAAGTATCCATCAGTACCAAAGTACACGAGAGGTCGTAGCTCGAGGATATGTCGTGCACAGAGACGTAGCTGTTCTGGTTGTACGTCGAACCGTAACGATCCTTGACCATCGGGCAGTACAGGGTCCCACCGCCGCCCATCCATGCATAGCCTGCGGCATAGCTAGCGTCGCTACTGCCTTGACACATGGATGACGGATACGACTTCACGTCTGAACTCTGCGCCGACGCCTGAGTAGCGAACCCCGAAACCGCCAGAGACAACATCGCCCCCAAGCCCATTTTATTCATCTTCATTGACATCACATCCCTCTCCTTTGTTGCGATGCACCAGTTCGACTGAACAGTACTGAACAGACTCTGGCCACCGTCGGGCAAACTGATCCCGATAAGTGGCGTCGTCTCATGGATAGCAAGCATCGTCAATTTCAAACAATAACAGACCACTCACACATTAAGACTTTCACCCCAACGGAACACCAATCATCAAGAGCTCATGAGAGCTTCACGAAACCCACACATCTCTCACCATGAACTCATGATGCTCACTCGAACGAACAGTCGTTTTGTCGCGACTTGGACGCACAGGTCTCGAGTCTTCCTGACTTGTCGTCGAGTTTGATTCGCACGTCCGGACCTCCTCGATGGCTCCGAGATCGGGAGCCCGTACCCGCGCAGAGGCCGCAAGCAGCCGCGAGCGCAAAAAAAAACGGCGCAACCCAAAGGCTACGCCGTTTCTCTCTACGCCGCTGGACGGCGCTCTCCCGCTAACCTCAGGGCTGCCTCTCGAAAAGAATCGTCCCCGTAGTGACGCTACCGACGTTGCCCACCGTCTTCGGTGTGACGAGCATCGTGTCGCCCTGCACGCAGTAGTCATAATCGACGAGGACGTTCCCCTGGAGAGAGAAGACGTTCCCCTCCGCCGTGTAGAGCGCCAGATCCGACGTGCTGGTGGTTACGAAGCCTGGTACGGAGTCCTGCTGTACCGTGGCGGTACAATCGCAACCCCCGTCACCAGAGGCCGCGGGTGCACACGTGGTGGGGTCGGTGAACCCGAGCCCCTTCATGGGACCTCCGATCGAATCGCACTGCGTCACGGTGCCCGACACATCGAGACAATCAGGCCCAATATAGATGGTGAGGGGTTCGTCCACCCCCGTGTACGTCTGAGTCGAGTCATTCGCGATCAGCTGGCCGTCCTCGTTTGCGGGATCGACTCGCAGGTTGCCAGTAACATCAATGGTACCCGAGACCGTGCCCTCAGTGCATCCGATGCCGAACGACGTGACGTCCAACACTCCACTCACGCTGAGGCACGAATCGGTGGCAAACCAACTCCCCGTCGGATCGCCTCCACAAGGGGCGACGTTCTCGCAAGAGACTTCGAGAGGCGGCTCCGTACTCCCACCGGTACCGCTGCCATCACCATCCCCGGTCGTTCCTCCCGTACCAGAGTCCGTCCCGCCGGTACTGGCGTCACCGTCACCGGCGACGCCTCCCGTCGCGTCCGTGGGTTCGCCTTCGTCGGCGCTGAAGTCTCCACATCCGGCGAGCACCAGGGCCAAGCCAAAAAGACTCGCCCCGCATTTTGCCCGAGAACCGCTCACTCTCATCATCATCTCCTCGCTGTACACTTACTGACCGTACCCGACAGCTTTGATGTTCGCCAGGACTGCTTCCTCGACGGAATCCTCGGGGAATCCGGCAACGATGGCCCCCTCGTAGAACGTACCGAACGAGTTGTTGCTGTTGTCACCGCCGACGCCCATCACCACCGCTCCTCGGTTGTCGGTTCCGTGCGGGTTCGCGTAGGACAGCTTGGGATAGCGACCGCGGTAGGCCTCATGGATCGACGAATCCGTCTGGATATTCGCCATCCGCAAAGCGTAGGTATTGTCGGCGTCGTCATCCGTCTTGAGGATCCCAAGAGCGAACTCCACTCCGGCCATCGAGGGGTTGTTCGAGTTCGGTGGACGCTGTCCTTGAGACGCATTGAGCTCGCCCCAACCGCCATCGCCCGGCTGCGAACCACCCATCCAGACGCCGGCCTCGAAGTCGGCGCCGAACCAGGGCGGCACCCCTGCGCCGTCGCCCCAGTAGGCTTCGCCGAAGAAAAGGGTGTTCATCTCGGCGTAGCTCGCGGGATTGGTCGTTACGTTCCCGAAGTCCCAGCAGCAGGCACCGCCCACGTGGGTGCCGTCAGCGAGCATATAGATCCCTTGAGCCTCTTCATCGATCGGCATCGCTGCGCCCACCTCTTCGATGCGGTAGCCGTTCCTTGCTTGCATGTACCAGGAGTAGACCGTGCGACCGCCAACGGTCAGACGTGAGTCTGACGTCACGACGGTCTCGAAGTTGTCGTATTCGGCCCACGTTCCGCCGTTCGGCAGGCCGCCGCCAGCCACAGGGAGGTCCGTGCCGTTGCCCGACTGATCGTACCAAAGGGAAATTGTGCACAAAGGCAAACCATCGACGGGCGAAAGCGTACACGCGCCCTCGAGAACGCTGGCGTCGACGAAGCCGTCAGCCGTCTGAGGTATGTCGAGCAGGGTGCCCGCCTCGGGCACGGTCTGATACGGCGCGTCCGCCATCGGACCATCGATGGGGTTGGTCACCCGCTGACCGCCGATGTTGTACTGACTGCTACCGACGCGAACCTGATAGAGGGGTCCCGTGTAGTCGCTCTTGAGCCGACGGATCGGGCTGTAGGCCGCGGCGCACGGCGTTCCACCGTCCTCGTAGATGTCGCAAGGTCCGTCCTGAACCTCGCCGACCATTCCGCCGCTGCCGTCGCCGCCGGTGCCGTTCCCACCGCCGGTACCGAGTCCCCCGCCGCTGCCGTCGCCGCCAGTCCCGAGACCACCCCCGGTTCCAACGCCACCGCCGGTGCCGACTCCGCCACCGGTTCCGACACCACCGCCAGTCCCGACGCCGCCGCCGGTTCCAACTCCGCCGCCGGTGCCTACGCCACCGCCAGTCCCGACATCTCCGCCGGTCCCAACGGCACCACCCGTGCCGTCGCCGTCATCACCATTGAAGTCGCCACTACAGGCGGCCAACCCCAATGTCGAAACCAGGCCTAATGCGAGTGCGGAACGTTGAACGATCATTGATTTAGTCTCCAAAGCCACGAAGGGCTCACGTGCCCATTTGTTAACGCACACATTTTTACGGGATTGGCGGGGCTCTTGGTCGGGAACGACCGAGCGCGATGTGCCTCTCAACGCGCCAATGTGGCATTCGATCCGTGGTCTATCGTAGAGACTTTGGCGCAGAAATCTTGCTTCAAATTGCGATTTGCATCGGCCACATTTTTCCAACGAGGGGGGGTGAAAGATCTCCCCACCTTCGAGCAGCACTGGAACTCGCGGAATGATACACTATCGACAAGTCACACAAAAACTCTAGTATTTTGGCTTTGTGTGCGTTAACATCCATTCCCAGCTGTCACTGAACCCCCAAGGATAGCTTTCTGCGCAATGACCGACGCTTCGTGAAGCTCGGAGATCGTGGCTTATGACAAGAGAATTTCGGCTCGCCCTAGTCCTTCCTCTTTCCGTTCTCATTGGAACCGGATCCCTGGTTGTCGCGTGCGGCGAATACCCCGTCGAAAGCGTCGTCGCGTCGGGCGACGGGGACTCCGATCCACCGCCGGCCGAAGGCGAGCTTCCGCCGAACACCGCCCCTCTCCCCTGTGCGGTACTCGGCGATGCGGGACACGAATGTGTCTCCGCGCACAGCACAGTGCGGATCATCGTGCCCGGCTACGAGGGGCCGCTCTATCAGGTGGAGAAGAGCCAGCAGACGCTCGATATCGGAGCAGTCGACGGCTACGCGGACGCCGCAGCCCACATTGACTTCTGTGGTCCCATCGGATGCATGATCAGTATCGTCTACGACCAATCCGGTCGGGGTAACCACCTCACCCCCGCACCACCTGGAAGCAACAAGCCAACGCCCGGCAAACCGGTCCCCGCGAGCGCGTTGAAGGTGGTCATCAACAAGCGCCCCGTGTTTGGAATGTTGTTCCGGCCCGAAGAGGGGTACCGAGCTGCATGCAATGAGTGCGACTATCCGCCTCCGCCGGATTTTCCGAGTGGGGTTCCGACAGGCGACGCCCCTCAAACCACCTACATGGTGACGAGTTCGAAGGACCTGATCGACGGATGCTGCTTTGACTACGGCAACGCGTCGACGACGGCCAATAACGACGGGAATGGAACCATGGAGGCCGTGTATTTCGGCAAAGGCGTCGTATGGGGCAGCGGCAGCGGCGAGGGACCGTGGGTGATGGCGGACATGGAGAACGGCCTTTTCCCCGGTTGGGAAAACGACGGCTTCGACAACATCTCCACGAATACTTCCCTAGTGCACGATTTCGTGACTGGCGTGGTGGTCGGGGACACCCAGGACAAGAACGGCGGTAGAGGACGGTTTGCCATCTACGGGGGCGACGCGCTGACGCCGGACATCAAGGAAATGTACGACGGGATCCGCCCAGCCACCCTCGGCTACGTCCCCATGAAGAAGCAAGGCTCGGTGATCCTCGGAATCGGCGGCGACAACAGCGACGGCGATGGTGGACGCTTCTACGAGGGAGTGATCGCCCTGGGCGCCGCCTCGAAGGAAGTGGTCGAGCAGCTCTCGGCGGCGATCGCCGAGGCGGGCTACGAAACTCACGAAAGCGACAAGTAGCCGCGGCACGAAGCTCTCCTTTTTCCGGCCCATCCAGGCCGCTTCCCACGTTCAAGAACTCAATCCATGAACCCGCGCCCTGTATCGAATCGAACTCCAGCATGAGTCAGTGCGCTGCAAGTCGAAGAACCTAGTTATGTTGCGAAATCTGCAAGCACTTGTCGTCCTCGGAATCTCGCTCGTGTCGATGCCGGCGGAAGCGCAGGACGACCCCTTCTACGATGCGACCTCGGAGGATACCGAAGGCACTGATTCGGACTCTTCCGAAGAATACGGAGCCGACGAGTCCACGGCGAGCGACACCGAAGAACCGCCGACGGCCGAGGAAGCACCCACGGGCGAGGACGAGCCAGACGCCAGAGCGAGGTTGTCGATGTCCGGTTCCACCGAGGGCGGCGTAGACACCCACGGTTCTGCGGATGGGCCCACTGATGAAGACGCCGAGGACGCTGACGACGCTGAAGAACCCACCGAGAAGAAGAAGAAGTGGGAGATCGAACTCGGAGGCTACTTCCGCGCTCCGATGGCCCTGGGCCTGAGCCCCCGTCCCGGCCCCGATGATCCTCAGGGCGAACCCGAGCTACAAGTATCCTACGGTCCGAACCGTACCGTGGACGCCAACTACTTCAGCTTTGCCTACACCCGCCTTCAAGAGCAGGATTGGGTCGAGCTTTATGTCACCGCCAAGAAGAAGCACGTCCAGGCCACGATCGGATGGATGGGGTATTGGTTCCAGACGGTCGGATTCCGCAATCCGGATGGCGCGTGGACACCGGGTATCGCTTACCTGACGCTCGACACGGATGTCGACCTGGGGGCGATCAAACCGAACGTGGCCCTTTCCGCTGGAGCCTGGTGGCCCAAGTTCGGTCGCCACGAGAAGTACGACACCTTCACGCTCGGCCAGTATCGCCAGATGGGTGAGCAGCTGAAGCTGACGATCCCGTTTTCCGACAGCTTCTCGACGACGGTCTATCAGGGATTCGGGACAGGCCGCGACGGTTCATACAACGTTCTCGCCCCGCCTCTCTACCAGACGCGTGTGGGCATGAACCTCCTTCACTACGCGCACCTTCAGTTCAACTACAAGGAGGTGTTCGAAATCGGATTCCACCACAACATCCAGGTCACCCGCGATCCGAACCTGTATCAACAAAGTGCCGAGGACAAGTCCTACACGAACGCCCGGGAGGCGGGTTTGGCGACAATCGGTGCGGAAGTGAAGCTCAATATCCCCTACGCGGGTAACCTTTGGGTCTCGCCCTCCTACATCAAGACGAAAAATGCTTGGGCACTCGGCGAAGCTGGCGTGGAGGTCGTGCACTCACTCAGCCCCGAAGGTTTGGCTGGCAACTACCTCGCTTGGAGCGGCAGTCCCCAAGACAGCACCGGCACGGGTACTCTGTTCAACCTGGGTTTTCTCTACGAGAACACCCTCTCCAACATCACCGGCAAGCCAGCTGGCGGTGCTCCCGAGGTCAAGGTCAGTGCTTTCGGGTTGCTCGTCGATCCAAAAATGGCACTTCCAGCGACCTCACAGCTGACTGAGGAAGAGACCAACATCACCCAGTTCAAGTGGGGTGCCGATGCAGAGGTGAATCCAGTCAAATGGCTGGGTCTCATGATCCGCTACGACACCGTCAACTACGATCTGAATCACGGCGGCTACATCTTCACGGCCATCAGTCCGCGCATCTCGTTCTACTCGAACTATCTCTCTGGAGAGCGGATTTACCTGCAGTACTCGCGCTATCGGTACGGCGAGAACATGGTACTGGCGGGTCGCTGGCCCTGGGGTGTCCCTTTGGTGCCCGGCAGCGACATCATCCAAGGCGGTGTTTATACGGGCTCCAAGCCGGACATGGATGTCGTCCGCATTCAGGCGGACATCCACTTCTAGTCGAGGTCGGGACGCCTCAAGTCGCCGCGCTCGTGGACTCTCGGACGACGAGCTCAGGGGGCACCACGACGCGCGTCGGGCGCTTCTCGCCCTCGATGCGGGCCAGCAAGACGTGAAGGCAACGGCGTCCCAGTTCCGAGAAGTCCTGGCGAACGGTCGTGAGAGGAGGAGTGAAGTAGGCTGATTCGGGAATGTCGTCGAACCCTACGATGCTGAGATCCTTGGGAACTTGTCGCCCCGCTTCGTGAAGGCGCCGCAGCACGCCCAGCGCCATCTGGTCGTTCGCGACGAACACGGCCGTGAGCCGCGGGATGTTCAGCACGCGCTCTCCGAGTTCGTATCCCGAACGTGGCGTCCAATCTCCACGGAGAACGGGCGGCACTTCGACTCCTGCCGCCTCGAGCGCCGACTGCCAGCCGATGATCCGTTCCTCGGCTTCTTGCCAATCGGTGGGACCGGCCAGATGCCAGACGGTCTTGTGCCCCAGGCTCAGCAGGTGGCGGGTAGCGGCGGCCGCGCCGGAGCGCTGATCCACCGTCGCGACCGGAATTGACCCATTTTGTCCTGCTTCCACGGCGACCACCGGAAAGTCCGGATTGAGCTGCCGGAGCGCATCCACGTTGGAACGAAGGGGCGCAATCACCGCGACGCCGTCGACTCCCTGATCGCGCAGCTGTTGGATGGCGTCGAGCACCATGCCCCGACTGAGTGCGCGAAGACTGGCGACGCTGACGGCGTAGCCCGCGTCGTGGGCGGCTTGTTCGATGCCGAACAAAGTTGAAGCAGGGCCGTAGAAGGTCGTATCCGAACTGACGACGCCGAGTGTCTTCGAGCGCCCGGTTGCCAAGGCACGCGCCATCGAGTTCGGTCGATAATCGAGTTGACGGATGGCGGCGAGCACGCGATCGCGAGTTTCACCGCGAACGTTTGGGCTGTCGTGAAGCACACGAGACACCGTTTGGTGGGAGACTCCCGCCAGCCGTGCCACATCTGCCATCACGGCCGGGCGACTCTTTTCGGATCCTGACATCGCGCTCAGATACTATATCCGCTTGACAGAAAAAATGTTAGCGTTCACAATTGCAGCATTGCGAGCTTCAGCTGCACCCAGCGAAGCCCACACCCAAACCGCAATGCGATGACGAGCATGCCCGAACAAACGACGCGAGAACTCTGGTTCCTCACCGGGAGCCAGCACCTTTACGGTGACGAAACCCTGAAACAAGTTGCGGCGAACTCGCAAAAGATCGCGGCCGAGCTCGATGCCTCCGGGAAAATCCCCGCAAAGATCGTGTGGAAGCCCGTTCTGACGGGTCCCGACGCGATCACCCAGGTGTGTCTCGAGGCAAACTCGACGCCTGCTTGCGCCGGCGTGATCACCTGGATGCACACGTTTTCACCCGCCAAGATGTGGATCGGCGGGCTGACGCGGCTTCAGAAGCCGCTCGCCCATCTGCACACCCAGTTCAATCGAGACCTGCCGTGGGGCGAGATCGACATGGACTTCATGAATCTCAACCAGGCCGCCCATGGCGACCGCGAGTACGGGTTCATCGGTGCGCGGCTACGCATCCCGCGGAAGATCATTGCGGGGCACTGGCAGGATCCGACCGTGGTGGGAGAGCTCGCCGGTTGGGCCCGCAGCGCGGCGGCCATCCACGAATCGCGCAACCTCAAGATCGTACGCTTCGGTGGCATGAACATGCGTGAAGTCGCCGTCACCGGCGGGGATCGCGTCGAAGCACAGATCCAGCTCGGGTGGTCGATCAACGGACACGGCGTCGGCGATCTAGTTGGACCGATTTCGGAGGTCGGTGATGCGGAGGTCGATCGGCTGATCGAAGAATACGAGGAGCGTTACACTCTCTCCCCTTCCCTTCAGAAGAACGGCGCGCATCGGGAGAGCCTCCGCTACGAAGCACGGCAGGAGATTGCGATGCGGAGCTTCCTCGAAGAGGGTGGCTACGGCGCTTTCACCACGACCTTCGAAGATCTCCACGGTCTACGCCAGCTCCCAGGATTTGCCTGCCAACGGCTCATGGCGGACGGCTACGGATTCGGTGCCGAGGGCGACTGGAAGACCTCTGCCCTGGTTCGCCTGGGCAAGGTGATGACAGGAGATCGCCCGGGTGGGGTGTCTTTCATCGAGGATTACACCTATCACATGGTGAAGGGTGAAGAGCGCATCTTGGGCGCTCACATGCTCGAGGTTTGTCCCACAATCGCCGATGGTAAGCCTTCACTCCAGGCTCATCCGCTCGACATCGGCGACAACAAGTCCGACCCTGCTCGCTTGGTGTTCGATGCGAAGGCGGGCCCTGCAGTGAATGCGACTCTGGTCGACATGGGTGGGCGCATGCGACTCATTCTGGCCGAGCTCGACGTGGTCAAACCGGACCACGAGATGCCCAAGCTACCGACGGCTCGGGCCCTTTGGATCCCGCGTCCCGATTTCAAGCGAGGTGCGCAGGGATGGATCGAGGCTGGCGGTGGTCACCATTCGGCCTTCTGCCAAGCGGTAACGACCGAAGAATGGGAAGACTTCGGAGCCATGGCGGGTCTCGAGGTCGTGCGTCTGGATTCGAACCTCGATCTGCGTACCTTGCGCAATGAGCTGCGCTGGAACGACGTCGCGTATCGCCTGGGACGTTGAAACCGATGACGAGCCCGTATCGCGAACTCAAGGAGAGAGCTTGGGTCTCCAATCAGGAAATTCCCAAACGCGGGCTCGCCATCTACACCTTCGGGAACGTATCCGCTTTCGATGCCGACAGAGCCGTGCTGGCAATCAAACCGAGCGGCGTTCCCTATGATGAACTGAAGGCCGAACAGCTCGTCGTTCTGGATTTGGAGGGGCGAGTCGTCGAAGGGACATTGCGACCGTCGTCGGATACGCCGACGCACATCGTCCTTTACCGGAACTTCGCAGGCATAGGCGGAATCGTCCACACCCACTCGACGTACGCGACGGGCTGGGCCCAGGCGCGTCAACCCATCCCGATTCTCGGGACGACGCACGCCGACCATCTCGCCGAGGACGTCCCATGCACGGAACTCATGTCGGACGAAGCCGTCGAGGGTGACTACGAGATCGAGACCGGGAACCAGATTCTGGAGTGTTTTCGACATCGAAACCCACTGCACACGCCGATGGTTCTCGTCGCGGGACATGCGCCGTTCACGTGGGGTAAGACGCCGGAAAAGGCAGTCTATCACGCGGCAGTACTCGAAGAGCTCGCCAAGATGGCCTTCGTGACTCGAACGCTCGATCCCGCGGCCGAAAGGCTTCCCAAAAGCCTGGTGAACAAGCATTTCGAGCGCAAGCACGGCGACCGTGCCTACTACGGCCAGAAGTAGTTCAGCTCGCCCACTCGGGCGCATCATCAAGGGTGCGTGCGCCCACGTTCCAAGAGGGAGAATCGATGGATAGTCAGAAAGCGGCAGAATTGATCCAAGCCGGCGGCGCCGTATTGGGAATCGAGTTCGGCTCCACACGCATCAAGGCGTCTCTCATCGCCCCCGATACGACGCCCCTCGCGAGCGGATCGCACACCTGGGAAAACCAACTCGTCGACGGCATATGGACCTACGACATGAGCGAGGTCTGGAAGGGACTCTCGGCTTGTTACCAGGACTTGGTCCGCGACGCGAAGCAGCGTCACGGCGCGTCGCTCGAAAGCTTCGCCGCCCTCGGTATCAGTGGGATGATGCATGGCTACGTCGCGCTCGACAAAGACGGGAAGCTACTCGTTCCTTTCCGCACTTGGCGCAACAACATCACAGGCGACGCGTGCGCGGCGCTCACGCCACTGTTGAACTTCGCCGTCCCTCAGAGATGGAGCATCGCTCATCTGTATCAGTGCGTGCTCGAGTCACGCTCCCACGTTTCCGACATTGCCCATCTCACGACTTTGGCTGGCTATGTGCACTGGAAACTGACTGGAGAGCACAAAATGGGCGTAGGCGAGGCCTCCGGAATGTTCCCCATCGATCCCGAGACAGGCACCTGGGACGCGGTGCGTGCGGAGAAGTTCGATGACTTGATCGCGCCACGGAAATTCGGATGGAAGCTCCGCGACATTCTCCCGGAAGTGCTTCCCGCGGGCGCCACTGCGGGACGGCTCACCCCCGCGGGGGCTAAACTATTGGATCCGAGCGGTGTCCTTACGGCGGGGGCGCCAGTCTGTCCGCCAGAAGGTGACGCTGGGACGGGAATGGTAGCCACCAACGCGGTCCGTCCTCGTTCCGGAAACGTGTCGGCAGGAACCTCCGTGTTCGCGATGATCGTTCTGGAAAGGAGCCTTTCACGGGTTCACGAAGAAATCGACATCGTCACCACCCCCGACGGCAAGCCGGTGGCGATGGCACATTCCAACAACGGGTCGTCCGATCTCGATGCTTGGATGAGCCTGTTCGCCCAAGTCGGTCGCGCGCTCGGAGCACAGGCTGATACCGATGCTCTGTACGGGGCCATTCTCCCGTTGGCCTTGAGGGGCGATCCGGACGCCGGCGGTCTTTTGTCAATCAACTACGTTTCAGGCGAACATGTCACCGGCTTTACCGAGGGACGTCCGGTCTTTGCTCGGACTCCCGAGGGTAGGTTCAACCTCGAGAACTTCGTCAGAGCCATGTACTTCTCCTCGCTGTGCGCGATGCGAACCGGGATGAACATCCTCACCGAGAAGGAAGGCGTCGTGGTCGAGGAGATTCGCGGTCATGGAGGCTTTTTCAAAGGCGGCGACACGGGGCAACGCATGATGGCGGCCGCCCTGAATGTACCGGTCAGCATCCCGGAGATGGCAGGAGAGGGTGGAGCCTGGGGGATGGCCGTTCTGGCGTCTTTCATGATCGCGGAAAAATCCGGCAAGAGCCTGCCGGACTTCTTGGACGAGAAAATAGCCGGCAGCATTGGGGCGCCTGTCGCTCCCGACGAAGCTGACGTGGAAGGGTTCGCTGACTTCTTCGCTCGCCATCAGGCGGGTCTCGCGATCGAACGCGAGGCCGTGCGGGCCCTACGGTAGACGCTCGTGACGCGAAGAGATCTTCATCGAAGCCTCGGGCTCTTCGCGCTCCTCGGATTTTGCCCAGTGGCGATGGCGCAACCTGACGCTGCTGTGAACGTGACGGTGGACGGAGCGACTCCCGGTCCGCCCTTGAAACAAGTTTGGGCCTACTTTGGTTATGACGAGGCGAACTACACCACCCATCCGGAGGCTCGTGCGCTGATGGAGACGCTTGCTCAGGCACACAATGTTCCCGTTCGCACGCGCACGCATTTCCTATTCAACACTGGAGACGGAACGCCCGAGCTGAAATGGGGCTCCACCAACATCTACACCGAAGACGAGAAGGGCAACCCAGTCTACGACTACACCATCATCGACGGAATCATGGATGCGACACTCGACTCCGGGGTCTACCCGATCTTCGAGCTGGGCTTCATGCCCGAGGCGCTGACCACCGGTCCTCCTCCGTACCAGAACTCGGGCACGACGGTGCTCGACGCGGGAGCCTTCTATCCGCCCAAGGACTACGAGAAATGGGCGGAATTGGTGCGCACCTACGCGGCGCACGTCAAGGAGCGCTACCCAGACGCAGAGTCCACCTGGGAATGGGAGCTCTGGAACGAGCCGGATATCCCTTACTTCAACGGCACTTTCGAAGAGTACGCACAGCTCTACGACTACACGGAAGCCGCGCTCCATGAGGTGTTGCCGGACGCGCCTCTCGGCGGACCCGCCATCGTCCGGCCCAACGAGGACTTCCTCGCGAAGTTCCTCGACCACTGCGAAAGCGGCACGAACGCCGTCACGGGCGAAAGCGGCACGCGGCTCGATCTGGTCACCTTCCACGCGAAAGGGGGGGTGAACTATTTCGAGGATAACGTCCGGATGAACCTAGGCAATCAGCTCTACCTCCACCAGCTCGGGTTCGAGACGGTCGCCGCATCCGAGGCGTTCTCAGAGACCCCGATTGTGATGACCGAAGCAGATCCGGACGGCTGCGCCGCCTGTCCCTCAGCGATTGCCCGTCACCTCGATTACCGAAACCGGCCCGCCTACGCCGCCTACGTGGTGGCGATGATGAAACGCTCCTTGGATCTCGCGGACGACGTCGGCGTCGACCTCAAAGGAGTGCTCACCTGGGCGTTCACGTTCCCCGAAACGCCTTATTTTTACGGATATCGGGCCCTCACGACGAATGGGATTCATCTCCCCGTCTTGAACGCCTTCAAGTTTCTCGGCCAGATGAGCGGGGACCGGCTCGCCGTCGAAAGCAGCGGCGCCCTGACGCTGTCTGAACTCATCGAAAGTAGCGCGCGTGAACGGGCTGACGTCGATGCCATGGCGAGCCGCGACGGAAACGAGATTCGGATCTTGCTTTGGAACTACCACGACGACCTGGTGGACGTGGAGCCCGCCTCCATCACGCTCGCAATCAGTCTCCCTGACGACTACGACGCGTTCGCGCGCGTAACTCACGAGCGCATCGACGACGACCATGGAAACGCCTACTCCGTCTGGGAATCCCTCGGCAGTCCCGACGAGCCCGACGAGGAAGAAATTGCTCGACTGCAAGAAGCGATGGAAGCCGTGGAGTTCGAGGCGCCAAGCACTCTCGCGCCCGAAAACGGCAGACTCGCGCTTTCCTTCGAGCTCCCCCGTCACGGGGTCTCACTCATCACGGTCACCCCAGTCACATCTTCCCCGGAAGAAGGCTCGGAAGCGTCCCGAGACCTGGGTGACCCCTCTGGATGTGCCTGTCGGCACACGCCCCCTCCCCGATCTCCGGCGGCACCGGGCCTCTTGATGTTCACGGCCGTCACCCTTTGCGCAATCCGCCGCAAGGGGCGCGCCGACTTGATGAACTACCCGACTCGGACGAAAGTCCACCACTCTCAACGTACTCACTAGTGAAGCTTCGCCAGCCGCGCCGTGCGGCTGTGGACGATCCAATATTGACCTTAAGGACTTTGGAGACCACCCATGCAGACCATCGACTGGCTCGTCGTCGCCGCTTACTTCGTTTTACTCGTATTCATAGTTTGGAAATCCTCCAGGAAAACCGACACCTCCGCCGACTACTTCTTGGCCGGGCGTGAAATTGGATGGTTTGTCGTGGGCACGTCGCTGCTCGCCTCCAATATCGGGTCCGAGCACATCGTCGGGCTGGCCGGCAACGGTGCCAGTAGCGGGATGGCGATGGCCCATTGGGAGCTACACGCGTGGGTGATGCTACTCCTGGGTTGGGTCTTCGTGCCCTTTTACTATCGCTCAGGAGTCTTCACGATGCCCGAGTTCTTGGAGAAGCGCTTCAATTCGACGACGCGCCTCATCCTGTCTTGCGTCTCGCTCATCGCCTACGTTTTTACGAAAGTGTCGGTGACTGTTTTCGCTGGAGCTTTGGTTTTCCAGACGCTGCTCCCGGATACTTTTGGAACACCCGACAACGCGTTCCTCGTCGGCGCGATCTCCACCGTCGTTCTGACCGGAATCTACACGGTTTTCGGAGGATTCCGCGCGGTGGTCTACACGGAAGTCGTGCAGACCGGTCTTCTGCTCTTCGGCTCCATCTTCATCACGATCTTCGGGCTGAACGAGCTTGGTGGTTGGGGAGAGCTCAAGTCGATCATCGGAGAAAAGTCGGACACCTTCGCTCTCTGGCGTCCCAACTCCGACCCGGATTTCCCCTGGCTCGGTGTCATGATCGCATCGCCCATCATCGGGATCTGGTACTGGTGCACCGACCAATACATCGTTCAGCGCACTCTAGCGGCACGCAATCTCACCGAAGCCCGCCGCGGTGCAATATTCGGTGGTTTTTTGAAGGTGTTGCCGGTCTTCATCTTCCTCATTCCGGGCATGATCGGCTACGCCCTCCATCAGCGCGGTATCATGCTCATCCCCTCGGATGCCGACGGCAACGTCCAGGGTGACATGGTCTTCCCGACGATGGTGGCCACCCTGCTGCCGGCTGGACTCCGCGGCATCGTCGTGGCTGGCGTGCTGTCGGCGCTCATGAGTTCCCTTGCCTCACTCTTCAATTCGAGCGCCACACTCTTCACCGTCGACATCTACGAGAGGCTGAGGCCCGGTGCATCTGAAAAGCGCCTCGTAGCCGTTGGACGAATGGCCACCGTCGTGGTCGTGGTGCTCGGGTTGATTTGGATTCCCGTCATGAAATACATCTCGGGTGGCGGGCTCTATCAGTACCTACAGAGTGTCCAGGGCTATCTGGCTCCCCCGATCACGGCCGTGTTCCTCTTGGGGCTGTTCTTCAAGCGCATCAACGCCAAGGGAGCGCTCTGGGGGTTGAGCGTGGGATTCGTCCTCGGAATGACGAAGCTCACCGTGCAGGCGCTGTGGGGGGCGGGAGTCATTGCCGATGGAGGCGTGCTCGGCGCGGTCGGTTCTCTGAACTTCCTCTATGCATCCGGATGGCTGTTCCTCATCAGCATCGCGATCGTGGTCGGCATGTCGCTTTCTGCTCCCCCCCAACCGGCGGAGCAGATCGCTGGGCTCACCTACGGCTCCCTGACCCCACAGCAGGAGAAGGAGAACCGCGAGAGCTGGGGCCTGGTGGACGTGCTGGCCTCAGCTGGCGTCATGGTGCTCGTGCTGGGGATCTACGTCTACTTCAGCTTCTGGATCTGAAGGCGGGGGCTCGACTCTCTGAGCCCCTGACGACTTCCGTCCGCCAACCTCGTGCGTGGTGGGCGGACGGTCTAGCGGGAAAAGTTCTCGAACATCGAATCCAAGCTCTTCTGCGCTTCCTTTCTCACCGTTCCCGAGAGAACTCGCAGGAGCCCACCGATGCGCGTCATGGTGCGAATTTCGACCTCCAGCATGTCGCCTTGAGGGGTCAGGGTGTAGGTCGCTGTCGATAGCTCGAAAAGAGGGTCGTGCTCCTTGCCCGACTTCTTTTCGAGTTCCTCGATGAGACGCGCGTCGGCCTTTTCTTGAAGGGTGCGCACCTCGATCTTCCAGACCGCCCCGCGGGTGACCTTGAAGTGCTTGAAGAACTTCACGGTCTTGATCCCCGAGACGTGTGTCCACTTGAAGAACTCATTCGCCCCGGCGCGGTGAGCAAGCTTCACTTCCTGCGCAATGTGGGGACCGTGGTACTTGCATCCTTCATCGCAGATGTCGTTCGAGGCGAGTACCGCGAGAACGTGCTCGGGGCTGGCCTTCACGAGGCCGGTCTTGTTGACGGCTATGTCGGTGGAGGCGCTGGCAGGAGACGCGAGCGCGACGATGGAAAGTAGGACGCTGAGGGCATAGCGTCGCGAGGTCGAGGTCGAGCGTCCCATGTGAAGCTAGCATGGTGCATCGAGAGCAGGGGGCAAGAACCAAGTAGCTAGACTTCACTTTCGTGCGGATCGATGTCCGCGCAGATCACCCTAAGTTCGCCTCCGACAATCGTCGTCATGCTGAGGGTAACGCACGGACGCGCGTCACGCAGGGACAGGTAGCGGCGCGACACCTGGACGGTGAATGGTGAAGCGAGAGCCCTCTGAAAGTAGGGCCGCCGGAACCAATCGGCCCCTGAGGACTGCACGAAAGGTCCGAACGCCATGACGTCGTCCCCGTCCCTCGTGTCCCTCTCCAGATTGTTGCCGACCTGGACTCCTCTGTTGTCGAGAAGAAAGACCCGCTGTACCCCAGGATGCCGAATCATGTGCAGGCTCGCTCGGCTGAAGTCTCCCGTTGTACTCAAGAGGCGCGCGCCATCCTCGAAACTGCGGACATGCGACCGAAGAAAAGTCTCGGCCTCGTATTCTCTTGCCATTTGAACGTTGCGAAACGCGTGGACTACGCGCCGGAACGTGTCTTGTACGTCGTCATCGGTGGGCAGCTCGGCAGATGGGCGACTGAAGAGATACCCCTGGACGAAGTCCACGTCGCTCTCGAGTGCCAGAAGCGCCTGCTCCTCTGTCTCGATGCCTTCGAGCACCACCAGGCACCCCGCCTCGTGCAAGAGTGAGACGATTCCAGGAATCAGTCGGCGCACGCCGGGGTCGCGGGATGCCTCGGTCAGCATCGCCCGATCCAGCTTCACGATTTCGGGACGGATGCGCCAGATCCGCTGGAAGTTGCTCTCGCCGGCCCCGAAATCATCGATGGCAATCCAGCACCCCAAGTCGCGGAATGCCTCGACGGCCTGCGCTAGGGCGCACTCACTCGGAGCGCGCTTCTCCACGATCTCGATGACGACACGACGCGAAGGGAGTGATGACTCGGCAAGCCGGCTGCCGTAGGCGCGCGCCAGCTCTTCTCGGTCGTGGAGGACATTCGGGTCGACGTTCAAAAAGAGCCAACCCTGGCGGCGCTGCCTCACGAACTCTTCGACATGAAGCTTGAACAAGGACCGCTCCAGTTCGGGCGGCAGCGACTCACGACCAAGCTCGCTCAGCGTCTCCTGAGCGCCCACGTCCTTCGCCCCCCGGGAGCCCCGGACGAGCGCTTCGTGCCCCACGATCTGGCGATGTGCGACGCTGAAAATCGGCTGAAACACCGAGCGGGGGACCACCCCCCTCACCTGTCGACCAGGGTTGAGAGTTGGGGCGGCGGACGGACGAAGCAGTTCCGGGGCAATTCTGGTCAGCATGGGAGTCACCCGACGATGAAAGGATGGGAGCGAGGTTCGCTGACGCAACCTTCGTGCCAGACATCGAAAGGATGAAATTCACGGAGATGCCCTAACGGCGCGTTCAAGATTGAAATCGCGCCAAGGAGAATCGTTTCCAATCCGACAGACAGGAGCGAATTCCGCCATCGCACCCAAACCATAGTGGCGGATCCGAGCCGTTGGGATGCTGGCGGCTTGCCTGAACCAGACGCAAAAAAGCCGGCCCCAAGGAGCCGGCTTTTCCTGCTATCCGTCTCTCGCCGGCTCAGGCGTGTGCTTCCGTGAGCAGGCCGCTCCCAGCACCAAAGCCGTTCGGGTCGCCTCCCGACGCCGCGATGATGGATCGCAGCAGGTGAGCGTTCTGCTTGCCGCTGATGTTCAGGTACTCGCCGTTCTTGAAGTAGCCTCCCGCCGTACCAGCACAGACGATGGGCAGCACGCGGAAGGTGTGACCACGACCATCGTCGATGGAGTTGGTGCACATGATGATCGACTTGTCGAACAGGCCGTAATTCTTGAATGACTCGAGAACCTTGGCGAAAGTTCGGAACCTGATGATGTCGATCTCTGCGTGGGCAGCCGCCGCAAACGCGTCGCTACCGCTCTCTGCGTCGCTGTTCGTCTGGTGACTGATCTTGTGGAACGTGTTGTAGGCGCCCTGAGACGTAGTCGAGTACACGGTCCCGTCCGTGCCGCTGCCCCACTGGAGCGCTGCGGTGCGGTTCGCGCCGCAGGCAAAGGTCAGTGCGACGGTCTCTGCGTGGAGAGCCACGAGATCCTCGATCATGTGGGAGTTCGCGTTGAACTGCACGCCGTTTCGGAAGGCGTCGAGCGCCGTCATCGTCGACGGGCTGATGTTGCAGCCGTAGAACTCTCCCGTTCCGTCGTTGATCTCGTTCATCGTGCCGCCAGTGCTCATGAGGTTCTCCTCGAGCTGACGGATACCTGCCATGTGATCCTGCAGCTTCTGCTTGTCCGCAGCGCTCACCTGAGGGAGGTTCACGAGGTAGTTGAACTCGGCAAGGACCTGATCGTTGACGCTCTTCTTGCGGAGAAGTAGCTCGTCGACAGTACTCGGGGGATTCTCGCCCCCGCCGCCACCGGTGCCCATCGGGTCGTCGGTGGAACCTACGCCGACCAGACGACTGAAGGTCTGGTAGGGATTCAGCTGAGACTGACGGGCGGGTGAATTCCCGGCGGTGAACGAGAGGCGCTCACCGATGAATGCATTCTGGACGCCTGAGTAGAGGTTGAGCCCGTCGACGTTCGCGGGATTCAACTGCTGGGAGATGATCCAGTCCGCCGAGGGGCCGCCGCTCGTCGAGCTGTTGCCCGTACTGCCGGGTGCGATACCGGTGATGGCTTGAACGCAGCCCTGCGCGTGACCACAGGCTCCTGGGTTGCCGCCCGGCGCGCTCAGCCCCCTCATGATCAAGAGGTTGTCCGCGTAGTCGATGAGCGGCTCCATGGTGGTTCCGGTCATCGTCCCAGCCGAGAGTGGCCCCGTTTGGGTGGGCCAGAACTGCGACTGAATGACGCCGTTTTGCATCATGAGGAAGAAGCTGAAGATCGGTTCGGCATCCTGCGCCCAAGCGGAACGCTCCGGGAGGGACTCGAGGAACGGTAGGCCGATCGCGATACCACCGGCGCCCCGAAGGAAGGCACGTCGATTGATCTGATGTCGTTTCTTGAGTGTCATTAGATTGCTCCTGGCCGCGAAAGGAACGCGGGGCTCTTCACAAGTTCTCGCAAGATTTGCTTCAGGGATCCGTCCGCTCGGCTGACCTCGGTCAGCTCTAGGATGAGCTCCTGATCGGAGAAGACCACGTCACGCGAAAGGGCGTAGCTCATGAGGCTCTTGGCCAAACACGCGTGGGCTTCCTGGGCCTGGGCAATGAGAGGCATGAGCTCAGGCGCGCCGTCGTAAGCAACCATGACGGAAGCGCCGTCGCCGCCGAACGGGTACGCTGCTTTGGTGTCGACGGGCTTGTTGTTGTCCATCTCTCGCACGCGCCCGAGGCCATCGAAGTTCTCGAAAGCGAAACCGAGAGCGTTGATGTAACCAGCATGGCAACCTTCACCGCAGGTTCCGATACCCGTGTGGCTGTCGATGAGCTCACGATCGGTGCGCGTCGGATCGGGTGGAGGCACGGGAGGAATGTCGGGGGGAGGATCGGGAAGATCAGCACACATGACCTCGAACGTGAGAAACACGCCGCGGTGGATGGCATCGGAATGAGTGCCGTTGCCCATCAACATGAGGTACGGCACCTGAGAGAAGTATCCGGGACGCTCGGGACCGATGTCGGTAAGCGTCATGCTCGCGGGCGCCGGCACCCCGTAAAATGGGGCGAGGAGCGGACCGACGAAAGCCTGAGTCGAGGTCAGGATCTCTTCGAGCCCCATCTCGTTCTCGAAAATGTGCTTGAAGAACCGCCGCGAAGCTTCTTCGAGCTCGGCGTTGAGCTCGGGGGTCCACGCGGGATCCTCCTTGAGGACGTCTCGATAACGAGAGAACTTGAAGAGCTGAGCGTAGATCTCGGCAATCATGTCCGAGGCGCGGGGGTCCGCTAGCATCTCGTCGACTACCGCAGTAACCCCTGCCTCGGTGTCGAACTCGCCCGCAGCCGCGCGATCGAGGAGGGCGTCCGTAGGCGCCGTTCCCAAGATCCAGAACGAAAGCTTGGAGAGCTTCTCGAAGCCGGTCAGTGGCGCACCATCGGGCTCGAGTTCGGTGCGATAGAGGAAATTCGGACTCTGCAGCATACCCTCGATGACGAGGTTGGCACCCTTTTCGAACTCGGATTGGTCGCCTGAGAGGCCAGCTCCGACATTGAACAGGGCGGTGTACCCTGCGACTTCGTCGGGGGTCAGCGGCCGACGGAACGCACGACGACCGAAGTTGCGGATGAAGCTGTCCGCGTCCGTCCCGGCATTGATGCGGGAAAGAGCACCTGGGTCCGCGAGCTGATCCTCGGCGATCTGGGCCGCGGCCATCTGGTAGGCCTGACGCATCTCGTTGTTCACCGTGAGAACGTGCTCGTTGTTCGTGAACAGGGTGAAGCCGACGACCGGATTCAGGAACGAGTTGGCCTGACTCGGGGGCTCGGGAAGTTTCAATATCGATTGGACCGTGTTTGCCCACTGGTCGTTCGTGAGCGGAATGGCCCGCGAATACTCCGGCTCTCCCTCGAGATCGAAGTCGGGGATTGGGAAGACCTTGTAGCCAATCTCGGTGTCGATCTCCCCAGGCTGGAACTGGTAGTCGGTGTCGGGTGGCTGGAAGATGCTACCTCCGCCCCCTGAGCCGGACCCATCGCCGTCGCCCGCAACGCCATCGCCGTCGCCTACGGGGTTATTGACGTCGCCATCGCCCGCACCGTCCATGGGACCTAGGGTCCCCTCGCACGCGGTGAGGAGCGCGACGGCTGCCAGGCCGGCCGCGAGCCCGGAACCGGTGGTCCCGAGGGCCCTCGTTCGCCGACGGAGTTGCTCTTTTACCTGAGATGTCTTCTTCAGCATTTTACCAAACTCTCCAATCTGGAGCGGTTCCTGGGACCCCGAATCCGCTGGGAGCGGTCGGCGGGGTCATGAAGTGGGCCGAGACCCAAGCGCGGTTTCTCCCGAGAAATCCTGGGAAGAAGTCGTTGCGTCCATCCGTGGCGAGGCGTTTGGCAAAAGGTTCAAGAAAATCGGTCAACAAGCCCCCTTTCCCAGATCGAATCACACCTGGACTTGATCAATTTCTTTCAATTGAAATGCTTCCCGTGAAGCTACAAATTTTGCGCCGGACGCGGGGGACACTCCTGTCCCCCCGAAGCTGTGCTGATGTTCAATCTGAAAGGAATTTGGTGCAAAAAATATCCCGTGATGTCTCGATAACTTCGGACATCCGGGGCCCGCACGATTGCAAGATTGACCCTCCGGGCTCTGCTCGGGTCACAACTCAGAAATGCTTCGTCGCACGGGCCCCCCGAGCCCCTCCCGGTGGATCGCAGCAGCCGGCTGGGCACTCCTTCTGATTTCCATCGCGACCCCCGCCTCCGCCCGGAAGCGGGGCTTTGGTGCCGGGACCTGCGAAGGCTGCCACGGAGAAACGAGCAACTCGACCCTCAACGTCACACCAACCACCGCCGGTCTCGGAGAAATGATCAAGCTGCAGATCGTACTCACCGATCCGGATGCAAACGTCGCAGGTCTGTTCGTCGAAACGGACGACGTCGAAGGTCTGTCGGTGCCGAGCGGCGAGAGCCTCGTGAAACTCTCGAACGGCGCCACTCACTCAGGCCCCAAGGCGATGTCTGGTGGCAACGTCACCTTCGAACTGAACTACCGCGTCCCGTCCACACCGGGAGCCACTCAGTTCGGGATCTGGGCCGTAGCCGCGAACGGCAACGACGATGACTCGGGTGACGAGGAGCACCACGTTGCTCTGGGACTCGTGTACGGATGTGAACCGCAAACATTCTATGCTGACATGGATCGCGACGGACACGGGCGCGCGGAGCCGATCGTAACCGCGTGCATGGGGATGCCGCCGGAAGGGTTCGCCGCGGCACCTGACGACTGCAACGACAACGACCCTACGGAGAACCCGAGTGCCGTCGAGCTCTGTAACAGCGTCGACGACAACTGCAACGGCGAGGTCGACGAAGATGCCACACCCGTCGAACTCTTCCCGGATGCGGACGGCGACGGATATTACTCCTACGAGGAATGGGAGTCCGGTGATTCCGTGATCGGCTGTCTGCCCTACCCCGGCTATGGGGACCGACGATGGGACTGCGATCCGAACTCTGCACAAGCGCATCCGGGGGCCGAAGAGGTTTGTGATGGGCGCGTCGACGAAGACTGCGACGGCGAAGTCGATGAACGAGTGCGCCCCTATTGCGGCGAAGGAGCCTGCCAGCGGGAGAGTCGCGGATGCACGCTGGAAGAGTGCACTCCAGGTCAGCCGTCGGCCGAGGTCTGCAACTTCATCGACGACGATTGTGATGGTGAGCTGGACGAAGGCGATATCTGTCCGGACGGCCTCGTTTGCATCGCTGGTGCATGTCGGGGCGAGGACTCCCTCGCTGGCGCAGGCGTAGGCGGTGGCGGACTCTCGGCTCCTCCCCCCGCCGCCGGGGGTGGGTCGAATGCGGAGGGTAGTTCGTCGAACGCTTCGTCGACTACTGCGTCCTCCTGCGCCATGTCGTCGAAAGTCGCGCATCCCATTCGCAAGCCCGGCTGGATTCACTGGATGCTCGTCGGCGCCAGCTTCTTCGCTCTCCGGCGTCGACGAAAAGAGCGCCTCGAGCGACGACCGGCGTGACGGGTCGTCGTGACGCGACGCCCTCCAGGGGTGTGCCGAATTGGGCCACTAGGGCGCGGGCGCCGGAGTACTCCTGCCGGTAACGCCGAGAAATTGGGGAAAATCCCGGTGGCACATGGTTTGCTGTAGATTCAGCATCATGAAGAAGAATCACGTTTTCTTGGCTCTCGGAATGCTCGCGAGCCTGCGCACGATGGCGTGCAGCGATTCGAGCAACTCTGGCGATCCCGAGGGGGGCGGGAACGAGACCGGTGGAGCCGAGGCCGGGCCCTGCGACCAGTACGCCGAAGAAGCAGGCTGGATCCAAGGGGAGCGTGTCGAGGCCAGCGCCGACTCGACGCCGGAACGGATCTCCGCTGTCGGACTACAAACTTGGAACGTCGCCTTGAAGATGCTCGATTCCGTTCCCTCGGCGGATCACCCCAATCTAGCCCATTCTTCGACGTCACTCTACACGGCGCTGACGATGGCCTGGGAGCACTACAAGGCGAGTGACTGCGCGCCGGAGATCGAACGTGTCCTCGAGTTTCCCGAAACGGGCATGGACCTTCACAACTCGATCGGGGCTGGCCTTCGAGAGCTCACATCCCGCGCGATCGAGGAGTCCGAAGACCACGATGGTCTCAAATTGAACGTGACCAATTCCATCTGGGCCATCCAGGAGACGGAACTCCCCGAACCGAGCGAACTTCAGAGCATCTACGGGGCTACGCCAAACGCGGTCGAAACCTTTGGCGAACCCGTGCGTCAGCTGATGAATTGTCTCATCGAGGAAGACTCACAGGGACTTCTGGTCGACTTTCTGCCACCAGGTTACCCCGACCGCTTCACCTTCACTGCGAACGTGAACGTCACCTACCTTGCAGCTCCGTGGGCCAGCCCCATGAACAAGGGCAAGGTCGACTTTGCGGTGGGCGGGGGGCTCGTTCAGGAGATCGACGGCCTCCGCGCCTACGGAGTGAACCATCGCATGTACGAGGCCGACACGTTCACGACGATCGAACTGCCGCTTTTAGGACGCAAACTCTCCGTCTTCTTCGTCGTTCCCAGCGACTCGTTCACTGGGACCCTCGACGAGTTTTCGGCAAGCTTGACGGCCGAGGAACTCACGGAAGCGCAGGCATCAGCCGACACGCGCTACATCGACTTCGAGATGCCTCTCGTCGACATTCCTGCGACCACCATCGACTATCTCGAGCCACTCGGGATCAGCTGCGACCCAATCGGGGGACTGAGACAAATCTTCCATGGGGCGGCCGTCGAAATGGATGAGAAGGGGATCAAGGCGGCCGCCGCGACGGTCGTCTTCGGGGACGGGGATTCCGCACCGGATCCTCCCGAGGAGCACTTCCACATCGATCGTCCTTTCCTCTTCTTCGTGCACGACGTGGAGACGGGCTTTGCGATTTTCAGTGGTCGCTACCAGGGCCCGAGTCCCTGAGACTCAGAACTTGGCGTGGCCCGGCGTGCGAGGAAACGGGATGACGTCGCGGATGTTCTTCATGCCGGTGATGTAGAGGAGCATTCGCTCCAGGCCCAAACCGAATCCAGCATGAGGGACGGAACCGAAGCGACGTAGATCGAGGTACCAGGAATAGGCCTCCTCGGGTAACTCCTGCTCCTTCATGCGCTCGACGAGGACGTCGAGGCGATCTTCCCGCTGGCTCCCACCAATGATCTCGCCGATACGTGGCGCGAGTACATCCATGGCGCGCACGGTGCGACCGTCGTCGTTCACCCTCATGTAAAACGGCTTGATGCTGCGCGGGTAGTCGGTGACGATCACGGGCTTCTTGAAATACTCTTCCGTCAGGTAGCGTTCGTGTTCGCTTTGTAGGTCGACGCCCCAGCTGACTGGATATTCCCAGGAGCGCCCCGCCTTTTCGAGTAGCGAAACGGCGTCGGTGTAGGGGACGTGCGCGAAACTCGACCGGCTGACGTGTTCGAGCGTCGAAAGCACCGTTTTGTCAATGCGATCGTTGAAGAATTTCATGTCGTCTTCGCACTCGTGGAGCACGACATCGATGATGTACTTGAGAAAGTCTTCGGCAAGCTCCATGTCGCCGGCCAGATCGCAAAAGGCCATCTCCGGTTCGACCATCCAAAACTCGGCCAAATGCCGTGGAGTGTTGGAGTTTTCGGCGCGGAAAGTGGGACCGAAGGTGTAGATGTTGGAAAAAGCCTGGGCGAAGGTTTCGCCTTCCAGTTGCCCACTCACAGTGAGGTATGCCGGCTCACCGAAGAAGTCCTGGCTGTAGTCGACGGCGCCGTCTTTCTTGGGCGGATCAGTCGGATCGAGAGTACTGACTGCGAACATCGCGCCCGCGCCTTCGCAGTCTGACGCCGTGATGATGGGTGTGTGAACGTGAACGAAGCCCCGCTCTTGAAAGAACTGGTGAATCGCGCGGGTGAGCACATTGCGCACTCGAAACACGGCGCCAAAGGTGTTCGAACGTGGGCGCAGATGAGCGATGTCGCGCAAGAACTCGAAGGTGTGACCCTTCTTCTGCAGCGGGTATTCCTTGGGGTCGGCGTCGCCCAGGATCTCGATGGAGCGAGCGTGAAGCTCCACCGATTGTCCCTTTGCTGGACTTTGCACCAAGTCGCCCGCCACTCGCACGCTCGCGCCGGTCGTGAGTCGGTGGAGTTCCGGCTCGTCCATGATGCCCTCTTCGATGACGATCTGCAGGTCGCGGAAACTGCTTCCATCGTTGAGCTGCACGAAGTGCACCGCCTTGCTGTCGCGGCGCGTCTTGACCCAGCCGTGGGCAATGACTCCGCTCGTAGGTTCGGCTTGAAGTAGATCTTTGACGTAACTGCCTGGCTTGAGCATGGATGGCTTCATCTTCGGGCTAGGATAGACACGGAGCAAGGGCGGAATCCCCCTGGCCCACTCGAGCCACGACGGTGAACTTGCCCCGGGTCGATCTGCGGCTCGACTGCGAGAAGCTGGGGTGCCCTCAACGATCGTGAAGACCGAGCCCGTCGAATATCCGCTTCTTGTGCTTTTCTATACGGGCGGCTCGGGTCGCCGACTGCTTCGCTCCCGCGAAATGAATCAGGTAGCCTCGCTGACGACCGGGGGTGAGAGCTGAAAACGCCTTCTCGAATTTGGGATCCTTTGCGAAAGCGGTGGTGAGTTCGCCCGGAACATCGAAGTCCTCCGTCCTCTTCTTTTCGACTTTCTTCCCGTCCATGGCCACCTGGATCGCTTCACGAACGAAGGCCCGAATGGCTGACTTCGCTTTGGTAACCTCGCTCTTCTTCGTGAAGCGGAGCTGTCGTCCGGCTTGCATGTTCTCGGTCGGACGAACGAGAAGACTTTTGGGGTCCTCGAGCAGGGCCCCCTTGAAGAACGAGAGACACGCGTAGTCTTTGAAGGCCGCCATGATGACGATGTTCTTGCCCGCGTGAGTGTAGCAAGGGACGCTCCACTTGCGCTCCTCCTGCAGATCGCAGGAAAGAAGCACTTGGCGAAGCTCGACCAGAACTTCGTTCCACGCGTGCACCTTACACTGAGGCGTCTGATAGTGCTTACAACGGCCGCAGCCTTCTGCGAGATAGGCGTCGATGTCCTGATTCATGGTAGACGAAAGGATGCATCCGCATTCGGCCAACGGGCAAGCGCGGGCTGCTCCGGCGGAACGTCGATAGACGATGCCCTGACATGCGCGGGAAAAGCTAGTCAGAAGTTCCACGAATCCTCCCGTCAGAGGTCGCTGCTTTACCGTCCCGAGGTCTTTCACCAAACTGACAGGAGATGATCGACAGCGAGAGGCCCGTCCTCGCCCTGGCACTGGTTTTGGTCTTCGGCTTGATCGCTGGGTCGCTTGCGAAAAAAGTACGATTGCCCAGCGTCACGGGGCAGATCGCAGTCGGTGTGCTGCTCGGACCCGCGGTGGTCGGGCTGTTTCCTCACTCGTTGCCCAGCAACTTTCGGGGACTCACCGAATTCGCTCTGGCGCTCATTAGCGTGAGCGCCGGGACACACTTGAACTTTCGCAGGCTCCGGAACGCAGGCAAACGTCTGGGATTCGTGGTGGGTTTCGATGCCATCACGACGGCTTCGGTCGTGTTTCTGGCGGCCTTCTACATAGGAAAGGTGCCCTGGCCGCTCGCGCTCATCCTGGCAACGATCGCCATCGAGACATCACCTGGGACGGTTCTTTCCGTGGTCAACGAAACGCGTTCCGAAGGCACGTTCGTCAAGACCTTGGTCGCGGCCGTCGCACTGAGTGACGTCGCCTGCATCGTTGGTTTCGAACTCGCTCACTCGGCGGGGCAAGCGGCGCTGAGTGTCGAAGGCCTGCCGACCAGTCAGGTGCTGCTGGCGCCTGTATTGAACCTCGCCATGGCCGCCTTGATCGGGGTCGTCATCGGCATCGGCTATCTGGTCTCGGCGCGACACTTGGTAGGTGCTTCCCAGCAGGCGACGGGTGCGCTCCTCGCGGTCCTATTCGCGTGGGGCATGGCGCATCTTGCAGGGGTTTCGTCCATCCTCGCGTGCTTGTTCTTGGGAGTCAGTCTAGCCAACGGTCCCCGAACGAATCGGCAGGACACGATGGCGTCCTTCTCGGCGTTTCAGCCCGCGATCTACGCCGTGTTCTTCACGATTGCCGGGGTGCACCTCGAGTTCCACCATCTCGCGGCAGCGGGCGTTCTGGCGATCGTCGTCTTCATCGCCCGCAGCCTGGCGAAGGTGGGCGGCGTGACGGTGGCGCTCTCCCTAGCGGGTGCCCCGAAGCGCATGAGCAAGAACATGGGGATGGCGATGCTGCCCCACGCCAGCATCGCCGTCGGTTTGATGCTGTTGATTCAAGCAGACCCGCTCTTCGAAAGCGTCCGTGACACAATCCTAGCGGTGGGCTTGAGTGTGGTGACGTTGAGCGAAGTGCTCGGTCCTATCGGTACACGTTGGGCGCTCTCGCGGTCCGGCGAGCTCGGCCAGGCGGCGCCACGACTCCTGGACTTCCTCCAGGAAGCCGACATCACCATCGGCCTCGAAGCCAAAACGAAAGACGAAGCGATCAAACAGCTCGTCGAGCAGCTCGTTCGAACACACCAGCTGAACACGAAAAGCAAGGACCTATTCGAATCGGTGATGGCCCGGGAAAGGGAGGTGAGCACGTGTCTTGGCGGGGGTCTCATGATTCCCCACGCAGAACTTGCCGAGGGCGACAGCATCCTGGGAGTCATGGCGATCAGCAAGAAGCCGCTTCCCTTCGAGACTCCCGACGGGCTCCCGGTGCGATGCGTCGTGCTGCTCGCGACACCGCCTTCGGAGAGAGCGCATCATCTCGAGGTGCTGGCCGCGCTCGCGCGCGCCATCGGAACGAATCCGAACGTGCGTGAACAGCTGTTCAATTCTCGAACTGCGGCCCACGCCTGGGAAGTCCTGCACCAGGAGGATTCCAGCGAGTTCAACTACTTCCTCGATCAAAACGGAAAGAGTTAGGCCGGATCGCTGCCCGACTGGCATCGCAAGAGGGAGGCGAAGAACATGCACCTAGTCAAAGTGTCGTGGTTTTCGGCACAAGACCGCGCTGATACATTGCTACGATGTCATGCAGAGAGTGGAAAAAAGGATCCGTGTTGGTCACGGTGGCGGTGTTGCTCGGCGCTTCATGCGGCGGCCCGGCAGGCGGCGACGGTGACGGAGAGGTGGGCGACGGCGATGGCGACGGCGACGGCGATGGCGACGGCGACGGCGATAGCGACGGCGATGGCGACGGAGATGG